>JAYOLL010000059.1:0-1750 GCA_038120295.1 Rhodospirillales bacterium | reverse complement strand
GCCTTTAGACCTACGTCCCGCTTTCATCGCGTTCATTGTCTGGACCGCTCTCCCCAGCCTCGTTACCGCCCAAACCTATTCCAGCGACTGGAAGACGTATCAGTCACAGGCTCCGGCATCAGCTCTTCCCGACCGATCGCCAGCCCTTGAGACCCTCCTGAAGGACCTCGACCGACTCATCAATGCGGCGGCCCGCCAGCGGGCGGCCGATCCCGGATTCATCAACGACCTTCGCGATCTCAGTCGCCGTTACTCCTGGCCCTGGAGTCAGAAAATCGCCCAGGACAGCTTTTCCGACGGTGATCACACGCAAAACCCCGCCTGGATCGTAGCCCGCGGTCGCCTGTCTGTTGGTCCCCGTGGCCTGATTCTTACCCCTGAAAGAGGCGCCGCCGCTTCCGGCCCTTCTCAAACCGCTCGAAGAACCGAGCCAGAGGATATCGGACGAGCCTTGCTGGGCGGCATTCTACGGGAGCTTGCAAAAGACCAGCTGGGCGACCCGTCGTCGCCCGCCCCCGCGCCACGCACTACAGCGCCATCTCAACCCGCTCGCGCTGTTCTACGCAGGACCATCCCAAACAGTTTCGCCCTGCGTCTCGTCCTCGACGCGCCGGACTCCCGCAATGGCGTCTTCGAATTCGGCGTCGGCCAGGGCGAAAGCGTTCCAGGTTACTTTCTGATTTTCCGACCGGGGTCGGCTCCGACCCTCTCGCTGGAACGGCGCGGCAGCCGCGGCAGCGCGGTCATCGAAAGCGCGGCCGTCCCGGACCGCACGACCGGGATGGCGACGAAAACTCTCCAGCTTACCCGCGATAGCGCTGGCGCGCTCGAAGCGATTGTCGATGGCGTCTCCGTCTTCCGGGTGACCGATCGCGCTTTCCGCAGCGCGTTCGACCGGTTCGTCATGACGGCGTCCGGAACCCCGTTCACCGTGCGCGCCGTCTCAATCTACGGCGCCCCCTGAAGTCGCAGTTCCTCTGAACCGCGTTGCCATCCGAGCCTGATCACATTCTCTTGCGGACCGAAAAAAACACTAACCGTCATCGCCAAATCGGGAATAGAGCCCCCGTATGTTTGCAGAGGGACCGGCTCCGGAACCGGCGAGCCTCTCTGCGAGGACCGGTGGGAATCGGTCGGGCCGGATCGCGGCGTGTTCGCACAAAAGGCAGGCGGATTCGTCGACCCCAATACGCTCATGATCAACAAGATGATCTGCGAGCCGGTTCTGCGCTTCTGGTCGGTGCCGGTTTTTAAGGAAGCGGGAAATGCCGCCGACCGCAATGTTTTCAGCGCGCTGAGGGCGGGTTACGCCTGGGCCGCGACGGGACGCGCAACCTCATTTTATACCATCAGGCCGGGCGACAGCATGGATCCGTACCGGCAGAAATGGATTGCCGACTGGAAGGCGCATCGGGACGCCGGGACGACGTAACGCGGCGCGGTTCGCATGGACCAATCTTTCCTGCCGGGAACTGGCCAGAATTGCTGGTGCAGAGAGCCAAACGGCCGGTTTCGGCCTCGCTTCGGCAGCTGGGTAAGAGCTGCAGAACTGTCGGCAGATTTTACATAATTGCCTGGCTGCTGACCGACCGTTCCGCTAACGCTCTGGAATCGCTGGATTCTCATCCTTGGCATAAATCTTGCGTTAACCATACTGATCGGATGTATCGGTTCCGCTGGTAGATCGTCCGGGGCTTTGCCGGGTCGCGTCCGCGCGGCGATCGGCCAGGGAAGGTTATGAAAGAAAAGG
>JAYOLL010000058.1:0-3468 GCA_038120295.1 Rhodospirillales bacterium | reverse complement strand
GGCGGGCCGTCTTGATGAGAATTCATACGGGTTTCTTCATCGATCCGGCATCGATATCGACCGGATAACCGGACGCGTCGAGGAGATTTTCCGAGAAGCAGACTCCGAAGGCGTCGGAATAGCCGTCAGTTCCGGCACGGTGGATGCCGATATCGACGAGGACGACGCACGCCGGGCTCTTCTCTACATTGTCAACAGGTTCTGCGAGTCGGAAGGCGCAGGGCTGGAGGTCAACAGCCTGTCGGACGGGCTGAAGGTGCTGTCTCGCGAAACCGACATCCTTCTGACCCGATTCCGGGACGCGACAGACAGAGGCAATTTCGAGGTTGCTTATCAGCCGATCGTGTCCCTGGATACGCGCGCACTGCATCATTTCGAGGCGCTGGCGCGGATCAACGGTAAGATCGACGATTCTCCCTATCCGCTGATCGTGTTCGGCGAAAATACCGGCATCATTCACGATTTCGACATGGCCATGTGCCGCCGTGTCCTCGAAGAGCTTGTGGCTTCAGCCGATCGGGACGAGACGCATGTGGTTGCGGTCAATGTTTCGGGACATTCGATCGTAAACCGGACTTTCGTCGCCGAGCTGCACGATCTGCTGAACCGGTTCTCGGCGGTACGGTCCCGTGTCGTCTTCGAAGTGACCGAATCGGCGAAGATCGAGGAACTTCATGTCGCCAATGCCTTCATTCAGGGGCTTCGCAAGGCCGGCCATGCGGTCTGTCTGGACGATTTCGGCGCGGGTTCGGCGGCGCTCCGTTATCTTCATGCGTTCGACATGGATTACGTGAAGATCGACGGGGCCTATGTAAGGACCGTCGACAGCACGCCACGAAATCGCGCCTTCCTGCGCGCGGTGATCGGCATGTGCAACGATCTCGAGATCGATACCATTGCCGAAATGGTGGAGGACGAAAACACGGTCTCCATGTTGCGGAGCGCGGGTGTCGGGTTCGGACAGGGTTATCTGTTCGGAAAGCCCGCCTTCGATACCGCGAATTTTATGCCGCCTGTTCAGGCGCGTACCGGCGCGATCATCGATGTACCCGACCGCGGTCTGCGCCGCCGGCTGGCTGTCGCGTCGGGGGGACGACAGGCGAGGCGCACGTCGCCCCGGTCGCAGCGGACTGGCCCCGCGTGATTGAGGTGTCCCGATTGACCGCTGTATCCCGACAAAATCTGCCTTACCCCGACTCCAGCAACGGCTCCGGTTCCGACCCTGTTGCTGACCGCGAGGCTGCCATTCGGGGTGCGCTGATCGAATCGCGCCTGCGGTTCAAGGACATTGCCGAACTGTGCGGCGATTTTTGCTGGGAGACCGACGCCGAGGGCAGGTTCGTTTACGTGTCGACGACCGGACCGCTCGGGTTCTCGACAGATGATCTGCTCGGGCGCTCGGCGCTCGGCTTTCTCGACCCCGATGCCCCTGAGCGGAACGGGTCTCCCTTTCTAACGGATCGCTCCGTCGCTGGAGTCGATGTGTGGATGCGCAGCGCTGATGGCGGCGGCGCCGTCTGTTTCGAAACATCCGCCCGGCCCGTCTTTTCGTCGGATGGAGACCGGATCGCGACGCGCGGCGTCTGTCGAGACGTGTCCGAAGAGCGCAGGCGCGCGCGGTCCCTCGCACGAAGCCTGGAGCGGGAACGTCAGATCGCCCATATCGTGCGCGCCGTGCGCGACGAATTCGATCCGGACCGGATGCTGGACATCGCCATCACGACAACGACGCGATCGTTAGGTGCAGCGGGCGGGCGCCTGTATCGCAGGGATTCGACGGGGGGCTGGATCGAAGCGGCGCATCATGGGGATTTCTCCCTGGATGGCGAATTTTTCGATCCCGCCCTGGCGCGTCTTTCAAATACCGGTGCGTCTGGCGACCTCCGACCGTTCGAGGTCGAGTATCCGGAGGGGACAGGGCTCGTCGTCGCAACATCGTGGCGGCACGCCGTGAATGGCGCGGTTGCTGTCTGGAAGCCTTTACGGCAGGGGGAATGGTCCACAACCGATATCGCCTTCCTCGACGAGATCGCCGTGAATCTGGGGGTCGCGTTGCAGCAGTTTGCGCATCGAGCCGAGCTCGAAGCGCTGTCGCGTACCGACGGTCTGACCGGTCTCCTCAATCGCAGAGCTTTCGAAACGGATCTCGGAAACCGTTTGGGCCACGGCGATGCCGGGGGCGCGCTGTTTTATGTCGATCTCGACAATTTCAAGCCGGTAAATGACGTTCATGGTCATCAGAAGGGCGACGAGGCACTGGTTGCGGTTACCGACATGCTCACCGGCTGCTGCCGGCCCGGCGATCTGGTGGCCCGGTTTGGCGGCGATGAGTTCGCACTCTGGCTCGAACGTACGGATGAAGACGGCGCAAGGGCGCGCGCCGTCGATATGCTCGACTCTTCGAAAATTCTCCGGAGGTTCTCCGGCGCTCCGGACCGGCCGCTGGGTATCTCTGTCGGGATTGCCGTCCGTCCGCGCGGAGCGCGGGAAACGCTTGCAGACATGACCTTGAGGGCCGATGCGGCGATGTACGATATCAAGCATAACGGCAAGGCTGGCTACGTTATCGCGCCGGATTCTGCAGACAGCGCAGAGGAGGGACAATGACGCTTGCCAGGCCCGCCGCTCCCCCGATGGATTACGAGGACGCCAAGCGTCTCGCGCGGTCGGAATTCTCCGACGATCGCCAGGCCCTTGCCACGCGCACGGATGTGCGTCCTGAAATTCTTTATTTTCTGGCAGAAGATTCCGGTCCGGAGGTCCGCCGTGCGGTTGCGGCAAACGATGCGACGCCGGTCCAGGCGGGCCTGCTTCTGGCAGGCGATCCCGATATTGACGTCCGCAGCGCGCTGGCTGTCCGGATCGGCAGGCTGGCGCCCGAGCTCGATGGGAAAGAAGACGACCGGCTCGGACAGGTCGTTAATCAGGTTCTCGACGTTCTTTCCGGTGACGGGGCAGCGCGGGTCCGGCGAATTCTCTCGGAAGAACTCAAATCCTGTGCATCGGCGCCGCCTACGGTCATCGAAAGGCTGGCAAGGGACGAAGACGAAACCGTCGCCTGTCCCATCCTCGAACACTCTCCGCTTCTGCCAGACGAGGTGTTGCTCGATATCGTGGCCGGCCTGCAGGGCGGCGCGCCTCTGGCAGCGATTTCCCGCAGGACCGGGCTCGGCCCGGCGGTCGCCGACGCTGTAATCGCGACCGATGATCGCGACGCCATTACGGCGCTTCTGTCCAATTCCAGCGCCCAGATCCGGGAAGAAACGCTGGATGCTCTGACGGACAGGGCGGAGGCCGTGCCGGCGTGGCATGAGCCTCTTGTCGACCGCCCGTGCCTTTCCACACGGGCCGTGTGTCGTCTTTCGGAATTAGTTGCGGATGCGCTGCTTAGCGATCTTGAACGGCGCCGCGATATCGATGCTGAAACCGCCGCCGGGCTGGCTGAATCCGTGAAGCGGCGGCTTGGAG
>JAYOLL010000057.1:0-3913 GCA_038120295.1 Rhodospirillales bacterium | reverse complement strand
CAGAAGATCGACCGTCTTTGCTTTCACGACGCGGATCGGCGCGCCGACCAGCCCGCCGGCGACGGAAATCTCGTCGAGCCCGGCGCGGATGCTCTGCGGCGCGAGATAGGCAACTGACGGCGGGCAGCCGACGACGATCGCCATCGGCAGCTTCTCGCCGCGCTCCTTGCATTTGAGCCAGTGGGCGTGGCCGCCCTGCCCCAGATTGGTGAAAAACTTCACCGCCAGCCGGTCCGGCGCCTTGAGCCCGGCGCGGTAGGTGCCGACATTCTGAACGCCGGTTTCGGGATCGCGGGTGACGCAGGCGGTCGCCGTGAAATAGGGAGCGGAATCGAACCCCGGCGACGAAATGGGAACAGGAAGCGCATCCAGCCCCTTGCCTTCTCCCTGGAGATCCGCGCCGGTCAGCACCACCTCGTGGCAGGGCGCGTCCTCGACTTCCACAGGCGGGACCGGATTGGCGACGGCAGCGCGCCAGCACGCGCCGATGTCGTCCTGTGCGACGCCCATGCCGATGGAATAGATCGCCGGCGTCGCCGACAGCGCGCCGACCACAACGGGCATATCGTATCTGCGGCCCTTCGAATCGGTGACATTGGTGAACTTGAAGGCCTTGCGGTCCGCTTCCGGGATGCCGCCGCGGAACTGCCAGCGCACCAGCGTCATCAGCTCGGTGTCCTTGTTGACCGGCGCATCGATCGTGCGCATCAGCCCAGCCTCGTCCAGCGACCGCAGATGATCCTGCAGATCGGGATAGCCCTTGTCCGTATTCCTGTTCCTTGCTGTCGCCATGTCGCTGCGCCTTTCCGGGCGGAGAGTAGCGCAGGCGTGCGCGCGTGCCTACTTTGCTCCGCCGGATTCTCCGGCGGCGCGCTTCGCCGCCTGTCGTTCCCTGCGTTCGCGCCAGGCGATGATGCTGGTCGCCGACACGATCACCGACGCGCCGGCCCAGGTCCAGGCGTCGGGTACTTCCGAGAACACGATGAAGCCGAACAGGGTCGCCCACACCATGCGGGTGAACACCATCGGTTCCGCGAAGCTGACATCGGCGATGGCGTAGGCCCGGACGCTGAACAGATGGCCCAGGCTGCCGAGGATGCCGATCACGATCAGCCCGCCGAACTGTTCCAGCGTCGGCCATTCCCAGTAGAACAGGGCGGGGACCAGCGTCATCAGTGTCATCAGGAACTGCAGATAGGCGACGATGGTGGTGGGGTCGTCGGTCCGCGTCAGGCTCTTGGCGAACAGCTTGGAAATCCCGGCGAAGGCGGCCGACCCGATGGTCAGCAGCATGCCGATCTGGATTTCCTCGAAACCCGGCCGGATAATCAGCAATGCGCCCGAAGCCCCGAACAGGAGAGCGCCCCAGCGCCACAGCCTTACTCGTTCGCCAAAGGCGACGATGGCGCCCAGCGTGACGAACAGCGGTCCGGTCAGCGACAAAGCCGTCGCATCGGCGAGCGGGATCAGCGAGAGCGCCGTAAACCACATCAGCATCGAGATGGAGTTGAAGACGGCCCTTGTCGTATGCATGCCGAACCGGGTCGTCTTGAACAGCTCGATCCCGCCGCGCAGCAGCAGCGGCATGAGCGCCAGGAAACCGAACAGGTTGCGGAACACGGCGATCACGAACGGGTGCAGGTCGGCGGACACCAGCCGCACAGTTCCATGCATCGACGCGAACAGGGCAGCGGCGAATATCATATAGCCGGCCGCGAGATAGGTCGGCGGTATCGCGGCGGTGCGCGGGGCAGAGGTCATGGTGCGAACGGATGCCTTGCGGGTTTCAGCAAAATGCGGGAAACCAACGGCATTCCTTTGACCGCGCTCCCGCCCTGCGTATCATTGGCGTACTCACACCAGTACAGGAGAAAGCCCGCCATGGCGACTGATCAGATCCCGCCGATGTTTACCCCTTTCACGCTGCGGGAACTGACGCTTCCCAACCGCGTCGCGGTGTCGCCGATGTGCATGTATTCGGCGGACGATCTCGATGGGACGCCAACCGATTTTCATGTCGTCCATCTGGGCAGCCGCGCGGTCGGCGGCGCCGGGCTGGTCTATACGGAGATGACCCAGATCTCGCCGGAAGGCCGCATATCGCCCGGCGACGCCGGCATCTGGGACGACAAGCATATCGAGCCGTGGAAGCGGGTGGTCGATTTCGTGCATCAGCGGTCCGACGCGAAAATCGGCATGCAGCTCGGCCATGCCGGCCGCAAGGGGTGCGAACCGCGCAGCTGGGAACGCAACAGCCCTCTGACCGAGGACCAGAAATGGGAAATGGTCGCGCCGTCAGCGATTCCGTTCGGGCCGGATGCCGACACGCCGCGCGAAATGAATCAGGCCGATATCGCCAAGGTGGTCGACGATTTTGTCAGCGGCGCCGAACGCGCCGAGAAGGCCGGGTTCGACATGATCGAGTTGCATTGCGGCCATGGTTACCTGCTGTCTTCCTTTATCTCCAAACTGTCGAACCAGCGCACCGATGCCTATGGGGGCGACGTGGCGGGGCGTATGAAGCTGCCGCTTGAGGTGTTTCACGCGGTGCGCAAGGTGTGGCCCGATCACAAGCCGATCTCGGCGCGTATTTCCGCGGTCGACTGGGTCGAGGGCGGCAACGAGATCGAGGACGCGCTGGAAGTTGCCCGGCTGTTCAGGGAAGCCGGACTCGATATTCTCGACGTGTCGACCGGCAACGTCTCCCATGTCCGCCGGCCCGCCATGCCGGGCCTTTTCCAGACGCCGTTCAGCGAACGGATCAGGGCGGAAATCGGCATTCCCACGATGACGGTCGGCAATATCGCGACGCCCGAACAGTGCAACGACATCATCGAAAACGGCCGCGCCGATATCTGCTGCATCGGCAAGGGGCATCTGTTCGACCCCTACTTCGTGCGCCACGCCGCGCGCAAGCTGGGCTACGATCTGAAATGGCCGAACCAGTATCCGGCGGCGGGAGCGTTTAATCCCGAGCCCGAGCCAGCCTGAACCTTAATTCCCCAGCAGCACTTCCCGCCGCCAGATATAGAGCCCGCTGGCGATGACGATGCCGACACCGATCAGGGTCCACATGTCGGGGAACTGGTCGAAGATCAGCAGGCCGAAAATCGTCGCCCAGATGACCTGGGTATAGAGGAACGGCGACAGCATCGACGCCGAGGTCAGCTCCAGCCCGCGGATCAGCAGGTAGTGGCCGAACCCGTAGAACGAGCCCAGCGCCAGCATCAGCGCCCAGGCCTCAAGGCTGGGGTTTGTCCAGGCGAACGGAACAAGCAGCGACGTTGCGACGACGCCGAAGGCCGACATCCAGAACAGGCTGGTATTGGTGGTGTCCGTGCGCGTCGCGATGCGCGTCAGGATCTGGTAAAGCGCATAGCACACCGCCGAGCCGAGCGGCAGAATCGCGGCCCAGTGCATCGCCGCCGTGCCGGGCCGGATGATGATCATGGTGCCGACGAATCCGACCGCGATGGCGGCCCAGCGCCGCGGCCCGACCTTTTCCTTGAGAATCGGGATCGAGAAGGCGGTCACCATCAGCGGGGCCAGAAAACTGATCGCCACCGCATCGGCCAGCGGCAGATAGCGCAGCGCCGTAAAGAAGCAGGCTGTGGCGGCGAGCATCAGCGCCGAGCGCGCCAGATGCAGCCAGGGACGCGTGGTCTTCGCGTTGGCGAACATGCCGACACGCTGGAAAATCACGAATGTCACCAGCGCATGAAACGTATAGCGCGCCCAGACCACCTGGGTGATCGAATGGTCCTGCGCCAGAAGCTTGACGCACACCTCGCCCGAAACGAACAGCACGATTCCCGCCAGCAGCAGCAGGATGCCGAGCTGCGGATTCTGCGGCCTGTCGATAATTCCGGGAGGTGTGGCGGGAGACGTGGTCATGAAGACGCGCGTTTAAGCC
>JAYOLL010000056.1:2579-5396 GCA_038120295.1 Rhodospirillales bacterium | reverse complement strand
TGCCGGGAGAAACCATAATCGGCGACGATGCAGCAGCGATGGCGCTGCCGGTGGATTCCGTCGCCATTGCGGTCGGCGTCGGGGCAACCCGTGCCGGCGACTCCAGAAAGAAATTGTATGAAATATTCGCTGCACGGGGTTTTGCGATGGTGACGGTAATCCATCCCTCCGCCACGATCGCAAACGGCGTGGAAATTTCCGATGGCGCGCAAATCATGGCGGGTGCCGTCATACAGCCGGACACGGTTATCGGCGCGAACGTTGTCGTGAATACCGGCGCGACCGTCGATTATGATTGCCGGATCGGCGACCATGCCTTCATCGCGCCGGGGGTGACGCTCTGCGGCGGCGTCTTGGTCGGTGCCGGCGCGCATGTCGGGGCGGGCGCAACTGTTCTCGAATACCGGTCGGTCGGCGATAATGCGACCGTCGGAGGCGGTGCGCTCGTCGATGCGGACGTGCCTGCCGGTAAGACGGTGTGCGGCGTGCCGGCCCGGCCCACCAGGTAAATCGAACGACATGAAACGAACAATCGCCATGATCCCCGCGCGGATCGGCTCGACGCGGCTCAAGATGAAAAATCTGGCCCTGATCGGGGGCAAGCCGATGATCGGCTGGGCGATCGATGCAGCGGTAACATCCGGCGCATTCGACAGGGTGATCGTCAATGGCGACCATGATGCCTTTGCGCCCATCGCGGCGCGGTTCGGGGCGGAATTCTACCTTCGGCCATCAGCGCTCGGCAGTTCGGATACCAAGTCCGACGATGTGGTCGAGGATTTCATGCACGCCCATCCGGCGGACGCGGTTGCCTGGGTCAACCCCATCGCGCCGCTCCAGCCCGCCGGTGAGATAAAGGCGGTCGTCGATTATTTCTTTGAGAACAGTCTCGACAGCCTCATTACGGTCGAAGACAAACAGGTCCATTGCCTGGCCGGTGACGCTCCGGTGAACTTCACCTTCGAGGGCAAGTTCGCCCAGACACAGGACCTCACGCCTGTCCGACCGTTCGTCTATTCGGTCATGATGTGGCGCAACACGCCTTTTCTGGCCGATATGGAAAGGCTGGGTCACGCGTTTTTCTGCGGAAAGTTCGGGTCCTATCCCGTTGGAAAGCTGTCCTCGATCATCGTCAAGACGGAGGAAGACTTGCTGATTCTCGACGCCATTGCCCGGTCGCTCGATGCCGGCACGTGGTCGTTATCCTATGACGAGCTGGCGGAGGGTGCGCAATGACCGACCGTTTACGGGTTCTGGTCGTCGGCGGCGGCATGTATGTCGCCGGCCGCGGCATGGACGGATATTACGGCACCGTCGCGCCGGCGCTTCTCGAAGAACGGCGCGCCGGCGGCGTCGGCGACATAGCGATGGCGACGACGTCCGCGCGAACGGCGCATGCGGCGGCCAGGGACATGGACGCAATCGCCGAAGCGATGGGCGTCGATGAGCGATGCAAGGTCTGGCCGCGCGATGGCTCGGACGACGGCGCCTTTCTTTATGCGGCGGACGAGTTCGAACCCGACTGCGCCATTATCGTTGTGCCCGATCACCTGCATGCGGTGGTGACAGCGCCGCTGGCAGAACGCGGTATTCACTGCCTTGTCGTCAAGCCGATGGCCGGAACGCTGGCGGATGCTGAAACGATGCTGGCGGCGGCGAAGAATGCCGGGATTGTCGCCGAGGTCGAATTCCACAAGCGGCTCGACGAATCAAATCTGATGCTGCGCGACGCCATCATTTCGGGCCGTGTCGGTACGCCGCTCTACGCCACGGTCGAATACAGCCAGCGCAAGACCATTCCGCGGGACATCTTTAAAAGCTGGGCTGAACGCACCAGCATTTTCCAGTATCTCGCGGTCCATTACGTCGACCTGATCGGCTGGGCGACAGGATATGCGCCGCAGCGCGTTACCGCCTGGGGCCAGAAAGAGTATCTGGTCGAGTACGACATCGATACGTGGGACTCGATCCAGGCCGTGATCGAATGGCGGCGGCCCGATGGCGGGTCCTTTGTTTCGACCCATATCACCAACTGGATCGACCCTGAAACCACGACGGCGACATCCGATCAGCGCATCAGTATCGTCGGCACCGACGGGCGGTTCGATGCCGATCAGAAGCATCGCGGCGTCAGGGTCGTCAGCGACACTGCCGGGGTAAGCGATCCCAACCCCTACTTCACCGGGGCCTGGCAGCGCGAGGACGGCAAGCTCGAATTCAAGGGGTACGGCGTCGCCAGCATTCGCCGCTTTCTCGACGACGTCCGGGCCTTCCGGTCGGGCGCCGTCTCGCTCTCTGCTCTCGATGCGACGCGCCCGACTTTTTCTGCCTGTTTGCAATCCGTCGCCGTGATTGAGGCGGTGCACCGAAGTCTCGCCGAAGGAAACGTGCCGGTGAAAATCGAAGGTTCGTCATGACCGGTTCCGATACGACCAGGGTCGCCTACGATGCGCTCCTCGAATTCGCCTGCGCGGTCCTCGACAAGGCGGGGCTCGACCCGTTCTCCCGGGACGCGGTTGCCGGCGGACTCTGTGAGACCAGTCTGCGGGGCGTCGATTCCCACGGTATCCGGTTGTTGCCGCACTATGTGCAGTCGGCGCTGTCCGGGCGCAAGAACCCCCGCCCCGACATGCGCTTCGAGGCGGTTTTTCCGGCTTTCGGGTCGCTCGACGCCGATAATGCATTCGGTCACGCCGCCGGCATGAAGGCGATGGCCCATGCAATGGAGATGGCTGAAACTTATGGGCTCGGCGCCGTGTCGGTCGGTAATTCGAGCCATCCCGGCGCGATGGCGAGCTTTGCGCTGCATGCAGCGCG
>JAYOLL010000056.1:0-2479 GCA_038120295.1 Rhodospirillales bacterium | reverse complement strand
ACCACGCCGATGGATCGTCCGCGCCATCTCGGACAGTTCTACCTGGCGATGCGCTGCGATATTGCAGGGCTGGCAGATGAATTCCGGTCGCGCCTTCAGGCCATGACCGACGAGGTCCGTTGCGAACCGGCCCAGCCCGGCGAAGAGGTCATGCTCCCGAACGATCCGCAAATCCGCGAAGCCGAACGACGGCGGCGAGACGGCATTCCGCTCGACCGGGATGTCGCAGCCGGTCTGTTCGGCCTGGCAAGCGAGCATGGCGTGAAGCTGGAAACCCTGTGAACGCCCGGATGAATATCTGGCTGAGAACGGGCGACCCGCCCTCGGGCGCCACGTCGGTAATCCGCTTCGGGCGGTTTCTGAAAGCCCGAGGAAAGGATGACCGAAAGGGCCCGGCCTTGAGCGAGATTGGCGGCGTTGCCGATATCGATTCGCGTAATGGCGACATTGCGGCCTGGTATGTTGGGCCCGGGCACCGGTCCGATCCGGAAATCCTCGAAGCGCTGGCAGGATCCGGCAAGGCGGTTCTGCTGGATGTCGGGCAAGGTGGCGACGACGCGCTGGACGATGCGCGCCGCGCAATTCCGACAGCCTCGCTGGTCCTGACGGCCGATCTGTGCGGGCAGGACGACGCCATGGTATTTCAGCGTCTGACTATCCTGTCCGCCCAGCCGGAATCGTTCGCAGCGATCGGCGACAGAGCGACGGTCATCATGGCTGCCGTTGCCATGGGGGCGAGCGATGTTGTCGTTCCCGATGCGTCCTGTCTGGATGCCGCGGCGCTGTCCCGCATTGCCGATGCGCGGATGCACGCATCATCGACGAACGACGTTGACGCGGTGGAATCCGTTGAACGTCTGCGCTGTCTTTCGGTCCGGCGAACCCTGACAGCCGGAGAACGGATTCTGGAGGACGATCTGACGGTGGCGGTTACCGACTATCGCGGTCTGGGGCCGGCAATGCGTTCGCACGTGATCGGGCTGACGCTGCGCTATCCGGTCGAGCCCGGCGACGCGCTTCATTTCGGCCATTTCCACGATAGGTATGCCGATGAGCGGTGACGCCATCGGCGTGGTGATCCGCGCCCGAAACGAGGCGGAATGGCTGGGGAGCTGTCTCCAGGCCGTTACTCTGCAGGACTATCCTTCGGTCGAAATCGTTCTGGTCGATAACGGGTCGACCGACGATACGCGCGCGGTCGCGGAACGTTATGGCTGCCGAATCGTCGATTACGGCGACAGGGAATTCAACTACTCCCGGGCAATCAATATCGGTATCGATGCGACCGATGCGCCGCTCATCGCCATTCTGTCCGGTCATTGTGTGCCGGCCAACGAGACATGGGCCTCAAGTCTCGCCGAGAATCTTCGCGATCCGGGGTGCGTGGCGGTCTACGGGCGGCAGGAGCCTCTGCCCGACTCCTCGCCGTTCGACAAGAGGGATCTGTGGACGACGTTCGGCGTTGAGCGCCGGGTGCAGCGGCGCGACTTCTATTTCAACAACGCCAATTCGATGATCCGGCGCTCGGCCTGGGAAGACCTGCCGTTCAACGAGAGCATTCACGGGCTGGAGGATCAGGACTGGGCGAAGAAGGTGCTGCGCGCCGGCCACAGGATCGTCTACGAACCGCGCGCCTCGGTGTTTCATCATCACGGCATAAATCACGATCAGAGCGAGGAGCGCGCGGACCGGCACGTGTATATTATCGATCTGATCCGGCAGGACCTGACGTGACAACGGACCGGGAGATATTGCCATGACGACACCGACAGTCGACGCCGTTATCCCGATCCGCGCCGCGGACTGTCTCAATGAAGCCGGCGATCCGCGCTTTATCCTGCAGGGCAGGACCTTGTGGGACATCACGATCGGCCATGCGCTTGCCGCAGAAGGACTCCGGTCGGTTGTTGTGGCGCATGACGACGACAGGTTTGCCGCCCGGCTGGATGCTACCGACTCGCGCCTCGTATCGGAAAAACGCCCAGGCCGACTCAGTGTAGAAGGCGTCACCACACTCGACGTTCTCCGGGAGATTGCACGTATACGGATCGAACAGGAGAAGGGCGCGGATTATTACCTGTTGATGGAAATCACCCATCCGCTGAGACCGAAATCGCTGGTGGCCGATCTTCTGACAGCGATTGAGTCTGACCGGCCCGACTCGCTGATTACCTGTCATCCCGTGCATTACAATTTCTGGCGGCGCGATGAAAACGGTGCGACCGACCGGGTGGCGGGCGCCGGCGATCGGGCCGCGCTCGGCATGTTTCAGGAGCTGATCGGAATTGGCTCGCTGTTCCGCGCCGAAAATCTACTGAGCGAGAACCCGTTCGGCGACCATGTCGATATCGTTCCCATCGACCGGTTCTGGGCCACCATCGATGTCCGGGACGAGGACGGGCTGTGGCTGGCGGAAGCCTATCTGGAGCGGATCGGGGCGACGGTCTGATATGACGGACGCTACCGCGGTCCTCTACGA
>JAYOLL010000055.1:0-5487 GCA_038120295.1 Rhodospirillales bacterium | reverse complement strand
GATTTCGCCCTCGCGCGACAGCAGCTCGACCGAGCCCATCTCGCGCAGATACATGCGTACCGGATCGTCGGTGCGGCCCAGATCCTCGTCTCCGGACGAAGACGACTCGCTGGATTTTTCCTTGCCGTCCTTGTCGGTATCGTCGTCCGCTTCCTCGTCCTCGACGACATTGACCCCGAGCTCCGACAGGCGCGACATCACGTCTTCGATCTGTTCCGAGCCGACCTCTTCCGAGGGCATGGCGGCGTTGAACTCGTCATAGGTGACGAAGCCGCGCTCCTTGCCGCTCTCGACCAGCTTCTTGACCGCGGCATCGACCGAGTCGATCAACGGGCTGTCCTGCTGGGTCTCGCCGTCGGAATCGTCGTCCTTGCCCTTGCCGTTGGCTTTCGCCTCACTGGCTTTTTCGTCTGCGGCATTTTCTTCCGCTACCGCGTCGGTCCTGACCTGTTCCAGCTCCTCGGCGGCTTTCCCGTTAGCCTTGCCATTGGCCCTCTTGGCGGTGGCTTTGGGGGCGGCCTTGCCGTTTGCCTTTGAGGCGGTTTTGGGCGCAGCCGTTTTGGCGGTAGCCTTGGATGCGGTTGCCTTGGATGCAGTAGCCTTGGACGCAGTAGCCTTGGTCGCAACCTTGGCGGCAGGTTTCTTCGCCGGTTTGGCCGCCGCCTTTGCCTTGGTCGCGGGTTTAGCGGCCGTTTTCGCCTTCGCGGCCGGCTTGGCGCCAGATTTGGCAGGCGTTTTCGCAGCCGTCTTGCGGGCCGCGGCTTTTTTCGCCGCCGGTTTCTTCGCCGCCGTCCGTTTCGCGGCGGGCTTGCGGACCTCGCTCACAGCGGTCGCCGCCGTCGCGGCGCGGCCTCGCTTCGTCGCGGGCTTTCCAGTTTTTGTCTGGCCGGTTTTTGTCTGGGCCGCTTTTTTCTTCTCGGCGTCGTCAGATTTTCGGGTTGCTGTCCTGGTGGCCATGCCCTGCTCACACTCCATTTTCACAACTCGCCCCAACTGCAAAATCTTCCGCTAAGTTCCTGAAAAACCGCGAAATTTTCTGTCCGGGCCGACGACATATAGCGGGCCCCGGGGGCGTCATGGTCAAAAAACTATGAAGATCAGATTTCAAATCCGTAACCTCTATACAGCATTTTTCCGGCAAATCCCAGTGCCGGGGGAGAATTTGGCGATGGTTTTTCGCTACAGGCTGCGCCGGAAGCTTTCCATCGCGGACGCCCGGCACTCCTGCAGCCGGGTGAAATTCTCCTCGCTCGGGTCCGCCCGGTAGCGTCTCTGCGCCTCCGCGAGGCGGATTCCCTCGATCATCTCGGCGATTCCGGCCCGGGCAACGGCGCGTGCAGCCCCCGTTTCCGCCCCCGATTCTGCTAGCGTTTCCGCCATTTCGGCCGTAAATCCCTCTTCAGCAACCGTTCCCCCGTCAGGCGACGCCCCTTCCCCGGAAGCCCCGGCTGGCGAAGAGAGCGAAACCGCATGGATCCGGGCCTCCGGCGCGAACGCTGCTTCCAGCGCCGCCCCGCACCCGCTGTCCCTCAAGTGGCGTTTGGCTGTCTCGGTGTCAAGGTCCGGCTGCCCCGCATGCAGCATCAGCATTTCCTGCCGCAGCCGGTCCTGGTCCGGGTCGGAAAATTCAAGCGTACCAAGGGTTTCCGCGAATTCGTCGAGCAGCGGCCAGCGCGCGACCAGGGTTCCCAGCAGGGCCTGTTCGCGACGATGGTCGGCGGCGTTTTCCGGCAGGCGGTCGAGCAAATGAGACGACGCCGGGGCTTGCCGGTTAAATCGTCCGGATTTCCCGCCAAAGGGCTGGCGGTTCCCCGTCCCGATGTTCGAGCGGGCGCGCCGCGCCTGCCACTGGATCTCCCTCAGTCGCGACCGGAATGCCGCAAGATACTGATACTGCACCTTTTTTTCCGGGATCGCGAAGGCGCGCGCTTCCAGCCGCGATTCCAGCCCGGCAATGCGTTCCGGCGTATCGAGCGGGCGTCCTGCCGCTTCCATGTCCCATACCACGGCATCGAGCGCGCGCGACTCCGCCAGAATCTCCTCCATCGCCGCCACGCCTTTCGACGCGATCAGCGAATCCGGGTCCTCGCCCGCCGGCAATGTGACGAATCTGAGCGACTGGCCGGGTTTCAGCAGCGGCAACGCTCGCTCCGCCGCCCGGCTGGCGGCCCGCTGGCCCGCGGTATCGCCATCGAAACACAGCACCGGCTCGTCCGCCATGCGCCACAGCAGCTCGATCTGGCTTTCGGTCAGCGCGGTGCCGAGCGGCGCGACCGACGCGCGGACCCCGGCGCGAACCAGCGCGATCACATCCATATAGCCTTCCGCCACCACGACGCGGCCCTCTTCGCGCGCCGCCGGCCATGCCGTCGCCACGTTGTAGAGCACCTGGCCCTTGTGGAAGAGCGGCGTATCCGGCGAGTTGAGATATTTGGCCTGCTGGTCGGCCTTCAGCGCCCGCGCGCCGAAAGCGATGGGCCTGCCGCGCCGGTCGGTGATCGGGAACATTACCCGTCCGCGGAAACGGTCGTAGGTGGCGCCGCCATCCTCGGGCCTGATCAGCAGCCCGGCCTCGACCAGCATCGCCTCATCGATCGTCTCACCTAGCAAAGCGGTCTTCAGCGCGCCGCGCGAATCCGGCGCGTAACCCAGCCGGAACGTCGCAATCGTCTCCTCGTCCAGCCCGCGCCGCGCCAGGTACTCCCGCCCCTCGCTGGCCTTGAGCGAGCGTTCGAAAAACGCGCAAGCCGCCTCCATCACCTCGACCAGGGACGCCCGCGCCTTCTCCCGCGCGCGCTCCTCCGGCGTCGTCTCCGGCACCTCGACCCCCGCCTCCCCGGCCAGCCGCTCGACCGCTTCCGGGAAAGACAAATTCTCCGTCCGCATCAAAAACCCAAACTGGTCCCCATGGGCCCCGCACCCGAAGCAGTGGTAGAAGCCTTTGGATTCATTGACAAAAAAGCTGGGCGTCTTTTCGTTGTGGAAGGGGCAGAGGCCGGTGAACTCGTTGCCTTTCCGGATCAGCTTGACGCGGCGGCCGATCAGCGCGGCGAGGCCGACGCGGTTGCGGACTTCATCCAGAAAATAGGGCGGAAAGGCCATTGCGGTCCCTTGCGGAATCAGGGGAGAGGGTAACGCAGGTCAGGCTGGCGGGGAACGGCTTTCAGCCCGCGTTCAGCTTCTCTTTCAGGAGCGCGCTGGCGGCGCCGAAATCCATGCAGCCGGCGTGGCGTTCGCGGAGCGCGCCCATCGCCTTGCCCATGTCCTTGAGTCCGGAGGCGCCGGTGTCGGCGATCACGGCGGCGACGGCGGCGGCGATTTCCTCAGCGGACATCTGCTGCGGCAGGAAGGACTGGATGATCTCGATCTCGCGCTTTTCCTGCTCCACGAGGTCGTCGCGCCCGCCCTTCTCGTACATCTCGATCGAGTCGTTGCGCTGGCGCACCATGGTCTGCAGCACGGACAGGATCTCCTGATCGGAGATGCCGCCGTCGGATCCGTCGCCGCCCTTGCCGCGCGCCGCAATCTCGCGATCCTTGAGCGCGGCGAGGATGAGCCGCAGCGCCGAGGTCGCGACCTTGTCGCCGCTCTTCATCGACTCTTTCATGGCACGGGTGATGTCGTCTCGCAGCATGGAAGGTCTCCCCCTGGAATTAGACGGCTATGCGACGGTAATGCGACGGCGGCGGACTCTAGCGGAATCGTTTTTCGATTTCAAGCGGATGTGATTTTACAAGTCATTGATTTTATTGATTTTTACAATGAACACCCGACTTGACCCCGCGCCCGGAACCCCGTATCAACCCCGGTCAGGCTCACTTTTCGACAGGTTTCCATCATGCCAGCCGACATCCCCCCCAAACCATCCGCCGCCACGGCCGCGCTGGCGCTGGCCGACGGCACGGTGATGTGGGGCAAGGGCGTCGGCGCCGAGGGCACGACGCTGGGCGAGGTGTGCTTCAACACCTCGATGACCGGCTATCAGGAGATCATGACCGACCCGTCCTATGCCGGGCAGATCGTCACCTTCACCTTTCCGCATGTCGGCAATGTCGGCACCAATGAGGAAGATATCGAGACGGTAACACCGGCGGCGCGCGGGCTGATCCTCCGCCGCGATATTACCGAGCCCAGCAACTGGCGCTCCGACCGGCATCTGGATGCGTGGCTGAAGAGCCATAATCTGACCGGCATCGCCGGGCTGGACACCAGGCGTCTGACGCGGCGCATTCGCGACGGCGGCGCGCCCGCGGGCGCGATCGGTTACGCGGCGGACGGAAAGGTCGATGTCGACGCTCTGCTGGAGACCGCACAGGGCTTCCCCGGGCTGGAGGGGATGGACCTCGCCGCCGAGGTGAGTTGTCGCCAGCCTTACGACTGGGACGAGTCGCTGTGGACGCTCGGCGAAGGCTACGGAAAGCAGACGAGCCCCCGCTTCAACGTGGTGGCGATGGATTTCGGCGCCAAGCGCAACATTCTGCGGTGCCTGGCCGATGCGGGCTGCGCGGTGACGGTGGTGCCGGCGGATGCGAGCGCCGACGACATAATGGCGCGGAAGCCCGACGGGGTGTTCCTGTCGAACGGGCCGGGCGACCCGGCGGCGACCGGCGCATACGCCGTGCCGACCATAAGGAAACTGCTGCAGGCGGACGTACCGCTGTTCGGCATCTGCCTCGGCCACCAGATGCTGGCGCGGGCGCTGGGCGCTGCGACGGAAAAGATGCATCTCGGCCATCGCGGCGCCAACCACCCGGTCAAGGACCTGGCGACCGGCAAGGTGGAGATCACCAGCCAGAACCACGGCTTCGTCGTGACGCGCGAGAGCCTGCCCGGACAGAACGGGAAGGACGGCGAGTTCGGCGGCGTGTCGGAGACCCACCATTCGCTGTTCGACAGCTCGCTCGAGGGCATCAGGGCGGACGCGAAGCGCGCCTTTTCCGTGCAGTACCACCCCGAAGCCAGCCCCGGCCCGCGCGACAGCCACTATCTGTTCCGGCGGTTTACGGAGATGATGGCGGCGGGGTGAGAAGGCCGTCTCCGGCAGCTGCGCATCAGACCACCCCGACCTCGATCTCGAACAGTTATCGATGCTGACATGAATCACCTTTTCATGTGAAATGATGGTGCTCTATCACAAATGTTCTTGTATTGTTCTCATTGGCGAATTAGGCTCTAATGATAAGCCTCGACTCTAGCAATCGGATATCCGGCCAATGACCTATCGTGTAATTGACCTTTTCAGCGGTGCAGGCGGCATGTCTCTCGGGTTCGAAGACCCGAGGTTTTGTGGAGGGCACTAAATAGTGCTCGCCATTGACAACGACCCGGCAGCGATCGCGACTCACGCCGAGAATTTTTGTGGAAGGGCTGTGTGCGCGAATATCGAGGAATGGCTGGAACAAAATGACGTGCCCATCGCGGATGTAGTGATTGGCGGTCCCCCATGCCAAGGTTTCAGCCTCCTAAATAAAAAACGCAACGGTGACC
>JAYOLL010000054.1:0-6534 GCA_038120295.1 Rhodospirillales bacterium | reverse complement strand
GCCAATTCTCTAACTCAGCAAATGGACCCGGTTAAGGGGGGCAGGTCAGAGAATCCATTGAATGACTGGCAATCTGCGGCAAAGTTTGATTTGTGTTTCGAATCACAAATATTTAGCGACAACAGTGTAGCCGAAACGGCTGTGCGGCAGTTAAACTTTCGCCATGGCCGGAAAATCCTCACTGGAAATTGTCCCACTCGGCGGCACGATCGGCGCAGAAATCCGTGGCATCGATCTGTCGCGGCCGGTTGATGCCGAGGCCGCAGAAATACTGCGCAAGGCGTGGCGGCGCTTCGCGTTACTGGTGTTTCGTGAGCAGGACATGACAGACGACGCTCTGCGACGCAGCGCCGACTGGCTTGGCGCGGCGAGCGAAATCACCATGCCGACCGACCGCAGGGGCGATGACGACATCGCCATCGCGCTGGTCTCCAACATCCTCGACGATGACGGAAAACCCATCGGCGCGCTGGGCGACGGAGACATGTGGTTTCATCACGACAACAGCTTCACGCCCGAACCCGACCTGGCCACATGGCTGTACCCGGTCGAAATACCGTCGACCGGCGGCGACACGCTGTTCGGCGATTGCGCCGCCGCGTGGGACGACTTGCCGCCTGCCCTGCGAAATCGCGTTCTGGGACGAAAGACCCTGCAGGTCTATGACTACACGATTCGCGAGAAGCCGGACCTGAACCGTCTCGAAGGGGTGCCCCATTGCTGGCAGCCGGCGGTGGTAGAGCATCCGGAAACGGGCCGGCGCGCGCTCTATGTCGACCGGCTGATGTCGGCGGCGCTCGATTCGGGCGGCGACGAGCGCCCGGCGGAAGACGGTCCCGACCTGCTGGAAGAGCTGTTTCTCTATGTCGAGCGCACCGATTACCGGCACGAATGGCGGCTCGGCGATTACGTGATCTGGGATAACCGTTCGACAGTGCATGCCCGCACCGATTTCCCGGCGGACGAACGGCGATTGCTCAAGCGCGGCAAGGTCGCCGGTGCGGCCATGGTGGCCGCGTAAGATCTGAGCCGCGTTCGCGGCCTCGCACCAGCCCACTCCCCCACCCGGCCACCCAACGTGAGTATCCTATGGGTGGCCGGGTGGGGGAGTGGGCCGGAACTGTCATTTATTAATTCGTCCTTCGATCCAGTCGGCCAGCAGCGCGGCGATATCGTCGCTGTTCCTCTCCAGCATCATCATGTGGCCGTTGCCGGAAATGTCCCGGTCGGGCAGGTAGCAGAGTTCCGCATCCAGCCCCTGCGCGTTCATCCATTCGACAATAGCGCCGTCGGTTTCTCGCGTATGGTCCGGATCGGCCTCCCCCGTCACCAGCAGAATCGGCGTTCCGGCCATGGCTCCGAAATGCTCGACACGCAGCTGGCTGCCCTCGATATTGGAGCGTTCGTACGCAAGCCGGGGCGGCGTCTCGGTCAGCGAAGCGCGATAGGCGTCTAGCGCCTCGCGCGGAAACTGCGTGCTGTCCTCGCCGATCAGTTTCTTTTCGACGATCTCTTCATCGAACCGCCGCGCGACCGTCAGGTCGACCCGCCGGTCGAACTGCCCTCGCCTCACCACGACGTAACCGTCGCCGCGTTCGAGAACCGGCGGCACGGGCTCGATATTGCCCGGCCCCGAGGCCGCCACGCCGATGACGGCGGAAATTCGGTCCGGATACTGTTCCAGCGTCTTCCATCCGTACGCGCCCGACATGGAATGGGTCAGCAGCACGGCAGGCCGGTCGAGCGATTGCAGAAATCCGCCGATGCCATCGGCGACCACGTCCCCAGTCAGCGCCGCCGGATCCATCCGCCCGCTGCGCCCGGTTCCGGGCCAGTCGAGGACATAAACATCATATCCGCGCCGCGCGAAATATTGCGCCCAGCCATCCCGCCCGTCGGGCGTCTGCAGGTAACAGGCGCCGGTATGGCCAGCGCCGTGTACCAGCACCAGCGGCGTTCCGCCGTCGCCGCATCGCAGCCGGTCGAAATAGATGGCGGGCTCGCCGGGACCGAAACCGCTGGTTCTGCTGATTTCGCTCATGCCCGGATCATGGCGCCTTCCAGCGCAGTCCTGACAGGATCCGGCAATGTGTTGGACTTCCCCGTTTTCGGATCGAAATAGACCTGGATGACGGTCGCAGTCGCGGCGCAGCGGTCCTCGTGAAACACGCCCTGTCCGAGATGGAAGGACGCCCCGCCGATCTTCAGCACCACCGTGCCGATCTCGACCTCGGCGGGATAGGATATCGGCGCGCGGTAGGTGGCGTTGAAATTGACCACCGCGAAGCCGGTCAGCAGGTTGGGCTGAACGCCGGCCATGCGCTGGTCGCGCAGCCCGATCCGCCCGTCCTCGAAGAACTGGTTCACCGCGCCGTTATTGACGTGACCGTTGGGATCGATATCGCGATAGCGAACGAGGTCGCGCGACCACACGGCATAAACACCCCGGTCGGTGAGATCGATATCGGTCTGGTTCGCGGAATCCGTCATGGCGGCGCAGCATAGCCTTCGCGCCGCACGGCTGCTACCGTCTCGGGATCGTGACCGGAGATCCGGTGGAAACCTGTTGGAGACACGGCATGCCGACGCTCAACGACAATGTTCGCGCCCTCGCCCATGCGGCGCTGGCCCGTCTGCGCGATGGGGATGGCAAGGCGACGCTCCTTGCCGGCGCGAACGGCGTCGAGCTCGATATCTCGTATGCGGGTCCTGCAGCGCCGGAGACCGTGCCGGAAGACATCGCGTCCTATGACATGGTGACGGAGCAGGACCCGAAATGGGTGGGCACGCACCGGCTGACGATCCAAGCGCCGCTGGTGGTTTTCGACGTGATGTGGAACGCGGAAGAGCCGCTGCGCATCCTGGGCTACAGCCGGGGCGAGTGGGAGCGCGCGCTGGCGCCGGATGTCGATCCGAACGGCCCGCTTTGGCGGCGCGAACAGGGGCTGAAGGATGCGCTGCTGCGCGAGATGCTGCGCGAACGCGGGCTTGAACAGGTACCGGTTTTCGGCAACCAGACGCCGGAGATCGACGAGACCAAGCGGCAGACCTACGCGTTCGGCGCGGAGCGGTCGGGACCTGTCGCGGACGCAAAAACCCACCTGCCCGACCCGGTCGCGATGGCGGAAAAGATCAAGGACATCGGACGGTCCGCCGGCGCGGACCTGGTCGGCATTACGCGGATCGAGCCCAACATGCTCGACCTTGGCGTCGACTGCCCCTACGAATACGTGATCTGTCTGCTGCGCCACGAACAGTATCACCGCGTCCTCGAAGGTCCGCGCGGCGTCGAGGAAGAGACCTATACCGTCTATTACAACTGCGCCCGGATCGCGACGGAAGTCGCGGATTACGTCCGCTCGCTCGGCTGGGACGCGCTGGCCCATCACAATGGCGGCACCTATATCCAGGCGATCCCCGCGATGTACAAGGCCGGGTTCGGCGAACTCGGCAGGCATGGCAGCCTGATCAACCCGCAATTCGGCGCGAGCTTCCGGCCGGGCTTCGTCACGACGAACCTGCCGATGGCGATCGACGCGCCGCTGGAATTCGGTGTGCAGGATTACTGTCTGAAATGCAATCTGTGTTCCAACAACTGCCCTGGCGAGGCGATCCCGAAGGACTATATCGTGACCGACGGGCACCGGCGCTGGCTGACCGACATGGAGCGCTGTTACCCCTATTCCCGGCTGGAGCCGGATTACTGTCACATTTGCGTCGATGTCTGCCCCTACATTCACAAGGAAAACCGGGTGGAAGACACGCGCAGCATCTACAAGGATTACATGGGCGCCAGGCGGCGCGCCGGATGGCGCGCCGCCCAGGGCGCCCTGAAGAAGGCAGACGCGTAAAAACACGACAAGACACTTAATCAGAAGGAGAAACCGACCATGGCGGATACCGCCCAGACCCTGAAACTGACTTCCGACGGCGCGATGAAGATGCTGCAGGCTGGCATGGATAAGGCGCGCTCAATGGGCGTGCCGCAATGCATCTCCATCGTCGATTCCGGCGGACATATGCTCGCCTTCATCCGCATGGACGGCGCCTTTTCGATGTCGCTCGAAACGTCGCTCAGAAAGGCGAGGACCGCCGCCGCCTACGGGCTGCCGACCGGCCATATCGAAGCCGGAGTCGACATCAAGCTGGCGATGGGAACCGACGGCCAGCGCATCAACCTGCCGGGCGGCCTGCCTGTGATCATTGATGGAGAAATCGCCGGCGCGATCGGCGTGGGTTCGGGCACCGGCGCGCAGGACCTCGAAGTCGCCACGGCTGCGGTGGCCGCGATCGAGTGCGCGCAGAGCTTCGACTGAGGCGATATGTCGCTTACGAGCAAAGTCTCCGAATTAGCAGGGCACACCGTCCACTGCCATGAAGGCGGCGCCGGCTTTCCCGTCCTCATGCTTCATGGCGTCGGGCCGGGCACCTCGATCATGGGCAATTTCGGACCGGTGCTGGACCCGCTGGCGGAACGCTGCAATATCGTCGCCGCCGACCTGATCGGGTTCGGCGATTCCTCCCGCAAGACCGAAGAGCCCTTTTTCGACCTCGATCTCTGGATCGAGCAGGGTCTCGCCCTCCTGGACCGGTTGCCGGACGGTGCGCGGGGGATTGCAGGCCATTCGCTCGGCGGTGCGCTGGCGCTGAAACTCGCGGCGCGCGATACGCGCGTGACGAGGGTCCTGGCATCGAGCGCCATCGGAACGCCCTACGCGCTCAACGATGCGCTGGACGGTTTCTGGTCGCTACCGGCGGACCGCGAAGCGCTTCGCCATGCCATGGCGCGTATGGCGTACGACAAATCAGCGATCAGCGACGAGATGATCGAACAGCGCTGGTCACTGTTGCAGCAGGACGGATATGCCGGTTATTTCGCCTCGATGTTTGCCGAACCGCGCCAGCGCTATATCGATGCCGCCATTCTGGATGAAGACGAGATACGGGCGCTGAACCGGAAAGACCTGGATATCACGCTGATACACGGCCGGAACGACGAACCCTGCCCGGCAGACCGGACGGCGCTCGCCCTGTCGACGCAATTACCAACCGCGGACCTGATCCTGTTGGGCGAGTGCGGTCATAATCTGCCGAGGGAACGGCCCGCCGACTATTTGAGGGCGGCATTCGGCCTGTTCGACGAGCCATCCGCATGAGATTGCTGACTGCGTTCGGTGTCCTGTTCGGCGCGGTCTTCCTCTCGACCGTTCCGGCGGAGCCGTCGCGCGCGCAACAACCGGGCGACATCGTCTGGTGCCACGACGAGACACGGTCTCTGATCGCGCGCAAGGCACGCTGGCGCTGCAAGGGCGCGGTGGTCAGCGACGAGGAAGCGGCGAAGATCCGCGACAGCCGACGCCGCAGGATCAACCGCTCCTTTGCGCCCAGCGCAAAGCCTGCCCCGGACGTGAAGCAACAGGGCACCGGCACCGGCTTCTACGTCACGGGCGCGGGTCACGTCGTTACCAACCATCACGTCATAGACGGCTGCAAGGCCATATCCGTGACGCCGGCGGGCGCACGCAAGCCGATCAAGGCGCACCTGCTGGCGGCCGATCCGGCTCTGGACCTCGCGCTGCTGCAAAGCGTGCTTCCCGGAAAGAACTTCGCCCGCTTCCGCGCCGTCCCGTTGCTCGCGGGCGACGATGTCGCGGTGGTCGGCTACCCCCTGCACGGCAAGGTCGCGATCAAACCGGTGCACGTCCGCGGCCATGTATCGGTCGACGGGGGCGCTCCAAGGCCGTTCATGTTCGCCATGAAGATCGATGTTCGCCGCGGCAATTCCGGCGGACCGGTCCTCGATGCGAGCGGCCGCATCGCCGGCGTGGTCGTCGCCAAGGTCAATACGCCGGGCGTTTACGCCTCCACCGGCAAGCTGGTCACCGATCTGGGATTCGGCATCCGGCTGCCCGTTACGCTGGATTTTCTGAAGAAACACAGGGTCGCGATCGCGACCGCGAAAGAAGGCAAGGCTCTGGACGACACACAGATGGCGAATGTAGCTGGCTCTTTCGTTGCGCAGATCGGCTGCTGGCGGTAGCCGCCGGCCGCGCCGGATAACGCATTTTTAATCGGTCGGGCGCTAGGCTGATCGAAGTCGCTGGCCGCAGGTTCAGCATTCGAAAAGCGATATGGTGCCCCCAGGGAGACTCGAACTCCCACTTCCTTACGGAAATCAGATTTTGAGTGCAGTGGGGGGACCACTAACTAACTGTTTTTGCTAGTATCTTTTCACCACCCTCAAAAACTGTATAGCAAAATGTATAGCAATGGTACGGGTGAAGGGAATCGAACCCCCACTTCCTTACGGAAATCAGATTTTGAGTCTGACGCGTCTACCAGTTCCGCCACACCCGCGTTAGCGGCACAATACGTTGGCAGATGGCGTTGATCAACGCTTGTTTGCTGATGACCTGCTCCCCTTAACCGGGTCCATTTGCTGAGTTAGGAATTTGGCATCTGGGTCCACGCAGAAGGGAGCAGAGGCCGAATATCTAACTCAGCAAATGGACACCGGTAAGGGGGGCCGGTCAC
>JAYOLL010000053.1:4532-6536 GCA_038120295.1 Rhodospirillales bacterium | reverse complement strand
CGCGACGGTTCGGAAGCGCTCTCTCTGTTTCTACCGGACCCGATGTCCGTCGTCATCGATTTTTGTCTCATCTTCGTTCCCCTACGGGTCTCTACGATGAGCCAAAAATCCTCCCTTATGCAAACTCCTCAATCTGCCCCATGAGCGCTGACGTCAGACAACCGCGCTGCCATCGCCGAATCCTTCCGCGATATCAAGAAATTCGAACTCATTCTGGAACGTCAGGAGAGCCGTACGCGCCTGGCCGCGGGCCGCCGCGAGCGAAAACGGGAGGACGAGACGGCGCTCTCGGTATTTCAGCGAAGACAGGAATCGGCCTGACAGCTTTCAAAGGCTGTTGAGAAACGCCAGAAGCGCGGCCCGGTCGGTCGACGGCAGGGCGCGAAACCGGTTTCTGGCGCTTTCCGCCTCGCCGCCATGCCACAGGATGGCTTCTTCTGGACCTTTCGCGCGCCCGTCGTGAAGCAGTCGATGGTGTTTATTCACAGCTGGAATAAGACCCAACCCCCATAAAGGAGGCGTACGCCACTCGCGTCCGTTGGCGCCCCAGTCCGGGCGATCGTCGGCGAGCGCTTCTCCCATGTCGTGCAGAAGCAGGTCGGTAAAGGGAGCAAACCTCTGATGTGCGACCATCGGATTGGGATGCGGGCCCGATTCCATCACCGGCCGGTGGCAGGACGCGCACCCTGTTTCCGTAAAAAGGATCTCTCCCCGCCGGACCGCCGGATCGTCGGTGTTGCGCCGTTGCGGCACGCCCAGCGACTCGACATAGAAAACCAGAGCATCCAGAACGGCGTTGGGCACTTCAGGCTCGCTGGCTCCGTTTTTCGCCAGGCATTCCGTCTGACGGGCCGGACAGGTCGCCTTGGGAAACAGTGCGCTGGTGACGCCCAAATCTTCCGACAGGGCGGCCGCGATCTGCTGGCGAATCGACGGGTGGTTTGCCTTCCAGCCGAACCGGCCTGTGCGCATGGCGTTGGCGACCCTGTCGTGCACGAGGTTACGCCGGCCCGATATCCCGTCGCCATCCGCATCTTCCGGATCGGCCATGGAGATCAGGGCGCTTTCAGGCACGGCTGCGAGCAGCCCCATCCCGAAGACGGCCGGCGCAATACGGGGAGAGACAAGCAGCTTTTCAGTTCCCGCTACAGGTCCGGCGTCGATCCTGTAGCGAGGAGTTGAGAGCGTGTAACGCGTACCATCATCGTAAAAACCTGTTTTCGTTCTGTTTTCGATAGAGACGATGGCTTCGGGCGAAACGCCCGGAACGGCGCGATCCTGAATCTGGATGCCGAACCGGGGATGCGGCACCGGCGCACGGTCCAATCGTTTGGCGGGAAGGCTCGTCTTGAGGACGAGAGCGCCGAGATGGCGTGCACCCGGTCCAGGCGGTTGGCCCCTTCCATCCCGGAAATGGCAGCCGGCGCAGGATTCTTCGTTGTAGAACGGCCCAAGCCCGCCGAAGAGTCCGTTCGTCGACGCTTCCGTTGTCCATTTCTTGTTGAAGATCCGGCTGCCGAGAAAGAAGTCTCCAATCCGGCTGTCCGGCATATTCGTGGCCGGCAGGGAGAAGGCGTGCCGGTTGGCTCCGTCCTGCGTCGTGTCGCCGCCGGCGCGTATCTGCGCGAGGGCGACGCCCGGCAGAAAGGTCAGGAAGAGTGCGATAATCCGGAAAATGCGCATGCGTCGAGATCGCCGGTCGATGATCCGGCGACCATACACGGAAATTTCCCGCTTGGGCGTCAGATTTGCGTGAGCGTCTTGATCTTGACGCGGGGGTGCACTTCGTTCTGCGAGATGACCATCGTTGCCGGTCGGAAACGCTCGATGATGGAGCGCACAAAGGGACGGATCGTCGGGCTCGTCAAAAGCACCGGCGTTTCCCCCATCATCGCGAACTTGTCGAAGGTTTCCCGAACCTGTTCGATGAATTTCTGGAGTTTGCTGGGCGCCATCGAGAGCTGCGCCTCGTCGCCCTGACCGACGATCGATTCGGCGAATGCC
>JAYOLL010000053.1:0-4522 GCA_038120295.1 Rhodospirillales bacterium | reverse complement strand
TGCCT
Source organism: Rhodospirillales bacterium (assembly GCA_038120295.1). Lineage (GTDB taxonomy): Bacteria > Pseudomonadota > Alphaproteobacteria > MPNO01 > UBA2964 > JAYOEY01. The sequence goes on along the minus strand of JAYOLL010000053.1, from coordinate 4,517 downwards.
GTTCCCAGTCCGGTGACAGGGTGATCAGCGGCACATACCCCAGATCGCCGGCAGCTTCGTTGCTGATCTGGCGGGCCAGTCTGGTTCTGACATGTTCGGTGACGACCGTCGGGCTCTGGGAGAATCCGCAAATTTCGGCAATTCCTTCCAGGATCGTGGGCAGGTCCCGAATGGCCAGCCGCTCGCGCAGGAGGTTTTTCAGAACGCGTTGAATGACGCTGATCGTAATCTGCGAAGCCACGATGTCGTCGAGCAGCTTGCGATGCTCCGTCGGCAGTTCGTCCAGCAGTTTCTGCGCTTCCGCGTAGGACAGGAGGTCGGATATATTGTCCTTGATGACCTCGGTCAGATGCGTGATGGCGACTGTCGACGGGTCGACCACGGTGTAGCCCCGGAAGGACGCTTCTTCGCGCTGGTCGTCATGCACCCACATTGCCGGCAGGCCGAAGGTCGGCTCGACAGTCTGTTCGCCCGGCAGTTCGATCTGGTCGCCGCGCGGATCCATGACAAGCAGCATGGAGGGACGGATTTCTCCGCGTGCGGATTCAATCTCCTTGATGCGGATCACGTAGGTATTCGACGGCAGCTGCATGTTGTCCTGGATACGGACGGCTGGCATGACGAAGCCCATCTCATTGGCGAGCTGACGCCGCAATCCTCGGATCTGCTGGGTCAGGGTCGTTCCGTCTTCCCCGTTCACAAGAGGCAGCAGCGCGTATCCCAGTTCGAGTTTGATATCGTCAAGCTGCAGCGCGGACGTTACCGCCTGCTCTGCCGCCCTGATTTCCTCATCCTCGGACGCGGCAACATCGGGCGCCTGACGTTCAGCTTCCTCATCGCTTTGCCTTTGGCTCAGGAAATAGGCGAGTCCCCCGGTGATCGCGGACAGCATCAGAAACGGCAGCATCGGTATGCCCGGAAGCAGCGACAGGGTCGCCATGAGCGCCGACACCAGCCCGAGCGCGACAGGGTAGTTGCCCAGCTGTCCCAGGACCGCCTTGTCGACCGATCCTGAAATGCCCGCCTTGGACACCAGCATGCCTGCGGCGGTCGAGACGATCAGGGCGGGTATCTGGCTGACCAGCCCGTCGCCGACCGTAAGCAGGGTATAGGTTTTCGATGCGTCAGAGAGGGAAAGCCCTTCCTGGGCCGTTCCGATGATGATGCCGCCGACGACGTTGATGAAGGTGATGATGAGGCCGGCGATTGCATCCCCACGAACGAACTTGGCGGCGCCGTCCATGGCGCCGAAAAACGTCGTTTCGTCTTCAAGCGCCTTACGCCGGGACTTGGCCTGGTCTTCATCGATCAGGCCCGAGGAGAGGTCGGCGTCGATCGCCATCTGTTTGCCGGGCATGGCGTCGAGGGAGAACCGGGCGGCCACTTCCGCGATGCGACCCGAACCTTTCGTGATGACGACGAAATTGACCAGCACCAGGATCGCGAAAACGATCATCCCGATGACGATCACGCCATTCTGCTCATCGATAACGACACGGGCCAGCTGGTCGGGGTCGACCCGGATCTGTTCGATCGCGGTCAGAAGCCCAACCACGCCGCCGGGATGACGCGCGGGTATTTTCAGACGTACCGTTCCGGGATCGGTAGTAGAGGCCGCTGGCGCACCGAGATAGCGGTTGACGGCGGTCGCCACGCGGCGCGCGGTGGTCAGGTCCGGGTTGCGGAGCGACAGCCGCACTGTGTCGAGCTTCTGCATGTCGAATGCGATCTCGCGTTCGACGATGGCGCCGTTCGCGATTCGACCGCTCGTCGGCACGTTTTTGGTTACGTTTGCCGCTTTGCCTGCGGCAGCGAAGCCGCCGACCGCTACCTGTCCCTGCGCGACCGCGTAAACCTCGCCATCGGCGCCAACCAGGGGGGTCACCAGAAGGGTGCCGCCCTGAAGCGACGACGAATCCCCCAGCGAAGAAACAGACACGTCGATGCGCGTTCCCTGACGGGAGAAGGACGGCAGCGTTGCCGTTACCATGACCGCCGCGACGTTTTTCGTCTTGAGATTGACGTTCCGCGTGTTCACGCCGAGCCGTTCCAGCATCGAGACCAGGCTCTGCTGGGTGAACGCCGAATTTCCCAGGTCGTCGCCCGTGCCGGTTAGTCCCACGACCAGCCCGTACCCGACCAGCATGTTGTCGCGGACGCCTTCGAAATCGACGATATCCTTGATGCGGGATGAGGCATGAACGGGCGCGGTTACGCCGAGTATCAACAGGAGCCCGATCAGAACGCAGCTTCCCAGCAGCTGGGCGGAAAGCCGTCCGATTCCGTCAAGGGATACGGAAATTTCTCTGGCGGTAAGAATTCGCATCATCGTTTGAACGCACATAAATCCATCTCCCCTGCCTTCATGCGAAATTTGTGCCAACCGGAGGAAAAGAATTTTGACTTACAAATCAGACTGTTAAGGGAAGAGGCCGCCGGGGTTGTGCTGTGTCGCGGAAAGATCGACCCGATGGGGCGGCATATCCTGCCCCTCGGCCCCGCAATCGGGGTGGAAATTGCCGACTTAACGGGAAATTAACCGGGCCTGCGGCAGCCTCGGCGTTCGATAGAGGGACGCTGGTTAGATGAAAATTGGCAATACGGGGCCCGTCAGTTCTGCGCCGCCCAGGCGGTCACAGAAGTCCGGCGGCGACGGTTCTGCTTTCGCCAGCAGGATCGGCGGCGAGGCGTCTGTCAGCGCGCCGAAACCGGCTGCTGTTGTGCAGGGCGTCGGAACCCTCCTCAGTGTTCAGGAAGTGTCGGACCCTCTGGAAGAAACGCGCCGGGCGATAGAGCGGGGAGAGGACCTGCTCGACCAGCTCGAAGGGTTGCGTCTCGGGCTGCTCATCGGGCGTTTCCCGAAGGATAGCCTGCAAAAAATCCTTTCGATGGTGCAGGCACGGTCGGCGGGGTCGATCGATCCCGCGCTTGCAGAAATCCTGCAGGAAATCGAGCTTCGGGCGGCCGTTGAGCTGGCCAAACTTGGCCAATCCGCCTGATGTAATAAAAACATAATATATTTCAATTAGTTATAAATTTTATGAATTTCGTCTTCGGAGTTGCGGGGGCGGAACGGCTTTATTTATACTCCGCGCCATTTCCAACATGATCGGATTGGCCATGGCTCCTAGGTTACCTATGAATTATCGGCCGTCGGATGACGAGCCGTTCATGAATGCGAAGCAGAAAGAATACTTCCGACGCCGCCTTCAGCGGTGGCGGGAAGAACTCTTCGCGGAATCCAGCCAGACCCTGCAGAGTTTGCAGGAAGTTTCCCTGCAGTCGCCTGACATCGCCGACAGAGCGTCCGCGGAAACGGACCGGGCGGTGGAGTTGAGGACACGGGACCGGGGCCGCAAGCTGATCCAGAAAATCGATGAAGCGCTGGAACGCATCGAGGATGGCACCTACGGCTATTGTGAAGAGACCGGGGAACCGATCGGGTTACGTCGTCTGGAGGCCCGCCCCATTGCGATGCTTAGTCTTGAGGCCCAGGAACGGCACGAGCGTCGGGAACGCATTCACCGGGACGATTGAACCGGGCCGATAGAACCGGGCCGATTGAAAACGGCGACGGCCACGCCTCTGTGATGGTCGCCCTGTTCCGTCAGGACGCGACCGGTTTCTTTGTTGCCGGCGCGATCAGAACGGCCAGATAATGTCGTAAATCTGCTGACCGTAGCGAGGCTGCTGCAGATCGGAAATATGGCCCTTGCCGCCATAGGAGATACGCGCTTCGGCAATCTTGTCGGACGAAATCGTATTGCCGGCGGTAATGTCTTCCGGCCTGACGATATTGGCAATCTGAAGCTGGCGAACCTCAAAATTGACTCGGATCTCCTGGCGTCCGAGGACGACCAGATTTCCGTTCGGCAGTTTCTGGGTAATTACGGCGGCGATGCTCAGATTGATCTTTTCATCCCGCGTAATCGTACCGGTCCCGGTGTTTGCGGTGGAGCTGTCGATATCCACCAGGCTGCCGGGGTTTATCGTTTCCGGCAAGACGCGGCTTAGACTCGTTTCGTAGCCAAGAAAAGCGCCGATCGAGGAATCGGTCGCATTCGTCCGGTTGTGTGTCGTTGTGTTGTTGAGCGTGGCGTTCTCATCGATCGAAATCGTGATTGTAACCAGGTCGCCTACGCGCATTGCGCGCTGATCCTTGAAGAAGGCGCGGGCTCCGTGCCGCCACAGCGAATTCGGAGAGCGCGGCCGGGGTACTTCTGCGGGCATTGGAAGCGAAACCGGTGTGTAATGCGGTGCCTGGACCGGATTCTGGATCTGCGTCATCGGCGGTTCCTCGCCGACATGTGCGAGGCGATTGAATATCTGACAACCCGACCCGGCGATGGCTATGCCCAGAAGCAGCGCAACGCGAAGTCCCGCATTCCCCGTACGTTTCATTCGATCACCTGCAATTAATAAATCCGATGAAAAGCGAAATGGCATATCGTTACCTGTCCGCGATCAGTTTCTCGCGCGAGACAGGGACACGCGGTTCCTGCCTGCGACAGTCCCTT
>JAYOLL010000052.1:0-6832 GCA_038120295.1 Rhodospirillales bacterium | reverse complement strand
GCCTCAAGGTCGCGGCGGTCAAGGCGCCGGGCTTCGGCGATCGCCGCAAGGCGATACTCGAAGACATCGCGATCCTGACCAACGGCCAGGTGATCTCGGAAGACCTGGGCATCAAGCTCGACGGCGTCACGCTGGACATGCTGGGCCGCGCCAAGAAGGTGGTCCTCAAGAAGGAAGACACCACCATCGTCGAAGGCGCCGGCAAGAAGGCCGACATCAATGGCCGCTGCAACCAGATCCGGGCGCAGATCGAGGAAACCACCTCGGACTACGACCGCGAGAAGCTGCAGGAGCGCCTCGCTAAACTGGCCGGCGGCATCGCGGTGATCCGCGTCGGCGGCGCTACCGAGGTCGAGGTGAAGGAGCGCAAGGACCGAGTCGAGGATGCCCTCAACGCGACCCGGGCGGCCGTCGAAGAGGGCATCGTCCCCGGTGGCGGCACGGCGCTGCTTTATGCGACCAAGGCGCTCGCCAAGGTTAAGCCCGCCAATGACGACCAGCGCGTCGGCGTCGACATCGTGCGCCGCGCCATTCAGTCGCCGGCCTGGCAGATTGCCGAAAACGCAGGTGAGTCCGGCTCGGTGGTCGTCGGCAAGCTGCTGGAGCAGACCAACGCCAGCTGGGGCTTCGACGCACAGAGCGGCCAGTATCGCGACCTGGTGACGGCCGGCATCATCGACCCGACCAAGGTGGTTCGCACTGCGCTGCAGGACGCCTCTTCCGTGGCGGCCCTGCTGATCACCACCGAGGCCATGGTCGCCGATGCGCCGGAAGACAAGCCTGCCATGCCGGCGATGCCCGACATGGGCGGCATGATGTAAGGCGTACGCCTTACATCGACCGGCAGGTCAACGGAAACCCCCGCGGGAACCCGCGGGGGTTTTTGTTTGAACCGACATCCCGCTAGGATGCACCGTAGCGACTTGACCAACGCAACCGAAAGGAGCTCTCCGATGGGCGATCCGATCAAGTTCGAGATCTTCACCGACTACGTCTGACCGTGGTGCTATCTCAGTACCGTGCGTATTGAAAAGCTCAAACGGGAATACAACATCGACGCGGTCATGGTGCATTTTCCTCTCCATCCGGAAACGCCGCAGGACGGCAAGTCGATGGCCGAGCTCTATGCCGGGCGCGGCGTCGACCCCGACCAGATGTACCAGCAGATGAAGAACCGGATGGATGAGGAAGGCCTGCCCTACGGCAAGCGCACCCACACCTATAACAGCCGGCTCGCCCAGGAGCTCGGCAAGTGGGCCGACACGCAGGAAGGCGGCGAAGCGCTGCACGATGCGATCTACCGCGCCTATTTCGTCGACTCCCGCAATGTCGGCGATATCGATGTGCTGGTGGAACTTGCCGAATCCGCGGGGCTTGATGGCGCCGAAGCCCGCAAGGTTCTGACCGAGCGCACGTTCAGCGATGCCGTCGACGAGGACTGGAACAAGTCGCGCCAGTACGGCGTCACCGGGGTACCGACTTTCGCCGCGGGCGGCTTCGGCATCGTCGGCGCGCAGCCCTACGAGGCGCTGGAAGCCCTGATGGAACGCGTGGGCGCTGAGAAGAGAAGCTGACATGCCCATCCTGAAACGACCGGATGCCGAGATTCATTACGACGAGCGCGGCCCGGTATCGGGAACAGGCCATGCGATCCTGCTGTTCGCGCCGGGCGGCATGCGGTCGGCGGCGGCGCAATGGGCGGCCGCGCCCGGCCAGCCGCCGAAATCGTGGAACGACTGGCCGACGGTTCTGTCGGAAAATTACCGGGTCGTCACGATGGACCAGCGCAACGCGGGCAGTTCCGTCGGCGCGATCGTGGCCGACCACGGCTGGGATACCCTGGCCGACGACCAGCTTTCGCTGATGGATCATCTCGGGATCGATCGTTTCCACGTACTCGGCGGCTGTATCGGCTCCACCTACTGTCTCAAGATGGCAGAGCGCGCGCCCGACCGCGTGACCGCGATGGTGCTGCAGAACCCGATCGGTCTGAACCCCGAACGCCCGACCAACTTCCCGGAGCATTTTGCGGGCTGGGTCGAAGAGCTGATGGCGGCGCGCGACGATCTCGACGCGGATGCGGTGGAAAGCTTCGGCAGGAACCTGTGGGACGGCGATTTCGTGTTCGGCGTCAGCCGGGACTTCGTCTCGTCATGCCGGATTCCGGCCATCGTGCTGCCCGGCAACGACATTTCACACCCGGCTGTCATCGGACAGGAGGTTGCGGACCTGCTGCCGAACGCCGAATTTCTGAAGGACTGGAAAGGCCCGGATCACATCGAGGAACAGCTCGCGCGGGTAACGGGCTTCCTAGCGAAACACACGCCCTGACGCGGAATTGAATCAGTACTTCTTGCCGCCGGGCGCGCTCTTTTCGTATTCCTCGATTGCCCGGGTGACGCCGTCGGCCGCGGCAGCCTGAAATTCCGGCTGGTTGGCGGCGGCGCGGTCATAGCTGTCCTGACGCGGTGCAAGCTGGCCCTGAAAATGCGGCATGACATAGCGCGCGAACAGCTCGTACGAGCGCTGCGTCGCGGCCCAGTCGGCCCAGTCATGCGCCATGAACATCACAACGCCGAACCCGCCGGACCCTTCCTGCATGCGCGCGATATCGCGAATTGCATCGTCGGGCGTGCCCACGAGGGCGCGACCGGTCGAGGTGACGAAATCGCCGACATCGGTGACATCCTTGGGGATCGGCCCGCGCGGCAGAACGTCACGCGCATAGGCGCCCCATTTCTCGACCCCGAACGCGATATCTTCCCGGGCCTGTTCAGAAGTCTCGGCAATATGCATCTGGACGGCGATACGGAACTTGCGGCGATCGGCCGTCCGCCCGTGCGCGGCGGCCGTTTCCTCGCAGATCGACCAGTTTTTTGCGTAGGCTTCGAGCGCCGCATCCGAATGCCCGCCCAGCGATAATATGCCCATACCGAGACGCCCGGCGATCAGCGCGCCGGCTGGCGAGCGCACGGCGGTCACCGCCATTTCCATGCGCGGCTTCGTATAGGAGGCGTGCTGCAGCCGCGCCCGGTCCAGGGTGAACCAGTCGGTTTTCATGCTGACCGTTTCGCCTTCCAGCAGCGGCACGATGGCGTCGAGCGCCTCCTCCATCATGCGGCGCGATTCGCGCGCATCGATCCCCATCATCGATGCATCCGACGGCAGCGCGCCCGGCCCGACACCGAACATCGTCCGCCCGCGCGTCATGTGATCGAGCTGCACCATCGCATCCGCCACCATGAACGGGTGCGTATAGGGCAACGAGCGAACGCCCGTGCCAAGGCGAATGTTCTTTGTCGCCATCGAAGCGGCGGCGATAAATATTTCCGGCGCCGCGATGGTCTCGAACCCTCCGGAATGATGCTCGCCGACCCACAGCTCGTCATAGCCCAGCCGGTCGAGCAGGATCGCGAGCTGCATGTCTCGCTCGAACATCAGGGTGGGGTTTTCGTTCAGCGCATGAAACGGCGCGAGAAACACGCCGAAGCGGAGATGGTCGTCTAAAGAGTTCTGGGTCATTGGCAGCCTCCCACTATTCCTAAACCCGCCTCGTCATGCCCGGGCGCAGTCCCGGGCATCTCCCGCCGACGAGTTACCCCGGAAAAAGATCGCCGGGACGAGCCCGGCGATGACGACATTAAACCGGCTGATCCGATCCTACAGCGCGTTGCAGGGCCGGCGAAGCGTCCGCCACATATGGGCCGACGGCGAGTTGTCGTTGCCGAGACCTTCCTTCGGCACCTTAAAATGGCGGCCGATAATATCGTCGAACTGCTCCAGCTCGATGGTGGTTTCGGCGTCGAACGAATAAAGGTCGTTGAGGCAGATCTGCCGCGCCGACATGTACCATTTGTGATTCCGCGCTTCTTCATACGCCGCCTGAATATAAGGCGCCGGTTCATAGTCTTCGCCGAACATGCGGACGTAATTCTCGGGATATTCGTAGCCGACCTCCTCGTCGGGATAGAAGCGCAGACACTGATGCGCGCGCACCGCCCAGGAGACTTCCTCGTCGACATAGGGCTCGATCAGCTGGGCGCCCCAGTAGCCGTGATCGGCGCGGATGAAACCGCACACCGCGATATCGTGCAGCAGGCAGGCCAGAACCATCTTCTCCGGCAGCCCGTTCTTCTGCGCCAGGTTGGCGCTCTGCAGCACATGTTGCTGGTTGGTCGAAAAACGCAGATTGAAGAAATCCTGCAAGGTCGGCGCATCCGGCATTTCCGGCAGGCGCGGGTCCTCGCCCATCAGCAGGGTCTTGCCGCTCCCCACCGCAAACCCGCGGCCGATCGAGCGCTCGCCATCGGCGAGGTGGTAGAGCAGCGACTTGGAGATGATCTTGTCGGCCAGCTCCTTCATCTGTTTTTCTTCGAGCGCATCGGCGCGCTCGGACAGGCTCTGTGTCTGCGTGGCCATGGCGGTTCTCCTCCGGAATTGACGGGCGGGATTGCGGGAATTTTGTTTATCAAAGACCCGAGAAGCCGGCGGGTCAAGTTTGGCAATTAATGCTCGTCATGCCCGGGCTTCGTCCCGGGCATCTTGAGCCAGAGGAGTCCCCTTTGGCAGGAGATCTCCGGGACAAGCCCGGTGATGACGGATTGTTTTTCCGGCTTTGGAGTCGCCTTCACCAGCCCCCCGCTTCCTCCGCAAAATCTCTCAGCGCGGCGATATGCCCGTCCGCGTCGAGACCTTCCTCGCTGCAATAGACCTGCATATGGGTCGCGCCGATGGATTTCCAGGCGTCCCATTCCGCTTTCCACTTCTCCGGCGTGCGGTTGGGAACGAACACGCGGCCCTCGATGGCGATATCGGACGGATCGCGCCCGGCCTCGCGGGCGTAGCCGTGCATCCGGGCGACGATTTCCTTCGGCTCGTCGTAGCGCCTCGGCATCACCTCGGCATGGCCGCGCTGGTTGAGCGAGGGGAAGCGCGGGAACCAGCCATCGGCGAGCGCGCCGACGCGTTTGATGACCGGTTCCGCCATGCCGCCGAGCCAGACCGGGATCGGTCTCTGCACCGGCAGGGGGTTGATGCCGGCATCGTGAATCTCGTGGAACTCGCCGGTGAAATCGACCAGCTCCTCGGTCCACAGACGGCGCATGAGGACGATCTGTTCCTCGATCATACGGCCGCGCGTTTTCCAGTCGCGCCCGAGCCCTTCATACTCGACCGGGTTCCAGCCGACCGCCACGCCGAGCCGCATGCGCCCGTTCGACAGCACGTCGACCTGCGCCGCCTGCTTGGCCGTCAGATACGTGTCGCGCTGCGGCAGGATCATGATCCCGGTGGCGAATTCCAGCGTCGTGGTACAGGCGGCCAGATAGCCGAACAGGCAGAACGGCTCGTGAAACATTTCCTCGAACGTGTAGAGCATCCGGAAATCGGTATGCACCGCAGGATCGCCGCCCAGCACGTGATCGAACGGCGCGATATGGGTGTAGCCCAGCGCCTCCGCCGCCTGCGCGTAATCGCGTAGCACGACCGGATCGGCGCCGAGTTCGGTCTGGGGAAACACCGCGCCGATGCGCTGTTCGGGGCGCAGCGTCATGCGAATGCCTCCGGAAGCTCTTCCCGCACCCGCCGGATGATGTCGAGATGGTCCCGCGGCGTCTCGAGCCCGCCCATGATGGTGAAGACGTTGAGATGGGTCGCGCCCACGTCGCGCCAGCCTTCGTATTCGGCGCGCCATTCGTCCGGCGTGCGGCCGGAAACGTTGAGCCGCCCTTCGATCCCGATCGCATCGGGATCGCGACCGGCCTCGCGCGCGTAGGACCGCATCTTCTCGATCAGCATCTTCGGGTCGTCGTGCCGGCGATCCAGCCCCTTGGTCAGCAGCAGCGGGTCGAGCGACGGGAATTTCGGAAACCAGCCGTCCCCCATCCTGCCGATGCGCCGCAGCACCGGATCGGCCATGCCGCCGAACCAGATCGGAATATGCTTCTGCACCGGCAGCGGGTTGATCCCGGCGGCGCGCACGCTTTCCCACTCGCCTTCGAAATCGACCAGCGGGTCGGCCCACAGCGCGCGCAATAATGCGATCTGCTCCTCGATCCGCCTGCCGCGGGTGCGGAAATCGGCGCCCAGCGCTTCGAACTCCCAGCGGTTCCAGCCGATCCCGACGCCGAGCCGCACGCGCCCGCCCGACAGCACGTCGAGCTCCGCCGTCTGCTTGGCGACCAGCGCAGTCTGGCGTTGCGGCAGCACCAGGATCGCGGTGGCGAGCTCGATCCTTTGCGTCACCGCGGCGATATAGGACAGCAACACGAACGGCTCATGGAACTCGCAGGTGTGATCGTAGGGGCCGCTGAACCCGGGCCGCGTCGCCCGGCTGACCCCGACGATATGCTCCATCGCCTCGAGGAAATCGTAGCCGAGCTCCTCGGTCATCGTACCGAATTCGCGGATCAGACCGGGGTCGGTGCCGAATTCGAGCTGGGGGAAAAAGGTGCCTATTTTCATATGACTTTGTCAGGTTGGCTGTACCGGCCCTCTCCCCCTCCCGGCCACCCCACAACTCGTTAATGGGGGTGGGCGGGGAGGGGTGGGGCCGGGGCCCTAATTACTCACAAACCACTGAACACCCCCCCGCCCGGCCCCCCCCCGCGAGTCTCCTGTGGGTGGCCGGGAGGGGGAGAGGGCCGGAGCGATATTTCGTCATTTGCGAGAGTAGCCGCGAAGGGGATGCGCGCAAAGGTCCCGCGCTGGCGCGTTCGGAAAACTGCTTTAAACTCCGCGCCGACAACGAAATGCGGAGAAGAAAGATGGCAACCACACGGGAACTGGTCACCGCGCGCTACGGCAGGGATATCGGCGTCGGCGACGATACGGA
>JAYOLL010000051.1:0-8376 GCA_038120295.1 Rhodospirillales bacterium | reverse complement strand
TCGACAGGCTGGCGCGGATGCTGGACGAAACGGATCGGGAATATTTCGACGTGCTTTTCCAGGCCGCGCCGGAATAAAGGAAACGTCCTAGTACCCCTCGCCCACGTGCTGTACCTCGCCCGGCAGCTTTTCGCTATTGATATTCCAGGCGATCGTTATTCGCGGTTGTTCGCCCTGATACGGCGCAACCATGTGGGTGATGTAGGACGGGAACAGCACCATCATCGACGGCTGGTCGCCAATGGGCCGGAAGAAGCTGCTGACCCAGCTTTCCTTCATAGGACAGCATTGCGGCAGGCGGGGATCGGTCAGCATCAGGTGACCGTTTAGCGGCTCGTCGCTGACCTCCGCCCCGTCGCCCGGTTCCAGCGAATACACCACCGACGCAGTGGCACGCTGGTGCGCATGAGGCACCAGCCATTCGCCCTTGTGCATGACGTTCGCCCAGCAATCATCGACCACGGCTTCATTCGCCCCCGTGATAACCTTGAAAAATATCCTGGCCCGGGCGTCGATAAGGTCAAAAAACGCCAGCCCGAGCTCATGCAGGTTTCGGACCTTCATGCCTCCTTCTGCCACGCTCTTCAGCGGCCGGTCCGTACGCTGGTCGACGTCCTTCTGGAGAATCGCCTCCACGAGCCCGCTTTTGACGGGCTCGAATTCGGGGTTTTCGATGATGGAGACACCGCCCTCGTGGTTGGTCATCTCCGTATCCTGCCGCCAGGCGGGGAAATGTTCGCCGTCAATCCAGACGCCTTCGGATTCAATATTCATCGTCAAAAAACAGACAAAAATTCTGGGCAAAATCGGCGCTACGCGAGAAACGGAAAAAAATCGCGGCTATCCGGTGCATTACCGTATCAGCTTGAAACCGAATTTTGAACCGCCCGAGGCAGAAATTGCAGGGAATTCCCAATTATCTGAGCCTTCACGGCATGATCCCGCGGCTCGTTCTCCGCCACTTTATCGTCGGATCCCGCCTTGTCCGTTGAATACAGCCTTGAGAAGTTTCATTAAAACGTCCGCAGACGAATTGCCCGATGGCTGGAGATTTCCGATGAACCCCTTGCTTCCGATCGTATTCCTGATCGCCCTTTCTGCCGGCGGCGGCGCAAACACCCAGTCCCGTAATCCGGCCGAGCGGAATCCCCTAGTTCGCCACTGTCTGGAACATCCCAAAGACTGCGAACGTCCGTCATGGTCGCCGGAAGGCATCGACACCGCACAGCCGAAGGCGCTCGATGCCGCCATCGGCAGGGCTTACGAGGCATGGAAAAAGGTGGATGGAAAGGGAAAGCCGCCCCTGCCGCGGGAAAAATTCATCGCCGTCGCAAGAGTCGATATCCACGACGGGGACCGGCGGGAAGAAACAGGCACGGCGGAAACCGTGCCGATTTTCGCCCTCGACGGGTTTCTTGCCCGCGAAGCGCCCGAACGCACCTTGTCCATGCTCAAGATCGACGTTCAGGGGTTCGAGATGGACGTCCTGAACGGCGCTGCAGAAACCATCACGCGCGACAGGCCGACCGTGCTTTGCGAAGTGACGCCCGGCGTCCTCGCCCGCACTGCAGGGGGGCACCGCATCCTGCTGACATTCTTCGAAGGAAGGGATTACCGCGCCACAATCCTCTGGCCCGACGAGGACCGGCTGGAACCGGTGGAATTCGACAGGCTGGCGCGGATGCTGGACGAAACGGATCGGGAATATTTCGACGTGCTGTTCACCCCCGCTATTGACTAAAGAGGGGGGGGGGGGAATCTACTCATATCTATAGTATGGGAAATTTCTTCTGATTTGGTTCCGGATTATGAAACAAGCCATTCTCGCGGCCGTCGCCAGCCTCATTTTGTGCGCACCGTCCCACGCAGCGGTTCTGTTTTCGCAGACACTGACCGGCGCAGGCCTCCAGGGCGACTCCAACGTTACAATCTTCGAGAATCCAACCCTGAACGGCACCAGTCTCGACTATACGGGCCGTTCGACTACCAGAGGCGCTCTTTTACGCTGGGACGTCCTGGGCGCGTCAAGCTATAACGATCTGACCGTTACCATCCAAATCGACCATACCGCACTGAACGGACCCGACAACGACCTTTTTATCGGCATCAGCGATGGCGTAAATGTTGTTGCGCCAGCTCGTATAGACGAAGGCACTATTCGTACCTTTGACGGTACTGTGGGCGGCTCCCCAGCAGCTCCGACGCTTGCACTGGACGGGACCGGCGTTAGCGATATTCTTGGATCGCTAGGCTCTGTCGACCCCATAACACTTAGCTTTTTGTTGCCGTCAGACGGTTCGAATACAACATTGCTTTCCGTTGAAGAAAACGGCTCATCAGTTTCAAATGTCGTGCTCGACCGCGCTCTTACCGTAGACGACGGATTACAGTTTTTCCTCTTTGGCGATAATGTTTCTGAACAATACGCCATCAATTCGATCAGCATCACTGTCGCAGAAGCCGACCCGGTACCGGCCCCAGGCGCGTTGGGAATATTCGCGCTCGGTCTGATCGGGCTGGGCTATCGCCGCATCAGGCAGATTGCCTGAATTTCGGGCCGTTCCCTACTCCCACTCAATCGTGCCGGGCGGTTTGGACGTTACGTCGTAAGTCACCCGGTTTATGCCGCGCACTTCATTGATAATCCGGGTCGCCACCTGCGACAGGAATGCGTGCTCGAAGGGGTATGAATCGGCGGTCATGCCGTCGGTCGAGGTGACCGCGCGCAGAGCGCAGACATGGTCGTAGGTGCGCGCATCTCCCATGACGCCGACAGTGCGGACCGGCAGCAGTACGGCGAAGGCCTGCCAGATCTCGTCATACAGCCCGGCCTTGCGGATTTCCTCGATATAGATCGCGTCCGCGCGGCGCAGGATATCGGCCTTTTCGCGCGTAATTTCCCCGGGCATGCGGATAGCAAGACCGGGGCCGGGAAACGGATGCCGTCCGACGAGTTCTTCCGGCAGGCCTAGCTCGCGCCCCAGCTCGCGCACCTCGTCCTTGAACAGTTCGCGCAGCGGTTCCACCAGCTGCATGTTCATCCGCTCGGGCAGGCCGCCGACATTATGGTGCGACTTGATCGTGACGCTCGGCCCGCCGGTAAAGGAAACAGACTCGATCACGTCGGGATAGAGCGTGCCCTGCGCCAAGAAATCGGCGCCGCCGACCTTTTCGGCCTCTTCCTCGAACACGTCGATGAAGGTCCCGCCTATGATCTTGCGCTTCTGTTCCGGGTCGCTGACCCCGTCGAGCTTGCCGAGAAACAGCTCGGAGGCGTCGCGGTGAACCAGCGGAATATTGTAGTGACCGCGGAATACGGAAACGACCTGATCGGCCTCCCCTTCCCGCATCAGCCCTGTATCGACAAACACGCATTGCAGCTGATCGCCGATAGCCTCATGGATCAGCACCGCCGCAACCGATGAATCCACACCGCCCGACAGACCGCAGATTACCCCACCGTCGCCGACCTGTTCCCTGATCCGGGCAATTTCCTGATCGCGGAACGCCGCCATGGTCCAGTCGCCTGAGATGCCCGCGACCTTTTCGGTGAAATTCCGCAGCAGCGCCTGCCCGTCGGGCGTATGGACCACCTCGGGATGAAATTGTACGCCATAGATGCGGCGTTCGTCGTTTGCGATGGCCGCGCAGGGTGCGTTGCCGCTGATCCCCACCACGCGGAACCCGTCCGGCAGCGACGTGACCCGGTCGCCATGGCTCATCCAGACCTGATAGCTGTTTCCCTTTTCCCAGAGCCCGTCAAACAGCGCGCAATCGTCCGTGATCTCAAGCGCGGCGCGACCGAACTCTCGCTCGTCCGAGGATTCGACCGACCCGCCCAGCTCAACGCACAGGCTTTGCTGGCCGTAACATATACCGAGGACGGGAACGCCGAGACCGAACACAGCGCCGGGCACGCGGGGGCCGTCGTCTGCCGTAACCGAGGCGGGTCCGCCCGACAGGATGATCGCCGCCGGGGCCAGCTGGGCGATGGCCTCATCGGCCTTGTTGAAGGGATGTATCTCGCAATAGACGCCGTTCTCGCGCACACGCCGCGCGATGAGCTGCGTTACCTGTGATCCGAAATCGAGGATCAGGACATTGGCGGTCATTCGATTCTCCGTCAGCGGCGATCGGTGGAGGTCGATTCGAACAGCGCATCGATATCGTCCCACCCGTAGGCGACTGCTTCGACCTGTTCCTTGCCGACCCGTTCCATCCGTGTCGCCATACGCCGGCCGCCTATAGCCTCGTAGAAAAACCGCGACGGGTTGCGGGCCAGCACCCAGACCGACAGCGACTTGCCGCATTCGCGCCGCAGCTTGCGGGCAAGACGCAGAAACAGGGCCCGCCCCGCGCCTTCCCCATGATGGCTGTCGAGCAGATAGAGCGCATAGATTTCGCCGGTCGCGGTCAGTTCGCGATCGCGCGAGGGCCCGCCGCTGACGAAGCCCACCACGCTGCCCGTCTCGTCCTCGGCTACATAGACGAAATGACGCTGCTTGATCCGGCCCAGCGCATGTCGCCACCAGCCGGTTTCGTGTTTGGTATCGGAAAGCCGCAAAAGGACGTCGTCAGGCAGAAGGCCGGCATAGGTCGAACGCCAGCTTTCGACATGCACCCGGGTGATGGCGCGGGCGTCTTCGATGCGGGCGCGGCGGACGATCATTCCCGCTCAATCGTCCTTTCGGTAATTGGGCGCCTCGCGCGTGATCGTCACGTCGTGTACGTGGCTCTCGCGATAGCCCGCCTCGGTCGAGCGCCGCAGCACGCAATTTTCCTGCATCTCGGCGATGGTTGCATTGCCGGTGTACCCCATCGCCGCCCGGAGACCGCCCGTCAGCTGATGGATCACCGCCCCGACCGGTCCCTTGTACGGCACCTGCCCTTCGATGCCCTCGGGAACGAGCTTGAGCGTATCGCCGACTTCCTGCTGGAAATAGCGATCGGCCGAGCCACGCGCCATCGCGCCGAGAGAGCCCATGCCGCGATAGGCCTTGTAGGTCCGGCCCTGGTAGAGGAATGTCTCACCCGGCGATTCGTCGGTCCCGGCGAACAGAGAGCCGATCATCGCACAATCGGCGCCGGCGGCGATCGCCTTTGCCAGGTCGCCGGGATACTTGATGCCGCCATCGGCAATTGCCGGGATATCCTGCCGGTGGCATTCCTCTGCAGTTTCCAGGATGGCGGTGAACTGCGGGACACCAACCCCGGCAACGACGCGCGTGGTGCAGATGGATCCCGGTCCGATGCCGATCTTGATGGCATCGGCGCCAGCGTCGATCAGCGCCTTCGCCGCGTCGGGCGTCGCGACGTTTCCGGCGATCACCTGCGCCTGATTGCTCATGCGCTTTATGCTTCCAACGGCGTCAAGAACGCCACGCGAATGGCCATGCGCGGTATCCACCACCAGCACGTCCGCCTCCGCATCAAGCAACGCCTCGGCGCGTTCGTAGCCGGCCTTGCCGACGCCGGTCGCCGCCGCGACACGGAGCCGTCCCTTTTCGTCCTTGACCGCTTCGGGATGGAGCTGCGCCTTTTCCATATCCTTTACGGTTACGAGCCCGATGCAGCGGAAATCCTCATCGACCACGAGCAGCTTCTCGATCCGGTGCTGATGAAGGAGACGCTTGGCTTCCTCCATATCGATGCCGTCCCGGACAGTCACCAGATCGCGGGTCATCAGGGCTTCAACCTTTTCCGCCTGGTTGGTGGCGAAACGGACGTCGCGATTGGTCAGGATCCCGACCAGTTTTCCGCCATTCGATTCGACGACCGGAATGCCGGAAATTCGGTGGTGCGACATGAGAGACAGCGCATCGGCCAGCGTCTGCTGAGGGCCAATCGTCACCGGATTGATGACCATCCCGGATTCGAATTTCTTGACCTTCCTTACTTCGTCGGCCTGCTCGTGCACTTCGAGGTTCTTGTGAATCACCCCGATTCCACCGGCCTGCGCCATGGCGATCGCCAGAGCGCTTTCAGTAACCGTGTCCATAGCGGCGGAAAGAATGGGTATGCGGAGCGGAAGGGTACGCGTCAGCCGGGTCGCCAGATTTGCTTCGGATGGCAACACCTCAGACGCTGCCGGGACAAGAAGCACGTCGTCGAACGTTAGGGCGAAGGCGATGTCCATGGCGGCTCCGTAAGGCTGGCGTAGGCCGCGATCATACACAACGAAAGACAGAATCCCAACAGGACCGGATCAGCGGCGAAAGCCTGTCGCCACCAGATATGTCTCCGGCGATTCGCCTCGGCTGGCAGGCGGTTTTATATGCCTGACATTCGCGAAACGGCGCTTCAGATCGGCCAGAAGATCGCCCTCGGTCCCGCCCTGAAACACCTTGGCAATGAACGCCCCACCGTCCGCCAGAACCGATTCCGCAAATTCCACCGCGATCTCGCACAAAGCCATGGTGCGAAGATGATCGGTCTGGCGATGGCCGGTGGTGGGCGCCGCCATATCGCTGAGGACGATATCGGCCTCGCCTCCGAGAAGGCTTCTTATCCGGTCGGGTGCATCCGTATCGGTGACATCGAGTTGCAGGATTTCCGCCCCCAGCAGCGGGTCCATTTCCAGCAGGTCCACTGCGATGACGGCGCCCTGCCCGATGCGTTCCAGGACGACCTGCGTCCAGCCACCGGGTGCGGCGCCAAGGTCGACAACCCTGACCCCGGGCTTAAGAAGGCCAACGCGGTCGTCGATTTCAGCGAGCTTCCAGGCCGCGCGCGACCTGTAACCGGCGCGTCTTGCTTCCGCGACATAGGGATCGTTGAGCTGACGCTGGAGCCAGCGCGTCGAAGACGGTTTCCGTCCTCGCGCTGTTTTGACGCGAACCGTCAGGCCGCGTGAGCCGGAGCCCGCTCCCGGAGACTTCGCCTGCGAATTCCCCCGCGAACCCGTCTGGGACTTGCCGCCGCCGCGCCCCTTGCGGCCTCCGCCGCGGGCTTTCCTCATGACGGAGGTCGGGGATTGCCGGACGGCCTCTGCGGACCGGCGAGCGCCTGGTGGGCAAGAGACAGCAGGATGCCTTCCCTGACGCCGCGGTCGGCGACCCGCATCCGTTCGGCCGGCCAGGTCCTGCAGATGGCTTCAAGAACGCCGCAACCGGCGACAACCAGTTCCGCCCGGTTTCGACCGATACAGCCGAATGATGCGCGTTCGTCGAAACTGGCATGCGCCAGCCTGCCGGTAATGTCGTGCACAGCGTCGAGACCCAGCCAGCACCCGTCTACCAGCGATCTGTTGTAGCGTTCAAGGCCCATATTGACGCCTGCGATGGTCGTCACCGTCCCGGCGGTCCCCAGCATCTGGCCTCGCCCGCTTGAGAGAGTTTCCGCAATATTATGCGTTTCGTCGAAAGGCCTCAGTTCCGCCTGAATGTCTTCGACCAGGCGACGATAGGCGTCCGGCGAAATCTCGGGCCGCCCGTATTTTTCCGTAACGGTGACCACGCCGCACGGCAGGGAAATCCAGCCGAGGATTTGCGGCGGCGCGTCGCTTCGGATACGTACCCAGAGAATTTCCGCGCTGCCGCCGCCGACATCGAAGGTCAGGGCGTAGGGAACCGCCGGATTGAGAAGTGGCAGACAGCCAGCGAGCGTCAGTTCTGCTTCCTCGCGTGAAGGGATGGCCTCCAGCCTGATCCCTGTTTCTTCGCGCACGCGAGCGATGAATTCAGGTCCGTTTTCGGCCTGCCGGCAGGCCTCAGTCGCGACATAACGGCCAAGCGTAACATTGCGGCGCTGAATACGTTCGGCACAGATCTTGAGCGCTGCGATCGCCCTCTCCATCGCCTGCTCGGACATCGCGCCGGAAAAGGCCATACCTTCTCCCAGACGAACGACCCGCGAGTAACCGTCGATAACGCTGAAACCGTTTCGGCGCGGACGAGCCACCAGCAACCGGCAGTTGTTGGTACCCAGATCGAGTGCTGCGATAACGGAAGACCTGTCGGCGTCGCCCGCGTCCCTGCGCCGCCCGCGACGCCTGCGGGCTGGATGGCGCGATGACTGACGGGGACCGTTCACGATCGTTCTTCCATTTTTTCTCCGTCCGACTTTTCGCAGACGGGCGGCCTGTATCTGGCTGCTGGGCGCATCGTAGCCGGTCGGGGTCCCTCGCGGAAGGGTATTTAACGTCGTCGGCCAAACGTCTTGTCCCGGCTCGAACCGGTGTGGTATCTAGCCTCCTGCGACGCGCCGATAGCGCGCTTTGCTGGGGGATAGTTTAGCGGTAGAACTCGCGGCTCTGACCCGCGCAGCCCTGGTTCGAATCCAGGTCCCCCAGCCAAATCTCACTTTTCGCGGAATTTCCGCCGTCATTGCCTCCCGAACGGGATGCGATGGCGGTGGTTTCTGCTAATAAATCAAAGG
>JAYOLL010000050.1:0-8619 GCA_038120295.1 Rhodospirillales bacterium | reverse complement strand
TTTGCCGGGTCGCGTCCGCGCGGCGATCGGCCAGGGAAGGTTATGAAAGAAAAGGAAAACGCCCAGCGCATCGTACGAAACGCCGCGATCTTCGCGGTGATCGGTCTGGCCCTTCTGGGTATCGTTTCGCTCGCACACAGCGCGCCCGCCGGATTCTGAACCGGCGTAAAAATTTCCGATCCGCCGTAGCGCTTCCGGCGGATCGCGCCGTATTCTTCGACACCTTACTGTTCAACAATTCAAACGCACCTCATACAGGGTGGCGGTGTGACCGACAAAGCTGCGCAAACTGAAAACACGCGCTCCGATTCCGTGCCCTGGCGTCTGCAGATCGCCGTCTACGGCATCGGTCTGTTCAGCACGTCGATGTTCTACATGTCGGCGATCGTCGTGCCGCTGTGGATTGCGTCCATCGAACAGTCTGTCTTTCTGATCGGGGTGGCGCTCGGCGCGCGCCATTTCCTGCCGCTGTTCCTGTCGATCCATGGCGGCGTTCTGATGGACCGGCTAGGGGGGCGCCGGGTGATGGTGTTCTTCGCCGCGATCGGCGTTGCGGTGCCGCTGCTGTTTCCGGTCATGCCGATCATCTGGGCGGCGCTGGTGCTGCAGATGATCTCGGGCCTGGTCGATGCCATGGGCTGGCTCGGCGCGCAGACATTGATCGGACAGCACATGAAGGGCAGCACGGTCTATACCGGGCGGCTGTCCTACACCTGCCGCGCCGGCCATCTGATTGCGCCACCGGCCATCGGCTGGGTGTGGGATGTCGGCGGTCCGATCTGGGCGTTTGTCGGGCTGAGCCTCTGGTGCGTCGGGACCCTGCTCTGCTCGCTGGCCCTGCCGGCGGCGCGAAACCCGGCCTCCCCGGATTCCGATGATCCGCCTCCCCGCGTGCGGGTGGCGGATGTGATGCCGCGGGTTTCCGATTATGTCGGCGCCTTCAGGCTGGTCGCGGTGCCGGCCATCGCGCTGGTCGTGATGTGCAGCATGATGACCCATGTCGGCGCGTCGGTGCACAGCACCTTCTATGTCGTCTATCTCGGCGATCAGGGCATAAACGGCACCCAGATCGGGTTGCTGCTGTCGGCGTCATCGGTCGCGGCGGCGGGCGGAGCGCTGATCGCGTCCTGGACGGCGCGCCGGATCAGGCCCTACTGGCTGATGCTGGGGGCGATCCTGACAAGCATCCTCGCCGTGGCGGTGACCCCGCTGCTCGGCCTGTTTGTTCTGCTGGTGGTCGCCTCGGCGGTGCGCGGCGCCTCCAACGGGCTGACCCAGCCGATGGTCATCTCGACCGTGCTGCGCGCCGTGGAACCGGAAAAGCGCGGCTCGGCGGCCGGGATCCGCGCAACGTTCAACCGCGTTGCCTCCATCGTGTCCCCCATTCTGATGGGCGCGGTTGCGGAGCTTACCGGTATTGTAAATGCGTTCTACTTCGTTGGCGCGATGGCCATCGTGCTGATCGGCCTTCTGGCGATCCACGTCGCGCGATCGCCCGTCCTTTCGGCATCGAACGTGGTTCAGCGCGAAGAGAGCTGAGACGAAGGCCGGTGTTGTTAGGACATGAAACGCGTTTCACATTTTTTGTAACAGGCCCCGAACATCCCGAGGAACCCGCCGTTGGTGTCGGTAAAACCCCGGCCGCCCGCAGCCCCCCCCTTAAAAACCAGCCCTGGCGAAACGGAATGATTTTTGCCGTGGTCGCGCGGTCGGTGGATTCCGATTGCGGCCCGTAATGCGATCTCGCCCAAACTTGCCCTGGCGCGTCCGGTGACGGATTATCCAGGTTTGGTTGGAACCAGACAGAGAGGGGCCGTCCCATGACCGGATCGAGCACCGATATATTCCGCGTCACGCTGATTGGTACCGGCGCGCCGCCGCCAATTCTCAACCGGTTCGGCCCCTGCACGCTGGTCGAGGTCGGGGAAGAGAAATTCCTGTTCGATGCCGGGCGCGGCGCGCTGCAGCGGCTCTATCAGCTCGGCCTGCCCTTCGGCGACATCACCGGGATGTTCCTGACCCATCATCATTCCGACCACCTCGTCGGGTTTACCGATCTGTGGCTGACCGGCTGGATCGGCCGGCCCTGGGGAAAGCGCACCGTGCCGCTCAAGGTCTGGGGACCGGAAGGCACCGATCAGATGATCGAGCATCTGCCGCTGGCCTTCGCCACCGACATCCGCGTGCGCGCCCATTCCTATCATCCCGACGGGGTGAAGCTCGAATCCACCGAAATTGAAGAAGGCGTGGTCTATGACAAGGGCGGGGTAAAGCTCACCGCCTTCCGGGTCGATCATGGCGGCGAGGCGCTCGATGCGTTCGGCTACCGGATCGATTTCGACGGGCGCAGCGCGGTGCTGTCCGGCGATACCACCTTCAATGAAAACGTCATCAAATTTGGTACCGGCGCCGACCTGCTGGTGCATGAGGTGGTGCACGGCATCGACATGAAAGCCGACACAAAAAATATCGAGCGCATCATCCGCAACCATACCACGGCAGAAAAAGCCGGAGAGGTATTCGCCCGCGCCCGGCCCAAGCTCGCGGCCTATACCCATCTGTTGCTGTTCGGCGCCGCCACGGCGGACGAGCTGGTCCCCGCGACGCGGGCGACCTATGACGGGCCGCTGGTGGTCGGCGAGGATCTGATGCGGTTCGATATCGGCGACGAGGTCACGGTGACGCCGTTCGCGGGGACGCTCGACGCGGATTGAGGGGTGACCTAACGGCGGGCCCGGGTCGCAGAACCATACCGGTGGCGCCTGCGTGGTCAGATCGGGTTCCGCTTGCCGTACATGTCGATAATCGCGCGCTCGTCGGGGTCGGGCGCGACGCCGTTTAGCCGATCAACAATCCATTCGCCGGTGGTGATGCCGAAATGCTCGCCCGCGGCGACCGACGCCGCCCCGCCCAGGCTGTGCTTGGCGCCCTCATAGACAATCAGCTTCTTCGGCGCGGTGATCCGGTCATACAGATCGATCGTGTGTTCAATGGGGCTGAGCTCGTCGTCCTCGCCGGCGATCATCAGCACCGGACAGGAAATCTTCGCGGCCGCCTCTCGCACGTCGAACGTTTCTGCAAATCTGTCGAACGCATCGTCGTCGGTGACATTCGACATCAGCATGAACCGCATGCGAAAGGTTGGCGACGCCGAATTGAAAATCGAATAGCAGCCCGGCTCGTGCAGCGCGAAGGCCTGCGCCAGCCCCTTCACCCGGTCGCCCAAAGCGGCGGCGGCATGGATGCTGAAATTGGTGCCGAAGCTGGTGGCGCGGAGCGCGATGCGGTCCGGGTCGATGGCCGGATGCTTCGCCAGCCAGTCCACCGTCGCCACGCCCGCCGGGCCATGATTGTCGGCGGTCACGAAAATACCGCGCCCGGGGCACACGCCCTGGCCCGGCCCGTCCATGGCGAGCACCGCGATGCCGCGCTCCAGCCAAGGGTCTCCGTACATCGACACAACGTTTTCCTTGCACCCGTCCATCCCGCCGATATTGACGATGCAGGGAAATGTCTCGCCGTCCGCCGGCGCGTGCGGCAGATGCAGCAGGCCCGACAGCGCATCGTGCTCGAACGGGATATCGATGCGCTCGATGGGACGCGGCGCGCGTTCGATAAACGCGTCGTAGCAGCGCACCATGCGATCTTCGTAACTGCGGTAGCGCTCGTCGATCTCGTAAAGCGGCCAGCGCGCCGCCGCCCAGAGAAGGGCCGCAAGGATATAGCTTTCGCGCGCCGGCAGTTCCCGGCCGAGCCCGGCGTAATGATCCGCACGGGCTTCTATACGGCGCGCGGCGCTGGCGAATTCCCGATGCGCGTCGCTGAATTTTTTCATGCGCGCGCCCGCGGCACGGAACACGGGCGCCGCCGCCGGGCCCGCCGGTCTGGCGTAATGCGACAGCCGCTCCTGCTCCCACTCGATGCCGATGGTCGCCACCACCGCATCCATCAGCCAGCGCTGGTCGCGCCAGCGCCGCGACCGCCGTTCGCTCTCTCCGCTCATATTGCTCCCCTATCCCTTCGTAATAATGTCGATCAGCGCGTCCGGCATGGTGAGCATCGGGAAATGCCCGGTATCCAGCTCATGCCAGCGCGCGCCCAGCGCTTCCGCGCAGCGCCGCTGATGCGGCTCGCCCGGCTTGCCGGCGCGTTTGCACCAGATGACGGACGCGTCCCAGTCCTGATCCCAGAATTTTTCCAGCACCACCGGGCTTGTGAAACAGCCGATGGGATGCACGGTGGATCGGTCAGCGGCCCAGCTGGCGGTTTCCTCATCGAGCTCCTGAATAAACCGGTTATAGCGGTCGTCGCGGGTCGGGCCGATGGACAGTTCGGTCTGAGCCGACAGGCCGCTGCTGCCGGTGATGTCGCGAATGCATTCGCCATTCATGAGGGCCAGCGCGTCCGAAAACACCAGCCGGGAAATGCGGTCGCGCGCGAGCTCTGCCGTTTTCGCCATGACCATCCCGCCGGCCGATGCGCCGACCAGCACGACGTCGTTCAGATCCTCTGACCAGAGGAACTGCGCGACTTCTTCGGCCTGCGTTTCGGTGGTGATGCCGGGGCGCAGCTGATAGGCCCGCTCACCGCACCCGTCGAGCGTCGGTGTATAGACCGTATGGCCTGCATCGCGCAGCTTGGTCGCAACAATCTTCCAGATCCAGCCGCCCTGAAACGCGCCGTGTATGAGTACGAAGGTCGCCATTAATCCTCCATCCGTTCCGCGTATTGTCGTTGCTCCTGCGTCCCCGCAATCTCCCGGATCAGCTTGCGCCGAATGGCGTAATAGATGTCCCTGAATCCCCGCGCGGCCTCGACAAACGCGCCGGGGCCGCCGATTACGTTATCGTAAAAGAACCGTTCGAGCCCCGGCCAGCCGGTCAGGATCGGCAGGCCGTTGACTGTGATGCCGGCGGCGACCGCCTGATCGCGCCCGACCGTGGCGTCGAGCCCGTTGCGATCCGGCCCGTCGCCGGAAATATCGATCACGCGGCGCGCGCCGTCATAGGCGTTCGAATTCAGCGAATTCATGCCGTAGATGATTGCGTCGCCGAGCGCGGTGCCCCCGCCGTAAAGCTCGCGCGGATGCTCCTCCAGCTTCTTCGCAAAGGCCTTGATGTCTGCCTTCGATCCGATGGTGGTCCAGGGCACGATGGGGATGTGCAGCTCCGGCCCGCTCCACTCGACATAGGTCAGGGCGATGCGTCCCAGCCGACCGCCGGTAACCGCGCGGATGATGGTCGGGTGCCGGAGTGCGCGCGCGTAGCCGATCCGCTGCAGCAGGAATTCCTCGTCATCGACGCTGCCCGACCCGTCGGCCAGCAGGATCAGTTCGAGATCGACTTTTTCCTGCGCCGCGGATGCGTTCGTAAGTCCAAGGATTATCGCCAGGGCGAAAGCCGGAACGGTCAGAAATCGCATCGGCTTGTCCCTTTCCGAACCCTGGTTAGCTCGCGCTTTATCCGCCTCGCCGTCCGGCCAGCGCCCGGGCGCTGGCGGCGAGCCGCAAAAGCGTCTGGTGACAGACGGTTTCGGCGGGAAATCCCGTCGATTTGCAATTCTTCTCGGCCTCGCTGAGCCAGTCAAGCGCGCGGTCGAGATCGGTCCTGCGCCACAGGCGAAGCTGGTCGCGGAACGCATCTGCCTGGCGAAAGAAGATCGGCGGGCGGAGTGATTTGACGGCGCTGTCGGCGGGCGCGCCTTCCGCCATCAGCCCGGCGCAGGCATGCAGCCGCTGGAAATGGCGTCCTGCCGCGCGGAGGATCGCGGTCGGCTCTATCCCTTCCTGGATGGCGCGGTCCTGCATGCGGGGAAGCCGCGCCAGGTCTCCGCCGGCGACCGAATAGACAAGATCGTCCAGCGTCATCGCGGCGCTGTCGCCGACGCAGGCCATCGCATCGTCGAGTGAGACCTCGCTCTGTCCCGCCATATAAAGGACCAGCTTTTCCAGTTCTGACCGGCTCACCATCCGGTCGGACCCGAGATTGGCGACAAGGTAAGCCATGGCGTCCCGCGATGCCCTGAGCCCCGCATCGGCGAGGGTTTTGCTCACCACATCCGACAGCGCGCGGCCCTCGTCGGCGTAGCATGGGATCGCGGCGCCGGCGGCTTTCGAATCCTCGAACAGCTTGCGCAATTTTGAACGCGGTCCGAGATTGCCGGCCTCCACCACGATCAGCGCATCGCCGACCGGGTCGGACAGGAAATCGTCCAGCGGCCCGGCGTGGGCGTCTGCCGCATCGCGCAGGTTTACCGCCCGCCGGCCGCCCGTCAGTGACATCGCTGCCGCCTCGTCAAACAGCCGGGCCGGGTCGTCGCGCAACTCGGCCGCGCGCAGCTCGACAATCCGGAACGGGTCCGCCGGGTCGTCGACGACAGCGTGGATCAGGGCCTTGCCCCGTTCGCGCACCAGACCGGAATCCGGACCGTACACCAGGACCGCATGCAGATCGGTCGGCGGCGCCTTCAGAAAACTTTCAATATTTCGGGGCGCGATTTTCACGGAACGCGCTTTATCGTTTCGGGACGGGAATCTTGAAAACGGCCGGGTTATTGATGGCTCCGGCGATTCTCAGGCGAATCTCTTCCGCCAGCGTCCGGAGCGCTCGGTTCCTCGCATCGTTCTCCGCGCTCAGCGTCGCGTAATCGGAATCCAGAACATTGTAGCTGTTGGTCGAAAGCGCCGAACCGTCGAAAGTACCAGGCGCGTAGGGCGGCAGCCGTTCGAGCCGGAATTTCGCACTGAGCGTCAGGTTTGCGCGCGTGGCGCTTTCGTCCCGCCGGATCGCAAGCTCGGATTTCGACTCCGTAAGCGTAACCGTCAGCCGGTAAAACGCACGGTCCGCGGGCCCCTTGGGCGAAAGCCGCGCGCGCAGCATGGTGCGAAGCTGCTGTCCCTTGCGGTCGGCGATCGGTTCGACGTCAATCGTCGAAAGCGTCTCCGAGCTGGCATCGCCCCGCGCGTGGTAGACGGGGCGGAAACCGCAGGCCTGCAGCAGCATGGCGGCTGCGACGACGATGACAGCCGCAAAAGCGCCGGCGCGCGTTCGTTCAGCCGTGAACCACATTGACGATCTTGTTGGGCACGAAAATGATCCGGTTGACGGTCTTGCCTTCGAGCGCTGCCTGAACGTTCGGTTCGGCCAGCGCAGCGTCCTCCGCGGTTTTCTGGTCGGCATCTCGCGGCAGCTCAATGGTCGCGCGCAGCTTGCCGCGCACCTGAACCGCGACCGTCACCGTGTCTTCCACCAGAAGGGCCGGGTCGGCCTCGGGCCAGGCAGTGTCGGCCAGCAGGGTTTCGTTCCCGAGCCGATGCCACATCTCTTCCGCGAGGTGCGGCATCATGGGACCGACCAGGCAGATCGCCGTTTCCAGCGCTTCCCGCCTGACCGCGCCTGCAACGTCTCCGGTTTCCGCGAAATCGCCCAGTGCGTTGACCAGCTCGTAAATGCGCGCGACGGCCCGGTTGAAGTGGAACTTCTCGAGATCGTCGGTGACGCCGTCGATCGCCTTATGGACCTGCTGGCGCAGCGCCTGCGCTGCCTCCGACAGGCTGTCGGGGATCGGCGTTCCGGCCGCCGCGATTCCGTCAGCCGTGCCCAGCCGCCACAGCCGGTTGAGAAAACGCCACGCGCCGGCGATACCGGCTTCGGTCCATTCGAGATCGCGGTCCGGCGGGCTGTCCGACAGCATGAACCAGCGCGCGCAATCCGCCCCGTAGGTGGCGATGATGTCTTCCGGGTCGACGACATTCTTTTTCGACTTCGACATCTTTTCCGAACGACCGACCGTTACCGGCGCGCCGCTCTCCAGCAGACGCCAGGCGCCATCGTCGCCTTTTTCGAGCTCGGCGGGCGTGACCCACGCGCCGCTTTCCGTCCGGTAGGTCTCGTGACACACCATGCCCTGGGTGAACAGCCCGGCGAAAGGCTCCTTGACCGACAGGTAACCGCAGCGCTCCATCGCCCGGGTAAAGAACCGCGCATATAAAAGGTGCAGGATGGCGTGCTCGATGCCGCCGATATACTGATCGACCGGCAGCCAGTAATCGACCGCGTCCCGGTCGACCGGCGCGCCGGACCTCGGCGAGCAGAAGCGCGCCTGGTACCAGGACGATTCGACGAACGTGTCCAGCGTGTCGGTTTCGCGCTGCGCCGGCTTGCCGCAGGACGGGCAGTCGACATCTTTCCAGGTCGGATGGCGCAGCAGCGGGTTGCCCGGCTGATCGAACGTAACGTCTTCCGGCAGCACGACCGGCAGGTCTTCCTCGGGCACCGGCACCAGCCCGCAATCGTCGCAATGGATTACCGGGATCGGGCAGCCCCAGTAGCGTTGGCGCGACACGCCCCAGTCGCGCAGCCGGTAGGTCGTGCGCGCCTCACCCTCGCCTTTCGCTTCCAGCCGGGCGATCGCTTCCGCCTTGGCGGCCTCGACCTCCATCCCGTCGAGAAAGTCGGAATTGGCAAGCCTGCCCGGACCGGTATAAGCCTCGTCGGCGACTTCGTATGTTGCTGCGTCCGCCTCGGGCGGGATCACCACCGGGCGCACCGGCAATTCGTATTTGCGGGCGAAATCCAGGTCGCGCTGGTCATGCGCCGGACAGCCGAAAATGGCGCCGGT
>JAYOLL010000049.1:0-9895 GCA_038120295.1 Rhodospirillales bacterium | reverse complement strand
AATTCCCCTAAAGCCGTCTTATAGGCCTTCCACGGCCTTAACTCCTCCTCAGACAGCTGGTCTGGGTCAAAGTCTCCATGGCCTTTGTAGAGATGCAGTAGTCCCTGCTCTGCCGCCATGTCCTCAGATGCTTCCTGTATCTTCTCTCTGACAATTTCCCGTTCTTGGTCGTCAACGCTGGCGAGGTACTGTTCGCGAAGCTGCACCAGCTGCGTTGCATAGCTGGTCTGCTCGACCAGTTGCTTGCGCTGCTCTAGAAGCTTGTCCCGCCTCGCCTGTGCTTCTCTCAGGTCTTTGGTCTTGAGTGACTTGCGAACCGTCTTGTTCGTTCCGGGTACACGAAATTTTACCCACCATGTGGATCCGCCCTTCCTTTTGTAGAGGTAGCGTTTATCCACCTTTGGCATGTCGCTGCCTTGTGGCATGGCAATTAGACCCATAGTTTTTGTGCCACAGATTGTGCCACAAAGACTGCCAAATGTGTCACAACAGCAGATAGCGGCAGCTTGGAAACCGCAGTTTTCTGCCGCTTAGATTGTCTGAAAAACTATGGCGTCCCCTAGGGGACTCGAACCCCTGTTTTCGCCGTGAGAGGGCGATGTCCTAGGCCACTAGACGAAGGGGACATAATGGCCGTGCAGCATTGCAGGAGCGCTCTAAATAGGGAAATACCGACCGACGATCAAGGGTGAAATATCCGGGCGCCGGCCGCCGACGGATCGCGCCGGCCCACTCCCCCAACAGGCCCGAAAACTCAACGCGGCTCCAGCCGGATCAGCCCCAGCCGGTCGCCGGTCGCGATATCGATGATGAGGATGGCCTGGTTGCCGTCAGCCAGTTTCAGACGGACCAACGCCCGATCGCCGTCGATCCGCGTTTCCACCGCCTCCGCGCCCCGCGGAATCGAAATATCGCGGTTGCCGAACCCGCGCTCGACCGGCGCTGCGGCGACGGGGCTGGCGGGTGCGGCCTCGCCCTCCGCGCCGTGGCGGCGTATGACCTCGACGACCAGCACCGTCAGCCCGACAAGGATCAGGATACCCATGATGATGACGGAAGCCTTGAGCAGTTTCATTTTTTAGGGTCATCTCCCCTTATGGTCACAAACAACATGACAACCGACCGGCACGGCACAACACAACATGTCACGGCGCCATCCGACGGCGAACGGCTCGACCGCATGCTGGCCGGCGCGCTCGACGGCTTTTCCCGCTCGCGCGTCAAGGCGCTGATCGAGAACGGCGCGGTAAGCGCTGACCTGAGCGCAAAAGGCGATCTCGAAGCCGGCGGGACGATAACCGACCCCAATTTCAGGGTCAAACAGGGCCAAAGTTTCGCCATCTTTGTTCCCGACCCTGTGGATGCGACGCCGAAGGCGCAGGAGATCGCGCTCGACGTCGTGTACGAGGATGCCTCGCTGATCGTGATCGACAAGCCGGCCGGGCTGGTCGTCCACCCGGCGCCGGGCAACATGGAGAATACCCTGGTGAACGCCCTTCTGGCGCATTGCGGAGACAGCCTGTCGGGGATCGGCGGCGTACGCCGGCCCGGTATCGTCCATCGGCTGGACAAGGACACCAGCGGGCTGATGGTCGCCGCCAAAACGGATGCGGCGCACAGGGCGCTCTCGGAACAGTTCGCCGCGCACGACATGGAGCGCGCCTATCGCGCCCTGGTGTGGGGCGCACCGTCCCCGCCGGCAGGCGAGATCGAGGGCAATATCGGGCGCAGCGCGCGCAACCGGAAAAAGATGGCGGTGGTCGAGGGGCGCGGCAAGACGGCTCTGACGCGCTATCGCGTCGAGCAGCGTTTCGGAAAGGGGCCGGATGCGGCGGCCAGCCTGGTCGAATGCCGGCTGGCGACGGGAAGGACCCACCAGATCCGTGTCCATATGGCGCATATCGGCCATCCGGTGATCGGCGATCCCGCCTATGGCGGCGGTGCGCGACGGGCGCGGAGGCAGCAAATGGGAGAGGCGGCGGAGGCGGCATCCTCATTCGGGCGACAGGCGCTGCATGCGGCAACGCTTGGTTTCCGGCATCCGGAATCAGGAGAAAGCTTGAAATTCCATTCGGGTTTACCAAATGATATTAGAGAATTAATCGGCTTATTGGAAAAAGTATAATTTCTTGAGAAAAGTGGGATCATCGGATATAGTTGGAACATAATGAACGATCAGCCCTCCTCCTCCGCCCCTGACGACTCTGCCCCACCCTCCTCCCCGTCCGGCAGTACTGCGATTGCACGGTCCGCCAACCTGCCGGCGACCACCAGCGTCGACCCGACCAGCAACCTGTCGCGCTATCTGCAGGAGATCCGCAAATTCCCGCTGCTGTCGCAGGAAGAAGAGTTCATGCTGGCCAAGCGCTGGACCGAGCAGGGCGACGTCGATGCGGCCCACCGCATGGTCACCAGCCATCTGCGGCTCGTCGCCAAGATCGCGATGGGCTATCGCGGCTACGGCCTGCCGCTGGGCGAGCTGATTTCCGAAGGCAATGTCGGGCTGATGCAGGCGGTCAAGCGGTTCGACCCGGACAAGGGCTTCCGGCTCGCCACCTATGCGATGTGGTGGATCAAGGCGTCGATCCAGGAGTACGTCCTGCACACCTGGTCGCTGGTCAAGATCGGCACCACGGCAGCGCAGAAGAAGCTGTTCTTCAACCTGCGCAAGATGAAGGGCCAGATCCAGGCAATGGAGGAAGGCGACCTGTCGCCCGAAAACGTCGAAAAGATCGCCACCGCACTCAATGTGCCGGAACAGGATGTCATCTCGATGAACCGCCGCCTGACGGCGCCCGACAGCTCACTCAACGCGCCGCTTCGCGTCGATGGCGAGGGCGAATGGCAGGACTGGCTGGTCGACGATTCACCGACCCAGGAAGACGAGCTCGGCGACCGGCAGGAGCTCGAAGACCGGCGCGAAATGCTCGCCGCTGCAATGAAGACGTTGAACGAACGCGAACGGCACATTTTCACCGAACGACGCCTGTCGGACAATCCGAAGACGCTTGAGGCGCTAAGCGAAGAGTACGACATCTCCCGCGAGCGGGTGCGTCAGATCGAGGTCCGCGCGTTCGAGAAGATTCAGAAATCCATCCGCAACGCTGTTATCGACAACCAGATCGCGGAATAGGCCCCGGCCGCTCCAGTCAGGTTCCGGCAGCCGGCGCGACGGCATCGCGCTGCCCCTCGGCGGCATCGTCCTCGGCGGAAGACGCGTCCGGTTTTAGCGATTCCGCTGCCGTGCCGGGCGGCAGGATGCATTCTCCCCACTCTTCCAGCAGGTTCTTCTGTTTTTCGCGCAGAAAGTAGATACGGCGTTTCGCATTGAGCGACCGGCAGGTCGCAACCGCGCTCGGGAAACCGAAGAACAGCAGCCAGCCGAGACCGGCCGACGCGTACATCACGAAGACCACGAAGATATCCGTCACGATATCGAGCGCAACGTGAAGGTCGTGGCCGGTCGACCACAAACGGTGAAGAAAGGGCACGACACCGGCGAAATTCATGCCGGCAACGCATTTCATCAGATACCGTCCGGGCGTCACGTCAACGACCATCGCCGCCAGGGTCGGCGCCATCCCGAGCGCGAGAACGGTTGCCGTCGGCAGCGCCGCAAACAGGAGCACCAGCGCGAGTGTCGCCAGCAATAGCGGTTTTCTAGCGTCTCTTTTTGTCTTCTGGGGCATGTTCCCGAACCCTCCAGCCTATCCGAATGCGACGAAACAGACCGACAGGACAGACACCGTCGTACTGATGCCGCTGGCGATCTTCCAGCCGGACCGCTGTGCGCTGTCCCGGAACTCCTGCGATTCGAGCTGCGCGATCTCCTTTGCCGCCAGAACGAATTCCCTGGCCGCCTTCTTCCGCGCACTGTCGTCCTGACGGTAGGCCTTGTCGTTGCTGAGACAGGCGTGAAGCTTTATCAGGCTACCGCCGTTCGCCAGGGCGCGGATTCTCTTGCGCATCTGATCCCGAAACGACCTGCTGTTGATCCGGTTGACGGTCGATTCCAGCTCGCGGGCGAACCAGGACGTCATGGCCGGCAGCTCCGCCGGCCCATGCTTGGTCTGAGCGCGCGCAAAAATCGTCAGCATGGCGAGCTTGATCCCGCTTTCGTCATCCTGTTCGAGATCGAGCGCAGCCAGAGGACGGTCGATATTGATCTTGAAGCGCGTCACGATGAAGGCGATGAGATGCCGGTCGACGATAGGCGAAAACTCGCCACGCCGTTGGACGACCTTTTCGATAGCGGGCAAAAGCTCGCGGGCCTCCGTGACAGCGGCTCCGTCTGTCACCGCACTTCGGCAGGCATGATACGGGTCCAGCGTGTAAAGGCAGCGTTCGATCCCGTAACCCATCGCCTTGTTGCCGAGGAACTGCTGCATCCGGTCGAACAGCTTTATTTCCTGTTCGTAGATGATCGTCTCGGTTTCGCCTTTAAGTTTGAACCAGTCGGCCGGTGCGCCGTCCTGCAGGCAATTCCTGATGCTTTCTATTGCAGCCGTGTCCTTGCGGATAAAGGCGTCGGACAGGCTGCTGCCGATGCCCGACGGCATTGCAACGAGCCCCTTGGCGCGTATCGGTCCGTAGGGGTCCAGCAGCAGGCAAACGCGCGTAACCTGCGAGGCGCCGGGGCGAGCCGCCCGCCCACTATCGGAACCGGCATTCAGAACCGCCTGCATCCTGTCTGCCAGAGAGTGATCGTTCAGCCCCTTTCGCAGCCACTCGTCGAATTTGGGGTCGCCAATCGCCGATGCCGCTTTTTTCAGGTCGCGGCCGAACGCGTCCTCCAGCAACCGGTAGTTGGAGTAATCCTTCCCGTCAAACCTGAAGGACCGCGGCACAGAACCGGTTCGAACCTCCTGGACTGAGGACCGTTGCCCACCACCGAGCCATTGTTCCAGCTGCTCCAGCCCCCAGCGGTTATGCGTGTCATCTGACAGCAGACCGCGCAAAAGCTCACGCAGGCCGAAGGGGGGACGTTTACCTTCCATCAGCGCCGCAAACGACCCATGCCGGAGCTTCTCGCGGACAATCTCTTCCGGCGACAACCCCTGAAGGGGAACCCTGCCCAATGACAGGATGAGAGTTGTCACGCCAAGCGCGTAAAAATCATCGGCGATAGTGCCTGGTCCTCGACCCACCGGCGGCGTCATGCCGGATTCAATCGATTCGAACAGGACCGGCTGCATCATGGCGGGACCCGTCGACAAACAGTCCCCCAGCTGCACCGATGTCTTCATCAGCCCGTCCCAGTAAATGTTGTCGGGCCGGATTGCACGGTGCGTTACTGACCGTTGCGACATGTAACCCAGCGTCAGGACCGCCGGTCCAAGGAGGCAGCGCGTAATCTCGTCGGGATGCATCGGATTGATGGTCGTATCGTCAGCCGACATCAGAGTACCGTGCATCGGGCGGGCAAAGATCAGGGCCGTAGAGGACCCGTCGATTCCCGGCCATGTCACGGTGCTGTAATCGAGGGGACGCAGCAGACTTGCCTCGGTAAGATTACGGACCTGGCCGACATTCTGGAGGCGGGGCATGGCTTCCGGAGGACAGATTCGGGCGACCAGATTCTCCTTCGCTCCACGCTCGTCCCGGACCGCATAGGCCCTGATCTTTCCGAGATCGAAGTCGGGCACACGCGCTCCGGCGAGGACGGTGTAGTTCTCGGAGGCCGAAATTTCCGGACCGCCGGATGCGCGATCCGCCGGGGATATCTGCTTTTCTGACTCGTCAACCATGTCCAAAGGGCCCGACTGCCGGACGGATTCCCGCCGAAAACGTCGGAAATCCTAGCCCGTCGAAACGAACGGACGGTTAACGGAGATGATTAAGGAAGCGTGAACGAACGCTATTGCGTAATCCGGTCACACAGAAAACGCGCTACCCGGAAAACGGATCCTTGACCAGGATGGTGTCGTCCCGCTCGGGACTGGTCGATAGCAGCGCCACCGGCGCCTCGATCAACTCTTCGATCCGGCGAATATATTTAACGGCGGTCGCCGGCAGATCGGCCCAGCTTCGCGCCCCGCAGGTACTCTCCGACCATCCGTCGAGCGTCTCGTAGACCGGCTCAACCTCAGCCTGGGCGTCCCGTCCCGACGGAAAATGAGAGATCCGCTCCCCGCGGTATTGGTATCCTGTACACACCTGAAGCGTTTTCAGACCATCAAGAACGTCCAGCTTGGTCAGCGCAATCCCGTCGATGCCGCCGACCCGGATGGCCTGACGGACCATGACGGCATCGAACCAGCCGCAACGGCGGGCGCGCCCGGTCACAGTGCCGAACTCATGCCCGCGTTCGCCGAGAAGCTGGCCGATATCGTTTTCCTGCTCGGTCGGAAACGGCCCGCTGCCGACGCGCGTCGTATAGGCCTTGGTTATGCCGAGCACATAGCCGATCGATTTGATCCCGATCCCGGAGCCGATCGCCGCCTGCGCCGCCAGCGTGTTGGAGGAGGTGACGAACGGGTAGGTTCCGTGATCCACGTCGAGCATTGCGCCCTGCGCGCCCTCGAACAGGATGCGCTTGTCAGCGCGACGCGCCTCGTCCAGCCGCTGCCAGACCGAGTCCGCGTAAGGCGTCAGGCGCGGAGCAAGCTCGCGCAGTTTCGCCAGCAGGTCCTCCCGGTCGATTTCGCCGGCGCCGAGGCCGCGCAGCAGCGCGTTGTGATGCACCAGCAGCCGGTTGATCTTGTCGCCCAGAGTCGCCTCTTCCCGCAGGTCGCAGACCCTGATGCCGCGGCGCGCGATCTTGTCTTCGTAGGCGGGACCGATGCCCCGCCCTGTGGTGCCGATCTTGCCGGCCCCGCTGGCCTCTTCGCGCGCGCGATCGAGCTGCCCGTGCAAGGGCAGGATCAGGCTCGCATTATCTGCAATGCGGAGAGTGTCCGGTGTGATCTGAACGCCCTGGCCGGCAATCGTCTCGATTTCGGCAAGCAGCGCCCACGGATCGATCACCACGCCATTGCCGATGATCGACAGCTTGCCGGGACGCACCACGCCGGACGGCAAAAGGCTGAGCTTGTAGGTTACCCCGTCGATCACCAGAGTATGGCCGGCATTGTGGCCGCCCTGGAACCGCACGATGACATCGGCCCGGCTTGACAGCCAGTCGACGATCTTGCCCTTGCCCTCGTCTCCCCATTGCGCGCCGACCACGGCTACGTTCGACATCTTGTTTTCCTGTTTTCAGATAACGTTCAGATGGGTTTCGGCGCACCATCGCGCAGCACATGGCTGCATGCAAGCCGTTCGGCTTCACCGTCGAGGTCTCCCTGCTCGCCGAGCGACGCAACGGTGGTCCAGCCCTCTGCCCGCATCGCAGCGGCCAGGTCAGGCGGCGTACCGGCTGGCACCAGAAGCCTCCGCCCCCTATCCGGTCTGGGAAGTATCCCGAGAACGGTCTCAACATAGAGAGTAACGCCGGTTGCCCGTTCGCCGTCCGGGTTTCCATCCCCGTTGGCGACGCGGTAACGCCCCCCGCGCGCCAGTTCCGTCGGCACGCCGCGGGCGAAAATCGTGAATCCGACGCCGGTATGATATTCGAACCCTCGGTGTTCGACCGGATCCAGCGTAATCCGGATATCGGGCACGGCGAGGCGCAGCAACCGGACGACCTCGGCTATTCTCTCCCGTTCGTTCGCGGCATCGCCGGGCAGATCGAGGGCACGCAGGGCTTCGAGCGCCGAATCGGCCGGTCCTGTCGCACCCAGAAGGGCCGTCAGAAGTCCGGCGGCATCCCCCGCCAATTCGTTCAGCCCCGATGAATCCTTGCGGTCCAGCAAGGCCCGCAGCCGTTCCGCCCGATCATCATCGATACCGTGCGCGGACATGATCCCCGGCACCAGGCGCGGCGCGGTCACATCGACGCTGACGCCCTCAATTCCCAGCGCTTCGAGCGCATCCACCGCCATGGAGATGATCTCGGCGTCGGCGGCGGGCGCGGCGGACCCGATCAGCTCGGCGCCGACCTGCGCAATCTGCCTTTCCGGCTGCAGCTGTCCGCCGCGAACGCGTAGCACGTCACCAGCGTAGGAAAGCCTCAGGGGCCTCGGCGCCCCGGCGAGCCGGCTTCGGGCGATTCTGGCGATTTGCGGGGTTATATCCGCGCGAACGCCCATCATGCGCTGCGAGCCCGGATCCATCAGCCGGAATGTCTGGGGCGCAAGCGCGATGCCTGCGCCGCTTAGCAGCCCCTCTTCGAACTCGATCAGGGGCGGTTTAACCCGGTCGTAACCGCGCGCTTCGAAACAGGCCACCAGCCTTTCGACGATTTCCGCTTCGAACGCAGCGTCGGGCGGGAGCACATCGCGCAGGCCGGCGGGCAACAGGGCGTTTTTTTGCTGTTCTGACATCGAAACCGGCAGATTTTCAGGCGTTTTTCTTGCGGATGGGGCTATCTAGCGTTTTTCGGCGGTCTCCGCAAAGAATAATCCATTTCCCCTAAATCGGCATTAGGGCCAAACATGCGCGGAGAACGGTCAGAAGGGAACGCTGATGCCTTCCAGCATACCGCCGCTGTTGACCAGATCGACCCGCTTCCAGGCAATGCGAAAGCTGTTGCCTGCCCTCACCAGCCCGTGGCGCATGCTACCCGCGAAGATCCGCTGCCGGTCGCGCCGGAATTCCGCCATCTGGAAGCGCGACGCCACAACCAGATCGGCGCCTGGGTCGACATCTGGGCCGGCATCCTCCCCCAGCACGATATTGCCGACAATGCGGCTCGTCCGGGTGCGCGGCTCTTCGGCGTGGATATTGGGGTTGAGCAGACGCCGCACCCGCGTCTCCAGCAGGCGGCGGTCGTCATAGATGATGGAAACCGACTCGAACGGGTCGGCCTGACCGGGTTCGATCGGCACCCAGTACCAGGCGGAAGCGGTAAATAGCGCGAGCCATTCCTCGAACCGGGCCTCGTCGAGAAGACGCGCTTCGTGAAACAGGAACAGCTCTACGGCGCGAATGTCTCCGGTCATATTGCCGCGCCGCCCATATAGTCGGACCAGCAGCGGAACATGTTCCGGATATGCAGCTCACTCAGCCCGTTCTCCGCGCGCCAGCCCCCATTGCCGTCCTCTACGTCCCTGCCGAGACCGCGCGATGTCGGAATCCAGTCGTTACCTTCGGACTCGACGCCGCAGCGAATCCGGAAATAGGTTTCGAGATCGTCGGTAAGGACAGGCGAAGCGACCGCGTTGGTCACGTTGGCGAAGCTGACCGTGTCTCGGAACATACGATCCGGCGCGCCCTTGAGCCGGAAACAGAAACCCAGAACCTCCGTCCGGTCGACCGAAACGGGACGGATCACGCGAATCTGCCGGAACTGGCTCATGAAGCTGAGGCTGGGATAGATGTTGGTATTCCAGCGCAGTACGCCGAGAATCTCGCGCGTCCTGTCCTTTCCCCTGGCGGCTTCCATCGCCGCAAGATAGTCGTCGAAAGACGGATCGCGCTGCGCAGCTACCAGCTTCTCATCGTCGTGATAGTCGCCGAGATAGGAATGCCCGTTAGGATAGGCCCAGAGACCGATCTGCTTTTCCCACATATCCCACGGCGCGCCGTTCTGACGCATCTGGCGCACGGCGATCTCGCCCGCCCCGTCGCTCCAGACACCGTCATCCTGATCGCGCGCCGCCTCGATCGAGGACTGATGCACGGTCAGCGGGTGCAGCCCGTCATTGACGTTTTCGAAGATCAGCTTCCAGTTGCCGTTATAGGCATGCCGCGCGATGCCGCCTGCCACTTCGATCTCGCCATCGGGCGCACGGTCGATCATGTCGTCGAAAGAGGTTGTCATATGGCCGAGAAAGTCGACCAGCGACGGTCCCTCGGACGACAGCGAGGCGAAGACGAAGCCGCGATAATCGTCGACACGGGCCACCGGCGTCAT
>JAYOLL010000048.1:0-11248 GCA_038120295.1 Rhodospirillales bacterium | reverse complement strand
ATCGTCCCGATGTTGCAATGCGGCTTCGTACGTTCAAACTTCTCTTTAGCCATCGTCTTTTCCCAGTTTTCTCAAACGGACCCCGGACACCGGTCCTTCGGTAAGATCACTTTAGTTTCAGTCGAGTTTTGGAGCGGGTGATGGGAATCGAACCCACGTAACCAGCTTGGAAGGCTGGGGCTCTACCATTGAGCTACACCCGCAGTGCAACATCTCCTACCAAACCTCAAGCTCCCTCACAATCTTCCACCTGCCGCGTGGTGGAGGGGGTTGGATTCGAACCAACGTAGGCGTACGCCAACGGGTTTACAGCCCGTCCCCTTTAGCCACTCGGGCACCCCTCCCCAGAATCGGACAGCCGATCCGTTCCAGGCAGGCGAAACGCGAACGTGCGAAATACGGGAATCTTGCTCCGTTTGTCAACGATCAAAAAATGACAAAAACCCCTTACCCGCGAATGGAAAACCATTTGCCAGCAGGAGGTTTGCCTTTACCCATCTTTCGCGGCGACTATAGAGAATGGAATTCAGCAGGGCAAGAACTTACATCGTAGAGTCATGAGCGGATCAAGACGAAGAAAATCATCTGCCTCCAGAGGCAGGCAGCGGCGCGAGTCGGACCGCGCGCCCCATCGCGCATCGGACCTGCGGGGCGACCGCGGGAGGAAGCCCCTCCCCCGTCATGCCGGCAGCTATATCTGGCTATATGGAAATCACGCCGTCGCAGCCGCACTCGAAAATCCGCTGCGGACGATCCACAGGCTCGTTCACACAGGAGATCCAATCGAGGCCTCCCCATGCACACCGGTGCAGTCGGAAAGGATCGACAGGGAGGAGATGGAGGCCCTGCTGCCGCCGGGCGCCGTGCATCAGGGACATGCCGCGCTCGTCGCCCCACTGCCGATAGTGGCAATTGAGGACCTGATTGCTGAGGCTGGAACGTCAGCCAACGCCCTGATCGTCGTGCTCGACCAGGTCAACGACCCTCAGAATATCGGCGCCATCCTAAGATCGGCGGCCGTATTCGGGGCGCTCGGAGTCATCGTGCAGGACCGCCACGCCCCCGAGGTCACCGGGTCCATGGCCAAGGCCGCATCGGGAGCCGTCGAGCGCGTGCCGCTTGTTCGGGTCACAAATATCGTGCGTTCGCTGGAAACGCTGAAGGATGCCGGGTTCTGGACAACAGGGCTCGATTCAGAAACTGATATTTCAATTGAACAAACACCAGCAAATAATAGAAATATATTGATTTTAGGCGCAGAAGGACCTGGCTTGCGCAGGCTCACCCGCGACGCGTGCGACCTTCTTGTCCGCATCGGCGAGCGGCAAACCGGAGAACGGCTTCTGAACAGCCTGAATGTCTCGAACGCAGCGGCTGTTGCCCTATACGCTCTGTCATCACGTCAACCAAAAACCTGAAGCTGTTTCAATTAATTACGGAAAACTCTTGAGAAATTTTTCAACCCAGGGCCGGGAAAACCTCTTTCTTTTGACGGGAACCACCCTCGTCCTGATCTGGTCCGGTATTGAACCGTTCGACACGCTGACCTGGTTTATGGAAGTCTTGCCGGTTCTGATCGTGGCGCCGTTGCTCATCGTCACCCGGAAATCTTTTCCGCTGACCTCCCTGCTTTACCGCCTGATCTTCATCCACGCCGTGATCCTGATGATCGGTGGTCATTTCACCTATGCACGGGTACCGGTGGGCTTCTGGGTACAGGACTGGTTCGATCTGGGGCGGAATCACTACGACCGGCTGGGTCATCTGGCGCAGGGCTTCATTCCTGCTATTGCAGCGCGCGAAATCCTGCTGCGCAGATCGCCTTTGCAGCCGGGGAAATGGCTTTTCGTAATCTGCGCCTGCGTTTGCCTCGCCTTCAGCGCGTTCTACGAGATGATCGAATGGTGGGCGGCGCTCATTGCCGGCGAAGGCGCGACCGATTTCCTCGGTACGCAGGGCGATGTCTGGGACACGCAGTGGGACATGTTTCTGGCGTTGACAGGCGCAGTGGTATCCCTGCTCTTTCTGTCAAGAAAACATGATAAAGAATTGAAAAATATATAAAAAATATCAGCCTAGCGAATAAGGAACCTGTTCGGGACCACCGAATTCTACCTTCGAGCCGTCATCGAGATAGCGGTATTGCAGGAACGTTCCCGAACGCTGGGAACGCACGATCACGGCGATGGATTTCTCCTCCTGCGCATATTCCGAATGGATCAGCCAGGGCTGGACGATATCGACATCGCCTGGACCGCAGATTTCAGCGTGGCTTTCTTTGATGTCGAATTTCCCGTCGTCCTTTTCGTCCGCGTCGAAATGAACGATGCGCTCCTCGCCCGAAAGGACGCCGTAAATCGTCCACGCCGTGCCGTGATCGTGGACCATCGCGGAACCGCCGGCATTCTTGATCAACCCGTTGATCACAAAGCCGTAATCGGGATCCTCGTAGAACAGCAGGTTCTGCACCCGGTCGGTCTTCGGATTGAAGCCGGTTACCGGCCAGTCCTTCGCCGCTTCCTTTACCTCCGGATCGGCTATCAGCTCTTTCAGAAGCGTGCGACAACGTTCCCAGCGATCGGGTTCCGGGAGGCCGTCGGCGAAATCCTGGCGCATACCGGCGATAAATGTTTCAGCGGCTGCAAACATGGCGGTTTCCCTATCCCCGCCCCTGGTTGCGAGACATGAACTGGCGGCGGATTTCCACCATATGCGCCGCCATGGCGGGGTCGAAATCGACCGTCGTCATGGGTTCGGGATCCCAGTAACCGTACTCGTCGACGCCCCGCACGAGGGCCGCCGATTTCTTGCCGTCGACCGGGTCGTACATTTTCTCGCCGCAATGGGTCGGGCAGTAATGGATCGAATAGCCGATACGGCGGTAATCGGCGTTATTGGGCAGCGACGAATGCACCGTGCATTCGTGATGGATCGAAAACTGCCCTGCCTCCAAAGGCATATAGACCGATTCGGATTCATCGACGTCACGGGTCACCTGTCCGCGCTTCAGGACGTTATGTTCCTCCGGCCTGTTGTCGAATTCGGATTTCGTCTTGTGGCTGCCGGGAATGCAGCGAATGCAGCCGGATTCCATATTGGACGGCGAGAACGCGATCCAGGCGGTCACGGTCTCCTGCGGCTCGACCCCGTAGTAATAGGTATCCGCATGCCAGGAAACGAACGTCTTTGAGTGGGGCTCCTTGACGAAAAAGGATGAGCCCCAGCACAGAATATTCGGCCCGATCAGGTCTTCGACCGCATCCAGCACCCTGTCGTTCCGGATAACCCGGCTGAAAAGGCCGAACGGCATGTGGGATTTAAGAGTCAGGCTTTCCTGCGCCGTCTGACCGGTTCGCTTTTCGTAATCCTCAAGACAGTCGAGACATTCCTGCGCCTCGTCCGCGTTCAGCGCGTTGAGCCCGAAGATGAACCCGTCCCTTTTGAACCCCTCGACCTGTTCGTCGCTCAGCATCTTGCCCATTTGCGTTCTTCCTCCGTTTCGATGCCGCTATGGCGCGTCGCAATTAAGGTCTATCTTATGCCCGAATTTGGAAGGAGAACAGATATGGCTCTCAAATACATTCAACCCGGCGCTTGGAACAGCCGCGCGGTAATTCACGGCGATACGGCCTACCTTTCCGGCATCGTCGCGGACGACAAGACCCTGCCGATGAAAGAGCAGACCGAGCAGGTGCTCGCCAGGATCGACGCGGTGCTGGCGGAAATCGGCTCGGACAAAACGAAAATCGTCTCCGCCGTTGTCTATCTCGCCGATATGGACCTGAAAGACGACATGAACGAGGCCTGGATGACGTGGATGAACAGGGACCACCCGCCCGCGCGCGCCGCGGTCGGCGTCACGCTGACCCCCGGCACATTGGTCGAAATCATGGTTCAGGCGGCGGTCTGAAGGAGGAAAAAATGGCCAAGCTGCGTCACATCGCGATGTCGGTGAAGGACCCGGAAGCCTCGGCGAAGTTTTTCATCGATGCGTTCGACATGGAAAAGGTCGGGGAATCCGCCAACGGCGCGGTCTACCTGTCCGACGGCACGGTGAATCTCGCGCTCCTGAACCGCAAGGGCAAGCCGCTGGGCTGGGAAGGCGATGGCGAATTCTACGGCATCGACCATTTCGGCATGTGGGTCGACGACCCTGAAGCGGCCTGCGAGAAAGCCGAGGCCGCGGGCGCCACATACATCATGGGCAACAAGTCCGGCGATCCCAACAGCTTCTACGAGATCAAGTACCGTACGCCCGAAGGCACGGTTTTCGACATCACCGGCAGCGGCTGGCGGGGCGCGGTGAAGGAAGTCAGCCCGGCGGAGGAGTGATCAGGGACTCAGCACTTCCCTGACTTTCCCCGACCGTGGCGTCAGCGCCGCCCAGTCGCCCGAAACATCGACGATTACAGCCGTTCCCGGCTTCATGGATACGACCGCGTCCCCGCCGATAAATCCGTGCGCGAACATGTGAAATGTCGGGTTGTGTCCGACCAGCATGATCCGGCCGAGGACGGGTTCGGCGAATGCCGCGATTTCCAGGAGCGTATCCGGCAATGCCTGGTAAATGCGGTCGTCGAGCGTCAGGCAGCCTGGCGGCAGCCCCGCCCCTTCAACGGCGAGTTCCGCAGTGGTTCTGGCCCGCAGAGCCGGCGACGCAAATACCGCGTCGGGAACGCAACCCGCTGTCTGCAAGCGGTTTCCGATATCGCGCGCGTCCGCCCTGCCCTTCGCGGTCAGCGCCCGGTCGAAATCGGGCATGCCGGCACCGGTCTCCGCTTCTCCGTGCCGCATGATAATGAGTTGTTTCATTTCCACCGCTTTTCAGGACGATCCCTCTCTGGCAGGATAGCCGCTCCATGAATACTGCCTCAACGACGATTACCGACGAAACAGTCGCCGCCTACCGGCGCGATGGTGTGGTGCCGCTCTACGGCCTGTTTTCCGAGGACTGGATCGAGCTTCTGCGCGAAGGCACGGAAGAAGCGATGTCAGAGCCCGGCCCTACGTCCAAGAACTACGCGCCGGAAGGCAAGGGCAAGTTCTTCACCGATCATTTCATGTACCGGCGGATTGAGGCGTTTCGCAAATTCACCTTCGAATCACCGGCGGCCGAGGCTGCGGCGAAGCTGATGGGCTCGAAAAAGGCCAACCTGTTCGACGAGCATCTGCTGGTGAAGGAACCGGGCACCGAAAACCCGACCTACTGGCATCAGGACCACCCCTATTTCGAGGTCGCAGGCGAACATATCGTTTCGCTCTGGATACCGCTCGATCCGGCCTCGAAGGAAACGGGCGTCATGAAAGGCGTCCGCGGCTCGCATCTCTGGGGCAAGACCTACCAGCCGATCCGCATCGGTCTCGGCGATCTGGTCGAAGAAGCGGAAAAATATGACGGCCCGGCGCCGGATGTGGAGGCCGAGCCCGACAGATACGAGGTCGTCAGCTGGGATCTCCAGCCGGGAGACTGCGTCGCGTTCCATGCCGCCCTGCTGCACGGAGCCTATGCCAACCTGTCGCCGCAAGTACGCCGCCGGGCGCTCGCCGTCCGCTTCGCCGGCGACGACGCGGTGTGGCAGCCGCGCGAATACATCCCGTCGGTGCCGGATACGCCGGACCTGACCCCGGGCGGGCCGCTCGACAGCGACCAGTACCCCGTGGTGTGGCGGGCTGAAACGTAGCTCACGCCTCTTCACAAGACCGTCATCCACCGTGACGACCACTGGCGACGCTGCGACCGTCGCCCCATGTCTCTTCACGACAGTACAAAATGGAGTGAAGCCATGTCGAAAACCGAAAACCCGGTCGTCATCACGCTCTACCGCTGGGCGGGTTCTTGGGGACCGTTCAAGGTAAACATTCCGTGCGGCGAATGCTCACTGACGCTCGACGTCATCAAGGACACACTGGAAAACGAGCTATCGGGCGTACCGGTCGAGGTCGACGTACGGGAATGGCTCAGCGAATGGTGGAAGCCGCTACCGAAGGGCGGTTGGCACGCGCTCATCGTCATCGTGGAAGGCAAGCTGGTCAGCCAGGGCCACGCGCTCAACCGCGGTGTGCTGACCGAAGCCGTGATCGACGCCTGGTCGCGACGCTCCGATATTTTCGGCAATCATCTTTACGGCAAGGCGAGCTGCCCGCACTGCGTCCGCGCCAAGGGCTATCTGGAGGAAGCCGGAATCGATTACGCCTATCATGACGTGGTGAAGGACCCTCGCGCCCTATACGAAATGTTGGCCCGCGTAAAACCCATCGTCGGGCCGAAGACGCCGATCACCGTGCCGCAAATATGGCTCGACGGCGACTATATCGGCGGCGCCGATGCTCTCGGCGAAGCGCTCAGCCGTCGTGACATCGAACCGAATCCGGAACGCGGACAGTGTTCGCTGTCGCCCAAGGCAGTCTGACCGATCCGCTTACCCCTTTACCTCACTTGTGACCCCGGT
This sequence comes from Rhodospirillales bacterium, assembly GCA_038120295.1. Taxonomy (GTDB): domain Bacteria; phylum Pseudomonadota; class Alphaproteobacteria; order MPNO01; family UBA2964; genus JAYOEY01. The sequence goes on along the minus strand of JAYOLL010000048.1, from coordinate 4,799 downwards.
CTGCCCTGTAGTCCAGCCGACTTTACTGCTGCACCGACTGGCTGGATCCCGGATCAAGTCCGGAATGACAGGTGGTACGGGTGGACAGGACGGAGCGATATGATCGAACCGATATCTCTGCAGCTGACACTTACACGCTTGTCACCCCGGGCCTGACCCGGGGTCCAGAGGATTGCGCCTCCTCGCCGATGGTCTGGATCCCCGATCAGGTCAGGGATGACGAACTGTGTACTGGCAACCGACTCAGAAAAACGCGAACAGGCGGCTTTCGATGCTCTGGCGCGGTCTGGCGTCCGGCGCGCTGGTCGGGTCCTGAATGGCTGTGTGCGGCGTGAAACGCGCCGTGCCGTCCTCGAGCGAGTCGTATGATTTGATCAGCATCGCCTCGTTCTGCTGCATCAGCGGGAAATAGAACCATTTATGGTCGGGATTGTAGCCAAGCCGGTAGGTCTCTCCGACCCGTTCGGCAGCCTTGCGCACAGCCCGGATCAGGTCGTCCTGGGCCACCGAGCGCGCATCGGCGATGGCGAGCGGGTATTCTTCGATCGCGCCGACGGTCGAACGCCACACATTGATGATGGCGAAGCGCCTCTCAAGCAGCGGTTTCGCCTCTTCCTCGCCAAAGAAGTCGCGCACCCGGTTGGGGCCCGAGGCGATCGTGTAGTCGTTATGCGCGCGCTGCACCGGCTCGCGAACCATCTTCTCCTTGACGATCTCTTCGTCTCCGGCGCGTAGCGTATGGTCGAATACGTACACGTCCTTCGCGCCGGTTTCCTTTTTGAGCAGCGCGATCAGTTCGTCGTTATAGATGTTCTCGATCTGCGCCGGATCGTAGAAATCGGTGACCTTTGTGTCGTGGTTCACCAGCGCGAACCCCTCACGGTCAAGCGACAGGTCTGCCGCCAAGGCGCGGGCATTCCGGATTGAGACCCGCTTTACCTCATACTCGCCGACCGAATGGCCCTTCTGCCCGCCGGGACGCGACGGCACGTTGACCAGTTCGACCCCCGTATTGAGCGCGAAATTGACGTCGGTCTCGATGACCGCCTGCTGTGCGACTTCGGCCATGATATTTCTCCTGAAATCCGTTCGAACGGAGCCTACCCGCGAGTCGGCGCGTCGGCAATTACTGTCAAATCAGAACGCGATTTCCACCGCGCCGAGATTGCCGTAATCGACCGAAACGCTGTCGCCTGACTGCACCGGCGTCAGTCCGGTGCAGGTACCGAGGGTGATGATCTCGCCCGCGGCAAGCGGCTCGTCGAGCGAGATGGCGAGATTGGCCAGCCAGGCCAGCGAATTCATCGGGTCTCCCAGTACGGCAGCGCCGGTTCCTTCAGCCACCGTCTCGCCGTTTACGGACAGCGCAACGCCATGCGACGGCAGATCGAGCGCCTGCCAGTCGAAACAGGGACGGCCCAGCACGAGCCCGGCGACAGACCCTGCGGCGATATTTGTCGCGGGTCCGGCCTCCTTGCGGTCGCCAATCACGCCGTCAACGACCTCTACCGCCGGAATGACGGCGGCAACAGCAGAGGCGGCCCGCTCCGCATTGCACACGGCGGAAATATCCTCGCCAAGCAGAATCGCGAACTCTCCCTCGACCGAAGGAGCATTAAACCGGCCGGGCATTACGGCAAAGGGAGAACGTGCCAGGGCCCAGCCGGGCAACCTGCCGGCGAACGGCTCGGTTATGCCGAAGGCCGCCTGTGTCGCCTCATTGGTTGCAGCGACCTTCCAGCCGATCTGCGCGGCATGGCTCCGTTCCAGCACAGCCTTCTGGACGGCATACCCATCGGCCGGCGTCTGCGGTCGGCAGGATTCTGGCAGAGAGCCGATTTTCTCGGCATTGATGCGGCAGCCGATCAGGATATCGGCCGCGGCGGCGATCTGGTCCGGTGTCATATTGTCCTCACGAAAAACGCGTCGCGGCACAGTAGGCCGGACGCGTCTTCAACGGCAAGGATCGCCTTTCCCTGAGCGGGGTTCCGGCGAAGGGGTGGGTTATCCCCGTTCCGGTCCCTTAGCGACAGGGCGCGAGGCATCCCCGGTCCAGGCGGACCAGGACCCGACATAGAGCGGCGCCTCGATCCCCGCCGCATACATGCCGGCGATTTCAAAAGCTGCCGCGTTGCCGCTGCCGCAATAGACCCCGACCGGCTGGGTGCCATCGGCGCCGAGCTCTACGAACAGCGCCTGAAGCTCTTCCGTCGGTTTGAAACGCCCGCCGGAATCGAGCGAGACTGCCGCAGGCGCGCAGATGGCGCCCGGAATATGGCCGGTCGCGGGCTTGTCAGCCTCGCCCTCATAGGCGGATTTCCCGCGGGCGTCCAGCAGCGCGCCGTTGCGGCCGATCTCTGCGGCCTCGTCCGCTTCGATCGTCGGCATTCCACCCGGCGTCACCGTGATGGAGCCAGCCTTTGCCGGATGAGCCGGCTCGTCGGCAACGTCGTTGCCCGCTGCCTGCCACGCTGCGAGACCGCCATCGAGCAACCGGACGTTCTCGTGTCCGGCCCAGCGCAAGACCCACCAGGCGCGTCCCGCCTGTGCGCCCGACGCATTGTCGTACACGACGACCGCGCTATTCGCGTCGATTCCACAGCGGCGCAGGGTTTCCTGCAACGCATCCGGAGCGGGCAAAGGACGGCGTCCTCCTTCGGTGGTGGCAGGACCGGAGAAATCGGACGCCAGCGAAGCCACCATCGCACCCGGGATCACCGGCCGCTCCAGCGGCGCGGTTTCGAGGTCATCGCTGACATCGAGAAGAACATATTCCGGGCCGCCGGCGATCAGGCCGGCCAGTTCATCGACGGTGATCAGAACGGTTGAACGGGAATCGGTCATGGCTGCCTCACGCGGTCATCGTGCAACGATAAAGCTGACGCGTCGCATCGCTGCTGTAATCCTTGACCGCCCGGTGCTGCACCACGCGATTGTCCCAGACCGCCAGGGTGCCCTGTGTCCATTCGAAGCGGCAGGTGGCCTCCGGCGATTTGATCATGTCGAAGAGAATGCCGAGGATATTCTGGCTGTGAACCCGGCTGACGCCCTTGATGTAGCAGACATAGGATTCGTTGACCGCGATCCATTTACGCCCGGATTCCGGATGAACGCGTACCAGCGGCATTTCGAATGGAGGCATACGACGGCGCGCCTCGGCGGCTTCCTCGGGATCGAGATAGCGGTCGGTGATGTGTCCCGTCGCATCCGGCGACTGAATGACCTGTAGAGAATCGAGATACTGCGCAAAGAGCGGATCAAGAGATTCATAGACCCATGCGGCGTTCGAGAACATGGTATCGCCGCCATTCTTCGGAGTGGTCTTGCCGAACAGGGCGGTAAAAGCCGGCGCGTCTGCACGGAATCCGCCGTCGGCATGCCAGACGTGGTTGCGCAGGTGATCGTCCTTGCTCGCACTGATCACCGTTGCCTCGGGATTTTCCGGCGCACGCGGCGTATGCGGACCGGCGTAGTGGAAGAACTCTCCCAGAAAACCAGCGAATTTCGTGAAATTTTCCGCTGTGACCGTGCCCGGCTCGAAAACAACCAGACCCCGGTTGTGCAGCAGATACCGCATGGCGGTCCGCATCTCGTCGGTAACGCTTTCTCCGTCAAAGCGGTAACCGGAAATGTAAGAACCGATAGAAGACTTTATCTGTTCGGCATTTACGCCCTCGGGCAGGGAGATTTCCTGAGTCGAATTCTGATCGATGGGGATAACCGTAGCCATGCTGTTTAAACCTCTGCTTTCCATTCCTCTGGGACGCGCCAATGAAACCATACGGTTCCGTATGTTCTATTCCATACGGTACCGTATGTTTCGGAGTCAAGTCCGCCCCCCCATTTCCCTTCTACCTGGCAACCATAGAAAATTCGGCTTTGCACCTGATGCCGCCCCGGCGATATAACCGGGGCCGAGCCGGCTTAGCTCAGTTGGTAGAGCATCTGATTTGTAATCAGGGGGTCGGGGGTTCGAGTCCCTCAGCCGGCACCATTTTCCCTATTTTTTTCAATGGTTTACAGGTCCGCCCTTCAAGGCGGCCCTGTGCCCTCATCATTGTCTTACGTCTTTCTTACGTTTTTTGGGAGGCGCGATAGGCTTCCCTGCGCGCCGAGCCCTGCGAGTCGGCCTGGCCCATCACCCCACCGACGATGGCCGATGCTTCGAAGCCGTCGAGTTCGCCACGCTCGAATGGGTGGACTGGTTCAACACCCGGCGGCTCCTGGAGCCCATCGGCAACATCCCGCCGGCAGAAGCCGAGGAACGCTACTACGCCATGCTGGAGCAATCCAACATGGCCGCGTGACTCAAACGAAACCGCCTCCGGGAAACCCGGAGCGGTTCAGACCGTCCACACATGACAGCCCCTTCAGCACCGTGGTCACGGCATTTTTTTTGTTACTTCCGGCTTCCCGTACGACTGCGCCAAATTGAAGGTTCCAACGGTTGCCAGCAGGCCGAAAAGCAAAAGTGAGTGAAAGAAAATCGAACCTCCAAGAAAAAACATCGTCCCAGTCCACAGAGCAAAGACAATTGCCCACATCCACATTAAGCCGAGCATAAGGATATGCTTGGTATTTTCATCTGGGATATACTTGAGGGGATTATACTTTGCGTTCATCACTCCATTGTAACTATCAATTACGAAATGTTTCATTTGAAAACTCCTTTGAGTGTCGCCAAAACGTTTAAGACGCATTCAACGTCATAGGATGATACGTCCCGTTTTGCCGGTTGGATCATTTGACCTGCCCCCCTTAACCGGGTCCATTTGCTGAGTTAGAGAATTGGCATCTGG
>JAYOLL010000047.1:11071-14605 GCA_038120295.1 Rhodospirillales bacterium | reverse complement strand
TACATCGTAGCAAAGATAGAACCTCAATTAGGCCCTTAGCTACTTCAGCCCCTAAAAAATTTATCTCTGTGTTTGACGGAAATCGACGAGAATAGGCACGCGCATGGCGTACCAATTCTGCGGTCTCTCTTAATACAGTTATTGGTGCCAACCACTTCCCAGCAGGGATTAAGCGATAGTCTTCACGGTAACCACGGACGATAGATGCCCGGCCATCGGGAGAGACGCGCCAAAAATCTGGTAAGCTGGTTTGAAATGAATCTTCATATGTAAGGTTTTCTTCAAGAAGTTCTAAACCCGTTCCATCTGAATTTTCGGAAAATATTTTTGGAGAAATTTCTGGAACCATGAACGGATAAAACATACTCCATCCAGTATATACTGTGTCTCGTACTTCATTATTTATCTCTTCTAGAATATTTCTCAAATATTCAATGGATTTGGGTTCATCATTATGAACAATGAGATAACTTAATTGATAGTGGAATTTTGACAGTGGTAAGGGCCAATTTATTCTTTTTTCCCCTTCAACTAGGTCTGTGTATCGCTTGTTGACTGCCTTATCCCAATTTTTAAGCCGTTCCAAAGAACTCGGACTAACCGTCCGGTGACCATGGAGAATTTCGTTCATTTCACGCAACAGCGTGTCCCGATCATTCAACGTGCAGCGTCTTATTAACTTCATCCACTGATCAGGCATTGTGATCGGAGTGCTCTCCGGTCCTAGGGCGCGAACATAATATGTATTGGGGCGAATTCCCTGTGGTCTTCCTTTTTCGTCATGCGGTCCGCCTTTTTGTGAGCATACAGGAACGCTTCCATGGCCAGGAACTTGGATGATGGTATGTGTATGTTTATTTCCGGCGTTGCTTTCTATACTCGTTACGTGGCATTCAAATGATGGAGCTAGGTAATGTTTTACGATGCTAGATATGGTATCACGATCATATAATTGAAGTGATGTTGAGATATTCAGGTCGACGGAAGCATCATCGCAAAAACCGAATACGATGTAACCACCACCGTGATTGCAGAGGGCCGCAATATGGCGAGCTAGATTTGCTCGATTCAAGTTTTGGGTTAGATCAAGCCATTGCTTAAGTTCAATATCTAAAGACTCACGCGGGTTATCGACCAAATCGTGTAGGTCAATAGCCATATCTCAATCACCTTTTTGAAAAAATTCTTTTCCAACCGTGTAGAGATCTCAAGCCGCCTCGAACGCATCTACCGGCGCACACGGCACCGTCCCCTCCGTCTCGATCCCCTGAATGTTCTCGCGGAACCCGTCCACCACCGGGCGGCCGCCGCGGTCCTCGGCGAGCCATAGCCGCATCAGATGGCGCTTGCGGTCCGGTTCGGGCCAGTCCTCGAAGGCGGTGCGGGTGTGCAGCGTCACGTGGTTGTGCAGCAGCTGGATGTCGCCGGGGCGGAAATCCATGTCGAAATAGATCTCGCGCGCCATTTCCTGATAGGCGGCGAGCGCCTTTTCCTGGGCCCCGGTGAAGGGCGGCACGCCGGGCAGGCTCCGCGCCTTCCTGATATGCGCGCCGGCGCCGCGGGCGGTGAAATACCCGTCATGGAAGGAAAACAGCGGCATTTTGTACCAGGGGTCCTCGCCCGGCTTCGTCTCGCCGTGCTTGGTGATGTAGAACTCCGCCGTCAGCTCCTCGACCAGGTCGGGGTATTTCTCCAGCATCCGGTTATAGAGCGTCACCGTGCTGGCGATGCGGCTCGCCCCGCCGGATTTCGACGGCTGCATGCACATCAGGGCGACGTAATCGCACTGGTCGGAATGGAACGACATCTCCGCCGCGGTCTGATAGCCGCGCACCAGCGGGTCGGCGTAATCGCCACCGAAATCCTTCACATGGCCCAGCATGTGGCCCTTCGGGTTCTGCGACAGCGGCCGTCCGAAACGCAGCCCCAGCCCCCAGAAGGCGATGCCGGCCTCATCCTTGTCGAATTCGTCGACCGGCATGCCGCGCATCAGGAAGAAGCCGCGCCCCTCCAGCAGCTCGTCATAGAGCGCCCGCAGCCCCACATCGAGGGTCGGCAGCGGGAAGTCTTCGCGCGTAATATCGAGGATGTCGCGCCCGGCCCGTCTGTTGGCTTCGACCGCGTCGCGGATTTCGCCGATTTCCGTTTCGGACAGCTGGTAAATCCACTCGTCGTTCGCGGCGAGGTCGTCAGCAGTCCATCCGGCGGGGTCGACCAGGGGCTGCATCGGGATGGCAGGCTCGCGCCTGCGGTCGGCGGGGCGAAACGGCATGGTGGGGTCCTCCCTTGCTATTCCCGCTATTCTGCCACGGGCAGAAGGGACGATCCAGATGGGCTTCCGGTCATGCCCATTCCGGCCTCTCCAAAAGAACACGTCATGCCCGGGCCCGGACCCGAGCATCTTTCGCCAACGAGCTTAAATCGGAGGGAGATCACCGGGTCAAGCCCGGTGATGACGGGCTATTTGATTGCCTGGGCATGACGATTGTTGTTGTGGTTGGCGGGAGGGGCCATCCCCCCGTTTGCGCGCCCCGCATTCTGCGGCAGAATGCACACCTCAACCGGAAAGGCGCGCGCATGACTCTCACCATCAGGCCGCTCTCGGCGCAGTCCGGCGCGGAAATCTCCGGCGTCGATCTGAAAGCGCCGCTCGACGATGCGATTTTTTCCGAAATACGGAATGTTCTGCACGAGCGCGGCGCGATCTTCTTTCGCGGCCAGCATCTGACGCCTGCGGAACAGGCCGCCTTCGCCCGCCGGTTCGGGCAGCTCGACGTCAACGATTACGCGACCGGGATGACCGGGGTCGACGGGGAGCAGCAGGTGCGGCTGGTGGCGCGCGAGCCGCAGGACGGGCGCAATATCGGCGGGTTCTGGCACATGGACCAGTCGTTTCACCCGCATCCGAACTATGTGACCATGCTGGCGGCGGTCGAGCTGCCGCCGTTCGGCGGCGACACCATGTTCGCCCATCTCGGCGCGGCCTGCGACGCGCTGTCGGACGGGATGCGGACCATGCTGGAAGGGCTGTCGACCGTGCATGTCAAATCGCGGCTGTACGGCAGCGACGGACAGCCGAGTCCCGATGTGACGGAGGAATTCTACCGCGACATCCGCGAAAAATGGGCCGGGCTCGAGGCGACCCACCCGTTAATTGCGATCCATCCCGACACCGGCCGCCGGCTGCTTTATTACAGCCCCAAATATTCGGAGCGGATCGACGGCTGGACGCGGGCGGAAAGCCTGCCGCTGATGAATTACCTGGCGGAGGTAGCGACGCGGCCCGAACATGTCTGCCGCTATAGCTGGACCGACGGCGATCTCGCCCTGTGGGACAACCGTTCGGTGCTGCATTACGCGCTCGACGATTATCCCGGTCACCGCCGCGTCATGCACCGCATCGTGATCGGCGGCGAGTGGCTGAGGCCCGTGGCGCAGGCCGCCTGATAGGTCCTGATCGGATCACACCCTAATCGGATCAGACCCTAATCGGACCAGACCCTAATCGGACCAGACCCTAATCGGACCAAACCA
>JAYOLL010000047.1:0-10971 GCA_038120295.1 Rhodospirillales bacterium | reverse complement strand
CAGACCCTAATCGGACCAGACCCTAATCGGACCAGACCCTAATCGGACCAAACCAAAATCACTTCGCCCAGAACTTGGCCCAGACGCCCAGATTGTTGCGCCAGGCGTCGACTTCCGCCTTGCTGTAGACGCCGCCGCCGACAGCGCGGTTTTCCACCGCGTAGCCCGACCTGACCATAATGGCGCCGACATCGAGTTCCTGTTCGCGATTGTCCGCGACCATGCGGCACTGGCCGACCAGCATCAGCTCGTCCTGCCCCTTGGGGGTGCAGGCAACACGGCTGTCATAATTGCGCAGGAACAGGTCGAGCGTACCGCGCGCTCGCGGCCCCCAGGGCCAGACGCTCATTTCCGGGGCCTCAACCGCCGATATCCTGACCGTGACGGGTTTCTTGGCGCCATCCGGGGTGACCCGCAGCGTCGCGCCGTCGAGCGCGACCGCCTTGCCGACGATTTCCTTTTCTGCCGCACGGACCGGTCCGGCCAGAACGCTGACAGCCAGAGCAACAGTAAGGAACGATTTCAGCAACGGTCTTCTACTTGCGCCTTGAAAAACAACTATAGCCGCTTCTCATGACATATGGACGATCAATATCCGGTTAAAGGGCCCTCCTGTGGATAAATAGAATCAGATGCCCGAATCGTCGGCGCGAATGCGCGCCTTTTGTTCGCATGCACGAACTCGCACCAGCCCTCTCCCCCACCCGGCCACCCAATAGGATCATCCCGTGGGTGGCCGGGTGGGGGAGAGGGCTGGTGCCGTTTTCGAATCAGGGCGGCTCGGTCTCGAGCGTTTCCGCCATTTTGTCCTGGCGCCGTCTGGCCCAGATCCACAGGATCAGGCACACGGCCGCGCCGCCGGCAATGGGGGCCTGCAGCCCAAAATCTTCCGCCAGCGCGCCCATCAGGAAGGCGCCGATGCCCGGGCATCCGCGCACGAAGGCGATATAGACGCTCGCCACCCTGCCGCGCATCGGGATCGGCACCGGGGCCTGCATCAGCGTCTGTTCGATCACCCCCAGCATGACCAGCGCGTAACCCGTCACCGCTGACATCAGCAACCCGATCCAGAAGAAATCGGTCGCGGCGAACCCGGCGACGCCAATGGCCAGCACCAGCACGTAGAACACCATCTTGCGGGTCAGCCCGATAATGCCCGCATAGCCCGCCAGAACCACGCTGCCGATCGCCGCGCCAACCCCCTGGGCCGAGGTCAGCAGGGCGAGCCCTTCCGCCCCCATGTTGAAAACCACGTCCGCGAAGCCCGCAAACAGGTCGGTGAAGGGCCGGCCGAAGATCGAGCCCACGATCAGGATCAGCAGCAGCCGGCTGATCCCCGGATGGTCGATGACGTAGCGGAACCCCTCCATGATTTCCTTCGGGATTTCGCTGACCGGCGACTGTTTCTTCTTTTCCGGCGCGGTCAGCAGGACCACGAAGAACAGCGCGGCGATAAACACGATATCGGCGAACACGGTGAAGCTGACCGAGATCTCGACGCCCCAGGCGGCGATCAGGAAACCGGCGAACATCGGGCCGAAGATGCGGCTGATATTGAACCCGACTGAGTTGAGGCTGATGGCCGATGTCAGCGAGTCGCGCGGCACCAGCCGGTGGACGATGGCGACCCGCAGCGGGTAGTTGAACCCCATCACCGCGCTGTTGGCGAAGACCAGCACGAACAGGATTTCCGGCGTGATCAGACCGGCAAAGGTCAGCCAGGCGATCACCGCCGAGATCGCCCCGGCGAGGGCGAGATAGATCTTGAGGGCGGTTATCGGGTGCAGCCGGTCGGCCATCGCGCCGCCCAGCGGCGACATCACGATGATCGGGAAGAACTCGGCGGCGGCGATCAGCCCCAGCCAGAACGGACTTTCCGTCAGCGACCAGGTCAGCCACTGCACGCCGATCCGCTGCGTCCACAGCCCCAGCTGCGAGACGATATTGCCCGCCATGTAGTTGCGGAAGCTGGGCAGCGACAGGGTCTGCCACGCGGTGCTGAAATCCGGCTTGTCGGCCATTCGGGCCCTTCGTTCCAGAGAGTTTCGAAAAGCTTAGTCCCCCATTCCCGGTTCGCCCATGGCCTTGGCGGAGTTTTTTCCGCGCGGGTTTCCGTTCGGATATAGGTTCGGGCCGGATACGAATTGACCGCTAACCCCTATCCGCGATAGGAAATGCCCACCATACGCACCCGTATGGATCACGGAATTTCAGGGAATGGGACCGATGGACGGATCAATCGGCGATCGCGCGATAGGCCAGCCGGTACGGCGCAAGGAAGATAACCGACTGCTGACCGGCAACGGGCGGTTTACCGACGACTGGAGCGCCGACGGCCAGGTCTGGGGGGCGCTGGTGCGCTCACCCGTGGCGCACTCGAAGATCCTGTCTATCGATACGGCTGAGGCCGCCGCCATGCCGGGCGTGCTCGGCGTTTTCACCGGCAGGGACCTCGAAACCGAGAATCTCGGCCAGATCCCCCACAGCCCGTTTCCCAGCACCAATTTCGACATGAAGCTGCACGCGCCGGGCGGCAAGGTCGGCGACGACAACTTCATCGGCGTCCACACGCTGCTGCCGACCGATCGCGCGCGCCATGTCGGCGAGGCGCTGGTGCTCGTGGTGGCGGAAACGAAGGCGCAGGCGCAGGATGCGGTGGAAGCCGTCTTCATCGATTTCGAACCGCTGCCCTCGGTCACCCACACGCGCGCCGCCGCCGCGCCGGACGCGCCGAAGCTGTGGGACCAGATCGAAACCAACGTCTTCGTCGATACCGAATTCGGCGACAAGGCGGCGACCGATGCGGCGTTTGAGAGCGCCGATCACGTATTCAAAATTTCCTTCGACATTCCCCGCGTCACCGGGGTGCCGATGGAGCCGCGCTCGGTGCTGGCGGTCTATGACGAGGAGTCGGGGCGCTACACGATCTATGCCGGCAGCGGCGGGGTGGTGCGGCAGAAACGCGAATTCGCAACCGTGCTGGGCGTCGAAGCGGACAGGGTCCGCGTGGTGGCGACCGATGTCGGCGGCAATTTCGGCACCCGCAACCGCGTGTTCATCGAGTTCCCGCTGATGGCCTGGGCGGCGGAGAAGGTTCGCCGGCCGGTAAAATGGACCGCCGACCGGTCGGAAGCCTTTGTCAGCGACTATCAGGGGCGCGACCTGCTGGTCGATTTCGAGCTGGCGCTCTCGAAGGACGGCGATTTCCTTGCCCTGCGTTCCTCCAATGTCAGCAATTGCGGCGCGCGCTGCGTCTCGCTCTCGCCGCTGTCGAAGGGGTCCGGCATCATCACCGGCTCCTACCATATTCCGGTGGCGCATCTGCGATCGCGCGCGACCTTTTCCAATACGCCGCCGACCAACGCCTACCGCTCTTCCGGCCGGCCCGAGATCATCTACTGCATCGAACGGCTGGTCGAAGAGGTGGCGAAGGGATACGGGTTCGATCCCGTCGCGCTGCGCCGCCGCAACCTCGTCCGCGAGGACGAGATGCCCTACACCAACGCCGTCGGCATGGTCTATGATTCCGGCAAGTACGAGAAATCGCTCGACATGGCGATCCGCAATTCGGACTGGGACGGGTTCGAGGCGCGCAAGGCGGACGCGAAAGCGCGCGGCAAGCTGCTCGGGCGCGGCGTCGCGCATTACGTCGAATCCTCCATCGGCACGCCGGTCGAACAGACCCAGATCCATGTGCGGGGCGAGGACGAGCGGGTCGATCTGGTGATCGGCACCCAGCCGAGCGGACAGGGGCACGAGACCAGCTTCGCCCAGGTCGCCGCCGAGTGGCTCGGCCTGCCGGTCGACGACGTCAACGTGATCGTCGGCGACACCGATATCGTCAAGGTCGGCGGCGGGTCGCATTCCGGTCGCTCGATGCGCATGGCGGGCACCGTCATCGTCAAGGCATCCGACATCCTGATCGAGAAGGGAAAGCGGCTGGCCGAAGAGGTGCTGGAGGCGTCCGCCGACGATATCGAGTTCGTCGACGGCAATTTCATGATCAAGGGCACCGACCGGGGCATCGGGCTGTACCAGCTCGACCGCGAGGTGCGCGGCCGCAACGATCTGCCGGAAGACCTCGCAGGCGGGTTGTCGGTCATCGAATCGAACGAGATGCACACGCCGGTCTTCCCCAACGGCTGCCATATCTGCGAGATCGAGATCGACGAGGAAACCGGCGTTCCCGAGATCGTGCGCTACGCTGCGGTCGACGATGTCGGGCGCGCCATCAACCCGCTGATCGTCGACGGTCAGACCCATGGCGGCATCGTCCAGGGCGTCGGCCAGGCGATGTGGGAGGAATGCGTGTTCGACGCCGACGGACAGCCGCTCGCCGGCTCCTTCATGGATTACGGCATGCCGCGCGCCGACCAGTTCCCGAATTTCGTGACCGAGCTCAACGAGGTGCCGTCGCCGACCAACCCGCTCGGCGTCAAGGCCGGCGGCGAGGGCGGCACGACGCCGGCGCCGGCGGTGATCCTCAACGCCGTGGTCGACGCGCTGCGCCCGCTCGGGATCGATGATATGAAAATGCCCGTCACGCCGCTCAAGGTCTGGCAGGCGATGCAGGACGCGAAGAAGGGATAATCAAAATGGCCGAAACGCCGATTAAACTGATCTGTTTTCCGGGCACCGGGCTGCTTACGCTGTGGGCCGGGCTGGAGAAGGGCTTCTTCGCCGCGCACGGCACGGCGCCGGAGATCGAGACCACGCCGAGCTCGATGTATCAGATGCAGAAGCTGATCGACGGCGATTTCGACATGGCGTGCGGCGCGGTCGACAATTTCATCGCCTACCAGGAAGGGGCGGGCGAGGTCGAAACCGAGCGTACGCCGAACCTGTGCGTGATGATGGGCGCGACCCAGATCGACGTGGCCTTCGTCGTCCGGCCCGAGATCGAGAGCTGGGAAGACCTCAAGGGACAGAAGCTGGCGCTCGATGCGCTGGCCACCGGCTTCGCCTTCGTGCTTTACCGCATGCTGGATAATGCGGGGCTGACATCAGACGATTACGAGATGGTCTCGGTCGGCGCGACGCCCAACCGCTGGGAAGCGGTGCAGAAGGGCGAATATGCCGGCACGCTGCTGATCGAACCCTTCACCGGCATGGCGCGCGGCGCCGGCTACCGGGTGATGGAATCGAGCCTCGAGACGTTCGAGCACTATCCCGGCCAGATGTTCGGCGCCGACCGCGACTGGGCCGCCGCCAACCGCGAGACGGTGGTCGGCTTCATGCGCGGCTATCTCGACGCGCTCGACTGGACGCTCGATCCCGCCAATGGGGAAGAGGCCGCCTCGATGCTGGCATCGCACATGCCGCAGATGAAGCCGCAGGCGATCGCGCCCGCCATGGCGAAGCTGGTAGATCCGCGCACCGGCCTGGTGCCGGAGGGCGCGGTCGATCTGAAGGGGCTGGAAACGGTGCTGGAGCTGCGCAGCCAGTACGCGCCGCAGAAGAAACAGCTCACCGATGTCGGGAAATATCTCGACCTGTCCTATTACGAAGAAGCCGTCGCGGGGCGTTAACCCCTTATCTCGTCATGCCCGGACTTGTTCCGGGCATCTCGAGGGGCGGAGCCCTGCCTTTGAAAGATCGCCGGCGATAGGCGTGAAGCGCGCTTTGGCCCGGCGATGACAAGGGAGAAGTAGTGGCGAACAGTTTGCCCTCCGGGCTGACCCGCCCTTCCCCGCGGTGTAAACTCTCCCGACTTTGAACCGATCAGGGAGAGCCGCCATGGGGTCGATCGACGCCGATGCGCATGTCATCGAGTGCGAACGCACGTTCGATTTTCTGGAACCGGAATTCGAGAAATACCGCCCGCTGGTGGTCGAGACCACCGACCCGGACCGCACCGTCGCCAGCCAGGTGCAGGTGCCGCAGCGGCGCTTCTGGTTCATGGACAACCGGATGCTGCCCAAGGAAGGCAATATCGGCGCCAACACGGCGCGGGAAGCGCGCGAGATGGAGGATATCTCCGCCCGGCTCGCCCATATGGACGAGCTGGAAATCGCCGTTCAGGTGCTCTACCCGACGGTGTTCCTGCGGCCCTGGACCCAGCGCCCGGAAGTCGAGTTCGCGCTGACTCGCTGCTACAACCGCTGGCTGGTCGATATCTGGAAACAGGCGCCCGACCGGCTGCGCTGGGTGGTCATGCCGCCGCTGCTGTCGGATGAGTCCGCTATTCGCGAAGAGCTCGAGTTCGGCAAGAAGAATGGCGCCTGCGGCGTCTACATGCACGGGATCGAACACGACACGCCGCTCTATTCCGAACGCTTCTTTCCGATCTACGCGATCGCCGAGGAACTCGACATGCCGGTCTGCTTCCATGCCGGCAACAACTCCTTCCTGCTGGAAGGCATGTACCGGGAGGATTCCGGCTTCGCCAAAGCCAAGCTGCCGCTGGTGGCGACGTTCCACCAGCTCCTGTTCAAGGGCGTCCCGGCGCAGTTCCCGAAACTCCGCTGGGCCTTCGTCGAGGTCAGCGCGCAATGGATTCCCTACGCGCTCAACGACCTCTCGATCCGCTTCGACCGGCAGGGAAAGGACATGTCGCCCACCATCATGGCGGACAACAACATGTGGGTCGCCTGCCAGGTGACCGACGATCTCGACTATGTGCTGAAATATGCCGGAGAGACGCAGCTGGTGGTCGGCACCGATTACGGCCATGCCGACACCTCGACCGAGATCGAGGCGATGCGCAAGCTGTCGGACGACGGCAAGGTCCCGCCCGCGGTCGCGGCGAAGATCCTGGAAGACAACGCACGGGCGCTCTATGGGCTGTAGGGGTCAGCCCTGGCGACTCGTACAGGGCTGTCCCCCTCCTCCACCCTCCCCGGGAATCCGGGGCGAGGAGGAGATTTCGGGCAAGGGTATCGGCGGAGCAAAGCCCCCCTCCCCAACCCTCCCCCGGTTTCGGGGGAGGGAGTCTCGACATAGGCGCTGCACCATTGAAAATCCCTCCTCAACTTCGGGAAGAAACGCGCCAGCATAGCATCACCACTAATATCCCCTCCCCCGGAACCGGGGGAGGGTTGGGGAGGGGGCGTGGGAGAGCGAGGGAGCTTTCTGTCAGGACGAAACGCCCCGTCAGCCGCCCGCTCACTCCCCGATCTCCGCCGCCGCGCCCGTCACCACATCCATCAGCGCGAGCACTTCGAGCGGGCAGCCGGGCCAGTCATGCTCCCAGCAGACGACGACGTCGCAGCCGGCCGGGTCGTGCACGTGATGCAGGAAGGCGCGCGAGCGGTATTCGAACTCGATCCGGACCGGCTCCCAGCGCGCATCCGCCGCGCGCGGCCCGTCGGCCACGAGGCGCTTGGCGGCGCAGTCGGGAAAGGCCGCGCCGATCGAATCCACCGCATAGCCGAGATCGCCCGCCACCATGCCGAACAGCAGCACCACCCCCATCTCGTTGGCCGGCGCGTGCAGCATGGCGCGAAAGCCGAGCGGCGCCCCGCAGGCCCGCGGCGCCACCGGCGTGGCGGCCAGGCTTCGCCAGGGGGGTGCGGTGCGGTTCTCGATGCGCGCCGGCCCGCGATAGGGCTTGCGCCGGGCAAGCTGCGCGATACGCCTATCGAGCAGCGCCCGGAACGGAAACGCGGGATCGTTCGCCTCGACCCAGCCGCGCAATGCCATCAGCGTCTCGCCCCACCCGCCGAAGCGCCGCACATAGGACGCCGTGCTCCAGCGAATGCGCTTCATCAGCCGCGACCGCGTTTCGATATCCCCGGCGTCGAGAATGGCCCGGTGCAGCGCCGCCAGCAGATCGTCCGCCGCAATCTCGTCCGGCACCGCCCCGCCCTCGAGCCCCGCTTCCGCGCACAGCGCCGCCCAGTTATCGAACTGCGCATAGATGCGCGACGGGTTGCAGTTGGCTTCGCGGCAGAAGGTCTTTAACGCCAGCCGCTTCGTCCCCAGCCGCGCCGCCACGGTTTGCGCGCGTTCGACCAACCCCTCTCTTGTATTTTCCGGGCGCGTCTTCTCCGGCCGGGGTCGCGGCATGGCGGACTCCTTGATGTGTGGAATGGAAAACGGGTGCCCAACGGCATCCCCAAACAGGCTCGTCATCACCGGGCGTGTCCCGGTGATCTTGTGCCGCCCACTCGGTTGTCACCCCGGCCCAAATTCATTCCGAGGGCCGGAGTTCAGCATCCGGCTATGCCAAGCGCGCAAGAACGCGGGCACAAAAAAACCGCGAACCCGAGAACGGATTGCGGCGAAACGGACAAATCAAGGATAGGAATAATAGTCTATTATTATGATTTAGTCAAGTTTATCAACCTGAAAAGGATGCACGATAGTTGATGGGGCGCAACATCACCGACTCTTCCAACGGTGGGGTTAGTTCAAAAACGCGCGGGGACTTCTGAAAATCATACAGGCGGACCAATCGAAACTCGTCCGGCCGTTCAGTTGAAAGAAGCCTTTCATTCTCAGTCAAATAGAACGGCGTCATTCTGTAGCCGTTCGTCGTCTTTACCTCTAACAAGCGCTCAGAACCGTCTGCCGAGAACGACCGAATATCGAATCCAGCGCCATCATCAACCTGAGACACCCATTCCACCTTGCGCGACAAATCCGAACGACCAGCTTCCTTTAAACGCGCCTGCTCTGAATAAAAAATTCTCTCTTCACCAAGTTCACCGAGTTCCCTGTTGCGAGTATCGCGCTGGGCAGGATCAAACTTTCGTACCAATCGTTTGAGCGCCTCAGGTTCCTTTTCGATATCGAAGGCCTCCTGCAAGATTGGGGGAGTTTCTAAAAACAGTGCCGGCGCGTCGGCCAAAGCGGAAATTTCGGGTACTCTCTGAATATCTCCGTCACCCTTGATATCAAGATACCGCCCAACCCCATCTATCAAGGCATTCTGAAAATTCTCTGCGGGCTTGTAGCCATCGATCCAAGGATGGCCGAGCAATCGTAGAACAGCGCTAATATTCTGATGCTTATATTCGATTGAACCCGCTGACCGGCCAATCATCTCCCGAAGCGCAGCATTGTGATGTGACTTGACGTAACCCTCCCCAACAAGCTCCATTTTGAGCATGTTGAAATAGTCGGCGACGATCAGATCAATTTCTTGATCGCTCCATGGTGTGCCGGTTGGATCGGATATGTTCATACCAGAATGAGACCACTTCAGACTTGAGCCTGTCCATATCTCTCATGCAAAAAGAGCCGGCGATTGCCGGCCCTTCTGGATCCCGGCTCCCAAAATGAAACTGGGGCCGGCGTGACGATAGGCGTGTAGTTGGTCGGGAGATCACCGGGACAGGCCCGGTGATGACGTGTTCAAGAAGTACCGTTACGACCCCGTCCTTCGAGACGGGCGCTGACGCGCCCTCCTCAGGATGAGGCGCCCTGAACCCTCAAGTATCCAGGAACGACCTCAGCAACCGGCTGCGGCTCGGGTGTTTCAGCTTGCGCAGCGCCTTGGCTTCGATCTGCCGGATGCGCTCGCGCGTCACGCTGAACTGCTGGCCGACCTCTTCCAGCGTGTGGTCGGTGTTCATGCCGATGCCGAACCGCATGCGCAGCACGCGTTCCTCGCGCGGGGTCAGGCTGGCGAGCACCCGCGTCGTGGTCTCGCGCAGATTGCCCTGGATCGCGGCATCGAGCGGCTGGACCGCGTTCTTGTCCTCGATAAAATCGCCGAGATGGCTGTCTTCCTCGTCGCCGATCGGCGTCTCGAGGCTGATCGGCTCCTTGGCGATCTTGAGAACCTTGCGCACCTTCTCCAGCGGCATGCCGAGCCGGCCGGCCAGTTCCTCCGGCGTCGGCTCGCGGCCGATCTCGTGCAGGATCTGGCGGCTGGTGCGAACCAGCTTGTTGATGGTCTCGATCATGTGCACCGGAATGCGGATGGTGCGCGCCTGGTCCGCGATCGACCGCGTAATCGCCTGGCGGATCCACCAGGTGGCGTAGGTCGAGAACTTGTAGCCGCGGCGGTACTCGAACTTGTCGACCGCCTTCATCAGCCCGATATTGCCTTCCTGAATCAGGTCGAGGAACTGCAGCCCGCGGTTGGTGTATTTCTTGGCGATCGAGATCACGAGCCGGAGGTTGGCCTCGACCATCTCCTTCTTCGCGCGGCCCGCGTCGCGCTCGCCGCGCTGCACATCGCGCACCAGCTCGCGGAACTGCTCGATCGGAATGCCGACGCGCTCAATCGTCTCGGCGATGCCGGCGCGCAGCTCGTGAATCTCGTCCTTGTGGCGCGAGGTGAACTGCTTCCAGCCGCGGTCGGACAGGTGGCTGACGCTCTGCATCCAGCGCGGGTCCATCTCGCGCCCGTAATAATGCTCGAGGAAGCTCTCGCGCTTGACCTTGGCCCGTGTGGCGAGCCGCATCAGCTGCGATTCGAACCCGACCAGCTTGCGGTTATGGTCGTACAGCTCCTCCACCAGCACCTCGATCGAGGGGTTGTTGAAACGCACGTCCTCCAGCAGACCGATCATCTCCTCGTCGAGCTTGGCGAGCCGGGTCTGAGACTGCTTGGTGAGTTCCTCGCCTTCCTTGATCGCCTCGAGCTGGCGCACGCGCAGCTTTTCGATCTTCTTATAGAGATCGGCGATCTTGCCGAACGTCTCGAACACCTGCGGCTTGAGCGCCTCCTCCATCATCGAGATGGAGAGGTTGCTCGCCCCGTCGTCATCGTCCTCGTCGTCATCGGAATCGTCGGATTCCTCCTCGTCCTCCGGCTCCTCCTCCTCGGCCGGCTTCTCGGCCAGGATGGAGTTGTCGACCGGCGGGCCACCATAGGTCGCGTCGAGATCGATCACGTCGCGCAGCAGCACAAGGTCTTCCTTCAGCGCGTCGTACCAGCGGATCACCGCGCGCTGGGTCAGCGGGCTGCCATAGAGCGCCGCGATCATTTTCTCGCGCCCGGCCTCGATCCGCTTGGCGATGATGATTTCGCCCTCGCGCGACAGCAGCTCGACCGAGCCCATCTCGCGCAGATACATG
>JAYOLL010000046.1:0-15533 GCA_038120295.1 Rhodospirillales bacterium | reverse complement strand
CCCGATGTTGCAATGCGGCTTCGTACGTTCAAACTTCTCTTTCGCCATCTGTTCGCTCCACTCTAACCTGGCGACAACACAACCGGTCGACCCGAAGGTCTTCCGACTAAACTACGCGAGCTTCGCCCGCACTTCGTCCGCAACGGCCTGCGGCACCTGCTCATAATGATCGAAGAACATGGTGAACTGCGCGCGCCCCTGGCTCATGGAGCGGAGGGTGTTGACGTAGCCAAACATGTTCGCTAGCGGCACCATTGCGTTCACAACCCGCGCGTTGGCGCGCTGGTCCATACCCGAGACATTGCCGCGACGACTGTTAAGGTCGCCGATAATGTCTCCGAGATATTCCTCAGGGGTCACCACCTCGACCCGCATCATCGGCTCAAGCAATCGCGGCGCGGCCTTCTCGACGCCCTCGCGGAACGCGGCCCGCGCAGCAATCTCGAACGCCATAACCGATGAGTCGACGTCGTGGCTGGCACCGTCCGTCAGCGTGACCTTAATGTCGATCATCGGGAAGCCGACGATGACGCCCGTCTCCACCGCGCTCATAATGCCCTTCTCAACGCCCGGAATGTATTCCTTCGGCACGTTCCCGCCGACGACCGTGCTCTCGAAGACCACGCCCTCGCCCGGCTCCGACGGCTCGAAGGTCATTTTCACCCGGGCGAACTGACCGGAACCGCCAGTCTGCTTCTTGTGGGTGTAATCGACCTCAGCCAACCGCGTGATGGTTTCGCGATAGGCTACCTGCGGCGCGCCGACATTGGCGTCCACCTTAAACTCCCGCTTCATGCGGTCGACGATGATGTCGAGATGAAGCTCTCCCATGCCCTTAATGACGGTCTGACCGCTTTCGAAATCACTCGTCACGCGGAAGGACGGATCTTCCTGGGCAAGCCGGTTGAGAGCCACGCCCATCTTTTCCTGGTCAGCCTTGGTCTTGGGCTCGACAGCAACCTCGATCACCGGATCGGGGAATTCCATCCGTTCCAGCACGACCGCGCTATCGGGTTCGCACAGCGTATCGCCGGTCGTCGTGTCCTTAAGACCCACCAGGGCGACGATGTCGCCGGCATAGGCTTCCTTGACGTCCTCACGAGAATTGGCATGCATCAGCAGAATGCGGCCAACGCGTTCACGCTTGTCCTTGACCGAATTAAGCAGCGACACGCCGCTCTTCAGGACCCCGGAATAGCACCGAACGAACGTCAACGAGCCGACGAACGGGTCGTTCATCACCTTGAAAGCGAGACCGGAGAACGGCTCCTTGTCGTCGTTATGGCGCAGGATCTCCTCTTCCGTACCCATCTTGACGCCACGAATTGCAGGCACATCAATCGGAGACGGGAGAAAATCGACCACGGCATCGAGCAACGGCTGAACGCCCTTGTTCTTGAACGCCGTGCCGCAAAGAACGGGAACGAACGCGCCGGCGACAGTACCCTTGCGGATGCAGCTCCTCAGCGTTTCCTCATCGGGCTCATTGCCCTCAAGGTAGGCCTCCATCGCATCGTCGTCCTGTTCGACGGCGAGCTCGACGAGCTTCATCCGGTATTCTTCGGCCTTAGCCTGCAGGTCTTCCGGAATATCAGCCTCATGGAACTCGGCGCCCAGCGACTCGTCGTTCCAGATGACGGCCTTCATCTTGACGAGATCGACAACGCCGGCGAAATCGGCTTCGGCGCCGACAGGGAGCTGCACCACGAGCGGCTCGGCCCCCAACCGGTCAACGATCATGTCGACCGTGTTGTACATATCCGCCCCGATGCGATCCATCTTGTTGACGAAGCAGATCCGGGGAACTCCGTACTTGTCAGCCTGACGCCACACCGTCTCTGATTGCGGCTCAACGCCCGACACCGCATCGAACACCGCAACCGCGCCATCGAGAACCCGGAGCGAGCGCTCGACCTCGATTGTGAAATCCACGTGACCGGGCGTATCGATGATGTTCACCCGGTGGTCGCGCCAGTAGCAAGTCGTCGCAGCCGAGGTGATTGTAATACCGCGTTCCTGCTCCTGCTCCATCCAGTCCATCGTCGCGGTGCCTTCATGCACCTCGCCGATCTTGTATGCGCGGCCGGTGTAGTAGAGGACTCGTTCCGTCGTCGTGGTCTTGCCGGCATCGATATGGGCCATGATGCCGATGTTGCGGTACCGATCGATTGCTGTTTCGCGTGCCATTGGAATGATTCCCTAAAACTACGTACGAGGGTCTTTACCAGCGATAATGCGCAAAGGCCTTATTGGCCTCGGCCATACGATGCGTGTCTTCGCGCTTCTTGACAGCGTTGCCGCGGTTATTGGCAGCGTCGAGCAACTCGTTCGACAGCCGGTCGGTCATGGTGTTTTCCGACCGGGCGCGCGCCGTATCGATCAGCCAGCGGATCGCCAGGGCCTGGCGCCGATCGGAACGGACCTCGACCGGCACCTGATAGGTTGCGCCACCGACACGGCGCGAACGCACTTCGATCGAAGGCTTTACATTGTCGAGCGCCTCATGAAACGTCTTGACGGCATCGCCGCCCCGCTGCTCAAGCGTGTCGAGAGCGGAATACACGATGCGTTCGGCAGCGGACTTCTTGCCCTGCAGCATCAGACAGTTGATGAATTTCGCAACAACCGGATCGTGATACTTGGCGTCCGGCAGGATGGTGCGTTTTTCGGCGGCGCGGCGACGTGACATGAGGTTTTCCTGTTCGAATCCTGTTCCGGCGCTTATTTCGGGCGCTTCGCGCCGTATTTCGAACGGCGCTGACGGCGATCGGGCACGCCCTGCGTATCGAGCACACCCCGAATAATGTGGTAGCGGACGCCCGGAAGGTCCTTCACACGACCGCCGCGGATCATAACCACTGAATGTTCCTGAAGATTGTGACCCTCACCCGGAATATAGCTGGTCACCTCAAACCCGTTGGTCAGCCGCACACGCGCAACCTTTCGGAGCGCCGAGTTCGGCTTCTTCGGGGTCGTCGTGTAGACCCTCGTGCAGACACCGCGCTTCTGCGGGCACCCCTGCATGGCCGGGACCTTGTTACGTACAACCTGCGGCTTGCGCGGCTTGCGGATCAGCTGGTTAACCGTTGGCACGGTACACCCTCCTAAAGTTCCATTCTTTCAATTGCTTACCATCCACGTGCAAAAAAAAACGCGAAGGACAATAAGACCTCCGCGGCCTTTTCACCGCACGAGACGGTTCGCAAAACGCTATGTATCGCCAATGCCTCGGAACAGCGTCTAGGATGAACACCTACCACCTGCTCCAAAGAAGTCCGGAATATAGTGGCGCTAAATTGCTGCGTCAACAGGGAAAACGCCAATTTTCCGGCACGAATCCGATGTTTTTTTTACCGGCCGGGAATCTTGCCGAATCGCCTACCCCGGCCGGTGGTTACATTTTTATCCGCGGATCAGACCGCGTCGGTCTGTTCCGCCTCGACCGTAGCTTCTACCGCGGCCAATTCGCTTTCCGCCTCGCGACGGGCAGCGATTTCCTCCATGATTTCACGATCGCGATCCTGCGCAACCTGCCGGGTCTTGTTCATATAGGCGCCGGTTCCCGCAGGAATCAGGCGACCGACAATGACGTTCTCCTTCAGACCCTTGAGATTGTCCACCTTGCCGGAAACCGCGGCTTCGGTCAGTACGCGGGTGGTTTCCTGGAACGAAGCTGCGGAAATAAACGAACGTGTCTGCAGCGACGCCTTGGTAATGCCGTGAAGAATGGGTTCCGCCACCGCGAGCGTGAGCTTTTCGGCTTTCAGCTTCGCATTGGCTTCCTCGAATTCTTCGCGGTCGACCTGTTCGCCAACCAGATAGGTGGATTCGCCGGGATCGACGATTTCGACCTTTTGCAACATCTGCCGAACAATCACTTCGATATGCTTGTCATTGATCTTCACGCCCTGCAGACGATAGACCTCCTGGATTTCCGTGATCACGTAATCCGCAAGCGCTTCAACGCCCATGACCCGCAGAATATCGTGCGGCACCGGATTGCCATCCAGGAGGAAGTCTCCCTTTTCGACAATATCGCCTTCCTGAACGCTGATATGTTTGCCCTTTGGAATCAGGTGTTCAACGGGCTCTTCGTCGCCTTCAAGCGGATGGACGACAATACGGCGTTTCGCCTTGTAGTCCTTGCCGAACTCGATGCGGCCGTCGATTTCGCTGATGATCGAGAAATCCTTCGGCTTACGCGCTTCGAAGAGTTCCGCAACCCGCGGGAGACCACCCGTAATATCGCGCGTTTTCGAGGTTTCGCGCGGCACGCGGGCCAGCACATCGCCCGGTTTCACGACCTGGCCGGGCTCGACCGACAGGATCGAGTCGACCGACAGGTAGTAGCGGGCTTCAGCGCCCGTTTCCAGTTCGACCACTTCGCCCTTGTCGTCCCGCAGCGTCACACGCGGACGGAGATCGGAACTCTTCGGCTGCTGTTTCCAGTCGATCACCTTCCTGTAGGACAGGCCGGTCGATTCATCGAGAATTTCGCGCATCGACACGTTGTCGATCAGGTCGACAAAATTAACGGTGCCTCCCCTCGCCGTGATAATAGGCAGGGTGTACGGATCCCAATCGGCGAGCCGGTCGCCACGTTTAACGGTCTCGCCGTCATCGTGCGACAAACGCGCGCCGTACGGCAGCCGGTGACTCGCCCGCTCACGCCCCTGGTCATCCAACAGGACCAGTTCCATGTTACGCGCCATCACCACGAACTTGCCGTCAGCGTCCTGCACCACATTACGATTGCGAAGCTCGATCTTGCCCGCAACATCCGCCTCGAGACTCGACTGTTCCGCGCCTCGCTGCGCCGCACCGCCAATATGGAACGTGCGCATAGTGAGCTGGGTACCGGGTTCCCCAATTGACTGGGCGGCGATAATCCCGACCGCCTCGCCCTGGTTTACCGGGGTTCCGCGCGCGAGATCGCGACCATAGCATTTGGCGCAGACCCCAACCTTCGATTGGCAGGTCAGGACCGACCGGATGTGGATCGATTCCACGCCGCGCTCCTCGATCTCGCCGAGGACATCCTCCTCGATCATGGTGCCGGCCTTGATGATAACCTCGCCTCCCACCGGATCGACGACATCGGATGCCGCAACCCGTCCGAGCACGCGCTCGGTCAGCGACTCGATCACCTCGCCGCCTTCGATCACCGCGCGGATGGTCAGACCTTCCTTCGTTTTGCAGTCTTCCTCGACGATAGTGCAATCCTGCGCGACATCGACGAGACGACGGGTCAGGTAGCCCGAGTTGGCGGTCTTGAGCGCCGTATCGGCAAGCCCCTTCCGCGCGCCGTGCGAGGAATTGAAGTATTCCAGCACGGAAAGGCCTTCCTTGAAGTTCGAGATGATCGGCGTTTCGATGATCTCTCCCGACGGCTTCGCCATAAGCCCCCGCATCCCGGCAAGCTGCTTCATCTGCGCCGCCGAACCACGAGCGCCGGAATCGGCCATCATGTAGACGGCATTTACCGGTTTACCCGGTTCGACACGTGAGATTTCGGCCATCATCTCTTCCGCGACGCGGTCTGTGCACTGCGACCACACGTCGATGACCTTGTTGTACTTCTCGCCCTGGGTGATAAGCCCGTCGAGATACTGCTGTTCGTACTCCTTGACCTTGTCCTGCGCCTCGGAAACGAGTGCTTCCTTGGTCTCCGGAACGATCAGGTCGTCCTTGCCGAACGAGGTCCCGCTCTTGCAGGCATGATAGAAGCCGAGCCCCATCATGCGGTCGGCGAAAATCACCGTCTCCTTCTGACCGCAATGGCGATAAACGACACCGAGCGCGTCGGTGATCTCTTTTTTGGTTAGCACCTTGTTCAGCGTTTCCAGCGGCACCGCCGGATCTTTCGGCAGCAGCCGCATCGCCATTACCCGGCCTGGCGTGGTAGCGATTCTCGTTCTGATCGGATTGCCGTCGGCATCGACGGTATCCATACGGGCGTGAATCTTCGAATGCAGCGTAACCGCGCCGGCGTCGAGCGCCTGCTCAATCTCGCCTATATCCGCGAACGCCATGCCTTCACCCGGTTCGCCTTCGCGCTCCAGCGACATGTAGTACAAGCCTAGCACGATATCCTGCGACGGCACGATGATCGGCTTGCCATTCGCCGGGCTGAGAATGTTGTTGGTCGACATCATCAGCACGCGGGCTTCGAGCTGCGCGTCGAGCGACAGCGGAACGTGAACCGCCATCTGGTCGCCGTCGAAGTCGGCGTTGAACGCCGTGCAGACGAGCGGATGGAGCTGGATCGCCTTGCCCTCGACCAGCACCGGCTCGAATGCCTGGATGCCGAGGCGATGGAGCGTCGGCGCCCGGTTCAGCATTACAGGATGTTCGCGGATAACCTCTTCCAGGATATCCCAGACCTCGGGACGTTCCTTTTCGACCAGACGCTTGGCTGCCTTGATCGTGCTCGCCATGCCGTAGATTTCGAGCTTCGAATAGATGAAGGGCTTGAACAGCTCCAGCGCCATCTTTTTAGGCAGCCCGCACTGGTGCAGCAGCAGTTCGGGACCGACCACAATGACCGAGCGACCGGAATAATCGACGCGTTTGCCGAGCAGGTTCTGGCGGAAACGACCCTGCTTGCCCTTCAGCATGTCGCTGAGCGATTTGAGAGGGCGCTTGTTGGCGCCGGTAATAACGCGACCGCGACGACCGTTATCGAACAGCGCGTCCACGGATTCCTGCAGCATGCGCTTTTCGTTCCGCACGATGATGTCCGGCGCGCGCAGCTCAATCAGCCGTTTCAGACGGTTGTTGCGGTTGATCACGCGGCGATACAGATCATTGAGATCCGACGTCGCGAACCGGCCGCCATCGAGCGGCACGAGCGGGCGAAGCTCCGGCGGAATGATCGGCACGACCTCAAGGATCATCCATTCCGGACGCGCGCCGGAATTGATGAACGCCTCGATCAGCTTTAACCGCTTGACGTATTTCTTGCGCTTGGCCTCCGAACCCGTCTCGCGCAGGTCGACGCGAAGCGTTTCAAGCTCTTCTTCGAGGTCGAGATCGCCGAGCATTTTCTGCAGCGCTTCGGCCCCGATCATGGCGACGAAGGCGTCTTCCCCGTATTCGTCCTGCGCGTCGAGATATTGCTCCTCGGTCAGAAGCTGGCGGTCCTCGAGCGGCGTCATCAGGGGATCGACAACCACATAATTCTCGAAATAGAGAACCCGCTCGATATCCTTAAGCGTCATATCGAGCAGAAGCCCCATACGGCTCGGCAGCGATTTCAGGAACCAGATATGCGCGACCGGCGCGGCCAGTTCAATATGCCCCATCCGTTCGCGACGGACCTTCGAAAGTGTGACCTCGACACCGCACTTCTCACAGATGATTCCGCGATACTTCATGCGCTTGTACTTGCCGCACAGGCACTCGTAATCCTTGATGGGACCGAAAATACGGGCACAGAACAGACCATCGCGTTCAGGCTTGAACGTGCGGTAGTTAATCGTTTCCGGCTTCTTGATCTCGCCGAACGACCAGGAACGGATGCGTTCCGGGCTGGCGATCGAGATCCGGATAAGATCGAACGTCTCGGTTGTATTGACCTGGCCGAAGATGTTCATCAGTTCGTTCATTGAAACACTCCTGGTTTCGGGTCCCTAGGGGATCGTCTTTCGTTCAGTTCACTAAACCGGCAATGCGCCTGACGCTCAGTTCGCCTCGTCCTGGTTAAGCTCAACATTGAGACCAAGCGATTTGAGTTCCTTGACCAGAACATTGAACGATTCCGGAATACCGGCTTCGAACGTATCGTCGCCACGAACGATGGCTTCGTATACCTTCGTCCGGCCAGACACATCGTCCGACTTTACTGTCAGCATTTCCTGCAGCGTATAGGCAGCACCGTAGGCTTCGAGCGCCCACACCTCCATCTCGCCGAAACGCTGTCCGCCGAACTGGGCCTTCCCGCCCAGCGGCTGCTGGGTGACCAGGCTATACGGTCCGATCGATCTTGCATGGATCTTGTCGTCCACGAGGTGGTGCAATTTGAGCATGTAAATGTAGCCGACAGTGGTATGCCGGTCGAACGGCTCTCCGGAACGCCCGTCATAGAGCTGGACCTGGCCGGAAGAGCTAAGCCCCGCCTTTTCCAGCATCTCATTGATATCGTCCTCGCGGGCCCCGTCAAACACCGGCGTGGCCATCGGCACGCCGCCACGAAGGTTGCCGCACAGTTCGATCAACTGTTCGTCATCGAGCTGGGAGATATCGTCGTCAAACACTTCCTTGCCGTAGATGTCCTTCAGACCGGTGCGAAGCTTATCAAGGCTCCCATCCTGCACGACCCTGTCAATGGTCTCACCGATCTGCCGGCCGAGCCCCGCCGACGCCCACCCGAGATGGGTTTCGAGAATCTGGCCCACATTCATGCGTGACGGCACGCCAAGCGGATTCAGCACAATATCCACATGGGTTCCGTCGTCGAGATAAGGCATGTCCTCAATCGGCACGATCTTGGACACGACACCCTTGTTGCCGTGACGGCCGGCCATCTTGTCGCCCGGCTGCAGCTTTCGCTTAACCGCGACGAAGACCTTGACCATCTTCATCACGCCGGGCGGCAGTTCGTCGCCCCCCTGGACCTTGTCGACCTTGTCATCGAAGCGGGCCTGAAGCAGCTTGTCGCTCTCGTCGAACTGTTTGCGAACAGCCTCGACGTCCGCCATGACCTTGTCGTTCTTTACAACCAGCTGGGCCACCTGGCGAACGGTGAGTTCGTCCAGAACGCTCTGGGTCACGCGACCGCCTTCCTTCACACCCTTCGGCCCGCTGACAATCGTCTGGTTCATCAGAAGATCCGAAAGACGCTGCCGGAAGCTGCGTTCCATGATGGCGAGTTCGTCGTCGCGGTCCTTCGCGAGATGTTCGATTTCCTCCCGCTCGATCGCCAGGGCGCGCTCGTCCTTGTCGACGCCGCGGCGCGAGAAGACCCGAACCTCAACGACCGTTCCGGCAACGCCCGGCGGGAGTCGCATCGAGGTGTCGCGAACGTCGGACGCCTTTTCGCCGAAGATCGCACGAAGCAGTTTATCTTCCGGCGTCATCGGGCTTTCACCCTTCGGCGTTACCTTGCCGACCAGAATATCGCCGGGCTCAACTTCTGCGCCGATATAGACAATGCCCGCCTCGTCCAGATTCTTGAGAGCCTCTTCGCCGACGTTGGGAATGTCTCGGGTGATTTCCTCCTGACCGAGCTTGGTGTCTCGGGCCATGATCTCGAACTCCTCGATATGGACCGAGGTGAACACGTCATCGCGAGCGATGCGTTCCGAAATCAGGATGGAGTCCTCGAAATTGTACCCGTGCCACGCCATGAAGGCGACGAGCACGTTGCGCCCGAGGGCCAGTTCGCCAAGCTCGGTCGACGGACCATCGGCGATAATATCGCCCGCCTCGACCTTGTCGCCGACCTTCACCAGCGGACGCTGGTTGATGCATGTGTTCTGGTTCGAGCGCTGGAACTTGCGGAGATTGTAGATATCGACGCCGACAGCGCTGAGCTCTGTCTCTTCCGTTGCCCGGACAACGATACGGGTAGCATCCACCTGATCGATGACACCCGTCCGTTTCGCAACGATGGTCGCACCGGAACCTCGGGCGACAGCCTCCTCCATGCCAGTGCCGACCAGCGGCGCCTCCGCCCGCACCAGAGGCACGGCCTGACGCATCATGTTCGAGCCCATCAAGGCACGGTTCGCGTCATCGTTCTCAAGGAACGGAATAAGCGCGGAAGCGACCGATACCAGCTGCTTCGGCGAGACGTCGATATAGTCGATGTCTTCGCGGCGGGACATGACGAACTCGCCGCCGGCGCGACAGCTCACCAGCTCTTCGACGAAATTTCCGTTGCGATCCAGCTCCGCGTTGGCCTGCGCCACGGTGTAACGGCCTTCCTCAATAGCCGACAGGTAGCTCACCTCATCGGTGACCTTGCCATCCTGAACGACCCGGTAGGGCGTTTCGATAAACCCGTACTGGTTGACCCGTGCGTAAGTCGCCAGCGAATTGATCAGGCCGATATTCGGCCCTTCCGGAGTCTCGATCGGGCAGATGCGCCCGTAATGTGTGGCGTGAACGTCGCGGACCTCAAAACCCGCCCTTTCGCGAGTCAGCCCGCCCGGGCCAAGCGCGGAAAGACGCCGCTTGTGGGTGATTTCACTGAGCGGGTTGGTTTGATCCATGAACTGGGAAAGCTGCGACGAGCCAAAGAACTCACGCACGGCTGCAGCGGCAGGTTTCGCGTTGATCAGGTCCTGCGGCATGACGGAATCGAGCTCGACCGAACTCATCCGCTCACGGATCGCGCGCTCCATACGAAGCAGCCCGATCCGGTACTGGTTCTCCATCAGTTCGCCGACGGAACGGACGCGCCGGTTGCCCAGGTGATCGATATCGTCGATTTCACCCTGCCCGTCTTTCAGACCGACAAGCAACCTGAGCACCGCAACAATGTCTTCCTTGCGGAGCACCCGCTGAGAATCCGGGCAGTCGAGGTCAAGCCGCGCGTTCATCTTGACACGTCCCACGGCGGACAGGTCGTAACGCTCCAGATCGAAGAACAGCGAATTGAACATCGCTTCCGCGGTTTCAGGCGTCGGCGGCTCGCCCGGACGCATGACCCTGTAGATATCCATCAGCGCTTCATTGCGCGACCGGTTTTTGTCGACTGCCAGCGTATTGCGAACATGCGCGCCGACATTGGTGTGGTCGATGGCGAGTGTGGGGATATCCTTGACGCCCGCCTCGTCCAGAGCCTCGATGGACTCCTCGGTCATTTCGTCGCCGGCCTCCGCGAAGATTTCGCCGGTCGAAGGATTGACGATATCTTCAGCGATATAGCGGCCGATCAGGTCTTCGACCTGCACGAGCTGTTCCTTAAACCCGTCTTCGATCAGTTTGCGCGCCGTGCGCGGCGTGACCCGGTCTCCCGCCTCGGCCACGACCTTGCCATCCTTCGCGTTGACGAGATCGGCGGTCAGCTTTACGCCGCGATAGAGCTCGGGATCGAACGGCGTCTTCCAGCCATCCTTGGTCTTGGTAAAGGTAACCGTACCGTAGAACTCGGCGAAGATTTCCTCCGGGGACATACCGTCGGCGTCCTCCGGCAGCAGCAATTTGCCCTGCTCACCAAGTTCAGCGCGTTTTTGCGCGGTTTCCTCCGAATCGAGCGCCATCAGCAGCGTCGTAGCCGGCAGCTTGCGGCGACGGTCGATACGGACATGGACGATGTCCTTGGCGTCGAACTCAAAATCCAGCCAGGATCCGCGATAGGGAATCACGCGCGCTGCGAACAGGAACTTGCCCGACGAATGAGTCTTGCCCTTGTCGTGGTCGAAGAAGACGCCGGGCGACCGGTGCATCTGCGAGACGATCACGCGCTCGGTGCCGTTGACGACGAAGGTTCCGTTATCCGTCATCAGGGGCATATCGCCCATATAGACGTCCTGCTCCTTGATGTCGCGTACCGACCGCGAGCCGGTTTCCTCGTCGACATCAAACACAACGAGACGCAGGGTAAGCTTGAGCGGTGCCGCGTAGGTCACGCCACGCTGCTGGCACTCCTCGACGTCGTATTTGGGCTTTTCAAGCTCGAACTTGACGAACTCCAGCGTTCCCTTCTCGGAGAAATCCTTGATCGGGAATACGGATTCGAACACGGCGTTCAGCCCTGCGCTCGAACGGTCCTCGGGGGGCACGTTGATCTGCAGGAAACTGTCGTAGGATGCCTTCTGCACCTCGATAAGGTTCGGCATCGGAGCCACTTCCGTGATCCGGCCGAAACTCTTACGAATGCGCTTGCGCTGGGTGAACGACTTGGCCATCGATTCCTCTTAACCGCTTAGAGACGTCAAACCGCCGCGCCGCGCCGGCTTTCAACCGGAACGGCGGGACGAAGATTCAGTGTGACCGGGACACGGGCGGCAAAAACCGCCGCCCGGCCCGGGTCATGTAGCACGGACAATCGCCGCGAGGTCATTACTTGATGTCGACCGTCGCGCCAGCGTCTTCCAGCTGCTTCTTGATGGTGTCCGCTTCGTCCTTGGCAACCCCTTCCTTGACGGGCTTCGGCACGCCTTCGACGAGGTCTTTCGCTTCCTTGAGGCCGAGACCGGTGATGCCACGGACCTCCTTGATCACGTTGATCTTCTTGTCGCCGAAACCGGTGAGAATGATATCGAAGGAATCCTTCTCCTCAGCGGCGGCTCCGCCTGCATCCGCGGCGCCTGCGGCAGCGGCGACGGCGACCGGCGCAGCGGCCGAAACGCCCCATTTCTCTTCAAGCATTTTCGAAAGCTCTGCCGCCTCGATGACGGTGAGAGCCGAAAGATCTTCAACGATCTGTTCCAGATTGGCTGCCATTTCTATCTCCTGGCTATATGTGTTTCCGTTGGGTTTCGATTGCAGTTACGCGTAATCAGGCTGCTTCCGCGGTGTCTCCCTGGGCAGCATGAGCCTGAACGACACGGGCAAGCTGTCCGCCGGGCGCCTGAAGGACGCCGGCAATACGGGTCGCCGGCGTATTCAGCATGCCGACGATCTTGCCGCGAAGTTCATCAAGAGACGGCAACTTGGCGAGGGCTTTGACCCCCTCGGAGTCCAGCACCTCCTCGTACAGCCCCCCACCGATGATTTCGAGCTTGTCGTTATCACCGGCGTAATCCACGGCGACCTTGGCCGCCGCAACGGGATCGTCAGAGAAGGCAATTGCCGTCGGCCCCACGAACAGATCCGTAAGAGGCTCGAACTTGGTACCCTTGAGAGCGAGACGCGTAAGGCGGTTTTTGGTGACCTTGAAACTGGCCCCCGACTCCATCATCCGACGCCTCAGCTCGGTCGATTCGGCTACCGTCAATCCCGAAGGACGGGTGACGACGACCGAACTGGCCGATGAGAAGACATCGTTAAGCGATGATACGAGCTCTTCCTTCTGTACTCGGTCCACGCAACGTCTCCTTGCGTTTGTCCCACATGGGCGGCGCACGCCGCTTACCGCGAGACGGTTACACTTGACCCCTTCGGCGACACCGGAGGGGTCCGGATCGCCTGTCCCAGAAGTCCAAGCCAGTTCCCGGCGCGATACGCCGGAATGCGCCTGCAACCCCCGTCTGTACAGGTGGGAAACTCCCTTTATCCCGTCGGCCGGAAGACCTCCGGGTGCCTGTAGTCTCGGACAGGTCGGAACCGGCGATACGCCCCGGTTCCTTACAAACCGCCGCCCGCCCCGATTTCATCTCGGGGTCGGACTACGGAGTTCCTTATTTGCCTTCTGCGCTGTTGTTCGACAGCGTACCGGCAACATCCAGCCTGACGCCCGGCCCCATCGTGGAGCTCAGCGCAATCCGCTGGATATAGGTTCCTTTCGCCCCGCTGGGCTTCGCCCGGCTTACGGCGTCGATCAGCGTCTGGACGTTTTCCTTGAGAGCATTTTCGTCGAAGCTCGCCTTGCCGACGCCGGCATGCACGATACCGGCCTTTTCGACGCGATATTCGACCTGACCGCACTTCGCCCCTTTTACGGCTTCGGCTACGTCCTGCGTGACGCTGCCGAGTTTCGGATTCGGCATCATGCCGCGCGGGCCCAGGATCTTTCCGAGCTTGCCGACCACGGGCATCATGTCGGGCGTCGCAATGACGCGGTCGAAATTGACTTCGCCGCCCTCGACCTTCGCGGCGAGATCGTCAGCACCGACCACATCGGCGCCGGCGGCTTCCGCTTCGGCTGCTTTATCGCCCTTGGCGAATACCGCAACGCGGACCGTTTTACCTGTGCCGTGAGGCAGATTGACCACGCCGCGGACCATCTGGTCTGCATGACGCGGGTCGACGCCCAGATTCATCGACAGTTCGATGGTTTCATCGAACTTCGCAGTTGCGTTCTGTTTTACCAGCCTGATCGCGTCGTCGAGCGTGTAATGCTCCAGAACATCGACGGTCTCGCGCGCGGCGCGAATTCTTTTTCCCTTGTTGGCCATCTTACTGCCCCGTTACCTGAATACCCATCGAACGCGCAGACCCGGCCAGCATTCTGGTCGCAGCCTCGACATCGTTCGAGTTGAGATCCGCTTTCTTGAGTTCAGCGATTTCCCGAAGCTGATCCATCGACACGCTGCCGACAACCTCGCGGCCAGGCGTCTGCGACGCCTTCGGCAGGCGCGCCGCCTTCTTGATCAGGTAAGACGCGGGCGGCGTCTTGGTCTGGAAGCTGAACGACTTGTCCGCATAGACGGTGATCACCGTCGGCAGCGGCACGCCCTGCTCCTGATCCTGCGTCTGCGCATTGAACGCTTTGCAGAATTCCATGATGTTCAGGCCCGCCTGACCCAGCGCGGGCCCGATGGGCGGCGACGGGTTGGCCTGCCCGGCAGGCACCTGAAGTTTTATGTAACCGCTAATTTTCTTTGCCATTCTATCCTCAGTTTTCTGTCCAAGGCCGCGGTGCGGTCATGGCCGACCTCCCGCGGTGTTAAGCCGGACAATCCGGCGTGAAATACAGGCCTAGAGCTTTTCGACCTGCGAATATTCGAGCTCGACCGGGGTCGCGCGTCCGAAAATGGACACGGCAACCTTGAGCCGCGCCTTCTCCTCGTCGACATCCTCGACGATTCCATTGAACGAGCTAAACGGCCCGTCCGAAACCCGTACCTGTTCGCCGACATCGAACGTGATCATCGGCTTAGGCCGCTCAATCCCTTCCGCCACCTGATGCATGATCCGGTCGGCTTCAGCCTGGCTAATCGGCGTCGGCTTGCCCTGCCCGCCCAGGAAATCGGTGACTTTCGGGGTGTTCTTGACCAGATGCCATGTCTCGTCCGTCAGTTCCATCTTCGCCAGGACGTAACCTGGGAAGAACTTGCGTTCGGACGAAACCTTGGTGCCGCGCTGCATCCGCACGACTTCCTCGGTTGGAACCTGGACGTCTTCGACAAGGTCCTCCATGCCCATCTGCAGGGCCTGTTCCTTGATCGACTGGGCCACCTTGTTCTCGAAGCCCGAATAGACGTGGATAACGTACCAGCGCGCCGTCACGGCCTAACCTCCAATTCCAAGGACGAACTTGACCAGAACGGCCAGCGCCTGATCGACAAGAAAGAAGAAGATCGCCGCCAGGGTCACGAATATAAACACCATCGTGGTCGATACCGTCGTTTCGCGACGGCTCGGCCAGGTGACTTTCGCCACCTCGCGGCGCACCTGCTGTACGAATTCGACAGGGTTGGTCTTGGCCATCACTCGCTCGTTCCAGGGACGTTTTCGCCCCGCTCAAATTTCCTGGCATCGGCGCCCCTCAAACGGGGACGCTACTCAGTGCTGGCAGGAGTGGAGGGACTCGAACCCACAACCCCCGGTTTTGGAGACCGGTGCTCTGCCAGTTGAGCTACACTCCTATCGCCGCATCCCCCGCAATACCGAACTCTCCGCGGGAGATGCAAGACCCAACGCCGCGCCTTATTCCTTGATTGCGGATACGACGCCGGCTCCGACGGTGCGTCCGCCTTCGC
>JAYOLL010000045.1:0-15888 GCA_038120295.1 Rhodospirillales bacterium | reverse complement strand
GATCCTCCGTTAAATCAGACGATCAACTGGCCCAAAAATTTTGACGACGGACACAGATCATAGACCTTTCCTCAGGCAGCTGTGCCGACTGGTTCCGAATCGACGGGACGATCGGCGAACTCTACGACATCGAGATCGTCCATGGTCATGCCTGCCCGATGGCGGTGCCGCCCTATTCGGACGAGGCCGCCAGCCTTATAACATTGCCGCCGGATCAGGCGTCCGCGCCGACCGCTTCCTCATAAACCACCATTCGGAAACAGCCATGTCCAAACTCAAGCTCACGCTCGCCTCCAGCCCCTACGAACATGTCAGCGATTTCACCTCCGGCCAGGTCGAAGCGGAAGGGATCGAGATCAATTTCCTGCCGCTGCAGATCGAGGAGATGTTTTATCGCTTCATCAATTTCAGCGAGTTCCACGTCTCCGAGATCTCGTCGGGCAAGTACACCTCGCTGATCAGCCAGGGCGACGACCGGTTCGTCGGGCTACCGATATTTCCGTCTCGCGTGTTCCGTCAGTCGTCGGTCTATATCCGTCCCGACGGCCCCGTGCAGAAGGCTGAGGACCTTGCCGGGAAGAAGGTCGGCATTCCCGAATGGGGTCAGAGCGCAGCAGTCTATTCGCGTGGCTGGATCCAGCACGATGTCGGCGTGCCCTTGACCGATATCGAATGGATGCAGGCAGGCGTCAACCAGCCGGGCCGGAAGGAAAAGGTCGCGCTCAAGCTGCCCGACGGCATCCGTTACACGCCGCGTCCCGACAAGTCGCTGAGCGGCATGCTTATCGACGGGGAGATCGACGCCATCCTGACGGCGCATCCGCCCGAGCTGTTCGAGCAGGGCGATCCGCGCATCGTCCGGCTGTACGAGGATTACCGCTCGGTCGAGGAGGAGTATTACAAGAAAACCGGGATCTGGCCGATCATGCATCTCTACGCTATCCGCCGCGACGTGTTCGAGGAACATCCCTGGGTAGCCCAGACGCTGATGAAGGCCTTCACCGAGGCGAAGAATCGCTCGCTTGAGCGCGCCATTGAGATCACTGCCTGCCGGATGCCGTTTGCCTGGTGCTACGACGCGGCGGAGAAGGCCAAGGCTCTGTTCGGCGACGATTTCTACCCTTACGGGATCGAACCCAACCGCAAGACGCTCGAAGCATTCCTGCTTTACGGTTACGAGCAGGGTCTGTTCCACCGCCACATGGAACCGGAAGAACTGTTCCCGAAGGAAGTTCAGAGCGAATTCAAGGTCTGACCGGATTTTCCGGATACGTGTCCTGCGATAACCGGGGTGATGGATCGCCAATCGATATCGCGCTGGCTGCTTGAAGAGAGCACGTCCTGTCCCGACTTTCGCGGGGTTGTACAGGGGCTTGCCGACCGGCTTAATTAGTCCGGTCTGCCGATCCTGCGCCTCAGCGTCGGCGTCGACATGTTGCATCCCGAGATGCTGGCGGCGAACTATACCTGGCACCGTGGCGACCGCTTCGTGCACAGGACGGAAGTACCGCACGGGGTTCTGCGCACCGATCTGTATGAACAGAGCCCGTACAAGCCGATCATTGAAGGTACCGTCAGCCTGCGGCGGCGGCTTGTCGGGCCTGATGCGCAGATGGATTTTCCGATCCTGGACGATCTGCGCGCCGATGGCGGCGCCAATTATCTGGTCGTCGGGCTGCCGCGCAGCGATGGCAAGGTAAACCGCTGTTCCTATGTCACCGACCGTGCGGAAGGTTTCACGGATACGGAGATTGCAGATCTGATTTCGCTGCGGATCGAGCTTGGGTTGATTGCCGAACTGTATGGGCGGGCCCGCATGACGCGGGGTTTGCTGGATCTCTATCTCGGGACGGAGGCAGGGCCTCGGATTTATAACGGGCAGATAAAGCGCGGCGAGGGGGCGACAATACGTTCCGTCATCCTTATCGGGGATTTACGAGGGTTCACGCATCTGTCCGAGACGTTGCCGCTCGATGCCCTTACAGCGCTCCTGAACCAGTATTTCGAGGCGACAATCGGGCCTATCCTTTCCCATGGCGGCGAAGTTCTGAAACTGATGGGAGACGGTGTGCTTGGTGTCTTCCCGATCCGCTCGGAAGCGGAAATCGATCGCGCCTGCGAAGACGCGCTGAACGCTGCCGAACTGGCCATGGCAAATATCGCGCTGCTCAATCGGCGCCGATTACGTCAGGGAGAAGAACCTTTGGCGTCGGGCATCGGTCTGCATGTAGGCAATGCCATGTATGGGAATGTCGGCACCAGTGAACGGCTGGATTTCACGGTAATCGGGCCGAACGTCAATCTGTGCGCCCGGCTGGAGGCGCTGGCGGGCGCGGAAGGCCGGCACATCGTCTGTTCCGCGGAGTTTGCGGAACACAGCAGTGGGACGATGCAGTCCATCGGTTTTCACACCCTGAAAAACATCGGTCATCCGGTCGAGGCGTTTGTGCCGGTTCCCGATCGCGGGTCAGCCTAGTCCTACTCTGACCGATTCCGACAGATCGAACAGGTTGGGAATCGCGTCGTTCGAATAGCCGGAGACGAAGGATTTCGGTGCGCCTGTGTCAGGATCGAACACGTGGCGCGGAACGGCGCCGATATTGGCCCCGTAGACATGAATGCTGATCGAGACTTCGTCCGCGAGCGCGTTCGTGACCTTGTGAATATCGCCGATGGCGGGCGACACGGCGGTTACGTTTCCCGGCGTCAACGTTTCGATCACCGCCGGCCGCAACAATCCATCGCCTTCGACAGAAAAACTTTCGCTGGATTCCTCGCCGCGCAGCATGCCGATCAGGCCCCAGACGGTATGATCGTGGACCGGCGTCGTCTGACCGGGACCCCAGACGAAGCTGACGACGGAGAAACGTTCCAGCGGATCGCACCACAGCAGATACTGCCGGTAATATTCCGGATGGGGCTGGGCATAGCCGTCGGGCAGCCAGTCATCGTGCGCGACGAGGTCGGCGAGCAGAATGCTTCCTTCGGTGCGGATCGTCTCTTCGTCGCCGACAGCCCGGTCGATCAGCCGCGTGAACGCCGCCACAAAGACACGAAACCGACCGATATCTGTCATAGCTCCTCTCCCTGCAGGACATTTTGGATGCTAGCATGGTCGAAACCGACAGGGCAGGGAGAAGAAAATGCTGTTTATCCATAACGACGTCGTCGCCGAAATCCTGAACATGGAAGATTGCATCGCCGCGCAGGAGCAGGCGTTTCGCGATCTGGCGGAAGGCAGGGCGGCGCATCGGCCCCGTTCGGACATCTACGCGCCGTGCGAGCGCGATGACGGCTATTACCGCTGGGGTACGATGGAGGGATATTCCGGCGGCTATCTCGCCATCCGGATGAAGTCCGACATCATGACCTGGCCGATGGACGAGAACGGCAACTGGACGGAAGACAAGTACTGCGTTGAACCCGGCACCTATTGCGGGCTGGTCATGGTGTTTTCGGCCCTCAACGGCGAGCCTCTGGCCTTTATCAATGACGGCATCATCCAGCATATGCGGGTCGGCGGCGGCGGCGGGATCGGCGCCAAGTATCTGGCGCGCAAAAACGCCACGACGGTTGGAATGCTGGGCTCCGGCGGTATGGCGCGGACTTACCTGAGGGCGTATTGCGCGGTACGCGGCATTACGAAGGTCAAGGTCTACAGCCCGACGAAAGCCAACCGCGAGGCCTATGCCAGCGAGATGAGCCGAGGGCTCAATATCGAGGTCGTTGCCGTCGATTCCGCCGAGGAAGCGATCAAGGGGGCCGACATTGTCTCAAGCTGTACGGATTCGATGTCGCCGACCTTTGAGGCCGACATGCTCGAACCGGGGCAGCACGTGACCATGCTGGGGCCGATGGAAATTTCCCAGGATACGATCGAACGGTGCGATGTCTGTATCGCCCAGGGGCGACCGGGGCTGACCATCCAGGGAGACAATATCGACCATGGAGTCGGGCACAGCCCGATGGCGTGGATCGCCGGCACTGGGGACGAACGGGAACGCCTGCCGCCCAAGCAGGAGAACACTACCGGCTTCAAGCTGGATATTCCCGATTTCGGAGATCTGGTCACCGGCGCAGCCGAAGGGCGCACGAGCGACGACCAGATCACGTACTATCACAATATCGGCAATCAGGGGCTGCAGTTCTCGGCCGTCGGCGGGCTGGTCTACGAGAAAGCCAAAGCAGCCGGTGTCGGACGGGAGATCCCGACCGAATGGTTCCTGCAGGATATCCGCGACTAACGAAAAGAGGAGAGAATTCATGTCTCTGAAACCGCTGGAGCAGGCGTCTTCGGTCCGTAACGCGGTCAGCGCAGAAGAATGGGAAGCGCGTGTCGCGCTCGCCGCCGGGCATCGGGTGCTGGCGCATTATGGCGTCAACGATATGACGTATAACCATTTCAGCCTGCGCGTGCCGGGAGAGCCCGGCCATTTTCTGGTGAAACCCACTGACTGGATGTTTTCCGAGGTAACGGCCAGTTCGCTGCATAAATTCGATTTCGATGGAAATCCTGTCGAGCCTCATCAGGGCAAGAACTGTGTCGGCGGCGCGCTGATAATTCATGCGGGCATCCTCAAAGGGCGTCCCGATCTGAATGCGGTGCTGCATACGCACACGCCTAATGTCATGGGCGTTTCAGCGCATAAATTCGGACTTTTGCCGATCAGCCAGCACGCCATGCGGTTTTACGGTGAGATCAAGTATCACGAATTCAAGGGATTTGAGTTCGATCACGAAATGACGCCCCGGCTGCTCCGGGATCTGGACGGCGGTTGTTACGCGCTATTGCGTAATCACGGAGCGCTTGTTTGCGGCGGTAGCGTCGCTGAATGCGTGACCAATCATCACTGGCTTGAAATGGCCTGTCAGGCTCAGGTCGCCGCGCTAGCCGCGGGCGAGGGGAACTATCTGGTGCCGGACCGGGAAGCGTGC
Source organism: Rhodospirillales bacterium (assembly GCA_038120295.1). Classification (GTDB taxonomy): domain Bacteria; phylum Pseudomonadota; class Alphaproteobacteria; order MPNO01; family UBA2964; genus JAYOEY01. The sequence continues at coordinate 10,953 of JAYOLL010000045.1, read as the reverse complement.
GTATACGCGCATCGGCAGTTTCAGGATGCCGGCGATTTTCTGAAGGGCACGAAAGACTGGGCGGCGTGCATGCGGCTCGCCGATCGGCTGGATCCCTCCTACAGGGATTGACCGTCGCCGGCGCGTATAAACGCCACGACGGTTGGAATGCTCGGTTCCGGAGGTATGGGCGCGGACCTGTCTCAGGGCGTATTACACGGTACGCTGCATCACGAAGGTTGAGGTCTGCAAGCCCGACGAAAGGCATTCGCGAGGCCTGTGCCAGCGAGACGAACCGCGGGCTGGTCTACCAGAAAGCCAAAGCAGCCGGAGTCGGTCGGGAAATTCCGACCGAATGGTTCCTGCAGGAAATCCGCGACTAAGGACGAAGCCCGCCCGGTACGGCTTTAGAATTTACGACGGAATTCAAGACGGACGCCTGCGAGGTCGTCCAGGCCCTTGAGCGCGCCGTACATGGCGTCGGCCCTGACGATCCAGCCTTTGGCGAACGGCCGCTGGTAGCGGATCTGGAAGCCGTACTGGTCGTCCCGCGCCGCACGGCCGATCTCATTGGCGTCCCCGATGATCTGTGCAGTTGCGACTTCGACGATGATCTGCTGATCGAGGCTGAACAGATACTGAACGCCGAGCGCTGCGCCGAACGTGTTGTGACCGGTATCGTCGAGCCTGGGGAACCCGGTGAGCGCATCGGTTTCGAAATTGATGCCGGTATTCTTGAGAAGACCAGTGTCGTCGGCCAGAGGCTGCGGACGGTCGAGACCGACCCAGGCGTTGAAGTAGGGAACCAGCGTCGACGGAAGATGCGTGATCAGCGAGTTTTCAGAGAGGAGCATGAAGCCGTCGGCGGTCTGCTGACCGCCCCGCGGGCCTTCTTCCTGTCCGAAGGTCCAGACGACGCGTGTGCTGTTCGAGAACCAGTTCCGGTACCGTTTTGAAAAGGCCAGAGTCAGGCTGTTGTAGCTGTTGTCGTCAAAATCGCCGGTGCCATCGACGCGCCCGAAACCGCCTTCCCAGTATCCCTGGTTGGCTTCGGCATAAAGCGCGATGCCGAAAATATTGAGATTGTGGTCGGCCAGGTTGCCCTGGTCATCCGTAATGGCGGGCGTCGTTACCTTGTCGACACCGCCGAAGAAGGTGATGTCCATGTTCGAAATATCGAGCATCGGGCTGTTGAGCGAAGGGATCGCGAACGCGCCGCCGATAAACGCATCGTCGAACCAGACTCCGTTCTGGAAGAAGAGGGGCATCAGCCCGCCCGATATCGGAAGGTCGAAGGAAACATATTCGTCCTTGATGCCGGCCACGATCGATCCGATATCGCCCTCGAAGAAGAGCGTCTGCAGATTGCCGTCAACCACGAGGTCGCCCTGTTCGCGGTCATCGCCGGCGAATTCGTAACGGGTGAACTTTCCGCCCTGGTCCAGCGGGCGGAACAGTGCGTGGATTCTTTCCGTCGCCGTCAGCTTGAGGTCGACATCGAGGTCGAGCCGGGTCGCAACCAGCCCTTTCTCCACGGCGCCGTTATCGTTAAACGCAACCGCTGTGCGCCACTCTCCGTAAATGGCGAGCGACGGGTCGAAAATGTTCTTCTGTCCGAGGGCTGTTGAGCCGTCGCGGAAGGGGCCTTCGGTGTAAATCGAGCGACCGATCTCAAGCAGCGGGCGAGGGGTATCAATCGGTCGTTTGCCGCCGTAGATCTGGCGTTGGGCCTCAGGGTCGTATTTCTCATTCTCGTAGGTGGGGCCCGGACGGAAGACCTTCGAATCGTGGTCTGTGATCTCGACGTCGCCGGACATTTTCGGTTTGGCGCCAGCGGCGGCAAATGCATCGGTGACGGCGAAGGCGAGAAGGATTCCGACAGCGCTGCCGAAGATTTCGTAACGGATAGATCTGCTCATTTGTTCCGACTAAACGCAAGCGGTCAGGCGTTCCGTGTCTGTCGTTCAGACATCAGGGCGTGAGACCGCGTGCGAGTTTCCCCCTTTTCTGATCTATTTGACTTCGAATTTTACAGTGTAGGCGTGGAGGTCGATCATCCACTCGTTCATCGACCTTTCCATGTCACGGGTCGCATCCACGAACCGCATGAAATAGATCGGTTCCGCGCGGCTTCGCATACGGACGGCCAGCTTGTACGTACCCTTTTGCTTCAGCAGGCGGCCCGGCACCGAATATTTGGCCTTGCGGTGTGCGCCGGGCGGCAAGGAGCGGCCTTCCATCCTGATAAAGGGCGGATGGTTTATGACCGTCGTCGGCACGTTAGCCGGGCGAATAAGCGGCATCTGGTCGATGTCGACATTGACCGGGAGATACATTTCCCGATCGGTGCCCTTGACGTTGGTCGTCAGAAACTTGGTCTGAAGATTGAACAGCTGATCGTCATGTTTGATCTTGCCTGCCGCTACATCCAGAGAATGCAGGTCTGCCATGTCGCCATTGCTGTCGACATAACCCGATTCCCAGACATTCTTGCCATCGGGACCGACGAGCGCGACGTTGAGCCAAAGTTCGGGCTGCGCGCCGAGCGAACCGGACGGCAGGTTATGTCCGAGGTTGGTGTTGGTGACGACATAGTGGAAGTCGAGGTCCTTGCCGGCGCTCCGGGCCGAATCGAAGAACGGACCGTCGATATGGCCGCCATTTTCCATCACCTGGCGACGCAGTTCGCGTTTCTCTTCGCTCGCCTTGATGTTTTCGGTAATGATGCTGCGGGCATCGACACGGTCATCGACCGCGCGCCACACATTCGGGAAATCGAGCCCGAACGCGATACGCGAAACCTTGACGGCGCCGGTCACGCCGTCGGCGGCGTTCTTGAGCGCGTCGAATTCGCGTTTGATGTCGCTGGCGACAGTGCGAACAGAACCGGCTTTTTCTGCCGACTCGTACAGCGATTTCAACCGTGCGATGTGTCCCCGCCATTTGTCTGCGGCAGCGCCAAGGACGCGGGCGGCGTCGACCGCTTTCGGCTCGGCTTTCGACGCGGTTTTGGCCTTGTTCAGCGCCGCAACGGCATCGGCTACGCCAGCGGCCATCTCGACAGCGCCCGGCCCGGAGGAAGCCGGCGCGGGGGCCGCTCCCGTCAGAAGGCCGTCGCCGCCTGATGGCGGGGCAAGGAGGCTGTCTCTACCTGATGGAGCCGGTGCAAGCAGATTATCGCTTCCCCCGGTTTTCGGCGCCGCGTCGGATGCACCCATCAGGACGCTCTTCAGCGCCGCAAGCGCTGCCTTGTCATCCGATCCAAGCTTGTCGACGGCTTCAGGGAGCTTGCCTTTCATGACCTCGCCAACCGCAGCGGCGATATCGTCAAGCGGCGTGTTGATGCTTTCGACGGCGCTTTCGAACGCCTCGGTGCCCCAGCCGGCCCGATAGTCGAATTCAAGCCATTCCTGGATTTTCCAACGGCTCGCCCGTGGATTATGCGGGAATATGCCGGGATGAGAGGCTGTGTAGCCGGGGCCGTAGAAGGCATGATTGCTGTGCCGACGATTCGGGTTGATCGGCTTGCCGCCAATCACGGCCGACGGGGCTTTCGTATACCCTTCGGCGCGGCCGGGAACCTTGCCCATGTGGCATTCCTGGCATGTGATACCTGCAGCTGCAGCCGGCGAATCCCGATACTGATCCCAGACCACCTCAAGCTTGATGCCCAGATTTACGGCGACCTGATGGCAGGAGACGCAGAATTCAGACTTGCCCATCTGGCTGTTCTTCGCCACAGAACCGTGGATGGCGCGCCCGCGTTCGCCCTCAGTGGTCGCAAGCCTCAACTCGTCCTTTCGCCCCAGAACGTTGTCGAACACGCTGTTTTCGAGTGTGCCGTACACCGGTGCGTGGATCGTGCCGGGAATGACACGGCGTTCGCCGTTGACCTTGGTGAACTCCTCGTTGACGCGATGGCAGGTGATACAGGTTACGCCTTCTCTGGCGACCTGCGACCGGTTCCAGAGCGGTTCGTGGCGCAGTTCGCCGCGCTGTGTCCCAACCTGCTGATGGCAACGAACGCAGAAACTGCCGATGGTCCCGGAGGCAAGGTCGTTAATCTTCTGTTCGAACTTGTGGAACATGGGCGAAATCGACGCGTAGGCATGATTCGATGAAGCCCATTCCTTGTATATCTGGGTGTGGCAGGTACCGCACACGGCCGCCGATGGGAACATTTCGTCCGGCAGCGTCGTGTCATCCACCGGTTTACCATCTGCCTTGGTGTTTGCGACCTGAGGAGCGGACGGCGAGTACGCCTTATCAGCTGCAATGGAATCCGTTGCGCCAACCATCGGCAACCCGAGAATGGCAAGCACGGTTGCGGTCCTCAGCCAGAGCTTGTTCCGCCAAAGCTTGTTCCGATTGAGGAATGGCAATTTCAGGAAATTCATCTGGACGGCCCCCAGCCTGTTATACAGTCACCCGGACCGGACTTTCTGACTGTCCGGTCAACAATGAAACCATTATAGCAAGATTTCCTGTTCCAGAGAATTTGTCCACCGATTTATTTGTGACCACAGTCACGAAAAAAATTGGATAACGTATCTGTCCATTCCGATCCACGCCGCCTGCCGTCGCCGCCTCTACATGATGGCTGCTTCCTCTCGGATATGGTCGCACGTGCGGGCTAGGTGCAGCAGGGGTGTTCAACGAAAAAAAAGCAGGCGGTTTGAGCATATAAATTGGACAAAAATAATGGTCGCCGATATTTTCTGGCGGCGCGGTGGCAACAGAATCTGCCGTTCGGTGTTTCCGGAAGCGGCATTCGGTTTCCGGATGGAACAAGTATTTTGGTCGAGGGAACGTGGCTGGTGGTTGAAATGGCGATTTTGAAGGGCTTGCGGGCGGCGCTGATCGGCGGGCTCGGTATGGTGTTTCTCTCTTTAGAGGTGTCCCCGGTTTCATCGATGGAAGCCGCGAACTCTGGTTCAAACGGCGCCTTGGGCCATCAACAGCCTTTCGCCACTACCGGCACCATGGAAGCCCGGGAAACACTGCGTCGGAATGTCCGAATCTACCTGGCGCAAAACAACCAGGACGACCTTCTCTTACAGGGCGCGCCGCCGGCGGGCGCTGCCGGCGGAAAGGATGATCTTCTGCTACAGGGGGCTCCTGCGGCGCCGACCTCCGGTCAGGACGACCTGCTGCTGCAGGGGGCACCGCCGGCCGCGCCGGCATCGGCGCCCGCGGAGACCGCGGCCCCCGCCGCTGAACCTGCCAAGGACGCGGACAAGGAGCATGCAAAGCTGTTTGTCGAGAACAAGTATCCTTCGGCCAATACCTGCGCCACATGCCACCCGAAACATTACGAGCAATGGTCGGTGTCCCAACACGCCTATGCGCAGTTAAGCCCGATCTTCATGGCGATGCAGGCAACCATTAATTCAAAGACCTCCACAACCAATGGGGACTTCTGTGTTCGTTGCCACAATCAGGTGGGCATGAACCTGAAGGAATCCATTTTCATCTCCAATCTCGACAGGCACCCGACATCGCGCGAGGGGATCACCTGCGTGGTGTGCCACCGGGTCAACCGCAACTACGGAAAGGTCAGCGGAAGGCTGGCCCTTGTTGAAGGCGACCTTTTCAGCGCCGTCTACGGCCCCGCCGGAGAAAAGGAACTCGAACGTGTCCTGTCCTTGCCGCAAAAATACCGGGTCGTGACCGAACGAAACAAACCCGGTCGCGCCATCCATACCAAGGCGGAGAAATTCTTCGAGATCAGCAAGCCGTCATTTTGCGGCACCTGCCACGACGTGACGCTGCTGAACGGTTTCCGGCTGGAGGAAGCGTTTGCCGAGTACAAACAGTCTCCCGCATCGAAGAACGGTGTGACCTGTCAGGACTGCCACATGGGTAAGGTGCAGGGAGTCGCCGCCGGGTACGACCAGGGACCGGCAGCCATTGTAGGCGGCGTACCTAGCAAGACGCGGAAGGTCACCGATCACTTTTTCGCTGGTCCCGATTATCCGATCATTCACCCAGGCCTCTTCCCGCATAATGTCGAAGCGGCCGCGTTCAAATCCCTGCGCGAATGGCTTCAGTTTGATCATAAAGCGGGATGGGGAACGGATGCGTTCGAAAACAACCTTCCCGAAGGATACAAGTTCCCCGAGGCATGGCAGTCGATCGACGATCGGTACGATGCGCGAGAAATCATCAAGGTCCAGTACAAGCGCCTGAAAGTGGCGTCCCGGAAAAGGATGGAAGTTCTCCGCAACGCTTTCAAGCTAAGCGACATCCGGGTCACTAGAAACGACACGGGCGGTCTCGAGTTCGATATCGACGTGATGAACATAACTGACGGTCATGGCGTCCCCACCGGGTTCGATGCGGAACGACTGATGTTTCTTCAGATCGACGTGACCGATGCCGACGGCAAGGTCATCTTCAGGTCGGGCGACAGGGATCCCAACGGCGATGTCCGCGATCTGCATTCGCTCTACGTGCATAACGGCGAACTGCCGCTCGATGAGCAACTATTCAACCTGCAGTCTAAATTCCTGGTCCGTACCGTCAGAGGCGGGGAACGCGAGCAGATTCTTGCCGTCAATACCTCAGCGGCTGTGTTGCCCTTCGTCCGCCCGGAGAGACGCGCCACGACGATATTCGGTCGCCCTCGCGGCGCCCGTAAGCACAAGAAGACCATCGGTCCCCTCGGAAAACGCACGGCCAGCTATTCGGTAGAGGCAAATGCGCTGACCGGACGCGCTCCTTATCGGATCAATGCGAAATTCATCAGTCAGATGGTGCCGGTAAATCTTCTTTCCGCGATCCAGGGCGTTGGTTTCGATTACGGTATGAGTCCGAAAGAAATCGGGGATGCTGTTGTTGCGGGCGCGCAGGTCATCCGCGAGACATCTCTCACCGTCGGTGCGTCCACGGCCCGCCGGCCGGAGAATTGAGACCCAAAACAAGATGAGTGCGGACAGTCAGGCCAGGCCGGATCGGGGCCGGGAACCAACAAGAATGAAAATGGAAATCTGGGTGGGTAGAAGGGCATGCGTATAACAGTAGCGGCAGCGTTGGCGCTGTCGATCATGATCTCTCCGGCGGCCTTCGCCGCTGGCGGAAGCGGACTTTCCGACAAACCGATACCGATGAAGCAGGACAAGGACCTGCCGAAACGGACGCCGCCTCTTCTGGAAATCGGGCCGCGTTTTCTTGACACCGGCAACATCGATCCAGGTATCGAATTACCGACCGGCGCCATTTGGCAGCCGGCCTTGTGGGTGTTCGGTGATTTTCGATCAGCCATCGGCTACTTCGACAACGGCCCCGGCCCCGAGAACCAGGAATGGGCGAACCGTCTCGAACTGTTCGCGAACCTTCAGTTCACGCCAACGGAAAGGTTTTTGCTCGGCTTTTCGCCGTTTCGCCGTGGCGGAAACTTTACCGGTTACACACGCAAGGGAGCGTCCGAGGACAGCTTCAACAGCGAGTTCAATGCCGACATCACGACATTTTTCTTCGAGGGCGAGTTCGGCGAAATCTTTCCCAACCTCGACCCCGACGACCGCGGTTCTTTCGATGTCGGATTCGCCATAGGGCGTCAGCCAATATTTTTCCAGGAAGGCATCATGATCAATGACACGATCGATGCCATCGGTATCACACGGGACACAATTCTGATCCCGGGACTCTCCCCTGATTTGCGCGTCACGGCGCTCTACGGGTGGAACGATATCGACAGGAACGACAACCGGGAGGACGACGACGCCCACATCGTCGGACTGTTCACGGAGACGGATTTTCGATGGAATACGCTTAACGTCGATTTCGCCTATGTTCTGAGCACAGCCGGAGGCGGCGGCGACACGGCCCTCTTCGGGGTCGGATCGACACAGCGGATTGGCCATTACAATTCTGCGATCTGGGCGAATGTTTCGTGGGCGCCGGATGAGAGAGGGCCACGGTCCGATAACGGTGCGGTTATCTTCACGACGCTGTCCCGCACATTGCCCTATTCGGAGGACATCGTTTACGTGAATGCGTTCTGGGGGATCGACAACTATACCTCGGCGGCGCGCGGCGCGACGACCGGTGGCCCGCTCGGACAGATGGGCCTTCTTTATGCTGCGGTCGGGCTTGGCAATTACGGCGCGGCACTGAGCAACCGGCCTGACGATGCCGTAGGCCTCTCAGCCGGTTATCAGCTTTTCTTCAATAACGACCGTACGCAGCTTGTCCTAGAACTCGGCGGGCGCCAGCCGACTGTCTCCAACCAGAACGCGGCGGTCGCGGCGGGGGCCAGGCTCCAGTTCGCCATCGGGCGACGATATGTCCTTCAGTTCGACGGCTTCGTCTCGCAGCAGGAAGGCGGTATCAACGGTGCAGGCCTGCGCAGTGAATTTGCCGTCAGATTCTGATATCGGGCAGAAGACCGCCATAGGCAGTCACGGGCTGAAATAACGGGAATATGCGTCCTGCCGGACGCCAGAGTCAGTTTTCTCCCCAATTGGCGGCGGGGATCGCTTGTTGCCGCGTTGAGGGGCGATTTTGCGCGCTTCTGCGTCTCCCACCCGCCTGTCCGCATGCGCCGGAGTACGGGGGGAAGACGTCAGATTGAACGCGAAACGTCAGATTGAACGCGACGGGGCTGGTCAGGCCCCGAAATACTCTTCCTTGAAGATAACCTCGACGTGCTTGTTCTCTTTCGAGTGGCCGACCATCTCTTCGCCCTTGATATTGATTCGGCCGACATCGTTCATCGATTTCATTTTGGCGTGGCTTGGGTTTCCGACCCGGATCATCACAAGCGGCTCATCGCTGGTGGCGAAGAACTTATAGAATTTACCCTTGGGCAGCATGATGCCTTCGTATTTGCCAAGCTCGATGGTCTCGTCGCTCGGGCCGTAGAACTTCGCCGATCCCTGCAGGATCATGAAGGCATGGTCCTCGGTGGGGTGGGCATGAAGTTCGTTCTCGCCGCCCGAGGCGTAAATCTTGAGCCGGATCGTCAGGTCATCCGTCGCGGCGAGAACCGCGTCTGTACGCCCCTGTTCGAGAAGCTGCCCTTTCAGGCTGAAGACATGCGGCTCGCCGTTGGCGATATGCGCGTTCTCCTGTTCGGTCATTTCGCCGGGCTTGAGGGCGGGCGGTGCGAATTGCGGTGCATCAAGCATGAGACGTCTCCTGTTTGGTTCGTTGCGATAGCTTGTTTGATACAAAGCTTACTTCTCATCAGGGTTTTAGAGAAGAGACATCACAACTGGTCAGCAGGCGGTCCCGATTCATCATTGCGGCCAAATTTGTTTGTACACATACAATCTGAATTCGGCTATTTTCAGCATCGAACTGACCGGATCAGCAGACGGAGAATCGATCATGGCCGACCGTATGGCGGTGAAACTAGAGGAAAAGGGAGCCAACGGGCTGACGCGCGAAGAGGCGTTGGTCGACCTGCGGACGACGCTCGACTGGCTGGGCGATGATGTTCATTACATCGAGGGAGAGGTCGATCCCCTGGTCGAGATGTGCACCATCACGAAGGCCTTCGACAATTCCAAGGTCATCGTTGCCAACAACATCAAGGGCTATCCGGGCATCCGGATGATCTCCAACCTGTATTCGCGGAAGGAGCGCGTCTGCCGTTTTCATGGCGCGGAAAACTTCCGCGATATCAAGCACCAGCTTCTCGATCAGGTTCAGAACACGATCCCGCCGCGTATCGTCGATGACGGACCAGTGCACGAGGAAACGCTGATTCCCGGCAAGGATTTCGAACATCTGCACGACATCATTCCGGTCGCGACCCATACCTTCCAGGACGGCGGCCAGATCTTCGGCGCCGGATCGCACCTGTTCATGGGCGAACCCTGGGTGCCGGGCGGCGGCAGCCAGATTTCGATGTACCGGATGTCGTTCCGGCGCGGGCAGAAATATGCCTCGATCAACATGGTTCCGGGCGGGGCCGGCGACGTAATCTGTTCGCGTCATCCCGGCAAGAAGGTGCCCTGTACCGTCAATGTATGTCCGCCGGTCGGGCCGGAACTGGTTTCTGTATCCACTATGAACCCCGTGATCTTCCCGGGCCAGACCGACAAGCTGGGCTTTGCCGGTGCGATCCAGGGATTTCCGGTCGATGTGGTCAAGGCCAAGACGGTCGATGCCTATGCCATCGCGAACGCCGAATGGTCGCTGGAAGGTTACGTGCTGGAAGGCGAGCGCGTTTGGGAAACGGAGGAGGCGGAGAGCCTGGGCAAGCAGGGCGTGGCCTTGCTGCATCCCGAATGGGCGCGCTCCATGGGACACGCCTACCGGACGCCGAGGGCCTTCGAGCTCACCGCTGTTACGCGGCGCAAGAAGAACCCGATCGTCTATACCCCGCATTTCGGCGCGTTCTGGTACGAAGCACCTTTCATGTGCGCCAGCGTCTACGAGCTGTGCGACCGCATGGCGCCCGGTTTCGTGAAGGACGTGGCCAGCTGGCTTGGCCTTACCCTGTGGGGCGGGCTGGTTATCCAGGTCAAGAAACGCCGCCGCTCTGACGAGGGCATGCAGCGCAACCTGCTGACCGCGATCATGGGGCTCTATCGCGGCATGCGGCTCGTGGTCATGGTGGATGAGGATATCGACCCGTGGCAGCCGGAAGACGTGATGTGGGCGATCCAGTCGCGCGCATCCGCCTCCAAGGACTACATCGTGTACAACGAGTACGGTCGCGGGCAGGCATTCCAGCCCTCCGAGCACAAGATCGGCAATATCTCCGTCTCAGACGGTGGTATGGGGATCGACGCGACGGCGCCGCTCGGTGCGCAGGTCTATGAGCGTTCGAAATATCCGGTCGACGAGATGGATTTCTCCAAGTGGTTCAGCGAGGAGGAATTCAACGAGCTCAAGGACATGCAGGACCCGTATTTCCGCTGGCTCGGCGAAACCGGCCACGGTTGATACCGCCTGCGGGGACCGCTCCATGAAAGCGGTCGTCGTCCGCCGCCATGGTGGTCCCGAGGTCCTCGAACTGAC
>JAYOLL010000044.1:0-16367 GCA_038120295.1 Rhodospirillales bacterium | reverse complement strand
TGCGCGGGCGCCGCCGACTGTGCTCAATCGCACGGGAGCCTGAGGAGCATGGTCGGCAGTGTCAGACGTAATCGGCTTGAGCCGGTTTCGGGGCGCGGTTAGCCTCGTTGGATGAAAAATCCCTTCCGCTATTTCAACTCATCACCGAAGATCATACGCCTGACGGTGATGCTCTACGTCCGCTACCCTCTGTCGCTGCGCCAGGTCGAGGACATCTTGTTCGAACGCGGGATCGACATTTGCCACGAAACGGTGCGTTTCTGGTGGAACCGGTTCGGTCCGATGTTCGCGGCGGAGATCCGAAGGAAGCGTGTCCATCATCGGTCTTATTCCAACTGGCGTTGGCACCTGGATGAAGTCTTCGTGAAGATCAACGGCGAGATGCACTACCTGTGGCGCGCTGTAGATCACGAGGGCGAAGTCCTTGAGGTCTTCGCCTCGAAGCGCCGGGATCGCAAGGGCGCGCTTGAATTTCTGAAACGCGCGATGAAGCGCTATGGCAGGCCTTGGTCGGTGGTCACGGATCGGCTCGCGTCGTATCGGGCGGCGATGAAAATCATCGGCAACCAGAAGAGCCAGGAATGCCGTCGCTGGCTAAACAACCGGGCGGAAAACTCACACCAACCGTTCCGACGACGGGAAGGCGCGATGTCGAGGTTCCGCGACATCAAGACGCTACAGAAATTCGCCTCCGTTCACGCTTCGATCCACAATCACTTCAACCACGACCGACATCTGACAAGTAGACCCGAATTCAGGAAGGCCCGTTCGGCGGCAATTGCCGAATGGCGCCAATTGGCAGCATGATTACCGAGGCACGGCTCGCAATCGGAGACAAGTTCGCGTTTGCCTGACAGCACCTTCCGGTTTCACCCGTTGCCCTGTTTCCCGGCATATCCGGGGATGAACGCGGCGAGGTCGATATCCTCGTTTCCCGGTACGTATATCTCTTCCGGATAATTGTCCTTGCGGGTGGCGTCGATGCCGGTCTTCGTCACCAGGTGCGAGCCGTCCGCCGGATCGTAGGAGGCGGGGTCCAGCGGAGAGCCCTTGGCATAAGGTACCATGAAGACGTCGTGATCGGCGCGCACGCGCGTGGCAATGGCGTGCCAGACCTCGGTGTCGTTGTAGACGTCGACGTCCTCATCCACCACAACCACGAACTTCAGAAACGGATCGGCCACGAAGGCGGCCATCGCGGCTTGCTTGGCTTCGCCCTCGATCATTTTGCGGATCGAGATGAAGCAGATGAAGCGGAAGCGGCCGCAGCGCGGCATGGCGACCTCGCGCACGGTGGGGCAGCCGATGCGGATGGTCTTCTCCAGGAAGGTCGTGCGGATGATTCCCGACAGCAGCAGGTTGTCTGCATGGCCGACGAAGGCGTTCTGGTACAGCGCGTTCTTGCGCCGGGTGATCGCCTTGATCTCCAGCACCGGGTTGTTGCGCTGCGGGCCGTAGGTGCCCGGATATTCGCCGAACGGGGCTTCCTTGCGCCGCTCGCCGGGGCGGGTTACGCATTCCAGCACGATCTCGGCGTCGGCCGGCACCTCCAGCGGGATCGTTTTGCAGGACACCATCTCGACCGGGCGCTGCAGCATCGCGCCGGCGAGGTCCAGCTCGTCGGTGTCCATCGACGAAAAAGCCAGCGACCCGATGAAGAAAGCCGGGTGGTGGCCGATGATGATGGCGATGGGGCAGGGCTCGCCGCGCGACTCGTATTTCTTCCAGATCACGTTGCCGTCGGCGGTTTCCGACACCTGTACGCCCAGCAGGTTCTTCTCATGCACCTCGTGCCGGTAGATGCCGATATTGTTGATGCCGGTATCCGGATCGCGCATCAGAGCCATGCCGGCGGTGATGAAGGCGCCTGAATCCTTTTCATGATAGGTGCAAACGGGAAGTTCGCGCACGTCCACCTCGTCGCCCGTCGTCACCACCTCCTGCACGGGGGCGGGGCCTTCATACGCCACGGGCTTGATCGGGTTGGCCTCGCGCTTCGCGCATTCGGCCAGGAACTCCTTCACCGTACCGTCTTCCATACCGACGCCGTAGCGCAGCCGCTCGAACCTGGCGTGCATGTTGGCGACCAGCGGGATGTCCGACCCCTTCACGTTCTCGAAGATCACCAGCGGGAACTGTTCGTCCTTTTCCAGCCGGTGCAGGATGCCGGACACACCGTATTTGGGATCTACCTCCTTGGTGACGCGGACGATCTCTTCCGGGTGCTCGGCTTCCAGGTATTCGATGAAGCCGTGCAGGTCGGGCGCATAGGCGTTACGGGTGCTGTCGGGCATGAAGTCAGTCCTTCTTGGGTGGGTCGATCGGGCCTTCGGCGGTGAGCCAGGCGGCCATGCCGCCCGCCATGTGGGCTACCGGATTCAGCCCCATATCCTGTGCGGCCTTGGCCGCCAGCGCGGACCGCAGGCCGCCAGCGCAGTAAAAGATGAACGTCTTGTCCTCGGTGAAGAACGGCTTGTGATAGCTGGTCTCCGGGTCGATCCAGAATTCGAGCATGCCGCGCGGCACGTGGCGCGCGCCGGCCACCCGGCCGGTCTTGGCCAGTTCGCGGATATCGCGCAAATCGATGAAGATCACGTCGTCGCTGCCGTGCAGGGCGAGTGCTTCCTCGACGGTCAGGGTTTTCACCTCGGCCTCGGCGTCGGAGACCATCTGCTTGGTGGTGCGCGTGATGTTCTGCGGCACGGGAATCCTCGGGTTCGGTTGCGCGGAAGCGGAAAGATAGCAGTGATTGGCGACCGGGCGAAAGGGCGGTCAGGGATGCGCGTGCCCGCAATGGGCCCAGTGCCACGCGGCCATGGGTTCGTAGATCTCGGTCACGCTGGGGCGGAACGACCCGCCCGAGAAATGGCGATAGAGCATGGCCGTGTTGATGAACACCCGCTCGCGGTCGATCCAGTGGGGGAAAAGGTCGACCACGATCTCTTCCGCCGCCGCGGTCCAGTCCAGCCCGGCGTCGTAGCGGGCCCTGGCGGCGTCGCGCAGGGTGGTCAGGTAAAGCCGCAATTCGCGCACCGCGTCCTTGCCGCAGACCCGCCCGTGGCCGGGGACGATGGTGTCCACGTCCCAGCCCAGAATGCGGTCGCAGGCGGCGACCCAGTTCTCCACCGGGCCAGCCCAGATGATCGGGTGGCCTTCGACGAACATCACGTCGCCGGTGAAGACGGTGCGGTCGCCGGGAACGTGAACCAGAATATCGCCCTTCGTGTGAGCCGGGCCGACATTGTACAGCTCCACCTGCTTGTCTCCGACGGTCAGGTGGTGCTCGGTCTCGAAGGTTTCGGTCGGCAGCGTGTTCAGGATGCCGGAAAAATCAAATTTCCGGCCCATCAGATCCCAGATCAGCGCGCCGGATTCGCCGTAATCCCGCCAATTCTGGACAAATTTGATGAAAGCTTCCGGCGGGCGGCGCTCCATTTCGTCCTTGCACGCCTGCGAAGCTATGATGCGGGCTTCCTTCACCAGCTGGTTGCCGTAGGTGTGATCCCCGTTGGCATGGGTATTCACCAGCGTGCCGATGTCGGCTGCGGCGGGGACGGCATTCCGCATTTCGGAAAGCATTTCGGCAGTCAGGGGCAGGTCGAACAGCGTATCGACCAGCAGCGTTTCCTCCTGATCCACGATCAGCCCGGCATTGCTGTAGCCCCAGCCGCCATCCGGCTGCAGATAGGCCCAGCAGCCGTTTCCGAGGTCGTGCAGCCCCTTGGTAAAGCGCGGTTTTTCCATGTGCTCCGTTGATCCGGCGTCCGGTTCCGGGGATACTACCGGCAACCCAAACGCCGTGCCACCGGGCGCGGCGTTTTACCGCGCAGATCCGGGGCAAGACCGAATGACATCGACCATATTGTCGCTTCTCACCCCAGGGGCTGCGGCGGAATTCCATCGCCGCGGCGACTGGGAGGACCGCACCATCTACGGCGTGATGCGGGATCAGGCCGCCGCACGGCCGAACGCAGACGCCATCAGCGACCGCGGCCGGACGCTGACCTACGCCCAGCTTCAGGCGGCTGCCGACGCGTTGGCAGCCGATCTGTACGCCCGCGGGGTGCGGGCAGGGCACCGGGTGGCTTACTGGCTGCCCGACCGTGTGGAAAGCGCCATTACCGTGCTGGCCTGTTCGCGCAACGGATATGTCGTCTGTCCGTCGCCGCACCGCAATCACACGGTGGCGGAAGTCGCCGGGCTGCTGGAACGCATGCGTGCCGCCGCCTTCATCTATCAGGACGGGTTCGGATCGGATGCCGACAAGGCGGATATCGCTGCCGAGATCGCGTCCCTGGGCTCGCTGAGGCATGTCTACCGCATGGGGGCTGTGGATCGGTCCGCGCCCTTCGCGGGCGCGCTGCTCGGAAACCCCGGCGATTGTCCGCCGCCGATCGAGGACCCGGACCGTGTCAGCTATCTCGCCTTCACCTCCGGCTCCACCGGCCGGCCCAAGGGCGTGATGCACAGTGACAACACGCAGCTGGTCACCGCGCGGGGCATTTCGACCGACTGGAAAATCGGCCCCGGATCGGTGGTCTATTCGATGAGCCCGTTCAGCCACAATCTCGGCATGGGGGCGCTGCTGACGTCGCTCTACGGCGGCGCGTCCTTCGTGGTGCATGACCGCGCACGCGGCGAAAGCACCATCGAGCGTGTGCTGGAAGTGGATGCAAGCTATCTGGTCGGCGTGCCGACCCATGCCATTGACCTGCTGGACGAGATGGAAGCGCGCGGCATGGACCGGCTGGGCCGGGTGACCGGTTTCCGTATTTCAGGCGCCGCCGCGCCGCGCACCGTGTTCGAACGGCTTATCAAAGCCGGGGTGGATCCGCAGAGCGGCTACGGGATGACCGAGACCAATGGCCACCAGTACACGCGGCCCGGCGACGATCCGGCGTTGATCATGGGCAGTTGCGGCCGTGCCGTCCCGGGCTATGAGGTGCGTGTGTTCGACCCGGACGATCCCGATCGCATGCTGCCGCAGGGCGAGACCGGCATCGTGGCCGGAAAGGGTGCCTGCCTGATGCTCGGCTATTACGAAGATCAGGGCGCCACCGAGATCTGCTTCAACAGCGACGGCTGGTTCATGACCGGTGATCTGGGCGTGGTGGACGAGGCCGGCTATCTGCGCCTGACGGGGCGGCGCAAGGAGGTCATCATCCGCGGCGGCCATAACATCAATCCCGAGCGGATCGAGGAACTGGCCATGCGCCATGCCGCCATTGAGCGCGCCGCGGCTCTGCCGGTGCCCGACGACCGGCTGGGCGAGCGCGTATGCCTTGCCGTGATGTTCCGCAACGGCGATACCCTGGGGTTCGAGGCCATGCTGGACCATTTGGCAGCGCAGGGCCTGTCGCGCTACGACATGCCGGAATTTGCGCTGGCGCTGGACGACATTCCGCTTATGAGCAACGGCAAGATCCAGAAGAAGGACATCATGGTGTGGATCCGCGAGGGCCGCGCCGTGCCCGAGCCCGTCCGCTACGTTCCGCCGGAGAAGACCGCCTGATGCGCGCCATCCTCGTCAAAGAGTTCGGGCCGCTGGAGAATGCGGCGCCGGGCGAAATCGCCGATCCTGTCGCCGGACCGGGCGAACTTCTTGTGGAAATCCATGCCACCGCGGCGAACTACGTCGATATTCTGCTGATTGGCGGCATGCACCAGTCGAAGCCGAAGCTGCCCTATATCCCGGGCAAGGGTCCCGCCGGCGTGGTCCGCGCGGTGGGCGCGGGCGTTTCGAACTTCAAGCCCGGCGACCGGGTGCTGGCGATGTGCGAGCCGGGCGGCGGCTATGCCGAGCTACTGGCCATCCCGGCGACCATGTGCCACTGCATGCCGGACAGCCTGCCCTTCCCCGATGCCGCGGCGATGGCGCTGATTTACGATACTGCCTGGTTCTCTTTGTGCGAGCGCGGCCGGTTTCATCCAGACGAGTCCGTACTGGTGCTGGGCGCGACCGGCGGGGTGGGGATGGCGGCGATCCAGCTGGTGAAGGCGCTGGGCGGCAAGGCGCTGGCGGCGGTGGCCGACCCGGACAAGGCCGATCTGGTCACGGAGGCTGGCGCCGATGCGGTGATCGATATCGGTGGCGAGGATGTGTGCGATTCCCTGCGCGAACAGGTCTATGCCGCCACCGACGGGACCGGGGCCGATATCGTCATCGATGCGCTTGGCGACAAATTCTTCGAAGCGGCAATCCGCGCCGTGGCCTGGTGCGGACGCTATGTGGTGATCGGTTTCGCCGCCGGCGCGATCCCGACGATGAAGGTAAACTACCTGCTGGTCCGCAATATCGAGGTCTCGGGCCTGCAGATCGGCGATTACCGCAAGCGCCGGCCGGATCGCACGGGGGCCTGCTTCGACCAGCTTTTCGCGCTGTATGAAGAGGGCAAGATCGGCCCGCCGCCCTACACCACCATGCCTATCGAACAGGCCAC
Source organism: Rhodospirillales bacterium (assembly GCA_038120295.1). Lineage (GTDB taxonomy): Bacteria > Pseudomonadota > Alphaproteobacteria > MPNO01 > UBA2964 > JAYOEY01. The sequence goes on along the minus strand of JAYOLL010000044.1, from coordinate 9,927 downwards.
CGACGCGTTGTGCGCCATTCGCGACCGCAAGGTGCGCGGGCGGATCGTGTTACTACAGGACCGTTAGGCGGGCCGCCTGAACGATTTGCAGGCCCGGTCACGTTAGTTAAGTCCAGATCGCCCTCCCGCAATCACCTTTACACCAGTTTCTCGCCCGGTTCTCCGTAACGCGTGATTCGGACCCCTTCGACGTAATCGCGAATATTCACCCCGGTATTATCGCCCGGCCGCCAGGTCGGGTATTTGTGGCGTAGCCCTCCGTCTACCGGGATATCGGCGCCGGTGATGAACTCCGCTTCGTCGGAGGCCAGGAAGACCGCAGCCCAGGCGAGGTCGGAGGCACGGGGAAAGCGCTCTAGCGGGATCGATTTCAGGTAGTCATCGCGCGAATAGAACGATAGCCGGTCGGGCCGCACAAAATCCGGGTTCGATATTTCGTCGCTGGTCTTGGTCCACAGCATGTGTTCCATGCCGCAGGGCGTGATGGTGTTGACCCGGATACCGTCATGGGCGAGGTCCATCGCCGACGATCGGGCGAGGTTGAGAACGGCGGCTTTTGCGGCGGTGTACGCCGCGCCGGACGCCTCTCCGAAATGCGCCGCGGTGGAGATGATATGGATGATCGATCCCCGCACCTCACCGGCGACCATCGCCCGTGCGGCGTGCTTGGTGGTCAGCATGGCGGCCGTCGGATAGGTGGTGAGGCAGGTTTTCCAGTCCTCGATGTCCATCTCGGTGATGGGGCTCCAGTGAATCTGTCCTGCCATGTTCACGATGATGTCGATCTTGCCATACGCTTCCAGCGCACCGGCAACCATGCGTTCGACATCGGCTTCCTCGACGGCATCGCCTTGCAGCGCCGTTGCCTCCAGCTCGCGGGTTTTCAGGAATTCGACAGTTTCGCCAGCGGCGTCTCCATTAACGTCGGCAACCACTACGCTGGCGCTTTCGCGAGCCAGGAAATGCGCGATCGTGCCGCCGATATTGGGGCCGCCGCCGAACACGATGGCTACCTTGCCCTTGAGTCGTTCCATATCCGTCTCTCCGGGTAATCCAGATCCAGTCCGTGCCCGCCAGGGTCAGGCCGGTCAGGCGCGCGCCGAGGCGACGGTTTCTTCCGACTGCAGTTCAATCTCTTCGTGCAGGCGCGCCCATTGCTTTATCGGCACGCCGCTGTCGAGGAGATCCATTTCGCGCCAGAAAATCCTTCTCAAAAGCGCAATACCTGCATCGGTGCTCATCAGCCGTTCCTGCGACCGGTCGACAATCGCACCCTGCCCGACCACGGCGACGTAGTCCTGCGCGTTGGTCAGTTCCAGAGCCATCTCCTCCGGATAGATTCCCTGATCCATCAGCTCATGATGATGGTCGCTGGGGTTGTAGGGCAGGTATTTACGGAAATGTTCCGTCGTCTTTCGGTCCTCTTCCTCGCCCATGCTCGGCAGGGTGTAGATCTGGAACCGGGCCGTATTCTCGTCGTCCACCGGCACCAGCCAGAGCGAGATTTCCATCCAGGGGTGCTTTTCCGTGATGCCCGGAATCAGGATGTGATTGTTGTTGGGGAAGGTCCAGTCGCTGATGCGGACATTGCCCGGCCCGCGGGTCGCGATCTGCCGGATGCCGGCGTCGGTCTCCAGATACTCGAGATCCGGCAGCGTGGGCGTAACCGCCTTGCCGAACGTGCCGACCTTGCCCTTCTGGTGGACGAAGCTGACATGGGCCGCGTCGAGCGAGTTCTCGCATTGCTGAAACCAGCTTGCCGGCCAGTCCTGACGCCGGGGAAACAGCAGACGGTCCGGGTCCTCGAACAGCTCCTTGCGCGGCAGATCGAATTCCGGCGCATCGCCCTGTCCCAGAAAGGCGAACACCAGCCCGCAATATTCATGGGTCGGGTAGGCAGCGATCTTGACGGTCGAGGCCAGAGATTCCTTTTCCGCCGGCATTTCAGTGCACTGGCCGCCGCCATCGAACTTCCAGCCATGATAGACGCAGCGCACCTCCTCACCTTCGACCCAGCCCGTATGGAGACGCGTGCAGCGATGCGGGCATCGCCCGGCGACCAGGTATGTCTTTCCGCTTTCGCCGCGATATAGAGTCAGCTCCTCGCTAAAAACCCGGACCGAGCAAGCGCTGCCGGGCGTCACATCGGACGATAGCGCGACCGGCTGCCAGAACTGCCGCAGAAGGTCGCCCATCGGCGTACCCCGCGCTGTTTCCGATAGCGCTTCCAGCGATTCACGTCGCTTCCGGTTGGTTGCCATGGCTTTCTCTCCCTATCCCGAAAACTTCCCCGGGTTCGGAACGCGTTACGTTTTCCCGTTGAGATATAGGGGGAATGCTCGCTCAAACGGGAACTGTCCGCAACGGCGAAAAACAGGCGCGGCAAGGACAATTGAATAACCGTACGAATACCTGCGCTTTATGTACTTTACGTATTCTCGGCGCCTTGCTCCGGGTTACGGCGGGGCTATGATGCGGTTTTCAGCAGGAAGCATTCCGGTGTCCGACCAGAAATCATTCTCACTCAACGCTTGGTACGTCGCGGCTTGGAGCCATGAAGTCGGCCCCCGCGAGCCTCTCGCGCGGACGATCTGCAATAAAAAGCTGGTGCTGTGGCGCAAATCGGACCGCTCGGTGGCGGCGCTGGAGGATGCCTGCTGGCATCGTCTTTTGCCATTATCGATGGGCTGGCTCGAAGGCGACGAGATTGTCTGCCGCTATCACGGCCTTGTCTTCAACGGCGACGGGCAATGCACGCGGATGCCGTCGCAGGACAAGCTGAATAAATCGGCCTGCGTGCGGACGTTTCCGGTTGAGGAACGGTACCGGTATGTCTGGGTCTGGCCGGGCGAACCGGAGCTTGCCGACCCCGGACTGATCCCCGACATGCACTGGAACGACGATCCAGACTGGGCAGGGGACGGCGAGACCATGTTCGCCGCCTGCGACTACCGGCTGTTTGTCGATAACCTCATGGATCTGACGCACGAATCTTTCGTGCATGCGACAAGCATCGGCAACCAGCATGTGGCCGAAACGCCGATGGAGACGAAGCGGGACGGCCGCACCGTTACATCGACGCGCTGGATGTTCGATATAGATGCCCCGCCATTCTGGCGCGCCCAGCTCGGCAAACCGGGCAATGTCGATCGCTGGCAGATCATCCGCTTCGAGGCGCCCTGTACGATTGTCCTCGATGTCGGGGTCGCCCTGGCCGTGACCGGCGCCGCGGACGGGGACCGGTCCAAGGGCGTGAACGGGCGCGTGCTGAACAGCATCACGCCCGAGACCGACACGAGCTGCATGTATTTCTGGTCGCTAATGCGTAAATATCACCTGCGCGACCAGTCTCTCACTACCCAGCTGCGCGAGGCCAACGCACGGATCTTCGTCGAGGATCAGGTTGTCGTTGAGGCCCAGCAAAAATCGATCCTCGAGAATCCCGAACTCGCGATCCGGAAGCTGAATATCGATGCGGGGTTGACCTCGGCAAGGCGCATCATTGACGACATGATTGCGGCCGAACAATCGGTTTAGGCCGCTCGTGGCCGATCGGGGCCGGTTGTGCGCCACAGCGTCGTCTCTTCCCGGTCAATCACCACCTTGACACAGCCCCCGCCTCAAATACCTTAGGCACAACAACGGTCTCCGCTTCGGCGGCTGGCAAAAACCAAAAACCGCTTAACAGGGCGGGGCAACGGACGTCGGCGGTTCGATGATAGTGCTTTCCATGTTTTCGGCTGCGCGGGGCTAAACGGTGGCGACCGTCAGTCTTGTGACCGACAGCCTGCGGTCCTACCGGCCGGAGGACATTCGGACTCATCGAGTCCGGCGGCGCAGCTATCAGCGCTGGCGCCTGGTGCGGTCGCAGATCGATTTCTACTATTTCTGGGAGAAGCGCTGGTTTTTCATCGCGCTGGCGATCGGGGCCGCGATGATGGCCATGCCGCAGCCGGAAGGGCTGACGCGCGAGGGCCAGATCGTGCTGACCATGTCGGTCGTCGCCGTCATCCTGTTCGTGACGGAACCTGTGCCGCTGCCGACGGTGGCGCTGCTGATCATCGTCGGGCAGGTGCTTCTGCTCGGTATAGAATCCACCACCGTTGCCAAGACCTTGATGACGGATTCCGTTCTGTTCATCATGGGCTCGCTGATGCTGGCGGTCGCTGTGGTCAAGCAGAATCTCGATATCCGCATTGCCTGGCTGATCGTACGCATCACGGGCACAAAAACGACGCGGATCTGCTTCGGCATCTCGGCGGTTTCAGGCGTACTGGCCTCGTTTGTCGGCGAACATACGGTGGCGGCGATGATGCTGCCTGTCGGCATCACGCTGATCAGCTTGACCTCCGACGATCCCAAGGAAGTCCGGCGTCTGGCGGCGGTTCTGCTGTTCTCTATCTCATACGGCTGTTCGGTGGCGGGCATCGGCACGCCTTCAGGGGGCGCGCGTAACGCCATCATGATCGGTTACTGGAAGGAATTCTTCTTCGACCCGCTTAACCCGGAGACGCAGAAATTCCTCATCGATTACGTCACCTGGATCCTGTATGCCTACCCGGTATTTCTGATCCAGCTTCCGTTCGTCACGCTGATCCTGAACTGGACATTCCGGCCGGAGTACCAGCGGCTGTCGCGTTCGGTCGCCAAGCTGCGCCTGAAGATCCAGGAGCAGGGGCCGATGAAACCCGCGGACTGGCTGGCGATCTTCATTTTTGCGCTTATTCTGGTCGGGTGGATTACGCTGTCGGGCGACACGGGTCTGGGCACCGTCGCCGTCCTCGGCGCCGCCATATTTCTGATCACCGGTCTGGTGCGGTGGGAGGAGATCAATTCCGGCGTCAACTGGGGCGTGATCCTGCTTTATGCGGCCGCGATTTCTCTCGGCGTACAGATGAAGGACTCCGGTGCAGCGCAGTGGATCGCGGAGAGCTTCCTGAAACTCATGACCCCGTTGGGCGCGGAGCAAGGGGTCGGGCTGTGGGCCGCCGTCTCTGCCCTGACCACCCTGGTGACCAATACAATGTCGAACGGAGCGGCGGTCGCCGTGCTGGGGCCGATTGTTCTCAAGATGGCCGTTGTCGCAGGCGAAAGTCCGATCGTACTGGGCTTTATCACGGCGATCTCGTCGGCATTCGCATATCTGACCGTGGTCGGCACGCCAGCCTGCACCATCGTTTACGCGTCGGGTTACCTTAAGACGACGGATTTCCTGGTGGTCGGCTGGCGAATGGTGGTGATGTCCACAATCATCATGATGCTCGCCGCGACATTCTACTGGCCGTTGCTGGGGAGCTGACACGGGCCGATGGCGATCTTACCCGGAATTGGCAAGGGCGACGACGAACCGAAGTCTGATCTGCGGGCTCTACGCGAACGTCGACAGAACCGTTTCCGTATTCTCGTCTGTATCGACGGATCGGAGGCATCTTATGACGGGCTTCGCTTTGCCGAGAAAATCGGCACGTCAGACGATTGCGACATCATCCTGCTCTATGTCCGGCCGATCGATCAGGGACTCAGGACGGGAGGCCTTCAGGTCCGCGTGGCGCGCGAGAACATGCTGGAGTGGGGGCTGGAACTGCCTGGTATCCGTTACCTGAAGCGTGGCCTCGACATGCTGGCCGGTGAGGACGGACTGTCCTCCCACTGGACCACGATTGCCAGCCACACCGATTCCTGGGGGGATCCCCTCGGCGACAACAAGGTCGAATACCGACACGAGAACGGCAAGAGCATCGTTCTCAAGCTCAAGACGGCGCCGGATATCGCCAGTGGGGTGCTCGATCAGTATGAGCTAGGCCCTTATAACCTCATCATTATGGGCGAACCCAGCCACTGGCATAGCGAGGCAAGGTCTTTCTTCGGCGCCAGCGTCGCCCAGAAGGTCGCCATGCTGGCGCCCTGTTCGGTGCTGCTGGCGCGTCCGCACGAGAATGGCGAGGGCAGGGGACACATGATTTGTGTCGATGGGACACGCCATTCGCTGGAGGCCATGCGGCGAGAAGCGGTGCTGGCGTATCATTGCGGCGAACCCGTCACCGTGCTGTGCGTTGCGCGACACCATGCAGATGTTCCAACGGCGAAGCGCGTCCTGGAGAAATCGACCGAAATGATTGCTAAGATGGAAATCGGCTTCGCCGACGCCCTGGTAAGGGTCGGCGAACCGGCGGCTGAGATTGTTCGGGCCGGTAGTGGCTTTTCGGTCATCTCGGTCGCGGATTCCGGCAAGAAGCTGATCCGGCGTCTTTTTACCGGAGGGATCGCGTTCCGGGTGATGGGCGCCGCCAATACCTCAGTTCTTAACGTTCGCTAAGGGAGCGGAGACGTATGCGATTCGACCTGTATTCCGCTCGCTGGCAAGGTCATGTCACGGCGCTTGCCGACGAAGCCTTTGGCCAGGGCTATTTCTCTCGCCTGTCGGAACTGGCTGCGGAGGAGGGCGCCGCTCTGATCATCGGCCATGAGGGGGATGACGAGCTGTTGTGTTTTGCATTCGGCTCTGTCCTGCCGGCGGACGGGTTGCGCGACCATCTCGAAGGACAGCTTCCGGACCTGCCGGGCGACATTTTGGAGGCGGATCAGGATGGCGCGCTTGGCGTGATCCGCGCCGTTGCGGTGTCTCCGGCGCATCGTCGAAGCGGATATGGCACCAAATTGATCGGGTTAATGCATGACCGACTGGTCGGGATGGGCGCCGACAAGCTGATCGTGTGCTTCAAACGAAGCCCCAACGTTCCCCATGTCGACGGCATGATGGGAAAGTTGGGTTTCGAAGTCTGGCAGCGCCTGCCATCCTTCTGGCGCGAACGATGCGATGCGGGCCAGTTTCATTGCTCCGACCGGCAAGGGAGCTGCAACTGCGAGGCGCTGCTGTACCGCAAGACCATATTTTGACGTTTCGCCTGCGACGCTCGATTGAGCGGAGCGTCGAATGCTGAAACAATCCGGCTATGGTGCTGCAACTCTTCATCGGAACGCTGGCGGTTACGGTCACGGTCGTTCTTTCGGCGACCATGATCTGGATCGCATCGCGAATCCTTTCGCATATGAGTGACCGGCTCGCCCAACCTCCCTACGCGCTGAAAACCATCGTGATCGTATCAGCGATCACGTTGTGGCTGATGGGCGCGATGTCGGTCTCCATATGGGTCTGGGCGCTGTTCTTCTGGGGACTCGATATTTTTACGAATTTCGAGCCCGCCCTCTATTTCGCTTCCGTATCCTTCACGACGCTCGGGTTCGGCGACATTTTGCTGCCCGTAGAATGGCGGCTGCTTTCCGGCATATGCGCCGCCAACGGGCTGATCCTGTTCGGCCTTTCTGCCGCCTACTTGTTCGAACTGTTCAGTCGCCTGCATGCCGCGCATGTCGAACACCGCAGGCGGATGATGGAGGATCAGGCGGTTTAATCCGCCTCAGCGCATTTGATGCATTTCTCGGCGTAGGGCAGCGCTTCGAGACGTTTCGGGACGATGGCCTCGCCGCAGCTCGTGCAGGTTCCGTAAGTCCCTGCGTCCATGCGCCGGAGGGCGCTCCTGATTGCCTCGATTTCATGGATCGATGATTCTGCGATCGATTCGAGCATCTCGTCGTCTTCGATTTCCGTGGCGCGCTCGCTCCAGTCCGCGCTATGGGACGCCCGCAGATCGCCTTCGATCTCATTCACTTTTGCGCCGAGCTCGACCAGCCTGTTTTCGAGCTCTTTTCTCAATCCGGAAATATCTGCCATCGGTTGCTCCATATGTTCTAGGACAAGGTTTCCTGGTGAAGTGTCAGGATGCTCTGAATCTCGGACACTGGACCCGCATCATTCAAGCGCGGTCACGGTATCCTTCCCTTCGCCACCGAATTTCGTCGCCAGATAGCCGATGACAAGGCCAATCAGGGCGCCTTCCAGGACAAACCAGAAAGGCGATGTCAGCGGGCTGTCGGAGCCGAACACATCAGCCGTGATTATGGCGAACATGTCGTAGGCGAAGAGCGTGAGCATGAGATTCATCCAGCCGCCGATCAGCGGCGCCCTGAGCCACCACGGCAGGGGCAGTTTCAGGACCGGGTGCGACGTGAAGACTCCGAAGACGCCGATAATCGCGCCGAGCGTCGGGTACCACAGCAGGACACCCCAGAGGATCATCCAGTCGGCATCGGGCCAGAACTGAAGCAGCAGAAGAACACCGGCGACGCCGAACGCGAGCCCGATGACTTTACCTATGGCTATACGGGTTACGAGTGACGGGTTTTGAATCATCTTCCACTCCAGAAAACGTCAGAATATGCCCTGTTCGCACGGCCTCGGCCCTGGGAGCAGATGCTTCCGTAAGCAGCGGAAAGCCGGCGTCGCAAACGCTATTTGACCGTCACGCAGGTTACCGGGGAAAGATTGTTCACCTTGTGGGATACGCTTCCTACCAGCATACCTTTCAGATTGCCGAGTCCTCGGCTGCCCATGATGATCATGTCGGCGCCGGTGCGTTCGGCGGCGTCGATGATCGCGCCAGCGGCATGGCCGCCGACCATCTGAACGGAGATATTCTCGACCCCCTTTTCTGACATTGCCTTGCGCGCCGCGGCGGTTACGAGTCCTCCGATAGCAGTCAGAACCTCCTGGGGCACCGGCACTGACATGGGGACCGCATCGCTACCGTAGGAAAAGCTCTCCATCGGCAGTTGGACGAGTTCCTCGATCTGTTTCATGAGCGCCTCGTCCGCGCCATGCTCCGTGGCGAGCTGCTGAAGCTGATCCAGAGACGCATCCGACATCATGACATGCAGAATGGTCACCGCGGCGCCGTATTTCGCCGCGAGGTCTCCGGCCAGGTCGCAGGCCTTTTTAGCGTGATCCGACCCGTCGGTCGGTACGACGATATTGGTAATCATGTGTTTCCCTCCGTATGTCGACAGGGTCCGCAAGGACGTTCGATAGGGCGGTGAACGGACCGTATGAGGGAATGGTCGCAGATTGGGGAAATCCCGCCTTGATCTGTATCAAGTATGAGGCAGGGCAGGCGCTACAAAAAAAGCCCGGCCCCTGTTACAGGGCCGGGCCTTTTCGTTGGCCGTATGGAGCTCGGCGTCAGTCGACCACGTGGTAGACCGGGGCCTTCTCCATGTTCCACTTGTCGTTCTCGGCGTCGTACTGGGACAGCGTGAAGCAGTGCCAGTCTTCGTCGTTGAGGTTCATGTGGTCGCCGCGATAGTAGTATCCCGGCCAGCGGGTCTCGGTGCGGAACAGCGTGTGATGCATGACGCTCTCTGACGCCATGAGGCGATGCTTGAACTCCCACGTACGCTGCAGCTGGTGCAGGTCCTCGGCGCCGATATGGTCCGAGTCTTCTTTCAGCATGTCCATCAGCTCTAGCCCGCGCATCAGCAAAGGCTCGTTGGTCATGTAGTTGGTCGAGATGCCGCCGCAATACTCGTCCATCAGCTTCTCCAGACGCTGCAGCGCATGGATCGGCAGGATGTAGCTCGGCGATACCGTGCCGGCGACGATCTCGTTGCGGCCGACCGCGTAATTGTCCATCGGCTGATAGATCTCGGCTTCCAGACGCGCCACTTCGGCCTCGTCGATCACCGGCTCGTTGCCCATGTCGTTGATGTAGTTGACCGACGCCTTGCCCGCGATGCGGCCCTCGGTGAACGAGCCCGACGAGAACTTGTGCGGCGTGCCGCCGCTCGCATCGCCCGCGCCGAACAGGCCGTTGACCGTCATCATACGGTTGTAGCCCCAGCGGTATTCCGGCGGCGCATAGTCCTCCGGTCCGCTCGCCCAGGCACCCGAACAGGTCGCGTGAGAGCCCATGACATAGGGCTCGGACGTGGTCAGTTCCGGGTTGGTGTGCTTGGGATCGATGTTCTGCGACGCCCACACGACCGCCTGGCCGATGGTCATGCCGAGGAAGTTCTCCCAGCCGATGGTTTCCT
>JAYOLL010000043.1:12229-16435 GCA_038120295.1 Rhodospirillales bacterium | reverse complement strand
GCCGACGCGCTAGGCCCGCTGGGGGTGGTGAACGTGGATATGCCCGCAACGCCGAACAAGGTGTGGAAGGCGATCCGGGAGGCCGGGGGGTAGAGAGGAACAGCCGTCATGAATAAGGAAGAAACCCTTGCACTTTATGTGCAAGGCCGTGACGCGTGGAATATGTGGGCAAGGGCAATGCTCCTTAAGAGGGAAGCGTTGCAAAATGACGACATATCTGTAGTTGGTGACAAGAAAAAAGAAAATATAGAATCCGAATTACGGAAATGGTCACAACTTGCATTTTGCGACTTCTCGGGTAATCACTTCACCGATAATGAAGGAGAATTTTCAAATTACATCTTTCCTCACCACGCAAAGTTTTCGGGGTCTATTTTTAGGGGAACTTGAGTTTTAATGGGGCTCAATTCTGGGGAGATGTAACTTTTGATACAACAAGGTTTCTAAAGAATTCCGACTTCAAGTGTATTAAATTTTATAAAGACGCATGCTATAGTAATGCAGTTTTTGAAGGGAATTCAACTTTTGATGATTCGGAATTTTTGGATCGGGCGAATTTTCAAAAAAAACGATTTTCAAGCGGACTTCTCAATTTATCGGCGTGAATTTCTCTAAATCGAATTTCAATGAAGCAAGATTTGATGCGTACGTTTCCTTTCAAAGGAGCAATTTTGTGGGTAAATCCTCATTCTCAAATGTTTCCTTTAAAGGCCTAACCAGATTTTCTGGCACGATCTTCTCCGGCTTGGCACGGTTTACATCATGCGAATTCTTCGGGTTTCTTTGGTTCAATAATGTTAAATTTTTAAATGGCGCTCGATTTGGCCTGGGGACATTCAATAAATTTGTGTCTTTTTCAGATTCGGAGTTTGGGAAAGAAGCAAATTTTGCAGGAATAGATTGCAAATCAGGTTTTGTATTATCTAAAACAAGTTTCCGTACAGTGCCTGATTTCTCACAGGCACATTTTGCTGAAGCGCCTCGATTAGACAATTTGAACATGATTGGTCTAAGTGAATCTAAATTTTCTTGTTTTGCGGGCGATATCGAAATTGCCGCGCGCGGGGGTGCGCTGACACGACTCGCTATTCAAGGTCATGATCACGAGCGTGAGCAAATATTTTTCAAAGGTGAGTTGCAGGCCCGGCGTTGGGTTACAGACAAAATTTGGCACGCAGCTTTTTGGTTTGGGGCTTTCTATCAACTTCTTTCAGATTTCGGGCGATCGATGATGCGTCCGGTTATTTGGCTGACAGTGGCTTGGGCTGTCGGTGCTATGTTATATCTCCATCAAGCGACAGGCAGGCATCCGTTATGCGTCTGGGGTGGCAACGATGCTTAGTCGGCTGCCCTCGGTTTATCGCGCTATAAATCCTTGTTTTTAGGTCTCGGATCGGCGGACAAACTGAACCAGTACTACGCTTGTCTGTACGGAGTAGTATCTGAAAGGCCTTTCATCGCTAACATTCCTGATGCTGTGGTTATTATCAGTATGGCGCAAACGGCAATTTCCGCCGTCTTGATCTTCCTGTTCCTGCTCGCCGTCCGGAACCATTTCCGGATCAAGTGATCCGAGAGCAAGCTACTCAGCCGCCGTCAACTCAATCACCGCCTTGCTCCCCGTCGCTTCGATGGCCTCGCTCATACGAGCGGTCTTTGTCGCGTGGTGCGGGTTCAGGATGCGCTGCGCCTCGCGGTTGTCGATGCCGAGGCGGCGGGTCAGGTCGGCGGCGGTGACGCCGCGCTCGCGCATCGCGATATAGAGCGCGATCTTCATGGCGACGGCGGTGTCGGGCGCGATCAGCCGTTCGCCCCGGCGCGGTTTCGAGGGCTTTGGAATTTCCTCGCGGTTTTTCATGCGAAACATCAGCGCCGAATCGAGCAGGTCGGCGGCCTCGGCCAGCGCTTCCGCCATGTCCGCCCCCCTGTTCCGTTCCTCTATTTCGTTGAGGCACCAAACCCACTAAACTCCCCCGCCACGGGGAGCTTCTGACAGATGAGCATTTCGTATATCGGCATTATCGGGGCCGGGGCCTGGGGCACGGCGCTGGCGCAGGCGGTCCGCGGGGCGGGCAGCGACATCGTGCTGTGGGCGTTCGAGCAGGAGGTGACGGACGGCATCAACGCCGGTCACGAAAACGCGCTGTACCTGCCCGGCGTGCCGCTCGATCCCGCGATCCGCGCGACCTCCGTGCTGGAAGAGGCGGCCGCGGCCGACGCCGTGCTGCTGGTCACCCCGGCGCAACATCTGCGCCGTGTCACGGGCGAGCTTGCCGCAGCGCTGCCCGCCGGCGCGCCGGTCGTCATCTGTTCCAAGGGGATCGAACAGGGCACGACGGCGCTGATGTCGGAAATCGCCGCCGAGACATTGCCGGGCCACCCGGTCGCGGTCCTGTCCGGCCCGACCTTCGCGGCGGAAGTGGCGCGCGGCGCGCCGACCGGGCTGACGCTCGCCTGCCGCGACGACGCGGTCGGCAAGGCGCTGGCCGAGGCGCTGGGCTCGCCGCATTTCCGGATCTACCGGACCGACGATGTGAACGGGGCGGAGATCGGCGGCGCGGTCAAGAACGTGCTGGCCATCGCCTGCGGCGTGGCGCAGGGGCGCGGCTTCGGCGACAACACGCGGGCCACGCTGATCACCCGCGGGCTGGCCGAGATGACGCGGCTCGGCGTCGCCAAGGGCGGTCGCGCTGAAACGCTGATGGGCCTCGCCGGGCTCGGCGATCTGACGCTGACCTGCACCAGCACCCAGTCGCGCAACTATTCGCTGGGCGAGGCGCTGGGGCGCGGCGAGACGCTGGACGATATTCTCAAATCACGCCGCACGGTCGCCGAGGGCGTGTTCTCGGCGGAAGCCGTCACCGCGCTGGCGGCGAAAATAAATGTCGACATGCCGATCTGCGCCGGGGTCGAGGCGGTACTGAAAGGCCGCGCCACGGTGGATGAGGCGATCGAGGCGCTGCTGTCCCGGCCGTCCGGGCGCGAGGCGGGATAAGTGACGAAGGAGCCGACATGAATTACTGGCTGTTCAAATCGGAACCGGGCGCGTGGTCGTGGGACGACCAGGTTAAGAAGGGCGTCGAGCACTGGGACGGCGTGCGCAACCATCAGGCCAACAACAACATGAAGGCCATGAAGATCGGCGACAGAGGCTTCTTCTATCACTCGGTGAAGGAGAAGCAGATCGTCGGCGTGGTCGAGGTGGTGAAGGAGCATTACCCGGACCATACGGACAAGTCCGACCGGTTCGGCATGGTCGACGTGAAGGCGCTCTACCCGGTGAAGACGCCGGTCACGCTGGCGGATATAAAGGCGGAGCCGAAGCTGGAAAACTTCGCGCTGGTCAAACAGTCCCGCCTGTCGGTCGTGCCGGTGGCGAAGGACGAATGGAAGATCATTTGCAGGATGGCGGGGATTAAACCCTGATATTAAATTTCTAACGCAATTTGCACCGGCCCACTCCACCTCCCGGCCACCGGTTATTTGTTCCGGCGGTCATCAAGCCGCCACACCAACCCTTGATGCCCGCCGTGTTTATTAGAGGAAACCCAGGATGAGTTACGAAGACACACCCATCACCGAAGACAAGGGCACCGATACCGTTCTCTGCACCCTCGACGAGCTGGAAGATCCCGGCAGCCGGGAATTCCGCGTCGGACGGCGCGAGCGCATGTTCGTGGTGAAGAAGGAAGGCGAGGTCTTCGCCTATATGAATCTCTGCCCGCACCAGGGCACCGTGCTGGACTGGAAGCCCAATACCTTCCTGACGACCGAGCTCGATTACATCATGTGCGCGACCCATGGCGCGCTGTTCGAGATCGAAGACGGCAAGTGCGTCTGGGGCCCCTGCCTCGGCCGCTCGCTGGCGCCGATCAAGGTGCGCGTCGAGGACGGCAACATCCTGCTGGACGAATAACCTCTGGCCGGTTTGCCGCTTCGCGGTCGGGGCGTTTTCTTGCCTTGACCGGGCGACTCCGAACATAATTCGCCCGAAAGCATGAGCGTCGCTGCTCATTGATCTCTGGGGCGCAGACAGACAACGGGAGACGACGATGTCCGACGAAACGATCTATCCGGTACCGGACGAATGGGCGAACAAGGCCTGGGTCGATAACGACAAGTATCTGGAGATGTACCAGCGCTCGATCGACGACCCGGAAGGGTTCTGGGGCGAGATGGGCCAGCGCATCAACTGGATGAAGCCCT
>JAYOLL010000043.1:0-12129 GCA_038120295.1 Rhodospirillales bacterium | reverse complement strand
GACCCGGAAGGGTTCTGGGGCGAGATGGGCCAGCGCATCAACTGGATGAAGCCCTACACCCAGATCAAGGATGTCTCCTACGCCAAGGACGATTTGCATGTCCGCTGGTATTTCGACGGCACGCTCAACGCGTCGGCCAACTGTCTCGACCGGCATCTGTCGACGCGCGGCGACCAGACCGCGATCATCTTCGAGGGCGACGAGCCCGATGTTTCGAAGAAGATCACCTACAAGGAACTGCACGAAGAAGTCTGCAAGTTCGCCAACGCGCTGAAATCGCTCGGCATCAAAAAGGGCGACCGGGTCACGATTTACCTGCCGATGATCCCCGAGATCGCGGTGGCGGTTCTGGCCTGCGCGCGGATCGGCGCGATCCATTCGGTGATCTTCGGCGGGTTCTCGCCCGATTCCATCGCCGGCCGCATCATCGACTGCGATTCCAACTGCGTCATCACCTCCGACGAGGGCGTGCGCGGCGGCCGCCCGATCCCGCTCAAGGGCAATGTGGACGAGGCGCTGAAACAGTGCCCGATGGTCGAGCACTGCGTCGTGGTCAACCGCACCGGCAACGATATCGGCTGGGAGGACGGGCGCGACCACTGGTATCACGAGCTGATGGCGGACGCCTCGCCTGACTGCCCGCCGGAAGAGATGGACGCCGAGGATCCGCTCTTCATCCTCTATACCTCCGGTTCGACGGGCAAGCCCAAGGGCGTGCTGCACACCACCGGCGGCTACATGGTGTATGCGTCGATGACGCACCAGTACGTGTTCGACTATCACGACGGCGACATCTACTGGTGCACGGCGGATGTCGGCTGGATCACCGGGCACAGCTATATTCTCTACGGGCCGCTCGCCAACGGTGCGACGACGCTGATGTTCGAGGGCGTGCCGACCTATCCGGATTCCAGCCGCTTCTGGCAGGTATGCGACAAGCACGACGTCAACATCTTCTACACCGCGCCGACCGCGCTGCGCGCGCTGATGCGCGAAGGCGATGCGCTGGTCAAATCGACCAAACGCACCGCCCTGCGGCTGCTCGGCACGGTGGGCGAGCCGATCAATCCGGAGGCCTGGAAGTGGTATTACGAGGTAGTGGGCGACAGCCGCTGCCCGATCGTGGACACCTGGTGGCAGACCGAGACCGGCGGTATCCTGATTACCCCGCTGCCGGGCGCGACCGCGCTCAAGCCGGGATCCGGCACGCGGCCCTTCTTCGGCATCCAGCCGCAGCTCGTCCATGCCGACGGGGCGCCGATCGACGGGCCCGGCGTCGGCAATCTCTGCATGATCGATTCGTGGCCGGGCCAGATGCGCACCGTGTTCCGCGATCACGACCGGTTCTGCGAGACCTATTTCTCGCAGTTCCCCGGCAAGTACTTCACCGGCGACGGCTGCCGCCGCGACGAGGACGGCTATTACTGGATCACCGGCCGGGTCGACGACGTGATCAACGTGTCCGGCCACCGGATGGGCACGGCCGAGGTCGAGTCCGCGCTGGTGGCGCATCCGAAAGTTGCCGAATCCGCGGTCGTGGGTTTCCCGCACGACATCAAGGGGCAGGGCATCTACGCCTATGTCACGCTGATGGAGGGCGAAGCGCCGTCGGACGATCTGCGCACCGAGCTGGTGCAGTGGGTCAGGAAGGAAATCGGCCCCATCGCCAGCCCCGACGCCATCCAGTGGGCCCCCGGCCTGCCCAAGACCCGCTCGGGCAAGATCATGCGCCGCATCCTGCGCAAGATCGCCGCCAATGAAATGGACGATCTCGGCGACACCACGACGCTCGCCGACCCATCCGTGGTTGACGACCTGAAGGCCAACCGGGCGGGGTAGGTTTCTCGGCTAATCGGTGGGAGATCGCCGGAACAGGTCCGGCGATGACGTGTTCATATAAATCTCGTCATGCCCGGGCCCAGTCCCGGGCATCTTTCCGAGAGGATCCGCCTCCTCAGAAATCCACGCATTTGCCGTTCTTTTCCCAGTCGCCGTAGCGGGTCGGGTCGAGCCCGCCGCGGCCGCCCACCTCTGTGGGACGATCTGTGGTGTCTTCCCTTTTCGCCGTTTCGTTCTTTTTCTCTTCGGCGGGTGCTTGCGGCTTGTCGTCAGTCATGGTCGGGCTCTCTTGCGGTGGGGCCATTCCCTTACCACATTCCGGGCAGTATTTCGAAACTGCAACTGACCCCATGAACTACGCCCGCACCGCCATCCTGCTTGCCGCGATGACCGGCCTGTTCCTCGCCATCGGCTTCATGCTGGGCGGCGAGGCCGGCATGGCGATCGCGCTGCTGATCGCGATCGCGATGAACGCGTTCGCCTACTGGAATTCCGACCGGATGGTCCTGTCCATGTACGGCGCGAAGGAGGTCGATGAACGGTCCGGCGGGGCCTATTACCGCATCGTCGCGCAGCTCGCCGAGCGGGCGGAACTGCCGATGCCGCGCGTCTATATCATCGACAGCGACCAGCCCAACGCGTTCGCCACCGGGCGCAACCCGGAGAACGCCGCGGTCGCCGCCACCACCGGTCTGATGCGCATCCTTAACCACGAGGAAATCGCCGGGGTGATGGCGCACGAACTCGCTCATGTCCGGAACCGCGATACGCTGATCATGACGATCACCGCTACCTTCGCCGGCGCGATCTCCATGCTGGCGAACTTCGCCCTGTTCTTCGGCGGCAACAGCCGCAACAACCCGCTCGGAATCATCGGCGCTATCCTGATCATGATTCTCGCGCCTATCGCCGCAGCTCTGGTGCAGATGGCGATCTCGCGCACCCGCGAATACGCCGCCGACCGCGCCGGTGCTGAAATCTGCGGCCATCCGCTGTGGCTGGCCTCTGCGCTCGACAAGCTGGAACAGGGCGCCGCCGCCATCGACAACGAGGAAGCGGAAGCCAACCCCGCGACGGCGCATATGTTCATCGTCAACCCGCTCCACGGACGCTCGATGGACAATCTGTTCTCGACCCACCCCAACACGGCGAACCGGGTGGCCGCGTTGCGCCAGATGGCCGGCGTTGCCGGGCCGTGGGGGTAAGGTTGGAACGGGTGGCGATCCCTCTCTCCGAACGGGGGCGGGCAATCGATGACAGAACGTAGCCCGTTCCTTTAACTGGCGCTTTTCGGATTCGCCGCTATTGTGCGCCGATGGACAGGTTTGCGCTGAAAAAATCCGCTAAATCGCCCCCCGAACCGGCGGTCAAGAAGGACGCTGTAAGACAGGGCGTCGATGCGCGCGCCGCCGCCGTCAACATGCTGGACGTTGTGCTGCGCAAGGGCACGTCGCTCGACGACGCGCTGGTGCAGAGCCGGTCGATGGCGGCGCTGGAGCCGCGCGACCGCGCCTTCGCCCGGATGATGGTGGCGACTGTCCTGCGCCGGCTGGGGCAGATCGATGCCGTGCTGGACGCCTTTGTCGAGAATCCCCTGCCCGACCGGGCGTTCGCGGTCCGCAATATCCTGCGGCTCGGCGTCGCCCAGCTTCTCGTGCTGGAAACGCCCGCCCATGCCGTGGTCGATAATTCCGTCCGGCTCTGCATTGTGGTCCGCCAGCAGGGCTTCAAGGGGCTGGTCAACGCGGTGCTGCGCCGGGTCTCGCGCGACGGCGCGGTTATTTTCGCCAAGGCGGATCCCGCCCTGAACGCGCCCAAATGGCTGCGGGAGAGCTGGACGAAATCCTACGGTGCGGAGAAAACCGTCGCCATCGCGAAAGCGCACCTCGCTGAGCCGCCGCTCGATCTCACGGTGCGGGGAAACCCGGAAGAATGGGCGAAAAGACTCGGCGGCGAGGTTCTGCCGGGTGGCACGGTAAGGCTTCGCGGCGCGGGAGAGGTGACCGGTCTGGTCGGGTTCAAGGGCGGTGGCTGGTGGGTACAGGACGCTGCCGCATCCGTTCCTGCGCGGCTGCTGCTCTCGGCGCTGGGCGACGCCGCCGGGAAAAAGATCATCGATCTGTGCGCGGCGCCGGGCGGCAAGACGGCGCAGCTTCTGGCAGCGGGCGCGACCGTAACGGCACTCGACCGGTCGGAGCAGCGACTCGGCCGTTTGCGCGAAAATCTCGATCGGCTCGGCATGAAGGCGGAGGTAGTTGCCGCCGATGCGACGAGCTGGCGGCCTGCCCAGCCGGCCGATGCCGTTCTGCTCGATGCGCCCTGCAGCGCAACCGGGACCATCCGTCGACATCCAGATATTGCCTGGAACAAGGCACCGGAAGACGTTACTCGCCTCGCCTCGTTGCAGGCGCGACTGCTGGATTCTGCGGCGAAGATGCTCAAGCCCGGCGGCGTTCTGGTCTACAGCGTCTGTTCGCTACAGGCCGAGGAAGGACCGGACAGGATCGCCTCCTTTCTGGCCGCCCACAAACGATTCGAGCGCGTGCCGGCGATGGCGGCTGAGGCAGGCGTTCCGGAGGGCGCGGTTACACCCGATGGCGATATTCGGACGCTGCCCTGCCATCTCGGCGACCGTGGCGGTATGGACGGGTTCTTCATCGCGCAGTTGCGGAAGGCCGTCGGACGATAGAATAATTGAATTGATAAAATTCGAAGCGTACAAGAATGGCCCGCGGCGTGGTTAACGACCGCGCGGAAACGAGAGAATCCGATTGACCGATTCCGGCGCAAACCATGAAAGCTTCGTTCGAGAAGAAGACGTAAAATCGTCTTCCGACCGCAGTTTCGGGATCGTGTTTACAGTCGTGTTCGCCATTATCGGCCTGTGGCCGCTGACTGGCGGCAACGGGGTGCGGTTATGGTCGCTCGGTATTGCCGGGCTGATCCTGGCGGCCGCTCTCATTCATCCGGTTCTGCTCGCGCCCGCAAACCGTCTCTGGATGAAATTCGGCCTTCTGCTGCACCGGATCACCAACCCGATAATCATGGGGCTGGTGTTCTTTGTCGCCGTCACGCCGACGGCGCTGATCTTGCGGATAATGGGCAAAGACCCTTTGCAGCGAAAAATCGACCGGGATGCGGCCAGTTACTGGATCGACCGGAAGCCGCCCGGGCCCGAACCCGATACGATGACGAACCAGTTTTAGGCAATTGAAGAGTTCACTGGTATGAGCTTCCTGGCGGAACTTTGGAGATTCATGCGGGTTCGCAAGAAATTCTGGCTGCTTCCAATCATGGTCATGCTTCTGCTTTTTGGCGGCCTGATCGTCCTTACCCAGGGCTCGGCGGTGGCGCCCTTTATCTACACGATCTTCTGAGACGTCGGCTGCCGCAATGCGCATTCTGGGAATCTCGGCTTTCTATCACGACAGCGCGGCGGCACTGATCGAGGATGGAAAGATCGTGGCGGCGGCGCAGGAAGAGCGCTTCTCACGGAAGAAGCAGGATTCGGGTTTCCCGCAGGCGGCGATCGATTACTGCCTTGAAGAAGCCGGGGCGTCGCTGACCGACGTCGACTATGTCGCATTCTACGACAAGCCCTTCCTGAAATTCGAGCGTTTGCTCGAAACCTATGTTGCCTTCGCGCCGCGCGGCTTCGAATCGTTCCGCATGGCCATGCCGGTCTGGCTCAAGGAAAAGCTTTTCCAGAAATCGCTCTTGCGCAACAAGCTGCGCGAGGAAGCGCCCGACTATAACTGGGACAACAAGCTGCTGTTTGCCGAGCATCATCAGAGCCATGCTGCGAGCGCGTTCTATCCTTCGCCGTTCGAAAACGCGGCGATCCTGACCATGGACGGTGTCGGAGAATGGACCACGACGTCGCTCGGCATCGGCAGCGGCAACAGGGTGGAAATGACGCGCGAGATTCATTTCCCCCATTCGCTTGGATTGCTCTATTCCGCGTTCACCTACTACACCGGCTTTCGGGTCAATTCCGGCGAATACAAGGTGATGGGGCTGGCCCCGTACGGCGAGCCCAAATTTACGCAGACCATCCTCGATAACGTCATCGACGTTAAGGACGACGGTTCGTTCCGGCTCGACCTGTCCTATTTCGATTTTTGCACCGGCCTGCGGATGACCAACGACAAGTTCCACGATTTGTTCGGCGCTCCGCCGCGCGACCCGGAAAGCCTGCTGACCCAGCGCGACATGGACCTCGCCGCGTCGATCCAGGACGTGACCGAAGAAATCGTTCTCCGGCTCGGCCGGTCGATTGCAAGGGAAACCGGGGAAAAAAATCTGTGTCTCGCCGGCGGCGTGGCGCTCAACTGCGTCGCCAACGGCAAGCTGCTCCGCGAAAACTGCTTCGAGAATATCTGGATTCAGCCAGCCGCCGGCGACGCCGGCGGTGCGCTTGGCGCGGCTCTGGTGGGATATCACTATTTCCAGGATCAGCCGCGCACGCTGAACGGCGCCATGGACGGTATGAAGGGCTCCTATCTGGGGCCTGAGTTCGAGCAGGCGGATATAGAGAAGCGTCTTGCCGCGGCGGGGGCGGTCTTCAGGACCCTGTCGGACGATGAAACCATCTCGCACACGGCAGATGCCCTTGCCGGCGGAAAAGCGGTCGGCTGGTTCCAGGGCCGGATGGAATTCGGTCCCCGCGCGCTCGGCGGTCGTTCCATCCTCGGCGATCCCCGCGATCCCGCCATGCAGAAGACGCTCAACCTGCGCGTCAAATACCGCGAATCGTTCCGGCCCTTCGCACCGTCGGTTCTCGGCGAGCATGTTTCAGACTGGTTCGACCTCGACAGGGAAAGCCCCTATATGCTGCTTGTCGCCGATGTAAAGGAAGAACACCGGCGTGTGATGACAGAGGAAGAACAGGCCCTGTTCGGGATCGACAAGCTCAACGTGCCGCGGTCTTCGATTCCCGCGATCACCCATGTCGATTACTCGGCGCGGGTGCAGACCGTCCATGAGGAGACCAATCCCCGCTATCACGCCCTGATTTCGGCTTTCCGCGACCTGACCGGTTGCCCTGTCGTGGTCAATACCAGCTTCAACGTGCGCGGCGAGCCCATCGTGTGCACGCCGGAAGATGCGTTCCGGTGCTTTATGGGCACCGGCATCGAGGTTCTGGTGGTCGGGAACTGCTTTCTCGCCAAGGAAGACCAGGACCCGGCGCTGGCCGAGGACTACAAAGACAAGTTTGAACTGGATTGATTCTGCCAACAGGGCGTAGAAAGCATCTGCAACCGAGTCGGTGACATCGTGCAGAAACCCATCCGAATCGCTCCATCCATCCTGTCCGCCGATTTTGGTCGGCTGGCAGAAGAGACCGCCGCCATCATCGAGGCCGGCGGCGACTGGGTCCATGTCGATGTCATGGACGGTCATTTCGTCCCCAACATCACGATCGGTCCGGGCGTCGTGAAGGCGATCCGGGATGCGACCGATGCCGTGTTCGACGTGCATCTGATGATCTCGCCGGTCGATCCCTTTATCGGCGAT
This sequence comes from Rhodospirillales bacterium, assembly GCA_038120295.1. Lineage (GTDB taxonomy): Bacteria > Pseudomonadota > Alphaproteobacteria > MPNO01 > UBA2964 > JAYOEY01. The sequence continues at coordinate 4,773 of JAYOLL010000043.1, read as the reverse complement.
TTCGCGGAATCCGGCGCCGACATCATCACGGCCCACGTCGAAGCCGGGCCGCATCTCCACCGGACTCTGCAGGCGATCCACGGCGCCGGCAAGAAAGCTGGCGTGTCGCTCAACCCGTCGACGCCTGCCGAATCGATCACTCACGTGCTGGACGATGTCGACCTTGTTCTCGTGATGACGGTCAACCCGGGCTTCGGCGGGCAGAGTTTTATCGATAGCCAGCTGGCGAAGATCCGGACGTTGCGGGCGATGATCGATGAGACGGGTCGCGATATCGATCTCGAAGTCGATGGCGGTATCACTGCGGATACGGCCCGGCTCGCTATCGACGCGGGCGCCGATGTCCTGGTCGCGGGGACCGCGTCGTTCAAGGGCGGACCCCAATGTTACGCGGAAAATATTCGCGCGCTCCGCGGCGAAGCCTGACTACGGCTGACACGCATGGGCCGACCGGTTTTCCGTAATCTGACCTATGCTGCGTTGCGGCCTCTCTTCGCGAGCAGGCTCTGGCGCATGTCCCTGCCCGGTTCGGCAGGCGAAAGCCTCGTCTTTCCGTCGATCGATCTGTGGCCGGGCGATGCTGCGCGGGGTGCGGTAATCGTCGCCGGGGATTTCCAGTGCGGCGGGAAGACCATCCGGTCGGCTGATGCCCCCTGGCTCGCGGCCGGCGTGTCGGAAAGCTGGGTCTCGACCGTGTCGACATTCGAATGGCTGCGGGATCTTCGCGCGGCCGGCGGTGATGCCGCCCGAATGCGCGGCCGGCAGCTGCTGCAGCGCTGGATCGAAACGCATGGCGAGCAATGGCGGCAGTCGAGCTGGAGGCCTGACGTGCTCGGCGCGCGCGTCGCGAACTGGATCGAGAACGGGGCCTTCCTGATTTCCGGCGCCGACGAAACATTCGTCGAAAGCATGACGGAGTCGGTGCGGCGGCAAGCTGCGCATCTGAGTCGGACGGCGCGATTTGCGGCCCCCGGCGCTTCAAGGACCCGGGCATTCAAGGGATTGATTTTTTCCGCTCTCGCCCTGCGCAGCGAAAAATCGATTTCAACCGCGCTTGAAATGCTTGAGGCCCAGATCCTGCGCGATGTGCTTGCCGACGGCGGCCATGTGTCGCGCAGCCCTGCGGTGCAGCTCTCCCTTCTACGGGACCTGACAGATATACGGGCGGCGCTTCTCGATGCCCGGCAGGAAGTGCCTGAATCCGTTCAGACGGCGATCGACCGCATGGCGCCGATGCTCCGGTTTTTCCGGCATGGCGATGGCGGGCTTGCGCTTTTCAACGGTTCGGATGAGGACGAGGGCTGGCTGATCGATGTCGCCCTTACAAGGTCCGAGGCCCGCGGAAAACCGCTCGATTCCGCGCCGCATAGCGGCTTCGAAAGACTGACCGCAAACCGGACGCTCGTTCTTGTCGATGTCGGGGCGCCGCCGCCGCCGGGCTACGACCTTGACGCCCATGCCGGCCCGCTCAGCTTTGAAATGAGTAGCGGCAAGGAAAGGCTGGTCGTGAACTGCGGAGCCTATCGCGGAGACAGTCAGGACTGGCAACTGGCCCAGCGTACAACCGCGGCTCATTCGACCGTGACGATCGAGGACCATAACGCCGCCGAAATCCTTCCGCGTGGCGGGATAGGCAAGCGCCCGTCCCCCATCCGCGCCGAACGCCGCGATGCGGATGGCAGCATCTGGCTCGATGCCGGTCATGACGGTTATCAGCGGCACACCGGATTGATCCATCGGCGCCGTCTGTATCTTTCCGCGAACGGCAGCGATCTCAGGGGCGAAGACTCGCTGACGGGCAAGGGAAACCGGAAATTCGTTGCGCGTTTTCACCTCCACCCGTCCGTTCGGGCCTCTATGGTTCAGCAGGGCAGCGCGGTTCTGTTGCGTCTCGCAAGCGGAGAAGGGTGGCGCTTCCGAGCTTCGGGCGGCGTCATCGCGCTCCAGGAAAGCGTCTATCTGGGTGAGCGGGATAAGGTGAAGCGAGGCGAACAGATCGTCGTTTCATCCGTTACCCAGAATGGCGACGGTCAGATCAAATGGGCATTTTCCCGGCTCGCCAAGGATGGGTGAAGGAGAAAACCTCCCCTTTCACCGACGAGAGCGGCAGATAACCTAGAGCTGCCAGCGGCGGAAATTGGCTGGAAGCGATCGCGTCCGCCACATGCCCTTCACATCGGCGATCACCCCGTCGTCGGTCAGGATTTCACCGAACCGGCTGTCGGAAAGTTCGACATAGGGCGTGTGCGGCACCGCCCCGACGACACAATCGTATCCCGTCGCATTGTCGAGGGACGAGAGCAGGTCTACGTCGAAGATCGCCTTCGCTTCTTCAGCATCGGCGAAGGAGTCATGTACATCGACGGTGAATCCGCGCCCGGTCAGGCCGCGAACGATATCGATGACATGGGAATTCCTCAGGTCCGGCACATTTTCCTTGAATGTCAGCCCGAGCATGAGGATGCGCCCGCCGTTCGCCTTGCCCATCGCTTCCAGTTCGGAGGCGATGCATTCGGCGACGTAGCCGCCCATTGCGTCGTTGATGCGTCGTCCCGCCAGGATGATTTCCGGGTGATGGCCGATCGCGGTTGCGGCGTGGGCGAGGTAGAACGGGTCGACGCCGATGCAGTGGCCGCCGACTAGTCCCGGCGTGAATTTCAGGAAATTCCACTTGGTGCCGGCGGCTTCAAGTACGTCGTAGATCGATAGCCCCATCTTCTGGAAAATCGCTGCGACCTCGTTGATGAAAGCGATGTTGATGTCACGCTGGGCGTTCTCGATGACCTTGGCCGCTTCGGCCGTGCGGATATCGCGCGCCTTGAACACGCCGCCCGAGGTCAGCTTTCCGTACATCTCGCAGAGTGTGTCGGCGACCGCTTCGTTCTGGCCCGCGACGACCTTGGTAATCCGGTCGACCGTGTGTTCCCGGTCGCCCGGATTGATGCGTTCGGGCGAATAGCCGAGAAAGAAATCGACGCCGCACGTCATTCCCGACGATGCTTCCAGTTCAGGACCGGCGACGTCTTCGGTGACGCCCGGATAGACGGTCGATTCATAGACCACGATTGCGCCCTTCCGGATGACGCCGCCGACAAGCCGGCTCGCCCCTCTGACTGCTGCCAGGTCCGGCTCGTTGTCGCCGTCCACAGGCGTCGGCACCGTGACGATATAGATATCCGCACCTCTGATATCGTCCGCCTTGTCGGTGAATGTCATGGAGCTCGCGGACAACAGTTCCGATCCGATCTCCCGTGTGCGGTCACGGCCTGCCCGGAGCTCATCGATCCGCCGCCGGTCGATATCGAGCCCTACGACAGGAAAATGGCGCGCAAGGTGAACGGCGAGCGGAAGGCCTACATAGCCGAGCCCGATAACCGCGATCTTCTGCAAATCCGCCATGAAATTCTCCGTTTATCCGGCGGGATCGTCTACTCCGGCGATCCGAGGTCTGTCAATCGAGGCGTCATGAAACCGGACAGTAGCGGCGAAGGCTGACCAAAGTGTTGATGACGACCCTTTCCGGAATTTCCGTAAGAACGGACCAATTTTCTGGCATCCGCCTTGAGTAACAAAGTTGCAATATTCGGCACGGCTGCCTAGTTTCCGGCGTAAATATTTCATCAGAGTCAGTATGGAGACATCTTTCATGGCGGCCTCGCGAACGCCCCTGCACAATGCCGAGTCGCCAGCGGCGCCCGCGCGCCGGACGACGGCGCTGAAATCGCTGCTGACGTCTCCGCAGACCGAGTTCATCATGGAAGCGCATGACGGGCTGTCGGCGAAAATCGTCGAAGAGGCCGGCTTCGGGGGAATCTGGGCATCCGGCCTGACCATGTCGGCGGCGCTTGGCGTGCGCGACAGCAATGAAGCCTCCTGGACGCAGGTTCTCGAAGTCCTCGAATTCATGGCCGATGCGACCTCGATACCTATTCTGGTCGATGGCGACACCGGCTACGGCAATTTCAACAATGTACGTCGCGTGGTTCGCAAGCTCGGCGAACGCGGAGTGGCCGGCATCTGCATTGAGGACAAGCTGTTCCCCAAGACAAACTCGTTTATCGGCGACGGACAGCCGTTGGCCGATATCGACGAGTTCTGCGGCAAGATCAAGGCCGGCAAGGACAGCCAGGTCGACGATGATTTCTGTCTGGTCGCGCGGATCGAAGCGTTGATTTCGGGCCGCGGTATGGTCGAGGCGCTGAAGCGGGCGAAGGCCTATCACGAAGCCGGCGCCGATGCGCTGCTGATCCATTCGAAGCAGCGCGACCCGGAGGAGATCCTCACCTTCCTGTCCGAATGGGGGAATCGCTGCCCGGTCGTCATCGTTCCGACAACCTATTTCGACACGCCGACCGACGCCTGGCGCGATGCCGGCGTGTCGCTGGTCATCTGGGCCAACCATAATCTGCGCGCTTCTATCACCGCGATGCGCGAAGTATCGTCCCGGATCGCCCGGGAACAGTCGCTGGCGGGAATCGAAACTTCCGTCGCGACAGTCAGCGACATATTCCAGATTGCCGGAAACGATGAGCTGGCCGATGCGGAAAAGAAATATCTTCCTTCCACGCCCGGTGCGCCGCACGCGGTCGTGCTGGCGGCGTCGCGGGGCGTCGAGCTTGGCGCCCTGACCGAGGACCGGCCCAAATGCATGGTCGATGTGCGCGGACAGCCCCTGCTGCGGCGCCTGGTCGATACCTTTCATGGCGGCGGCGTGCACGACATCACGGTGGTGCGGGGCTATCGGAAGGAGATGGTGAATCTTCCGTCGATCCG
>JAYOLL010000042.1:0-18050 GCA_038120295.1 Rhodospirillales bacterium | reverse complement strand
ATATCGATCAGATCCTTTTTAACCCAGTCAGCCGGTCCTTCGCCCAGCGGTGCCGTGCCTTCGATCAGCCAGGTCTGCTTCTTGTCGCCGAAACGCATATAGGTGCCGCCACGGCCGCTGCCGAACAGGTCCGCATTGGTCTTGCCTATAAGTCCCCTGGCCAGTTCGCTGTTGTCCCTGGCCCGAACGACGACCTGAACGGATTTCGCCCCCTTTGTCCCGACATCCTGAAGATCAAGACGGGCATAGCGCTCGGGATCGCTCGTCTTGGCTTCCAGAAACTTGAACTGGGAAAGCGCGACGATGACGGTCTTCAACTTGTCGAAACTCGCCTCATAGCCGTTGAGTTCCTTGACTCCCCAGCCGTCTCCCTTCCGCTCGATGGTGAAGCTTCGCGCGGGAGTAGTTACCTCTAGCGCCTGTACCTCGTTGATCTTCTCATCGAGCCCGGCAAACACCAGGTCCCGGTCGCGGGGAATAACAGTCGGCGCCGGTCGCGAAGCAACAACGAAAATCGCGGCTATTAGGGTCAGCGCCGTAACAGCGGAGAAAGAAAGAAAGGATCGTGGCGTCATGGTTTCCGACTTCGGTTTTCAGGTTTCCAACGACATCATTGCCGATCAGCTGCGGGCCAGCGCCGCCGCGCGATGTCGCTGCGCATTGCGACGCCGCACGAGACCCAAACCGATAGCGAACACGATAATCACCGCCGGCATCAGGCCGATATTAATAATCTTCAGATTGCGTTCGAGTTCATCGATATCCTGCCGCAACGCGAGCTGAACGGAGCGGAGTTCCTTGCGAATAGCGATCGACTCGCGGCGGAATTTTTCGACGGCTTCCTTCTGCTCCCTGGACAGGATCACCGTCTTGCCTTCCGACGTTTCCTTGGTCTGGATATCCTTCAGCTTGCTTTCGATATCCTTGAGCTTTTCCAGCAACGCCTGTTCGGTAGACCGGTAACGCAGTTCCGCCTGGCTCTTGAGCTCCTCGACCTTGTGGAAGGGACGCGCTGTCACGCCGCGGCTTCTAAGGCCGATCAACGCAGCGGTCCCCGCCATGTTGTCGACGGCATTGGACAGAAAATCAGCGTTGTTGGCGAACGGCACGTCAACGCGCTGACCGAAGAAATCCTGGGAACGGACCCAGAACCGGTCCACCAGCATGTCGGTATCGGCGACGACGATCATGCTGGCCGGCCTGGCGCTTTCCTTGAGATGCTTCTGCTTGGGCGGCACTTTCTCGCCCTTCTTGATCCGCGCAGTCTCGATGTCCTCGCGAATTTTGTCCTTCGGCGGACCGTCCGGAAATGCGCTCCTGAAGCTGCCGGTTATCCTGGCGGCAACGATAAACGGCTCACCGGCAGCCTTGAAGTCACGCAGGAGCCTGGCAGGTTCCGGATCCTTCTTGACCTTGGCCACATCGATCGCCATGGCGTCAGGGCTGGACATCAGCAACGGCTGGATCTCATAAGTCGCATCCTTGGCCTTCGAGAAGAACCCTGATGACGCGAGCGTGATCTGCTCAAGGTCGCTTGTCACGACATCGCCGCCATTGACCTGATTGCCCGTGAGCGTAACCCAGGCAAGGTAATCGGTAATTACTGGACGCCCGAGCGCATCGCGCCCCGCGCTTACACGTTGCGCGCCCTTACGGTCACCAAGGACCTTGTTCTTGTCGTAGACAATGCCATAGGCCTCGAAAAGCTTTTTCAGGTCCGAACCGTCATCCGGCGGCTGGCGCTGCATTGCATTGCCGCGCGTCGCCTCTTCCGAATAGGGATCTACATAGATAATGGCCTTGCCGCCCCGCATGATGTGCTGGTCGATATAGTACCGGTCGGTATCGTCCATATCGCGCGGATGAACGACCATGAGCACGTCAATGTCCTCAGGGACAGGGTCTTCGAGCGTAATTTTCTGCACATCGAAAAACTGCCGAAGCTGTTCGATAATCTGCCAGGGCCGGTAACGCTTGAGGGGGTCCGCGTCCATCGGCAGCGAGGTCACCACGCCGACCTTCTTCTTCTTCGGGTTCGCGAGGTTCTGGACCAGTCGGCTCAGATCGTATTCCAGGAAGCTCTCTCGCTGAGGCGTAAAGAACGCGATAGTGTCGAGATCGTCGGTCGTGTTCGTGCCTGCGAGACCGAAATATCCGAGATTACCCGCCTGTGTGATCGGCACACCGTGAAGACCGAAGCCGACGGCACGGTCTTCTTCGGGCGAAAACGGTTCCGGATGGATGATTTCGAGCTTTATCCGGCCGTTCGATAGTTCGGCATAGCGCTCAAGGAGCTCCTGCACGCTCCGGGCGTAATCCTTCAATGCCGGGCTCTGCTCCATCAACTCCTCGGTTACGAACATCCTGAGCGTGACGGGCTCGCGGATATCCGACAGCACCTCCTTCGTGCCATCCGAAAGGGTAAAGACCTTCGCCTCGGTCAGGTCGACGGTCGCGTTGCGCAGCGCTTCTGTCGAAAACACCAGCAGCGACACGAGGAAGACCGCCGCCATGGCGAGGCCGGCAATCCCCAGCGTTCTGCGATCCCAGTTCTTGATTCCGCCAGCCATCGTTCGATCAGGCTCCCTTCTTCAGGTCGACAACGACCACATTCGCGAAAAGAAACACGCCCATCACCGCGAGATAGTAGATCAGGTCCCGAATATCGATGACGCCCCGCACGATGGCGTCGTAATGCACCAGAAAGCTGAACGACCGGACGACATCGACGATAAGCGGCGGCGCCCACCCCTGGAAAATACCCATGACCATGTCGAGCCCGCTCATCATGAACAGGAAGATCACCGCGGCGCCCACCACGAAGGCGATCACCTGATTGCGCGTCAGCGCTGAGACAAATCCGCCTATGGCGAGATAGGCCCCTGCCATGAGCAGCCCACCGATATAGCTCGCCAGGATAACCCCGTTATCCGGGTTGCCCAGGTAATTGACCGTAATCCACATCGGGAACGTCAGCAGCAGCGCGATGCCGGCGAAAACCCACGCAGCCAGAAACTTGCCGAACACGGCCTGGGTGGTGGACACCGGCAAAGTCATGATGAGTTCAAGCGTGCCGGATTTGCGCTCTTCGGCCCATAGACGCATCGCGATGGCCGGTATCAAAATCAGATAAAGCCAGGGCAGGAAACTGAACAGCGGCTGCAGATCCGCCTGCCCACGGTCGAACAGCCCGCCGAAAAAGAATGCCGTGGTTCCATTCAGCGCCAGGAATATTACGATGAACACATAAGCGAGCGGCGTCGTGAAGTACGCCCTCAGTTCACGCTTACAGATCGCCAGACTCGATGACATTGCGTCCCCCGTCACGCCGCTGTTGTAATTCGCCGGAACACTTCGTCGAGCCGGCCGCGTTCCGCCCTGATCTCATGCACACTAATACCGCTTTCCTTTAATGCAGCGCCAACCGCATCCACGATCACCTTTCCACCGCTGGGAATAGCGACGAGTTCGTCGCCGCCTGCGGATTCGACCTTGTCGACATCGGGAAGCGCCTCGATACGGCTCTTCCCCGCATCGACCTGCCCCGCATCAAGCCGAACCGTCACCGCGTTGTGATAGACGGACCGCGCTTCAAGTTCCGCTGGCGTTCCGTCAGCGACCACTGAGCCACGCGCAATGACCACCGCCCGGGAGCAGACGACCTCGACCTCTTCGAGCAGGTGCGTCGAGATAACGATGACCTTGTTCTCCGCCATTTCGTTAATCAGGCGGCGTACCTCGTGCTTCTGGTTCGGGTCGAGTCCGTCGGTCGGTTCATCGAGAATGAGAAGGTCCGGGTCGTGCAGAATGGCCTGGGCGATGCCGACGCGGCGCTTGTAGCCCTTCGACAGCGTACCGATCGACTGGCGCATGACGGGGCCGATATTGATGAGTTCGGCCGCACGATCGATCGCCTTGCGCTTGTCCGCGCCCGTAATCCCGCGAACCTCGGCGACAAAGCCAAGCAGTTCGACCGGAGTCATGTCTTCGTAAAGGGGCGCGCCTTCGGCGAGGTAACCAATGCGGGATTTAACGGCGATCGGTTCCCGTGCAACGTCGTAGCCGTCGACATGTACGGTCCCCGATGTCGGCGGCAGGAACCCTGTGACCATCCGCATCGCAGTGGTCTTGCCGGCGCCGTTCGGGCCTAGAAAACCAAGAACCTCGCCGCGATTGACCGAGAAGCTGATACCGTTGACAGCCGTGAAATCGCCAAATCTCTTCGTCAGGCCTTCAAGCTGGAGCATTGCATCCATCGCTCGTGCATCCCCTCTGCGCGTCAACGCGGTTCTCTGAAATTCCCCTGATCGCCAGCCTCAATAAAATTGGCCGGCTACTATGTGGCGATTGAGTTTTGTTATTTCAAGACCCTGCTACGCCCTCAGGAAACGGGCGCGGATAATTACGTTAAATGTTTGTTTTTGCAAGTCCGAGCAGACCTGCGACATGATCGGCAATGGCGAGCGATGCTGTAAGGCCCGGCGATTCGATGCCGAGAAGGTTTATCAGCCCGTTTATCCCGTGGGTTTCGCTGCCCTGAACAATGAAGTCCTTGGCGGGTTCGCCGGGCGCCTGGATTTTTGGCCTGATACCGCTATAGCCCGGTTGGATCGCCCCGTCCGGCAAAGCCGGATAGTACTTGCGCACGGCTTCGTAGAAGGAGTCCGCCCGTCGTGGATCGACATCGTAATCGATCTCATCGATCCACTCGACGTCGGGTCCGAAACGCACCTGACCGCCAAGATCGACGGTTACATGCACGCCAAGGCCAGCAGCCTCGGGCACCGGATAGATGGGTCTGGAAAATGGCGGCTTGCCGATCAGGGAGTAGTAATTGCCCTTTGCGAAATAGCTCGGCGGAACGTGCTCGGCGGGAAAGCCTTCCAGCGCTCCGGCGAACTGGGGGGCGTACAAACCGGCCGAATTAACAACGATATCGGCCTTTAACGCCGATAGGGCCTCGCCGCCGGTTTGCAGAACAATCCCGTCACCTTCGATCCATCCGCCGGTCACCGGGGTATTGAAGGCGATCATCGCGCCGTTCTCCTCGGCATCGCCCTGATAGGCGAGCATCAGACCGTGACTGTCGATAATACCGGTTGAGGGCGACCATAAGGCGCCAACGCAAAATACCGCAGGTTCCTCCGACGACACTTCCGATGGTGTACGCCATTCGAGGTCAGGCACGCCATTGGTCGCTGCCGCGTTTTTCAGCCGCTCCAGTTCCGGCATCTGGTCTTCGTTGGTCGCAACGATGAACTTGCCGCATCGCCGGTGTGGCACTCCATGGGATTCGCAAAACTCGTAAAGAGCATGCTTACCCGCCACACAGAACCGGGCTTTCAGACTGTTTGCGGGGTAATAGATGCCGGCATGGATTACCTCGCTGTTGCGCGAGCTGGTTTCCGTACCGATCGCGTCCGCCCTTTCAAGGACGATGACTTCGCGGCCAGCCATGGCAAGGCGGCGCGCCACGGCCAGACCGACAACGCCGGCTCCCACCACAATACAATCGACGCGGTCGACCATTCCCGTTTCCCGTTCCCGAGCCCCTTCGCTTTGGGGCGCATCAGCTGTCGTAACCCGCTGTTGGCCGACGAGCAAGACAGGGCGAACGCCATCTTCCACTCCACCGCGGCAACAAAAATAAATATTATCTAAAATTTTACTTAAATAAATAAAAAAACAAACAATAATTCATAAATAATTATCATAAAAGCAAAAATGAAAATAATGGAGTTTTTTCGTTAGATATAATATTGAACTTGTTAGCACTGCGTCATTTTTTATTTCGGGAATTCGACCAATGAGTGGCGGAAACGGCAGTTACGAAATTCTTGTACTCCGTAAGGGCAGGTGGGTCATGGAGTCGCAGGAAAGGGACAAGGGCGCCGCGGTCGCGCTCGCCAACACCATCGCTGCAGACCGCCGTAACGACGGCGTCAAGGTCGTCGAAGAAATATACGACGAAGAATCGGGTATTTTTCGCGAAAAGACAGTGTTCAGCTATCACAGCCAGGAAGACAAGGTTCGCGCTTCTTCAAATTCACAGGCAGGCAGGACAGCTTCGAGAAATCCCAAGCGGTCAGGGCGCAAACATGCAGCGATCGACGAGATCGAAAAATCGAAAGGGCACGATCCACGCTCGATCATGTTGATTCTGGCGCTGGCGCTCGGCCTGTCGGGCAATCTGATTTTCGCGATCCTGCTCGGCGGCAAGTTTGATCTGAATATGGATTTTCTGACGGCCCGTTCCGTTCCAGCCAAGGAAACGACAATATACGACCTCCCTGAAATTACGGCGAATATCAGGTCTGGAGATTCCGAACGCGTTCTGAACATCAAGGTCGGCGTCAAATTGAAGAACAGCCATCAGAACGCCGAGATCGAGCGTCAACTGACTGAAATCGTAAATCGAATGGCAGGGGATATCAGGCGCCTCGAAACCGCGGACCGCGTACTGAATGCAAACGATCTGCAGCAAAGCCTGACGAGAAGCATGCGCGCCGCCAGCGACACGGAAATCGAAGGGTTGCTCCTCAAGGAAGTCAAGATTTTCTGATCCGTTTTGCGAGCAGGCGCGCCTGCTGTTTGCGTTGCCTAAACTGTCCGTATCCCCTACCATCGCAGCATGACAAGCCTCTCCGGAATACGTGAAGTTGCATGGCTTGACTGCCCTGGCGGCGGTCAGGTCGTGATTGAAGGCAACTATGCTTTCATAGGTCATATGAACGCCCCTGCGGGAACTTCGGTGGTCGATATCAGCGACCGCGCCAACCCCAAGGTCGTCGCCACACTGGAAATGCCGGCGAATACGCATTCGCACAAGGTTCGTGTCGGCAACGGGCTCATGCTGACCAACAAGGAACGGCTCTCCGGTCCGCAGCCCGACGGTTTTATGGGCGGGCTCGGCATCTTCGATATCAGCGACCCGACAAATCCACGCGAAATCGGCCAATGGGAAACCGCCGGCAAGGGCGTTCACCGTTTCGATTTCGACGGGCGATACGCATACATTTCGCCGACGGTCGAAGGCTATCTCGGCAATATCGTGATGATCCTCGATTTCAAGGACCCCGCGAAACCCGAAGAGGTCGGCCGCTGGTGGATGCCGGGCCAGTGGGCAGCGGGGGGAGAAGAGGTCAATCCTGCGTGGGATCGCGAACCGCGATGCCATCACCCTCTGCGGCTGGGCGACCGGCTCTATGTGAGCTACTGGCATGCCGGCTTCGTAATTCTGGGCATCGAGGATATGACGAAGCCTCGCTTTATCTCAGGGCTGGACTGGAGCCCGCCCTTCCCCTGGCCGACCCACACCACGCTGCCAATCCCCTTCCCTCTGATGGGACGCAATGTCTTGCTGGTTGCTGACGAAGACGTTGCGCAGGCTTACCCGTCCTCGCCATCGTTCCTCTGGATGGTCGATATAACGGACGAAGCGCACCCGATGCCGTTCGGTAGTTTCCAGATCGACGGGGTCGACGGCACACCGCAGCCGTCCATGTCGGGCTGTCACCAGCCCTGTGAGATCGTCACGGGAACCGAGATTCCCGTCGCCTGGTTCGCTGGCGGGCTTCGGGTGGTCGATATTGCCAATCCGCACGCACCGAAAGAAGTCGCCCATTTCCTCCCGGATCCGCCCCCGGGAAGCGAACGCATTTCGAGCAACGACGTCACGATTGACGATGACGGTCTGATTTTCCTGCTCGACCGCGTTCGTGGATTGCATATCCTCGAGCGTACCTGACGACCAACTCAGGAGCGTCCCGATGTCGCTTCAGAAAAATGACAAGACCGGCAGCAATCGCGATGCGCGGCTTGCGTCGGTATACGAGTCCCTCGACCGTCTCGACATGGCGCCCTACTGGGTGGTGGATTCCCAGGCCGATCACGATGAGGACGATCAGGTTCTCAAGGGACGCAAGGCCATCCCATACCAATGGCGATACAGCGATATAGAGCCTCTCCTGTATGAGGCCGCGGAACTCATAACGATGGATGATTCCGAACGTCGGTCGATCGTTCTCGTCAATCCGGGCCTCGCACCGGTCCGGGCCACGGTCAGCACGCTTTATACTGCCTACCGCCTGAACGATCCGCGCGAAATCATGCCGCCGCACCGGCACTCGATAAACGCGGTCCGAATAGGCCTGACCGGCGAGAACAATTTCACCGGCGTCGAGGGAGAAGATATCGTCTTCGGTCCAGGCGATCTCGTGCTGACCCCCGCCGATGCCTGGCATAATCACGGCAATCATGGCGACGATTTTGCCGTCAATGTCAGCATTCTCGATCTTCCGCTCAGTGAATTCCTCAACAGCGCATCGTTCGAACACGACTATCATGAGGAAGAAGACGGCAGGAAAGTCGCCAGACGTGAGCAGACTGCCCGCTACCACGATGATTACTCCAACCGGGTTTACGGGCGCGGCGGACTATTGCCGCGTTTTCGCCCCGACAGGCGGGGAACGGGGTTTCATTCCCCGATGTACGTTTATCGATGGGAAGACACGCGCGAATTGCTTGAAAGCTTCAGAAATCACGAAGGAACGCCGCACGATGCGGTTATGGTGGAATATACCGACCCCACGACAGGGCGACCTCCCTTCCCCAGCATGACCTTCTACGGACAGCTTCTGCGGCCGGGGGAAAGAACGCTGGCGCAACGCCAGAATGCAAGCATGGTCTGCATTGCCTTCGAGGGTCAGGGCACCACGACAATTGATGGAGAACCCTTCAACTGGTCGCCATTCGACGCGATCGCGATTCCAGGCGGCAGTTGGTTCGAACATACGAACCTCTCGGAATCGGATGATGCGGTGCTTTTTCTTGCGAGCGATGAACCTACTTTGAAGACACTGGGCTTCTACCAGCGGGTGGGCAGAGCTTCCAATGGCGGGATCGTGGCTCTGGATTGAGAGCGCGAGAGGTCCTCGAACGCGCAATCGATTATCGGGACGTACCCGGTTCAGGCAAGTCAGGCGCGGGCGGGATCGCTATGTCTTCTTCGATATCAAGACCTGATTCTTCGAGCGCTTCCGATGCCTCGTCGATCGCCTCCGCGGCAGCCGTCTTCACAATGACGTCTTCGGGTGGCGACTGGTGTTCGGCCTCAATCAGCCCCGGAGGCGCGATATCCCCGGTTTCGACAGAGTCATCGGTGTCGAGAATTCGAACGCGCTGCTCGATTTCGGACCAGTTCGCAGCCCGAGCCACGTCGAGGTCATATTCCGCCTGAAGGCGCAACCATAATTCCGGTCCGGTTCCGAAATACCGACCGAAGCGTAGGGCGGTATCGGCGGTGATCCCGCGCTTGCCGTTTGTAATATCGCTAATTCGTCCGACCGGGACGTCGAGATCTCGCGCCAACTGGTTGCGGCTGATCCCAAGCGGCTCCATGGCCCGCTTTAGAAGAATATGTCCGGGGTGTGCAGGCGCGTTGCGTTTCGCCATCACTGGAGTCTATTCCGGCATTGGTATTCCGTCAATCGAAACAGGCGGTCATAACGGCGGATCGCCTCCAGAAACGCACCGCTAACGACGAGAAACCTCTCACCCTTTTACCCACCCTTAAACTTCCTCGGCAATCGTCCCGAATACATTGTGCAGTGAGATGAAAACTCTTGTTTACCAGGACGCGAACGGCGCTCACCTGGCCTGATCGTCCCGTCCAGGTGAGCCGACGACGAATAGAACTTCCGTAAAATGCGTCCGATTGACTAGCAATTTCTTAACGCGCTTATGAGTGCACTGCCCGAATTCGGCGGTTCCACAGTGTCGGGATATCAAAGCATTGAGTAGAAAGGTATTTTTCGACCGGGTCGACCTGCTACTGGTATCAGCGAAGAGCCAGTACAGCAGCAGTCTTCGGCAATCCCTGAGCGATCTGGAATTTCGCAATATCCGGAACGCAGAAACGGTCGATGACGTCCTGAAGGCGCTCGAAACGCGTCCGCCGGACTTCATGATCTCCGACTATCAGCTCGCAGATGGCGTAATTTGCGACGTCATACGCGACATTCGTCACAATAGGGTCGGCATCAATCCGTTCATGTCGATCATTGTGACCACGTGGGAGCCGACCGAAGCGCTTGTCCGCGAAGTAGCCGACTGCGGCGCCGATGACTTGCTCGTTCAACCGGCCTCCAGAAAACAGCTCAGCCACCGGGTTGAAATGCTGACCTACCACCGGAAACATTTCGTGGTCACGTCCAACTATATCGGCCCGGACCGCCGCAACGGTCCGAGGCCTGGAAAACAGGTTATCGAGCCGAAGGAAGTTCCCAACGTCATGCAGGCGCGGGTACTCGGGAAGGATGCAAGTTCGGACATTCAGCGGGAAATAGACAAGGCGATCGAGGCACTCAATCTGGAGAAAATCGTGCGCAACGTCTCCCACATCGGCTATCAGACGCAGCAGCTTCTGGCCGCGATCAGGCACGAAGACGACCTGGAGAAGATCAACAATATCATCGACGACATTCTGATGACTTCGGGAGAAACACGCCGGCGGCTCGGAAACACGGACCTTCAACCTGTTTCGAAACTGTGCCAGTCAATAAGCGATGTCGCGGAGCGCGTCCGTGAGCGGCTCGACGACCCATTCGAACGCGACCTGAAACTCATGCCCGCACTCGCGATGTCCCTCCGGCTGGCAGTAAAAGACAAGGACGAGAACGCCGACACCGTCAACGAGATCTCGGAAGCCATCGCCGCCCCTGTCACCATCCGTGAAGCACGGACGGCATAAGCCTCCATCAACCGGCAGAGAAGCGGCCTCGCCTAGCGGCCAGTCCGCACAAAGCGATCAAAAACAGAGTCGCACCGCCGGCGATATAGAACGCAACCTCGAGACCGACAACTTCGATCAACGCGCCGAGAAGCACCGGAACCGCGAACCAGACAACCTGATTGAGCGTCACCCGGAGGCCCATCGCCTTACCCTGCATTTCGGGACCAACCGCGTTCGCGATCAAGGAAATCAGCAACACCAGACTCGCAGCAAGCGCCCATCCGCGAAGCGCTGACGCCGATGCAAGCGCCGGAAGGCTCTCGAATGCCGGCGTAATCGCAACGGCGAACACTGTGGCTGCTACGGTCACGATGAGAAGCCATTGCGCGCGGATGAACCTTTGCAACGGCGCAACCGTAAGCGACCCACCCAGCCCGAATATGCCGTTTACCGTCAGCAACATGCCGATCATGGTGCCGGAGATGCCGATGCCCTCCAGATAAACGATATAGAACGAGCCCTGAATGCCACCGCCAACATGGCGCAACATCGTCATCATCATCGCAAAGGCAATCGCCGGTATGAGAAGCAGCCTGAACGATGCGACATAGTCGGAGAATCGAGGCACGACAACGCGCCAGGATAAATCGTCTTTGGACGGGGAATTCTCTGTAGCGGGGCCAATTGCGGCCCGCGGAATGAACAGGACCGACAGCAGGACTCCTATCGACCACAGGCTCATCATGGAAAAGGCGCCCCAGGGACCGAAAACGTCCCAGGCCAGTCCGCCTAACGGGGGGCCGACAAACAGGCCGATCCTCGTACAAAATGACATGCGTCCCGCATAGCGGGCATCCCCCCGCATGACCTGTCCAACCAGCGTCTGCGCCCCAACCCAGCCGAGCGAGTCGGCGAGGCCGCTAAAGAGCTGAAAAAGTATCAGCGCCCAGACCAGCGGAAAAACCGGATAGAGAAGCGGGACGATAGCGCCGAGAACAGCAAAGAAAAGCATGACACGCCGCGTACCGAGTCGGTCCATCAAGGCGCCGCCATGGATCGCCAGCAGCACGGGGCCGACATGTCGACATCCCAGAGCGAGACCGATCATAAACGGCGACAGATCAAGGGATGCAACAAACAGCGGGACCGCCATCCAGGACATGTTGGGCGTCGTATTGCTGAACATCGCTGCGCCATAGACGCCAGCCTGTACGCGAACGGGTATCGGACCGGTCATGCCGTACCGCCGATGGCAGTAAAAATCGGGAGGCAGTGAGAACAGGTCGCGCTTCCACTGCTCGACCGCTTTCTTGTCGCCTGAGCATCACCCGCACCCATGGCATTAGAAAAACTGGCGAAAGCCTGCCGGGCGACCATCGCCCAGGCTTTCGTTAAGGAAGTGAATAACAGCGGCATGACGACGTTCTCCGCATCAGGGAAGGATATGGCCCGACGGGCTCCAGGGCGCCCCATCAGCCTTCCGCGCCGCGCCCGAGTTTCGGATGCAATATCAGGAAGGCAGTTGCAGCAATCAGGATGCTCAGGAGAACTGCGCCCATCACCAGAAAACTGTTTTCGATGCCGACCAGATCAGCCACTGCACCCATGACGATCGGAACCGTCATGCTGGCGAACCTGTTAAGCGTGGTCCGAAGACCGACACCCATGCCTTGCGATTCCGGACCAAGGGCGCGACCGAGCACTGAAATCTCGAGCGGCTGGGAAATACCAAGGCAAAGCCCCCTCAGACAGATGCAAAAGGCAAGCAATACGAATACTCCGCCGAGGAGCGGCGTCACAGCGATGGTAATCACCGTTAGCGTGACAATGAGTACAATCAGCCAGTGCGGGTGGACGAAACGGGCCAACCGGCCGGCACCGAGAGAGCCGAAACTGGCAAGGAGCCCTGCGATTCCTGTCAGCAACCCGATAGTCGACGCGTTGAAATCGATGCTCTCAAGATAAACGACATAGAACGACCCCTGGATGCCAGTGCCTCCGACGCGCACCACCGTAACCAGCAACACCAGTGCGATAGCCGGAATCGCCGCAAGACCGAAAGCGGTGATGTAATCCGAAAATCGCGGCATGAGATCCCGGAACTGAACGCGTCGCGTGGCTTCTTCATTTGCTTCCATGGGGCGCGGCGGAATCATGATGGTTCCGACCAGCCCGATAAGCGACCACAGGCTCATCGCAATGAAGGCAGGCCAGATCCCGGCCTGGTCCCAGATCAAACCAATACCGATCGGGCCGAAGAAGCTCGCCAGCCTGACAACGAAAGTCATCCGCCCCACATAGGCCGGATTGCCCTTCATGACGCGTCCGCTCAGTGCCTGGGCTCCCATCCACACCATGGCGTCAGAAAGGCCCGCGATCATCTGCAGGACGATCAGGGCGGGAATCAGCGGAGACAGGGGGAAGAAAAGCGGTGCTGCGACCGAGATGCAGGCGAAGACGACCATGACACGGCGAATACCGAGTCGATCCATCAATACGCCGCCGTGAATAGAGAGAAGAAGCGTCAGAGCATGCCGCGCGCCGATCACAAGCCCGATCAACGACGCCTGATCCGTAATTTTGACGAGAAGCAACGCGACGATAAGGTTCGAGATTCCGACCATCGAAAAGCTGGAGAATCCCGAACCGTAGATAGCCGCCTGCGTCTTCCAGGGTATCGGTTCAGGCTCTCTTTCAGCCATGCCTGCAATGTCCTTTCCGTGGGATATTTGACCGCCGCCTGGCTTGACAGGCTGCAGAGCCTTCGAAACACTCTTTTCGGCCTTTTTCTCGGTGCGAACAAGGGCCCACGGCCCACCCCGGGAAGACGCAAAGGATTGCTTATCATCAGACTTTCAGGAGCGAACCGACATGGACGGCCTTTCCAATTCAACGGTCGAATCTCTCAAAATAGAGGTTGCGGCTTGCACCCGCCTTCTCAATTCAGAGGGCATTCTGGGCTATAGCGGTCACGTAAGCACCCGCTTGCCGGATGGCGAAACGCTATTAATTCAGTCCTTCGATGCAAGCCGGTCCGACCTGATTCCGGACGAACTCTATATCGTGGATCTTGACGGTAACGTGCTCGATGGGCCGAGTGACGCTCGGCCGGTCAACGAGGTGGAGATCCATTCCGAGGTATTGCGCGCCCGGCCCGATATCAATGCGGTGCTGCACTATCACCCCGAAGTCGCGACGCTCTTTACGATGGTGGAAGGCATTGAACTCATACCGATGAAAAATCACGCTTATCGCTGGGCAAGCGGTATTCCGACCCATCCCGAATCCTGGCATATCGACACGCCGGAGCGCGGCCGGGCCATGGCGGAGACGCTGGGAAATCACAATGCCGTTCTACTTCGGGCGCACGGCGCCGTACTTGTCTCGGAGGATATCCCGTCTCTGATGGTCGACGCGGTCCATTTCGAAGAAAACGCGCAGGCTCTATACGATGCCGCGCGTCTGGGAACGGTTATACCGCTCAGCGCCGATGAAACCAGCGAGTTCGGCGCGAACTTCAAACGCACCAACCACGCGGTCAAACTATGGCGTTATTACCTGAGCCGCGGCCTCGAAAGCGGTGCCATCCCGGCGGAATGGGAAGAAACGCTTACGCCGAAGGCACGCGCCTGAATACGCTAAACTGCGGTCGTTTCAGATGATTTTATTATGGCGGGCGATCTTCATGACCACCGCCAGATATGCGACCTGAACGGCCAGCAGGATCGAAATTACGATCAACTGCCCCTGGGTTAGCCAGCGCAACAACAATAGTGCGCCAAGTCCCTGAATACAGGCGAATCCGCAGAGCAGACCAGTTACCCGTTTGTGCGACCACCCGCACCTGTTCAACAGTTGATAAAGGTGCGACCGGTGCGCCTGCGTAACATTTTCTCTGCAGGCAAGTCTGCGGAAAAAAGTAAACGCAGTATCGAAGATAAAATGGAGAAACAGCAGGGGCATCACGAACACGGGGACTGGCTGCCGGACGCTATCGGCCGCAATCACTGCAAGCGCTGCAAGGAAAAACCCCAGGAACTGGCTGCCGACATCTCCCATGAATATTCGGGCCCTGGGGAAGTTAAATGGCAGAAACCCCGCGCAGGCGGACAGAAGCACACAGGATATCACGACAACATCCGGCGCCCCCGCGAACCACCCGGCCAATCCGAAAAATCCGAGACAGATGATCGCCGTACCGGCCGCAAGGCCGTTCAACCCATCCATAAAATTGAAGGCGTTTGTTAATCCAACGACCCAGATAAGCGTGACAGGATAGCCCCACCAGCCCAGCGTGATGTCTCCGATTCCCGGAAAAGTGAATTTACGAATCACTATGTCGAAGAACAGCAATATCGCCGCAGCCGCAATTTGCGTTGCAAGTTTTTCTCGAAAACTGCGCAGCCTGCCGAGATCGTCCAGAAAACCGATAATTGCAATGACAAAGAGGGCAATCGCCAGCCCTTCGATCCCGCTGCCAGCGAAAAAAGGGGGAGGCTGAAGAAAGACATACCCCGCGATACCGACAAAGGATGTCAAAACGATCGCGACGCCGCCGCTACTGGCCACTGGTCGGTCATGCGAAGAGCGATGGTTCGGCTTATCGAGGATACGCGCCTTACACATCAAAGAAGTCACAGCAGCCGCAAGACCGATGAGTGCGCAAATCGACAGAATCTGAAAAATCATCGTCACAGCGACGGATTACCCCAGGCAGGCTTGCCCGTTCACAAAAGGCGAGCAGAACCTTGTTCGCAAGGTCGTTCAAGGGCCGCGAGATGTCAACGCAGAGGGAGTCCGCCATTTGCTAGCGTTAGTAATTCGTAAAGCTCGGGAAAGTAACGTTTTGAGCACCGGCGACGAAACTGAGGTAATCAGAGCGATGGCAAACATCGAACAGCTAAAAAGGCGAATTGAACTGGTCGCCGAACGAATGGCGACAGCTCAGGCTGCAAGGACGCACGAAAACGAACGGCTGAAATCCCAGTGGGAGGCGGTTCACGGACGCTTTGAAGAGCAAAACGCGGAGATCGCCCAACTACGCGAGCAGGTTAATGAGCTAACGGGAGATCGTGAAAATCTCGTCACGATGTTGCAGGGGCTCCTTGCCGCTGTAGAAGCTGATCTCGAATTGGTTTCGGGAGAAACGTCACCGATCCTGTCCCGGCTCTCAAGCGTGGCTGGAGTCGATGCCATCTCCAAACCGTCCGGAGCCTTCCCTCCGGCACCTGTCCCGGAGGACCTCCACGCGGCTGGAAACGACGACGAAGACCGTTCCGACGATGATTTTCTTGCAGCTATCGAGCGATCTCTTCAGGAGGCCGATCTGGAGGAAGACCTCTCAGGGTCCGAAGCGATATTGATGCTGGAAGACGCTGATGACCCGATTTCAATCCCCTCCGCCGATGAACGCGATCAGGATGTCTCCGGAGAAGAGGTAGCGATCATCGACAGTCAGGACGAACTTTCATTCAAACCCTTAAGTCCCGGTATACGCGATTTGGTCAAAAGGCTTGAGGGTGTGACGCTCGACTCGGTCGGCAGGGATTCAACAGACACTACGAAAGCGGATGCTGGGTTTGACGACGACGCGCGCGAAATCGAAATCCTGCGCGATGAATTGATGGGTCTCCGGGACAACATCGCAAAAGCAAGCTGATTTCCGGCGCAGGCCAACAAGCCTCTTGCGCCCGACCTGCGTCATTCTATCATGGCCACATGATAGATATTGTCGATCTTACATATGCACGTGTGGGAACAGCGGATCTGGCTAGCGCGGTCCGGTTCGCGACGGAAATGCTGGGACTTCAGGAGGTCCGGTCGGAACACAATCGCGTCTATGTCAGGGGCGATGAACGCGATCACGACATCTGTTACATCGAAGGAGACCCGGCGTATCATGTGCTCGGTTTCGAACTCGAAGATGCATCTGCACTTGAAAAGGCATACGACCTTCTGAAGTCGTCGGGTATCGACGTAAGCGAAGGATCGCCGAAGGAAAGCGAAGACCGTCGCGTTCAGCAATTCATTTCATTTCGGGATCCGACGGGGAATTGCTTCGACCTGGCCGTCCGGCCACACAAGGCGACCCGCCGTTATTTTCCGACCAGGGATGCCGGCATTGCGGAATTCAGTCATGTCGGCCTCAGAACGTCGGATGCTCCTCGCGACGAGGCATTCTGGACATCCCATTTCAACATACGGCCGAATGACTGGATCGGCGATGCCGGGCTCTTGTCGTTCGACGAAGTGCATCACAGGATCGCGCTCTTTCCGGCGGACAGCCCCGGCATTCAGCACATAAATTTCCAGACCGAGAGTCTGGATGACATTATGCGATCCTGGTATTTCCTGTCGGAAAATCAGGTTCGCATCGTGTTCGGTCCCGGGCGGCACGCCACCTCTGGAGCGATGTTCCTCTATTTCGAGGGGCCGGACGGCATGGTGTACGAATATTCGCACGGCGTCCGCATGATCGACGACCCGGATTACCGGCCGAGACAGTTTCCTTTTACGCCGGAAGCGTTCTGCGTCTGGGGCGCAAAACCGGATATACCGGAATTCAGGAACTGACGGCGAATGGCGGAAGAAGAGTTTGGTTTCCTAGGCGAACCGCTGGACGCGACACAACGCCGCGTAAGGCTCGCGGCGCGTGCCCTCGGCCGTCACAATCTCGTTCACGCTTACGGCCATGTCAGCGCGCGAATTGACAAAGACCGGTTCCTGGTCTGCGCTCCGAAACCGATGGGCATGATCGAACCCGGAGAAGACGGTACAATCGTTCCGGTGAACGGCGCCCTGCCGGAGGGCGTCCTCGGCGAAGTTCGCTGTCATCAGCGGATTTATGCAAGGCGACCCGAGGTCAATGGTATCAGCCGGGTCTTCCCCAGAAGCGTCCTGACCCTGTCGTCACTGCGCCGGACGCCGAAAGCAAGGATCGGATTCGGCACGTATTTCTATCCACAGCCCCCTCTCTGGGACGACCCGCTCCTCATTCGCTCCGATGAACAGGCGACAGATTTCGCGGAAACACTGGGCGACGCCCGGGCGATCGTCATGCGCGGCAACGGTGCTGTCTGCGTCGGCCCAACGGTCGAGGAAAGCGTGATCATGGCGTTTTATCTGGAGGAGTCGGCGGCAACCGAACTGGCGGTACTCGCCACGGGCCGCGAAAACGAATCGGTCTGCTACACAAGTGAACAGGCCTCGATCCGGGCAACCGGCACAGGAAGAATTTACGAACGCCTGTGGGATTACATGACCGCAGGGGACCCTGAACGCCTTTCCTGAATGCGGTTCATGAATCTGTTAAGACGCG
>JAYOLL010000041.1:0-20050 GCA_038120295.1 Rhodospirillales bacterium | reverse complement strand
ATAACAGCGGCGTCGGCGGTGGAGGCGGCCAGCGCGAGATCTTCTGTGGAACGTTCGCCGCCCGGAATCTCTTCTAGCAGGTAATGCCGGATTCCACAGACAATCGATTCAGGGCGTCGGCCATGGCTTTCCCGCCATCGGCGCAGATCAGCAAACGCAGGTCGTCTCCGGTTTCAGAGGGATCGGATGCCATTGTGTTTCATCGGTTCTCTCGAGAGCCCTCGGCGCCAGAGCCCTATCGCAGATTCTCGTCCCGCGACTCCGACCCGTTGTCACTGCCGTGCGCCTTTCCCCGGCGGCGGGCCAGCGCGTCCTTCAGGCGATGTTCGAAAACGGTCGATGCTTCGCGCGAATAAAAGACGTTGCGGAGCGTCCGCAGGATACGTTTCGGATAGAACAGGTAGGAAATGATGTAATTGGTCAGCATGAAGCCGATCCGGTACACCGCCAGCTCCCGACGCCCCATCGTCTCGTTGTAGGTCAGCGGTTTGAAGCTGGTGTAATCGCTGTTGAGCGACGTAAGGCCGAGGAAATACCGGTCGTTCAGGTCGATCATTCCCTGTTTCCGGAGATCGGAGAATATCTCGGTGCCCGGATAGGCGGAATAGATGTTGATCGACGCCTCGTCGACGCCGCTCGCGGCCATCCTGAGACCGAACCATACAGTCCGGAAAATGTCCGATCGCGTCTCGCCGGGAAAACCGATGATCAGGTTGGTCCGAAGCGTCAGGCCGACCCGCCGCGCCGCCATGACAGAGTCTGTCAGGCGATCGAGCGACACTCGTTTCTTGATCAGCTCCAGCGTGCGTGGCGAACCACTCTCGGGCGCGTAACAAAGATAGGTGCAGCCGGTGCGCTTCAGCAGATCCAGGGTTTCCTCATCGAGCGCTTCCGACCGGGTTCCCGAGGGCAGCGACCATTTGATGTCGATGCCTTCATCCAGCATGCGCTGGCACAGCTCGACGGTCCATTGCTTCTTGGTGATGGCGGTCAGGTCGTAGAGCTGGATCGAGGTCGCGTTGTATTCGCTGATATAGTGTTTCATTTCGGCGATCACATCGTCGATATCGCGCAACAGATACCGCGTCGTCCACATCTGCGCGCTGGAGCAGAACGTGCACTGAAAAGGACATCCGCGCGAAATCATCATCGGGACATCGCGTTCCGTCTGGATGCCGAACGACTTGCCTGCCGACCAAAAATTCTCCAGATATCCTTCCTGCCAGTGAGGCCAGGGGATGTTGTCTACGTCGCGGATGCGGGTCAGGCCTGCGCTGGGCCGGTAGGTGCCATCTTCCGCAAGCGTACAGACGCCGATGAGGTCTGACGGGTCACCGCCCTCCCGGACTGTTTCGACGATTTCGTAGAAAACATGTTCGCCTTCGCCGACCGCGACGGCATCCAGCGCGGGGCAATCCCGCAGCGAATATTCCGGCAGGGCTGTTGCGTGTTCGCCGCCGGCGACCAGGTAGGCATCCGGAAAGCGCGCGCGAACCGCTTCGATCAGCTGTCGGTGAACCGGCCATTCGCCGGAAAACATCGTCGAGAACCCGATGACGCGCACCTGGTCGGGGATCATGGCGACGGTGTCTTCGATGGTCGTGCCCTGACACTGATAGCCGTCGATTCCCTTGGGCTGCCAGGTTACGTTGAGCCCTTCGCCCACAGCGTCCACGATGACCGGGTTGTAACCGTGCTTTTTCAGATAGCCTGAAATAAATGCTAGCCCGATTGCCGGCGTAGCTTCGTTATTGAACGCCGCATGGGTCGACAGGATGGGGCCACGGACCAGCGCAACGCCGAATTCGGCGGCGTCGGCACTGGGTGCCGGAGGCCCGATTTCCCTCATTATAGGGCGCGGATTGCCGAATTTGCCTGGCGCGGGCGCGGTCAGCGCCTCTGAATCCGTGTCGGGCTGGATTTTCGCGAGATCAGCCATACTAGCCGTGATATGTATGGGTTTCGGATTCCCCAGTAAAGAAAATTAGTTGCGTGCAGTATTGGTTCCGCATCTCCGCATCGCGCGGACCCGGGTTGGGTCCAGGGCGCATCCGATGCCCTGCGAAGGCAACCGTAAATCATGAATACGACCCCTCGTCCCGTTCCGAGCCACCCGGTGGCAGGGTCCCGCCGTCGGGAGCTGGTTATTCTGTTGGTCAAGGCGACGGTCTCGCTGGCCATCGTCTGGTTTCTGGCTACCAAGGTCGATTTCGAGACCCTCGCCTCCCGGCTTTCGGCAGAGGCGCTGGTTCCGCTGACGATCGGAATTTTTGCGGGGATCCTCATGATGGTTCTGACCGCCGTCCGCTGGTGGGGCATTCACTTTCGCATCCGCGCGCCGATCGGGTTTCCCTTCTCCATTCCGGCGACGATGGAATGCTATGCCCTCAATCTGGCCCTGCCGGGTTCCGTTGGCGGCGACATCGTCCGCGCCGCGCGTGCCGCACGTGTATGCGGGCGTATGCGCGAGGCGATCATGGCCGTGCTGCTGGACAGGGGCGGTAATCTGTCCGCCCAGATGGTCATGTGCGTCGCTGTCCTGCCTTTCCTGCATATCTCGACCGCGTCGCGAGATCTGCAGATTGCCGTCATTCTGGTTACAGCGGTCGCGCTTGTCGGCGTGGCGCTTGTCTATCTTTCTCCAGCCCTGCTTGGACGGTCACCACTGAAGCGGCTCAGGCCTGTCAGGGAGCTGGTCCGGGTCGGCTTTATTCTTCATCGGATCCTGAATTTTCCGCGTGCCGTTTTCGAGATCGCCTTCATGTCTTTTGTCATCCAGGCAGGGAACGTAATCATGCTGTGGATGGCGATCCTCGCGATTGGCCATGAGTCGGTCCCCCTGTTTACGCTCATCGTTGCGGCGTCGTTCGGTATGCTCGGGTCCGCGCTGCCGGTGTCGTTCGGGGGGCTTGGCGTGCGAGAAGGGGCTGTGGTGTGGGTGCTCCTCGAAACCGGAATGGCGGAAGCGGAAGCTTTTATGATTGCGATCGTTTTCGGAGGGCTGGTGATCAGCCAGGCGGTCCCCGGCCTGTTCATCTGGGCATTCGGTCGGCTTCCGCCGGTCATCGATCTTCAGAAATCCTGAAATGCTTTCTTATTTGGTAGGTTCGAAGCACCTACCTGCTATATATTGTCATAACCATGTGGAATCCCGACCTCTTCCGCCTTGACGTTCATGCTACGAACGCTTTAGTGTTCGTGCCGTGAACGATATCGTTCAACGAATGAACGCTAGACAGGCGTGTCGCGATGAATGACTCCCAACAGGTGACAGCGGTTGTGCCCCGAGCGGCGCCCCAGGCGGCGCCGCAGGACGAAGCCGCCATTACGCTGAAGCTGCTCAACGCTGTAGAGGCCAACAGCAAGCTGACGCAGCGCGGCGTTGCGCGCGATCTCGGCATCGCTCTCGGGCTCGCTAATGCCTATCTCAAGCGGTGTGTGCGGAAAGGGCTGATCAAGGTCCAGCAGGTGCCGGCCAACCGGTACGCGTATTATCTGACGCCCCAGGGTTTTTCCGAGAAAAGCCGTCTGACAGCCGAATATCTTACCGTATCCTTCAATTTCTTTCGCCGGGCGCGAAGCGACTGCGCTGAGGTATTTCAGCAATGCGAACAGCGGGGCTGGCGCAGGCTGGCGCTTGCCGGGGCCGGCGATCTTTCCGATATCGCAACGCTATGCGCCAATGACGCGTCAGTAGAACTGCTGGGCGTCTACGATCCGGATGCGCCCGAGGGGGAAAAGGCGGGCCTGCCCGTAAGGCAGTCTCTGCAGTCGCTCGGCGCGTTCGACGCCATTGTGGTGACAGCCCTTCGCCATCCGCAGGAAACATTCGACAGCCTGGTTGGCCGGATCGCCCCCGACAGGGTCGTAACGCCTGCCCTGCTCGGAATCTCCCGCGAACCGCCAACGCTGATGGAGTGAATCCATGGACCCGGCGAGAGAAACGGAAATCGAAAGCGGGACGCGGTGGTACGTCGTTCATACCCATGCCCGTGCAGAGGAAACCGCGAAGCGCAATCTCGTGCAGCAGGGGTTTTCGGCGTTTCTTCCGCAATACGCCAAGAAGCGCCGCCACGCCCGCAGGACGGATACGGTTCATGCTCCTCTGTTCCCGCGATACCTGTTCGTTGCGATCGATATCGCCCGGGCCAGGTGGCGGGCGGTCGCCTCCACCATCGGCGTTTCTCACCTGATCTGTCACGGCGATGCGCCGGTCCCGGTTCCCGATCGGGTTATCGACGATATCCAGGCGAGCATGGACGATTGCGGGCTGGTATCGGTTAAACAGGCGCTTCCCTTCAAGAAGGGCGACGTCGTTCAGGTGACCGGTGGCGCGCTCGCCGATCAAGTTGGCCTGTTCGATTGCGAGAGCGACGAGGAAAGAGTGTTTCTGCTGCTCGACATGCTCGGGCGGCAGGTAAGAGTCAAGGTGCCGCTGGACGCTGTCGCGCAGTTCGCGTAGCCGTCCGCGCCGCCATCGAAACCGCCATCCCGGGTGAACCCGTTTTCACCCGAATGGCGGTAGCGTGCCTGAATGCTAACGGAATGGAACCGGTGACGAACCGAACCGGCTGGCCGCTCAACGGCGAGGGCATATGGGTGGATATCCGTCGGCCCACGAGCATTGCGCCCCGCCCGGTCCTGTTTCTCGATCGGGACGGCGTCATCAACAGGGACACCGGTTATGTCGGCGACCCAGTGGACGTAGAGTTGATGCCGGGAGCCGCCCAGCTGATCGCATATGCCAATCGATGCGGTGTGCCGGTCGCCGTTATCACTAACCAGTCGGGTATCGCGCGCGAACTGTTCGGGTGGGAGGATTTTGCGGCGGTCATGGCGTGCCTGGAGAAATTGCTGGAGGAACAGGCCGCGTCGCTGGACGCGATAATGGCGTGCCCGTTTCATCCGGATTTTACGGCCGGCTATGGAGCGCGGCATGCGGACTGGCGGAAGCCGGGCTCCCGCATGATCCGCATGGCGGCGGAAGCCCTGAACGCGGATCTGACGAAGAGCTGGATTGTCGGGGATGCCGTGACGGATATTCAGGCGGGCGCGGATGCCGGTCTTGCCGGCGGACTTTTCGTCGGGACTGAAATACCGGCGGACCTTCCGTCGGAAACCCGATCGACGCTATCGCTCGCGGCTCTTCATGGCGATCTGCGAACCGTGCTCGTGGGCGGCTGAACGTACCTGATGTTCTCGCTACTTTCCGATCTCAACGCCATCCTGACGCCGCGCGACAGGTTTCTGGCCTTTTGCGTTTTTCTCGTCGTGCTGGCCTTTGCGGCTACCGAAATCGTCGGTATTGGCAGCATCGTCTGGTTCGTCTCTGTGTTGGGAGAACCCAGCGCCATTGAGAACTCCCGAGTCCTGAAGACCCTTCACGAGCTACTCGGCAGGCCTGACTATTCTGAGTTCGTCATCAGCGTGGGCGTCCTGCTTCTGGTTGTGATGGTCGCCCGAAACCTGATGCAGCTCCTGACTATCTGGGCGCAGCAGCGATTCGTCCTTTTTCGAAATCATGTTTTCTGCCGCCGATTGATGCGTGCTTATCTTGGCATGCCGTACGCGTTCTTTCTGCAGCGCCATACGGCGGAGCTGAGCAAGAACATTCTTAACGAAGTTGCCCGGGTTGCTAGCGGTATCCTTTATCCGATGGTGGAGGCGCTCACGAGCATCGTGCTCATCCTGACCATCTTCGGATTTCTCCTTGTCGAAAATCCCGCTATGACGCTCATTGCCGGTGCTGTCGTAGGGATTGCCACGCTGGCGTGCTACCTGCCCCTGCACAGCCGCCTGAGCACCCTCGGGCTGGAGCGTCAGGAAGCGGACGCGCTTCGCTTCAAGATCGCCTCCGACTCGCTAAGTGGCATCAAGGACGCTCGCATTCTGGGGCGTACCGGCTTCTTTCTGGATAGGTTCTCGAATGCGTCGGATCGCTTTTTCAGACGCGAACTGGTCCACAAGATCTTGTCACAGATTCCACATTTCGCGTTGGAGACCATAGCTTTCGTAGGCATTCTCGGCATGGTGTTTTATACAAACGCCGAGGGCCGGCCCGGGTCTGAAACGCTCGCGACCCTCAGCCTGTTCGCCATCGCGTCCTACCGGCTGCTGCCGCAGGTCAAGAACGTGCTTCGTGACCTGACCATTCTCAGATATTCGGAAAGTTCGCTCGAACTGCTCGGTATGGATCTTTCAACCGGCAAGCAGGGCGAGGACGAAAAATCCCGCCGGGCGGAACCCCTGCCCTTCTCACGGGCGCTCGAACTCGACGGCGTCAGTTTTCGTTACGAGGGTGCCGCACGGGATACGCTGAGCGATATCTCGATGACGGTCCCCTGCCATCAGTCGATCGCGCTCGTGGGGCCGACCGGCGCTGGCAAAACGACTATTGTCGACATCGTGCTCGGGCTCCTGGTGCCGAGCGAGGGCGAGATCCGGGTTGACGGAAAGACGCTGGCCGAAGGAGACCTTCCTTCCTGGCAGGCGAATGTCGGTTACGTACCGCAGACGATTTTTCTTACCGACGACTCGCTTCGGCGCAATATCGCATTTGGCCTGCCGGACCACGAGATTGATGACAAGGCGGTCAGGACAGCGGCGAAGCTTGCGCGCATCGACGATTTTATCGATGGCCTTCCCGATGGCTATGACACCGAAATCGGCGAACGCGGCACGCGGCTGAGCGGTGGTCAACGTCAGCGGATCGGCATTGCCAGGGCGCTGTATCATCGTCCGCCTCTGCTCGTGCTCGACGAGGGCACCAGCGCACTCGACGGCGCCACCGAAAAAGAGGTTACAAGCGCCATCGCTGCGCTCGCCCCCGAGGTCACGATGATCATCATTGCACACCGGCTAGCCACGGTGCGGGCGTGCGACCGGGTTTATCTGGTCAAGGATGGGCGGATCGTCGATAGCGGCGCGTTCGACCGGCTGGTGCGGGACAACGCGGATTTCCGCGCTATGGCTCAACTCGCCTGACGACAGATTTCATCAACGGAAAACTCGATGCTTAACGGAAAATCCATTTTGATCACTGGCGGTACCGGCTCATTCGGGCGCGCTTTCATCAGGACCGTTCTCGACCGGTACGACCCCAAGCGTCTCATCGTTTTTTCGCGAGACGAGTTGAAACAGTACGAAATGCAGCAGGACCCCGACTTCGGCGCGGACTCGCCGATGCGCTATTTCATCGGCGATGTCCGGGACCAGAGCCGTCTCGAAATGGCGATGCGCGGCGTCGATTACGTCATTCATGCGGCCGCGCTGAAGCATGTGCCGGCCGCCGAGTATAATCCGTTCGAGTGCATCAATACTAACGTGATGGGCGCGGAGAACGTCGTGAATGCCGCCGTGCGCGTCGGCGTGGACAAGGTGGTCGCGCTCTCGACGGACAAGGCTTCCAATCCCGCCAATCTCTATGGTGCGAGCAAGCTTGCCTCCGACAAGATCTTCATTGCGGGCAACAACATATCGGGCAAGGACGGCGCGAAGTTCTCTGTCGTGCGCTACGGCAATGTGATCGGCAGCCGGGGTAGCGTCGTGCCGCTGTTTCAGCGACTCGCACGTCAGGGAGCAACGAATATTCCGATCACCGACGACCGTATGACACGGTTCTGGATAACCCTCGAACAAGGCGTCGACTTCGTACTCAGGTCACTTGACCGGACCCAGGGCGGGGAAATCTTCGTGCCGAAAATTCCCAGTATGAAAATCGTGGACCTGGCGAAGACTATTGTTCCCGGCGCCGCAATCGAGATCGTCGGCATCCGGCCCGGAGAGAAACTTCACGAAGTCATGGTCACCGAAGACGATGCCCGGTCGACCCTGGAATTCGACGATTGCTATCTGATCCAGCCGGTCTTCGCTTTTTGGGGCGGGCGCAACAACTCGGCAGGAATCGGCGGTAAGCCCGTGCCGGATGGGTTCCGTTATTCGAGCGAAACCAATACTGAGTGGATGACGCCAGACCAACTCCGCAGGATTGTTGGCGGCGGTTTTCCAGCCTCCTGACTTCCATGGAATCCACCTTTCTGCCCTATGGGCGGCAATCGCTCGATGAAGAAGACCGCGCCGCGGTCATGCGTGTTCTTGAGAGTGATTTTCTGACCACCGGCCCCGCCGTCGATGCTTTTGCGTCGGCGCTCTGCGAACGTACCGGAGCCACCTATGCCGTTCCCTGTTCCAGCGGGACGGCGGCGCTGCATCTTGCGACGATGGCTCTGTCGCTGGGGCGCGGCGACAGCGTCGTCGTACCGTCCCTGACTTTCGTTGCGACCGCCAATGCCGCGCGCTATGTCGGGGCCGAGGTGGTTCTCGCCGATGTCGACCCGTATACCGGACTGATGGGACCTGCACAGCTGGAGGAAGCGATTTCCGAATGCGGCGGCGGCATGCCGCGAGCCGTCCTTCCGGTTCATCTGAACGGCCAGTGCGCCGACCCGGCCGGTATAGCGGAGGTCGCGGAGCGGTACGGGCTTCGGGTCGTCGAAGATGCGGCGCACGCTATCGGCACGCGCTATGGGACAAACGACGATGCCGCCAGCGCGGTGGGAGGGTGTGCACACGCTGATATGACGATTTTTTCATTCCATCCGGTAAAGACGGCGGCGATGGGTGAAGGCGGCGCGGTCATGACCGACGACCCGGCTCTGTTCGAAAGGCTGGAAAAACTGGTCAACCACGGGCTGATCCGCGACCCGGCGGCATTTGAAAACGATAGCCTGGCGTTCGATGCCTCGGGCGACGCCAATCCCTGGTATTACGAGCTGCATGAGCTCGGCTTCAATTACCGGGCCAGCGACATTCACTGCGCGCTGGGTCAGAGCCAGCTTGGAAAGCTGGACAGGTTTGTCGAGCGCCGCCGTGCGCTGGTCGAAACCTATGCGGAGCGTCTCGCGCCTCTCGCGCCCATCGTTCGTCCCGTGGAACACGCGCCCGGCTGCCGACCCGCCTGGCACCTGATGGTGGTTCTGATCGATTTTGAGGAGGCGGGCGTCGACCGGGCGACCGTGATGCGCCGGTTGCGGGAAAAGAACTTCGGTACACAGGTTCACTACCTGCCGCTGCATCTGCAGCCTTATTACCAGCATCGATACGGCCCGATCTCGCTGCCCGGTGCGGAAGCCTACTACCAGCGCGTACTTTCGCTGCCGTTGTTCGTCGACATGATGGACGACGATGTCGCGCGCGTGACGGATGCGCTGGCCGATGTGCTGGGACTCGCCTGACTGTGCGGACCGCCGTCATCGTTCAGGCCAGAACCGGATCGAGCCGTCTGCCCGGTAAAGTTCTGAAGCCGCTTGCCGGCAGAACCGTGTTGGCGCACGTCCTGGAGCGATGTCGTGCCATACCGGGCGCTGATGTTGTGTGCTGTGCGACGACGGACCGGTCGGAAGACGATGCGATTGTCGAAGCATCCGAAAACGCGGGTGCAGTCGTCGTACGGGGCCCCGAACAGGATGTGCTGAATCGCTATGCCATGGCGGCGGAAGCGGTCGGGGCGGATATCGTTCTGCGGGTAACGTCCGACTGCCCGCTGATCGATCCTGCCGTGTGCGCATCCGTACTCGAGTTGAGGACCAGTGAAGCCGCCGATTTCGCCTGCAACAACATGCCGCCAAGCTGGCCGCACGGGCTGGATTGCGAGGTCTTCACGCGTCAATGGCTCGACCGCGCTGACCGGGAGGCCACCGCACCGGAAGAGCGCGAGCATGTCGGCCCGTATGTCCGCAGTCATCCCGATGCTAGGAAGGTCAATCTGGCCTGTGCGGAAGAAGGGGGCGTGCATCACCGCTGGACGCTCGATACTCCGGATGATTTCGCCTTCATGATTGCCGTTTTCGACCGGCTGCCGGAAGGCCGCGCAGGGTGGAACTGGCGGATCGTCCTCGACATCGTTCGGGCGGAGCCCACTCTTTCCTCGATCAACGCGGAACACGCGCGCGCTGCGGGATGATGTCCGGCTTCGCCGTCATTCGTGCCGATGCAACACCCAGCCTAGGCACAGGTCATATAGCGCGATGCCTGCGTTTCGCCGATGCGCTCGGCGTTCAGGGGTGGCGGTGCGCCTTCGCCGTATCGGCGGAAACGCCCGAGACAGCGCCGCGGCTGTCAGACAGCGGCTATGAGGTTTTCATCATCGATGCTTGCGACGAGCCGGCGGCGATTCCGAGGCACTGGCCTGATGGCTGCGATCTGCTTCTGGTCGATCATTACGAGCGAGAGGCTCCTTTCGAAAGCGCCTGCCGAGCCTGGGCCGGGCGCATCGGCGTTATCGAGGATCTGGCTCAGCGCAGTCACGATTGCGATTTCATGATTGATCCTGGCGCGATCAACAGTCACTCAGTTCGGCGCGAAGATATGCTTTATCTGGGCGGACCTGCATTCGCCGCCCTGCATCCTGCATTCAGGGAAGCGCGGCTGAATGCTGCCCGGCGCAGAACGGATGGCGAGGTACGTCGCATCATGATTTCGTTCGGCGGCGGCGATGTCGACATACTTACCGCTTCCGTTGCAACCTCGATAGCGGAGGCGCTTCCCGATTGCGCGATTGACGCGGTGCTGGGCATCGCCGGTCCGGACAGGTCGGAAAGCCTGTCGCGCCTCAAAGGTATCGGCGACCGGATCTCAATCTTCAGCGGGTGCGGCCCGGATCGCATGGCGGCGATGATGGCGCGGGCAGACGTCGGCGTCGGCGCGGCCGGTGGGACCAGCTGGGAACGCTGCTGCCTCGGCCTGCCGTCGGTCGCCGCCATGATCGCCGACAACCAGAAGGGCAATGCCGACCTGCTGGCGGCGACCGGTGCGGCCAAGATCGTGGATCTGACCGGGCTGTCTTCTGACAACGTCGATGCCGTAAGCGGCGGGGTCGAAAAGCTGGCGAGTGATGCGGAAGGACGGATGGATATGGCTGCCGCTGCTGCGCGCATCTGCGATGGGCTGGGCGCGGAGCGCCTGGCCGCAATCGTCGATACAGATGCCGTCACGCCCGATGGTCGAAGAATCTGGATGCGCCCCGCGATCGCCGGCGATATCGAGACAGTTTACGACTGGCAATGCGAACCCGGCGCCCGGACCTGGTCGCATAACCCGGAACCGCCCGGACCGGCGGTGCACCGGCACTGGATGGAGGCACGGCTTGACGATCCAGCCTGTATTTTCTCAATCGTCATGTGCGGCGATGCGCCTGTCGGTACCATCCGGCTCGATCGCAGGAAAAACGGATATCTGGTGTCGATCCTGACAGGCCGCGCGTTTCACCGTATGGGAATCGGGAACGCCGCGCTCGCCATGGCGCGCCGGCTTGTACCCGAAAGCGACCTCATCGCCGAGATACTGCCCGGCAATGCGGCGTCGGTTGGACTCTTTGCTAAAGCTGGTTACCGACAGCAGGACGAGATCACCTATGTCAGCCGGGCGACGTCATGCCGCCCGGTTCGTGAGGACGTGCCGGCATGAGCGAACAGGTTGTCATCGACGGACGGTCGATCGGGCCAGGCAAGCCTCCGTACATCGTTGCTGAGTTATCCGGCAATCACAACGGCGATATCGATCGTGCCCTGGCGCTGATCGATGCGGCAAAGGAAGCGGGCGCGGATGCCGTAAAACTCCAGACCTATACCGCCGACACGATCACGCTCGACCATGACGGCCCCGGTTTCGTCATAGAGCATGGCCTGTGGCAGGGGCGGCGGCTCTATGAGCTCTATCGGGAAGCGCACACGCCATGGGACTGGCACGAGGCGCTGTTCGAACGCGCGCGGACGGCCGGCATCGCGGTATTTTCCTCGCCCTTCGATGAGACGGCGGTGGATTTACTCGAATCGCTCGGTGCGCCGGCTTACAAGATCGCGTCCTTTGAAGCGATCGACCTGCCGTTGATTCGACGTTGTGCCGAAACCGGAAAACCTCTGATTATTTCCACCGGTATGGCGAACCTGGAAGAAATCGGCGACGCTGTGACGGAAGCCGGGTCGGCTGGCGTCGGCGGTCTGATCCTGTTGCACTGCACCAGCGGATACCCGACGCCGCCGGACCAGATGAATTTGCGTACTATCGCCGATCTGGCCGACCGGTTCGATGTCGTTACCGGACTGTCCGATCATACGCTAGGGGTCGACGTGCCCGTCGCCGGCATCGCCCAGGGTGCAGCGCTCATCGAAAAGCATGTAACGCTCAGGCGCGCCGATGGCGGTCCCGATGCGGTCTTTTCCCTTGAGCCTGAAGAGCTCGCGCGCATGTGCGAGGCCTGCCGGAATGCGTGGGCTGCTCTGGGCCAGCCGACCTATGACCGGCAGCAGGCCGAGGCGGAGAACGCGCAGTTCCGCCGGTCGCTCTACGCGACCGCCGATATCGAGGAGGGCGCGGCGCTTACACCCGACAATGTTCGTTCGATCCGGCCCGGCTTCGGTCTGGCACCAAAACATTTGCCCGAGGTTATCGGCCGCCGCGCATCCCGGCGCATCGCGCGCGGCACGCCGCTCGACTGGGATCTGCTGCAATGACTGGTCCGCGTATCTGCGCCACGATCGAGGCTCGCATGACGTCGTCAAGGCTGCCCGGCAAGGTGCTGATGGATTGCGTTGGCGAGCCGATGCTCCAGCGTATGGTGGAGAGGCTGAAGCGGGTTCCATCGCTCGACGGGATCGTCATCGCAACCACGGTCAACGCGGATGACGACCCGGTCGCCGAGTTGGCGGATCGACTCGGGGTTGGTTGCTTCCGCGGCAGCGAGCACGACGTGATGGAGCGCGTGCTGGGGGCGGCACGCGCGCACGATATTGACGTGATCGTGGAGACGACCGGCGATTGTCCGTGCATTGATCCCGACATCGTGGAACGCTGCATAGCCGCATGGCGCGAAGCCAACACTAATGGCCGTGTCGACTATCTCTCCAACGTTCTGGAGCGCACCTATCCGGTCGGTATGGATACGCAGGTTTTCCTGACCGACATTCTCGCCGATGCGGCCGGCCGGACCGACCATGAGACCGACCGGGAGCATGTCAGCCTGTTCATCTACCGGCATCCCGAGCTCTATTCGCTAAAGAACGTTGCGGCACCGCCCGAACTTACCGCGCCCGATATTCACATCACGCTCGATACGCCGGAAGACCTGGTTTTGATCCGCGGCGTCTTCGAGGCGTTGTATCCCGGCCGGCCGGACTTCTCGCTCGCAGACATTCTCGAATTTCTGCGCGCGCGGCCCGATCTCGGCGCGGTGAACGCTAGCGTCGCGCGGACGGCGGTATGATGTTGACGGCGGCGATCATCGGGACCGGCAGGATCGCTGGCGGCTACGACGAAGACCGAACTGACGGTCGTGTGTTCAGCCATGCCGGCGCCTATCGCGCCCATGGCGGTTTTGAAATCGTCGCCTGCGTCGAACCCGATCGGGAAAGGCGGGCCGCCTTCATGAAGCGCTGGGAAATTGCTGCGGGATACGACGATATCGATGCCTGGATCGCGGATGGCGGATCAGCCGATGTCGTCAGCCTGTGCTCGCCCGACGAAACGCATGAGGCGTTGCTCCTGAAGCTGGCAGGGACCAGTTGCCGCGCTATCTGGGCCGAAAAGCCCATCACCGCCCTGCCAGAAAACGCCATGGACCTTGTTGCGGCGCTCAACGATGCGGGAACCATCGTCGCTGTCAATTACCTGCGCCGATGGGACCCGGCCATGAACAGCTTGCGCGACTCGCTTGCCGGCGGCGGGCTGGGAGATCTGCAGTCCGCGCTCGCCTGGTACGGTAAAGGGTTGCTGCATAACGGCAGCCACGCGCTGGACCTGTTCCGCTTCCTGTTCGGGCCCCTCGTACCCGCTAGCGCGCGCCGAACAGGCGATAACGGCGGCGATCCGACACTGGACTGTCTTCTGGAGACGGAGTCCGGTCAGCCGGTTCGATTGCTCGGGGTCGACGAGTCGCATTTCACCCTGTTCGAGATGACCATCGTAACGACAAAGGCAAGGATCGATATTGAGGATTCCGGGTTCATTCTCCGTACGCGCCTGAGCGGACGCGATCCGGTTTTCGACGGCTATCGTCGTCTCGGGAAAGCGACGACGGAAGAGACCGGTCTTGGCGCGGCAATGATTTGCGCCGTTACCGAACTCTACGACGCGGTTACGGACGGGAAACCGGTAGCCTGCGACGCGGCGGAAGCGGCCGCAACCGCCACCCTTTGCGGCGAGTTGCGGCGGATGGCCGGTGTAGAGCTGGAGCCTGCCGCATGACGGCCCTTGCGATGCTGGGCGGCGCGCCGGTCCGCAAGGCGCTGTTTCCCGCATACAACGTGATTGGCGAGGCCGAGAAGGCGGCAGCGATGCGAGTGCTGGATTCCGGTGTACTGTCGCGTTTCCTCGGCACCTGGCATCCGGACTTCAACGGCGGGCCGGAAGTGCAAGCGTTCGAATCCGAATGGGCGGCGCTCAATCGGGTGAAACACGCCGTCGCCGTCAATTCCTGCACCAGCGGCCTCTATGCAGCGGTTGGGGCGAGCGGGGTCGGGCCCGGCGACGAGGTGATCGTGTCTCCTTTCACGATGGTGGCGTCAGCGACCGCGGCTCTGGTGTTCAACGCAGTGCCGGTGTTCGCCGATATTGACCCTCGCACTTTCTGTCTTTCGCCCGACAGCATTGCTGAACGGATCACGCCGCGGACCAAGGCGATTATCGTTGTCCATATCATGGGGCAGTCGGCGGACATGGATCCGATCATGGAGCTTGCCGAACGGCACGGGCTGGTCGTGATCGAAGACTGCGCGCAGGCGCCGTTTGCGACCTACAAGGGCCGACCTGTCGGCGCGCTGGGCCATATGGGCGTGTTCAGTCTCAACTATCACAAGCACATCCATACCGGCGAAGGCGGCATGGTGACGACCGACGACGACGATCTGGCGCAGAAAGTCCGACTCATCCGCAACCATGCCGAGGCGGTCGTCGAGGGAAGCCAGGCGACGGACCTTACAAACATGGTCGGGTTCAATTTCCGGCTGGGCGAGATCGAGGCGGCCATCGGTCGGGCCCTGCTGGACAAGGCGCCCGCACTCATCGCCCAGAGGCGCGACAATGTCGCCTATCTGGAAAGCCGGCTTTCGCCGCTGCCGCATATCGCACTGGCCTATACGCCGCAGCACAACGAACATGTCTATTACGTGCACACTCTGTCGTTCGACTGGCAGGCGCTTGGCATCCGCCGCGAAACATTCGTGCAGGCTCTGAGGGCGGAGCTGCCAGGCTGCGAAATGCGCGAACATGAAGGGCCGTTGATCGGGCAGGGCTACGTCAAGCCGATCTACCTGATGCCGATGTACCAGACGCGCATCGCCTATGGCAGCGTTCAGTGTCCGTTCCGCTGCCCGCACTATGAAGGCGGTCAGGAATACGCCGAAGGGCTGTGCCCGAATACGGAGCATGCGCATGCGACCATCATCTGCCACGAGATGATGAGGCCGCCGATGACCCGCGCCGATCTGGACGACGTCGCCGACGCCTTCGAAAAGGTGTGTGGCGAGATCGATGCGCTCCGGGCGTGGGAACGGAAGGCAAAGCCGTGAATGAAGACCCGGTATCTCTGCTGATGTTCAGCCGCGATCCCGGCGGCGCCAACCAGATGGTCGCGCTGCATGGTCTGCTGGCCGGATGGTGGCACTCTGATTCGGTCGAATCCGACGCAGGGATAAGCGCCTTCCGTCGCCGGATTTCCTGCGGAGCTGGCCACACGCCCGAGATCGTCGCTGTTGCAAAGGACTACGCGCGCGATGTCTGGTCGCGGGCGGGCCGCGATTTCGTCGACTGGGATGATGTCGACGGGGAGGATCCGGCCGGAAAGCTCGAACGGCTGATCGCAGGACGCGATGTTGCGGCGCTGCTTTCCGGCACGTCGGATGTTGACGACGACACCGATACGATGTTGTGGGCCGCCGCCGCGGAACGATCGCTGCCGACCCACGTGTTTGTTGATCAGGACAGCAATGTCGAGCGAAGGTTCGTCACAACCGGCGGGGTCTCGGTCCGGCCGGATTTCGTTTATCTGCCAGACAGCAACGCCCGCGACAGTCTTCTGAAGGCCGGCTGGCCCGCGGATCGGCTGGCCATGATCCCACCGGTCCATATCATGCGGCAGCGGGACATTGAAGAGGACAGGGCGTCTCAGGCCCGGTCCCGTCTGCGCGCGCTTTGGGGCGCTGGAACACGAACGCGGGTCATCCTGTTCGCTTCGGAAAACGTCGAAGAGCTGGCGTCGCTGGGCAAGGGTGTTCCGTACAGCGAGCACACCTGTCTCGAGAGACTGATCGCCGCGATTGCAGGTGGTAAGGATGTCCCGGCGCTGATGCCGTCCGGCGACGATTTGGTCGTCGTCCGTCCGCACCCAAAAGATCGACCGGGCAAGTACGACCGTTACGCAGCCGAATATCGATGTGTTGCGGTCAGCGTGGATGGTACGCCAGCGCAGGCAATTGCCGCCGCCGACATCGTGGTCGGCATGCAATCCACGCTTCTTGCCGAAGCGGCTGCTCTCGGCTGCGCGACGCTTTCCTTGACGACTGACGCCCGGGCAGGATGGTGACTTAGGCTGATGACAGGATCGAGCATTTCCATAGACGGTGGCATCTTTTTCGGCGTCGATCCGACGACGGGTCGGGGCGAGACCGAGGGCGGCTGCCTCGACCGGCTCGCGCCGTACGGTGTCGATATGGCGATTGCATCGCCGTTCCGCGCGGCCTATTTCGACATGCAGGAAGGAAACGATGCGTTTCTGGACATGGCCCAAGCGGACCCGCGTATCATCCCGGCACCGCTGATCAATCCTGTAAGTTACGACGCCGACGAGGACTATCTGGCGAAACTTTACGACCGCGGCGTAAGGATTATAGGTCTCTTTCCCGGTTTCTATTTCGATGCTTGGAATTGGCACGGATACGCTGTCGAACGCCTAGTGAAGGACGCAGCGTCACTGGGGCTCTCTGTACTGACCGGCGTTACAAGCTCCACCGATATTGCCTGTATCGCCCGGTCTCTTGCTCCGACTGGCGCAACGATTCTCGTGCGCTGGATGCGTGGCGGCGGATATGTGGCGACTGCCGACATGGTTGCCGTCGGCCGCGCATTTCCGAATATGTACTTCGATATAGGGACGACGACGCAAAGCGGCGGCATCGAGCATCTGGCCGAACGCCTTGGCGCGAGACGGCTGTTCGTTGCCTCGAACGCGCCACTAAGCCATGAAGGCTGTGCTCATCTTTTGCTGAAGACGGCACGGCTAAGCGGAGCCGACCGGGAAATGATCGTTGGTGGGACGCTGGCGAAACTGCTTGACGTGGCATTGCCGTCCAATGAGTCCCTCCAAGATGCCAGTCGGGATGAATCGGCATGGAAACGTCTGATCGAGCAACCGAAAATCGACACGCACTGGCATACCAGCG
This sequence comes from Rhodospirillales bacterium, assembly GCA_038120295.1. Classification (GTDB taxonomy): domain Bacteria; phylum Pseudomonadota; class Alphaproteobacteria; order MPNO01; family UBA2964; genus JAYOEY01. The sequence continues at coordinate 2,621 of JAYOLL010000041.1, read as the reverse complement.
GCTGGAATATCGTAGAACCCCGGCTGGGCTTCGACCAAATGTGCGAAGAGTTCGACCGTTTCAACTATCGCATCGCCGTAACGTCGTCGGTACGGGCACTAAACGACGATCTTGAGGCAGGCAACGACGAAACGCGGGCCTTTTGCGACAAAGATCCGCGTGTGCGGGGTCATATCGTGGTCAACCCGCTGCAGATCGACAGGTCCCTAAGGGAAATTGATCGTCTGTTGAGCGATCCGCGCTTCGTCAGCGTCAAGACTATTCAGGATTTCTACGGACTGTCCCTCGACGACGCGGCGTACGAACCGATACTCGACCATGCCGCCCGGCACGAGCTGACGGTTATGGCGCATATGGGGGGCATGGCCGAGGCCGCGCGACGGCATCCCGACCTTCGATTCATCGCCTCGCATGGGACTTGGCGGCCTACGGAGTTCGCCGATCTTCCCAACGTCTATATGGATATCGCGACGTCGACGGCGCTGCACGCTCAGGTCGATCTCGACTTGCTGCTGGAAAGCGTCGGCGTGGACCGGATCATTTTTTCCTGTGACGGCCAGCTTATGTCGCCGGCATGGACGCTGGGCAAGCTTGCGTCCAGCAACCTACCGGACTCCGTTATCGATGCCATGATGACGGCGAATCCTTTCCGTGCGCTCCCGCGCCTGAGCAAGACCGTCGATATGGGCAGCCTTGAATCGGTTACTGCGGCATGATCGATAATCCGTTCGTCCGAGGAGAGCGACTCTATCTCCGTGCCTTGTCAGAAAATGATTGCAACGACGACTATCTGGGCTGGCTGAACGATGCCGAGGTTCTCCGATATCGAGGCGCAAAGGCCTTCCCTCAGAACTTCGCAAGCATGCGCAAGTTCGTGACCTCCGTGCGACAGTCGGACGACCTACACCTCGCTATCTGTCTGCAGGATGGCGACCGGCATATTGGCAATATTTCACTTAACGCAGTGGACTGGCTGCATGCCAGCGCCGAGTTGTCCATCATGCTGGGCGCCCGCGATTGCTGGGGCAAGGGCTATGCCAAGGAGGCCATAACGATTCTGATCGGACATGGGTTCCGCAATATGCGTCTCAACCGGGTCTGGGCAGAATCTCCCAACCCCGCCTTCAACGCTGCCGTCAGATCGCTCGGCTGGACCAGGGAGGGTGTCCGGCGCCAGGCGTTTCTCCTCGACGGAGGTTTTGTCGATCTGGAGTGCTATTCCATCCTTAAGGAAGAATTCGGCCGGCAATGATCGCCATCGTCGATTACGGTATGGGCAATATCCAGTCCGTGGCAAACGCGTTCGGCCATATCGGCCACGAGGCGGTGCCGACAAGCGCGCCTGCGGAGATAGCCTCGGCGGACCGGCTGGTGCTGCCGGGCGTCGGGTCGTTCTTTCAGGCCGCCGAACGTCTGGATGCTTCCATGCGCGACGCGCTGTCGGAAGCGGTCGAGGCGAAGCAGAGACCGATACTCGGCATCTGTCTCGGCATGCAACTGCTGGCTTCGACCGGGACGGAGCATGGAGATTCCGACGGTCTCGGGTGGATACCGGGAACTGTCGAGATGATCCCGCGTGGTCCTGAAAATCTCCGGCTGCCCCATATCGGCTGGAACGTTCTTCGCGACATCGACAGCGATTGCCCGCTGCTCGATATCGAAGACGAAGGCACCGACTGTTATTTCGTGCACAGCTATTTTTTGAATGCCGAGAACCCGGACGACGTGGTCGCGGTGACCGATTACGGCGGGCCAGTCACCGCTGCGGTCGCCCGGAACAATGTTTTCGGCGTGCAGTTCCATCCCGAAAAGAGTCTCCCGCTGGGGCTCGAGATACTGGACCGTTTCGCGCGGCTCTGACAGATGCCGAAAATCCGCGTTATCCCCGTCCTGTATCTGATGAACGGACAGATCGTGCGCAGCGAGACCTTTTCCGATTTCAAGGTCATCGGCAGCCCCTACGACCAGCTTGCCCGGCTGAACGAGTGGCTGGCGGACGAGCTGGTCTATATCGACATTACGCGGGAGGGAGAGCATGAAACCGGCCGTCGCGACAAGAAGTATACGGTCGATGCCGACATCGTCTCGCTGCTGCGCGCTATCTCGGAGCATGCTTTCATGCCGCTGACCTTCGGCGGGCGCATCGAGACTCTCGAAATGGTCGACGATTTCATTCGCAATGGCGCGGACAAGGTAATCATAAACTCAGCGGCGCAGCGGACGCCCGATCTGGTTATCACCGTATCCCGCAAGTACGGCAGCCAGGCTACCATGGTCGGGATCGATGTCCGCCGCGAAGGCGATGGCCACGCCGTCTTTATCGACCAGGGCAAAACACGGATAGACGCAACCCTCGCCGATCATGCGCGTAAAGTCGAAAGTCTCGGCGCTGGCGAAATCCTGGTAACCTCGATAGACCGAGACGGCACTGCCGACGGGTACGATCTCGACGCGATCCATATCGTTGCCGACGCGGTTTCGGTCCCTGTTATCGCCTGCGGCGGCGTCGGCATGTTCGGCGATTTCTGCGGCGCCATCGACGAGGCGAGCGCCTCCGCCGTGGCCGCCGGCAATATCTTTCATTTCACCGAAAACGCCTACAAGCGCGCCAAGACGCATCT
>JAYOLL010000040.1:3159-21787 GCA_038120295.1 Rhodospirillales bacterium | reverse complement strand
CCCCCAACGGGTCGCGGCTCTTCTGGAAGGGAGAGTTACATGACAGAATCGACAAAACCCGTGCGTCCTGCCGGGTTCCCCAACAATCCGTGTTTTTCATCCGGCCCCTGCGCCAAGCGCCCGGGATGGTCGCCTGACGTTCTCGCCGATGCGCAGCTCGGCCGGTCGCACCGGTCGAAGGACGGTAAGGCGAAAATCGTCGAGGCGATGGACCGCTCGCGCGCGCTGCTCGGCCTGCCCGACGATTATCGCATCGGCATCGTGCCGGCATCCGACACCGGCGCGGTCGAGATGGCGCTCTGGTCGCTGCTCGGCCCGCGCGGCGTCGACGTTCTCGCCTGGGAAAGCTTCGGCGAAGGCTGGGTCAGCGATATCCTGAAACAGCTCCGGCTGGAGGACGTGCGCACCTTTACCGCCGGTTACGGCGAGATCCCCGACCTGAACCAGGTCGACTGGTCGCGCGACGTGGTCTTCACCTGGAACGGCACGACCTCCGGCGTTCGCGTGCCGGACGGCGACTGGATCGCCGACGACCGCGACGGGCTCGCCATCTGCGACGCCACCTCCGCCGCGTTCGCGATGAAGCTGCCCTGGGACAAGCTCGATGTCGTCACCTATTCCTGGCAGAAGGTGATGGGCGGCGAGGCGCAGCACGGCGTGCTGATCCTGAGCCCGCGCGCCGTCGCACGGCTGGAAAGCTACAACCCGCCCTGGCCGATGCCGAAAATCTTCCGCATGACCTCGGGCGGCAAGCTGAGCGAAGGCATCTTCAAGGGCGACACCATCAACACGCCGTCGATGCTGTGCGTCGAGGATGCGCTCGACGGTCTTAAATGGGCCGAAACCATCGGCGGCGCCGACGGGCTGGTCGCCCGGTCGGAAGGCAACCTCGCGGCGATGGCCGACTGGGTCGCGCGCACCGGCTGGGTCGATTTCCTCGCCGAGGACCCGGCGATCCGGTCCTGCACCTCGGTCTGTCTCAAGATCGTCGATCCTGAGATCGCCGCCCTGCCGGACGATGTACAGGCCTCCGTGCCGAAGAAGATGGACGCGCTGCTCGAAGCGGAGGGCGCGGCCTACGACATCAACGGATACCGCGCGGCGCCTCCGGGGCTCCGCATCTGGGCCGGTTCCACGGTCGAACAGAGCGATCTCGAAGCTTTGTTCCCGTGGCTCGACTGGGCCTTCGCAACGGTTAAAGCCGAACTCGTTTCGGCCTGAGGAGAGTTAGAATGCCAAAAGTACTGATTTCCGACGCGCTGAGCCCCGCCGCCGTCCAGATTTTCAAGGATCGCGGGGTCGAGGTCGACATGAAGGTCGGCATGAAGCCGGAAGAGCTGATCGCCTGCATCGGCGATTATGACGGTCTCGCCGTGCGCTCGGCCACCAAGGTCACGCCGGAGGTTCTCGAAGCGGCGACCAACCTGAAAGTCGTCGGCCGGGCCGGGATCGGCGTCGACAACATCAATATCGACGCGGCCTCGGCCAACGGCGTCGTGGTGATGAACACGCCCTACGGCAACGCCATCACCACGGCGGAACACGCGATCGCCATGATGTTCGCGCTGGCGCGGCAGATTCCGCTGGCCGACAGGCTGACCCAGGGCGGCAAGTGGGAAAAATCGAAATTCATGGGGATGGAGCTCACCGGCAAGACGCTGGGCGTGATCGGCTGCGGCAATATCGGCAGCCGGGTCGTCGAGCGTGCGCTCGGCCTCCGCATGAAGGTCGTCGGCTACGACCCGTATTTGACGCCCGAACGCGCCAAGGATATGGGGATCGAAAAGGTCGAGCTCGACGCGCTGCTGAAGCGGGCCGAGATCATCACGCTGCACACGCCGCTGACCGATTCCACGCGCGGCATCCTCAACGCCGAGTCGCTTGCGACCGCGAAGAAGGGCGTACTGGTCATCAACTGCGCCCGCGGCGAGCTGGTCGAGGAAGAGGCCATGAAGGCAGCGCTCGAATCGGGCCAGGTCGGCGGGTTCGCGGTCGACGTGTTCGCGGTCGAACCGCCCGAGAATTACAGCCTGTTCGGCATGGAGAACGTGGTGGCGACGCCGCATCTCGGAGCCGCGACGCTGGAAGCGCAGGAAAACGTAGCGCTGCAGGTGGCGGAACAGATGTCGGATTACCTGCTGACCGGCGCGGTGGTGAACGCGATCAACATGCCGTCGGTCAGCGCCGAGGACGCGCCGCGCCTGAAACCCTACATGACGCTCGGCGAACAGCTCGGCAGCTTCGCCGGCCAGGTGGTCAAGTCGGGGCTGAGCTCGGTCACCATCGAGTATGAAGGGCATGCCGCTTCGCTCAACACGAAGCCGGTCACGGCCTGCATCCTGAAGGGCGTCCTGTCGCCGATGCTGGAAGCCGTCAACATGGTCAACGCGCCGGTGATCGCCCGCGAACGCGATATCGACGTGTCGGTGGTCAGTCACGACCGCGACTGCGAATACCATTCGCTGGTGCGTCTGACCCTGGCGGCGGATGACCGCAAGCTGTCCATAGCCGGGACGCTGATCGCCGGCGACAAGCCGCGGATCGTCGATATCAACGGCGTCCCGATGGAAGCAGCGCTCGGCCGTCACATGCTTTACACCGTGAACCACGACGCGCCGGGGATCATCGGCGGGTTCGGCATGATCATGGCGAACGCCGGCATCAATATCGCCAACTTCATCCTCGGCCGCACCGCGCCGGGCGAACAGGCGGTGGCGCTGCTGGAGCTGGACGAGGATATTTCGGAAGAGCTGCTTGGCCAGGTCAGGGGCGTTTCGGATGTTCTGGAGGCGACGCCGCTGCGGTTCTCGGATATTGGCTGACAGCCCGTCTTTTGGTCCTCCCGGACCAGGGGGGGTGTCTGGACAGGCTCCGCGATTCCCGCTATCCCCGTAAAAGGGGTAATCAGCAAGCGGGCTGGAACGTGGCTTTCAGGGGATTCTTCGCGCTTGTCGGCGCGGTCTGCGTCATCGCCTGGTCGGGCGTGGCGATGGCCGAGGCCGATCCGTCCCATTCCGGCGATCTTCTGTCCCTGCGCGGAATCGGAGGGTTTTCCGGCGTCGGCGATACGGACGTCATCAATGGCGGGACGACGGTCGAGCGCAATGTCGACGACCTGGTCGGCGGTTTCAGCCTGGCGCTCGGCTACGATTTCTCCAAGAAGGGGCTGCCGTTTCGCGGCGAAATCGAATACGCCTACCGGGTCCGGTTCGACTACGACATCCGGATTTTCGGCGGGACCAATGCCGATTTCGAGAACAACCTCAGCACGCAGTCGGTGCTGGCCAGTCTCTATTACGATTTCTGGCAGTCGGGCAATTACGCGCCGTTTGTCGGTTTCGGACTCGGCTGGGCGCGCAATACGTCCGATGTGGAACAGACCAAGCTGGTCGGCGGCATCAAGGAAAAATCCGAGGAATCGACCGACAATTTCGCGTGGGTGCTGCATGCCGGCGTGAATTACAGCCTCGGGCGCGACTGGCGGCTGGAACTCGCCTACCGCTACAGCTATCTCGGCGATGTCAGCAGCGGCACGTTCAGCGACGGCAGCCGCGTGTCGACCGACACCTACACGTCGCACGACGTTGTCATCGGGATTACCTATGCCTTCTGACGGATCGCTGCGTGTCCGGAGCGCGGTCGCGGCTGCAGCGGCAGCTGTCTATTGGGCGTTCGCTGCGCCGGCCGGCGCGAGCATCTACGACATGACGCGCCTCCTTTACGAGGCGCATCCGTTCGACGTTCCCTCCACCGGCCCGATGCGCGCCCCGGCGCCCGTCATTTCCCAGTCCGGGACCGGAATTTATGCGCCGGCGAGCGCGGCGCCGCAGCCGGTCGAAACCGTCAGGAGCGCTCCGCCGGAGCCTTCCGGGATACCCGACTTTCACCTGCTGTCGGAGGTGCGCGCAGGCATCTCGCTCCATAATGTCGGCCCGTTCGCGCGCAACGTCGAGGACGGTCAGGATATTGATTTCGAACTGCTGTTTGCCTCGCCCGATTTCCTCAGCCTCCTTTTTTCGCCGCACCCGCATGTCGGCGTTCATATCAATACGGTGGGCGATACCAGCCAGCTCTGGGCCGGGCTGGCCTGGCAGCGGGATTTCTGGGACAGGATTTTTCTGGAGTTTACCTTCGGCCTCGCTGTCCATGACGGCAAGCTGAACGATCCCACGGGGCGGAACCGCGAGTTCGGCTCCCGCGTGCTGTTCCGCGAATCGATCGCCATCGGCGTTCTGTTCGGCCGCGACAACCGGCACAATATCTCCATCTATCTCGACCACGTATCGCATGGCGGCCTGTTCGACGACCGCAATGACGGGATGGACAATACCGGGATCCGCTACGGCTACAGGTTCTGAGAGATTGATTCATGCGGTGCCGGCCCTCTCCCCCTCCCGGCCACCCATCGCGAGTATCCTGTGGGTGGCCGGGTGGGGGAGAGGGCCGGTGCAGGCTTGCATTTAAAGCTTCCCGCTGACCTTGAAGATCAGCGCGATCGCGCCGGCCATCAGCAGGATCTGGAGCGTGGTGTAGAACATTGCCGGCGTGGAGCGCCGGAAGGCGCGGCTGCCTGCCCAGGTGCCGAACACGACGAACGGGATGAGCAGCGCCCCTTCCGTCACCACGGTGGGCGTGATCATGCCGGCGACGATGAGCCCCACCAGCCGCGTGACCATGGTGATCGCCGATAGCAGCAGGTTGGTCCCCCGCAGCGCCGTCGGCGTCGCGCAGGCATGTTTCAGGAACACGACCAGAAAGTAGAACGCCCCGCCGCCGCTGATACCCCCGAGCGTGCCCCCAACCATCGAGAAACCGGTCGTCATCGGCCAGCCGCGCATGTCGACGCGTCGGGTCAGCTTTTCGACCAGCTTGAACGTATCGAAAATCACCACCAGCGCGATCAGAAAGCCGAGCGTCAGCGACAGCGTTTCCGGTTGCAGAACGGTGAAGATCCAGGTGCCGAGCGCCGTTCCGGCGACGATACCGACGAATACCGTCCGCAGCACCGGCCAGTCAGCCGTCCGCAGTCCCTGCGGGACCATCTGGGTCTGTGCGACGATGGTGGTCATCAGCGCCAGCACGATGGCGTGATGCGGGCCGAGCAGGAAGGTGGTCAGCAAAACGACCGGAAGGTTGGAACCGAACCCGAACGCGCCGCGTACGAAACTGCCAAACATGTGGATGGCGGCGACCGCGGCGACGATCCACCATTCCAGCCCGGCGAAGGGCGCAACGCCGGCGCTCAACCACTCATTCATTCAGGGACGGTCCGACAGGCTTCAAAAATTCTCCGTCACCCTGGGGAGCCGTCCTGAAAGGAACCGACTCGAAGGATGTGCCGCCGCAACTCACTCCGCCAGCGCCTTTGCGATGTCCGGCGGCGGGTCCTCGGGCCACCAGGCGGGAGTGCGGTAGCCGACCTTTTTACGCACGCCCATATACTGCTTGTAGAGGTCCTTCTTGCGCGCGTCGCCGTTCGCCTTGTGCACGTAGGGGCACACGTCGACGCAGATATGGCAGTACTGCTCGCGCAGCCGCGACACCGTGTAGCATTTCTCCACATCGGTAACCCAGCGCTTGACGCCCTCGGTGATCTCGAAATCGTCGGGCGCCGGGATCGCGTCTGCTGGACAGTTCTGGGTGCAGATATTGCATTTCGAGCATATGTCCTGAACCCCGAAATGCAGCGGCTCGTCGATGGCCAGCGGCATCGAGGTGGTCACGAAGCCGGGCCGGAAGCTCGCGCCCCACTCGGGGTTGATCAGGCTGCCATGCTTGCCGAGCTCGCCGAAACCGGCCTGGTAGAGCGCCGGCAGCGCCATGATGTCGTCGCCGCCATTATGGTGCGCGGTGGCGTCATAGCCGAGTCCGCGCACGTACTGCGCCAGCTCGGTCGAGATTTCGGCGCAGCGCACATAGGTGCTGGTGGATTCGGTCTCCACGACGCGCGGCCCGCCGAGCGCCGCCTCGTAATTCTCGCCGACCACGAGGCAGAAGATGTACTCGTGATCGATCTCGATCCCCTCGGCGATCATGATCGGGGTCAGCTTCGCCACGCCCACCACGCTGGCGCCGAGATCGAGCGCGCGTTTCTTCAGATCATCGGCGGCCGCCTGCGGATCGACGATCTCCGTGCGTTCCGGGTTGACCGGCCCGTTGCGCACCTTGCCGAGTTCCTTCCAGCGCGCCATTCGCGCGCGTGTCTCGGGCGGCCGGTGCTTCCACAAAGGCGGCTCGTCGAGCCCGGCTTCCTTCAGCAGCCGGCCGAGGATCGGTTCCGCCGGCCCCTGCACCCGAACGGGGGCTGTGCCTTTCATGACGTTCTCCCTGTCTGTCCAGGATCATGATAGCGGGCGTGCGGGTAAAGGGAAAACGGGGACGGGAGAGTTCGACCGTTGTAGGATCAGGAAACCTCCAGCGGGTATCGGATCATGTCCATGCAGAATATCGCTATCCTTGTCGGGACAACCAAGGGCGCCTTCACGATTTCCGGCGGCGCGGCGCGCGACGGCTGGGAGGTCAAAGGCCCGTTTTGCGGCGGCTGGCCGATCAATCATTTTATCGGGGATCCGGAAACCGGTGCCCTGTGGGCCGGCGGCGGCGGTGAGTGGCAGGGTGCGGGCGTCTGGCGATCCATCGACGGGGGCGAGAGCTGGGACATCTCCCGCCTGACCCGGGGAACGACGGACGACTGGGCTGAAAACGACCCCGGCATCGCCGCGATGTTCGACTGGGTTTCCAGGCCGACGCCCTTCGGCGACGGTTTCTCGCAGATATGGAGCCTGTGCCACGCGCACGGGACGCTCTATGCCGGAACCAAACCGGCGGGACTACTGGCCAGCCGCGACGGCGGCGAAAGCTGGGAAAAGATCGACAGCCTGACCGATCACCCGTCGGTGGAAAGCTGGAATCCCGGTGCGGCGGGGCTGGTGCTGCACACCATCGTTCCGCATCCGTCCGACTCCGAAAGGCTCTGAGTCGGCATTTCCGCGGCGGGCGTGTTTGCGACCGAGGACGGCGGGAAGACGTGGGAGCGCCGCAACCGGCTGTCCAATCTCGAGGCCTGCATCGACCACCCCCATCCGGCGGCGCCTCGCGATGGCGAGACAGGCCATTGCGTCCACAACATGATGCGCGCCCCGGGCGATGGCGATCTCCTTTATCAGCAGAATCACCACGGCGTCTGGCGCTCAGCCGACGGAGGGCGCAGCTGGGACGACATCACTTCCGGATTGCCCTCGACCTTCGGCTTTCCCATCCGCGTCCATCCGCGCGACCCGGACACAATCTGGACTCTGCCGCTGAGCGACGATATTGGCCGTTTTCCGCCCGATTTCGCGGCCGCGGTGTGGCGGTCGCGCGATGGCGGGCAAAGCTGGGAGGCGATGCGCGACGGGCTGCCGCAGGAAGGCTGCTTCTTCACCGTGCTGCGTCAGGCGATGGCGGGGGACCGGCGGGACCCCGCGGGCATCTATTTCGGCACCAACACCGGATCGGTTTTCGCCAGCCTCGACGAGGGCGACAGCTGGCAGGAGATCGCCCGTCACCTGCCGACTGTTCTGTCCGTGGAAGCGCTAGACCGGGGCTGACAGGTGGCGCGTTCCGCGACCGGTGGATAGACTTTCCTGAAAAGGATCTGAAAGGGAGACTCCATCATGCGCGGCATCGTATTTCTCGGCGAAAAGAAGCTCGAACTTCGGGATTTTCCCGACCCGACGCCCGGCCCGCACGACGTGGTGCTGGAGATAAAGGCCTCCGGCATGTGCGGTACCGATCTGCATGCCTATCGGCGGAAACATGCCGGCGGCGCGCATTTCATCGCCGGGCACGAGCCTTGCGGCGTGGTGGCGGAGATCGGTGCGCATGTAGCGCCGCACGAGGCGAAGATCGGCGACCGCGTCATGGTCCATCACTATGACGGGTGCGGTACGTGCCGCCATTGCCAGTCGGGTTGGACCCAGTTGTGCGACGACGGCTCCGTCGCGTTCGGCTCCGGCAAGGGGCATGGCGGCCATGCGAAATATATGTCGGTTCCGTCCCATACGCTGCTGCCTTTGCCCGATGAGCTGTCCTTTGCGACCGGCGCGGCAATTTCCTGCGGCACCGGCACGGCGTTCGGCGCGCTCAAACGGCTCGGGCTTGAGGGGGACGAGACGATAGCCGTGTTCGGCCAGGGACCGGTCGGTCTGTCGACCACGCAGTTCGCTGCAGCCATGGGCGCACGGGTGATCGCCGTCGAAATTTCCCCCGAACGCCGCCAGCTTGCGCTGGACAAGGGCGCCGACGCGGTGATCGACCCGGCGGAGACAGATCCGGTCGAAGCGATCCTCGATCTCACCCACGGGGAAGGGGCCCATAAAGCGGTCGAGACCTCTGGCGTGAAGGACGTACGCGCCGCCGCGGTGCGGTCGACGCGCACCTGGGGGACGACCTGCCTGATCGCCAGCCACGGGCAGATCGAGCTCAATGTCGGGCCGGACCTGACGCATCGCAACAAGGCCGTGCTTGGCCACTGGACGTTTTCCAAGAACGGTCAGTCCGACTGCGCCCGCTTCGTCGCCGACCGGAAGATCGACGTCGAAAGCGTGTTTACCCACCGCTGGAAACTGGAACAGGCGGAGGAGGCCTACCAGCTGCTCGACCGGCAGACCAGCGGCAAGGGCGTGTTCCTGCCGGAGTGATGAATCCGCTGTATTACTGACCCGGTACCGGTACGCGGTGGAGCTTCATCGCCATCGCGACCGCCGAGTAGTAGCCGAGCAGCGCCAGCACCTCGGCGAGCCCGTCGCGGCCCAGCTTCTCCGCCGCCCGGTCGTACACCTCGTCAGAGCCGCCGCCCGGCGCCATAGCGATCCGGCACAGGTCGTAAACCGCTTTCTCGCGCGCATCGGGCAGGTCCGGCGCCTTACCCGCCCTGATCGCGTCCATGGCCGCCTGAGGATAGCCGAGCTCGAGACAGCGCTTCACATGCGCCGCCTGCACATAATCGCCCGCCCAGTGCGTGGCGATGACGACGATGACGAGCTCGACCTCTCGCTCGGTCAGCGCGCCCTTCCTGTTGAGAAAGGTGCCGATGGTTTCCATCGCGGCGGCGAGTTCGGGTGAATGGATCCAGATCTTATAGGGTGTCAGCAGCCGCCCTCGTCCGGCGACCAGGTCGTCGAAAACTTTCTTCTGTGCTTCGGTCAGCTCGTCCTCGGGAATTTCGAGGATTCGATTCGGTCCGTCGGCCATGTTGTTCTCCTTGCGTTTTCAACGACGCTAGGCGAGGGGTGCGGACCCGTCAATCGGCGACGCGTCCGCGAATGGCGTTGGCGCGGGCGGTATAGGAAATCCGCCCCTCCGCGTCTCTCGGCAGGTGGGTGCTCAGATATTCCTGCATCTGCGCGATCTCCGAAGCTCCCAGATGGCGATACTGGTCGAGATGCTGCCCCGCCCAGTATTTCTCGAAATTCTCGAACCGGAACGGGATCTCGAGAGACCGGGTTTCGATTTCCGTAATCCCCGATGCGGCGAATAGCGCCTTCATCGCTTCGGTCGTTCGCATCCCGGCGCCTGGACGGTTCGTTTCCGACGGGCCGACCGATCTGACGGCGGATCGCAAATATTCGGACGGATGCCCGTCGCCATGCGCCGGCCAGACATAGGCCGCGACCGTGCCGCCGGGGCGCACGACGCGGACGATCTCCCCCATCGCTTTCTCCGGGTCCGGAATGTACTGGATGACGAGCGCCATGACGGCGACGTCGAATTCGTTGTCGTCGAACTCCAGCGACATCGCGTCGCCCTGCCGGAACCCGATCCGGTCCGCGACAGGCTTGGTCCTAGCAAAGGCGATCTGATGTTCCGACGGGTCGATGGCGGCGATCGAGGCCGGGGATAACCGGTCGAAAACGAGTTCGGTAAAGCTGCCCGTACCGCACCCGATATCCAGCCATCTCAACCCTTCCGGCATCGACAGCCAGTCGAGAAATTTCTCTCCCGCGATGCGACTCATTCGTCCCATCGAACGGTCGTAGTCGGCGGCATCGGTAAAGATGTTCTTCTGGTCGGCCACCCGAAGCCTCTGTAGCAGCGTTTCCCCGATATCTTTGACGGGAAAGTGTAGGGGGCGCCGCCGGTCCGGTCCAATGCGGCAGGAATCCTGCGTTCAGCGCTTTTCGTCGCTGCTCCCGTTGACGCTTTCCTCCAGTGCGGCCAGTTCCGCCTGTCGGCGCGTTTCGATGAGCTGGCGGGCGGCCTGGTCCGCAACGCCGATCCCGGTAAGCACGACTTCACCGAGCTGGAGGCTCGCTTCGACGGTCTCCGGGATCACGTGGCTTGCCCCCAGGGCGATCAGCTGCGCTGCATGCTTGCGGTCGCGGGCCCGGGCGTAAATCACGAGCTCCGGCCATTCGCGGTGAGCGCTCGTTACCACCTGCTCCGCCGCCTGCGGACTGTCCATGGTCACGACCAGCGCAGCAGCGTTGTCGATACCGACCCGGCGCAGCATGTCGGGGCGGCTCGCATCGCCGAAAAAGATGCTGCCGCCGTCGGCCCTGAAGCTTGCGACCAGATTGGCATCTGTATCCAGCCCGATATACGGCATTTCCTGATCGCTCAGCACGGAGCCGAGCATCTGGCCGACGCGGCCGTAACCGACGACGATGACATGGCCGGTCAACCCGACAGGCAGGTCCGGCTCCTGGCCTGCTGGAGCAGGCTGGCGGGCTTCCATGGCAAGCGCCAGCCTGCGCGCCACATGGGCGACGACCGGGGTCGCGATCATGGTCAGGCTGGCGACGATCAGCATGAACTGGGCGGTTTCGTCCGGCATCAGCCCGAGGCTGAAAGCCATGCCGATGACCACAAAGGCGAACTCGCCGCCCTGGCCCAGCAGTAGTCCGGCTTCGAGCGCCACCGGGCGCGGATCGCCGAACAGCCGGGACAATGCGTAGATTATCGGCGTCTTGATCAAGTACAGCCCGAATACCGATGCGATCAGCCATACGGGTTTGGCCGCCACCTGGGCGAGGTCTATCGACATGCCGACCGAGACGAAGAACAGACCGAGCAACAGCCCCTTGAACGGCTCGATATCGACCTCGATCTCGTGCCGGTATTCCGTCTCGGCGAACAGCAGCCCGGCGAGAAAGGCGCCCAGCGCCATCGACAGCCCGACCTGCTCGGTGACGACCGCCGTCCCGACGATGACCAGCAGGACGAACGCCAGAAACATTTCGCGGCTGGCGGTGCTGCCGACGAATCGGAAAACCGGCCGGATCACCAGCCTGCCGATCGCGAGAATGGCGAACACGGCGATCGCCGCCTCGCCCATCGCCCTGGCGAAGGCTAGCGGCACCGAGCCATCGCTCTGGGCGGCAAGCGCGCCGACCAGAAACAGGATGGGCAGGACCGCAAGATCCTGGCATAGCAGAATGCCGAAACTCGTCCGGCCCGTCGCCGTTCCCAGCCGGCGATTCTCGGACAGGAGCTGCATGACGATGGCGGTCGAGGACAGGGCGAAGGCGCCGCCCAGCACGATCGCCGCCGCCTGGCTGTTGTCGAAAAACGAGGCGATGACGGCGATAAACGCGCCTGTCACGAGGATCTGTGCGCCGCCGAGCCCGAAGACGACGCGGCGCATCGCCCACAGCCTTTCGAGCGACAACTCGAGCCCGATCATGAAAAGCAGGAACACCACGCCGAGTTCCGCAAACGGGCGGACGGAGGACGGGTCCGCGATGACCGCAAGGCTCAGCCAGGGCAGCGACTCCGTAAGCCGGGCCAGTCCGTGCGGCCCGATCGCCAGCCCGACGGCCAGAAAGCCGAAAACCGGGCTGATCCTGATGCGCCGCACCAGCGGCACGACGACGCCGGCCGCCACAAGGAAAACGATCACCTCGCGCAAATTCAGCGCGTCGCCATGCATGAAATGCCCCGTTCCTCGAAAGCTTTGTCCGGTCTAACTCATCTGCATGCAGAAATGAACCGGGCGTTTCGCATATTTCGCTTTATAGGGCGTCCGCCCGGTTCTTCGCTTCACGCAGCGCCGCTTCTGCCGCTTCGCGGTCCTTCAGCCCCTGTTTGCGGTCGACAGGCTTGGTTTCCTTATCGTCCGCTGTCGGCAGTTTCTCCCACGGGTAGACCGCGACCTTTTCGTTACCGATCGACGTGTCGCGGTCGAGGTTCAGGTCCCGCTCGTTGACGCCGGCGGGCTTTACGACCTTCCTGTTCACGATTTCAAGATCGAGCCACCACCGCTTGATCGGGTTGCGGTTGCCGTAGCCCATCCTGTCATCCAGCCAGATCAGGAAACGGCGGCTCCACGGCCACTTGATCGCCGCCCACATGGCGAGGTTATGCGCCAGCAGTCCTTCCTTGTTCCAGGGGCACATCTTCATGCAGCGCCCGCAGGCCGAGCCCTTGGGATTTGTCACCCGGTACTTGGTGCATTTCTCGACGTCGGGTTTCCAGATCTCGTAGCCGTTATAGAGCACCTTGTCGCCGTACGGGATCGCCTGGGCCGGGCATTCGCGGGCGCATTTGCGGCACTTGTCGCAGAAATCCTGCAGCCCGAAATCGATCGGTTTATCGACGGCCAGCGGCAAATCGGTGGTGATGACGGCGGTCTTGTGGCGCGGCCCGACGAACGGGTTGAGCACCAGCTCGCCGATGCGGCTCATCTCGCCCAGCCCCGCCAGCAGCATCAGCGGGATCTGCTGCACGTCGCCATGCGCGTTGGAATGCGCCTGCGCCGGATAGCCGAGCCGCCTGATGTAATCGCCGACGATGGTGGCGACGGTGGAGCCGTGATAATAGGCGCGGTAGCTCATCGCGCCGGAGATCCAGTCGTCGCCCGACGAGCCCTCAAACGAGTCCCAGCCCTGATCGATCACCACCACGATGGCGTATTTGTGCCGCGTGGTAATCGGCGTGCCGTCGCTTTCATGGCTGAACCAGGCCCATTCCGGCACCTCGCAGATGCCCACCAGGTCGGCATCGAGAAAATGGCACAGCGCCTTGATGTGCTTCGACATTTCCTCCGGTCCGGGAACAGGCGCCTTTTCGGATGCAGGATCGCCCTTGTGATCCGGTACGTGTTTCCAGTGCAGATGGCCGATGGCGGCGTTCAGCGGATGCTTGGTAATAAAGCGGCGGATTTCCTTGCCGGCCTTGGGGCCGAGATCGCCGTAGAACGCACGGACGAAAAACCCGGCACGCTTGGGCACCTGTTTGACGTTATCAGTGATCAGCGTGGTCGGGCTGTCGACCCGCCTGATTTTCTCCATCCTGTATCTGCCCAGATGCGGTGGGCGCTTCTTGCGCGAGAAAAGACGCATGACGGTGTCCTCGACCGGGTTTTGAACTCACCGGGCAAGGGTAGCGATCCTCTCGAATGATATCAATTCAGGCGGCGGTCGGTCGTGTCTCGTCCGAATCCGCAAAAGTCGCTTTTACCGCCGGGCGATCGAGCAGCCGGTCGAGCCAGTCGCACAGGCGCGGCACGCGGGCTGGCGTGAACAGGTCGGGCACCACGCGCTCGCGGTAGCGGTGCATGAACGGCAACATGTTGATGTCGGCGAGCGTATACATGTCGCCGGTAAGATATGGCCCGTCCGCCAGCGCCGTCTCGGCCTTCTCAAGGATGAAGCCGGCCTTCTCGTGCGCGGCCGCGAAATCCTCGTCAGTGAACCGCCCGTGCTCCGCCAGCTTGCGGAAGGCGTTGCGGCGCTCGATCAGCGGGGTGCGCTTCAGCACTTCTTCGAGTTCATCCGGGTCGAGACTTCGGACTCCCTCGCCAATTCCGCTTTTCGCCGAGAACGCGACCACCATGTTGGGACCCAGCGCTTCGTCCGCCATCTTGCCCCAGAGCCGCATTTTCGCTCTCCCGGCGGGATCGGAGGGGCGTAGGGGAATATCCGGGAACGCTTCGTCGATATATTCGTTGATCACCGTCGATTCGACGACGATTGTTCCGTCATGCACCAGGGTCGGCACCAGCCCGTTCGGGTTGAGCGCCAGGTATTCGGGCCGGTGATGCTCGAACCGGCCGAGATCGACATAGTGGCTGACGTAGTCTAGCCCTTTTTCGTTGAGGGTGAGGCGCGACTTCTTGGAGCACGCCGTCAGGCCTGCGTGATAAAGCTCAAGCATGGTGGCGCTTCAGTCGATATCCAGCCGGACCACGATTCCCGCCGTCGCGACGCAGGCGATATCGTCATGTTCCGGGTCCGGAATATCGAGACCGCCCTTGACCACATTGACGGTGACCTTGCCCACCGGCAGCGTTGCGGCGACCGCATCCCTGTCCACCTTGTCCGGTTCCTGCACGCCGATATTGACCTCGACATGGACCTCTGAATGGTCGATCCCGAGAGAGCGCACCATGTTCATCGAGCTGTGATGCACGGCGTCCTGCACCGCCCGGATCGCGGCCTTGGTGTAGTCACCGCCATGGAGGTCGTTCCCCATGCCGATTTCAAGCAACATGCGTTTCAGGGGCATTGCACTATCTCCTGTTTCAGAGTTGCGGATCAGCCGGATGCTGCAGATGCGTTGTCGATCAGTTTGCGAAGCGCCTGCCGCAGTTCGGCGATTTCTTTCTCCGACAGGCAGGACATGAACTCCCGATAACGGGCCGTCGCGCCCGGCAGGATTTCATCGTGAAGCGCGCGGCCCTGCTCCGTCAGCGACAGGCGGTAGCTGCGCCGGTCGTCGGGGTTGCGTTCGCGCCGGATGTGTCCGGCGGCTTCGAGCCGCTGGAGGGCGCGGCTGATCGCCATCTTGTCCATCGCCCAGCGCACCGTGATCTCTGCTGCGGTCTGGCCCGGATAGCGCCCAAGCGTCAGCATCACCCGCCATTCGGCGACCGTCAGCCCGTATTCGCCTTCAAGAAAACCGGAAAAGCCCTGGCCGATCAGATTGGCAAGCACATGAATATCGGACAGCACATCGTCGGCCGGCTGATTGGGTGAACGATCAGACCGGATCGACTCCGTATGCGTGGCGGCGTCGGGCATGCGCGACAGGTTCCGCCTTACTGCGTGCCCGGAACGGGAATGTCAATCTCGGTGCCTCGCCCGTCTTCCTTCGCGCGGTCGAAGACGATTTTGGCGAGCGCCATGTCGGCTGCTGCCGTCCCGTTATTGTTGAAGTGATAGGTGATCTGATCGTCCGACGTCCGCCCCGGATGCGTACCCGCCAGCACGGATCCGAGCGAGATGATGTCGTCATCGGTGATGATGCCCTGCTCCAGCGGATCGAAAAGGCCCGCCTGTTTCTCCATACGGACCGATTCCAGATGGTTGACCGCGATCACGTCGGCCCGGCGCACTGTCTCATCGTCGTTCTCACGGCGTCCGGTCTTCAGCCAGCCCCCTTCGACAAGCGCGCTGTTGGAGCCCACGACCGTGGCGACATGCTGGCCGGGTTCCAGCCAGGCGCCATCGAAAGTCGGTACGTTGGAATCGGTTGCCGAGATCACCACGTCCGAGCCGCGCACCGCTTCCTCCGCGCTTTCGACCGGCACGATTTCCTTGCCGATCATCTCCGACATGCGGTCGCAGAAGGCGAGACGGTTTTCCGGGTTGCGGCTGTAAACCTTGACCTTGTGGATATCGCGCACCGCGTTGATGGCAAGGATCTTGTTGACCGCCTGCCCGCCCGAGCCCAGCAGACCGAACACATGCGAATCCTCGCGCGACAATGCCTTGACGCCGACCCCGGTCGTCGCGCCTGTGCGAAACGCCATGATCGAGGTGAACCCGGTGCGCGCATCGAATATCTCGCCCATCATCATGCCGTCGAGCCGCGACGTTTTGGCGTCCCACAGCAGATAGACCGGGTGTTCACGGTAGGGATAGCCCTGGTTTGCGCCGTCGTCGCCCTGCGCGACCATTTCGGCGCGGGTCAGCGAGCCGATCACGCCAAGCCCAGGGATGCCGCCCGGAAAGTTGGACACCCGCACGCCGTCCGGCGAATGGACCCGGCGCCGTGGTGCATTGCCGATTGGAAACTCGTCGGCCTCGCGGTATCCCTGTTCGATCGCCGCGACCCCTTCTTCCATGGTGATCAGCCCCTTGATCTCATCCGGGCCCAGGAAAAGGACCGCGTTGCGGTTACGCCGGTCGTCGGAAGGTGTGCCGTTGGCCATGGTTCGTTTTCTCCCTGTTGTCCGATTTTCCAAACCATCCTATTTGCGCCCTGCATCGCGGGCAAGGCAGGGCCTTTGAGTATGCCGCGACGGTTCCTATAATGGATGCTCCGCTAACGGTCTGGAGCTGGATACATGGCGCTCACGATTGAACCCCTGGACGCGCCGCTTGGCGCGCGGATTACCGGCATCGATCTTGCCGAACCTGTGGGGCAGGATAATTTCGACAAACTTCACCGCGCCTGGCTCGATCATCAGGTGCTCGTTTTTCCGGGACAGGACCTGACAGAGGACGACCAGATCCGATTCAGCCGCATGTGGGGCGACCTGCCGGTGCGTGACCGCTACGACACGCGGAATGAACGCGATACCAGGGACAAGTCGATCATGCTGGTGAGCAATATCCGCGAGAACGGGGAGCCGATCGGTTCGCTGCCGGATGGCGAGATGATGTTCCATTCCGACGGTGCGTACGACGCGGCGCCCTACCGCTACACCCTGCTCTACGCGGTTGAGCTTCCATCCACCGGCGGTAATACGTTGTTTGCCGATATGTATGGCGCCTATGACACGCTGCCCGCGGACCTGAAGAAGCGGCTTGCCGGATGCCACGCAAAACACGGCTATTACGGCGGAACGGTTCAGAAGGACCAGCCCATCGGACCGTACTCGGGCGACGCCATTCATCCGCTCTTCGTCAAGCATGAGGAGACCGGACGAACCGCGATTTATATCAGCCGCCTGATCACAACGCGCATCATGGAGCTCGAAGAGGCGGAGAGCGACGAGGTGCTCGAAACCCTGTTCGACCATTGCGAACAGCCGTCGCTGGTCTATGAGCATGTCTGGTCGCTGGGCGATTTCGTAATGTGGGACAATCGTTGCCTGAATCACGCTCGTACCGATTTTCCCGCGACGGACAGACGACTTTTGCGCCGCACTGTGGTGCAGGGCGTAAGCCCCCAGGCTGCGACCGTACCGGAAGCCGCCTGATGCTTGCCGTCTCGCCGATCGATGCCCCCCTTGGCGCGCGCATTACCGGAGTTGATCTGGGACGAAGCCTGACCGAAAGCGAATATGATGCGATCCATCGCGCATGGCTTGACTATCAGGTGCTGGTATTTCCCGACCAGAAAATGACCGAGGAAGATCAGATCCGGTTTACCCGGCACTGGGGAGAGATGCCGGTCCGCCGTCGTTATGCCGGACGCAGGGAAGCTGACCGTCGGTCCCACGAGTCGATCATGCTGATCAGCAATATCCGGGAAGACGGTAAACCCATCGGGTCGCTGCCCGACGGCGAAATGATGTTCCATTCCGACGGGTCCTATGACGAGGATCCTTACCGCTACACGATGCTGTACGCCATCGATGTTCCGTCACAAGGCGGCAATACCCTGTTTGCCAACCTGTATCTGGCCTGGGAAACGCTGCCCGATTCTCTCAAGGCGGAACTGGTCCAGGTCCGGGCGCGGCATGGTTATTACGCCGGTCGGCATGTCACGAAGGAAATCAAGGCGACTCTGGGGGTCGGCGATGAACCGGATTCGTTCGTCCATCCGCTGGTAACCGCGCATGAGGAGACCGGGCGGCCTGTGCTGTATGCGAGTCGTCTGCTGACCCAGTGTCTGGAAAATGCCGAGGAAGGCGACGCTCTGCTCGACGAAATTCTGGATCACACTGAGCGCGAGGATCTCATCTATGCGCACCGCTGGACGCCCGGTGATTTTGTGATCTGGGATAATCGTTGCGTTAATCATGCACGGACGGATTTTCCGTCCGGCGAACGCCGCTTGTTGCGCCGCACGACAGTTCAGGGCATCCGCCCCAAGGCGGCTTTTTCGAAGGAGGCTGCCTGATGGCAACCGTAACTCCGCTTGATTTTTCGTTAGGTGCCCGGATCACCGACATCGATCTGTCGCAACCGATGACCGATGCCGAGTTCGCTGAAGTTCATCGCGCCTGGCTCGACCGGCAGGTGCTGGTTTTTCCGGGCCAGACGTTATCCGAGGAAGACCAGATCGGATTTACTCGACGGTTCGGAGAGCCCGGTGGTCGCAACAGGCATGTGCCGACCGCCGAAGGAGACCGGGTTTCGCATCCCGGCATCATGCTGATTTCCAATATCCGCGAGGACGGCAAGCCGATTGGTTCGCTGCCCGATGGCGAGATGATGTTCCATTCGGATGGCGCCTACGCAGAGCGACCGTTCCGTTATACGCTGCTCTACGCGCTGGAGATTCCCTCCGTTGGCGGCAACACGATATTCTCGAATCTTTACGCCGCCTGCGATGCTCTCCCCGCGGCTTTGAAGAAGACGCTCGTCGATTGCCACGCAGAGCATGTCTATTACGCGGGTACCGTTCAAAAAGATAAACCGTCCGACTCGCTGACCGGGTCGCGAATTCACCCGCTCTTTGTGAGGCATCAGGAAACCGGGCGTTCGATTCTGTTCGTAAGCCGTCTTCTGACCGTGAGAATTCCCGAACTGCC
>JAYOLL010000040.1:0-3059 GCA_038120295.1 Rhodospirillales bacterium | reverse complement strand
GCGCTCGAAGGCGGTGAGATCGATGCGATCATGGCGGCGCGCCAGCCCAGGACCTATCGGACCTGCGAGCATATCGAGCGGTTGATTCCGAATTTCCGCGAGGCCGAGCAGGACTGGTTTGGCCGTACCGGGATATTTCCGATCATGCATACCGTCGTAATGCGTGAATCGCTCTATCGCGAGAACCCCTGGCTTGCGAAGAGTCTGTTCGAGGCGTTCGAGGAGTCGAAACGGAAGGCGCAGGAACAGATGCGCTATACCGGCGCGATGATGTACATGACGCCGTGGCTGGCCGACGATGTCGAGGAGATGGATCGGGTATTCGGAGGGGACCCCTGGCCTTACGGGCTGGAGCTCAACCGGGCGCATCTGGAGACGTTCATGCGCCATCTGGTCGAGGAAGGATTTCTGCCGGCGCCCACGTCCCTGGACGATCTGTACGCGCCGGTTGTCTGACGTCGACCGGTCCGTCTAACGGTTCTCTGTGGCTCCCCGGGCGATTGTGTGATCCGGGTAGTGGATGGTGACGGTCGTGCCGCGGCCGAGTTCGCTCTCGATCTTCATCGTGGCGCCCTGAAGCTCCGCCATGGTCTTGGTCAGATAGAGACCGAGCCCCGATCCGTCGTAAGACCGCTGCATTGCGTTTTCCACCTGTTTGAAGGGCTGGACGACCAGATCCAGATGCTCGGGAGCGATGCCGATGCCCGTGTCGGTTACCCGCAGCGTCGCGCCGCCGTCAGCCTCGCGTTTCGCAGATACTCTGACGCTGCCGCTGGCCGGCGTAAATTTGAGGGCGTTCGACATAAGATTAAGCAGGATCTGGCGGGTCATCCGCCTGTCGAGACGCAGCAGGGGAAAGTCGTCCGGAATATCGCATTCGACTGAGATTTCGCCGCGCAGGGCCCGATTCTCCGTCATTGTCCTGCAGGCTTCGATGACCTTTGCGATCTCGACCTCGCCCAGTTCAGGTTTGAGAGCTCCCGCTTCGATCCGGGCGACGTCAAGAACATCGTTGATCAGATCGAGTAGATGTTCGCCTGACACCCTGATGTCCTTGGCGTATTCAAGGTACCGTTCCGATCCCAGCGGGCCGTATGTTTCGCGTTCGAGAATTTCCGAAAACCCCAGAATCGCGTTAAGCGGCGTTCGGAGTTCGTGGCTCATATTGGCGAGAAATTCAGATTTGGCGAGATTGGCCGCTTCCGCCTGATGCGTCGCCACGCGAAGCCCTTCGTCGCGGAGCCGCAACTCCTCGGTCATATGGTCGAAACTGTCCGCGAGGCTGCGCATTTCAATCGGGCTGTATTTCGGTAACTGACCGACCTGCGTATCGAGCTGGCCGGCCGCCACCGCGCCAGCGGCGCGCTCCACGGCGATGATAGGCTCCGTCATGTATCTGGTCAGTAACCATCCGATGATCGAGGCGATCAGGATGCCCGCGAATGTGATGGCGATGGCGATATTCTGCGTATCGCTGGCCCGGGCCTGCAGTTCCGACATTGGCTGCGGCACCATGACGCCCCAGCCCGTTTCGGGGACACTGGTATGGCCGGCGATCATGTCCGCCTGCATCGGCGGAGAGTAGAAGGTGGCGACGCCGGTGAGACCCTGCATCATCTTGCGGACGACCGACAGGGCCGAAGCGTCCTTGAAAGTCCGTTCCCAGTCGCTGTTCGGGTGCGCGAGAACGGTCCCCTTCGAATCGACGATCATCGAATGGCCGCGCTCGCCGAACGAAATCGAACGCTGAATCCGCCTGATATAGTCGAGTCCCAGCACGCCCATCGCGAAATCCTTGGGGCCTACCTGTTGCAGGAGGAACATCCGGGGTGCCGCGCCATCGCGAATGATATCGGTAATGACGATTTCGCCCCCGGCCGCCCGTGCCATGTTTCCCAGCTTCCGAATCTGTGCCGGAGAGATGTTGGTCTGCTTGCTCTTTCCGAAATCCTGCGGCCAGAAAAGGAAGACCTGCGGTTTCCCCGCGCTGTCGATGATGCAGGCATGCTCGAATCCTAGTGTCCGAAGCATCGAGTCCATATGAGATGTCGTCACGCCGGCGGCGGACTGGCTCACGGCGACCCTGAATCCCTCCTTGACGTCGGTCGCATAGCGGCTCAGCGCAGCACTCAGATTCTGGGCGATCAGCAGATGCTTTTCAGCGACGGAAGCGATCTCCTTTTCCATCGCCGAGCGCTGAACCCAACCGTCAAGGATGAGCACAGGTACCGCAGCGATCACGATAAGAACGGCGAACTGGATAAATCTAAGGCGAAGAACCGGCCGCCAGCGCGCCGTGCGGGAGCGCGTGCGGTCCCGCTCAACCGTGTCGGCAAGATGTGCGGCGTCGTTCGTCATTGCTGACGATATCCTTAAACGATCCTCCGCCGGACTACTATGCGCCAGGTCACAATGGACCGTAGAAAAAACTTGGTCGAATTCAACTCACGATTAACCGACGGACCAACGATCTATTATCCCATGCCGTAGCGGTTGCCAAACGAAACCGGGCGCAGGAAGAAGACGTTGCAACTCCCTTTTCAGGGCGATTAGGCCGGCGCGGCGACCGAGAGCCTGCCGGCAACGCCGTGTTTTTCGATGAGGCTGGCGACGAGGCCGCTTGCCTTGGCTTCTTCGACGAACTCGCTCACGAAGCGGGCTGCGGCGTCGCGGCCCTTCGGCACGCCGACCGCCTGCTGTACGGCCGTGAACTGCCCGTCCAGGACCCGGCTGCCCGGCAGATTTGCGGCAACCGACGCCAGCGCGGGGCGCAGTCCCGCAAGTGCATCCAGATTCTCCGATACGAACAGTTCAGTTGCGCCGGCGACACCCTGCGCGCGGACCAGTTTGGCCTGTTTCAGGTCGCGTGTCAGGAAGAGATCGTAGGCGCTACGCCCTGAAACGGCGATCTGGATGCCCTTTGCGTCGACATCTTCGATCCGCGTAAGAGTCGAGCCTGCGGGCACAAGATAAGTCGCCTCGATTTCGACATAGGCAGCGGTGAAATCGATCTTCTCCGCCCGTACCGGCTCGGCGCCGATCAGCCCGATATCCCAGAC
>JAYOLL010000039.1:0-22726 GCA_038120295.1 Rhodospirillales bacterium | reverse complement strand
CGACAGCATCAGCAGCTGCGGCGAGTTGAACACGCCGCCGGACAGGATCACCTCGGCATCGGCATTGGCGCGGACCGTCTGCCCGCCCTGCAGATACTCGACCCCGACCGCGCGCGTACCCTCCATGATGACGCGGGTACTCAACGCCCGGGTCTCGACGGTCAGGTTGCCGCGCTTCATGGCCGGATGCAGGAACGCCACCGCGGCCGAACAGCGCTTGCCGTTCTTCATCGTGTACTGGCTGCGTCCGAAACCGAAATGCGGACCGTTATAATCCTCCGTCACCGGCCAGCCCGCCTGTTCCGCCGCTTCCAGCCACGCGGCGTAGAGCGGGTCCTGCGTCTTCCCGTGTTCGGTGCCGAGCGGCCCGTCACCGCCGCGCCAGTCCGACCCGCCGTTCTGCCACGTCTCGCAGCGCTTGAAATAGGGCAGCACCTCGGCGAACGACCAGCCTTCCGCGCCATTGCCCGCCCAGCGGTCGTAATCGCCCGGATTGCCGCGCGTATAGGCCATGACATTGATCGAGGAAGACCCGCCGAGCACCTTGCCGCGTTTCACGTTGAGCCGACGGTGGTTGAGGCCGGGAATGGGCTCCGACATGTATTTCCAGTCATGCAGGCCCCATTCGTGCATCTTGCCCATGCCGAGCGGGATATGGATCAGCGGGTCGCGGTCGCGACCGCCCGCTTCCAGGATCAGTACACGGCAGCCCGGATCCTCAGTCAGCCGCCCGGCCAGCACGCAGCCCGCCGAACCGGCGCCGACAATGATGTAATCGAAAGTTTTGACGTCCATGACCCGCCTCGCTGTTGCAGATTTGTTGCAGCGTACACCGGAAAATTTTGACGCGCACGGGAGATGACTCGCCCGCAACCATCGGCAATCATGGCGGCAACGAAAAGCACTCAGGGAGAATATGATGGCGAAACCCGTCGATACACGCATGAAACGCTGGGCCGAGCAGCGCTGGATTCTGGATGCGGTGATACGCACTGTCGGCGTCGAATGGGACCAGCACCGGATCGGCTATATGAGCGCGCCGGCCGCTCCGGGATCGGTTCCGGAATTTCGCGCCACCGCGGCCCGGATCAAGCGGGTCGGCGATTTCGTCCGTGAGTTTTCGATCAGTGCAAAAAAACGCGAGGCCAAGGCGGTCGCGTTCGAGGAAGCCGGGCGGCTTATCACCGCGCGCGAAAGCTATCTGACGGCCTCGCTGCTCTGGGCGTCAGCGCGCTGGCCGATCTTCGAAACGACGGAAGAGCTCGAAAATCTCGAGATCCGCATGAACCACTGCTACGCGAAATTCGCCGAGCTATCCGCGCACCCGGTGGAGATCGTCGGCATTGAGTTCGAAGGCAAGGAGCTTCCGGCCTATCTCCATCTGCCGCACGAACCGGCGGCGGGCGAAACCTTTCCCTGTGTCGTCAACATTCCCGGCATGGATTCCAGCAAGGAAACCGGAGTCTCAATGTATGGCGACCCGTACCTCAACCGCGGCATGGCTGTGCTGACCATCGACGGGCCGGGCCAGGCGGAAAGCGCGTCGCGCGGCATCCATGTCACCGCCACCAACCACATGCAGGCCGCCGAAGTCGTATTCGACTGGCTGGAAAAGCACCCCGCCATCGATCCCGACCGGCTGCTGATCCGGGGCACCAGCTTCGGCACGTACTGGGGGCTGCAATGGGCCGCTGCGCTTGGCGACCGCTGCAAGGGTGTCGCCGTATCCGGCGTGTGCCACGAGCCGGGCTGCAACACGATCTTCAACATGGCCTCGCCGTCCTTCAAGCTGCGCTATATGTGGATGGCGGGTTACGACGATGAGGACGCGTTCGACGAGTTCGCAAAGGACATCGATCTGCGCCCTACCGCGCCGGCGATCACCTGCCCGGTGCTGATCCTCGCTGGCGAGCAGGACCAGCTGAGCCCGGTCGAGCATTCCTACGACGTGTTCGACAGGATCCAGTCTCCAAAGGAGATCGTGGTCTATGAAGGCGCCAACCATTCGGTCGCCGACGCCCCCTCTGTAGTCAACGGCGAACCGCCGCGGGTCTACCAGGTCGACTGGATTCAGGCGCGACTCGACGGCCAACCGCTCAAAAGCTCGAAGGTCTTCGTCGACAGCACCGGGCGGCGGACCGACGAATTTGTATAGGCGATAACTGGGTTCAATGGACGGGCCTTGTCGTCAGCTTTAGAATGGGATGCAATGACGAACTCTCATTCTTCAAGGTGACGACCCATGAATATGAT
The DNA here is from genome assembly GCA_038120295.1 of Rhodospirillales bacterium. Classification (GTDB taxonomy): domain Bacteria; phylum Pseudomonadota; class Alphaproteobacteria; order MPNO01; family UBA2964; genus JAYOEY01. The sequence continues at coordinate 20,473 of JAYOLL010000039.1, read as the reverse complement.
GCGCATCGGCGACCCCGTTCAGCGTGAAGAAGACCTGCGGCTTTTGACCGGCCGCGGGCGCTATCTCGACGACGTCAACATTCTGAACCAGGCGCGCGCCCATGTGCTGCGCTCGCCCTTCGCTCATGCGGATATCAAATCTATCGATGTTTCGGTGGCCAGGCAGGCACCGGGCGTCCTCGCGGTATTGACCGGCGACGAGCTGAAGGAACGCGGGCTGGGACCACTCAAGGCCAACGCGACCGGCAAACGCGCCGACGGTTCTCCCGGTTTCGGGACCCCGCAGCCGCTACTGGCGCAGGGGCGGGTTCGCTATGTCGGCGAAGCGGTGGCGTTTGTGGTAGCGGAAACGGTCGCGCAGGCGAAGGATGCCGCCGAGCTGATTGAGGTCGATTACGAGCCGCTGCCCTCGGTCAATTCGGTCGACGATGCGCTGGTAGACGGCGCGACCGCGATATGGGACGAGAACCTGACCAACGAGGCCTTCACCTTTGAAAAGGGTGACGTCGCAGCAGTCGATGCCGCCTTCGCAAGAGCGGCGAAGGTGGTTAAACACCGGGTCATGGTCACCCGCGTCGCCTGCAACGCGATGGAAACGCGCGGCTGCATCGCCCATTACGATGCGTTCGAGGACCGCTACGAGCTCCGCGCCACGGTGCAGGGCGTTCACGCCATCCGCAACCAGATTTCGGGCATGGTGTTCGGCATCCCGCAACGGAAACTTCATGTCGTCTGCGACAATATGGGCGGCGGGTTCGGCATCAAGGGCGGCTGCTATCCCGAGTACAGCCTCGCGCTCTGGGCGTCGGAAGTCGTCGAGCGTCCCGTCAAATGGATGGCCGACCGCGCCGAAAGCCTGCTGACGGATGAGCAGGGCCGCGGCGGGCTGGTCGACGCGGAAATCGCGCTCGACGAGAACCATAAATTCCTCGGCATGCGTACCCATACCAAGGTGCCGATCGGGGCCTATTTCTCGACCGACCGCAATATCCGCTCGACCACGGGCGGACTCGGCGGGCTGGCCGGCGTCTACGGCATTCCGGCGATCCACAGCAAGGTCACCGGCGCGTTCACCAACATGATCGGCAACGCGCAGTATCGCGGCGGCGCCAAGCCGGAACCGGTCTACGTAATCGAATGCATGGTCGATGTGGCTGCGCGTGAGGTCGGGATCGACCCGATCGAGCTGCGCCGGATCAACACGATAGGGCCCGACGCCATGCCGTTCACCACCTGCTTCGGCGACATCTACGATTGCGGCGATTTCGTCCGTAATTTCGAGGACTGCCTGAAGACCGGCGAGTACGACAGCGTCGATTCCCGCCGGGCGGACGCGAAATCGCGCGGCAAGCTGCTGGGCATCGGATCGTCCAACTCCGTCACCGGCGTCGCCAGCACAAATTTCGAGCATGTAGAGGTCCGGTTCGATCCGCAGGGCGGCATCACGCTGCTGTCGGGCGCCATGGATCACGGGCAGGGCCATGCCACCACCTTCAAGCAGGTGCTGGCCGACAAGCTCGGAGTGGATGCGGACGGCATCACTTACCGCTACGGCGACACCGACAAGGTCGCAACGGGCGTTGGCACGTTTAACGCGCGCTGCGCCGTGTTCGTTGGCTCTGCCGTCGTTAACGCGGCTGAGAAAATCGTCGAAAAAGGCAAGAAGATCGCCGCGCACATGCTGGAAGCCGCCGACAGCGACATCGTATTCGCCGACGGCAAATTTACGGTTGCCGGCACCGACCGGTCGGTCGAGATGAAGGATGTGGCGCGAACCGCCTTCCAGAAGCCCAACCTGCCGCCCGATATCGAGCCAGGCCTCTACGAGCACGGCGAGTTCGGCATGGGACAGGGCCAGTATCCGACCTATCCCAACGGCTGCCATCTGGCGGAAGTCGAGATCGATGCCGACACCGGCGAAGTCAAGCTGGTGCGGTACTCGGCCGTCGACGATGCCGGCACGATCCTCAACCCGCTCCTGTTCGACGGGCAGGTCCATGGCGGCATCGTCCAGGGCGCAAGCCAGATCCTGATGGAGGAGGTCGTCTACGATCCCGACAGCGGCCAGATGACGACCGGCTCCTTCATGGATTACGGCATGCCCCGGGCGGACGATTTCCCGAGCTTCGACATCGCCGCCAACGTGATCCCGACCGAGCGCAACCCGCTGGGCGTCAAGGGCGTCGGCGAAGCCGGCACGGTCGGCGCGCTGCCGGCCGTCATGAACGCGATCAACGACGCGTTGCACCGCGCCGGCGCGCCGACGATTGAGATGCCGGCAACGCCGCAGAAGGTCTGGGCGGCGCTGCAGCAGGCGAAAGGGTAACCCGGCGGCCTCCGCGCGCCCGTCTCTTGCGGATACAGTTCGGCCTAAAACCGGCCATCGAAATCGTTTCCGGTATTACCCGGGAATTACGCTATTCCATGGCAAAGACCTGAAAGAAACGATTGACATTTCGGGATAGTCTGCGCATGTTTCCCCTCCCCAGTAACTAAAAAGTTTTGTACATCATGGCCATCAATGAGAAGGCCCTTTCCAAGGGCGAAATTCGGAAACTTAACGCACTACGTAAATCGCTTGGCGAACAGATTGCTGACGAAGCGTTCACGAAATGGCTTGCAAACAAGCCGAGTCAGGTCGAAATGGCGGACCCGGTGGCCCGTGCGCTGGAAGAAGCGCTGGCGCCCTATGTCAACGACAAGAGCTTCAAACTCGGCAATTACGGCTATACGGTCAAGAAGGCCAAAGGCAAGGGCGCCAATGGTTTTGTCGCCCGCCGGAACGTAAAGCCGGCCTGACCGCCTTCCGATTTTCCGGCAATATCGGATTGAATCTTTCGATCCTTTATTGCCCGATTCCGATTTATTTCCAGAGTCGGTTTTACGCCGGCGGCGCTGACGCACCGCCGGCGTCTTCATAACTACGATAATTTTCGTACAAAACTGTTACGAATCCAGGCAAGACTATTTAACCAACCCGGTCACACAGAGACGAAGAACCATTCAATAGAAATATTAATGGTTGCAAGGCGGCCTACATAAAAGGCAGCCAAGCCGTAAGCCGGACCAGCGCCGGACGGACAGCATCAGTTTCAATGAGTTCGATCAAATCAGTCGGATAAAACCGGCCCTAGCGAATGCCTCAGCGAGCGACAAAACCGCGTCATTTCACTGGAAACAGGGCAGCAAACGGCGTATAGCCTTTCTTTCTGCGGAAAACGACGATCACCCGGTGGTTTGTACAAGGTACAAATCAGGGTGGGAGAATGCTCCGCGATCATCGGCTCCGCCGGGCGAGCGGCGGGCATAATCCATTGTGCGCACCCTCGGGCGTCGGAGCCGTACCAGACGAGACCCTGAAAGGAGTTGGCCGATGGCCAGGGGATGGACGCCGGATAGCTGGCGGAAAAAGAACATAATACAGGTGCCGGATTATCCCGACGCCGAGGCGCTGCGTGCCGCTGAAGAACAGCTTCGGACCTATCCGCCGCTGGTTTTTGCGGGTGAGGCGCGCAGGCTCCGCGAACAGCTTGCCGAAGTAGCGGAAGGCCGTTCCTTCCTGCTGCAGGGCGGCGACTGCGCGGAAAGCTTCGCCGAGTTCCGACCCGACAATATCCGCGACACGCTGCGGGTCCTGCTGCAGATGGCCGTCATCCTCACCTTCGGCGCCAGCTGCCCGGTCGTGAAAGTGGGGCGCATGGCGGGACAGTTCGCCAAGCCCCGTAGCGAGCCGACCGAGAAACAGGGCGACATCGAGCTGCCGAGCTATCGCGGCGACTCCGTCAACGCGATCGAGTTCACCGAGGAGGCGCGAAACCCCGACCCGGAACGCATGATCCGCGCCTATAACCAGTCGGCGGCGACGCTCAACCTGCTGCGCGCCTTCGCCCAGGGCGGTTACGCCGACCTGCATCAGGTTCACCGGTGGAATCTGGGGTTCGTCGAACAGTCGCCGGCGAGCGAACGCTATCGCGACCTGGCCGAGCGGCTGGACGAGACATTGAGCTTCATGGCCGCCTGCGGGCTGACGTCGGCGTCCACGCCGCAGATCCGCGAGACCGAATTCTATACCTCCCACGAATCGCTGCTTCCGGTGTACGAGCAGGCGATGACCCGCGTCGACAGCACCACGGGCGACTGGTACGACACATCGGCTCATATGCTTTGGGTCGGCGATCGGACGCGCGATCCGGAAGACGCGCATATCGAGTTCCTGCGCGGCGTCGGTAACCCGCTGGGCGCCAAGGCCGGCCCGACGCAGACACCCGACGGGCTGCTGCGCGTGATCGATGCGCTTAACCCAGACAATATTCCAGGCCGGCTGACCATCATTACCCGCATGGGCAACGAGCAGGTCGAGAAATGCCTGCCGGCGCTGCTGCGCGCTGTCCAGCGGGAAGGAAAGAGCATCGTCTGGTCCTGCGACCCGATGCACGGCAACACGATCAAGGCGGATAACGGCTACAAGACGCGCCCGTTCGACCGGATCCGCGAGGAGGTCGAGCGGTGCTTCGCGGTGCACAAGGCGGAAGGCACCTATCTGGGCGGCATCCATCTGGAATTGACCGGCCAGAATGTCACCGAATGCGTAGGCGGTGCGCGGGAAATTACCGAGGCAGGTCTCGCAGACCGGTATCACACGCACTGCGACCCGAGGCTTAACGCCGAACAGTCTCTGGAACTCGCCTTCCTGATCGCCGAAATGCTGAAGGAGAAACGCGCCGAACGCGCCATCCCGCAAGCGGCGAACGGTTAGCCAACGGAGCAGACACGTCCTGTAATCCTGTCAGAGAGTTGGCCGGGTTCCGGCCTGTCTTCGTGTAGAAAATCCCATGACCGATCATCTGAAAATCGCGTTGGCACAACTCAACCCCACTGTCGGCGACATCGACGGCAACGCCAACCTTGTCCGAAAGGCTCGAGCCGAAGCCGCAAACGCAGGATGCGACCTGCTGGTAACGAGCGAACTGGTTATTCCCGGCTACCCGCCAGAAGACCTGGTGGTCCGCCCCTCCTTTCAGGAAGCCTGCGCCAGTGCGGTCGACGCGCTGGCGGCGGAGACCGGCGACGGCGGGCCTGCCCTGCTGATCGGCTCGCTCTGGGTGGAAGACGGCACGGTTTACAATGCGGCGCTGTTGCTCGACGGCGGCAAAGTGGCTGCGGTCCGCTTCAAGCACGATTTGCCCAATTACGGCGTGTTCGACGAAAAGCGGGTCTTTTCCGCCGGACCGCTGCCCGGCCCGATCAATTTTCGCGACGTCCGGCTGGGGGTGCTTGTCTGCGAGGACATGTGGACGCCGGATGTAACGGAATGCCTTGAGGAATCGGGCGCGGAACTGCTCGTGGTGCTCAACGGTTCGCCTTACACCCATGACAAGTGGGACGAACGGCTGAACCTCGCCGTCGCGCGCGTCGTCGAATCCGGCCTGCCGTTGATCTACGTCAACCAGCTTGGCGGTCAGGACGAGCTGGTGTTCGACGGAGGTTCCTTCGTTCTCGGCGCCGACCGCTCGCTTCGAGCGCGCTGCCCCGACTGGCGCGACGCGGTCGCCGTTACAGAGTGGCAGTCAGGACCGGACGGCTGGGAATGCGCCAAGACCGACTGTGCCGCGCCGGACGAAGGGCTGGCCGGCATATACCAGGCGCTGCGTCTGGGCCTCCGCGACTACGTCGAGAAGAACCGCTTCCGCGGTGTGCTGATCGGCATGTCGGGTGGAATCGACTCTGCCCTGACAGCTGCGGTCTCGGTCGATGCTCTGGGACCGGACCGGGTTCACTGCGTCATGATGCCCTCGCCCTATACGTCCCGGGAAAGCCTGGAAGACGCGGCAGAGGCCTGCGAACTGCTCGGCGCGCAGCTGGATGAAATCAATATCGGCCCGGCGATGGGCGCGTTCGACGAAATGCTCTCGCCCCTGTTTGGCGACGCGCCGCCGGATACGACGGAAGAGAACATCCAGGCGCGGGCGCGCGGGCTGAGCCTTATGGCGCTCTCCAACAAGACAGGCGCCATGGTGGTCTCCACCGGCAACAAGTCGGAAATGTCGGTCGGCTACGCCACGCTCTATGGCGACATGTGCGGCGGATTCGCACTGCTCAAGGACGTCTACAAGATGACGGTGTTTGCCCTCTGCCGCTGGCGCAATGAAAACCGGCCGGCGGGTGCACTGGGGCCCGAGGGGCCGGTCGTGCCGGAGCGCATCATCACCAAGCCACCTTCGGCAGAGCTGAAACCGGACCAGACCGACCAGGACACGCTGCCTCCTTATGACGTGCTGGACGACATTCTCAATTGCCTGGTGGAAAAGGATATGGGCGTCGTCGCCACCGCCGAGGCCGGTCACGACCACGAGCTGGTGCAGCGGGTCTGGCGCATGCTGCTGGGCGCTGAATACAAGCGCCGTCAGGCCCCGCCGGGGGTCAAGATCAGCCAGCGCTCGTTCGGTCGCGACCGCCGCTACCCCATCACCGACGCGTTCAAGGAAGCGTAGGGGGATGGCGCTGCATATTCACAACACGCTGACGCGCAAGAAGGAGGCGTTCGTTCCGGTCGATCCGGAACATATCCGCCTCTATGTGTGCGGGCCGACGGTCTACGACTATGCCCATATCGGTAATGCGCGCCCTGTCGTCGTGTTCGACGTGCTCAACCGGCTGCTGCGCAGGCTCTATCCAAAGGTCACCTACGTCCGGAACATTACCGACGTGGATGACAAGATTATCGACGCGGCGCGCAACAGCGACGGCGAGATCGGCGGGATCACCTCGAAATTCGCAAACGCTTTCCATCAGGACATGGAGGCGCTTGGCGCGCTGCCGCCCGATATCGAGCCGCGCGCAACCGATCACATTCCGCAGATGATCGCGATGATGCAGCGCCTTATCGCTGCCGGCCACGCCTATGCCGAGGACGGGCATGTGCTGTTCAACGTGCCGTCGTGGGACGGGTACGGGAAGCTGTCGCGCCATTCGCGGGACGAGCTGATCGCCGGCGCCCGGGTCGAAGTCGCACCCTACAAGAAGGATCCGGCGGATTTCGTGCTGTGGAAGCCGTCGACCGGCGACCAGCCGGGCTGGGACAGCCCGTGGGGCTTTGGCAGACCCGGCTGGCATCTCGAATGCTCGGCGATGAGCGAGACACATCTGGGTGAGACGTTCGATATCCATGGCGGCGGACAGGACCTGATCTTCCCGCACCATGAAAACGAAATAGCGCAGTCGGTCTGTAGCCACGGCGGAGCGCCGTTCGTCCGCTACTGGATGCATAACGGCTACCTGACGGTCGATGGCGAGAAAATGTCCAAGTCGCTGGGCAATTTTCACACCGTTCACGACCTGCTGGCCGACTATCCCGGCGAAGCGATCCGGCTCGCGCTGCTGTCGGCGCATTACCGCCAGCCGCTGGATTTCTCGCTCCGGTCGTTGGGCGAGGCGAAGGTTCAGCTAGATCGGTTATACGGGGCATTGAGAAATGCAAGCACGGATGTCTTAGACACTTCTCGCATCGTCGAAGAAGTTGGAAGCAATCATGTTGTTGATGCCTTGCTGGATGATTTGAATACTCCAGCGGCAATTAGCTATTTGCACGCGATGGCAAATATTATTTTTACGACCAAAGAAGAATGGCAACGAGAAGCCTTTCAACGCATATTGAAGTATCACGCAGAATTACTCGGCCTCCTACAGCAAGAACCGGAAAGCTGGTTCAAGGGCGACACCGGCGATATAGATGTCTCGAAGATCGAAGCGCTGATCGAGGAACGCGCGGCGGCGCGGGCGGCGAAGGATTTCGCCACCGCCGACCGGGTGCGCGACGATCTGGCGGGGATGGGCGTCGTGCTCGAGGATGGACCCGGCGGCACGAGCTGGAAGAGGACCTGACGGAAAAGAAATGGGCGACCGCGTCTACATATACGATTCCACGCTGCGCGACGGTGCTCAGACGCAGGGCGTCGACTTTTCGGCGGCCGACAAGGCCGCGATCGCGCGCGAGCTCGACGAGGTCGGGATCGATTACGTCGAAGGCGGCTGGCCCGGCGCAAACCCGACCGACGATGCCTTTTTCGGCGCACCGCCGACGCTTTCGCGCGGGCGCCTGTCGGCGTTTGGCATGACCAGACGCTCGGGCCGCAGCGCCGAGAACGATCCGGGCCTGACCGCCGTGCTGGCGGCGAAGACCAGCGTCATCTGCCTGGTCGGCAAGACGTGGGATTTCCATGCGCAAGTCGCCCTCGGCGTAGACCTCGACGAGAACCTCGAAATGATCCGCGACAGCATCGCGCTGGCCGCAGACCGCGCCGATGAGGCGGTGTTCGACGCGGAGCATTTCTTCGACGGCTACAAGGAAAACCCTGACTTCGCCCTCGCCTGCGTCAGGGCTGCGCATGAGGCGGGCGCGCGCTGGATCGTGCTGTGCGACACCAATGGCGGTACGCTGCCGGACGAGATCGAGCGTATCGTCGGCGAAGTCGCAAAGCATGTCCCGGGGGATCGCCTGGGCATTCACTGCCATGACGATACCGGCAACGCCGTCGCCAATTCACTCGCCGCCGTCCGGGCCGGCGCGCGCCAGGTCCAGGGCACGCTCAACGGGCTCGGCGAGCGCTGCGGCAACGCCAACCTGATTTCGATCATCCCGTCGCTGCAGGTGAAAATGGGCTACGACACGGGGATGAGCGAAGAAGACCTCTCCCGGCTGACCCACCTGTCGCGCTTCCTCGACGACCGGCTCAACCGCGCCCCGAACGCCGGTGCGGCCTATGTCGGCGAGCGCGCCTTCGCGCATAAGGGCGGGCTGCACGTGTCGGCTATCGAAAAGGACCCGCGCACCTACGAGCATGTCGACCCGACGGTTGTGGGCAACGAACGCCACATCGTGGTCTCCGACCAGTCGGGCCGGTCCAACGTGCTGGCCCTGTTTCGCGAGATCGGGCTGGAAGTCGATCCGAAGAACCCGAAGCTGAACCGGCTTCTTGAAGACGTGAAACAGCGCGAGCATGAAGGCTATGCCTATGACGGGGCGGAGGCGAGTTTCGAGCTACTGGCACGCCGCGCCCTCGAATCCGTACCGGAATATTTTACGCTGCGCAGCTTCCGCGTGATGGACGAACGGCGCTGGAACGCACGGGGCGAGCTCGTAACGCTTTCGGAAGCCACCATCAAGATGGATATCGGCGAAAACGATTATATGACGGTCGCTGAAGGCAACGGTCCGGTCAACGCGCTCGACAACGCGCTGCGCCGGGCGCTCGACGCCGTTTATCCGCAGCTCGCCGACATGCAGCTCGTCGACTACAAGGTACGCATCCTGACACCGGGCGGCGGCACCGGCGCGGTAACGCGCGTCATGATCGAGAGCGAGGATGGCGAAGGACGCCGCTGGTCGACGGTCGGCGTCTCCGCCAACGTGATCGACGCTTCCTACAACGCGCTGCACGACGCGCTGACCTACAAGCTCTTTCGCGACGGCGCGACCGCCGCCTGACGCGAGCCATCGGATGGCGAATCCCCAACCCAGCAAGCGCAAGGCGCTCGAACGAACCGAGGGCGGCGGACCGGCGATTATTCTCGTCAAGCCGCAGCTCGGCGAGAATATCGGCATGGCTGCGCGCGCCATGATGAACTGCGCGCTGACCGACCTGCGGCTCGTGCGGCCGCGCGGCAAATGGCCCAACGCGAAGGCGATCAGCGCATCGGTGGGCGCACATCCCCTGCTGGAGAAGGCCGGCATTTTCGATAGCACGGAAGAGGCCATCGCGGACCTGCAGCGTGTCGCTGCGACGACCGCCCGACTGCGCGATATGGCGAAGGACGTAATCGATGCGCGCGGCTGGGCGACAGAGGCACGTCAGGGCGTCGCCGCCGGAGAAAAATGGGGCGTCCTGTTCGGCGGCGAGCGTGCCGGACTTCACAATGACGATCTGGCGCTGGCCGACACGTTGCTGACGATTCCGACCAACCCGGCCTTTTCGTCGCTCAACCTCGCGCAGACAGTGCTGCTGATCTCATACGAGTGGCGCATGGCGGGCGACATCGAAGTTCCGAAAGAGACCCGCCGTAAGGGGTTCGGCGCGCGGCTGGCGACCCAGGAAGAGCTGGTCGGGTTCTACGAACATCTCGAAGGCGAGCTGGAGGCAGGCGGTTTCCTGCGCGTCGCCGAAAAACGTCCGCGCATGATCCGCAACATCCGCAACATCTTCAACCGCGCGCGGCTCAACGAGCAGGAAGTTCGGACGCTTCGCGGCGTAATCGTCGCGCTGGCGGAGAAAAAGTGGCGACGGCCTGAAAACAGTTGAACCGCAACCGACAGGGGCCGCGCTCTCAAGGAAGCCCTGAAGCGGGATCGCGCATTCTTCTGCGCTGACCTCGTCCCACCAAGTGTTGTTTGATCGAGCAACCACCCGGGAAATCAAGTCTTCGTTTACTTTTTGCCTGTAGCAATCGTTTGCCGGCGGGGACGTCTGCATCGAATGGCTTTCGGGGGAAGGAACGTTACCAGTGGAGACCTCAACATGATTAAACGCATTCTTGCGCCTTTCTTCTGCGCTCTTCTTTTCGTTTCCGGTCCGGCTTCCGCCAAGGAAACCTCGCCTAAAACGATTCCCGGCGCCAAAACCGTCTCAGTCGACGAAGCCAAAGCCCTGTTCGAAAAAGGCGTGCCTTTTGTCGATTCGCGCAGCGACGCCGACTGGAATGCCGGTCGGATTCCGGGCGCCGTCCACCTGAACCTCAAGAAGACCTTTAACAAGGACTCCCTGATGAAGGTCGCCGCTCAGGACAAGGAAGTCGTTATCTACTGCAACGGGCCGAGCTGCCTGCGCTCCTCCGAAGGCTGCAAGAAGGCGGTCTCCTGGGGCTGGAAGAAGGTCTATTTCTTCCGCACCGGCTTCCCGTCCTGGAAGAAGGCAGGCAACCCGGTCGAATAATCGGAACTCGCAAACTACGGATCGCTCATGTCTCTTAGCACCCGCATTGTAATCGCCGCCGGCGCCGCCCTTCTCGGCGTGTCAGCCCTCCTGATCGGCGCCTCTCATCTGGCCGAGAAAGAAGCGGAGAAACGGTTTACCGAGGCCGTACTGAGCGGAAACGACCTCCTGTTCAGGAAGATCGTAAACGGACAGCAGGCCAGAATGCGGGGAGCGATCCGCGGTTTGACGAAAAACCGCGAAGCCATAGAGGCTCTGCGGGCAGGCGACACGGCGCTTCTCAAGGAAAGTACTTTAGGCACCGTCAACCGCCTGACGGCCGACGGGACCATCGACCGGCTGTCAATCGCGGGGCTGTCCGGCACCATCATGCTGGGAAGCGCAGAGGGTCTTGAAGGCAAGACCGTCGGCGAATTCGCGAACATCGCGCTGCAGACCCGCAAGATCATGTTCGGGCTGACGCGTGACCCGGACGGCGCTGTTGTCCTCAATGTCGCCACGCCGCTTCTGTTTCGCGGGAAACCCGTCGGGGTCGGCGTATTCGGTCGCGATATAGCCGTCCTGATGAAAGAATTCGCCGAAGCGGACGGGTCCCAGGTGTTTCTGGTCAGCGCCGACGGCTCGGTCGAGAAGACGCTGACGCCGGACCTTCCTGAAACGATCACGAGCTCTCCTGCGACACGTGGAGCAACCACCTACTCGGTCGCGGAAACGGACGGAAAATACTCATCGGTCCGATCGAACTTCCTGCCCGGTCTGACGGGCGAATCGGCGCCGCGCCTGATCTCGATCAAGGACGTAACCGAAGCGGTCTCCGAACAGAAATCTCTCCAGTTCGCTTCTTACGCCATTCTGGCCGGGCTTATTCTGGCCGCCGCCGGGCTCTTGTACTTTTACCTGCTCCGCGCATTCTCTCCGCTCGGCGCATCGATCGATTCGCTGCAGCGCCTGACGGAAGGAGACCTGTCTGTGGAGGTCGAGGTGCGCTCGCAGGACGAGATCGGGGCCCTCGGCCAGGCAATCAACCATTTCAGGGAAAAGCTGCTGGAAACCGAACGTCTCCGCGAAGAGAACAGGAGCGCTGAAGACCGCGAAGAAGCTCTTAGAGCAGAAAGGCAACAGGAAGCCGAAAAGCTCGCCGCCGAACGTGAGGAAGCGGAGGAGCGCCGGAAACAGGCCGAAGACCGCGAGCGTCGCGCCGCCTATGTCGAATCGCTTATAACCGAATTCGAGAACAAGGTCGCCGCCGCGCTCGATACGGTCGGCGCCGCCGCCAGTGAAATGCAGTCTTCGGCCGCCGCCATGTCATCCTCCGCCGAACTTACCAGTCAGCGCGCCAGCGCTGTGGCGGAAGCGGCGGGCGGCGCAACGCACAATGTCCAGACCGTGGCCAGCGCAGCCGAGGAACTCTCGGCATCGATCCAGGAAATCGACCGTCAGGTATCGGAAAGCAACCGAATCTCTCAGGGCGCCATGGAAGAAGCGCGCGCTGCCAACGAAAAGGTCGAAGGGCTTGCAAGCGCCGCTCAAAAAATCGGCGATATCGTTGAGCTGATTAACGATATCGCGTCACAGACGAACCTGCTGGCGCTCAACGCGACAATCGAAGCCGCGCGGGCGGGTGAAGCCGGCAAGGGATTCGCCGTCGTTGCTTCCGAGGTCAAATCTCTGGCCAACCAGACCGCCAAGGCGACCGAGGAAATAGGCGGTCAGATCGCCACCATGCAGGATGCGACGACCGACACGGTGAACGCGATCAAGGGCATCGGCACGACAATCGACCGGGTCAGCGACATCGCAGGATCGATCGCGAATGCGGTGAAAGAACAGGGTTCAGCGACCCGCGAAATCGCTGGTTCGGTTCAGCAGGCGGCGACAGGTACGCAGGAAGTCTCCAGCAACATCACGGAAGTCACCGATGCCGCCGGCGCAAACCGGACTGCCTCGAACCAGATGCTCGACGCCGCGAACGCGCTCGCCCAGCAGGGCGAGTCGTTACGCGAAGAAGTCAACACCTTCCTCAAACAGGTCCGGGCGGCCTGATCAGGGGCCGCTGGCGCGGCGTCGTACCGGCCCTCCTTACGGGTCGACCATCACGTTCAGCAGCGCGGTCCTGCCGCTGTTGATCGCCTCCAGCCCGCCCTTCAGCGCGTCGGCCAGTTCGTCGGCTTTCTCGACGCGCCTGCCGTAACCACCAAACAGCTTCGGCAATTCCGAGTATTCGAGGTCGGTCACAGGGTGGCCGAAATAGAGGTTGTTGTCCGCCGACACTCCCTGCGGGTAGAACGCGGCGTGCTCCTTCTTCATGGCGTTGTAGCCGTTGTTGTTCGACACAATGACCATGATCGGCAGGCCCTCGTGATGCGAGAAGGCGAGGCTCTGGATCACCGGGTTGTACATGAACGACCCGTCCCCGACGACCAGCACGACCGGTCGTTCCTTGGCCGCAAGCTTGACGCCGAGCGACACACCGAGCCCCTGCCCCAGCCCGCCCATCGGGCGGAAATAGGTATGCGGCAGGTTGTTGTTGAGGTGCCGGACCAGCAGGCCGCGATGGGTGATGGTCTCGTCTACATAGAACGTATCGGCGGGTAGGTTCTCGCCCAACGCGTTGAACAGGGTGATCGGATGAATTTTCCCGTTCCCGGCCACCCTGGCGACCGCTTCGCGGTTGGCGGCGGCAAGTTTTTCGTGTTCCGCGCCCCAGCGCTCCTTGCGGGCAGCGACCGCCGCGCCGTCAATGCCGTTGGCGCGCAGCGCATCGGCCAGCAGACGCATGGTCTGCACCGCGTCGCCCTCAAGGAACATCTCCGCCTGCGCCGCGTGATGAACCATGAAGGAGCGAAACGGGGTCTCGTCGATAGCGACGATCTTAGCGTTCTTCGGTTTATTGCTGGGCGGGTTCCACGGACCGCGGCAACGGATAGTGACGATCAGATCGCACTCATCGAGGAATTCCGGCTGGCCGAACCCGACGAACAGCGGATGATCCTTGGGGAAGCTGTTCCAGTTGGTCTGCGCCCCGGCCACCACCGGCAGGCCGAACAGTTCGGCAAGCTCGACCAGCGCCTGGAAACCCTCGGGCTCGCGCCCGGCCGCCTCGGCGACGATGGCCGGATTCTTCGCTTCGGCCAGCATCTTCGCCAGCGTATCGATCTCGGCGAGCGGCGCGTGCGGCTTCGATGGCGGCGGCGCGTCGCGAAAACTGTCCGGCGGCGTCCATTCGTTGAGCTGCGTCTCGATCGGCACGCCGAGATAGGTCGGGCCGGTCGGCGTCCGCTGCGCCAGCTCGCCGGCGGCGACGACCTGCTGGTAGACGGTTTCGGTGCTGGACGCCTGGGTCGACCATTTGACGATGGGTTCAGCCAGCCGATGCGGACTGCCGACCACCGACAGGTTGGCCTGCCACTGCGCGCCGGGATTGAATCCGGCCTTCTCGCCATAGGTCAGCGCCTCGCCCGACAGCACCACCATCGGGATGCCGAGCCGGTTCGCCCCGTCGATCCCGACCGCGCCCTGCAGCAATCCGACACCGGTATGCAGCATGACCGCCTGCATCCGGCCTGTAACCACCGTGTAACCGATGGCGAGATCGACCGCGAGCGTCTCGTGCGCGCAGCTCAGATAGCTCGGGCCAGGCGAATTGGATATCTTCTGGCGTGCGAAGGCCTCCCACACGCCGCCCCATTCGGAACCGGGCGAGGCCATGACGTAATCGAGCCCGAGGCTGCGGAATCCCTGGACGACGGCTTCCCCGCCGTCGAGCGTATTCGGTGTCGCGGTATCCATGACGGTTCTCCCTGTTCGCGGCGGGGAAGGTGCGCAATTTGTCTGAATTGATGAGTGGCTGCCCGCTTCTCGTGCGGCAGGCTTAACGATAGCGGAAAGCTTACAGGCGAACCGAAAAAGGGCAACGGCCTATGGTCGCGGCCTAATCGCCCCGCACCCCGGCATTGGAATACGTCATGCCGATATTCCGCGTGGCCTGAAACTCCTCCATCGTTTCGCCGCGCGGCTGGGCGTAGACGTCGGGGTTCGTCATGCCCCTGATGCGACAGCCCGCCGGTCGCGACCGCGGCGACGGTTATGTCTACGGAAAAGCTCTCGATCGGCGGGCGATCCGTGTCCTTCGCGAATCCGAAGGTCGGCGCGTGCGATGCGCCGGTATCGCCGATAGCACGAGCCATGATCCCGTTCCTTACAACGCAATGACGCTTTGGAAAGAGACCGGCGCCGGTGCGGATGCCAGAAAAGAAGATCAGGCGTCCCGAGCTGCCCCCGCCACCTGCATCACGCTGTCGAGTTCACCGTCTTCCGAATACTCGTGCAGCATGTAGACCGGCGCATCGCCGATTTCGGGTGCGACTCCCTTGCGCACATCGACCGCGACGCTGGGCATGGTGGTGGCGATCGCGTTTCCCCATCTTTCGCCGTGCAGGACATGGACGTGACCGCAGATCAGGCGGATCACCTGACGGTGCCGGCTGACGGCCCCGGTCAGGGCTTCAGCGTCGGCAGCATCGCGATAGCCGTCGGTATAGCCTGCCTGCGGCACGTCGAACGGCGGATGATGCATGAACAGAAGCGTCGGCGTGTCAGGGGCCTGTCCCAGCGCCTCTTCCAGCCAGGAAATACGGTCCGCTCCGAATACGCCCTTGCGCACGTCGGGCAGCATCGAATCCAGCCCGATCAGCCGCAGCGGGAACCCGTCGACCGCATAGCGGAAATCGTCACCCTCCGCGGGCAGGTAATCCAGGTGAGGAAAAATGCCGCGCAGCGCCGCAAACCGGTCGCGGTTTCCCGGGACCATGAAAAACGGCGCGTCCAGCTCCGACAGGAGTGCGCGAAGGATTTCGTATTCCTCCGGCGCGCCGTTCTGGGTGGTGTCGCCGGTATGAATGACCACGTCGACGCCCTGCCGGTTGATGTCGGCGATGCAGGCGCGCAGGTTTTCGACGCGTGCCGGCTGCGCCGGATGGTCGTCGCCGGGCGCAAGAATATGGGTATCGCTGATCTGGGCGATGCGCATGGGACGCAGGGCCCGCCCCTAGTCGAGACTGTCGTAATAGGCCTGCAGGACCTCGACCACCTCGGGGCGGCTGAACTCGGCGGGAATCTGTTCGTGATTGGCGAACATTTCACGCAGCCGCGTGCCGGAAATGGAGAGCTGGTCTTCGCGGTCGTGCGGGCAGGTCCGGCCTGTCGCCATGCCGTTGCACTTGTAGCAGAAGAAAGTGATGTCGATCTTGAGCGGCTGGGTTTCCATGCTGCCGGACGGGATCTCGTCGAAGATATGGTGCGCATCGAACGGCCCGTAATAATCCCCGACACCGGCATGATCGCGCCCCACCACCAGATGCGAACAGCCGAAATTCTGGCGGAACACGGCGTGCAGCAGTGCTTCGCGCGGACCGGCATAGCGCATTTCGATGGGGTATCCGGCCTGGATCGCGGTGCCCGGCACGAAATAGTTTTCGACCAGCGCATCGATCGCGCCGACCCGAACCTCGGCCGGAATATCGCCCGGCTTGAGCGCACCAAGCACCTGGTGAATAAGCAGCCCGTCGCAAATCTCGATGGCAATCTTGGCGAGATATTCGTGGCTCCGATGCATCGGGTTGCGAGTCTGGAACGCGGCGACGCGGGACCAGCCATTCTTCTCGAACATCGCCCTCGTTTCCTCGGGGCGGAAGTAGAGACCCTTGTAGGTCTCGGGAAAATGCCCTTCGGACACGGCGCGCACCGGACCCGCCAGATTGACCGGGGCCTGTTCCATCACCTTCTGTACGCCGGGGTGCGCGGCATCGGTCGTGCGGAACACTTCCTGACATTCCAGATCCCGGTCGATGCCGTATTTCTCGGTGATTTTCTGGGTACCGAGAATTTCGCCTGTCTCTCCGTCGACCAGCCCGACCTCGTTGCCGATGGCGATACTGTCGGCGGTCGCCTCGTCGCAGGACAGCGTGATGGGGATCGGCCAGAACAGCCCATCCGACGTCTTCATATCCGTGCAGCAGCCGCGCCAGTCCGCCTCGCCCATGAACCCTTCGAGCGGCGTGTAGGCGCCCATCGCCAGCATGAACAGGTCGGAGACCTCGCGGCTCGACAGCGGTACCTTCGTCATCTCCCCTGCACGAGCGATTTCATTCGCCCGCTCCGCTTCAGGCAGCAGGAGGGGTTTCAGCGGGCCGCCGCCATGCGGCTTTACGAGGTTCGACATAATGAGGTGTCTCCGTAGATCAGTTTGGGCACAGATTTCGGGCCGGTTCTCCCGGCGTGGGCGGCGCGGATTATAGGGAGGCCCAACGGGCTGGGCAAATCGGCCCGTGACGGCGCAAGATTTTCTCCTATCATGGCTGCAACAGGATGCTGGGAGGCACGATGTCGGCTCTGGAAGCGACACTGGATGAGCTGCGGAACGCCACCGCAGGCATGACGGCGCAGGAACTGCTGCGCCACCTGATGACGGAAATTTTCCCGGGAAAATGCGCGATAAGCAGCTCACTCCGGGCGCGCAGCGTCGCGGTCCTGAAGATGGCGGCCGAAATCGACCCTGCGGTGCGGGTCATCTTCTGCCATGCACCCTATGTCTATGCCGAAAGCGTCGAATACCGGGAACGGGTCGTGCGCCGTCTTGGGCTTACCGACGTGCGAGACCCGGAGCCCGCCGATGACGACAACGAATTTTTCGAAGACATCCGTACCAGCGTCTGGGGTGGCGGCGACATTGAGTCGACGGTCGGGCTCGACGCCGCTCTGGACGGTGTCGCCTGCTGGATCAGCGCCGCCTATCATCGCCCCTATCCCGACACGCCGCCGCCGAGGCTCACCCAGGAGAAGCGGCTGATCCGGGTCGATGCAGTTCATGACTGGTCCCAGCAGCAGATATACGGGTACCTGGCGCGTTACGATCTGCCGCTGCACCCGCGCATTTCGACCCCGACCTATCACTACTGACCCTTCCTGCGCGGCAATTTCCGCGATGAAGAAAAAAAATTCGGTCGGCTCCTGCTATTTGGCGGTCTTTTTGCCTCCAGATGGTTGCAAACGCAGGAAATAATGCGCTATTCCAGAGTTCCCGTGGCGCGCGCCCGCTGGCGCGATTCAGGTTACAGTGATATGTCATGGGACGGTTCCGTCGGCTTTTGGGAGACCTCTGCCGCCCGGTCCGACGAAAACAAAAAGTAGCCACTATCGGGGTATCCATGTTTTCCACCAATCCATTCGCGGCGCTGTCATCCACGGTTTCGCCCGATATCATGCAGATCTATGTCATCGTGATGATCGTATTCGTCGTGGCGGGAACGCTGATCGACATCGTCCACAAGAAAAGCGCGCGCTATTTCTTCGAGAACTGGCGCAAGGTTAAGGACAAGGGCGCAAAAAAGGTCGGCGGCGGCGAGATGGTATCGCTGGCAGCGCAGACCGCGGCGGTCGAGGTCCTGACCTCGGCGGAATTCTGCAACCAGAAACGCCGGATCGCGCATCTGCTGACCATGTACGGCTTCATCATCTATGTGGTGACGACCGCCATCATGGTGTTCAGCTACCCGACGCCGGAAACCGCGACTCCCGCGATCCTGCCGAACCTCTGGTATCTCGGCGGTCTGATGGTATGCGTCGGCGGCTACTGGTTCTGGTTCTTCATCCGGGTCGACGTTGCGGCGGAGGGCCATTCGCCGTTCCGCATCGTGCGCGCCGACATGTTCATCCTGTCGCTGCTTGTCAGCACCACGGCAGGCCTCATTTGGGCCGTGTGTCAGGCATCGGGCAGCGCCGCGACCGGCGTGTTCCTCGGCATTTACCTGCTGGCGACCACTTTCCTGTTCGCCTCGGTGCCGTGGTCCAAATTCTCGCACATGTTCTTCAAACCGGCCGCGGCCATGCAGAAGCGGATTGAGACCGCCAACGGGACGCGCCGCAACCTGCCGCCGCCCGCCGACAAGCCAGCGACGCTGGGCGATCCGACCCAGCTGCCCCGGAATTACTGATCGGCCCCCGATCAGGCAAAACGAATTCGATACGAGAGAGAGTAACGATGCCAACTTTTGTATACATGACGAGCTGCGACGGCTGCGGCCACTGCGTCGACATTTGCCCGTCGGATATCATGCATATCGATCCGACCTACCGCCGTGCCTACAACATCGAGCCCAATTTCTGCTGGGAATGCTATTCCTGCGTGAAGGCCTGCCCGCAGAACGCGATCGACGCCCGCGGCTATGCCGACTTCGCGCCGCTCGGCCACAGCGTCCGCGTGCTGCGCGAGCCGGAGAAAGGCACCGTCTCGTGGAAGGTCAAGTTCCGCAACGGCGAGGAAAAGAACTTCGTCTCGCCGATCCGCACGACCCCCTGGGGCACGCTCAAGGGTCCTGCCGAATACGATGCGCCGAGCGCTGACGATTTCAAGTCGCAGGAACTCGCGCATGAGCCCGATGCGCTTAACATTGAAGGAGGACTGCCGGTGCTATCGCCCGACCGCCTCAAGGAGGGAGTGCAGTAATGGGGCTGTTTTCGGGAAGAAAAACGATCCGCGTCGACGCGGACGTACTTGTCATCGGCGGCGGCATGGCCGGTTGCGGCGCGGCCTACGAGACGCGCTACTGGGGACGCGATCTCAAGGTCGTCACGGTAGAGAAAGCCAACATCGAGCGCAGCGGCGCGGTAGCGCAGGGTCTCTACGCCATCAACTGCTACATGGGCATGCAGTGGGGCGAGAACCAGCCGGAGGATTTCGTCCGCTACGCCAGCAACGACCTGATGGGGCTGGTGCGCGAAGACCTCGCCTACGATATCGGCCGCCATGTCGATTCGACGGTCCACAAGTTCGAGGAATGGGGCCTGCCGATCATGCGGGACCCGGAGACCGGGCGCTATCAGCGTGAAGGCAAGTGGCAGATCATGATCCACGGCGAGAGCTACAAGCCCATCGTCGCGGAAGCCGCCCGCAAGGCATCAACCGAGGTCCATAACCGGATCATGGTGACGCACCTGCTGACCGACAAGAACGACCCAAACCGGGCCGCCGGCGCGGTCGGGTTCAACGTGCGGACCGGCGATTTCTACATCTTCAAGGCCAAGGCGGTGATCGTCGCCGCCGGCGGCGCATCGCACATCTTCAAGCCGCGCGCGGTGGGCGAAGGCATGGGCCGGACCTGGTATGCGCCATGGAGCAGCGCGTCGGCCTACGGGCTGCCGATCCGCATCGGCGCCAAGATGACGCAGATGGAGAACCGCATCGTGCTGACCCGCTTCAAGGACGGGTACGGACCGGTCGGCGCTTACTTCCTGCACCTGCATACCTACACGCAGAACGCCTATGGCGAGGAATACGAGTCGAAGTGGTACGAGGATACCAAGAAGCTGGTGGGCGACTATGTCGACCGCACGCCGGTGCCGACCTGCCTTCGCAACCACGCGCTGCTGCGCGAGCTGGCCAATGGCGGCGGTCCGATCCGCATGGTGACCAAGGAAGCCTTCCAGGATCCGCACAAGGAAACCATCGGCTGGGAGAACTTCCTCGGCATGACCATCGGCCAGGCGGTCGT
>JAYOLL010000038.1:2382-23886 GCA_038120295.1 Rhodospirillales bacterium | reverse complement strand
ATTGATGCTTTCACGCTGAAAATTTAGGCGTGTTTGCCTGTTTGAACCATCTCACCCCGAACGGCTGTCTACCTTTGGTGACTACCTTCAGTGAGTACAGCTACCCAAGCTTCCTAGCCAAATCCTCTGCCCTGAGATGCGTGTAGCGTTGCAGCATACGAAGGTCCTTGTGACCCGTGATGGTTGCAACCTCCATCACGTTCAAGCCTTTCTCAAAGAAACGGCTTGTCGCTTCGTGGCGCAGGTCGTGGAAGTGAAGATCTTCTATTCCTGCTTTCGCACAGGTTCGTCTCCACAGGGTTTTTAATCCCTCAAAGTGGATCGGTAACACGCTACCGCTGATGTCTCGTGGCAGCTTGGTCAGCGTTGCGACTGCTTCCTGCGAGAGGGGGACGTCTCTGCTGTCGCCATTCTTGGTATCCGGCAGGTGGACGAAGCGTTGGTCTAGATGGACGTGTTCCCATCTGAGCGACAGAAGTTCCCCTCGACGCATCGCCGTCTCAATCGCCAATCTCACAATCGGAACGACCCAGACGTTTCCATGCTTTGCCAGTGCGTCGAACAGACGCTGCTCTTCTCCCTCCTGCAGACGACGTGTGCGTGGCTTGGATGGCGGCGGTTTACGGATCCTGAGAACCGGGTTACTGGGTAGTTCGTAACCCCACTCCTTAATCGCCATAGTGAAGATGTGTGACAGGACCGACAGTTCCCTCTGTACTGACGCTGGTTGCACGAACCTCAGCCGCTCGTCTCTGTAAGCCGCTATGTCAGATGCAGAGACTGTCCGGATGGTCTTTAGGGCTAATTCACTCCTCCTAATCGTCTGAATGCGGTACTTCTCAACGCTGTAGGCTTTCTTCTGCCGTGAGACGTCGTTCTCATACCGATCAAGGATTTCTAGCATCGCAGTGTCTTGAATCGCGACGGCGCCAGTCTCGACTGACCTTTCTGTCTTGATTGCCCAACGGACAGCGTCGCCACGCAGAGAGAAGGTCTTGCAGATCGTGTTAGACCCGCGCCGACGCACACGGACCTGATACCGACCATTACGTTTGATGATGGAAGCCATGGGCCAATTCCACTCCTTCGTTGGAGCAGGATTGGAGCAAGAACCTTAATGCCACGTGGACTAAGATCGTGGCGTAACCACTAACTATCAGAAAACAATAGAGAGTAAGTGGCGCACCCGAGAGGATTCGAACCTCTGACCTCTGCCTTCGGAGGGCAGCGCTCTATCCAGCTGAGCTACGGGTGCGCGGATTCCGGCCAAATGAAGTCGGGAATCGCCGCCTGTGGACAGGCGAGCGCAAATTAGCGCAAGGCGGGGCCCTGCGCCAGTGTCTTGAACGTCAGGCGTCGGGCTACGCGTTTTTTCGTGCCGTCGCCATCCAGATGCCGGCAATCACGGCGGCCGCTCCGGCGGCGTGGTACCAGCGCGGGTCTTCGCCAAGCAGGATGATCGCCAGCACCCCGGCAAAGATCGGGTACAGGTTTCCGAAATAGCCGGCCTGCGCCGCGCCGGCGCGGTAGGTGCCCTCGTTCCATGCGGTCGTGCCGAGGAACGATGCGATGATCCCGACATAGAGGATATAGAGCGCGCTGGTGCCGTTGAGCGGCATCGGGCGCACGGTCATCGTCTCCCACGCATAAAGCGGGGCCATTATGATCACCCCGATGATGGCGAGCGACGTCATGAACGGCATGATGCCGATCTCCTTCGGCTTCCACCGCATCAGGAAGGCCTGCAGCGCCCACACGCTGACCGCGGCGAGCGCCCAGGCGTCGCCGGTGTTGAGTTCCAGCGTCGCGATTACGGCGACGTCGCCGCGAATGACGATCAGCGCCGCGCCGAAAATCGAGAACACCACCCCCCAGCCCTGGCGCACCGAGATCGGCGTCCTGAGCACGACAAGCCCGAGCAGCAGCACGAGGACGGGCAGGACCGACTGGATCAGGCTGGCCTGCAGCGCCGTGGTGCTTTGCAGCGCGAGATAGAACAGGCTGTTGAAACCGACCACCGAGACCGCGCAGAACGGCACGAGGAACTTCAGATTGGCGAGAATGGCGTGACGTTGCCGCCAGGTGGCGCGACCGAAGAAGGTAAGGAATACGACGAGCGCCGTCGCCCAGCGCCAGAAATTGAGCCCGAGCGGCGGCATGTCGGCGCCCGCCGCGGCGCGCCCGACGATCGCATTGCCGGACCAGAACAGCACCGCCAGCACCAACAGCACATAGCCGCTGATGTCGCGCTTTCTTGCGTCTTCCGTATCGTCGGCGGCATCGGTCATCGTCTCGAATTCTCCGGGTTCGCCAACAGGTCTTCGGCCTTTGCATCCGCGCCCGACTGCAGGGGCCGGGCGGCGTCCGCCATCCAGCCGGCGATATCGCGCCACACGATCTCCGCCTTCAGGTCGCGCAGCATCATATGCCACGATGCGCTGTATACTGCACGTTTTGACCCGGCGCGTCCCGGCAGGTTCCGCATCGCGTCCAGCACGGGCTTCTTCGGCACGATCTCGTCCCGCAGCCCGTAGATCATCAGAACCTTCGTATGGTTCAGCCGGGACGCCGCCGCCTGCGCTGAATCCATAAGATCGACCAGCCCCCTGATCGCGTCGATCCTCGTGTGGCGGATGATGTGCGGGTCGCGCGACAGCTTTCGCAGCATCGGGATGTTGTCCGACGGTTGGCGGTTGAGACCCTCACCCGTCACGGTGAACCATGGCACCGTGTTTGAGAAGAACCGGAGCGCCAAACGCTGATACCAGGGCATGTAGGCGCGCCCCCATACTGCCGGGCCGACCAGTATGGCGCCGTCGACGCCCGCGATGGGCCCGTCGGCCAGCGCCGCCATCGTCACGGCACCGCCCATGCTGACGCCGACGAGAAACAGCGGCGCCTCGGGGTGAATGCCTTTGAGCGCAGCGGCGGCAGTCCGCAGATCCGCCGTCATCGCCGCCGTCCCCGCCCAGTAGCCGCGATGCGGCGCGCGACCGAATCCGCGCTGGTCGAAGGCCC
Source organism: Rhodospirillales bacterium (assembly GCA_038120295.1). Classification (GTDB taxonomy): domain Bacteria; phylum Pseudomonadota; class Alphaproteobacteria; order MPNO01; family UBA2964; genus JAYOEY01. The sequence goes on along the minus strand of JAYOLL010000038.1, from coordinate 20,868 downwards.
AGCTCTCGATCCCGCGTGCCGCCCACCAGGCGGCGGGCAGCGCGATGCCGTTGGCGTAATCGTTGAACCCGTGCAGGGCGAGGATCATGGCCTTCGGTTTCTCTCCCGACTTTCCGCCGGGCGGCCGCCACACCTGCATCGGCAGGCGCATCCCGTCGCGCGCGACCAGCACGGGGGCCTCGCCTTCGGCGTTTTCGATCCGCGGCTCGGCCGTTTCGGGTCCCATAGGCCGGACGACGGGCGCGCAGGCAGAAAGCGCCAGGGCGGGCAGCAGCAGGGCTGGAAACAGGGCCCTCGGAAAGACGATCATCGTCGGGTAATTCTTTGCGTTGCGGGTTACCTTGGGTATCATCGCGCGCCCGAAACGGTCAACGAAGCAGGAGCGCCCCCATGGCCGGCACAGCCCCCGAACCGCCTGAAACCATCGAGGTTGAGGAACTCACCGTCGCCTGCGACGGCGGCGGCGGCGCGCTGGGCCATCCCAAGGTCTATCTGACGCTGAAGAACGGTCGGGCCGAATGCGGCTATTGCGACCGGCTGTTCGTCCTCAAGGAAGGCGTGAAGCCTCACGCCGGGCATTAAGGCGACCTCCCGGAAGCGCTGCGGATGACCGAAGGCTGCGGCGGCCATATCCTCGATGCGGTCAATATCGCGCTGGCCGTCTTTCTTTTCCATTCGCTGTGCTACCAGCCCTGGTGGTCACGTCTCGGCTTCGGACGTGCCTCAAGCCTGCTGATCGCGCTGCCGCCGGCGATCGGCGCCGGGCTGTTTGCATTCGAGCGGTATTGCGACGCGTTCGGCGCCTTCCTCCAGTTCCCGGTCGTCGGCGTCGCGCCGCTGACCGGCATCGCCTTCCTGACGATCCAGTTCCGAAAGCGAGGCTTCCCCGCCTGGCGGCGTGGATTCCCGGCGGCCCTGTTCGCCACCGCCATCATGATGCCCTTTCTCGGCGGGCTGTGCGCGCTGGGCTGGTATCTGATGAGTTGGGGACTACCTAACCTCCTTTACCTGCCGCCGGAGGAAAATCCAGATTTGCGCAGCGTCCGCGAAAAATTCGCCGGCGTTCTGTTTACGGTCCTGTTCCTTGCGGGGATCGGATTGCTGGCACTGGCGCGGAGCAACCTGTCGCAGATCGGGATGACGCCATGATCCCTGATCCCCTGACCGGCGAATTCAAACTCGACCCGCGGCTCGCCGCCGATACGCATTTCGTCGCCGATCTGGCGCTGTGCCGCGTCCTGCTGATGGACGATACGCGGTTTCCCTGGCTTATCCTCGTGCCGCGCCGGGAAGGGCTGTGTGAGATTGCCGACCTGTCCAGCGGAGACCGGACCGTCCTGTGGGACGAGGTTCAGCGCGCCGCGGACATGCTGATGCGCGAATTCTCGCCGACAAAGATCAATATCGGCGCGCTCGGCAATATCGTGCGCCAGCTTCACGTTCATGTCGTCGCCCGCACCGAAGGCGATGATGCCTGGCCCGGCCCGGTCTGGGGCGCAGGAACGGCAAAGCCGTACGGTATGGCGGCGCTGGAGGCGATGAAGACGCGGATGGCCGCGCGCCTGTAGAGGCGCTTCGATCCCGCTTCTATCCCGGTGCTGGCCGGGGCGGAATTTGCGCGGCCGCCATCGACTTTTCCCTGATCCGGCGGCCGCCAATCCGCCAGGTTCTTACCGAATGGTCAGATTGATTCGACAGAAACCGGGGTGCGTTATCGCTCGCTTGACCGACCGGGCCTTTTATTATAACTAAAAAAATAGTTATTTCGAATTATGGGTGCCCGAATATGGCCATCGATCTCGAACAGGCGGCGCTGGGGTTTGCAGCGGCGGGCTCCGAACCCCGGCTGGAGGTCCTGCTTGCGCTGGTCCGCGCGGGTGAGGATGGGCTGACGGTCGGCCAGATTCAGGACCGGCTGCAGATTCCGGCCTCGACGCTGGCGCATCACCTCCGCTGTCTTGCCGATGCCGGTCTGATCGAGCAGGAAAAACTGGGACGCAGCGTGATCAGCCGCGCCCGGTACGGCCATATCGAACAGCTCGCCGGCTATCTGCTGAAGGAATGCTGCGCGGATGCCGCACCCCTTCGGAAGAGTGCCTGAACCGACTAACAGAACAGGAAACGTTATGTCCGAACTGGCTCTGAAAGGCGTCGAAGGGTTGCGCCGCAATATGAACGGTCTGAAATCCGTCTGGTTTCTGTCGGCGGCGATCGCGCTCGTCGTACTGGTTCTGGATTCGGGCAATTTCGAGAATTTTCTCAAGGTCGCGGCAACCGCGCTGGCCGGAACGCTGCCCTAAATCGCCGTCGCCGTTCTGATGATCGGCTATCTCAAGGCAAGCGGGGCGGAGACCGTCGTCGCAAAGGCGTTCGAGGGACGCGAATCCCGGATGATCGTGTTCGCCGCCCTGCTCGGCGGGCTGGCGCCCTTCTGTTCCTGCGAGGTCATCCCGTTCATAGCCGGGCTGCTGGCGGTCGGTGCGCCGCTGTCCGCCGTCATGGCGTTCTGGTTGTCCTCGCCGCTGATCGACCCGCCAACGCTGATGATCACGGCCGGAGCGCTGGGCTGGGAATTCGCCATCGGCAAGGCCGTTGCGGCAGTGGTGCTGGGATTGATGGGCGGCTTCCTGGTCAGCGGCGCGATGCGCTACGGCGCATTCACCGACCCGCTGCGTAAGGACAGTTCCGTCGGCTGTTGCGGCTGCGGTCCCGCGCCGTTTTCCGGCAAGCCGGTCTGGAAATTCTGGGGCGAGGAGGAACGACGAAAGATGTTCGTCGGTGCGTCGCGCGAGAACGGCCTGTTCCTGCTCAAATGGCTGACCCTCGCCTACCTGATCGAGGCGCTGCTGATCCATTACGTTCCGGCCTCGCTGATCGCCACCGCCGTCGGCGGGGAGGGGCTGTGGCCAATCGTGATCGGCGCGCTTGTGGGTGCGCCCGCCTATCTCAAATCCTATGCCGCGCCGCCGCTTGTCGCGGGGCTGGTGGAACAGGGCATGACCGCTGGCGCCGCGATGGCTTTCATGACCGCCGGGGCGGTGAGTTCGATCCCCGCCATGCGGCGGTCTGGTCTCTGGTGAAACGCCCTGTGTTTCTGACCTATCTGGCGACGGGGATCGGCGGTGCGATCCTGATCGGCGTTGTGTTCCAGGCCCTCGTTTGAATCCCGTCGCCCGTTTCGATTCCGGTCGCTATCGCTATCTGTACTAGGGTTCGCCTGAAACCGATCAGCAATAACGGGCCGGGCCGGGATGTTCGCCGATACGCAAGCGTTGACTTTTTTCCCCACCACGGTCTGGGCGCATCAGCTTGGACCCGAAGACACGACACGGATCAATGACGGGCTGAGGACGGCGCTGAACGGCTTGCTGGCGTCCGCCCCGGCGCCCCGGGAAGGGCAGAAGCTTCAGACCGAACAGAATCTCCACACACTGCCTGAATTCGACGAATTCTCGAGGATGGTCATGGCTGCCGGGAGGGGCGTCATGGAGTTCATGCATGTCGCCGAAGAGGGGCTTGAGATCACAAGCTGCTGGGCCAATTTTCATCCCAGGGGCGGATTCAACCCGCCGCACACGCATCCTAACAACTATCTTGGCGGAGTCTATTACGTCGATACGCCCGACGAATCAGGCGCGATCACCTTCGAAGACCCGCGCGCGCAGCCCAGGATCGTCTCGCCGCGGGTAAGCCAGTACACCGCCGAGAACACCGGTCGCGCTACCATGAACGTCCAGCCGGGGCTCCTGCTTCTGTTCCCGGCCTGGCTGGTCCATTCGGTCGAGCCAAACCCATCGGACAGGATGCGGATCAGCATCAGCTTCAACCTGATGTTCAGCGACTATACGGAAAAGGTCAGCCCCGCGCAGTGGGAAGGGCACGTCCGGACCGGTTAATCCCCGTCGCCCGGCACGGTGCCTTTCGGAAGCGAGGATACATGCGCGAAGATCTCGCGCGGGCGGGTGAACCAGATCCGGTCGGCGTCCGGATGGCTGGTGATATGCGTCAGAATGTCGCGCAGTCCGGCGAGCCGGTAGGGCTGGCCCACAACGAACGTATGCATGGCGAGCGAGAATACCAGGGGCTGCTTGGCGCTCTGGCGCATTTGTTCGTCGAAATGGGCGCACACCATCTCGGTAAACTGGCTCGCCGTGTGGCGACGCGACAGCTGGGCCGGCGAATCGTTGATCTCGATGTGATAGGGGATCATCAGCAACGGTCCGCCCGCCGTCCGCATCCAGACCGGCTGGTCGTCGCAGGACCAGTCCATGATGTAGCGATAGCCATTCCCCTGCAGCAGGTCCGGCGTTGCCGGGCTTTCGGAAATCCATGGGCCCATCCAGCCGCCCGGGCCTGATCCCTCATGCTCGCGGAAGGCGCCAGTGACGCGCGCGATCAGGTCGGCCTCGCCTTCCTCGTCGTAATCGCCCTGCTGTTCCGAATTGGTATGGCCGTGCCCGACGAACTCGTCGTCGCGGGCGCGGATACGGGCCGGGATCTGCGGAGCGTAGTCGTAGATCGACGTGTTCATCAGATGACACATCGGCAGGCCGAACTCCTCGAACAGCTCGAACACCCGCCAGATACCGACCCGGAGCCCGTAATCGCGCCATGAGAAATTCCGGACATCCGGCTGGACGCCCGGCGCGGTCGGGGTGTGACCGAGACCCTCGCCGAAACTGAAATGCTCGATATTGAGCGCGAAATAGACCGCCAGGCGTTTGCCTGCCGGCCAGTCGTAATCGGGCCGTTCGGTGATCGGTGAGTAGTCGTAACGACCGTGCTGTCTGATTTCCATCTGTCGAATTCCCAACGTCGGATTTGCCGGATGTCAGCTGGTCGTATGGCTTTCCCGCGCGAAGCGGACGAGGGCCAGGAACCGGTAAATCCCGTGTACGAACTTGCCGTAGGGCATGGTGATGAACAGGCTGAACACCACGCCCAGATGCAGCGCCAGCAGCATGCCCATGGCCGAAGTATCGCGCAGGAACAGCAGCGCGAGCCCGGTCAGGCTGGTCAGGAACAGCATGGCGAGGAAGGCGACGTCCATGCCGAAACGCTCTTTATCCTGCATGTCGGGATCGCGGGTCCACTTGGCCTTCAGCAGCCCGACCGGCCCGATCAGCAGCCCGATCCCGCCGATCGTGCCCAGCACTACCGGCAGGTCATACCAGGGGTAGGGCGCAATCCTGCCCAGCAGATAATGGTAAAGCGTCGCAACCGAAGTGGCCGCAAAGCACAGCAGGAAGCCGTAGAACGTGCAGTGATGGTAGAACCGCCGGTGATCCGGGGTGTCGTTTTCGTCAGCCATGCAGTCCGCGCCGCCGCCGTCGAGATAACGAAGCTTTCCCGCATTCTTTATCGCCTGCCAGAGCGGTTGCGGCGCGCGCAGCGTCGAAGCCGGTTCGCCTATATCGCGCCAGAAAGATCGCGCACCCATAAACGACGCAAGTATCGCGTAGAGGAACGCGGCGCCGAACAGCAGAACCATCGTGTTATGCGGCATCAGCGCATAGAACGAGCCCGGCCCGGTATGGACGCCGAACAGAACGGCGGGATCGTGCCAGGCGACGAAACCGGCGACATAGATGGCGACAGAAAGCGCCGTGATGATGCTGATGGCGAGCCCGTTGCGCGCAAACAGTCCCGACAGTGCGCGCGGCCATGCGTATGCCTGATAGGATTCTGCGCGCGCCTGCGCCATGACCTTCGGCACGTTCACGTCGAATTCATGCGGTGGCGAAAACTGGCAATCGTAGAAACACGCGCCGCAGCCATGGCAAAGGTTGGCGAGATAGTTCAGGTCGCCGTCGGGAAAGTCTCGCCGCATGATCATGGCGGGAAAGACAGCGCATAGCCCTTCGCAATACCGACAGGAATTGCAGACCGTCATTAGACGACCGACCTCGGTCAGCGTCGGTGTGCCGCTCGGCGCGGCGCTAAGCCCTGCCTTTTCGGGTTTCGCAAGCGGATCGAATTCGGTTGCCTGATCAGTTGCGGGCATTGTGCGCGGCCTCCCTTCCCGCGATTCGACCGAAAACGCTGCCGATCGTCATACCGATTCCGGCGGCGTAGCCTTTTCCAAGGACGTTGCCGGACATGATTTCGCCTGCCGCGAACATGTTCGCCGCGGGCGTTCCATCATTCATGATCATCTGTGCCTGCTTGTTCACGCGTGTGCCGAGATAGGTAAACGTAATCCCCGGCCGCACTGGATAGGCATAGTAGGGCGGGGTTTCGAGACGGCGCGCCCAGTGTGTCTTGGGCGGATCGATGCCTTCGGTATGGCAATCGTCCAGAATGGTGTGATCGAACGTCCCATCCACGACCGCTGCGTTGAAGTCGGCGACGGTTTTCTCGAAGGTTTCGACCGGGATCCTCAGCTTTGCCGCCAGTTCGCCCACCGTATCCGCCTTGATGGGCGGAAACAGCGACGGCATGAACTTCGTCAGAACCGAATGATCGAACACGATATAGCCGAGCTGGTCTGGCTGTTGCGCGACAAGCCGTCCCCAGATGGCGTAGCGCTTCGGCCAGATATCCTCGCCCTCGTCGTAGAACCGCTCGGCGTTCTTGTTCACCACGATGCCGAACACGACGCAGTCCAGCCTCGTGATGATCCCGCCGTCATATTTCGGCGCCCGCGCGTCGATCGCCACCGCGTGACACTGGGTCGGGTCGCCGATCTGCTGGACGTCGCTGTCGAGCAGCATTTTCAGAATCGTGCCCTTGTTATTGGCGGTGCCGCGGATCAGGAAGTTCTCAGCCGGTTCGCCCCAGTATTCCTTCAGCCATTCGATATTGGATTCGAATCCGCCGGCGGCCGCGACCAGCGCGCCGGCCCGGACGGTTTCATCCCTGCCGTCGATCCGGGCCGTCGCTGACAGGAACATGCCGTTCTGGATGTCCATCGCCGTGACCTCGGCCTCGTACAGCACGTCCACGCCGATCCGCTCCGCCGTGTTGTAAAGCGCGTTCAGCATCGCGCGCCCGCCGCCGAGAAAGAACGAATTCGTCCGGTCGAGGCCCAGCGTACCGCCCAGCGGAGGCTGGAACCGGACGCCCTGTTCGACGATCCAGTTCAGCATGTCCTTGGATTCGTGGATCATATGTTTGGCGAGTTCCTCGTCGGTCTCGCCCTCCGTCACCCGGAGCAGGTCCTCGAACAGCTCCTCTTCGGGATAGGGCCCCGTCAGCGTGTCGGTCGCCGCGTCGTGCGCGCAGCGCATGTTGCGGGTATGGCGCGTATTGCCGCCGCGATAGAACTCCTCAGCCCGTTCGAGGACAAGCACTGACGCGCCCTCGAGGCGCGCACTGATGGCGGCGCAGAGCGCCGCGTTGCCCCCGCCGATTACAAGGACATCGTATTTTTTATTCAGGTCGGCCATGCGTTTCGGTCTGTTGTGTCGTCGGTATGCGGATTGCCTAGCATGATTCTGCGCCGGATTCTCCCCCCGGCTTGTCCTGCAGATGACGCTCTGCTGGGACCGGTTCGAATCCCGCCCCTGTGGTCATTCGCCGATCAGGACATTCTCCGCCCAGCCGGCGACCGACAGCAGCAACTCGTCCTGCCAGCGCGGGCCGATGAGCTGGATGCCGACCGGCATGCCGTTGGGCCCCTTGTGGGTCGGCAGTGTGATGGTCGGGACATGCAGGATGGTCCAGTACCCCTGGAAGCGCGCATCGCCCGTCTTCGCCAGCCCTTCCGGCGCTTCGCCGGCGACGGCGGGGGCGAGGATCGCATCGATTTCCCCGAACACGGTATCGACATGCTGGCGCGACTCGGAGGCGAGCAGGATCGCCTCGCGATAGTCGCCGTAAGGCATCGCCGTACCGTTCTCAACCTGACCGGCCAGATGATCGCTCAGTTTCTCCCGGTTTTCGCGCCAGTGATGAGACAGCACGCGCGAGCGCTCGAAATCGTTGATGCGATTCCGCATTTCGGAAAGCGTCGCGAAGCTCTCCGGCATTTCGATGGGCACGATCTCCGCCCCGGCGGCGATCAGCCGCTCGGCGCTGTCCTCCACTGCTTCGACCGTTTCCGGCTGTGCCGCCGACCAGAGCTGGGTACGGCAAAGACCGATCTTCGGTTTTGCGCCGGCGGGCAGAGGCGCCGCCATGTTCCGGTTCAGCATGGCGGCTGCAATGACGTCCACGTCTCCGACGCTGCGCGCCATCATCCCGATCGTGTCGAGATTTTCCGCTGCGAACATCAGCCCGGCGCGGTTGATAATGTTGTAGGTCGGTTTGTAGCCGACGATGCCGCAAAAGCTGGCGGGCCGCAGTACCGACCCGCCGGTCTGGGTGCCGAGCGCGCCATGCACGTGGAAATCCGCCACCGCCGCCGCCGAACCCGAGCTCGAACCACCCGGCGTCCGGGTCGCATCATGCGGATTGGTGGTTTCGCCGGGGTGCATGCCGGCAAATTCGCAGGTGACGGTCTTGCCGAGGATGATCGCGCCCGCCGCCCGCAGGATGGCGACGGAGGCTGCATCCGCTACGGGCCGATAGCCCTTGTATATGGGCGAGCCCATCCCGGTCGGCATGTCGGCGGTGTCCAGTACGTCCTTGATGCCGATGGGCAGCCCGTGCAGCGGGCCCTTGCGGTCGCTGGAATCCAGAGAATCCAGCGAGCGCGCCTGCGCCAGGGCAAGCTCCGGGTCGATAAAGGCCCAGGCCTTCACCGCGCCGTCCCGCGTCTCGATCCGGTCGAGACAGGCGCGGGTCACTTCTTCCGCCGTTGTGTCGCCGGTAGCGATAGCGGCGATAGTTTCGGTCGCCGTTCGTTCGTTGATACTGTCAGTCATGAATCGATCAGCCGTTCGGGTCGTACTGTTCGAGGCCTTCTATGGCGTCGAGGTCTTCTTCGCGCGCGCGCAGTTCGATGGTGTTGCGATCCGGGTCGCGGATAAACACCGACACATGGCCGTCGCCGCTGAACATCACGGGCCCCTGCGTGATCTCGATGCTCTTCCGATTCAGGATTTCGATGGTCTCCGGGATGGAGGGCACGCGCAGCGCGACATGGGTAATCCCGGCATGCTTTGTTTCGACATCCATCAGGATATTGGTGCCGGGGTGGTCGTCATTGGCGTTGACGATCAGGTTGAGTTCCACATCCTGCGCGTTGCGGAGGATGACGACCGCGTCGAAATCGGGCTTTCCGATGACTTCGAACCCGAGAATGGCATAGAACGCGATGGCGCGTTCGGCGTCGCGGACCCGGACGCCGAGATGGTCGACGCGCTCGATGGTGATGGAATCGGCAGGCATTCTGTCTACTCCGCCGCGTCTTTCATCGGTCCGTGGGTCAGCAGGTTGGACGGTTTGCCGCCGGTGTCGTAGGCGATTCTGCCATCCTTCGTCTTCGCCTGAATGCGCTTCCACTCGTCGTGATAGACCGCGTTATGGCCGCTGAAATGCGGCATGACGTAACGCGCTATCATCTCGAAGGAACGGTGGATCGCTACTTCCGGGCACCATTCGTGGGTAGTCAGCAGCATGCCGCCGAACCCGCCGGTGATGCGCTGTTTTTCCTCGATCCAGGCGATCGCGTCGTCCGGCGTGCCGATCACCCAGTCGCGTACCTCGGCGCAGGATTCGGGCGTGAAGTCCTCCCACGTCTGATCGGGATGTTCCTGGTAATGGCCGCGCAGCCCGATGGCGGAGAAATATTCCGCGTCCCGGATGATCCCGTCGCTCACTTCGGCCCAGGCCTGCTCGCGCGTCTCGGCGATGTGGAAATAGGTCGCGATGCGCCAGTTGTCGCGGCTGGGCTCGCGCCCTGCCTCTGTCGCGCCCTTTACCACATGCTTCCAGTTGTCTTCCGGCTGGACCCGCGTCCTGCCGGCGGGCGACATCCAGATCATGTCGTGCCTGCCGATCAGTTCCAGATTGGCGGGCGTCGACGCCGACGGCATGGCAAGCGGCAGGCGCGGCCGCTGGTAGGGGCCGAGCTGGAGTCGCATGTCGTCGAAATGCCAGTAATCGCCGTGATGGCTGATCGGCTCCTTGGCCTCCATTAACCGCACGATCACGTCGATCGCCTCGTGCAGCATCGGGTAGCAGTCCGCCTCAGCCATGTTGAAGAGCATCTTGTCGGTCACGAGGCTGCACGGGCCGATACCGAGGATCGCCCGACCCTGCGTCAGATGATCGAGAAAACACATCCGTTCGGCCAGGTGGAAAGGATGATGGAACGGCGCGCTGAACACCGAGGTGCCGAGCCGGACGCGGTGCGCGTTGGCCGCCGCCATCGACAGCGCCATTTCGGGCGCCGGCATGGTCTCCCAGCCGCCTGAATGATGCTCGCCGATGAAGGCTTCGTCGTATCCCAGCCGGTCGGCCAGATGGATCAGTCCGATATCGCGCTGGAACGCCAGCGCGGGATTCTCGGTCGGGTGATGGCAGGGCATCATGAACAGGGAAAATTTCACGGCATTGCTCCCGTCGCCTCGATTAGCGCTATTCTGCACCTGTTGTCCGGCAAAGGCTACAGGATGGACGCGGTCTGTTGCGTTCGGCAACGGGGTCCGGGATAGTGACCGCGAGATCCTGACTGAGCCGTTGCCATGGAACACGACACAATCAAGCCCATCGCCATGCAGGCGCCTGTGCTCACCGTCGAACGGCTGTTCCCCGACGAGCTGAGCGTTCGTTTGATCGAGTACTGGGAATCGCATGAAAAATCCGCCGGTGTGGTGATTGCGCCGGATGGCAGCGATGCCGCCGTAAAGGAGAGCTCCAAGCGGCGACAGGACGTTTTTCTGCCCGATGGCGACCCGCTGCTGGACGAGGTGTCTCAGCGCGTTGCCGCCGCGATCGGTCCTGCCGTCCTGGCGGCTTTCCAGTATCGCATTGAGGTGATGGAAGGCGTGCGTGTCGGCTGCTACGACGCAGCGGACAGGGGTTTTTTCCGCGCCCATCACGACAACACCACGCCGGCGACAGCTCATCGACGTTTTGCGATGAGCGTCAATCTCAATACAGGCGAATACGAAGGCGGGGGATTACGGTTTCCCGAATTTGGCGGCGCGACCTATGCGCCGCCGCGAGGCGGGGCGGCCGTGTTTTCCTGCTCGCTGCTTCATGAGGTCCAGCCGGTGACCTCGGGCAGGCGCTTTGGCCTGTTCACCTTTTTCTGCAGTGAGGCCGATGAGCGCGCGCGGCTTGAGCGCGCCCAGGGACAGCCGGGGTCGTGAACGGCCAGCCGGTGGGCCCGGTCGGCTTGATCGGACTGGGCACCATGGGACGCGCGCTGGTGGAAGCGCTCGCCCGAGCGGGATTCGCCGTCCATGCCGCCGACCCGCGCGACCCTGCGCCCGATGCGCCGGACGGTGTAACGGTCCATGCCGGGATCGGGGAGCTGGCCGCCGCACTCCAGCCGCCCCGCCGGATCCTGACGATGGTGACCGCCGGCGACCCGGTCGATGCGGTCATCGACGCGCTCAAACCGGCCTGTGCGGCAGGCGACCTGCTGATCGACGGCGGCAATTCGTTCTTTCGCGATACTGTACGGCGCGAGGCCGCGCTGGCGTCGGACGGGATCGGTTTTCTCGGCGTCGGCATTTCCGGCGGGAAAGAAGGCGCGCGCAACGGTGCGTCGGTCATGGCGGGCGGGACGGATGAGGCGTTTGCCGCGGCCGAAGATGTGCTGACCGCCATCGCGGCTGCGCATGACGGTGCGCCCTGCTGCGCTCATGTCGGGCCCGGCGGCGCGGGCCATTTCGTCAAGATGGTGCATAACGGCATCGAATACGCGCTGATGCAGGCCATCGCCGAGGCGCATTTCCTGCTGCATGCCGGCAACGGCCTTTCGCATGACAAGGTCGCGGCAATCTTCCGCGACTGGAATGAAGGCCCGCTGGAAAGCTACCTGCTCGGCATTGCCGCCGCGGTTCTGGAAACGCCGGACCCGGATACGGGCGCGCCGCTGCTCGACAGGCTCGACGACCGCGCGGGCGAAAGCGGCACCGGTCGATGGATCGTCTCTGAAGCGATGGCGCTGGGCGTACCTGTTCCGTCCATCATGGAAGCGGTCGCTGCGAGAAATATTTCGGGCCAGTCCGAAATTCGTACGGCGCTCGGAGAGGAAAGGCGCTCCGGACCCGAAATTGCCCCCGATGATGTCCGCGCGGCGCTGACGGGCTGTACTGTCGCCGCCTTTGCGCAGGGATTGTCTGTCATCGCCGCCGCAGCCGCGCGCGACGGCTGGGAACCTGATTTTGCCGACATCGCCCGCATCTGGCGCAAGGGCTGCATCGTGCAGGGCGCGTATCTGCGCGACATCGAAGCCGCTTTCGCGCGCGCCACCGGTCTCCCGCATCTGCTGATGGACAAAAAAATCTCCGCCACCGTCGCGGAGGCCGTTCCCGGCTGGCGCGCTACCGCTTCGGCAGCGTTATCGGCCGGGCTGCCGGCGCCCGTAATATCTGCTTCGCTCGGCTGGTACGATTCGCTCCGGACGGGCCGCCTGTGGACGGCCCTGGTGCAGGCCCAACGCGACTATTTCGGCCGCCACGGGTTACGACGCACCGACCGCGAGGGCGTGTTTCACGCGGACTGGAAAAAGTCGTTGTAGACGCCCCGCCCCCCACCTGACCTCCCCCCGTAAACGGGGGGAGGGAATTTGTTGAAGACCGGGGTCTGGCCAGTCTCCCTCCCCCGCTTGCGGGGGAGGGTTGGGGAGGGGGTGTCGGACTTGGCGGGCTCTACGCAGCCTCTTCCGCCGGCAGGGGTGCTTCGCCCCTTAGCATCGCGGCGCCCTTTTCGGCGATCATCAGTACGGCCGCGTTGATATTGCCGGAAACCAGGTCCGGCATCGCCGCTGCATCGATCACGCGCAGATTTTCTGCGCCCTTCACCTTCAGCTCTGCGTCCAGCACGTCCATCGGACCGCTGCCCATCGGGCAGGTGCAGGACGGATGGTGAGCCGTGATCGCCGTCTTCCTGATCCACTCGTCGATCTGGTCGTCGGTCTTGACGTCCGGTCCCGGCGCAAGTTCTGCGCCGCGCCATTTGTCTAGAGACGGCTGGCTGATGATGTCGCGGATGCGTTTCACGCCTTCGCGCAGCAGCGGCAGGTCGTTGGGCGAGTCGAGGAAGTTCTGGATGATCCGCACCTTGTCCTTCGGGTTGTTCGAGCGCAGCAGCACTTCGCCCCGGCTTTCCGGGTGCAGCAGCACCGGCCGCATGCCGAACCCTTCCGTGTAGGCCTTCTTGATTCCGGGGAACCAGAGATGCGCCGACGGCGACGTGCCGCGGAACAGGAACTGGAGATCCGGCACGGCGAGCTCCGGCCGCGTCTTGACGTAACCGTGCAGCCCGCTCGGCAGTATGGTCGCAGGGCCCGACTTGAAGAGATAGGCCTGCACCATGGCGAGCGCCATCCGGTCGAATCGCATCAGCCCGTGGAACCAGCCTGGCTCGGTGCGCGAGTAATGTACCAGCACGGCGAGATGATCCTGCAGGTTCTTGCCGACGCCGGGCGAGTCGATGACCGGATCGATACCCATGTCCTTCAGATGATCCGCCGGTCCGATGCCGGACAGCATGAGAAGCTGGGGCGAGTTGAACACGCCGCCTGACAGCAGCACCTCTCGGTCGGCATGAACCTGCTTCAGCTGCCCGCCCTGCTCGTACTCGACGCCGACGGCCCTGTTGCCCTCCATGATCACGCGGGTGGCATAGGCCTTCGTCTCGACCGTCAGGTTGGGACGCGATTTCGCCGGGTGCAGGTAAGCGACTGCCGCCGAGCAGCGCGTGCCGCCCATCTGGGTCGATTGGGAAACGCCGAACCCTTCCTGCTGCTTGCCGTTGTAATCGTCGGTCAGCTGGTACCCGGCCTCGACGCAGGCCTGAGACCAGTCCTTCATGATCGGGTCGTCGTTGCGCGCCCACTGGGTCGTCATCGGGCCGGACCCGCCCCGCCAGGTGCTCTCGCCGTCCTGCCAGTTCTCGCCGCGCTTCATGTAGGGCAGGATTTCGGCGTATGACCAGCCGGTCGCGCCCTTCTGCGCCCAGCGGTCGTAATCGCCGCGATTGCCGCGCACATAGGCCATGACGTTGATCGACGATGAGCCGCCGATCACCTTGCCGCGCATCGCCTCGATCTCGCGGTTGAACATGCGGGGCTCCGCCTCCGCGTCGTAGCCCCAGTCATGTTTGCGCTTCTCGTGCATCTTGCCCATGCCAAGCGGGATATGGATCAGCGGGTCGCTGTCCTCGCCGCCGGCTTCCAGCAGAAGGACCTTGACGTCCGCGTCCTCGCTCAGCCTTCCGGCAAGAATGCAGCCGGCGGACCCGGCACCGACGATGATGTAGTCGAAGGATTTTGCGTTGCTCATGAAATTCTTCCGTTTCTGGGGATTGTCCCGATTTTGGATATTTTCCGGTTTTTGGCACGGCTATTTTCTACACCCTGCGCGGAGGTGCGAAAACCCCGCTCCCGTTGACACGACCGTTCCTGTTCCGCACTCTGCCCCCGCTGTGAAAAACGGGAGAAACGAGCATGCCGCATACCCTCCGGTCCTTTCTGGAATCGGTCGACAACCGGATGATGCACATCCATGACGAGGTCGATGCGATCAACCAGGTCGGTTATCTGTGTTCCGAGAGCAAGGGGCCGCTGACCTTTCACAATCTGAAGGATTTCCCCGGCTGGAAGCTGACGGACATGCTCATTATGGACCGGGCGGGACAGGCGGCGGCGCTGGGGCTCGAATCGGCGAACGAGGTCTGTCCCTATCTCGCAGGGCGCATGGCGGCAGGCGCGGGGTCTTCGAAGATGGTCGATGACGGCCCGGTCAAGGAAGTGAAGCTGATCGGCGACGAGGCGGATATCCGCAACGTGCCCATCCCGATCCATTCCGAAGGCGATGCCGGGCGCTATCTCGGCTCCGGCGTGACGATCACCAAGGACCCCGAAACCGGCATCCGCAACGAGGCGATCCTGCGGATGCAGCTTACCGACGATCCGCATAAATGCCCGTTCTGGATGGCGGCGCGGCACAACTATTCGCATTACCTGAAATATGTCGAGCGCGGCGAATCCATGCCGATGGCGTTCGCCATCGGGCTGCATCCTGTCTACGAGATCATGTCCAACTGGTCCGGCATCCATAAGGATTTCGACGAGCTGGAATACGCCGCCGGCGTGCTGGGCGAGGAGGTCGAGCTGGTCAAATGCGAGACCATCGATCTCGAAGTTCCCGCCCATGCGGAGGTGGTGATTGAGGGCAAGGTCCATCCGACCGACCGCATGATGGAAGGCCCGTTCGGAGAGTTCACCACGCTGGGCACCGGCGCCGAAGGCCCCGCACCGGTTTTCGAGGTCACCGCGATCACTCACCGCAAGGATCCGATTTTCCGGCACATGCAGGCGACCTGGTTCACCGATCACCAGCCGCTGATCACGCTGCCGATGGAGGCGACCTACTACAACCGGCTGCGCGAGACCCACGGCAACACCAACGTGCTCGATGTGTTCGTGCCGCCCTGGGCGTCGCAGTTCATGATGATCGTGCAGGTCGAAGCGAAATGGGACGGCCAGGTCAGCGACATGCTGATGGCGGCGCTGTCCGGCCCGAACCTTCACGTAAAAACGGTGATCGCGGTCGACGAGGACGTCGATATCTACAATGCCGAGGATGTGCTGTGGGCCGTGTCCTGCCGTTGCGACCCGGCGGCCGACGTGTTCATCAAGGGCGGCTCGCGCCTGCACCCGCTGGATGTCTCGATCCCCGAAGTCGGCGACGAGTACACGGTCATGCGGATCGGCGGCAAGATGGGCATCGATGCAACCCGCCCGCCGACCTGGCGCAAGGAGGAGCGTGCAAAGCTGGGCCGCGTCAACCCGATGGGCAAGGGAGACGCAGCGATCGAAAAGCTGCTGGAGATGGTCAGGCAGCCGCGTTAGGTCAAACGGCCCTGGCCGCCTTTCTACATCGGTGCGAGCTGCACGCTGAAGCGTTTCTTGTCGGCACCTTTCCAGAAAATCTTGACCTGGTAATTACCGGACTGTCCGCCGCCGCTCAGCGTCATCTTGCAGGTGCGCTCCACGCGCGATGACTCAATCTGGCTGAAACTGCCGACTGTGACGCCTTCCGACGGGATGTTCAGCGTCCTGAGTTGCTGCTCCACCATATTCTGAACCATTTTCTGTATCTGACCCGATGTGCAGGCAGGCAGTGGCCGCGACGCGGAACGCTGGGGTGCGCCTCCCGTGCTCAGAAGCTTCTTCAGGTTCTCCGCGCGCAGCCCTTCCTGCAGCGTACCGAGATGCAGCCAGGTCGGGCCTATCACCACGCCCACCGTCAGAGCTGCAAACATCAGGAAGCCGGCGATGGCGCCGCGCATCGTGCCGCCGCCGCGCATCGCGATGATCAGGTCGCGCTCGTTCTCGCTGAAATCGGTCTTTTCGACCTCATATATTCTCCGCTCGGCCCGATAGAGATAGTACTGGTTGGCGAGAACAGGCACGACAAGCCACACGATGGCGAACGTCAGTATCCCGAGCTAGAAATGCAGTAGCGCCGCAACGGTTGGAATCAGGAGCATGATCGCTCCTTCCAGAGTCAGTCGCCGGTAGAAAAGCCAGACCGGTCCGCCCAGCATCGCGGCGAAGTTCCAGCCGAGGACGTGGCCCTTATCCTCGTATTTTCGGTAGAGATCCTCGAATTTGTCCGCCTTTTTCTCGCCGACGAAAATGCGCATGCGGGTGAATTCGTCGCGTGCGTTCGCGGCGACCGGAACGAGTTCCGGGCGTTCGTTCAGACTGCTTCTGCTACCGTCGGCCACGCGCCAATTCCCACAATCGATTGCGGACTTTGCCGTTAATATATAGCACGACAATTGACATTTGATGAGTGATCTTGCCCGCGAGGTCTTTTTCGCAGGACTGTGCCCGGTCGAAATGGACCGCGCTGCCGCGTTGGGCTAGATTCCGACAGATATCGAATACAGGAGAAATTGCGATGTGCGCGACCCGCTCGAGTGCCATGGAACCGCAGAAACCCTTCCAGATCGAGAAGCTCAGCCCACATATCGGGGCAGAGGTCAAAAATATCGATCTGTCGCAGGAAATCGACGAGGCGACTGTCGCAGCAATTTATCAGGCGTGGCTCGATAATATCGTCCTGGTGTTTCGCGGCCAGACGCTCAGCCAGGAAGACCAGATCCGGGTCACAAAGTTTTTCGGGCCGCACGCAAAGATCGCCCGGCCGCCGAAATATTTTCCGCCGGGCTACGCCAAGATCCTCCCCAACATCATGCTGATCTCCAATATCCGCGAAAACGGGGAGCCGATCGGCGCGCTGCCGGACGGCGAGATGATGTTCCATCACGACATGCTGCACGCCGAGGTGCCGGACAAGGGCACGCTGCTCTATTCGGTCGAAATTCCCGGCACGGGCGGGGAAACGCTGTTCGCGAGCGGCTACGCGGCGTACGAGACCTTGCCGGACGACATCCGCGAACCGCTCGAAGGCAAGTGGGCGTTCCACCATTACAATTACGGTTCCACGCAGAAGGGCGATGGAAAGGGCATAGAGGCGTTCGCTGAATCGCGTCATCCGATCTTTCGCACGCATGAGGAAACCGGTCGCAAGGCGGTTTATGTCAACCGGCTGATGACCGAGCGGGTCGAGGAGATGGACGAGGCAGAGAGCGCCCGCCTGCTCGCCGCTCTTTACGATCACATGGAGAAGCCGGAATTCGTCTACGAACATTCCTGGCAGGTCGGCGACCTGATCCTGTGGGACAACCGCTGCTCGTCGCATGCGCGGAACGATTTCCCCGACGGCGAGCGGCGCCTGATGCTGCGCACCACGGTCGAGGGAGATACCAGGCCGTACTGACCGGCTTGCCTTCTCGCAAGCCGGCGCTATTTCGACTAAATTCGGGAATTACGAGTTAAGCAGGAGGTTTTTTCATGCCTTATGTCGGCATCGACGCGGTGACGTATGGGACGTCGGACGTCCAGAAGGGCGCGCAGGCGTTCGAGGATTTCGGTCTCAAAAAGATCAAAAGCGGCGCGAACGAGGCGATCCTAGAAACCCAGGACGGATCGCGCGTCATCATTCGCAAGACAGGCGACAAATCGCTGCCGAAGGCGATCCAGCGCGGCTCGACTGTGCGAGAGATTACCTGGGGCGTTTCGTCGAAGGCCGATCTCACCCGTATCAAGCGGGAGCTGTCGAAGGACCGGGAGGTCACGGAAGACAAAGACGGCACGATCCATTCGACCGACAATAACGGGCTTGGCATCGCCTTCCGCAAGAGCCGGCGGCGCAAGGTCAAGCCGCGCTCGGCAACGCCGATCAACTCGCCTGAAGCGATCGTCCGGTATGATGATCGCGCCACCTATTACGACAAGGCCAATCCACTGACGCTGGGCCATGCGGTGTTTACCGTGCCGTCCTACAAGGAAACCCAGGATTTCTACGTCAACCGGCTCGGTTTCTTCGTGACCGACTATTACAAGGGTCG
>JAYOLL010000038.1:0-2282 GCA_038120295.1 Rhodospirillales bacterium | reverse complement strand
GCGCAAGGAAGTGCCTGTTACGCCCACTGGCTATAACGCGCCAGGCCAGGCTGCCCGGGTGAACGAACGCGGCAAGGTTTACGAAAGGGCGAAACCCCACCGCATGTCGCATATCGTCCTGCTGGCCCCCGATCTCGACAGGGAACTCGACTTTTACGTTGAACGGCTTGGCTACAAGGTGACCGATTACTATCCCGGGCGCGGCTATTTCCTGCGCTGCGGCGGGTCCAACGAGCACCACAATCTTTTCCTGCTGCATGGCGGCGACAATATCGGTTTCCACCACATCGCCTTCGAGCTCGAGAACATCCACGAAGTGTTTGGTGGCGGGCTGCACATGACCGACAAGGGGTGGGAGACCCATCTCGGCCCCGGGCGGCATCCGCTGTCCTCCTGCTATTTCTGGTATTTCAAAAACCCGTGCGGCGGCGCGGCGGAATACGATTCCGATTCCGACTACATCACCGACGAGTGGACCCCCGCCGAATGGCCCTCGACGCCTGAAAGCTTCGCCGAATGGGCGTATGCCGAGGGCGCGGAACGTTATACCGGCATTCAGACCGGCAAGGCCTGAGACCTCCATGGCCGACGATTCCAGCCTGGATTGCGAACGCTTCGGGCTACAGCGTTTCGTCGACACGCTGATCGAGGCCGGCGAAGTCGAAATCGTCGAGGAGCCGGTCGCCCTGACCGAGATCGCCCGGCGACTCGATGGCAACGGGAAGGCGGTGCTGTTTCGCAGGGCCGGGCCCGAACAGGCGGAACTAATCGGCAATATTCTCGGCAGCGGCCCCCGCATCGGTCTCGCCTTCGGCGTGCCGCGCGCCGACGTACCGGAGGAAATCAACCGGCGGATCAGGACGAAACAGCCGGTCGTGGAAGTAGCGCCGGAGACTGCGCCGGTGCGCGAAATCGTGCTGACCGGCGACGACGCCGATCTGACGAAACTGCCGGTTCATCTGCAGCACGAGATGGATGGCGGGCCCTATATTTCCGCATCCATCGATTACGTCCGCGATCCCGGAACCGGTGCAATGAATGCCGGCATCCGCCGCATGATGCTGCGCGGCCCTAAGGAAGCCGGCGTCGACATGACCGCGCCGAGCGACCTGCAGGCGATCCTCCGTCAGGTGCAGGCGACGGGCGGGAAACTGCCGGTGAGCTATGTCGTGGGTTCGCATCCGATCGATCATCTATCGGCCTCGCTCCGCCTGCCGGGGGACGAGCTTGAACTGCTGGCGTCGCTGCGCGGCGCGCCGCTGCCGGTCGTCAAAGGCGTGACCAATGACATCCCCGTGCCGGCCGATGCTGAGATGGTTCTGGAAGGCTATTTCGACGAGGCCGGCTGGTCGGAAGACGAGGGCCCGTTCGGCGAGTTCCTCGGCTATTACGGGATCATGAAGCGGAACCCCGTATTCCATCTGACGGCCATCTGCAGGCGCCGCGACGCCCTGTTCCAGACCGTTACGATCTCCGGGGCGGCCATCGTCAATACCGAGACATCCAATATCGGTACCGTTCTGACCGAGGTCGGCGCGTGGGAGGCGATCCGCACCGCCGTGCGCGAACCGGTGGCGATATACGCGACGCCGTCGTCTGGCGGACTGTTCAATCTGCGCGCCTCGATCCGTCAGCGCGTGCCGGGCGAAGCGCGCAATGCGATCGCCGCCCTGCTGGGCTCGCTTTCCGACATCAAGCATGTGTTTCTGGTCGACGACGATATCGACGTGACGTCGGACGCCCAGATCGACTGGGCGCTGGCGACGCGGTTTCAGGCCGACCGCGACCTGATCGTTCAGGGCGGCTTCCGCGCCATCCCGCTGGATCCGTCGCTCGAAGGGTCGCGCACCGGCGCCAAGGCCGGGTTCGACCTGACCCTGCCGTTCGGATTGCGCGACCGGATCGATATGACGGTGTCGGTGCCGCCGTCGTTCGATGGGGCTGCGGCGCGCTTTCAGACGGTCGAGGAGGCGCTGGCCGACGGATCGAAATCGTTCGGCGAGCTGATTGCGGCGCTGGGGTCCGATGACGGGCGCGAGATCGTCCGCGCGCTGGATGAAATCCGCAAGGCACAGGGGCTGATCCGCGATTCCGACGGGCGGTACAGTCTCGCCGGTTCGTCCGGCTGAGGGTTCCCGCTTCACCCTGCCGCCTGTACTCTCCGGAAAACGCGAAACCAGGGAGAAAACCATGCTGATCCTGACCAACGAGGACGTCGAACAGATTTTGCACATGCCGGACTGCGTCGCGGCGCTTGAAGAGGCCTATCGCGATTTCGGCAA
>JAYOLL010000037.1:12575-24194 GCA_038120295.1 Rhodospirillales bacterium | reverse complement strand
GCAGGTCAGGTAAGTGCCCCACGGGGTCTCGCCATTGCCGCAATTGTTCCAGGTGCCGAGCGCGACCGCGCCGTTCGGGTCGGCGGCGGTTTTCATCCAGTCGTGACCGCGCGCCGGGCCGGTGATTTCCATCGGCGTATCGGCGGTGATCTTCCGGTTGAACGGCGAATCCTTGACGACGCGCCAGTACTGGCCGTTCTGTTCTATTTCGACGATCGAAACGCCGTGCGCGGCCTTGGCCTTGCGGGTGTCATCGGAGTTCTCGGGCTTTCCGCCGGGGCGGTTGCCGAAAAAGATCCTGTTGTTGACGTACTCGTTGTTCACGACAAGGACCGACCGGCCATTGATGGAGAAAAGCGACATGCCGTCATTGTTGTCGCCGAACGCCTTTTCCTGGCTTGCGCCGGAGCCGCGGGTTGCCTGATCGAAAGCGACGCCGGAAGACCACAGCGGATCTCCGCAGCTGATCACGCGGTGCCACTGAAACCCCTTCGGGACGGTCACGGTGTCGAGCGAATTGGCGGCGACGGGCTCGAAGTCGAGCCACGCGACCTTGGCCGATGCGCTCTTCGGCGCCAGCGTGCCGACGCCCGCCACAAAGGCCGACGCGCCGAAGGCGACCGCGCCGCCGAGGAAGCCCCGACGCGCGATGGCGCGTTCTGCAATCCGTTCGAAATCGGTAGCGCATTCCTGCTCCTGCGCTTCGTCTTCGGGCCTGCTTTCCTGGATCTGCGTATTTCCCATGCCGTCCATCGAATCTCTCCGTCATTAGCACGAATTCAAGACGGCAAACTGTCCGACGGCCATGACCCGTCTGTTACGGACGAATGACCGTTGGATGACAGGCGAAACAGCCTGTGGAAATCGCGTCGTCAGGGATCGCGGCTCAACCCCGCGGAGTCGAGCCCGGCGAGATAGGCCTGCCAGCGCGATTCCATATTGCAGCCGAGATCGTACAGCCAGGACCAGGAGTAGATTCCAGAATCGTGCAGATCGTCGAATACCAGCCGCACTGCATAATTGCCGACCGGTTCGACGTTAATAATGTTTACGTGCCGGCGGCCCGCGACAATCTTCTTCTGGCTGGGCCCATGGCCCTGTACTTCCGCTGAAGGGCTCTCGACGCGCAGCAGCTCGGCAGGATATTCGAACGACCGCCCATCGTCGAAATCAACGGAGAGAGATTTTTCTTCCTTGCGCAGGCGAACCCGCGTCGCCTTGGCGGTCGCCCCGTAGCGGGCCGGGTTGGTCATGTCAGGTCCTCGCCGTCAGTCGTCCAGCGAACGGGCTTCGTCCGCCAGCATGATGGGGATGCCGTCGCGGATCGGATAGGCGAGGCGCGCGGCCTCGCTGATCAGCTCCTGCGCGTCCTCATCATAGCGCAGCGGTTCCCTGGTGACCGGACAGACCAGAATCTCCAGCAACTTGGGGTCCACGCGGCGGGCGCCCTGATTCATCGGTTTTCTCTTCCGTTATACCTTAATGACTCGAGCCGCTGGCGCCGCCGGTTTCGGCCAGCGCCATTTCCAGCAGCGTGACGATGATGCCGGCGCGCGCGCCGGCGCCGGAGGCCTCCAGCAACGCCTGGCGCTCGTTGGGTCCGAACGGGCAGGTCATGGCGAGCGATGTTACCAGCCGGTCGACCGGCGTTTTCTCAACCGCGTCCCAGTCGAGCTTGACATCCTGCAGGTCGAAATAGCCGCGCATCGCGGCCAGCAGCCGCTCGCGATCGATGTCGGGCTCCAGCTGGTCACCGAGATCGCCGCGATAGCGGCTGTAATCGGCCAGCACCCGGCGGTAACCGTCCTGTTCCTCAAGCTCTTCGACGATGGAAAACCTGCACAGGCCGGAAAGCGTCAGCGTGTACCGTCCGTCCGGGGTTTCGCTGAAATCGGTAATCCGCCCGGCACAACCTGTCTGGTAAGTTTCAGGCTTCTCGCCGCGCGTAAACGACTCGCTCGCTCCGCGATTGTCGTCCGGGTCGGGTACGCGGGGTTGCACCATGCCGATCAGTCGCGCGTCTTCGGCCAGAGCCGCGCGAATCATCGCGAGATAGCGCGGTTCGAAAATGTTAAGCGGCAGGTGCCCGCCCGGCAGCAGCAGCACGCCGGTCAGCGGAAAGATCGGGATGATGCGCGGCAGCGCATCGAAAGTCGGCTCGAGCGGGCTGCGCGCCATTCTGGTTATGCCGAGCGGTCAGGAGAACAGAATAGAGGACAGCTTGCGCCGGCCGGCGACGGTCAGCGGGTCGGTCGGGCCGAGTACCTCGAACATCTGCAACAGCTCCTTGCGAGCCGCCTCATCGTTCCAGGCGCGGTCGGCGCGTATGATCTCGACCAGCGAATCCATCGCCTCTTCCTTCTCGCCAGCGGCGAAGAGCGCCATCGCGAGATCGTAGCGGGCCTGATGATCCTTGGGATTCGCCTCAACCGCGGAACGAAGCGGGGCGAGGTCGCCAACGCTCGCCGCCTTGTCGGCAAGTTCAAGGGCGGTGATGACCGGCGCAAAGGCTGGATCGGTTTTTTCTTCGTCGCTCAGCGCATCGACGATCTCGCGCGCCTTGTCGGTCTGATCGGCGGCCAGCAGGCAACGCGCCAGCCCCGCCTTTGCGGCAATGCTCGTCGGGTCGTGCTGGACGATCTGCGCATAGATCGCGCCGGCCTGCGACGTGTCGCCAGCCGCCATCAGCTCGTCGGCCTGCTCGAGCGCTTCTTCGAGCGGCGATTTCTGTTCGGTCCCGGCGGATTTCGCCAGCTTGTCGACGAAGGCGCGAAGCTCGCTCTCCGGCAGCGCGCCCTGGAACGCGTCGACCGGACGGCCCTGATGAAACGCGAACACCGCCGGGATCGACTGAATACGGAGCTGCTGGGCGATCTGCTGGTTCTGGTCGATATCGATCTTGACCAGCTTCACCGCACCCCTGGCCTCGGTCACGACCTTTTCCAGGAGCGGGCCGAGCTGTTTGCAGGGGCCGCACCAGGGGGCCCAGAAATCGACGATCACCGGGGTCTCTTTCGAAGCCTCGATGACGTCCTGCATGAAGCTGGCCTCGCTCGAATCCTTGATCAGGTCGGCGGGTGGCTGGGGCTGGGGGGTATTTGGGTCGATGATGGGGTCCATCGTCTCGCGGGAATGTTTGTGAAACCGGAACCTTAAATGGCTGTTTTTGACGGCAAAAACAAGGCCTGCTATTGCGCCGTCGCGGGATCGAGATCGACGACCGTGGGCGCGTGATCGCAGGATTCGAGGAACCGGACCAGATCAGCGGGCGTCATGGCGACAGTGTGCGTGTTGACCAGCGGGTGATAGTTGACCAGCGGCGCTTTCATCATCTCGGCATCGAGAAAGACCGATACCGCGCCTTCCGCATCGTTGATCGCAGCGAACGGCGTCACCGATCCGGGTTCGACGCCCAGCGTCTCGATCAGAAGTTCCGGTCGGCCGAACGAGAGCCTGGCGGAACCCATGACGCCGGCAAGCGCTTTCATATCGAGACGCCGGTCTTCGAGACAGACAACAAGATAGAGCGCGCCTTTCTTGTCTTTCAGGAAAAGGCTTTTGCAGTGCGCGCCGGGCATGCCATCCGGCGCGGCGGCGCGGGCCCGCTGTGCTTCTTCGACCGTGAAGACGGGCTCGTGCTGGTACGCGGTGAATTCGATGCCGACTTCCCGGAAACGCTCATACAGCGTTTCGGGACCTCGTATAGGACAGGCCATGGATGCGTCGGTGTTCTCTGCCATGCCCGTCTGTGCCACAGCGGGCCCGGAGGCTCAAGCGGGGAACCGTATCTAAAGGCTTGCAAACATCGCGCGGCGGATTATTATCGCGCGTCCTTCGCCGGAGGGTGCGGCCTGTCTTATCGCTGTGCTATAATCCGGCTGTGCGACGCGGGCGTAGCTCAGGGGTAGAGCGCAACCTTGCCAAGGTTGAAGTCGTGAGTTCGAATCTCATCGCCCGCTCCATTTTCCTACAGATTGAAATCAGCAAGCCGTTTTTTGAGCGGGGCGCGCCGCCATGAAAAAATGGCCGGTATGTCAGGTGCGACATACCGGCCAGGAAAAGGCGGCGATGAGAGTTCCGCCTCAGGGAGGAAACGTGGGCTGGACGATCACTGGATCGTTTCGCCGTGGAGCGCCAGATCGAGCCCGTCGCGCTCGGTCTCTTCCGAAACGCGCAACCCGATGATGAGGTCGATGACCTTCAGGATGATTGCGCTGGCGATGGCGCAATAGACGATCGTGGCCACGATGCCCCAGGCCTGGGTCACGACCTGTGCGGCGTTGCCCTCGAGCAGGCCGGCGGTGCCGCCGATAGCCTTGCTGGCGAACACGCCGGTGAGCAGCGCGCCGACGATTCCGCCAACGCCATGGATGCCGAACACGTCGAGGGCGTCGTCATAGCCGCACATCTTCTTGAGACCGGTAGCGCCCCAGTAGCATGCGGCGCCGGAGATCAGCCCGATGAACAGCGCGCCGGACGGTGCGACGAAGCCGGCCGCCGGCGTGATGGCGACAAGACCCCCGATGGCGCCGGAAACGATGCCGAGAACGCTCGGTTTGCCGCGGACCATCCATTCGATGAACATCCAGGAGAGAGCCGCCGCTGCGGTGGCGATCTGCGTCACGGCCATTGCCATTGCGGCGGTCCCGTTGGCAGCCAGCGCGGATCCGGCGTTGAAACCGAACCAGCCTACCCACAGAAGCGATGCGCCGATGACCGTCAGCACGAGATTGTGCGGCATCAGGGATTCGGTGCCGAACCCCGAGCGCTTGCCGATCATGATGCAGGCCACCAGACCGGCGATGCCCGCGTTGATGTGCACCACCGTACCGCCGGCGAAATCAAGCACCCCGTCGGAGCCGAGGAAACCGCCGCCCCACACCCAGTGCGTAATGGGGGCGTAGACGACCAGCATCCAGATGCCGGTGAACCACAGCATGGCGCTGAATTTCATCCGGTCTGCGAACGCGCCGACAATCAGCGCCGGCGTGATGATGGCGAAGGTCATCTGGAACACCATGAACAGGATGTCGGGAATGGTGCCGTTGATCGCTTCGACCGAAGAGCCCATCAGGAACATCTTGCTGAGGCCGCCGACATAAGGATTGCCTTCGGCAAAGGCCAAGCTGTAGCCGGCAACCATCCAGAGCACGCTCATCAGACAGCAGATCGCGAAGCACTGCATGAGCATCGAGAGAATATTCTTTTTGCGCAGCATGCCCGCGTAGAACAGCGCGAGACCGGGGATCGTCATCATCAGGACCAAAGCGGTCGAGGTGAGCATCCAGGCGGTATCGCCCGAATCAAGTTTGGGCTTGGCTTCCTGGGCCAGCGCCGGGTCTACGGCGAGAACCGCGCTGGCGGTGAGAATTGCAGCGGCTCCGGCCGCGAGTTTTTTAAAGTGCTTCATTGTCTTCTTCTCCGGTGCGGATACGAACCGCCTTGACTACGTCGAAAACGAAAATCTTGCCGTCGCCTATCTGGCCGGTGGCCGCCGAAACCCTCAGCGTTTCCACGACCCTGTCGACGAGGTCGTCGGGCACGGCGATTTCAAGCCTGAGTTTGGGAAGGAAGCTGATTTCATATTCGGCTCCCCGGTAGATTTCCTTCTGGCCCTTCTGACGCCCGAATCCGCGCGCTTCGCTGACGGTGAGCCCCTGGACCCCGATCTCGGTCAGCGCTTCGCGGACCTCGTCGAGCTTGAAGGGTTTGATGATGGCTTCGATAAGCTTCATGCGCCCCTCCCTCAGAACGACCGGGAGACCGAGAAAATCACGGCTTCCTTGTTGGCATCGGCTGACGGGCTGATGTCGGTATCGGAGTAGGCAACCGAGAGGTCGAAGCCGGCGATCGAATAGCCGAGCGACAGGTTCCACTCGGTGTAATCCGGGCTACCGAACACGTCTTCCTTGTCGATGTACTGCTTGGCGACGTAGCCGGAGAAGGTGATGCCGGTTTTGCCGAGCGGTACGTCCAGCGCCAGCTTGGGGTACCAGGCCGCACCGCTCTCACCGAAATTGTCAGGCGAGTAGTTGACGCTGGCCGCGACCGAGGCGAGACCGAAATCGTAGGACAACGCGCCCTGCACCTCGATAAAGTCGTAATTCAGGCTGCTCGCCGCTCCGGGATAGGTGTAGTAGATGAACCCGATATCCCAGCCGATGCCGCTGTCGCCGATGGAACCCCTGAACCCGCCATAGAGGTCAACTTCCACGGTCGCCCCATCGACGCCAGCGCCCTCATTGAAATCGACATTGGATCCCCAGACGCCGAGATAGAGCGCGGTGGGATCCGCGAGCTTGACCTCATAGTCGAACCCGCCCTGGATGGCGGGGGCGTCGTCGGTCTGGGACAGGCCGCGGAAATAATACTCGCTGACAAGACCTGCATTGGCAGAGAAGGTGCCGGGAATGCCGCTGGTGTCCTGCGCACTGGCCGCGCCGGCAACGCCGATCGCAAGGGACGCCCCAACCAGAGCGCCGAGAACCCGTGATGACCCGAAAGTCTTGATTGATGTACTCATTGTCTTTCCTCTTTTGTTTCATTTCGGATCGGACAGGCCGGGCCGAAATGCCGTTTGTATAAGAATCCGACCGCTTAGCCGTCGGTTCGACAGGGAGGATTGCAAAGGCCGTGCCAAACATCGACTTAAGTGAAAATTTTATTAAAAACATTATATAACAATAGCTTAGGATAGGTTTTCATAGCCGGCATCCATGGGCACGTGAAGGGCGGACCGCCCATAGGTGCCTATTTTTTATTCATAGGAATTATATTGCTTATTTTATGCTCATCTTTTTCGCTTCCACAGAGCATAGACTGTGCTGGACAGGAAACGTCCGCAGCGCGATTGTGCGTCGGTCATGACACCCCCGCCGAATCGAACCGCGCCAGAGCCTGGCGAATTGCTGTCGACAGAGATCCTCTTGATCGGGGGCGGCCTCGCCGGGCTGTCGCTTGCCGCGGCGCTGGGGGACGCCGGCGTATCGGTCGCGGTGATCGAGCCGATGGCCCCGGAGCGAATGCTGGACACCGGTTTCGACGGGCGGACCACAGCCATTGCCGCGGGCTCGCAGACCGCGCTTGAGACCATCGGCGTCTGGGACAGTATCGGCGCCGAGGCCGAACCGATCCTTGAAATTCGTATCTCGGACGGCCATTCGCCGCTCTTCCTGCATTACGATTACCGTCTGCTGGGCGACGAGGCGCTTGGTCACATCGTTGAGAACCGGGTGCTTCGCCGGGCGCTGCTGTCACGGCTGGAGGGTCTTCCATCCGTCACCATGCTGACGGGAACGACGATCAGGCGGCTGGACAGGGCGGGACCGGCCGTCGAGGCGGAAACCGATCGCGGCATTGAAATACGCGCGATGCTCGCCATCGCCACTGACGGTCGCAACTCGCCGACGCGGCAGGCTGCCGCCATCGATACGACATCGTGGCGCTACGACCAGACCGGCATCGTCTGCACCGTCGCGCATGAGCGCAATCATCGCGGGATCGCGCAGGAACGTTTCCTTCCCTCGGGACCGTTCGCCATCCTGCCGATGACCGAACGGCGTTCATCGATCGTCTGGACCGAACGGACCGATCTGGCGCCGCGACTGCTGCAGCTGGACAGAACCGCGTTCATCGAAGAGCTCGCACGACGGTTCGGAGATTATCTCGGCGCTCTGGAACTCGTCGGTCCGGTCTTTTCCTATCCGCTTGGCCTGCTGCATGCGAAATCCTACATTGCACCCCGGCTCGCATTGGCTGGCGACGCAGCGCACGCGATTCACCCGATTGCAGGCCAGGGTCTCAATATCGGCCTCCGGGACGTTGCCGTGCTGGCCGAGCAGATCGTCGACACGCTCCGGCTCGGGCTCGATCCCGGCGCGCCCGCCATGCTCGAGCGTTACGAACGGCTGCGCCGGTTCGACAACACGCTGATGCTCGCCGCTACCGATGGGCTCAACAGGCTTTTCTCGAATAACATCGCGCCGGTCCGCACCGCCCGCGATCTCGGCCTTGCCGCGGTCGACAGGATGCCGGGCCTCAAGAAAATATTCATGGGCCACGCGATGGGACAGCTCGGCGACCTGCCCCGGCTGGTCAGGGGCGAGCGGCTTTAGCGCCGTCGGGAATTTCGCCGCCGAATCGCATGCGCGGCTATGATCGCCGCAGGAAAATGAGGCCGATGGCGGATTCTCACAGCCTTTCTGGATGGCGCGACGCGCTGTCGGTCTATGCCGACCGGCGGCAGCTCGTCATCCTGTTGATGGGGTTTTCCAGCGGCCTGCCGCTGCTGCTGGGGTTCTCGACGCTGTCATACTGGATGGCGAAAGAGGGAGTGACGCTCACAGCGATCGGCGGCTTGCTCGCCGTGTCGACGCCCTATTCTCTCAAGTTCCTGTGGGCCCCCGTGATCGATCACGGGCGACTGCCGTTTCTGACAGAACGCCTGGGAAGGCGGCGCGGCTGGATGCTGGCGATCCAGGTCCTGCTGGCGATCTCCATCGTTCTGCTCGGCGCCGGCGACCCGCGCGGCGACATCGCCTGGATCGCCGTAATGGCATTTGTCATGGCGTTCCTGTCGGCCAGCCAGGACATCGTCATCGACGCCTACCGGATCGATATCCTGCAGGAACGCGAACAGGGGGCGGGCGCGGCCATGACCCAGGCGGGTTACCGGTTCGGGCTGCTGGCATCCGGCGCCGGCGCCATCGCGCTTGCCGATTTTCTCGACTGGTTCTGGATATACACAATCATGGCATCGCTGATCGGCGTCGGCATGATCGCGGTTCTGATTGCACCGGAACCGGAAACGCCGGCTTCCGGGCAGGAGCGCCCGGCGCGGAGCATGACGTCGACCCTGAAAGCGACAGTCGTCGAACCGCTGTCGGAGTTCATGTCGCGCTCGGGCGCGTGGTGGATCCTCATCTTTGTCCTGTTTTACAAATATGGCGACGCGGTTGCGGGCGCCATGGCGAACCCGTTCTATCACCAGATCGGCTTTTCAGGCGTCGAGATCGCGAGCGTCACCAAACTGTTCGGTGTGATCGCCACGCTGGCCGGTATCGCAGCAGGGGGCGTGTTCGTCGCGAAAGCCGGGGTGCTGGCCGCGCTGTTGGCGGGCGGCATCCTGCAGGCAATCACCAACCTGCTATTTGCGTGGCTCGCCCATACCGGCGCGGATTTGACACTGCTGGCGGTTGCCGTGGGGGCGGACAACTTCACGGGCGGGCTGGGGTCGACCGCCTTCGTCGCCTACCTGTCCGGTCTCTGTCATGTATCCTTTACCGCGACGCAATATGCGCTGCTGACATCGCTGATGGCATTTGGCCGGACGCTTCTCGCGACCGGCGCGGGCGCCATGGCGGAATGGCTGGGCTGGGCCGGCTTCTTCGTCGCCACCACCGCGCTGGCGGTTCCCGGCCTGCTGTTGCTCCTGTGGCTCAAGCGCTATCCGCTATCGGTTCGCTGACTCCAGCAGCCGGTCGACCGCGTCCGCCACCGCATCGATCGGGATGGCGTCCATCGCCTCCGACCCGAAGGTCTGCGCTTCCAGGACCGTCAACCGGTTCGCCGCGGGCGCGAACTTGGCCGCGGGCGTCGGGCCGAACAGGGAAACCAGCGGCGCATCCGCTGCAGCGAGGATGTGCCCGGACCCGGCATCGTTGGCGACCGCGACAGCGAGCCTTCTTCCCAGCGCGATCGAATATTCGACGGAGGGCCCCGCCTGTCCCGCTTCGAGCGTGGGAAAAAGCGCACCCGGTACGTCTTGCTGAAGTTGCGCCGCCCATTCCTGCTCCGCCGGACCGAGGATGAAAACCGGAAGTCTGCCTGCATCGATCTGGAGCCGGGCCAGCGCGATATAGCTGTCCAGCGGCCAGCACTTGATACGGCCTCCCGCGCCGGGCGCTAGACCGACATAGGCCGGGCCATCGGGCAGGGCCGCCTGCGCCCGCTGGAGCACCTCCGGATCCAGCGACAAGGGCGCACCGCCGGCAGGCGGCACCCCGGTAGCGAGCTCCAGCAGATCGAGCATCTGACACACCATAGAAGCCGGTCGGTCATAGGGTTTCGCGGGCTTTCTGTCAGAAAGGAAAAAATCGGCCGAACCGGAAACGAAGACGTCATGCCGGATGCGGCGGACGAGAAACGAAACCGGGACGCCACGCTGCGTATCGATCACGAGGTCGAAATGCCTCCCACCGAGCGGTCTCTTCAGAAGACAGCAGAGCGGCCGGTCGAAGCCCGCCTCTTCGACCACCTCGTCGATTAATCCTTTGGTCAGTGGACGCAATGCGCCGGCGAACGCGCTTTTGTGCTTGCCCGCGCACCAGGTAATCGCAGCATCGGGGCAGGCCGCGCGCAGCGCGCGGACGAAGGGCAGCTTCATCAGCGCGTCGCCGACCAGATCGCCGCCGACATAGACCAGCACGGATTTTGGTGAAGACATCCCAGTCCGCCGTTTCGAAAATGGACCACTCACGTATCATAAGGCAGACAGGCTGAAAACGCGGACCGGGAGAAACCCTGTTGTCAGGAGACGGAAGATGACGCGGCGAATCCACGAAATTGCCGAGATTATTATCGGAGACATCACGCGGCTGGAGGTCGATGCCATCGTCAATGCCGCGAACGAAACGCTGCTGGGCGGTGGCGGAGTGGACGGCGCGATTCACCGCGCCGCAGGACCGAAACTGCTGGAGGAATGCAGGACGCTGGGCGGATGCGCCACTGGAAACGCGAGGCTGACGCAGGGTTACGAGCTTCCCGCGCGCCACGTCATCCACACGGTCGGACCTGTCTGGCAGGGCGGCGGACAGAATGAGGAAGCGCTGCTGGAGAGCTGCTATCGGCGGTCGCTGGAGATCGCGTCGGAGAACGGTTTCGCCAGCATCGCCTTTCCCGCCATCAGCACTGGCGTTTATGGGTTTCCCGCCGACAGGGCCGCACAGATCGCTGTCCGGACCGTCGCCGACTGTCTGGAGACGATGGAAAACATCGAGCGGATAATCTTTGCCTGTTTCAGCGACATGTCAGCGGTTTTCCACCGCCACGCGCTGCAGGCGCTCTAGCAATTCGTTTTCTTTCTGCGTCGATACCAGCCGCCGCCGATCAGCCCCGCCGCAAACAGAAGAATGGTGGAGGGCTCCGGGACACCGGTGGGCGGCGTCCCGTCGTTAGTGCCGCGGATGTTGTCGATAGCGCAGGAACCGGCGCATTTGATCTTGATCTTGGCGACGCCCGCGACATTGAAGATGACGTCTTTCCACCTATTGTCGCCGCCGGTGCTGGGCGTGTAGAAGGCGCCCGCGCCCAGGATCTGGTTTCCGTTGATATCGAACAGCGTGATTTCATTATTCGGGTCGGGCGGCAGGGTCTCATTATATTCGATATCGAAAAAATCGATGCTCTGCAGGGTCACCGCCTTGTTGAACTCGATCTGAAATTCGCCGCCGTTAGCCCGGTCGTCCGGGTCGTCGCAGGAAACAGCGTTCGCGTTGTTGCCGTTGACCTGGGCGCCGTTGGCCTTGCGGCAATAGCGCAGCTGTTCGTGCAGGATCAGGATCTGCCCGGGATTCAGGACCTGATTGGTATCGGCATGGGTGAAGGGCGCCCCAAGATCGT
>JAYOLL010000037.1:0-12475 GCA_038120295.1 Rhodospirillales bacterium | reverse complement strand
GATCGTGATCGATCGCTGTCGGATCGATCAGCCCCGGCGTCGAGAATTCGTCGTCGATGATCCGGCCCTGGACCTGCCCCGACACGACCGGGTTGGGCAGATCCAGGAAACTGTCCTCGAAATCGATCGTCCAGGCATGAACGGAGGACGAAATCACCAGCGCCGCCGCGAGGACGCCAAAGCCCAGAACGCCGCACGCCAGCGCGCCGTCGAAGCGCCGGGAGAGCCCGGCGATCCAATGGCGGGCCGCTTTGGCGGTCCCGGCGGAGTTGGTGAAAATACCCATGAGTCCGGTGAATCCGGTCGGTACGCGGCAGACGTCCTATCAGGACATCAGCGCGAGAATGGCGCTGGCATATATGCCGGCGAGCATCGCGGTCACCGTCATGACGCCGACCGAGAGGCCGAACCGCATCGCTGCGCGCTGGGACCTGTCCAGAGGCTGTCTGTCCAGATTGTGACCGACTGTTTCTGTCATCTCCATCTGTCTGTTTTCCTGTCTCATCGAATCCTCGCATTCTGATATGGGCCATGCTGAGGGGTCGTAACGTGATTCCAATCACAAAAATTCGACCCCGCTCGGTTTTCGACGGGAAAATTGGGCCTCCTGCCCGTCCCGCGACAGGTGGGATGATGGATTTGATCTATGACCGGGAGATGAAGCTTTATGCTTAATGCGCCTTGTATCGTTCCAAGTTCGGCGCAAATTTCGATAAAGTTTTCAATAAACTACGAAGCAAGGCGCAGCCACGGCCCGCCCGCTGGCCCGGCGGGACAGCGGGCGGGAGCAGGGCCGTAAAGCGCGAACCGTCCTGGAGAGATCAGTTGCGGGCGTCGTAGGCCGCAAGAACGGCGTTGGTGACGATATCGGACACGGTGGCATCCAGCCGGCCGATTTCGACCGGCTTGCTGAGCCCCATCAGCTGGGGTCCGATCACGGTCGCGTCGCCGAGCTTCTGCAGCAGGCGCGATGCGATCGATGCCGAGAAAAGGTCCGGCATGATCAGCACGTTTGCCGGACCGCCCAGCCGGTTGAACGGGTAGACCGACCCCATCACCGGGTCGAGCGCCGTGCTCACCGACATTTCGCCCTCGAACGCAAAATCGACCTTTCGCTGTTCGAGTATGCTGACCGCCTGGCGGATTTCCTCAATCCGGTCGCTGGACCGTCCGCCGAAGCTGGTGTGCGACAGAAGCGCGACCCGGGGCTCGTGGCCCATGATGCGCGCCTTGGCGGCGGCCTGAACCGCAAAGTCGGCAAGCTGCTTCGCGGTCGGCTGTTCGTGCACGATCGTATCCGCGATGAAGACCGTGCGGTCCCGCGTCGACATGATGGAAAGACCGAACAGCTCCTCGCCCTTTCGAACATCGATCGCCCGCAGAATATCGTTCCAGCTTGTCGGCGCGTTCCGGGTCAGCCCGGTAACCATGCCGTCGGCATGCCCCATGGCGACCATGCAGGCGGCAAAGATATTGCGGTCCTGGTTGACCATACGCTGACAATCGCGCCGAAGATGGCCGTGACGCTGCAACCGCCCGTACAGATAGTCGGTATAGGCCGCAGTGCTGTCCGACAGCCTCGCATTGTGAACTTCGAATTCGTCCACGCTCTGACCCAGCGCTCCGAGCTTTTCGGCGACGATGTCGTCGCGGCCGATCAGAACCGGCGTCCCGTAGCCGGCGTTGCGGAAATTGATCGCCGCGCGAATGACGGCATCTTCCTCTCCTTCGGCGAATGCGATGCGTTTGGGATCGCGTTTCACCGTTTCGAAAATGTTGTGCAGGCTGATGACCGTCGGATCCATGCGCTGCGTAAGCGAACGGCGATACTCCTCCATATCGTCGATTGACGTCCGCGCGACGCCGCTGTCCATCGCCGCCTTCGCAACCGCCGGCGGCACCGCGGTAACCAGTCGGGGATCGAACGGAGTGGGAATCAGATAGTCGATCCCGTATTTCAGCTCGCGTTTGCCATAGACCCCAAGCACTTCTTCATGAACTTCCTCGCGCGCCAGTTCGGCCAGCGCCCGGGCCGCGGCGATCTTCATCTCGTCGTTGATGCGCCGGGCGCGCACGTCAAGCGCGCCGCGGAAGATATAGGGAAAGCCGAGAACATTGTTGATCTGATTCGGGTAGTCCGACCGCCCGGTGGCGATGATCGCGTCCTTGCGAACCGACCGAACATCTTCCGGCGTGATCTCCGGATCGGGATTCGCCAGCGCGAAGATGATCGGGCTTTTCGCCATCGATTTGACCATCTTCTTTGTCATGGCGCCGGCAGCGGACACGCCAAAAAACATATCGGCGCCTTTGACCGCGTCTTCCAGTGTCCTCAGCTTGGTGTCGACGGCATAGGCCGACTTCCACTGGTTCATGCCGTCTTCGCGGCCGCGATAAACGACGCCGCGGGAATCGCACAGGATAATATTCTCGCGCGGAAGCCCCATGGCGTTGAACAGGTTCGTGCAGGCGATTGCGGCGGCGCCGGCGCCGTTGACGACGACCCTCGTTTCCTCGAGTTCGCGCCCGGTCAGGTGCATCGCATTGATCAGCCCGGCAGCGGCGATTACCGCGGTGCCATGCTGGTCGTCGTGAAACACCGGAATGTCGAGCATCTCGCGAAGACGCTCCTCAATAATGAAACATTCCGGCGCCTTGATGTCTTCGAGGTTGATGCCGCCGAATCCCGGCCCGAGATAGCGGACGCAGTTCACGAACTCGTCAACATCGCTGGTGTCGACCTCGAGATCGATCGCGTCGATATCGGCGAACCGCTTGAACAGGACGCACTTGCCTTCCATCACCGGCTTTGCGCCCATCGCGCCGAGATTGCCGAGCCCCAGGACAGCCGTTCCGTTGGATATGACGGCCACCATGTTGCCTTTGTTCGTGTAATCGAACGCGGTGTTTTCGTCTTTCGCAATTTCCAGGCACGGCGCCGCCACGCCCGGCGAATAGGCGAGCGACAGGTCGCGCTGCGTCGTGATCGATTTCAACGGAGCGATGGAAAGCTTGCCCGGGGGCGGGCCTCGATGCAGCGCCAGCGCTTCGCGCTCGAGGTTGGAAATCTGGCTGCGACCCGCCTCGATTGCCGCATTCTTCCCCACCGCCTTCTTTCTCGGCCGTTTTCCGGCAGAAGACGATTTTGCACGAGATGTTTTCGGTTTTGCTGCTTTGCGGGCCATGCCCCTCTCCCCGATTCCTGTTTGTATTCTGATAGCTTGCGGGTTTCCGGGACGATCATCAAGTCATGTTTTCATGACACAATGCGGCTGCCGGAACGACGGTTCTGGCTGGCGCCGGAACGCCCTGATAAGCTGCCACCATGGCAGACGGCGGACAATCCTCCTCTTCAACGAAATCGTCCTCGACGGCGCGCCGGTCGACCGCTGGCGCAACACCGATGATGGAACAATATCTTTCCATAAAGGAGGCCCACCCGGACTGCCTTTTATTCTACCGGATGGGCGATTTTTACGAGATGTTCTTTGACGACGCCGTGCAGGCGGCGGCGGCCCTCGACATCACCCTCACCCAGCGCGGCAAGCATGACGGGGCGGACATCCCGATGTGCGGCGTGCCGGTGCATTCAGCGGATACCTACCTGTCGCGCCTGATCCGGAAAGGATTCCGGGTCGCCGTCTGCGAACAGACCGAGGACCCGGCGGAAGCGAAAAAACGCGGTTCCAAGTCGGTCGTGGCCCGCGAGGTGGTCCGGCTGGTGACACCGGGCACGCTGACCGAGGATGCACTGCTGGATGCCGACAGCCACAACTACCTCGCCGCGGTCTCGGATGCGACCGGATCGATGGCGCTCGCATGGCTCGATATTTCGACCGGCGCGTTTCGGGTGCAACAGGTCAACGAAGCAGGGCTCAGCGCGGCGCTCGCGAGGGTCGAGCCGGGCGAGTTGCTGGCGCCGGAACGCCTCTTACAGACACCGTCCCTGTTCGACCTGTTCGGCGACTGGAAGGACCGGCTGCAACCTCTGCCCAACGCGCGGTTCGACAGCACCGCGGCGCGCCGACGGCTGGAGGCCGCGTTCGACGTCGCCGCCATGGACGGGTTCGGCGGATTCGACCGGGCGGAAATCGCGGCCTGCGGCGCGCTGATCGATTATGTCGAACTGACCCAGAAGGGAAAGCTGCCCCGTCTGGAGCCGCCGCGCCGTATCGCCGATGGCGCGGTGATGGAAATCGACGCCGCGACCAGACGCAACCTGGAACTTTCCCGAACCCTCTCGGGCGAACGGCGGGGCTCGTTGCTGTCGGTAATCGACCGGACAGTGACCGGCGCCGGTTCGCGGCTATTGTCGGCGCGGCTTTCAGCGCCCCTGACGGATGCGGCGGCGATCGGCGCCCGGCTGGATTCGGTCGCGCTGTTTCGCGATGACTCCTCCCTGCGCGACGATCTGAGAAATCTTCTGTCGTCCTGTCCCGATATCGAGCGTGCGCTGTCGCGTCTTACGCTGGGACGTGGCGGGCCGCGCGACCTGACAGCGATCGGGATCGGACTCGACCGCGCCGCCGCGCTGCGCGACCGGCTGGCGCGCGACGACCTGCCGGCCGAAACCGCACAGGCTCGCCAGGGGCTCGGCCATCATGAAGAGTTGTCGCAACGTCTGGCGCGCGCGTTGCGCGACGACCTGCCGCTGCTGGCGCGCGATGGCGGTTTCATAGCACCTGGCTATTCGGAGGCGCTGGACGAGCTGGTCACGCTGCGCGACGAAAGCCGGAAGCTGACCGCCGGACTGCAGAAAAAATACGCCGATGAGACCGGTATCGCGTCGCTCAAGATCCGCCACAATAACGTGCTGGGCTATTACATCGAGGTTACCCCGACTCACACGGACAAGATGCCGGCGGGCCCGGACGAAAAATTCATCCACCGCCAGACACTGGCCAGCGCGGTGCGCTATACGACGGTCGAGCTGGGCGAACTCGAAGGCAGGATCAGCCGCGCCGCGGACCAGGCGCTGGCGCTAGAGCAGGAGTTGTTCGAGGACCTGGCGGGCGAGGTCTCGGCGCGCACGGACGGGATTGCGGAAGCAGCAGCATCGCTCGCAGCGCTCGATGTCGACACGGCGCTTGCCGACCTCGCCGCCGAACACCGCTATGTCCGGCCCGTCGTTGACGACAGCGCGGAGTTTTCCATCGTCGCCGGCCGCCATCCGGTCGTCGAAGCGTCGCTCCGCTCGGCGGGTGACGCCGATTTCGTCCCCAACGATTGCGACCTGCGGGACCAGAGCCGGCTGTGGCTTTTGACCGGACCCAACATGGCGGGCAAGAGCACCTTTCTGCGCCAGAACGCGCTAATCGCCATCCTTGCCCAGACCGGATCGTTCGTCCCGGCGGAGAGCGCCCATATCGGCGTCATTGACCGTCTCTTCAGCCGGGTCGGCGCAGCCGACGATCTGGCGCGCGGCCGGTCGACCTTCATGGTCGAGATGGTCGAAACCGCCGCGATTCTCAACCAGGCCGGACCGCGAGCGCTGATCATCCTCGACGAGATCGGGCGCGGCACCTCAACATTCGACGGGCTGTCGATCGCCTGGGCGGCGCTCGAACACATCCATACGGTCAACCGCTGCCGGGCCCTGTTCGCCACGCATTATCACGAGCTGACGGCGCTCGCGGGAACGCTGGACTCGCTCTCCTGCCGGACCATGCGGGTCAAGGAATGGCAGGGCGACGTGGTGTTCCTGCATGAGGTCGCGCCGGGTGCGGCCGACCGGTCCTACGGCATCCATGTCGGGCGGCTCGCCGGGCTGCCGCCCGCCGTAATCGACCGCGCCGAGCAGGTGCTGGCGGCGCTCGAAGCCGGCGAGCAGAGCGGTGCAGCCGCCAGGCTGGCCGATGACCTGCCGCTGTTCCAGGCAGCGCGGCCGAAATCCGGTGCTGCGGGAACGGGCGAAAGCGCTATCGACAGGGCCATCGCGGAGGCCGACCCGGACGGGATGACGGCCCGCGAAGCGCTGGAGTTTCTGTACCGTCTGAAAGAGCTGGCCCGGACCGGGTCGGAATAACCGCTTTCGGTCCTTCAGTTTCCACCGCCGGCCGTGCTACCGATAGGGTGGCCGCCCATCGCCGGACAGGAGCAGCACCGAGTCATGGCAACCGTTCTGAAACAGCGCGACATCGTCGACATCGAGAAACTGCGTTCGGCGATCTCATCGCAGTTCGATGAGGACTCTCCTGCGCAGGACGTCAGGCGAGCGCTGTTCGCCGAGATCAGGCAGGCGCTTGAATCGGGGCGGGCCGAAATCCGTCGCCGGTTCGAATCGGGGGAGGCGCGCGGCGACGCAACCGTCCGGGCGCAGGCCTTTCTGATGGACCAACTCCTGCGCTTCGCCTACGAGGTGACCACCGAGCGCGTCTACCCGATGCCCAACCCCACCCAGGGCGAACGCATCTGCCTGGTGGCGATCGGCGGGTACGGACGCGGGGAGCTGGCGCCGTCCTCCGACATCGATCTGCTCTTTCTGATGCCTTACAAGATCACCTCGCGCATCGAGCAGATCGTCGAGTCGATCCTCTATCTGTTATGGGACCTCGGTCTCAAGGTCGGGCATGCGACGCGGTCGATGGATGACTGCATCCGGCTGGCGAAGCAGGACATCACGATCCGCACATCGATCCTGGAGGCGCGGTCGATCGCCGGCCATAAGGCGCTCTACACCCAGATGCGGCGGCGGTTCTGGAAGGAAATCGCCCGGGATACGGGACCGCAATTCGTCGAAGCGAAGCTCGCCGAGCGGGACGAACGCCATCGCCGGATGGGCGATTCGCGCTACGTGCTGGAGCCCAACGTCAAGGACGGCAAGGGGGGCTTGCGCGACTTGCAGACCCTGTTCTGGATCGGCAAATACATCTATCGCGTCGAAACGGTCGCCGATCTGGTCGAAAAAGGCGTCCTGACGACACAGGAGGCGGCCCGCTTCGCCAAGGCTGAATCGTTCCTGCGCTCGGTTCGGTGCCACCTGCATTACCTGACCGGGCGCGGCGAGGACCGGCTTACCTTCGACCTTCAGCAGGAGATCGGGCAGCGCCTCAGCTACAAGGACCATGCCGGCACGCGCGGCGTCGAACGGTTCATGAAGCATTATTATCTGATGGCGAAATCGGTCGGCGACCTGACGCGGATCTTCTGCGCTGCGCTGGAAGCCGAGCAGAGGCGTCCGACGCGTCTGTCGATCATCGGGTTCGATTTCTTCCGCCGCGACATTGACGGTTACCCGCTGGAATCGGGACGGCTGTCGATTCGCTCGGGCAATGATTTCGATGAAAGGCCGGTCCGTATACTCGAACTCTTCCGGGTCGCCCAGAAGCACGACCTCGACGTTCATCCGCGCGCACTGCGCATGATCACGCGGCGCATTCGGCTGGTTGACCAGATTCGCGAAGACGCGGAAGCCAACCGGCTGTTCATTGAAATGCTGACTGCCGGGAAGGGCGCGGAGATCACTCTGCGGCGGCTCAACGAAGCCGGCGTGTTCGGACGTTTCGTACCCGATTTCGGCCGCGTCGTCGCTCAGATGCAGCACGACATGTATCACGTCTACACGGTCGACGAGCACACCATTTTCGCGATCGGCATCCTGCACGGCATCGCCAACGGGTCATACAAGGAGCAGATGCCGGTCGCGTCGGAACAGATTCACAACATTTCCTCCCGGCGCGCTTTGATCGTGGCCACCTTTCTGCACGATATCGCCAAGGGGCGGGGCGGCGATCATTCCGTACTCGGCGCCGAAGTGGCTGAACGCCTGTGCCCTCAGTTCGGCCTGTCGGAGGAAGAGACCGAAACGGTCTCATGGCTGGTGCGCCATCATCTGATGATGAGCCGCATCGCCTTTCATCGCGATCTGAGCGACCCGAAAAGCATCGCCGATTTCGCCGAACAGGTTCAGTCGCTGGAACGGCTGCGGCTGCTCCTGATACTGACCGTCGTCGATATCCGCGCGGTCGGACCAAATGTCTGGAACAACTGGAAGGCGTCGCTGCTGCGCGAGCTTTACTACGCGACCGAGGCGCTGCTGTCGGGCGGGCACGATACGACAGGCAGGGAAAGACGCATCGAAGGGGCCAAGGAAGCCGTGCGCGACGCACTGTCCGGCTGGCCCGTGGAGCAGGTCGACCATTTTCTCGATCTGGGCTACCCGTCTTACTGGCTGTCGGTCGACAGCGATACCCATGCCCGGCACGCGGCGTTTATACGGCAGGCAGAGGAGGACAACGCGCCGGTCGCTTTCGATACCCGGGTAGACGGCGAGAACGGCATCACGGAGATCACGATCTATACGCCTGACCATCCCGGCCTGTTCTCGGGTATTGCGGGCGCCATGGCGCTGTCAGGCGCGAATATCGTGGATGCCAAGATCTTCACCATGACCAACGGCATGGCGCTCGACATTTTTTCGATCCAGGATTCGGGCGCCGGCGCCTATGACGAGCAGCCCGCGCTGGAGCGGCTGTACGCGCGGATCGAAGACGCGCTGGCCGGACGCATCCGCCCGCGCGAAGAGCTGGAGCGCAGGCCCGCCATCGGCGCCAGGTCCAGCGTTTTCACCGTTGCACCGCGCGTGCTGATCAACAACACCGCCAGCCGGACCCATTCTGTGATCGAGATCAACGGGCGCGACCGCCCCGGCCTCCTATACCGGATTACCCAGGTCCTGACCGAGCTCGGGCTGCAAATCGCCAGTGCGCTGATCACGACCTACGGAGAACGCGCGGTGGATGTGTTTTATGTCAAGGATGCTTTCGGCATGCAGGTCACCCACGAAGGCAAGCTGGAACAGATCCGCAAGGCGCTGCTGGCCTCGCTAGAGGATGGTGGGCAGGGGCCGGTGCGGATTCCGCATAGCGAGGACAGCGCGCGCGCCAAACGGGCGCGCCGCGTTTCGCCCTGATCGCCGTGGACCTTCTGGTTCTTCCTGACGGCACCGCCGAATGGAACGGCCGCCGCTTCGCGTGCGCCCTCGGCCGAACCGGCGTCGTCGACGCGGCGGAAAAGCGAGAAGGGGACGGCGCTACCCCGGCAGGGATGTGGGCGTTCCGCAGGATCCTGTTCAGGGCGGACAGAATCTCACCGCCGCAGGGATCGCTGATCGCCATCCCTATCGAGCCGGATGACGGCTGGTGCGACGACCCCGCCCGGCCCGACTATAACCGGCCGGTGAAGCTGCCTTTTCGAGGCGGGCATGAGATAATGTGGCGTGGCGACTCGCTTTACGATCTCGTGGTGGTGCTGGGCCATAATGACGACCCGCCTGTCGCCGGGCTGGGAAGCGCGATTTTCCTCCATGTCGCAGCCGACGGTTACGCGCCGACCGAGGGATGCGTCGCGCTTGCGCTTGAAGACCTGCGGGCCGTCGCGGAAGAATGCAGCCCGGACTCGTCGATCGATATTCGCGGATCCGGCTGACGCGGTCAGCCCGGCGGGCGGCTCCCGAACACCGCCGTTCCCACACGAACATGCGTTGCGCCGAACCGGACGGCCTCTTCGAAATCGGCGCTCATTCCCATCGACAGAACGCCGAGTCCGTGGCGCGCCGCCATATCGGCCAGCAGAGCGAAATGCATGGCGGGTTCTTCGTCCACCGGGGGGATGCACATCAGCCCCACGACCGGCAGGCCGAGGCGCTCGCGGCAGGCCTCGATGAAGGCGTCGGCCTCCTGCGGAAGGACGCCTGCTTTCTGGGGCTCGGCGCCTGTATTGACCTGGACCAGCAGGTCGGGACGGCGGCCGGCCCGATCCATCTCTTTCTTCAGCGCCTCGGCGAGGCGCGGGCGGTCGAGCGTTTCGATGACATCGAACAGGACAACGGCGTCGCGGACTTTGTTGGTCTGGAGCGGGCCGATCAGGTGCAGCCGGAGGTCGGGAAAATCTTCGCGCAGCGCCGGAAATTTCTCCTTTGCTTCCTGGACCCGGTTCTCGCCGAACAGACGATGGCCGGCCTCAAGCGCCGCGCGCGCAGCCGCCGCCGGATGCGTTTTGGAAACAGCGACCAGTTCTGCCGAAACAGGGTCGCGTCGGGCATCGCGTGCCGCCGTCGCGATCCGGGATCTCGTGGATCTCAGTGCGTCTGCGATTTCGACCGAATATTCTGTTCGCGGATCCATAAAAGGGGTCCCAACTTTTCGGGCATTCGGTAAGGAACCAGGCTCCTTCCGGGCTTATACTGCTTAGGGCGGGTATGGGCCAAGATGTGTTTTATGCAATGGCTGGCCCTGTTATATTCGACTCGGCTGTCGTGAACAGAGCCTGATCCGTACCAACCGCACACAGACCGTAAACTGACTATAAAATGGCGAAACGTGGACATTCCAAGGCTAAGGGCCTGGGCGCGATCTTTTCCGAAGAGGAAATCGACGCGCTTACCGAGGCGCGTCGAAGGCTGACGCCGTTTCTCGCAACCGGCAATCGAGACCGGATCGAGGACTTCTTTTCGTTTTCCGAATTCGAGACCCTGGTCAACCAGACTGGAATCTGGACGCCGGATCGGTTGGAAGCCTATCTCGATGCCAAGAAAATTCCGCCGCAGAACTTTTTTACCCAGTA
Organism: Rhodospirillales bacterium; assembly: GCA_038120295.1. Classification (GTDB taxonomy): domain Bacteria; phylum Pseudomonadota; class Alphaproteobacteria; order MPNO01; family UBA2964; genus JAYOEY01. The sequence continues at coordinate 1,912 of JAYOLL010000037.1, read as the reverse complement.
TCCGGTGTTTAACGGGACGCGCTACCGCGTGGTGCCGGAAGAGCTGCAGAAGATTTTGCGCGGCGGCGCGTCGCTGGTGCTGAATGACATCGCCGCCATATCGGACGGGCTCAAGGCGCTCAGGTCGGTCATCGCGGATAATTTCGGCAGCAAGGTCGAAAGCAATCTGTATTATTCGCAACCCGGCCACCAGGCATTTTCCGTCCATTTCGACACGCACGACGTTTTCGCCTTCCAGGTCGAGGGACGCAAGCGCTGGCGCGTCTACCAGCAGGCGCACCGCTTTCCCATCAACCACCTGGCGTTCCTGTCGGGCGACATCGCCAAGCATGAAAAGGCCAAGGGCGATGTCCTGATGGATTTCGAGATGCGACGGGGCGACATGATCTATCTGCCTGCCGGCTATTATCACCAGGCGATCTGCACGAACAGCACCAGTGTGCATCTCTCCTTCAGCTCGATCGAGCTGATCGGGCTGGACGTGGTGTCGGAACTTTTCGACCGGGGCGTGATGAACGAATTTTTCCGGACGCCCGTGCCGCGCTCCGGCGACGGGCAGGAGGACATTGAAGAGTATGTCCGGATGCTGGCGCGGAACATCGAAGCGCTCGTTACGTCCGACAAATTCGTCGACGACCTGAAACGTAAGCTGAAGACCTTCCGTCATCCGACCGGACAGGTTTCAATTCGAAAATAATCGACGCCACCAGGGCGGCCGACCCGGAAATCGCCCGCGAGAAGCCCTCACTAAAAAAACACGAATAACAGGGGACAAAAAGAACAGGGGGCGCCGAAGCGCCCCCTATCCCGTTTCCCGAAGAATATTCGGGAAATATCCGGCTCAGAACTTGAGCTTCAGACCGGTCACAACACCGACACCATCGTTCAGATCAGCGGCGGCCAGGTCCGCGCCGTCGACGCTGGTCTTGAAGACGGACGACGCCCACGTGACGCCCTTGCCCATGTTGCGCTCGTAACCGGCCGTGATGACCTTGGTCGTACGGTCCCCGACGCCTGCACCGCGCTGCGACTCTTCGCCCTTGCCGTAGCCCAGGCTGAAGGCGTGCTTGCCCATCTTTCCGCCGATGCTGAAGCCATAGAAGGTATCAACATCGCTGATGTCTTCCTTGGCATAGGCGCCGGACACATAGTAATTGCCGAAGCCGAGCTTACCCGCGATGTTGTAGCCTTCCGCGGTCGCATCGGTTCCCGCGCCGCCTTCAGTCAGTTCGGCGGTCGTGTAGCCGACGCCCAAGCCGACCGTGACGCCGCTGAACTTGCCGCTGTACTTCAGGGCCGACGACACCGCCTGATGGGTGCCCGCGGTCGCCTGCGTGTCGAAGTCGCCCGCGAGGTCGTCGGAGCTATCCGGCGTATAGCTGACGATCGCCTGGAAACCGGCAATTCGCGGCGTGAAGTAGGTGATGTTGCCGGAGTCGCCGAGGCCGAGGTCGATGTCGGTGTTGTTGAGTTCGCCGTTGCCGGGAATCCAGTCCTGGGCATCCGACTTGATGATGCCGACCGGACCGACCGTCGAAACACCGCCCACATAGGCGCCCGCAACGTCGTTGTTGCCGATGTTGAACTGGCCGAACGAGGTCTTCACCCAGGCGAAGGACTCGTCGAAGTCGGTACCGGTCGCGGGACGGTTGGAGTCGCCGTTGTCGTTACCGTTGCCCGCTTCCATTTCGAACAGGAAGCCGACCTTCATGCCGTTGTCGAGAGTTTCCTCGGCGCGGAAGGTAATTTCTGCGTCCTGCTTGACGTCGAAATTGTTATTGGGTCCGGCAACCGTTTCGTTATCGCCATAGCCGAACCAGAATTCGGCGAAACCGCCGATCTTCAGGTCGAGGGCATTGGCCGGCACGGCGCTCATCGCGGTCGCGGCCGCAACGAGCATCGTGCTTGCAAG
>JAYOLL010000036.1:21966-26186 GCA_038120295.1 Rhodospirillales bacterium | reverse complement strand
CGATACACCTGAAATAACTCCCTTGCCCTCCGAAGGCAGAGGTCAGAGGTTCGAACCCTCTCGGGTGCGCCAGTTTTCGAGATAATCCTCCCACACATGCCGCGCTTCAAAGCCGAGCCTGTCGCGGGCGCGAGCGACATCGAGCCCGCCCCAACGTCCTTCGAACCCGTCTTTGATCTTCACACCGGGTAAATAACGTTCGACCAGTTCGGATGTCGGTTCCGGATAGCGGCTGGTTTCCGCTGCGATGTTGAAGATTTCGTGGCCACCCAGGTCCGCCTCGACGGCGAGCCGGCACGATTCCGCCGCGTCGCGCACATCGACATAGCTCCAGAACGTGCCCATCTTGCGGCCCGGGTCTTTCCATCGTTCCGGCAGGCTCTCATAGGTCAGGTCGAAATTGACGCCTGACAGGCGCAGGCTGACGACGCTCGCCCCGCCGGTCGAGACGAACGAGTCCGCCAGCTGTTCGCCAAAGATCTTGGACAGCGCATACGGATCCCGCGGTCGGCAGGGGTGATCCTCGTCGAGCGGCAGATAGTCCGGCGGCCACATCTTGGGCGCATAGAGAAATCCGTAGGCGGCGACGCTGGATGCATGTACGACGCGGCGTACACCCGCGTCCGCTGCCGCCTTCAGTACGTTGTAGGTGGCCGAGACATTGTTGCGGAACACCTCGTCATGCGGAGCTTCGTCAGGGGACTGCCAGGCGGCCAGATGCACCACGGCGTCGGCGCCGCGAAACGCGTCCTGCAGCGCTTCGATATCCGAGAGGTCGGCAACCCGGGTTTCGCAGAGGCGTTCAGGCGGCTCCGCCCGGTCCAGCGACAGCACGTCGTGGCCAGCCTCGCTCAGCGCACGGACGGTCCAGCGCCCCAGATTGCCGCTGCCGCCGGTGACGATGATTTTTTTTGCGCTCAGGTTTTCGCTCCTAATGAGGAACTGCACCGGTTTTCATCATTGAGCCCTTACGCCGACGAAGGAATCGAGCTTCACCAGCCCGTCGGCGTTTTCTTCGAGATGGAGCCCCTTGGGCGCCTCGCCCTCGGCCGCCTGCGCGATTGCGTCGCGCACCATCTTCCGCAGCATGATCACGCCGCGATCCGACGTTCCGAGATGTTCGGTCCGCTCGCCCAGCATCTTCTGGGTGCCCTGGGTGACGATATCTTCCGTCCGGACATTGCCGCGGAACGGTATCAGCGGCCGCGTATCGTAGGGTTTGCGGTCGTCCTTCGGTTCTTCGCGCTTGCGCATTTCCCTCAGGCGCTCGAAAAAATTTTCGTCCGGGCCGGTATAGTAATCGACCGTGAACATCATGAAGCTGTCATCGTCCTTGGGCGTGATGAACATGAAATGTTCGTATTCGGCGCCGCGATTGACGAGCTTTGCCGGGTCTTCCTTCCCGTGCACGAACTCGGTGTCGCCGACCTGCAAGATACTGGGGAAGCCGAGGCTCATCTCGTCGACGAACACGCCGTCCTGTTCAGGCGTCCGTTTCGACATCACGATCTTCATGCCGTAAGGCGTTTCAACCGGCTCGAAATCGGGCGGGTCGTCCGCGCTGAAAAACCGGTTGCCCCAGGTCTGGTCGCCATAGGCGCTCTCGCCATGCAGGATCCAGACATGGCACGGGTCGGCGCTGTTTTCGTAAAAGTTAAACCAGTTGTAGTCGAAATGGCGGGTCGGCTCGATCATGCGCATCCCGCCATGGTCGACCAGCGGCGAATAGTTGGGCAGCGGCGGCGGGTTGTCGGGGTCCGGACCCAGATAGGCGAAGATCAGCCCGCCGAGTTCCCGCACCGGATAAGAAACCTGCCGCACCTTGGCGCAGAACTCCTTGCCGTTCCGTTCCGAGGGCTGGTCGAGACAGGCGCCCGATACGTCGTAGAGCCAGCCGTGATAGGGGCACCTTATGCCGGCGTCTTCGATATCGCCGTATTCGAGCGACGAGCCGCGATGGGCGCAGTAGCGCCCGATCAGACCGGTCCGGCCTTCGCCGTCGCGAAACAGGACCAGCTCCTCGCCCAGCACCTTGACCGCCTGCGGGATGTCGTAGAGGTCACCGCTCGCGCCAACCGGCATCCAGTATCGCCTCAGCCAGTCGCCGCCCGGCGTTCCCCGCCCGACGCGCGGAATATCCGCATTGGTGATTTTTGTCGCCATCTCAGCCCACCATGGTCAGTCGATTATTCCCACCTCGCAATAGGTCTCGCGCATTGCGTCAATTGCTTCCGCCGGCAGCGGCGCGGTTTCCCAGCGCGGGAAGCGTTTCACCTGTATGCCCCGCAACCGGTAGGTCTCGGCGATCGTGCCGCGGCCGTATTTCTTCTGCGTCGAAATGAACATCTGGGTGATGCGGTTGACCTTCGCCTGCAGTTCCGCCGCCTCGACATAGTCCTCGCGGGCGAGCGCGCGATACAGCGCGACACACAGCTCCGGCACCGAACTAGTCGGCGGGTTGATCATGCCGGCTACGCCGAACGGCACCAGCCCGAAGATGTCCGCGTTGCCCGTGAAGACCGACACGTCGCCAGGGAACAGCCTGACATAATCCTCCATCGCGCCCGCACCGTAGGCAACCTTCATGCCGCGGATGGTCGGCACCTGCTTTTTCAGCTCGACGCCGAATTCGGGCGAGATCGAGATGCCGCAATATTTCGGGTTCTCGTAGATATAGATCGGCAGCGCCACCGCCTCGGCAATCCGCCGGTAATGTTCGAGAATCGCCGATTGCGGAGCATCGCAATAGTAATAGGGAGGAATCACCCCGATGGCGTCGGCGTTGAGCTCGGCGGCATGTTTCGCCAGCGCCACCGTCGTCGGGGTGTCGGCGGTCCCGACATGGATGATAACCGGCAACCGACCCTGCGCCTGATCCATGATGATTTCGGCGACCGATCTGCGTTCGGCCTCCGACAGCGCCGGCCCCTGTCCGGATGAGCCCAGCGCAAACAGTCCCTGCACCTCCGCCGCGGCGTAGAAATCGACCAGCTGACGCAGCGTCGTCTCATCGACCGAGCTATCGTCCTCGAACGGCGTGATGACTGGTATCAGAACGCCCTTATCCATCGTTTCGCCTTTCGTATGCCCGTGCGACCCAATTGGAGTGCTTCCGGTAGCGTGTTTCCGGCGTAAACCGGACTGATCCGATTCCGCCCCCGTTCAATCTAATGAAATATCGTCTTTTCCGCCATGCCCGCCGGCGCGTTGACTCGGCCCGTCCGGCATGCTCGAATTTTCCAATCATGTGTCCTAAACGTCTTACCGATGAACAGGTCGAACAGTACCGGCGCGACGGCTATGTCTCGCCGGTTCGTGTGATGGCCGAAGACGAAGCCGCTGCGATCCGGCAAAAGATCGAGGCGTTCGAGGCTGCGCAGGGTAAATCGCTGCACGGCACGCAGCGCACCAAATGCTCTCTTCTGTTTCCCTGGGTCTATGAGCTGTTCACCAGTGACGCGGTGCTGGACGCGGTCGAGGACGTCATCGGCCCGAACATCCTGCAGTACCAGTGCGGCGCCTGGGTGAAGGAGCCCGAGACCGGCTCCTATGTCAGCTGGCACCAGGACTGCACCTATTACGGGCTCGATCCGCTGGAGCTGGTCAGCGCCTGGGTCGCGCTGTCGCCGGCGTCCGAAGACAGCGGCTGCATGCAGGTCCTGCCGGGGTCTCACCTGCAGGGGGAGATCCCGACCGCGAATACGGAACTTAACGAGGACAATCTGCTGGCCAGCGGGATGCGGGCGCAGGTGGAAATCGACGAGTCGAAGGCGGTGCCGATGCCCCTCCGGCCCGGCGAAATGTCCTTGCACCATGTCGCCCTGCTGCATTCGTCGCGCCCCAACCACGGCGACGACCGGCGCATCGGCATTTCCGGCGGCTTTATGCCGACCCATGTGCGGCAAACGACCATACTGCAGGCGAGCGCCATGCTGGTGCGGGGAACGGACGATTACGGCCACTTTCCGCTCGACGAGCGGCCACCGGTTTCGCCCGACGACCCCGCGACGATTGCGTGCCATGAACGGGCGGTGACGCTCTATCGCGACAAGGCGGTCGAATGCGGCAACGACACGGCCTGGCGGCTTCCTTGAAAATTTCAAATCTGCGCCGGCCCTCTCCCCCACCCCGCCCCCCCCCCGAGTATACGGCTGGGTGGGCGGGGGGGGGGGGGGGGTGGGGGGCCGGGGGGGGGGGGCGGTGAGATACCAAGGGGGTAA
>JAYOLL010000036.1:0-21956 GCA_038120295.1 Rhodospirillales bacterium | reverse complement strand
GCGCCGGCCCTCTCCCCCTCCCGGCCCCCCCGCCGGCCCTCTCCCCCTCCCGGCCACCCACGAGAGTATCCTGATGGGTGGCCGGGAGGGGGAGAGGGCTGGTGCGCATCTGCGTCAGCAGATTGAGATCCGAAGGAGAAAATAAAATGAAACTCAAACTCAGCATGGCGACGGATACCAATCCGCGCACAAGGCCGATCATGGATGGGTCAGTGACGATCGACGGTGTGGATTTACTTCATACGCCCTTGCAACCCGCCGAAATGTTCTGGCGTCAGCTGAAATTCGGCGAGTTCGACATCTCCGAAATGTCGTTCTCGTCCTTCATCAAGGCGACGGCGGCGGGCAATACCGACTGGACCGGAATCCCCGTCTTCACCACCCATCACTTTTTTCAGAACTGGGCGATCGTCCGCAAGGGCGCAGGGATCGAGAAGCCGGAGGATCTGAAGGGCAAGCGGGTGGGCCTGCCGGAATACCAGATGACGGCGGCGCTCTGGTCGCGTGGCATTCTGAAATACGAGTTCGGCGTCGATCAGACCGACATGGAATTCTGGATGGAACGGGTGCCCAATGTCAGCCATGGCGGCGCAACCGGTTTCCAGCCGCCAGAAGGCGTGAAGTTTCATTTCATTCCGCCGGAAACCAACATGGGCGAGATGTTCCTTGCGGGAGAGCTCGACGCGGCGCTCGTCTATCTTCCACACGGCGACCTGATCGACCGTAGCACGGCGGACCTGCATAACCATCCGGATTTCCGGCCGCTCTTCCCCGACCCGGCCGCCGAGGGGCTGCGCTTCTATCGCAAGACCAATATCTTCCCGATCAACCACATGATGGTGGCGCGCCGGTCGATCGTGGAGGAAAACCCCTGGTTGCCGCTGAACATTCTGAAGGCCTTCAAGGAAGCGAACGAGATCGCCAACCGTCAGCGGCTCGAACATGTCGAGTACTACCGGGTGTCCGGCCTGATATCGAAAGACGCGTACGACGCGCTGCGCGAACCGCTGGTCCAGCACGGCGTCGCCGCCAACCGCGAGACACTGGAAGCCGCCGCGCTCTATTCCTATGAGCAAGGGCTGACGCCGAGGCTCGTCGCGCTCGACGAGGTTTTCGCGAAAAGCACGATGGATCAGTAAGGGCGGATCAGTAAGGGAGGATCGGTAAGGGCCGGAATTCCGAAAATCGCGCGCTGAAGCGAAAGGCATCTTGCCACTGGCGCCTCATCATTTTTGACCGTACTCTTCTGATCTGAAGCGCTGCCGCGAAGAGCAGCCTCGACAAAGCAGGGAGTATCGCGTTGATCACCATCAAGGATCTGCGGAAGGTCTTTACCGTTACCGACGGCGAGGTCGCCGCGCTCGACAATCTGTCTCTCGACGTCGAACCCGGCGAATTCTTCGTCATCATCGGCGCCAGCGGGTCGGGCAAAACGACATTGCTGCGCGCGGTAGCGGGGCTGGAGCGACCCGATTCCGGGACCATCAATATCGGCGACCGAACGGTGTTTTCAGGCGCGCCACCCGTCTGGGTGTCGCCGCAGGACCGCGGCTTCGGCATGGTGTTCCAGTCCTATGCCGTGTGGCCCCATCTGACGGTTTACGAGAATGTCGCGCTGCCGCTTACCGAAGGCACGCAGAAAATCGACAAGAGCCAGGTCCGCGCCCGCGTCCAGCAGGCGCTATCGATGGTGCAGCTCGACGAGCAGATCGACCGGCCTGCAACGCTGTTGAGCGGCGGGCAGCAGCAGCGCGTCGCGCTGGCGCGCGCGATCGCCGTCAACCCCAACGTGCTGCTGATGGATGAGCCGCTTTCCAACCTCGACGCCAGGTTGCGCGAAGAAGTCCGCGGCAAGATTCGCGGGCTTTCCAAGCAGCTCGGCGCGACCGTCCTTTACGTCACGCACGACCAGATCGAGGCGATGGCCATCGCCGACAAGATCGCGATGATGAGCTTCGGCAAGCTGTTGCAGTACGGTTCGCCAATCGAGCTATATACCAATCCTAACTGTCCCGAAGTCGCCGAATTCTTCGGCACCGTCAACTGGCTGCCCGGCCAGATGGAGTCGGGCGATGTGGTGAATACCAAGGTCGGCTCATTCGCCGTTCCTGCCGGCGCGGCGACGGAAAAAGATGTCTGGATCGGCTTCCGGCCGGAACACATGGAATTTTCCGACGACGCTTTTAGCCAGCAGACCAACCATTTTCAGGCGGACCTCAAAGATACTGTCTTCCTCGGCGATCAGTACGCGTTCGATGCGCAGGCATCCGAATCGGAACTGGCCGGAAAGAGCCGCGACGCGCCAAGGCTTCAGGGCGACAAGCTGCATATTGCGGTTAATCCGTCCGACATCATGGTATTCCCGGCAACCGACGCCAATACGGATTTCATCATGGCGTCCATGGCGGCCGCTTGAGGCATCGGCCTGATGGAATTCAACCCACGCAAATTCGTTACCATCGTAAGGACAAAAAGAGGGGGTCCGATAACACCCCCCCAAAAAAAGATCATCGCAAACCAGAACAGTGAGAGGAAAGGAGACGTTTATGTTTAAATCACGCAGAACACCGACGGCACTGAAAGCCTTGGCTTTCCTGCCGGTTACGGCGCTGCTGGCGGCCGGTACGGCGCAGGCAATGGATCCGCCCAAATCGCTCGACGAACTGATCGCGGGCGCCAAGAAGGAGAAGGTCCTCCGCGGCATGTGGTCGTCCAGCAGCCTGAGCGGCGGCAAGGGCTTCCGCCACGTCGTCGAGCAGATGAACAAGAAGTACGGGCTGAATGTCGAGGCCAGGTTCACGCCCGGACCGTCGATGACCCGGATGGTCGCGAAACTCACGCGGGAAGTGAAAGCCGGCCAGCCGGCCAGCACCGACGTGTTGTGGAACAATTCCGGCGGCGCGCTTAAGGGCGGCAAGGTCGGTATTGTGCGCAAGATGAACTGGCTCGCCTATCTCGACCGGCAGCCGCTGAAGTGGGACGGGTTCGACCCGGTCGCGCCGGGCGGCGTCGGGCTGGCATCCGCGGGCTCTCTCGTGGGTGTTATGTACAACTCCGATCTCGTGAAGGGCGACGATATTCCCCAGTCCTTCGAGGACGTCTTCAAGCCGAAATTCAAGGGCAAGATCGCATCGACGCCGTACGCGGCCGGCATGCGCGAATTCGGCATGCCCAGCGTGCTTGGCAATGAAAAGATGACGGAATTTACCAAACGACTGACCAACCAGATCGGCGGGCTGATGCGCTGCGGTTCGGCCGATCGGCTGACCAGCGGCGAGTTCCTGATGCTCGTCTTCAGCTGTGGCGACCAGTATGTCAACCGGGCGCAGAATGCCGGCAGTTCCGAGCCGCTCGGCTATGCGCTGATGAAGGAAGCGGTCATCTCGCATACGCGCTACGGCATGGTGCCTGTCAATTCGCAGTCCCCGAATGCGGCCGCCCTGTTCGTGGCTTACCTGCATTCGAAGGACGGCCAGAAATGGATGTGGGAGAAGAACGGGCTGGATCTACCGCTCTATCCTGAGTCCGAGATGCGCAAACGGCTGCTCGCCGCGCAGGCAAAGGGCGCCAAGGTCGTCATGAACTCGCCTCAATGGCTCGGCGCCCAGGGCGGATACGCCGCTTACCGCAAGAGCCTCGAAAAGATCCTCAAGCAGAAGAGCAAGAAAAAGAAGTAAGCAGAGGCAATACACTTCTGACAGGGGCCGGGGAGTGTCGCTCCCCGGCTTCCATTCCCCGGATCAGGTTCATTTTTTCATAGAAGCAGTTTCGCTGTGAATTCCAATTCGTCTCCTACGCTGATCTTCCTCGCATCGCTGCCGATGCTGATCATCCTGTTGCTGGTATCGATTCTGATCTGGATCAGCTTCCAGACTGGCATTCTGGGGACAGCCGACGCGACCTATACCTTGAGCAATTACGTTGATGTATTCAACGACTCGCTCTTTATCGAGGCCATTTCCAATACTGTTGTTTTTTCGATAACCGCCACCTTGGTCGCGATGATAATCGGCCTGCCTATTGCCTGGGTGACGGAGCGGACAACGCTGCCGGGCAAGAGCTGGGTCTATGTCATCATGACGCTGGGGCTCCTCATTCCCGGTATCTATACGGCGATGGGCTGGACTTTTCTCGCGCATGAACGGATCGGATTTCTCAACCGCTGGGCGGTCCAGCTCTTCGGCCTGTCCGATGCGCCGTTCAATATCGCAACGCCCATCGGCATGGGATTCGTCCAGGGCATGAGCCTCGCGGCGCTCGGTTTCATTCTGACCGCGCAGATGTTCAAATCAATGAACCCGTCGCTGGAAGAAGCCGCCGGCATTCACGGGCTGGGCTTTTTCTCCACCCTGCGGCGAATCACGCTGCCGCTCGCCATGCCGGCCATTCTCGCCGCTGTTATCTACATCGTCGTGATCGGGATCGCGACGTTCGACATTCCCGCGATCATCGGTCTCGGCTCCCGGGTTTATCTGCTCAGCACCTATATCTTCCAGAAAACCAATCCCGGCGATGAAGAACTGGCCCAGCACGGCATTACTGCTGCGCTTGGCGTCATGATGATCGCCGTCGCTATTCTTCTGACCTGGTGGTACAGCAGCGTACTGCGCAAGGGCGATCAGTATGGCGTGGTCACCGGCAAAGGCTACCGCCCGACGCTCATCGAGATCGGCGGCTGGGGCAAGGTCGCCTGGGGATTTATCGCGCTTTATTTGATTGCCGCCAAGCTTATCCCGCTGCTGCTGATCGGCTATACGGCCTTCATCCCCTACATGGCCCCGCCTTCGGCCAAGATGTTCAGCCTGATGACGCTGGAACCGTTCCTCGAGGAAATGGACTGGGGTCTTATTCTCCGCGGTATGAAGAACACGTTCATTCTAGTCATCACCGTGCCGGCGGCGACACTGGTCGTCGCGTTCGCGGTTTCCTGGCTAATCGTGAGGAGCCGCAGCAAGGCCCGTTACCTTCTCGAATTCGGCGCTTTCCTGCCGCACGCGCTGCCGGAAATCATTCTCGCGATTTCGGCGCTCCTGCTGGCGCTGTTCGTGCTCAAGGACATCGCACCGCTATACGGGTCGGTAACGCTGATCGCCATCGTCTATGTCATTACGCGCATCAGCTTCGCGACGCGTGCGATCAACAGCGCGCTACTGCAGATCCACAAGGAACTCGAAGAAGCCGCGCACACATCAGGTATTTCGGCTGTCAGGACATCCTGGAAAATCCTCGTTCCGCTTCTGCGCCCCACCCTGATGGCCGTCTGGATCTGGTCCGCTATTCTGGTCTATCGCGAACTGACCGTCGCTGTGTTCCTGGTCGGACACGACAATCTGACGCTGCCGGCGGTAATCTGGAGCTATTGGCAGGCTGGCGCGATGAACCTGGCCGCTGGGGTGACGCTTGTCATGACCGCGTTGCTCACGCCGCTGATTCTGCTGTTCTGGTGGTTCGGCAGAAAATCCATCATGGAGAGCTAGGCGTCCTCGCGTTCGCTCTCGTCACACAAGCAAGAGGGCAATAAATGCAGAAGACCCTGCGTATGGAGAACCGCACAAGGCGCTGGCGCGAACAGCGCTGGCTGCTCGATTCCGTTATCAAGACCGTCGGACCCGAATGGGATCAGGGGCGGCTCGGCAGCAAGGGCGGGCGCGCCGGTTCCGCCGGGCTATCCGCCTTTCGCCGTGCGGGTGCCCGCATGCGCAAGTTCGACGATATCGGACCTCAGTTCGGCCGCGAAGGCATGAGGATGGAAGGCATCGCCCGCGATTACGAGGATCAGGGGCGGCCTGTATCGGCGGCAGAGAACTATTTCATCGCGTCACTGCTCTACGCGTCCGCGCAATGGCCCTATTTCGATATCAACGATGAGGATCTCGAATGGGAACGGCGCATGATCGAGACCTATGACAGGTTCATCGAGTTCGCGCCGCACCCGATTGAGCGCGTCGACATTCCCTACAGGGACACCGCGCTGTCGGCCTTCCTGCATCTGCCGGGGCCTGCCGGAGGCGGGCCGTTTCCATGCGTCCTCCATATCGGCGGTATGGATGGCAGCAAGGAGAACATGGTTGCGCTGCACGGCGACGCGGCGCTTGCGCGCGGCATGGCCGTTCTCGCGCTCGACGGACCAGGACAGGGGGAGACCCGCAATCGGGGCGTGACGATTTCGTCCGACAATTTCGCCGAAGCCGCCGAGAGCGCGGTTTCCTGGCTCGCGGCGCGGCCCGAGATCGACGGCGAGAGAATCGTCATCCGGGGCTCAAGCTTCGGCACTTATTACGGCACGGTCGCGGCTGCAGGGTTGAAGGACAGGATCAAGGGCTATTGCGGCACCGGCGTCTGCCAGGAGCCCGGCTGCGACACGATCTTCAACGCCGCGTCGCCGACCTTCAAGGTCCGCTTCATGTTCATGGCGGGCTACGAGGACGAGGACGCGTTCGATGAATTCCGGCAGGAGTTCGACCTGCGCAAGGTCGCGAAAGACATTTCCGCGCCCTACATGATCGTCGCCGGCGAAGCCGACCAGCTGTCGCCCATCCAGCATACCTACGATCTGTTCGAGCTGATCGAGGCCCCCAAGCGGCTGGTGGTCTATCAGGACGCCAATCACAGCATGGCCGCCGCGTCTTCAGGAGAGCTCGGCGAGGCGCGCGACAGCCTTGTCTATGACTGGCTCCGCGCCCGCGTCGACGACAAGCCGTTTACGTCCGAGATGGTCTATATCGACAGCAGGGGAATTCCCAACCCGACGCCATATTGATTTTAATCCACTTTCGCGGGTTCGCACGGGTGGGGGAGCGGACCGCTGCCGCCTTCAAGGCCGCGAGGCCGAACGAATAGCCCGCCATACCCGTTCCGGCGTCGCGGGAAGCTGAATATCCTTCACGCCGAATTCCGACAGCGCGTCGAGCAGCGCGTGGGCGACGGCCGGCGGCACGCCGCAATTCCCAGCCTCGCTGCCGCCCTTGACCCCCAGCAGGTTGTTCTTGCAGGGCACGAGCGACAGATCGTGGATCACGTCCGGCATCATGTCGGCGCGCGGCATGCCGTAATCGAGGAACGACCCGGTGAGAAGCTGCCCGCTTTCCGGGTCGTACAGCATCTGTTCGGTCAGCGATTCTCCGACACCCATCGCGATCGAGCCGTGCAGTTGCCCCTCAAGCGTCAGCGGGTTGACCACGACGCCGACATCGTCGACCGCAACCAACCTGTCGATGCGCATCCTGCCCGACTCCGGATCGATCTCGACCTCCGCGATCATGCAACCGTTCGGGAAGGAATAGGTCTGCTCATTGGAGCCGACCCCGTCGATCCCGACACCAAGCTCAGGCGGGACTCCGGTTCCCCGGTACGATGCCGCGGCTACTTCCCGGAATTCGATACGGCGGTCGGTGCCGGCGACCGAGAAAACGCCGTCGGCGAAATCGATATCCTCATCGGAAGCTTCCAGTATCCAGGCCGCGAACCGCTTGCCCTTTTCGATCACCTCGTCCGCCGCCTTGCGCAGCGCCGACCCGCCCGTGCTCATGCTGCGCTGGGCGAAGGTGCCGCGCCCGAACAGGACCTTGTCGGTATCGCCCTGGAAGACGCGGATATCGTCAATCTTCAGACCAAGCCAGCCGGAAACCATCTGGGCGAACATGGTTTCGTGCCCCTGTCCCGTCGACATGGTGCCGACATGCAAGGCGGCGGACCCGTCCTGCCCGATGCGGATCTCCATCCGCTCGGAAAACGTGCCGGCGCGCTGGCAGTGCAGCGACATACCGATGCCGCGCTTCAGACCGAGCGCCTCGGTTGCTGTGCGGCGGTCGGGGAACCCGTCCCAGTCCGCCAGCGCCAGGGCCTTGTCGAGCACCGGTTCGAAATCGCCGGTGTCGTAAATATAGCCACCCGGCGTCTGGTAGGGCATGGCGTCCGCTGCAATCAGGTTCTTGCGGCGCATCTCGATGATGTCGATGCCCATTTCGCGCGCCGCCTGTTCGACCAGCCGTTCCAACACATAGGTCGCTTCCGGCTTGCCCGATCCGCGATAGGGGCCGAGCAGCGATGTGTTGGTGTAGACAGCCCGCACCAGCGCGTGAATCACCGGCACGTGATAGGTGCCGGGAAAGCTGATCGTGCCGTTCTTCGGCGGGACGCCGGCGAACCCGCTGAGATAGGCGCCGAGCTCAACTGCGACCTCGGTGCGCAGCGCCAGAATCCGGCCGTCGGCGTCGAGCGCCAGCGCGGCCTGGGAAACCGGTCCCCGCCCGTGCATGTCGGTGGCGATGGCTTCGCTGCGTTCCGCCGTCCATTTCACCGGGCGATCCAGCCGGCGCGCGGCCCATAGTACGAGCGCTTCCTCCGGATAGGTCTGGCCCTTCATGCCGAACCCGCCGCCCACATCCATCGCCACGACGCGCAGATCCTGCATGGGCATGCCGACGGCTTCGGCAACCGCTTCTCGGACGCCGTGCGGTTCCTGCGCGCTGGTGCAGAGCGTATAGCGGCCGTCCATCTTCTCGCGCCAGGCCAGCGTCGCGCGCGGCTCCATCGAGTTCGCGGTGGCGCGCGGATAGGCGACCTCGATCGTGCTGACATGGGCGGCTTTCGCGAAATCCGCCTCCGCATCCGCCGCGTTGCCCGACTCGATAACGAATCCGATATTGCTCCCGGCATCGTCCCAGACTCTGGGCGCGCCGTCGGCAAGCGCGTTCGCCAGCGTCGCCGCTGGCAATGGATCGTAGCTGACCGCTACGAGTTCGGCGGCGTCCTTGGCCTGACCGCTTGTTTCCGCGATGACAAGCGCCACGGCTTCGCCGACATACCGGACCTTTTCCTCCGCCAGCAGCGGCTGCGTGGAATGGTAGGTGGGGTAACCCGCAGGGGATTCGTGGAAGGAATGACAATGCAGATGCCCAAGACCGTCCCGCGCGGCGTCTTCGCCCGTCAGTACGGCAAGAACGCCAGGAGACGCTTTGGCAGTTTGCGTGTCGATCCCCAGAAGCCGTGCGTGCGCATGCGGCGACCGGACAAAGACGGCGACGGCGGTGTCTGGCGGGTTGAGATCGTCGACATACCGGCCCGTACCGGTCAGGAGACGTTCGTCCTCGACCCGCCTGACCGGAGCGCCGAGCCCGGTTCCGCCCCTATGTTCAGTGGTGTCCATGGTCAGATCCTATGGCTGAATATGTTGTAACCGCGGGTGCGGTCGACGTAGCGGCCGAACCGGAATTTCAGCTCCGGCCCGTTCATCGGCGATACCTGCCCAGCTCCCCAATCGACGACCCATTCGATCGGCGACCGGACGACATCCTGTTTCCTGTTCACGAGACGCAGGCTCTCTGTAACGGTTCTATCGAAGGAATTATGTGGTATTCGGGACGATAAATGAAGGGCGACAGGGTGTGGGTGTGCCCTGCTGACACTCCTGTCCGGGCGGTGATATAGTTCGCCTCCCATGGCCAGTCCCCAATCCAGTACGAAGTCCGCCGTAAAGTCCATTACGCCGAACACGGACATCTATGCCCGCACCTACGACGGTATGGAATCGGATGAAAACCGTACGTTGAAGGACGATGCGCTGGTTCTCTGGCGGGTCGTTAAGATGGCGGCGCAGTTCCGCTGGCGGCTGACGCTGGCGGTTGTCGCAACAATTATCGCGACGTCGTTCCAGCTCATGATTCCCGGTTTTCTGGGCGATGCGGTGGATGGTGCGCTGGGATTGCTGGGCACGGCGACTGTGGACCGTTCGGTTGCGGAGGATGCTCTGCTCCATGCGGCACTGCTGTTGCTTGCAGCTTCCATTGCGCGCGGCGCCTTTACGCTGGTCCACAATTACTGCGGCGAGACCATCGGCCATTCGATCGCATACGAGCTCCGTCTGCGGTTCTACGACAAGCTTCAGCACCTCAGCTTCGCGTTTCACGACCGCGTGCATACCGGTGAACTGATCACCCGGGGAATGCTCGATGTAGAGGGCGTACGGGCGTTCATGAACACTGCTTTCCTGCGGGTGTTTCTTCTTGTGATTATGGTCAGCGCGGCGGCCTGGCTGATGCTGTCGACCGATGCGCTGATGGGCGCGCTCGCACTTTCCTTCGTGCCTATCGTGGTGTGGAAATCAGCCGAGTCGCGCTTGCGGCTCCGGCGCATGTGGTGGGCGCTGCAGGATCGCATGGCCGTTCTGGGCCGGATCATGGACGAGAACCTGACCGGCATCCGCGTGGTCCGCGCTTTCGGCGCGCAGCCCTATGAACTGGAGAAATACGACGCAGCTTCCGACGAAGCGATGGAGCTCGCGGACGAACGCATCCGGGTACGCACCTACTCGACCACGCTGATGACCTATACCTATTTCGTCGCCATGGGGCTGGTCCTCTGGGTCGGCGGGCTGCGCGTCCTTGAAGGCGTCATGACGGTCGGCACGCTGGCCGAATTCCTAACCTTCATGACCATCCTGCAGCAGCCGGTGCGGCAGCTCGGGCTGATGATCAATTCGGTGGCGCGCACATCGACCTGCGGCGCGCGGCTGTTCGCGGTTCTCGATCTCGAGCCGGAAATCCGCGACGCGGAGAATGCGAAACCGCTGATGCTGACCGACGGCAGGCTGCGTTTCGAGAATGTCGAATTTTCATACCCGTCTCCCGCCGATGACAAGACGCCTCTGCCGGTGCTCCACGGCGTGTCGTTCGAGGTTGCGCGCGGCCATACGCTTGGCATCGTCGGCCCGCCGGGCAGCGGAAAGTCGACCATCGCCCACCTGCTGCCGCGCTATTACGACGTGACGGCGGGTCGCATCACGATCGACGGACAGGATATCAGGGACGTCACGCTGACGTCTCTGCGCGCAGCCGTCGGGGTGCTGTCGCAGGAACCGTTCCTGTTCACCGCCTCGATCGAAAACAACATCGCCTACGGCGATCCGTGGGCGGAGGACGACACGATCCGCGGCGCGGCGTCGGTGGCGCAGATCGACGGATTCGTCGACCGGCTGCCGGCAGGGTTCGAAACGCTGGTCGGCGAGCGCGGGGTCTCTCTGTCGGGCGGACAGCGCCAGCGCGTCGCCATCGCCCGTACCGCCATGCTGGAACCGGCGATCCTCGTACTGGACGATTCGACAGCGGCGATCGATGTCGGGACCGAGCAGCGGATTCGTCAGGCGCTGCGGGACCATGCCGCGAGATCGGCGACGATCATCGTTTCTCACCGGCTGGCGACGCTGCGCCATGCCGACGAAATCCTGTTTCTCGAAGACGGCCGTGTGATCGAGCGCGGCTCGCACGACGAGCTGGTCGCTCTGGGCGGGCGATACGCCGCGCTGCATGCGCTGCAGAGCCTGGAGGATCCCGATTCCGACCCGCTGGCCGGTCTTGAGGAGGCAGTGCCATGACTTCCCTCTCAAGCACCATGGGTGACGGGAATACCCCGAAAGAAGACCCAAAGAAAAACCGTCCGCCCCGCGCCGTCGTCGGGTCGCAGATCGACATGGACGAGCACATGTTCGGCGCGGCCTTTGACGGTCACGTCGTTCGGCGGTTCATGACGTATGTCCATCCTTATCGCAGGAGGCTCTATATCGCTGTGGCGGCCCTGCTGACCTTTACGGGCGCGCAGCTCGCGATACCGCTGGTCATCCGCTACGCCATCGACGACGCCATCGTCGCCGAGGGCGCCGGCGCCGATGCGCTGGGCATCGCAGTCGCGCTGTTCGCCGGCGTCATCACGCTGAGCTTCCTGGCCAGTCGCATTCAGGATCTGCTGGTCGGGATTACCGGAGAGAACGTGATATTCGACCTGCGCACAGCCATGTTCGCCCATCTGCAGGACGTCGCACTGGCTTTCATGGACAATACCGAGGTCGGGAGGATGATGTCGCGGCTTCAGGGCGACGTCTACGCGCTGCAGGAATTTCTGGAAAACTCGATCACCGCGTTCGGCGACATGGTGCTGCTGTTCGGCATTGTCGTGATCATGCTCAACCTCGATTTCCAGCTCGGCGCGCTGACGCTTTCCGTCGTGCCGGTGCTGCTGCTGGTTCGGCTGATCTGGCTGCCGCGGGCGCGCCGGGCCTTCCGAGAAGCCCGGGTCACCAACTCGACGGCCAATGCCGCGCTCGCCGAGGGCATTCATGCGGTCCGTACGGTACAGGGCATGCGCCGCGAGGATGTCAATTTCGAGCTTTTTACCGAAAAAGCGCTGGAGAACCGTCACGCCCATTTCATGTCGGCCCGTTTCGCCCAGGTGATGGTGCCGATCGTCGATACGCTGACCGGCGCCGCGATGGCGATCGTGGTTCTGGTGGGCGGTTCGATGGTGCTGGACAGGGAACTCGAAGTCGGCGTCATGGTCGCCTTCCTGTTCTACGTACAGCGCTTCTTCGATCCCATCCGGTCATTGACCATCCAGTACAGCGTGATGCAGCGGGCGATGGCGTCAGGCCGGCGTATCTTCGAAGTGCTGGACGTGCCTCTGACCATCACCGATGCGCAGGATGCAATCGATCCCGACGATATCCGGGGCGCCATTGATTTCCGGAACGTCACCTTCGGCTACAGGAAAAACCAGCCGATCCTGAAGAATATCAGTTTTTCCGTGAAGCCCGGCGAAACGGTCGCGCTGGTAGGCCCGACAGGATCGGGGAAAACCAGCATAACGGCCCTGCTCAAGCGGTTCTACGACGTGTGGGACGGCGAAATCCTCATCGACGGTATCGATGTCCGTCAATATGCCCGGCCAGCCCTTGGCCGGCATGTCGCCATGGTACTTCAGGACCCGTTCCTGTTTACCGGCTCCGTGTTCGAGAACATTCGCTACCGCACCACCAATGCGACGCGCGACCAGGTGATCGAAGCCTCGAAACTGGTGGGCGCGCACGAATTCATCAGCCGGTTGCCCAACGGTTACGATACGATGCTCGACCAGCAGGGCGGCAATCTGTCCATGGGGCAGCGGCAGCTGCTCAGCTTCGCCCGGGCGCTGGTCGCGGATGCGCGCGTTCTCGTACTGGACGAAGCGACCGCGAATATCGATTCCTACACGGAACGCCAGATTCAGGTCGCGCTCAAGCGGCTGCTGGAAGGACGTACCGGCATCGTCATCGCGCATCGGCTCGCGACCATCCGCGGCGCGGACCGGATCGTCGTACTGCAGGACGGCGAGGTCCGGGAAATCGGCCCTCACGACGAGCTAATGGAAAATGGCGGCCTTTACGCCAGCCTCTATACGCTCAACTACACCTCGTTCGACGACATTCCGGACGAGGTGGTGAAACGCGCGCAATCCGGGTCCACGACCTGAACCCGGCATCCTTTCGGGTGTAATGCGCACGCCGCAGACGTAAACTGGGTTTCTTCGCTGGCTCGATTTGCCGGCTATTCCATTGAAGTGCCAATGTTCGCTTCCCTGATCGACATGCTCGCAAACAAGAGCATTCTGCGCGCCTTCCGGCACCGGAATTTCGTGATCGTGGAACTGTCGAGCTGGCTGTCCGGCGCCGGGGTCTGGTTCTACCGGATTGGCCTCCAGTACATGACCTGGGATCTGACTCATTCCGGCTGGTGGCTTGGAATCGTCGCGCTCGCCGAAGCGCTGCCCGGCATCCTGATCGCGCCCATCGCGGGAACGCTTGCCGACCGGCATGACCGCCTCAAGATGGCGCGCATCGTCCAGTTTGCGATTATGGTCGTAACGGCGCTGCTTGCGGCCCTGACCCTGGCCGACCTGGTCGATATCTACCTGCTGACCTTTTTCGCCGTGATTCACGGGCTTGCCGCCGGGTTCTGGACGCCGGTCCGGATGGCCATCGGACCCAACCTGGTGCCGCGCGAAGACCTGTCTTCGGCCATAGCGCTGCACTCGACATTGTTCAACCTTGGCCGCTTTGTCGGACCGGCGCTTGCTGCGCCTATTCTCGTGATCTGGGGCGCCGGGATGGTCTTCGCCGCCAATGCCGCAGCCTACCTGGTGTTTCTGGTCGCGCTTTTCTTCGTGGAACTGGTCAATCCCGACAAGCGCGCGGCAGCCGGGCGCAGCATGTTCGCCCATCTTCAGGAAGGGTTCGGCTACGTCATTCGTCATTCGGCGATCAAGTATTTGTTTCTCAACATGACCGTGTCTTCAGTTCTGCTCCGCGCCTATATGGAGCTGCTGCCTGGTCTGTCCGAAACAGTGTTCGGTCACGATCCGAAGGAAGGAGTCGCAGTCATGGTGTCCGCCGCGGGGCTCGGGGCGATCGTCGCGGGACCGCTGATCGGGAACCTGACCCGGGTGGAAACGATTCTACGTGCTTACTGGATCGCGATCTTCTGTTCCCTTGTGTTCCTCACCCTGTTTATCACGCGCTCCGACTTCTGGTTCGCCGCCGGCTGCGTGGTCTTCCTGTCCATGTCTCAGGTAGGGATCAATATCGCCGGACAGGTCATCGTGCAGTCGACCGTGCAGGGCGACCTGCGGGGCCGTGTCATGTCGCTCTGGGGGTTGCTCAACCGTTCCGGTCCGGCCGTCGGCGCGCTGCTGATCGGCGGCGTTTCGGGGTATTACGGCTTCCAGTGGCCGTTGCTGGCCGGGGCGGGATTCAGCGCGGCCGTCATCGTATTCGCCTTTACCCGCCATAAATCGATCCGGCAGGCGCTGACAGGCTGAAGATTTCCGCCGATAGAGGAGCGAACTCGCTTCCCCCGAAACCCGGCGCCTCGAAACCCAGAGAGTAGAGGCGATGTCCCCTCGACTCCTCCCTGTCCCTGCGGCATCTTGTCGGCAGACTCACGGGAGCGACATCATGGCGACACAGGCGAAGGAAGCGACGGCCTCGAAAGGCGCTGACGGCGCACCGGACCGGCTGATTCTGATCGACGGGTCGGGCTATATCTTCCGCGCCTATCATGCGCTTCCCCCCATGACCCGGCCGGACGGCACACCAGTCAACGCAGTGTACGGCTTTACCTCGATGCTGCTGAAGCTGGTCGACGATTCGGAGGCCGAATATCTCTGCGTCGTGTTCGATACCGCGCGCAAGACGTTCCGGAGCGACATCTATGCCGAATACAAGGCCAACCGCCCTCCGCCGCCGGAAGATCTGATCCCGCAATTCCCGCTGATCCGCGAATCGGTGAAGGCGTTCGGCCTGCCAACCGTGGAGATGGAAGGATATGAGGCCGACGATTTAATTGCGACCTACGCGAAGGCCGCCGCCGCCGACGGGATCGAGGTCACGGTGGTGTCATCCGACAAGGACCTGATGCAGCTGGTCGGCGACGGCATCGCCCTGCAGGATCCGATGAAGGGAACGCCGATCGGCCCCGACGAGGTGATGAAAAAGTTCGGCGTCGGGCCGGAGCTGGTGACGCAGGTGCAGGCGCTGGCCGGCGATTCAACCGATAACGTGCCGGGCGTACCTGGCATCGGCGTCAAGACGGCAGCGCAGCTGCTGGGCGAGTACGGCGACCTGGAAACGCTGCTGAACCGGGCGGAAGAGATCAAGCAGCCCAAGCGGAGACAGAACCTGATCGAGAACGCGGAGCTCGCCCGTATTTCGCTGCAGCTGGTGACGTTGCGCGACGACGTGCCGGTCGACCGAAGTTATGACAGCTTCGAACTGGAAGAGCCCGACCCGGATACGCTGATCGGGTTCCTGGAGAAACAGGGGTTCAAGTCGATCCTCGCGCGGGTGAAATCGGCGTTAGCGACTGCCGGACATCTGGTCGATCACGACGACGAAAGGACCGAGTCGGGCGCGGCGGCGTCCGAAGGCGGCTACGCGCTGGTGCAGGATGAGAAGGCCCTCGCCCGCTGGGTCGAGGCCGCCATGACGCAGGGTCTCGTCGCGGTGGATACCGAAACGACCTCGCTCGATTCCCTTATCGCCGACCTCGTCGGCGTATCGCTCGCCCTGCCGAAACCGGTCGATGGCGCGCGCGCCTGCTATATCCCGCTCGGCCATGTCGCGCCGCGCGAACAGGGGAGCCTGGATCTCGACGGGAGTGCAGACGGCGACGGCGACAAAGGCGCGCCTAAACAGATCGCGATGAAGAAGGCCATCGCAGCGCTGAAGCCGATGCTGGAAGACCCCGGCACGCTCAAGCTGCTGCATAACGCCAAGTACGATCTCGAAGTGCTGGCGCGGCACGATGTCGCGGTCGGACCGGTCGACGACACGATGCTGCTGTCCTATGTGCTGGACGGCGGCCTTCGCGGGCACGGGCTAGACGAGCTGACGCAGATCCATCTGGGCCGCACCAACATCAAGTACAACGAGGTCACCGGTACGGGACGGAATAAAATCGGGTTCGAGGAGGTCGCGCTCGATGCGGCGCTCGATTACGCGGCTGAAGACGCCGACGTGACGCTCGGGCTTCATGCCGTACTCAAGCCGCGGCTCGCCCTTGAGCATATGGCCACGGTGTACGAACGAATCGAGCGGCCGCTGGTCGGTGTGCTCCAGCAGATGGAAGAGACCGGCATCAAGGTCGACGCCGCGATGCTGAAGGAACTGTCGGACGATTTCGAGAAGCGCATTGCGCAGCTCGGCGAGGAAATCCACGGGCTTGCCGGGCACGAATTCAATATCGGCTCTCCCAAACAGCTTGGCGAAGTTCTGTTCGACGAGATGTCGCTGCCCGGCGGCAAGAAGGGTAAAACGGGCGCCTACGGCACCGGCGCCGACGTGCTGGAGGGTCTCGCCGCGCAGGGGCACGACCTGCCCGCCCGTGTGCTGGACTGGCGGCAGCTGTCGAAGCTCAAGAGCACCTACACGGACGCGCTGATCGGCCAGATCAACCCGAAGACAAAGCGCGTCCATACCTCCTACGCCCAGGCCATCGCCTCCACCGGACGACTGTCGTCAAACGATCCGAACCTGCAGAACATCCCCGTCCGCACCGAGGAAGGCCGCAAGATCCGCACCGCCTTCGTCGCCGAGAAGGGCCATGTTCTGCTGTCCGCCGACTATTCTCAGATCGAGTTGCGGCTTCTCGCCCATGTCGCCGGGATCGACGCGCTGAAACAGGCCTTCCGCGAGGGCGCCGACATTCACGCCATAACAGCCTCGGAGGTTTTCGGCATCCCCATAGACGAGCTGGATTCGCCGACCCGAAACCGCGCCAAGGCGATCAATTTCGGCATCATCTACGGCATCTCGCCGTTCGGGCTGGCGCGCCAGCTCTCGATCCCGCAATCGGACGCCAAGAGCTATATCGAGGCCTATTTTGAACGCTATCCGGGCGTCGTCGAGTATATGGACCGGATGAAGAAACAGGCGCACGAGCAGGGCTTCGTCTCGACCATCTTCGGCCGGCGTATCCATACGCCGGGCATCGAGGACAAGAACCCGGCGCGCCGCAACTTCCAGGAACGCGCCGCCATCAACGCGCCGCTGCAGGGGTCCGCCGCCGATATCATCAAGCGCGCCATGATCCGCATGCCGGGCGCGCTGTCGGAGGCCGGGCTATCGGCGAAAATGCTGCTGCAGGTGCATGACGAGCTGATTTTCGAGGTGCCCGAGAAGGAGCTCGACGCCACGACCGAAACCGTCCGCGCCGTCATGGAAGCCGCCGCCGACCTTTCCGTACCGCTGGTCTGCGACACGGGCACGGGCGCGAACTGGAACGAGGCGCATTAGCGCCTGCGAAAATCAGACCGGGTAGTCGCGTTCGGGGTCGACGCCGCAGGTTTCGATAAACTTCCGGATCTGCGCGACCTCTTCCTTCGGCAGGCTGTGATGGCCGTGCGAAAAATTGGCGGTGTGCCCGTTCAGGGACACGTGAATCTTCCCGCTATGCGCCTCGTCTATTTCCGCGCCCAGCTCCTTCAGCACACTCTCTACTTCCTTCAGGGACAGGTTGCTGCTTATCGGATGGGCAAAAACCTTTTGCAGGATCTTTCTGTGATGATGGTTCATGGGTGCTCTCCGTTTGCGAGGAATATCGCACCCTACCTATCTGCGCCGGATCAATCGGGCATTGATCCAGATCAGTCCGGCGCCCTTGCCCGTTTCCGCCTCTCCCGCCAGGTCGGATAGTAGGTCGCGCCGAAGATGATTCCGGCGCCGATGAATGTCCAGATGTCGGGGCTTTCGGAAAAAAGCCACACGCCGGCGGCCGCGGCGAAAGGCAGGCGGAGGAAATCGAATGGCAGGACGAAGCTGGCGTCGGCGGCCGTCAGGCTGCGGTTGAGACAGCTCTGCCCCAGCACGTTCAACAGCGCAATGGCCAGCAGCATCGCCCACTGCTCCGGCGAAGGGGCCACCCAGTGGATGGCGCAGGGAATGGCGAACGCCAATGCGGTAAACAGGCTGACATAGAACACGATGGCCGCGGAGCTTTCTGTCTTCACCAGGATCTTGGTCACCACGCCGGTCCCGGCATAGGCCAGCGCCGAGGCCAGCACGAGAAATGCCACCGGATCGATCGCCGCGACGCCGGGCCGCAGAATCACCGCCGTGCCGAGGAAGCCCAGCGCTATGGCGCCCCAGCGGTGCGCATCGACCTGTTCGCGCAGGAAGATCACGGCGAGAATCACGCCGAATAGCGGCAGGGTGAAATGCAGCGCGACGACCTCGGCCAGCGGCATGCGGGTCAGCGCGTATATCCACAGGATCAGCCCGATGCTGGTCAGCGCGCCGCGCGAAAACAGCAATCCTTTCCTGGAAGTGCGGAGCCCGACCATGCCGACGCGCATCAGCCACGGGACGAGAATCGCCATCGACACCATGCCGCGCACGAAGATGATCTCGTAGGGCGGGATATCGTCGCCCACCATACGGATCAGTATGGTCATCATCGAGAACAGCACGACCGCGGTGGTCATCCACAGTGCGCCTCGGGTGGTCCCGCTCATAATCGGGCACCGCTCACGATTTCGCCTTCGCCGTCACGGATTCGCGGTGCGCGATATAGATCGAGGATGCGGCAATAACGGCGGCGCCGACCCATACCCAGATTTCGGGCACCTCGCCGAACAGGAAGAAGCCGAGCACGGCGGCGACCGGCAGGCGCAGAAAGGTAAACGCCATCAGCACCGTCGTATCGGCGGCCTTGTAACCGCGCGACATCGCGCGCTGCGAGAACAGCTCGAACACGCCGATCAGGAACATCCAGAAAAGCTGTTCCAGCGTCGGCGTCGTCCAGACGAACAGGCACGCGATCCCGCCGAGCGGCATCATCACCGCCATGTGCCAGACGGCCAGCGCGTCCGAGGTATTGTGCCGCGTCAGGACCTTCAGATTGATGGTGTTCCAGGTCAGCGTGCATACGGTCACCAGCGCGAACAGCACACCGATATTGAGGTCCGCGAAGCCGGGCCGGACAATGATCAGCGCGCCGATCACACCACATAGGATGGCCGACCAGCGGCGCAGCCCGACGATCTCATGCAGAAAGATGATCGCGGCGACCGTCGCCACGATGGGCCGGATGAAAATGATCGAGGTCACGTCGGCAAGCGGCATCAGGGTCGCGGCATAGAAAAACGCAGCGCTGCCGAAAAACGCCAGCCCGCCCCTGAAGGTCACGAGACCGGGCCGGTTGATGCGGATTGACGACACGCCCTTTTTGATCAGCATCGGGGCGGCGAACAGCAGCGCGAACAGCGAACGAAAGAACACGATCTCGAACACGTGGATTTCCGGGCTGACGCGCCGCGCGAACACCAGCGTAAAGGTCACCAGCGTGCCGATGATCAGCATCCAGAAGGCCGCCTGCACGGCAGTCGGCCAGGTCCCGACCCATTCCTCGATCCGGGCGGTGATGAATTTTCGGTCGTTCACTGCCCGCTGGCCTTTTTCGCCGCTTTTACCTCACTACGAGCGAGGAAGATTGCAGCGAACGCGATCACGGTGCCGCCGATCCAGATCCAGATTTCGGGCACATCGCCGAACATCAGGAACCCGACGATGGCCGCTATGGGGAGCCGCGTATAATGCAGCCCGACCACCAGGATCGCATCGCCCTGAACGTAGGCGCGCGCCAGCACCCGCTGGTTGATCATCTCAAGAATGCCGATGGCCGCCATCCAGCCAAGCTGTTCGAGCGTCGGCGTGGTCCAGACGAATATCGTACAGATCGCGCCGAGCGGGAGGACAACCAGCACGTTCCAGACCGCGACCGTATCGGGATGCTCAACCGCCGACAGCTTTTTGCGGTTGATCGGGTTCCAGCTCTGCACCGCGATCACGCCGAACACAAACAGGATGCCGACATTGAAGTCCACGTAGCCGGGCCGGATGATGATGGCCGCCCCGACGACCGCCATCGCAAAGGCAAGAATGCGGCGTCCGCTCAGCACCTCGCCCAGAATGATCGCAGCGGCGTAGGCGGCGAAAACGGGCCTGATGAAATGGATCGCCGTGATATCGGCCAGCGGCATGTACTTGGCGGCGAAGTAGAAACAGAAGGTCGCGATGAAGGCGAGCGCTCCGCACAGGATATTAAGGCCCGGCTTCTTTGGCTTCAGATAGATTCCCCTGCCCTTGATCAGCATCGGCAGGATGAACAGCAGCCCGAACGACGCGCGCACAAAAATGATTTCGAACACGTGGACCTGATCGGCGATCAGCCGCACGATACCGAGCTGGATCGTAATCAGCGTGCCCGACAGGACGATCCAGAACGCGCACTGAACCGGCGGCGGCCAGCGCCCGATCTGGCGCATCATGGCCTCGGCGGCGGTTGAAAAAGGGTTCACGCGAAGGCTCCGCAATGAGGGGCAGGAAATCTGGTCACTTGATCAACGCCGCTTTGGCGTAATAATGGCGAGAATCCACTGACAATAGCCCGATCACAATACAGGGAGATGGCCATGGCAGGAACCGCGACACAGCCTGAAACGGTCCCCGAATCCGGCAGATGGATCTGGTCGAGCGCCGATATCGCCGCCAGCGACGACTGGATCTGGCGGCTTTCGCCGCAATCGGTCGACGAAATTCACGCCGCCGTAGAGTCCGTCAAGGCGACCGGCAAGAAGTTCGAGGACGTCACCAGGGAAGATTTTCCGCTGCCGAGCCTTGAGGCGGAATTCGCCGATATGCGCCACGAGCTGCATCGCGGGCGCGGGTTCTGCCTGATCAAGGACGTGCCGGTCGACGGGTATGACGACGACGACCTGGCCCTGATCCACTGGGGCATCGGCGCCCATATGGGGTTCGGCCTGTCGCAATCCTATCGCGGCGACAAGATCGGCCACGTGATGGACATGACCCATACCGGGGACACGCGCCGGCCCTACCGCTCGCCCGGCGCGCTGGTGATGCATGTCGACCCCATCGACGTGGTGGCGCTGCTCTGCCTGAAGAAGGCGCGGTCGGGCGGCGAAAGCCTGGTCGCGTCCTCGATGGCAATCTACAACACGATCCTCGCCGAACGCCCGGACCTGATCGAGCCCCTGATGGAGGGCTATTACTATTTCCATGCCGAGGTCGAAGGCACCGGCGGTAGTCCGGTCAGCGACCATCCGGTGCCGGTCTTCAGTGAATGCGACGGGCGCATCGAATGCATGTATGTGCCCTTCACCATCACCCGCGCGATCCGCGAAAACGTCGCGAGCCTGACCGACAAACAGCAGGAAGCGCTGGACTATATGGACGAGGTCGCCAACCGGTCCGACATCGTCTACGAGATGGATCTGGAAAAAGGCGACATCCAGTATCTCAATAACCGTCTGATCCTTCACGGACGGCGCGATTACGTGGATTTCGAGAAGATCGAGGAAAAGCGCCACATGCTGCGGCTGTGGCTCAGGATGGACGGCTGGAAGAGGCTGCCCGACATAATGTATTCCCGCCGCGCCTACGACGATCAAGGCGGCGTCCCGGTGGAGGCGGCGTGATCGTACGGTTCTCCGCAGCCATTGCCCTGGTTTTTCTGGCGCTGACCGCCGCGCCTTCTATCGCTCAAACCGGCCCCGGCTGGGTGACGCTGCTGGACACCCGGAATGGCGACGACTGGGACACGGTCGGCTGCAGCAACTGGCGGGCCGATGGCGCG
>JAYOLL010000035.1:19488-26213 GCA_038120295.1 Rhodospirillales bacterium | reverse complement strand
CGGCCGCCTTCTGCCAGCTGTCCCAGATACGGCGCCCGTGGATATTCTGCATCGACGGGCATTTCAGGAGCCAGTAGGTGAAATCGACCGGAATTGGCTTTGGCGGAGCGCCCACCAGCCGAAAGTCGCCCCCTTTCGCAAGCGCCTCGAAACAGGCGTTGAAACCCGCTTCGGACCCTGAATATTCGATTGCCACATCGACCCCGGACCCGTTCGTCATATCGCGGACGATGGACTGCAGATCGTCCTCATCCGCCTGGACGGCACGGTCGGCACCCATTGTTTCAGCGGTTTTCAAGCGGAGAGGGTTGAGATCACAAGCGATAACCCTGAGGGCACCAAGCTCCCGCGCTGCCGCAATGTTCATCAGCCCGATCGGGCCACACCCGTTGATCAGCACCGTCTTTCCGGCGACGCCCGAACCGGCAAGGGTCGCATGTACGGAAATGCCGAACGGCTCCATCATGGCCGCAACCCGGAAAGGCAAATCCGGTGGGTTAACCCAGCAGATCTGCGACGGTACGGTGACGTACTCCGCAAAACCGCCATCGAAATTGATCCCGGGATAGGTCGTATTCTCGCACAGATGGGCGTTGCCGAGCCTGCAGGGACGACAGGTCCCACAGAACACATGGCTTTCGAGGCTCACGAAATCGCCGACCTTCGGGCTCGCCACATCCGGACCGACAGACACAACCCTGCCGCAGGCCTCATGCCCCAGCACGCGCGGCAGGGTCATCCGCCGCGCCATCCGGGGCGCCCAGTAATAGATCTGCATGTCCGTCCCGCAAATACCCGCAGCGGTGACCTCGATCATCACCTCGCCCGGTCCTGGTTCACGAGGCTCCCCTTCAAGGACGGCGATGCCGCCCTCGCCTTCGGCGACCTTGCAGACTGTCAGCATTCCGATTTCCTACAGGTGATAGACGTCGACCGGACCAGCGATCCGGTCGTCGATGAAAGTGATCTTCTTGCGCGCAATCCGGAGCCCGTCTCCCGTGCAACGGATCCTGAAATCGTACAGGCTGGCCCGGGTCTGCGCTTCCTTGTCGCTGTAACTGTGCACAAGGCAATTCGCGAAAGCCTCGATTTCATCTCCATCAACAGCTTCCACTAGCACATTGCCGACGACATGCACCGTGCGTTCCAGAGGCATGGAAGCATAGGAATCTCGCGACTCAATCCGGAAAATCCGGTCTTCCATGCGACCGATACCGTTCAGATAGATCAGATTCAGCTGGGTTTCCGGGTTATCCGTGGTTTCTTCCTCGTTCTTCCAGGAAGGAACCCAATAGACGGCGTCCTGTGTGTATAGCCCCAGCCAGTCCTCCCAGCGTCGACGGTCGAGAAAAGTCGCTTCCCGGTATATCAGTTCGGAAACGTCGCGCTTGAGCGCGTCGTCGATTTTCAGATCCGTCACAGCGCCATCCATCGCTCAGCCCTGGGGCTCGGTAGACATGAGATCGCGCCATTTCCGGTAAAACCCGAAAAACAGCGTTTCGTTCTCCCAGCTCGGATTAGAAGAAACCGGGTTGAGACCGATCGCTTCGGCGATCTCGTCCGGTCCATCGATCATGCTGGCGATGCCGCGCCCAAAATCGTTCCACTTCACGGCGCGGGCGTGACTGCCGGCCTGTGTGTCTTCCAGTGCCGCCATATCGTCGGATGTCGCCATCCCCGAAGTCAGGTAGAAATCCTCGAACTTGCGTAACCGCGCTGCACGCGCCTCGGCGCTCTCCCCTTTCGGTGCGATACAATAGACGGTTACCTCCGCACGGTCGGCGGAGATCGGTTTCACGACCCGGATCTGGGTCGACGGGTTATCCATGATCATGACATTGGGGAACACAGCCAGATTACGGCCCCGTTCAAGGATCCATTCGACCTTGGCCGGCGAGTAGGTTGCCTCAAGCCAGTCCTTTTTCTGCCAGATCGGGCGTCGTTCGGGTGTCGTATGCTGCGCCCAGATGGACATATGACCGTTGCCCAGATCGTACGCTCCCGAGGGTACCTTGCCGGTGATGCGCCCGCCTTCCGTACGGGCGAGCCCCACGCTTCCTTCGCGTTCCTCCCGGTTGCTTACGGTAGAAGCGAAGACGCGATGTACCGTCGAAACGTGATGCCCGTCGACAGAATTTTCGACCTGCATTTTCCAGTTGCCCCGGATCGTATAGGTCGAAGAACCTGGAACGACCTCAAGCCCTTCGGGTGACTGGTCGACCAGAAGATCGATCCAGCCGGCCGCCGCGGCGAGGGATTCTTCAAGCGGTTCGACATCGGGATTGAGACTGCCGAACACGAACCCACGATAGCTTTCGACTCGCGCGACTGGTGTCAGGTCGTATTGCGCCCGGTCGAAATCGTCTTCCGGATAGGCCTCCTTTTCCGCCTTGATCCGGACGCAGTGCCCGTCGCAACCGTAAGCCCAGCCGTGAAAACGGCAGGTAAGAGTTGTCGCCTTTCCCTGCTTGGTCGCCGTCAGCAGAGCTCCGCGATGGGAGCACGCATTCAGAAAGGATTTGATCGAATTGTCTTTCTGTCGAACGACGAGTACCGGCTGGAGGCCTATTTCGCAGGCAAAATAACTACCCGCCTCGGGAATCTGGCTTTCGTGGCACAGATAGACCCAGGTTCGGTCGTAAATCCGCTCCATCTCGGCATCGAAGACCTGGGCGTCGGTATAAATCGAGCGCTCCACCCGGAATACGCCCTGGTTCACCCGGTCGTCGACCATTACCGAGAAATCCCTTGTAATCAGGCTCCCGTCCATCTTTCTCTTGCCTCTTCAACAGCAGGTTTCAGCCTCAGCTAATAAGGCATTCTTGCTTTTCTGCTTCAAGGGTCAACTTCAAACGCGGTTCAGGCCAAAGAAAAGGATTCCTTTGTTCTGTGAGCGAGTTCACTAAAGTATCGCGCCCCCAATTGCTAAATCGATCACTCTCAAACAAGATGAATCAGGCTTGAACGGGCAGTGTGCGGGTTGGATAAGGTTCAATGATATCGATTAGATTCTCATCGGCAGCAGCGGCGATTGTCGCGTTCATGCTCGTCTGGACGGCGAGACCTGCCGATGCGCTTCTTGTCGAAGTCGGCGACTTCGTCGCAGAAATCGAGCGACTGCGCGACCTGACCTTTACCAGCGGATCGAATCTCTACGTTGCCCCCACCAATCAGGAGCTGGCGGATTTCAACACCCTCGCAAGCACGCTGTTCTCCAGCAATCTCGTCGCGGCGGATGCTCAGGCGGCAGCTCTCAATTATGAGCTGGTGCAGTTCACCGATAACGTCACCAACAACGTTTATCACGGCCTTCGCGAAGTACTTGTAGGCAACCAGCAAACGCGCGGCTGGGGCTCTTATTTTAACAATCTCGGCAACGACGTCGATATACTCGTCGAAGCCCCGCATGTCAGGTTCGATACCAGAAGCTGGGAAATCGGCGCCAACGCCTTTCGACAGGCCAACGCGCTCGGATTGCTGATGAACGGCGCACACCGCAACGCAAACGGCCTGGGAACGGCCGACGTTGCGCATCTCGCCGATTCCATCTTCCAGGAGGTCCACAAGGCCTGGAACGGCGTGACTGGCGAAAATACAGCATGGTCGATCCATGGCTTCGACGACGCCAACCATAATTTTCCGGCCGGAACCGATGTCGTGCTTTCGGCTGGCGATGGCAGTATTTCACCGGCGGTTGAAGCGTTGGACCAGCAATTTACCGATGCCGGTTTCCTGAGCTACGCCTTTAATATATTGCCGGCCAACGATCCGCTTAATCAGCAGGTCAATGACGGCGTGGACGGGACGACCTTCTCCTCTCTTGGCGGCACGACCAACGTCCAGGGCGCTTATTCGCGCGGGATCGGCGGTGATTTCGTCCATATCGAAATGGAACAGTCCATCCGTTTCGACGCCGGCAACCGGGTCCTTGCCGGCAACGCCATCAGCGAGGCGATGATCAGTCTTTCTTCTCCGGGGCTACTGCCGCTATTTGTTGGGGCTCTATTTATGATCCTGTGGCGTCGAACCCGACTCGCGAATTAGCCCCCTTTCTTTCCCCCCTACCTTGTTGCAAAATACCTCTGCACATGGACATCGATGATGACAGGGTTCATTCGAAGTTCGTCCTTCAACCGATAGATTGAGGAGAACGGCGTTGAGCGGCGCCACCATATTGTTCACGGAAATGTCTCCCGATCCTGACTGGGAAGACGATTTCAATCACTGGTACGACTCGCACCACATCCGGGTCAGGGCTGCCGTTCCCGGCTTTCTGAGCGCGAAGCGCTATTGCGACCCTGACCGGCCGAACTATCTTGCGGTATACGAAATCGCGTCCGAAGACGTTCTCCAGAGTACCGAATATCAGAAGGTACGCGCCCAGCCGAACGCCCAGACTGCCTGGATGCTTTCGAACGTCCAGAACTATTCGCGCTATGTCGGTAACCAAATCGCTGAAGCGAAGCGCGACGACGCCGGCGATGATTTTATCGACTGCCCGTACCTGTACGCGGTCTTCTTCAGCGTTCCCGATGAAAGGGCGGCGGATTTTAACGCGTGGTACGACGAAGAGCACGTGCCTTTGCTTCTAAAATGCCCCAGCTGGCTTGCCGTGAGGCGGTTCGAGATCATCGAGGGCGAACCCCAGCCCTGGACGCATCTCGCGATCCACTACCTGGACGATTTGGCCGCCCTGACGTCTCCGGAACGGGACGCCGCGCGTGATACGGACTGGCGCAAGCGGCTAGCTGAAGAGCCCTGGTTTCAGTCCAGCACGCAGGTTTACGAGTCCATCGGCGATCGTTTCAACGGCGACACCTGACCGCATCCTGCCTGACTGTATTCTGAAAGGCAGGGCCATCGAAACCTTTCTCGATGGGCTCTTCAAACATAGTTACAAATACGCTACGATCCGCGCCGACCTGTTGGCTGAACGGCTTTTTCATGGTCGGCAGGAACTGAATAGGTTATTGATAACTGGAAAAAGGAAGTAAAATGTTCAACAGGGTATTGATGGTATCCGCTGCGGCCATGTTTGCCGCGACCGCAGCCAATGCGCAGACTGTAGGCCTCGGCAGCACCAAGAGCTCGATGGTGGCCGCGATGACGACGGCGATTTCCAACGTCGTTTCCGGCAAAACCATTTTGAAAATGCGCCGTCAGGTCATGGGTGGAACTCAGAAATACATCCCCGTGGTCAATGCCGGCGAACTGGAATTCGCTGTATCGAATATGGTTCAGTACGCCATGGCGGTCGATGGACGTCAGCTGTCAAAGCGTAAGTATGACAACCTGCGCCTTGTGGCGACCTTGATGCGGTTCCGCACCGGTCTGCTCGTCAAGAACGATTCCGGCATCAAGACAGTCGCCGACCTGAAGGGCAAACGCTTCGCCTACGGGTTCAAGGGCGCCCCGCTGTTCGATGCCTTCGCCCGGGTCATGCTTGGTACCGCTGGGATCAATTACGACAAAGAGATCAAGCGCGTTCCGGCCGTTGGTCTTGCACAGCACTGGAACCTCTTCAAGCAGGGTAAGGTAGACGGCGTTATTGCGGGTGTCGGCGGCGGTCCGAACAAGGACATGAACGCCAAGATTTCCAGCGGTGTTCGCTATCTCAGCTTCCCGACCGATACGGCGGATGCCAAGAAATGGATCGCGACCATCCCCGGCGGCGTTTTTGAAGAAGTCAAGGCCGCCAAGCCTTACGTTGCGGTTAAAACGCCTTCAGTGGTGCTGATCGGATACGACTTCATGCTCTTTACCAACAAGAACGTGCCCGAGAAGACAGTCGCCGAAGTCGCCAAGGCGATGGTTGCCGGCGTGAAGGACTTCCATGCGGTCAGCCCCGTCTGGCGGACCTACAACGAGAAACGGGCCCAGAAGGACCAGGGTGCGAAGTACCCGTATCACGCAGGCGCTATCAAGGCCTACAAGGAGCTTGGCCTCTGGTCGCGTTAAGAACGTCGAATTTCGACTGCAGAAAGTGCTAGGACCCGCGCCTGTATTTTGGTGCGGGTCCCGCTCGTTGCACCTATTCTTTTTTTGACAGGAAAAAACGATGGCCGAAGAAAAGGGCATCTCAGCAGCTCATAGCGAGGGTGACACCGACCTGACGATTTCCGGTGTGTGGCGTACAGTCATCGCCTGGCTCGGAGCAACCCTTGCACTGATACCGATTTTCTTCGCGTCTCAGATTCATCTGGAGTTCGGTTGGGCGATATTTACCGAGCAGGGAATGGCTCTGGCCCTCGGCCTGGCTCTTGCCATCGTCTTCATCAAATCGCCCTTTTCGATGGGAACAACCAAAACGACGGTTCCCTGGTACGACGCCCTTCTTGCGATCATCGGCCTCTCCGCAGGTTGTGTCCTTGCGGTACGTTATCCGGACCTTCAGGAAAACCTGTTCGAACTGCGATCTGACGCAGCCCTTATCGGCGCTTTTCTCGTTCCCCTGACGGTCGAAGCCATTCGCCGAACGGCTGGCTGGAGCCTAACCATTATCATGCTGACCTTCATTGCCTACGCGATCTGGGGTCATCACGTACCAGGGCTTTTCCAGGCCAGCGACAAGTCTCTTGAATATCTCTCCTCGACGCTCGCTGCGGACAGCGTTGCTATACTTGGCCTTCCTCTAACGATCGTGGTCATCGTTGTCCTACCATTCGTCTTCTTCGGACAGATCCTTCTTAAGGGCGGCGCTTCCGAGTGGTTCACGAACATCGCCA
>JAYOLL010000035.1:18072-19388 GCA_038120295.1 Rhodospirillales bacterium | reverse complement strand
TTCGGACAGATCCTTCTTAAGGGCGGCGCTTCCGAGTGGTTCACGAACATCGCCACCGCAATGATCGGAAGAAGTCGCGGCGGATCTGCCAAAATCGCGGTTATTGCGTCCGGACTGTTCGGCGCAATTTCCGGCACGGCCGTGTCAAACGTCGCCTCCACCGGTCTGATTACCATCCCACTGATGAAAAAAGGCGGATATGAACCGAAGGTCGCTGGAGCTTTTGAGGCCGTTGCCTCAACCGGCGGGCAAATCATGCCTCCGATCATGGGGGCTGCCGCCTTTCTGATGGCTGAGATTCTTGAGATTGGCTACACAGAAGTCGTCGTCGCCGCCATTATTCCGGCGGTGCTCTACTACGTCGCAGTCTTCGTTTACGCCGATCTCGAAGCGGCGAAGAAAGGAATCCAGCCGGTTCCCGAAGAGCTCATCCCACCGCTCGTTCGAACGCTTAAGGAAGGATGGTTCTTTATTCTCCCCTTCGTGGTTCTGATTTACGCTCTCTTCGGGATGAATCGCGCCCCCGAAACCGCTGCCCTCTGGTCCGGCGCCACTGTCATCGTCGTTAACTGGCTCCTGGGCTACAAGGGAGAAAGAATCAAGGTAAGAGAAGTGATTTACGCCGTCCGGGACACAGGCGTCCGCGGCGGCAGCGAAATCGTTATCATCGGCGCAATGGCCGGGGTGATCATCGGCATCCTGGGTGCGACCGGGCTCGGAGAGGCGCTGACCCAGGCAATGGTTACGCTGGGTGAAGACAATCTCGCTGCCCTGCTCGCTCTCACAGCCGTGATCTGCATCATTCTTGGAATGGGCATGCCGACCACGGCGATTTATCTCCTCGTCTCAATCATCGCAGCGCCGCCACTGGTCAAGTTGGGAATCAACCCGCTTGCGGCACACATGTATGTCTTCTATTTCGGCATCGTCTCGCTGATCACGCCGCCCGTGGCGATCGCCGCCTTCGTTGCGGCCAATCTGGCGCATGCCAACCCCATGGCCACCGCGGTGACGTCCGTTCGTCTTGGATGGACAGCGCTTGTGGTCCCGGTGATGTTTATCATGTCACCGAATCTGATCATGCAGGGGGAACCGTTCGACATTGTAGTCGCGTTTATCACCGCAGTGGCGGGTGTCTGGGTTACAACATGCGGTATTCAGGGATATTTCCTGCGGGACCTTAGCCCCTTGCTGAGGTTCGCCTTTATGGCCGGCGGCATCATGCTGCTTATCCCGAACGAGGCGTTCGAGACCGCAATATATGTGGAACTGATCGGCATCGTTATTACGGTATTGGCGGTTGGATTTGAATGGGC
>JAYOLL010000035.1:0-17972 GCA_038120295.1 Rhodospirillales bacterium | reverse complement strand
CGGACGTCAAGGCCCGCCTGGAAATGGTTCGCGAGGGCATCCTCAACCAGATTTACATGGAAGAGAAAATGCAGGCGGCGATCACCGAGGACAATCTCCGCAACGGATACCGAAAAATGGTCGCCCTTGAACCCAAGCGTGAGGAAATTCGCGCCCGACATATCCTCGTGAAGACCCGCGAAGAAGCCATGGTCATCATCGGACAGATCGGCAAGGGCGCAGATTTTGCAACCCTGGCGAAGGACAAGTCGACCGGTCCGTCGGGGCGAAACGGGGGCGACCTTGGCTTCTTCAGTGAAGGACAAATGGTGCCTCCCTTCTCTAAAGCCGCTTTCGCCCTCAAGAAAGGCGAGGTGACGACCGAGCCGGTGCAGACGCAGTTCGGTTGGCATGTCATCAAGCTGGAGGAACGTCGCGTATCCGGGAGCCGCCGCTATGAAGACGTCGTCGATGAGCTACGCCAGAAAATGACCGACGAAGTCTTCGAAAAGGAGGTACAGAAACTCCGGGCCGGGGCAAAAATCGATATCAAGGGCACGGGCGGCAGCAAGATCCAGCCAATTCGTTAAAATCATGTCTCTCTCGGAAAAACCGGCAAGCTGGCGAGCGCGTATTGGCACCATCATTCCGGTCAGCAATACGACGAACGAAATCGAATTCAACCGGATGAAACCGGATGGCGTCACTGTCCATTTCACGCGTGTCCCGCTTGAAAGCGATCCGGCGGCAGACGATTTCGCGGAAATGCTCGACCGGGCCGGACGCGCTGCGGAAGCGCTTACTGCCGCGGGCGCCGACGTCGTGGCCTATGGCTGCACTTCCGGGTCCATGGCCTGTCCGGCAGACCGATTGCTTGGCGCGATGGAAGAAAGATCCGGGCGTCCCGCCCTTTCTACCGCCCAGGCAATCCTCGATGGGTTGAAATCGCTTGGCGTCAGGAAAGTCGCCATGGCGACCCCCTATATCGACGCCACCAACGAAAAGGAAAAGGCTTTCATCGAGCGACATGGCTTCGAGGTTACGCAGATCGCCGGGCTGGGACTTGGCGGGTCGCTGGAGAAAATCCAGAAGATTTCTCGCGTTCCGCCAGTGGATGCATACGCACACGCCCGCTCAGTAGACAGTGCGGATGCCGACGCCGTTCTGATCTGCTGTACCGATTTCGGAACGGCGGACATTCTGCAGCCGCTGGAAGACGAGCTCGGAAAGCCGGTTCTCAGCAGCAACAGTGCAAGCTTCTGGGCGGCGCTGAGACGTTGTGGGGTCGAAGACCGGGTCGAAGGTTACGGGCGGTTACTCAGCGCCCATTGATTTCCCGATAACGGTCAGCTCTTTTCGCCCGCTTCCCAGGAGTCGATTGCTTCCTTGGCGTTCCGGAAGGCGTCGACCCCGGCCGGTATTCCGCAATACACCGTCGCGTGAATGAACAGTTCGCGGAGTTCCTCGACTGTCGCGCCGTTGCGGAGCGCGCCGCGCGTATGCGCCTTCAATTCAGCCGGTTTGCCGAGCGCGGTCAGGATCGCCAGCGTCAGCATCGAACGGGTCTTGCGATCCAGGGCCCCTTCCCGGCCCCAGCCCATGCCCCAGCAATATTCCGTTACGACATCCTGGATCGCGCCATGGAAATCGTCTTCCTTTCCCTTGGCGATATTCGGGTCGACATACTCTCCGCCCAGTACCTCGCGGCGGATCGAAAGTCCCTTGTCGTAAGTGTCCTGATTGGAAATGGCCATAATCGCGTTCTCCCTTAGCGAATGGAATTAGTCAGGCGCAGGTCCTGATTTGAGGAATCGGGTGCGCCGGCGGCAGTAAAGTACCGAAGTGGGTTGGAACCAGGGCTGCCCTGCCAGGTCCCGGTAGCGCTCGGTCGAACGGGCATTCGGAAACGCCGACGCCTCCATGGCATCGCCACTTTCCAGGTAATTCAGGATTAGATGCGTATGGGGCTCCGGATCCCAGTCGACAATGTCGTAGCGTCTGACGCCGAGGAAACCATCGGAAGCAATAGCGAGCGGCGCGTATTCTTCATCGAACCAGCTATCGAAAGCGGCTCGCGTCTCCATGGGAACGCTGAAGAGCTGACACCATAGAACCGGCGCATCGAGAACCGTCCGGATATCGTCGTCAGCAACGGCGAAATATCCCTCATTGCCGATATATCGGGTAAAACCCGAGACATTGTTGAGTGTCTCCCGGGTAATATCGTCCGGCGTATATTTTCGGGACCTGTACTCATCGCTATCCAGCGTTTCCACGCCGTCAAGTTCGTAAACTGCCAGATAGTGCGGACCGGCTGGCGATTGATACCGCATGGCGGAAAGAAATCCGGGAACGCCCTCGACATGGCTCGGGGTATGATGCCCGTCATACCAGGCGTTGAAGGTATCCTCGCCGCCATCCGGCGGGGTCATTTCCGAAAACAGGACGGCAGTACCTTTTATTCGTGAACCGTCAGGAGTCACGATGTCTGTCTGTTCTTGAACGCAAGACAGGCCGCATCCAGCGCGGAAACCGTCTGTTCGAAATCATCGTCGGAATGGACAGCCGACACGAAACGCCTGACCGCAGGAAGAACATAGAGGCCTTCATGCATCTGCAGCCGGTCCAGCTCTCGCGTCGACGCCATGTCGGCCCGCAGGAAATCGGTATAGCTCTCGGGCTCCACCTTGGTAAAGACGATCTGCCACAGGGACGCCTGCCCGATTGCCTTCGCAGCCAGCCCGTGCCTGTCCAGAACCTCCTGACACATCGACTGCAATCCTGCCGACCGGTCATGCAGGCGCTGGTAAAAGCCGGGTTCACGGAGGATCTCCAGCGTGGCGAGCCCAGCCGCACACCCGACCGGGTTGCCGTGGAGCGTTCCGTTGATATAGGCGTAATTCGCGCCGCCGCGGTTCACCGGGTTGCATTGTTCCATGATCTGTTCGCTGCCGGCCACGCACCCAACCGGGCCGCCGCCGCCGACGATCTTGCCATAGCTCGCCAGATCCGGAATCACGCCGAAATAGGCCTGCGCCCCGCCATAGGCTAGGCGGAAACCGGTAACAACCTCGTCGAAGATCAGGAGGATGCCGAGCTCGTCGCAGATATCGCGAAGCCCCTGAAGATAACCTTCTTTCGGAAAAATCACGCGTTGCGCAGGCTCGACGATGATCGCCGCGAGATCGTCCCTGTTCTCTTCGGCCAGGCGCCGAACGACCTCAAGGTCGTTGTATGGCGCGATCAGAACCTCTTCGTGGATGCTGGCGGGCATTCCAGCCGTATCGGGGCGCCCTGCGGGATAGTTTGCCGGCTGGCTCGGCGAGACGGAGAAGTTCGAATAGTCGTGGTTCCCGTGATATCCACCTTCGCATTTCAGGATCTTGCTGCGCCCGGTATAGGCGCGCGCAATGCGCATGGCGTAAAACGTCGATTCCGATCCCGTTGTACTAAAGGCGATTTTTTCTGCGCACGGGATGGCATCAACCAGCACTTCCGCAAGCCTGACGCAGTATTCGTTTAGCGTGCCGAAAAAATGTAGCCCCTTGGTCGCCGATTCCTGAACGGCATCGATCACGTGCGGGTGCGCATGGCCCAGGATCAGCGCGCCGGCGCCGCCGACATAATCGATATAGCGACGTCCGCGGACGTCGAAAAGATGTGCCCCCTCGCCCCGTTCGATAACGAAACGAACATCTTCAGGCAGCGAATATCCGCCGAGCCCCGCGCCAGGGAGAACCCGCGCGGCGAGTTCATACCATTCTTCGTGTGTCCTAGGCTCCGCGCTGTGAAATTCGTGAGCCGTTTCAGCAGGTGTCATGGGTCTGTATCCAGTTATCGATGACGGAAGCTAATCCCGGCCCGCCGTCAACTCAAGCGTCTGCCTTTGGATTTCGACAAATCAGCGCGCCGGATGGATGAACGGATATCTTCCAACCTGAGGGCACCACCGATGTGCCGCCGGCCTCTTCGATGATTGCGGGTCCCTGAACCTCGGAGTCGGGCGGGAGCTTGCGACGGTCCAGCACGGGACAATCGCACCAGGCATCTTCGAACCAGACCTGACGGGTCTCGATCAACGGGTTTCCGCCCTCTTCCTGAGCAAAGCTGAGCGTTGGCTTGTCCACGATACCGAGCGAGACAAGACGAATATTGACAATCTCCACGTCGCTGTTCGGATCGGCATGACCGAACGTCTGCTCGTGCTTTTGAGAGAAACCGGCCCGCAAAGCATCCGCATCGGGGCTATCCGGGTCGAGCGCGACCGACAGGGTAAAGGACTGCCCGACATAGCGCATGTCGACGGTGAAATCGTGCTGCTGACGAGCATCTCCGAAGCCGTCCGCCGCGAGGATCGAAGCAGCTTCTTCCCGCATGGAAACCGCACGGCTCCCCAGGTCGGAGATATCGAGCGCGCTGAGCCGCCCTCCCCAGGCCATGACAGCATCGCGCCGCTGATCGGCCAGAAGCTGCCCCAGCGCGGACAGATGACCCGGATAGCGGGGAACGATAACGGTCGGTACCGCAAGCTCTTCCGCAACGAGGAAGACATGCATTGGCCCTGCGCCTCCGAATCCAAGCAACGCGAAATCGCGTGGGTCGAATCCACGATGGACGGAAACCTCGCGAACCGCGCCGGCCATCTTCGCAACGGCTATCTTCAGCACGCCATCGGCAAGCGTGATGATGTCAGTTCCGCCCAGCTTGTTGGACAAGTCAGAGAAAGCGGCTTCCGAGGCCTTGCAGTTGAGCTGGAGCCCGCCGGACAGCGTTCGTTCCGTGGGCAACCTTCCGAGCAGCAGATTGGCATCCGATATCGTCGGCTCTGTACCGCCACGGCCATAGCAGGCGGGGCCCGGCATTGCGCCCGCGCTCCGCGGTCCCACCTCAAGCGTCCCATCTTCCTGGACCCAGGCGATCGATCCGCCCCCGGCCCCGATCGTATGGATATCGAGCTGGGCGACCTGCAACGGGTAGGCATCGATCTGGTTATCGTGGGAAATTCGCGGCGTACGCTGGTGGATCAGCGCGACATCCGTCGAAGTGCCGCCCATGTCAAAGGTGATGCAGTCATCGACATCCGCCATCTCGCAGACCCGGACCGCACCGCCGGCGCCTCCGACCGGCCCCGACAGGAAGGTTCCCGCAGCAAAGCTCTCGGCTTTCTCCAGCGTCATCGCGCCGCCGTTGGAGCCCATGACATTGACCGGTGCGTCGACACCCCTGCCCTTGAGCTCTCCCGCAAGGGTTTCCAGATACCGTTTCACCACAGGCGTCAGATACGCGTTCAGGACACAGGTCGAAAAACGGTGAAACTCGCCCTGCTCGTTTACGACGCCGGTTGAATGGCACACCGGCACGTCGCCCAGCAGGCTTCCCAGGGAATCCGCCGCGCGACGCTCTGTTTCATCGTTGGCATAGGCGTTCACGAAACCGATGCCGACCGCTTCGACGCCGGCGTCTACGAGCGATCTAGCAAGGGAACCGAAATCGAAATCCGAAAGATCTTTTAGAACTTCGCCATCCGCTGCAGTGCGTTCCTGCACTTCCAGCCGCAAAGTCCTGTCGACCAACGGTTTGGGACGAACGAACTTGATATCGAACAGCCCGCCGATCAGCCGCCTTGTGCGACCGATTTCAAGCGTATCCCTGAAGCCCTCCGTGGTGACGAAGGCCGTCTTCGCCCCGTTCTTTTCGAGCAGCGCATTGGTTGCAATGGTCGTACCGTGGACGAAAGCGCGAATATCGCCGCTATCGATCCCGAGTTCCTGAAGCGCGTTCAGGACTCCTTCCCATTGCCTCCCCGGCAGCGAGGGGGTCTTTGCCGACAGGATTTCCTGCGTTTCGGTATTCAGGCAGAGGATATCGGTAAAGGTGCCGCCGACATCGACGCCGACCAGAAAGGTTCCATCAGCCATGTCTACTCAACCCCTACCGGAGCGGCGTAAACAGCCCTGACTTCAACGGGATCGCCGGGCTCAATCCGCAGCAGGTCGCGCGCCCTCGGGCCGAGCGACAGGGAATTCGCTTCTTGATCTTCAATGATCGACGCCCACCCCCGCAACGGCACGGCGCCGGGAGCCCGCAGTTCTATCATGTCACCATTCGAAACCGAGAGACGCGAAGCAAGTCCTGACGGCACCGGAAAAGTGCGCTTCGGCCCATCGTATTCATCTGCATTGCTGGCTCTCGTATCCATCTCTATCCGTGCCGATGCCAGTTCCTGCCTTTGCTTTTCCGTAGCAGCGGTATCGATGTCTCCACTATCGTCGATCATGACGCCAAATCGCACTTTCGCCTGTTCGGCGGACAGGTAGCCCACACGCACGTCCTCGGCGACAAGCGCCGGATTGCGCTTCAGGGGATCCCCGGCGCCGCCGCCGCCCGCCGTCTCTTCGCGGACGATGTCACCCGGCCGCAGGACAAAACCGGACACCTTACCGGGCACGTCCGACGGCTCGATAATTTCATCTCCCCGCAAAACGACGAAACGGTTGGCCGCGCCATTACTACCCCCGGCGACGCCGTAGGGCGGAATCACGTTCTTCTCCGATAGAACTGACAGGGTTGCGCTGTCGCAGAGAATCCGAACATCGCGTCTCAGACCGAAGCCGCCACGGGCCTCCCCGTCGCCGCATGCTCCTTCGCGAACTTCGCAGCGCTCAACCCGCAACGGGTATTGCGCCTCGACCGTTTCGGCCGACTGGATCGAGTTGAAATCGCCTTCGTTATAACTGCGGACCGCATTGCTGCCATCCGTCCCCGAAGACGCCCCTGTACCGCCCGCAGGCCACTCGTAATGAATCCATGTCCTGCCGTCTTCGCGCAGCCCCGATATGTGTATGTGGTTCGCGCCGCCCTTCAGGTCGCCGACCGACATTTCCGGCACGGCCTGGCTCATTGCAGCAGCGACCACGGAATCGATCAGAAATTTCACCTCCGCCATTCCGCCGCAGGGCGCGGTTTCACGCGCATTGATAAAGCTTTTCTCGGGTGCCACGACCGTTATCGGATTAAACGAGCCGTGGTTGATGGGTGTTTTCGGGTCGAGGAACGCTTTCACGATGGTGCCGACAGCGTTAAAGGCCATCGCCGGACCGCAGTTGGTCGGTCCGTTGGTCTGCGCCGATGTGCCGGTGAAATCGGCGGTGATCGAATCACCGGCGATCGTCAGCTTGAGCCGGATCGCCAGCGGATCCGGATTCGAGCCGTCGCTTTCGATGTAGCCTTCCGCGAAGTAATCGCCATCCGGGCACTCCGCAATACGGCGGCGCATCTGTCGTTCCGAACGCTCGATCAGCGTATCGATCCCGTCGAGCATCTCCCTGCCCCCGAACCGCCGGAAAAGCCGCTGAAGATGTTCCTCCGCCTTCCGGCCGGTGCCGAGCATCGCGTTGAAATCGCCGATGCGTTCCTCAGCGCCGCGCATGTTATTGAACAGCAGGTCCAGAATGGCCTGGTTCATGACCCCCTTCTCGCAAATCCGGG
This sequence comes from Rhodospirillales bacterium, assembly GCA_038120295.1. Lineage (GTDB taxonomy): Bacteria > Pseudomonadota > Alphaproteobacteria > MPNO01 > UBA2964 > JAYOEY01. The sequence continues at coordinate 10,505 of JAYOLL010000035.1, read as the reverse complement.
TCGGAACGATCCGGATCCCCTCCTGGTAGATCTCCTTGACCCGACCGGAGAGAGAACCCGGCGTCATGCCGCCGACATCGTTCCAGTGGCAGCGCACGGCGGCGAACATCGCCAGACGCCCGTCATGGAAGACCGGCTGAAGCAACAAAACGTCGTTCAGATGCGTGCCGCCGGTATAGGGGTCGTTGTGCAGGAACAGATCGCCTTCGTTGATATCGTCGCCGAAAACCTCGATTACCTGGCGCGTGGAATACGGAACGGCGAAGATGTGAATGGGGTGATCGGCCAGACCTTGCGCAATCTGGCGGCCGTCCGCCGACATCAGTGCACAGGAGAAATCGTGCCCTTCATAGATGATCGCCGCGTAGGACGATCGAATGATATTGGCGCGCATCTCGTTGACTACCGCGACAAGGGATTCGCGGATGAGTTCGAGTCGTATCAGGTCGTCCATAGGAAAAAATCGTCTCAAAAAAAACCGCGCGGACAGTATCATCGACCGCAGTCGGCGCAAACCATGGCGCACGCCTTCTATCGGCGATAACCTCGCCATGTTCAATTGCTAAAATTGATTCCCTGTATGCGGATTACATTTCTTGGCGGTGTCGGTACCGTCACCGGATCGAAGTTTCTGCTGGAAACCGGCAGCAAACGGCTACTGATCGATTGCGGCCTTTTTCAGGGCTACAAGCAGCTCAGACTGAAGAACTGGCAACCGTTCCCGCTGGAGGCGGGGTCAATCGATGCCGTAGTCCTGACGCATGCTCATCTCGATCATTCCGGATATTTGCCGCTTCTGGTGAGGAGCGGTTTTTCCGGACCCGCCTATGCCACCGAAGCGACGGCGGACCTTCTGCAGATCCTACTGCGCGACAGCGCATACCTGCTGGAAAGGGAAGCGGAATACGCCAACGACAAGGGGTTTTCGAAACATGATCCCGCATTGCCCCTCTATACGACTCGTGATGCGGAAAGAGCCCTTGAACGTCTACGAACATGCTCTTTCGACACACCGGTTTCCCTGAACGACGCGACGAGCCTGTTCTTTCAGCGTGCTGGACATATCCTGGGCGCGTCGATTCTGACGGTTAGCGCCAACGGGAAGCGAATCGTTTTCAGTGGAGACCTGGGCCGGCCAGACTCCGCTACGATGCCCGACCCGGAAACCATTGAATCCGCAGACGCTCTGGTTCTGGAATCAACGTACGGAAACCGCTTGCATGGAGATGAGGATCCAGAGGATGCCCTGGCCGACGTGATTACCCGTACGTCCGCGCGTGGCGGATCAGTCATCATCCCGTCCTTCGCCGTCGGCAGGAGCCAGTCGATTCTCTACCACCTTCACAGGCTCAAATCGGCGAAACGGATTCCTGACCTGCCCGTCTATCTCGACAGCCCCATGGCCATAGACGCAACCGAGATATTCCTCCGTCATCCCGACGACCATCGTCTGACCGCCGCCGAGGCGAAGGCGGCCTTCGGGGTAGCGAGGTACGTCCACACGGCGGAAGAATCCCGAGCTCTCGCCGCCAACCATGTTCCGAAGGTGATCGTGTCCGCCAGCGGCATGGCGACCGGGGGCCGTATTGTTCATCACCTCAAGGTTTATGCCAGGGACAGTCGCAATACGATCCTCTTCGCGGGCTATCAGGCTGGCGGCACACGAGGCGCCGCCATGATCGCAGGGGCGCAGGAGATCAAGATCCACGGCAGCTACATTCCGGTTCGGGCCGAAGTCGATCATCTGGACATGCTGTCCGCGCACGCAGATTCCGCTGAGATCATGAACTGGCTGTCGCACTTTCACGAAGCGCCGCGGCAGACCTTCATTGTTCATGGGGAGCCCGAAGCCTCCGATGCGCTTAGGCACCGGGTCGAGGAAAAGCTGGGCTGGAAGTGCAGCGTTCCGGAGTATCGGGATATAGCGGAGATTGATTGACCCTGCGCTTGGCATGTCTGTCGCAAGCGCCTAAATTCCGCTTTTCGATTTCTGGATCGATGATGACCGTACCCACCGCCCATATCGACACTTTCATCCGCGACAACATGCCGCCCGAAGAGGCGTGGCCCGAGATGGATTATTCGGTCCTGCCCGAGCTGGCGGCCTATCCCGACCGGATGAACGCGGCGACCGAGTTGCTGGACCGAACGATAGACAAGTTCGGGGCCGACCGCCCTGCCGTTCGCTTTGGCGCGGAAATCTGGACCTATGGCGATCTTCGCGCCCACGCCAACAGGATCGCCAATGTACTGGTCGAAGATTGCAACATGGTGCCGGGTGAACGGGTGCTATTGCGATCTTCCAATCATCCCATGCTGATTGCCGCCTGGTACGCCATCCTTAAGGCAGGCGGCATAGCGATTTCGACCATGCCGGTTCTGCGCGAACGCGAACTGGTCTACATGATCGACAAGGCGAAGGTGCAGATCGCGATTTCCGAGGCGAGTCTGGCCGAGGATATCGAAGCCGCATCGAAGAAAACGGAAACGCTTCGAGAAATCCTCTATTTCGGCGACGATCGTTCCAACGGGCTGGAAAACCGGATGGGCTCGAAATCGGAGTCGTTCGAGGATATCGACACGGCAGCCGACGACCCCGCCATCATCGGTTTTACCTCTGGCTCTACCGGCACGCCCAAGGGCACGCTTCACTTCCATCGCGATATTCTGGCGGTCGCCGATACCTTCATCCGCTACGTCGTCGGCATCGAACCCGACGATATCGTCTGCGGCAGCCCGCAAATCGCGTTTCTGTACGGGCTCTGCGCCTACATGCCCGATACGATGCGGTTCGGCGCTTCCGCGATCGTTCTCGAACGGGGTACGCCGGCGGTCCTGCTGCAAACCATTCAGGACCAGAAGGCCACTGTCTGTTTCTCCACCCCGTCCGGTTACAAGATGATGCTGCCCCTGCTGGACAAGTACGACACGTCGTCGCTCCGGCTCTGCATCGCGGGAGGCGAACCGCTGGCGCCGGCCACCTTCCACAAATGGGAAGAAAAGACCGGCATCCGCATCATCAACGGTCTCGGTATTTCCGAGCTCCTGCATATATTTATTTCCGCTTCGGGCGACGATATCAGGCCCGGCCTGATCGGAAAGGCGGTTCCGGGTTTCGAAGTCCGTGTCGTGGATGAAGATTTCAACGATGTGCAGCCGGGCGAAATCGGCCAGATGATCGTCAAGGGGCCTAACGGATGCCGCTATCTCGACGATATCGACCGGCAGAAATCCTATATCCGAGATGGCTGGAACCTGTCCGGCGATCTCTGTCGCTGGGAAGAAGGCGGCTATATCGCCTACGAAGCGCGGACTGACGACATGATTCTGACAGGGGGCTACAACGTGTCCGGCCTCGAGGTCGAAGCGGTGCTTCAGGAACACCCCGCCGTCCGCGACTGCGCCGTCGTAGGCGCGCCTGATCCGGACAGAGGGCAGATCGTGAAGGCCTTTATCGAGCCCGCCAGGGAAATTCTGGATGAAGGAAACCTGACCCTGGAACTCCAGAATTTCGTCAAGGCGCAGATTTCCGCTTTCAAATACCCGCGGGCGATCGAGTTCGTTGACGAACTGCCGCACACAGCGACCGGGAAGATCCAGCGCGGGGCATTACGCCAGCTCGAACGCGAGCGCGCGGAGCAGGACGGCTAACGCCCCCATGCGTAATTTTCTGATTCTGTCACTTCTCGCCTGCATCGCCGCGACGGGCGCGACCTATTACCGCTATCAGAGCTTCGATCCCTGCAGCTGGCTCGAACAGGAATTTGCGGATGAGTGGAAGGCCCCCCGCATGATCGCGAAAGGCCGGATTATGGCGGAGTTCTATGTTCGCGGCGTCACCGATCCTTCGTTTTCGCAATGCGTATCAGCATGGTGGCATTTTCGGCTCGACAAACCCGTCCACCAGAGTGACGGCTCGAAAACGTGACCGGATCCGGCATCACGGATAAAGCCGAATGGCGTGAGCTTTTCCGCGACGGGCGCGGGATTTTCTCCCTTCTGATCATTGGCGGGGTATCTCTCCACGCCCTCAACGTCCTCGTCATTGCAATCGTCATGCCCACCGTTGTCGCCGATGTCGGCGGCGCGGACTATTACACCTGGCCGACCCTCGTCTATACAATTGGTTCGATCGTTGGAGCGGCCAGCGTCGGCCCGATCTGGGCAAAATTCGGACAGCGCCGCGGTTACGCGATAAGCGGTTTCGTCTTTATGCTTGGCACGCTTGGCTGCGCTCTGGCCCCGGACATCGCATCCCTTATCGGCGCTCGCGGAATACAGGGCTATGCCAGCGGGTTGACGACGGGCGGCGGTATGGCGCTTGTCAGCACCCTTTTTCCCGCTGCGCTTCGGACCCGAATAATCGCCATGAATCAGGGCGTCTGGATGGTCGCGCAGCTCATGGGGCCCGCAATTGGCGGTATATTCGCCGAGCTCGGATGGTGGCGCGGGTCGTTCTGGACCATGGTCCCGATCCTCCTCGCCTTCTCCATTCTGGCATGGCTTCGTCTTCCCGACCGGAATCAAGACGAAGCCGCACCTCCGAACAGGAACATTCCTGTCGGGCGGATCGCCCTTCTGGCGTCTGGCGTTTTCCTGATCGCTTTTGCAGGCGTAGTCGAATCGTCAGTCGAGCGCGCCGGCCTGATCGCCGGCGGGCTGGTTACCATTGCTTTCACGATCCTCCACCTTGACCGCAAATCTGAGAACCGGCTTTACCCGACAGGCGCTCTTTCGTTCCGGTCGGCGGTGGGACTTTCCTTATGGGTCCTGCTGTTGGGCGGGCTCGTGCAGACGTCAGTACCGCTCTTCCTGCCCCTTCTCCTGCAGGTTGTCCATGATGTTCGTCCGATATATGCCGGGCTTGCCGGGCTGTTCATTTCTCTGGGGTGGACAGTCGGAACCTTCGCTGTCTCCGGTTGGTCGGGAAGCAGGGAACGGTTCGCCCTCTGGATCGGTCCGATACTGATGGCCGTCGGTCTTGTAGGCGTCACCATGCTGACGACCCTGCCTTTTCTCTGGGGACTGATTATCGCCCTGACGATCCTGGGGCTTGGAGTCGGCACCCATAACGTACACCTCCTTGCGCGAACGATGGGGTTCGCTGCAAAAGGAGAAGAGCGCATAACCGCGTCTGCCCTGCCCTCATTCCGATCGCTCGGAACGGCGATCGGAGCCGCTGTAGCCGGCATTCTCGCCAACGTTGCCGGGCTCGGAGACGCAACACAATCCGAGCAGGTCGGTACGGCCGTTACATTCGTTTACGGCGCCAACCTGATCCCGCTCGCCTTTGCGATCGTTTTTATGTTCCTGCTCATCGCGAAGGGGGATCCGCCAAAGGCTGAAAACGAGTCCTGACGGTGTTCTTGACCGGGTGATGACAAGACCCCAGTTTCTGGGATAATTCTCGCAAACACAGACCAACTCAGGAATATCTCTCAATGACCGATCTCTCCGAATTTTTGCTCAGCCGCCGGTCCGTCGTGGTGCGCAACATGCGGGAACCCGGCCCCGATGCGGCAGGCCTCGAAAAAATTCTGCGCGCTGGCATGCGCGTCCCCGATCACGGACGTCTGACTCCCTGGCGGTTCATCGTAATCAAGGGAGAAAACAGGGATAAAATGGGCTCGATCCTGGGAGAGGCTTTCAAAAAGGCCAATCCGGATTGCATCGAAGAGCAGGTCGAGATCGAGAAAGAGCGGTTCATTCGCGCGCCCGTCGTGATCGCCGTCGCATCGCGCACCAATCCGGAACACAAAATTCCGGAGTGGGAACAGATCCTGTCGTCCGGCGCAGCCTGCCAGAACATGCTGACATCGGCGCTTTCCATGGGGTACGCTGCCCAGTGGATTACCGAGTGGTACGCCTATAACGATGAGGTCAAGGCGGCGCTGGGTCTGGAAGCGACCGACCGCATCGCCGGGTTCATCTATCTCGGATCGAAGGACGAGGAACCGACCGACCGCGCCCGTCCCGAATACGAAAATATCGTTTCGGAGTGGTCCGGCCCGGCAAGCTGAACAGGGCCCAACTGAACAGGGCCCGACGGAACAGCGAACGACACGCGACAAGGACGCAGAGGAGGAAGACATGGCTACTGCAACGACACATGTAGACGAACAGCGGGCAGCCGCTGGGAATTTCCACCCCGAGAGCTACACGGGTAGATCGCCAATCAAGGTAAACAAGCTCGGACATTTCGTGTACGAGGTCACCGATGTAGAACGCACCGCGCGCTTCTGGAGCGAGGTCATGGGCTTTCAGGAAACCGACAGGAATGAAATCGGCATGGTTTTCTTCCGTTGCGGCGCGGACCACCACGCGATCGGCCTCAAACCGGGCAAGGCAAAGAGCCGACCCCAGGCCGGAGAAGCCCTGAAAATGGAGCATCTCGCGCTTGAGGTCGACAATATCGACGTTCTGTTCAAGGCGCGCGACTATCTGGAAGAAAACAACATTCCCGTTGTCTTCCAGGGCCGTAAAGGCGCCGGTGGCAATGCGGCGCTGCATTTTTGCGACCCGGATGGATACGAATTCGAACTCTACTGCGGCATGGACCAGGTCGACGACGACGGCCACCTGCGCCCTGCGGAACAGTTCCATCGCGTCAGCACGCTGGAAGAAGCGAGGGACAACCCGCTCCCGGCCAAGAAGTGGTAGGAATCTCCGGCTAATCGAATGCCAAACCCCGGCCGTTCGCGCGGCCGGGGTTTTTTTTATGCCCTGTCTTCTTCGCGGATTGTCAGGACGATTTTGCCCCGCACGTCGCGACGGCGGATAATATCGAATGCCGGCACGATTTCCTCCATCGGAAAACGGGCCTGGATCGGCATCGAAATCCTGCCGTCGAGCATGTGGCGAAACATTTCCGCCTGCGCTTCCTGCATCGCTTCCGGCCACTGATCCCGATATTGCGACCTGTCCACCCCGATGACGGAAATGTTCTTTAATAACAAGTAATTTGTTCTCATTTCCGGTATATTGCCTGAAGTAAATCCGACAACCACCAGGCGCCCCCTGAACTTCAGGCAGCGCAACGCACCGGCAAAAACGTCACCGCCGCAGATCTCTACAACGACATCCGCCCCCTGCCCGTCCGTCACGGCAAATACCTGATCCCGAACGGCATCGCGCAGATTCTCGACCGAGAGATCGATGACCTCGTCCGCGCCGTTGGCACGGGCTTCCGCCTCTTTCGACATCGTCGTCAGACCGGCAATGACCCGGCAGCCGAAGACATGCTTTGCAAGCTGCATTGCCGCGAGCCCAACGCTTCCGCTCGCGCCAGTGACCAGAACGGTTTCACCCTTCTGCGCCTCTATCCTGTCGGTCAGGGAAAACCAAGCTGTCTGAAAAGCGAGCCCGAGCGCGGCCGCCTCATCGAGACCGATCCCGTCCGGCACGGGATAGCATTCATGCTCCGACGCAATCACCTGTTCGGCGAAACTCCCCCAATCGACCTGGACCATCACCCGGTCGCCTGCCTTCAAGCCGGTCACGCCATTACCGACCGCTGCCACAATCCCTGCGCCTTCCTTCCCCGGAACAAACGGCAAATCCGGACGTAGCTGGTATTTACCCTGTACGCTGAGCAGATCGGGAAAATTCACAGCCGCCGCATACATGTCGACAAGCACCTGTCCCGGCCCCGGTTCCGGCAGGGATACTTCTTCCAGGCTCAGATTCTCGGGCTCACCCAGCTCATGCAGCATTAACGCGCGCATCGATATCTTCCTTGTTAATAACGGTCGTTGATCTTATCTCGAATGTAGCCCCTTGTCGGCAGGACCGAGCGAAGAATATTCGCAAAACCGGAGATGACCATGCGTATCGGCGTTCCGAAGGAGATCAAGGACCACGAATACCGTGTAGGCATGACGCCGCCGGGTGTCCTTGAACTGACGCAACGCGGCCACGAAGTACTCGTCGAACATAATGCCGGGCACGCGATCGGTATCGATGACGAGCACTATCAGGCCGCCGGCGCGGCGATCGTGCCCGACGCCAGGGCCGTATTCGCGAGCGCCGACCTGGTGGTCAAGGTAAAGGAGCCCCAGCCTTCGGAAATCGCCTTGCTGCGTGAGGGACAGACCCTTTTCACCTACCTGCATCTCGCCCCCGACGATGACCAGACCCAGGGACTTCTCGATAGCGGCGCCATCGCGATTGCCTACGAGACCGTGACTGACGATCGCGGCGGACTTCCCCTGCTCGCGCCGATGAGCGAAGTCGCTGGCAGGATGTCAGTCCAGGCCGGCGCCAGCGGGCTGGAGATCGAACGCGGTGGTCGCGGCGTGCTTCTCGGCGGCGTTCCCGGCGTGTCTCAAGGCAAGGTGGTGATCATCGGCGGCGGTGTTGTCGGCGCCAACGCGGCGTTCGTTGCCAACGGGATGGGAGCGAGCGTTACGGTGATCGACAAGGCGCAACGCAGAATGGCTGAGCTGGACTTCCAGTTTCAGAGCCTCATCACGACGCTGTATTCGACTTCGCTCAGTATCGAACAGGCCGTTCTGGAGGCCGACCTCGTGATTGGAGCCGTGCTGGTGCCGGGAGCAGAAGCCCCGCGGCTCGTCACGCGCGACATGGTGAAGGCCATGAAGCGCGGGTCCGTCATCGTCGATGTCGCCATCGATCAGGGCGGCTGCTTTGAAACAAGCCGTCCCACGACGCATTCAGCTCCGTACTTCGTAGAGGAAGGCGTGGTCCATTACTGCGTCACCAACATGCCGGGCGCGGTTGCGCGTACGTCCACCTTCGCGCTGAACAACGCCACCCTGCCCTTCATTCTTCGCCTGGCGGAAACCGGCGTGACACGGGCCTTGAACGAAGACTCGCATCTCCTGCACGGACTTAACATCCATAAAGGCCAGGTTACCCATAAAGCGGTCGCCGATGCCCAGGAACGGGACTACACCGACCCGGTTGAGGCGATATCGGGCTGAGGCGGGAAAACTAGGATGCCGGAGAGAAGCTCGCCGGGATCAGGACACGGTTCTCCTGTTCGACGATAAGCGGGAGCGCGACATCGAGGTAGGCCGGCCAGTCGGGGTGCACAGAGAGTATCGCGCGGCGCTCCAGCCGGTCGTCCAGGCTCTCATAGCCCCAGATATGGACCACCTTGTTGAGACCACCGACATCGGTATGCCAGAACCCGACGAGGGTCCCCAGCACCTCTTTCTGCACGGGCAGGCCAAGCCGTTCGTAATTATCGAGATACTCAGCCATCTTTCCGGGCTGAATCGTGTAAATTCGTTCTTCGTAGATCATGGTCCGTTCCAGTCGAGCTGCGCCATATCAGCATGTCCGTGAGCGACGCGCTACCCTTCCCGACCGTGTAGCGTTTGCGCGGATTTACAGGTATTACTCTCCGCTACCCCTTCGTCACGTCCGATCAGTCCTTATGTCCTCTCAATCCGCCGAACCCGACGGCAGCAAATTCGTTCTGTCGCCCAACGTACTCGGCGTTCTCTGGATGATCGTAGCCGTCACCCTGCTGACCGGCATGTTCGTAACAGCCAAGATCCTGATGCGAACCCTGCCCGTCCTTGAAGTCGGCGCATTCCGCATGTTTATGAGCCTTCTGTTCTGTCTGCCGTGGCTGTTTGCCAACGGGCCGCGCGTCCTGAAATCGGAACGCCATTGGGCACTGTTCTGGCGGGCGTTTTTCGGCGCCACTTCGCTTTACTGCGCCATCTACGCCGTACACCACATGCTGCTCGCAGACGCCACGGTGCTGACTTTCACCATCCCCCTCTGGTCGATCATCATTGCGGCGCTGTTTCTCCGCGAAAGGGTGCGCCTGCGCCGCACCATAGCGACCCTGGCTGGTTTCGCCGGCGTCCTTCTGGTGGTAAAGCCGCAGGCAGGGATCGATCTGGCTGCCCTTATCGCCATTCTGGGTGCCATCCTGGCAGCCTGTGCCCTTGCCACCATGAAGGACCTGACCCGGACCGAGCAGGCCCAGAAGATCGTGTTCTATTTCCTGATGTACGGAACGCTGATTCTTGGTATCCCCGCGCTGTGGGTAATGGAGATGCCGAACCCGACAGAATGGGCCTGGCTGGTTCTCCTGGGGTTCTTTGGCTCAGCAGGACAGTACTGCCTTACCCGGGCGTACGGCAGCGGTGAGATGACGATCATTGCGCCTCTGGACTTCATGCGCATCATTCTCGCCGGAATCGCCGGCTATATCTTCTTCAGCGAGGTTCCGGACGCGTTGGCATTCACCGGCGGTGCGATCATCCTGGCTTCCTGCGCCTATATCGTCCGCCGGGAAGCGATGGAAAAGAAAACCCCTTCGACGCCGCAGGTCAGCCGCTAGACAGCAGGATCTCTCTGAGCCGGTTCAGGGGCTCCGGATCACGGCAAAGTCCCAGCGACGCAGAGAAATGCCCCTGTCGGTTAATAAACAGATTCGCCGACGGTACCTGCCATTGATCGGCCAGCATGCGTCCTCCCTCGAACGGCGTCACGGTATCGACGCTGCCGAGGACCATGACGACCCG
>JAYOLL010000034.1:0-26270 GCA_038120295.1 Rhodospirillales bacterium | reverse complement strand
CGAACCCACGAGACGCTTGCACGCCTGCTGGTTTTCAAGACCAGTGCCTTCAACCGCTCGGCCACCCGTCCGTATCTGAGACGCCTGAATCTGAGACGCCTTGTAACATATCGCGAACCGGTCCGGTTCAAATTGCGATGTCAAATCGCGAATCCGCAGCCCTTATACTTCAACCGGCTGCCGGGTCAGATTCGAATTTTCCTGACTCTTTAACCATATCGACAGATTATCTTTTATTAACAGAAGGTTAAGAAACCGGGGGCTGTTCTTCCGACGCGAATCCATTCTTGGCACGGTATTTGCATATTTACTGTCCGACCCCGCAATTTAGCGTTATGCGGGGTGATACCAGAGCAGCCGGGCCGGCGCAGGCCCCTCCGACTCCCCCAATGCGCCGGTTCGGCTGTTCGATTCCTCCCGAAAGCGATGTCCTAGCTGAACCTGAGCGTCACGTTGAACGCAATCGATATGCGTTCGCCCTTGCCGCGAAACGGGTTTACGTAGTGGTACAGCCAGGACGGGAATATCACCATCATGCCCGGTTCCGGTTCTATACGAAGCTTGGGGACGGCATCCGGCCCGTTGAACCCCGGTCTCGGTGGCGCCCATGCGCGGGTCCAGAAACTCGATCTTGCCCGCTTCCGGAGGAGCGTCCGGGTCGGGCTCGCCCAGCGTGACGTAATAGACGCCCGACCAGCTGCAGCCCGGGTGGTTATGGATCTTGTTGTACCCTCCGTCGCGGCACAGGTTGACCCAGGCGCCGCCATCCATCTGTACGTCCCGGTTGCCGTCGATCCGCCCGTCGAGATCGATATTGGTGATCTCGCCGACCGGTTCCCCCACCCAGCTGCGAAAGGTTGCGATTTCGGGTTCCGGCCAGTCGAACAGGTCGTCATTGGAATGCCAACCGCCGACATTGCTGCGTCCGGTGCTGGGCATCGTTTTCTCGCGTTCGAGTGCGATGCGTTTCAGCTCTTCATTGACCGTTGCCGTATCGGCAATGGTTTTCTTCAGGATCGGCGTGGCGAAGGTCAGAACGACGTTGCCGGGGCCTGCAATGTTGTTGCGCAAGGCGGCCTCGTCAGTCTGTTTCTTCTTTTGCGGTTTTCAGCACATCGCCGGTCCTGAGCCCCGCATCCGCTGCAAACTGTGCGCCGGACACCTTTTCGCGAGAACCGCTGCGGACGCGGAGCACCCGGACGCCGCCGGAGGCTGCCGCCACAGTGAAGCCATCCGCGTCGATGTCGACGATCTCGCCCGGGGCGCCGCTTGCGTCCGCGGAGAGAGCGCTGTCGAAGATTTCGACCGTCCGGTCGCCAAAACTGGTCCAGGCGCCGGGCTGGGGATTGGCGCCGCGGATCATGTTGTAGACGGCCTGCGCCGGTTGCGACCAGTCGAGGCCGACATTCTCCTTGCGGCACCAGCTCTCGTAGGTGGCCTTCGATTCATCCTGCACGATCTTCGGCGCCTTGCCGTCGCGCACCAGATCGATCGCCTCCAGCATGGCCTCGACCCCCATCGGGAACAGCCGGTCGAAATAGATCGAACCGAGCGTGTCGTCGGGACCGATCTCGACCTCCTTTTGCAACAGGACAGGCCCTGTATCGAGCCCGTTATCGGGCCAGAAGATGGTCAGGCCGGTTTTCTTCTTGCCCTGGATGATCGGCCAGTTGATCGAGCTCGGCCCGCGATGTTCGGGGAGCAGGGAAGGGTGATACTGGATCGAGCCCATCTTCGGCACGTAGAGAAAGCTCTCCGGCACCAGCTTGAGGACATAGGCCATGACCTGCAGGTCGGCGTTGAGCGAGGCGACATGCTCCGCCGCTTCCTCGGTCTTGAAGCTCTTGGGCTGGAATACCGGCAGGCCGTGATCGCGCGCCGCCTGGGTCAGGGGATCGACGCGCCCGTCCTTGTCCTCGGGGCAGTAGACCCCGACGATCTCCTCTCCGCGTTCTACCAGCCTGTCCAGCACAGCCTTGCCGAACGGCTGCATTCCATTAACCACAAGTCTCATGAATGAAATCTCCGTAATTCGTTTAGTCGGTCAGACCAGCTCACCGGCCTTCGCCGCGAGAATGAAATCGTTCTCGTGCAGGCCGCCGATCTTGTGTGTGAAGATGACGACGTCTGCGTAACCCCAGCCGAACCCGATATCGGGGTGATGCCCTTCCGCCTCGGCAAGGGCGCCCAGCCTGTTGACGAAGTCGAGCGCGGATACGAAATCGTCGAAATCGAAATGGCGGCTCAGCCGGTCGCCGGCATCCGACAGCTCCCATCCCGGCGTCTGATCCATCATGGCTTTCGCTTCGTCGAGTGTAAGCGGCGGAATGCCGCCCTGGCAGGGGACGCAGCTCTTCTGTGTCAGGCTCATGCTCGCTTTTCTGTCGCCGTTCGGATATGCGGAAACTTACAGCGCCGCGCCGGTTCGGGCCAGTCTGTCGGGGTCAGTCTGTCAGGGCCAGTTTGTCAGGCCAGTTTGGCAGGGCCAGTCTGTCAGGGAATGCAGCAATCGCTGTTGCGCGGGGCAGGGGGGCGTAGCAAACTTCCACCTGTCAAAACGGGGAGAATTTCGATGCCGCAGGACGCCGCGACCGACAAGGTCTTTCTCGACTACACGCAGGAAGAGCTGGACTGGCAGTACGATCACAGCAAGCGATTTCCCGATACGGGGATCTTTCAGGAGGAAAGGTCGAGCGCCAGCAAGGCCGCGCGGGAGAAGGTCAAGGGGCTGCTCAACGTTCCCTACGGCGACCACGAGGACGAGGTCGTCGATATCTTTCCGGCGGAAAGCGACGGGCCGTCGCCGGTGATCGTGTTTTATCACGGCGGCGCCTGGACCCGGGGGAGCAAGAACGGCTACAGCTTTCCGGCGTCTGAGTTCGTCCCCCGCGGCGTGTCCTGGGTCGCGACCGAGTTCACCAAGGTGCCGCAGGGGTCGCTGTCGAACCAGGTGCGCCAGAACAGGGATGCCACGGCGTGGGTCTACAACAACGCCGACAAGTACGGTTTCGATCGGGACCGGATCTATATCGCCGGCCATTCGTCCGGCGGGCATATGACCGGCATGGTGCTGGTGACCGACTGGGAGAAGCTCTACGGCCTGCCGAAGAATCTGGTGAAAGGCGCCTGCGCGATCAGCGGCATGTACGATCTGGAGGCGGTCGCCCTCAGCTACCGCAACAACTATCTGAAACTGTCGGAGGAGGAATGGCGGGAAAACAGCTCCATCTTCCAGATTCCGCAGAATTGCGGCATTCCGCTGATCATCGGCTGTTCCGAACATGACACGGCGGAGTTTCACCGCCAGCCGGAAGAGTTCCTGAAGGCGTGGAAGGCGGCCGGGAACGAGGGCGAATGGATCGAGATCATGGGCCGGAATCATTTCACCGGATCGATGTGTTACGGCGAGCCCGACCACGAGCTGTTCCAGAGAATCTGCAAGATGATCGGAGTGTAGAAGGGGAAATCAGATGACCGACCACCACGACCACGATCATAGCCACGCTTCCTCGCCGCCGTTCGAGGCGCCGGTCGTGGATGAACTCGCTGTCAGGGTTGTGGTCGACTCAGCGTACGAGCGTTTCCTGCCGAAGGCAGAGCACGAGTTCGTCAATATCGAGCATGTCGGCAAGATCGCCGGGCGGCAGATGACGACGCTGGCCTGCGAGTGGGGCTTGTCGCTGCATCTGGAAGCGTGGACGAAGGCGTCGAACGCGCAGTACCTCCTCGATTTTGGCTATACGCCGGAGATTCTGAACCGGAATTTCGATCTCCTGGGAGTCGATCCGGATCGACTCAAAGGGCTGATTCTCAGCCATGCCCATCGCGATCATTTCGGCGGGCTGGAAGGTTTCATAGACCGTTACAGTCACAAGATGGCAGACGATGTTCCGTTTATCATCGGCGGCGAAGGAATTTTCCGCGAACGCTGGACCAGGGGCGAGGGCGACGAGTTCGTCTCGTGGGGCGCGGTAGACCGGTTAAAACTGACCTCGAACCGGGTCAGGCCGGTCGCCTGTGAGACCCCGACCGCGTTCGATGGGGCGTTCACCACCGGCTATATCGAGCGCAACAGTTTCGAGGAGGTCACCGGCGGCTCGATGATTGCCGCAGAGGATCATTTCACGGAAGAAGAACGCAGCGGCAAGCTGGTCAAGGACGATCACCCGGAAGAACACGCGACCTGCTTCATCGTGAAGGGTAGGGGGCTGGTAGTGATTTCCTCCTGCGGGCATACAGGCATCGTCAACACGGTGAAGACCGCCATGGCGGTGACAAACGTGGACAAGGTCCATGCCGTGCTCGGCGGGTTCCATCTCGGCACCTCGAAACAGGACTATATCGAGCACACGATCGATGCGTTCGAAGAGGTGAACCCCGACGTCGTCATCCCGATGCATTGCAGCGGCGCGCCCTTTATCGAGGCGATGCGCCGGCGTATGCCGGACAAGCTCGTGACCACCAACGTTGGAACAAGGTTCACGTTCGGGGTTTAAGGGTCCGTTTAGCCCAAGGGCTAACAATTTCTTCAGTGTTCGGGACGTAGACTCGGGCGGCATAGTGCTCTCACGCCGCGCGATCGAAATTATGGTTTATCGCCTCGTATACACTTCAAAGGCAGCTTCGGAACTCCATGACGGAGATCTCAGGCAGATCCTTCGCTCCGCGCGGGCGAACAACGCTCCGCTCGATATTTCCGGCCTGCTGCTCTTTCATGAGAGGAGCTTCTTTCAGGTTCTGGAAGGAGCTGAGGAGCGGGTCGAGGCGCTTTTCGAAAAGATTTCGAAGGATATGCGCCACGATTACGTGAAACGGCTTTTTGCCGGCGAGGTTCCGAAACGCCTCTTCGGCGACTGGAGCATGGCTTACTGCGCGCTTACGCCGGAAGAACAGGGAAGACTTGTCGGAGAGGGAAGCTTCTTCAGCCTGTTTGAGGCGTCGGACCCCGATGACGAGACATCGGCTCGCTTGTCCGCCTTTGTTGTAAAAATGGCGCAGAGGATGGTCGCTGCTTCCGGCGACGCAGCGGCGTCGAAGGTCGCCTGACCGGCTGTTGCGGCATTTTCAGACCTGTCGTTGAAGGGCATCCGCCGCAATCAGGCTTCTGGCGCTTCTTCGTTTTCCTCGGATTCCTGTTGCCGTCGCCACATCGCGGCGTATACGCCGTCGGAGGCCAGTAGCGCGGGATGCGTGCCGCGCTCGACGATCCGGCCAGCGTCAAGCACCACGATCTCGTCGGCATCGACCACGGTCGACAGGCGGTGTGCGATCACCAGTGTCGTGCGGTTGGCGGAGACCTTGCGCAGGGCGGCCTGTATTTCCCGTTCGGTATGGGTGTCGAGCGCCGAGGTCGCCTCGTCGAACAGCAGGATACGGGGCTGCTTCAGGATCGTGCGGGCTATGGCGACGCGTTGCTTCTCGCCGCCGGACAGCTTCAGCCCACGCTCGCCCACCATGCTTTCGTAGCCGTCCGGCAGACCCATGATGAAATCGTGGATCGAGGCGAGCCGTGCGGCTTCCTCGATCTCCGCCGGGCTTGCTCCGGGCCGTCCGTAGGCGATGTTGTAGTAGATCGTGTCATTGAACAGCACAGTGTCCTGCGGAACGATGCCGATGGCGGCGCGCACGCTGTCCTGCCTTACGTTGCGGATATTCTGCCCGTCGATCCGGATCGCGCCGCCGGTTACGTCGTAAAAGCGGAACAGCAGGCGGGCGAGGGTGGATTTGCCCGCGCCGCTCGGCCCCACAACGGCAAGCTTCCTGCCTGCAGGAATGTCGAACGAGATATTGTGGAGGATCGGGCGACGCTCGTCATAGGCGAAGGACACGTCCTCGAACCGCACCGCACCGGGGCCGTTATCGAGGGCAGGGGCGTCGTCCGCGTCGGCCACCTCCTGGTTGATCTCCAGCAGGTTGAACATCGCTTCCATATCGATCAGCGCCTGTTTGAGTTCGCGATAGGCGTAGCCGAGGAAGTTGAGCGGCTGAAAAAGCTGGATCAGATAGGTGTTTACCAGCACGAAATCGCCAATGGTCAATTCTCCGTCGACCACGCCGTTGCCGGCCATCACCATCATCAGGGTCAGCCCGCCGCCGATGATTGCGGCCTGCCCGACATTGAGAGCGGACAGCGACGTCTTGCTGAGGACGGCGGCATGTTCGTATCGCGCCAGCGCGCTGTCGAAACGTTTTGCCTCGTGTTCTTCGTTGCCGAAATACTTGACCGTCTCGTAATTGATCAACGAGTCGATAGCGCGCGTGTTGGCCTGCTGGTCCGTCTCGTTCATCTGGCGGCGGAACTTGATGCGCCACTCGGTCACCAGCACGGTGAAAAAGATGTAGCTGCCGACCGTGACGAAGGTGACAAAGCCGAACCAGAAATCGAAAAGGCTCCACAGAATGCCGCATACCAGCGCGATCTCGAGCAGGGTCGGCAGGATGTTGAACAGCATGAAGTTGAGGAACAGGTCGATCGCCTTGGTTCCCCGTTCGATCGCGCGCGACAGGCCGCCGGTCTGGCGCTCGAGATGAAACCGCAGCGCGAGGGCGTGCAGATGACGAAAGGTTTTTAGCGCAACGGTGCGGATCGCCCGCTGTCCTACCTTGGCGAAAATTGCGTCGCGCAGTTCGGCGAAGGCGATGGTCATCACCCGGGTGATGCCATAGGCGATCAGCAAGCCAAGAGGCAACGCGATCACCGCACCTGTCTCACCTGCCAGCAGGTCGACGGCCTCCTTGTACAGAACCGGCACGTAAACATTGGCGAGCTTGGCGAGCGCGAGGCAGGCGAGCGCAGCGACCACGCGGGTTTTCATCTCTGCTGTGCCGGGCTGCCACAGATAGGACGCGAGGGTGCGCAACGCGCCCCATTCGAACCCGCCATCGGTCTTCCGACCGGAAAAGGTACGTCCCGCGGCCGTCATGAAATCGCCGTTTTAAACATGAAGAGTGGATATAGGCCTGAAACGCCGGAACGGCCAGTCGCCTACGAAGAATTTGGCTTGAGGTCGTATTGGGCCAGCCTTATCAAGGAACCATGTTCGTGCTGTCGAAAGTTTTCAATTTTTTCCTCAACCCCGGCGTCTGGGTGCCTGTCATTCTCGCAATCGGGGTGTTCCTTCTCTGGACCCGCTGGCGCTCGGCGGGCCGGAAGATCGTTACCGGCATGGCGCTATTTCTGTTACTGGTTTCGGTCCTGCCAATGGGACAGATCACGCTCGCCCCTCTGGAAAACCGGTTTCCGCTTGTCAGGGAAATCGACGGACCGGTCGAGGGGATCGTCGTTCTCGGCGGTGCGATCAGGTCCCATCTTTCGAGCGACCGTGGACAGCCCTCCTTAACGGATGCCGCGGAACGGATGACTGAATTCGTCAAGCTGGCGCGGCGACATCCGGAAGCGCGACTGGTCTTTACGGGAGGGTCAGGGAACGTCCTGCATCGGAATCTGAAGGAGACCGACACGGCGCGTCAGCTGTTCGACGAACTCGGTATCGAGTCGGGCCGCGTGCTGTACGAATCCGATTCCCGGAACACACTGGAGAATGCACGATTTACCTATTGGCTGGTCATGCCGGAAAAAGGCCAGCGCTGGGTGCTGGTGACCTCGGCGAGCCATATGCCGCGCGCCGTCGGCGTGTTTCGCGCGGAAGGGTGGGACCCGCTTCCATATCCGGTCGACTTCAATACCGTCAGGAATTTCGAAACGACATTTACCTTCAACCTGACCGGTGGGCTCAAGGGGCTGGGAGCGGGGCTTTACGAATGGGCGGGGCTTCTGATCTACCGGATTCTCGGCCGATCAGAAGAGCTGTTTCCCGGACCCCTGCCGGAAACCCGGCAAAATGTCACTAAATCCGCGGAATAATCTTGCGTTGTGGCCCGATTCGCAGGCCTATTGTGACCGCAATCGCCAGTTCCGAGGAAGGTGCACCAGCATGCGCCAGCTTGACCGGCTGATCCGCCGCTTTCTGTCAGATGGCCGAAGGTACGTGCTGTCAGCGCTGATTTTCGTCTTCGTATTTCCGCCAGCCATCGCCGTTTCCGTCGAAAAACCGCCCGGTTTTGACGCCTGGCTGGAAGAGGTGAGAATCGAGGCGAGACAGAAAGGAATTCGCGAGGAGGTGATCGCGACCGCGCTTGCCGATGTAATACCGGTTGAGCGGATACTGAAGCGGGACCGTAACCAGGCCGAATTCAATCTGACTCTCGACACCTATATGAAGCGGGTCGTCACGGCGAAGAACATCGAGCGCGGGCGTGAGCGGGCGATGCGTCACCGCGACTTACTTGAAAGGATTGCGAAGAAATACGGGGTTCAGGGCCGCTTCATTCTTGCCATATGGGGGATCGAGACCCGGTTCGGACTGGTAAAGGCGACATCGCCGGTCATTCCCGCGGTTGCGACGCTCGCTTTCGACCGCCGCCGGTCGAAATATTTCCGCCAGCAGCTTTTTTCGGTCCTGACCATGCTCGACAGGGGCTATATCGACCTTGCGAATCTGAAAGGATCCTGGGCCGGGGCGATGGGACAGCCCCAGTTCATGCCGTCGAGCTACCTGGCCTATGCGGTGGATTTCGACGGGGACGGGAGGCGTGACATCTGGAACAACACCGGCGATGTTCTCGCCTCGATCGCGAACTACCTGGCGAAACATGGCTGGCGGGCCGATCAGACCTGGGGCAGGGAGGTCCGCCTGCCGGAAGGGACCGCGGAATTCGGAGGCCCGCTGACCCGTCGGGCGGCCAGCGGGTGCCGCGCGCAAACGACGGCGGTCCGCAATCTCGCGGACTGGCAGACGGCGGGCGTGCGACGGCTCGACGGCAATGACCTCCCGATCCGGAATCTGCCGGCAGCGCTCGTACGACAGGACGGCAGGGGATTCCTGGTTTACAGGAATTACGCGTCGATCATGTCCTATAACTGCGCCCACCTTTATGCGCTGACAGTCGGGATCCTCTCCGACAGGATCGGCAGGTGACGGCATGACCTTTTCGTCGTTTCTGAAGGTCTGTGCAGTCTCGTTGCCGGTCTCGGGGCTGCTGGGAGCATGCGCCGAGACAGAACTGGTCATCAATACCGCCAAGCAGATAGCCTCGCCCGCCAAGCCGGACCTTCTGGGAGATTACAAGGTTGGGAATCCCTATCCGATCAAGGGCGTCTGGTATTATCCGAAGGTCGATTACGATTATGTCGAAACCGGTATTGCCTCCTGGTACGGGCCGAACTTCCACGGCAAGAAAACCGCCAACGGGGCGATTTTCGACCAGAATGAAGTTACCGCGGCGCACCGTACCCTTCAGCTGCCGAGTATTGTCCGTGTGACCAACCTCAGGAACGGGCGGTCGCTCAAGGTCCTGGTGAACGATCGCGGCCCGTTCGCGCGCGGCAGGATCATCGACCTTTCCCGGCGTTCGGCTCAGCTTCTGGGCATCATCCGGTCGGGGACCGCACCGGTGCGGCTAGAAATCATTGCCGATGAAAGCCGTAAGGTTGCCGCGCTGGCGGGCGGAAAGCCCGGTCCGGCAGTCGCCGCCGTTCCGTCAGGCGATGTTTCCGTGGCGGCCTTGCCGGGGGGGGGGGGGACGGTCTCCACACCTGACGCGGCAAAGCGGCCGTCCAGCAGGGAAGCCGTCGAGTTCCAGCCGGTAAGACCCGAGGTCTCCAAAGCGCCGGTTTCAGGGCGACCCACATATTTTATTCAGGCGGGCGCCTTTGTGCATCGCGATCTGGCGGAGAAGATGCGTCGCTTGCTGACTCCGCTGGGGCCCACTGAGATCAACCGTGCCGTTGTCGGTAAGCAGCAATATTACCGGGTCCGGCTCGGTCCGGTCCGGTCTGTAAAGAAAGCCGACCAGCTACTCGATCTCGTAGTCGCCAGCGGTTATCCCGAAGCGCGCGTTGTCGTAGAGTGACTCTGGTGTGAAGGGCGGAGTCATCGACCCGCCCTTCACGAGCGTTATTTGCTCCCGATAATCAAGAGGTGAACGAGTAACAATGTTGAATTTTCGGGCATTCGGATTTTTTGTCCTCGCCACTGCGTTTCTGGCGGCGCTGTCAGGCCTGTCCGGGACGACAGCGCTGGCTCAGGTCGATACGACTGCGAAACACGCGATCATGATCGACATGACGACGGATTCCATCATCCTCGAAAAGGATGCCGACGTCCCGATGCCGCCTGCGTCAATGAGCAAGCTGATGACCATCTTTATGGTCTTCGAACGGCTCAAATCCGGAAAGCTGAGCCTCAACGACAGGTTCCTGGTGAGCCGTAAAGCCTGGCGTAAAGGCGGCTCGAAGATGTTTGTGATGGTGAATACGCGGGTATCGGTGGAAGAACTCTTGCGCGGAATAATCATTCAGTCCGGCAATGATGCCTGCGTCGTTATCGCTGAAGGAATTTCGGGCAGCGAGGATGCGTTCGCCATGCTGATGACCCGCAGGGCGAAAGAAATAGGGCTTGCCAATAGCAGCTTCAAGAATGCGACGGGCTGGCCTGCCGAAGGTCATTACATGTCGGCGCGCGACATCGCTACGCTCTCGATTAAGCTGATCCGCGATTTTCCCGAATACTATTCGATATTCGCCGAGACTGAATATACCTATGGCGGAATCCGGCAGGGGAACAGGAACCCGCTACTATACAAGGGGTTCGGCGCCGACGGTCTCAAGACCGGTCATACCGAGGCATCGGGCTACGGCCTGGCGTCGTCCGTCGAACGAAACGGAAGACGTCTGGTCCTGGTGGTTAACGGGCTGGGCAGCATGCGCGCAAGGTCCTCCGAGTCCGCGCGCCTGATGGATTGGGGGTTCCGGGAAACCGCCTCCTATGCGCTGTTCAAAAAGGGCGAAGAAGTCGACACCGCCGATATATGGCTGGGTGAAGCGCCGCAGGTGAAATTGCTGGCCGGCAGCGATCTCGTGCTGACCATGCCGCGGTCGGCGCGACGCGACATGAAGGTGAAAGCAATCTATCGCAACCCTGTACAGGCGCCAGTCGCCGCCGGCGCTGCCATCGGGCGGGTGCAGATCGTGTCTCCGGGGCGAAAGACGGTCGAGATCCCCTTGGTGGCGGCCAACGCCGTCGAGCGGCTGGGACCATCCGGACGGATCGGTGCGGCGGTTCAATACCTGATCTGGGGTGGATCCGCGCGCTGAACGCGGATATGACGCCCGTGACTGCAGGAAAATTCATCACCTTCGAAGGCGGCGAGGGCGCCGGCAAATCGACGCAGATCGCGCTTCTTGCCGAGGCGTTGGAGGCAGCTGGAAATTCCGTAACACAGACGCGGGAACCGGGCGGCGCTCCGGGGGCGGAACGTATCCGGACCCTGCTGGTCGAAGGCGATGCGGATCAGTGGGAACCTTTTACGGAAACTCTGCTGCATTACGCGGCGCGCAGGGAGCATCTTGAGCGCACGGTACGGCCGGCTCTGGCGCGTGGCGACATCGTCCTTTGTGACCGTTTCGCGGATTCGACGCTCGCTTATCAGGGGTATGGGCAGGGCGTTTCGGCCGAGCGCATCGGCGCGCTTCACGATCTGGTCGTAGAAGGGCTGACGGTGAATCTGACGCTCATCCTCGACATGCGTGTGGAGGAGGGGCTCAGACGCGCCCAGGCGCGCGGAGACGATGCTCAGAGATATGAACGGATGGGAACCGAATTCCATAACAGGCTGAGGGAGGGGTTTCTTGCGATTGCTGAGCGCGAAAGTCAGCGATGCGCAGTAATCGACGCGACCGGCGACCGTGAAGAGGTTTCGGCGCGGATCCAAGCTATCGTCGCACAACGCCTGCCGGATCTCTTTGGATAATCATGGCTGACAAAGACCAGGCTGAAGATCCGTTCGCGCCGCGGCGGAACCCCGAACTGCTGGGACACGAGGCCGCCGAACATCGCTTTCTTGCAGGGTGGCGGTCGGGTCGCCTGCCGCATGGCTGGCTGATCGCAGGACCGAAGGGGATCGGAAAGGCGACGCTTGCCTTTCGCATTGCCCGGTTTGTACTTTCTTCTGGGAGCGCACCTGCCGCGGACGATGGGCCCGGGCTCTTTGGCGACGAACCGGTCGCGGCGCCTGAGACGCTTTTTGTCGATCCCGAAAGCCCGGTCGCCCGGCGGATCGCTACGGGAAGCCATGCCGACCTGATTACGTTGCAGCGGGAGGTCAATCCCGACACAAGCGCCCTCAGAACATCGATTTCGGTCGAGAATGTCCGCAAGGCAGGGGAATTCATGCGGATGACGGCTGGCGAAGGCGGCTGGCGCGTCATTGTCGTGGATTCGGCGGACGAGATGAATCCGAATGCCGCGAATGCGCTTCTAAAGATGCTTGAAGAGCCCCCCGAACGTGCGCTTCTTCTGCTGGTCAGCCATTCGCCGGGGCGCCTGCTGCCGACAATCCGGTCGCGCTGTTGCCGGCTGTCGCTGAATCCGCCTCCTCCGGAAACCGTCGCCTCCATCATCGAGAAGCATCGCCCGGATCTGTCCGGCGAAGACCGTATCGCGCTGGCGGCTCTTTCCGAAGGAAGTCCAGGGCGTGCGCTTTCTCTGGCCGACGAGGGTGGGCTGGAGCTCTATCGCGCTCTGGTCAGCCTGCTCTCCCAGCTTCCCAATGCCGACACGGCAACGCTCCACGCTTTCAGCGATGGTCTCGCCAGACGCGGTGCAGAGGAAAAATTTCGCACCGTTAGTATGCTTCTGTCCTGGTGGATCGGCAGGCTCGCCCGGGCCGGCGCCCGTGGAGATGCGGAGGGGCTGGCGCCGATTGTGGCGGAGGAGGCGGGGTGTGCGGCCCGCCTGCTGGCTGCCGCCGGGGTTGATCGGTGGATGGAGGTATGGGAGAAGGTCAACAGTCTGGCGGATCAGACGGATCGGCTGAATCTCGACAGAAAACAGATTGTTCTCAACATGTTTGCCGCGATGCAGCGCGCAATGCGCGCCTGAGCGACGCGGACAAGAATTCCGGACCCCTCGATGGCCGATAAGAGCTTTTATATCACGACAGCAATCGCCTATGTGAACGGTCGTCCGCATCTGGGGCATGCCTATGAGGTGATCTCGACCGACGTGCTGGCGCGGTTCAAGCGCCTCGACGGGTACGATGTTCATTTCTGTACGGGCACTGACGAGCACGGACAGAAGGTGGCCAAATCGGCTGCCGACGCCGGCGTGGATCCGAAGGCGTTCTGCGATGAAATATCTTTATATTTCAAGGAGATGGATGACCTTCTTGAAATTTCATATGATCGTTTTATCCGCACCACTGAAGAAGCCCATTACGCCGCTTCCCAGGCCATATGGCAGAAAATCGCAGATAATGGCGATATCTATCTCGACAGCTATGCCGGCTGGTATTCGACGCGCGACGAAGCGTTTTTCGATGAAAGCGAACTGACCGACGGGGAAGGCGGCAAAAAGCTGGCGCCGTCCGGCGCGGAATGCGAATGGGTCGAGGAACCTTCCTATTTCTTCCGGCTTTCGGCCTATGGGGACCGGCTGCTGAAGTACTACGAAGAGAATCCCGACTTCATCCAGCCGGATTTCCGCCGCAACGAGGTCGTGAGTTTCGTTCGTCAGGGGCTCCGCGATCTCTCGATTTCGCGTACCACCTTCGATTGGGGGGTGCCGGTGCCGGATGATCCCGACCACATCATGTATGTGTGGCTGGATGCGCTGACGAACTACATCACGGCGCTCGGTTTCCCGGACGATACCGACGGGATGATGAAGCGCTACTGGCCAGTGGATATTCACATCATCGGCAAGGATATCCTCCGGTTTCACGCCATTTACTGGCCGGCTTTCCTGATGAGTGCGGGCGTCGATTTGCCGAAACGCGTGTTCGGGCACGGATTCCTCAATGTTGAGGGCGCCAAGATGTCCAAGTCGCTCGGCAACGTTCTGTCGCCGTCCGACATGGTGGAGGAGTTCGGTCTCGACCAGCTCCGTTATTTCCTGCTGCGCGAGGTTCCGTACGGCAGCGACGGATCGTTTTCGCGCGAACAGATCATCAACCGCATTAACAGCGATCTGGCCAATGATCTCGGGAATCTGGCGCAGCGCGTTCTGTCGATGGTGCAGCGCTATTGCGACGGCGTGCTGCCCGAGCCGGGGCCGGCGACCGATGAGGACGCGGCGCTTCTTTCCAGCGCGGGCGCCATGCTGGCCGAATGCCGCAACCAGATGGATCGCCAGGCGTTGCATGACGTGCTGGAAACCGTCTGGCGTGTGGTGCGCGCCGCTAACAGCTACGTGGATGCGCAGGCGCCCTGGAAGCTCAACAAGGAGAACCCGGACCGGATGCGGTCGGTTCTCTACACGCTCGCCGAAACCGTTCGGAATGTAGCGCTGTTGCTGCAACCCTTCATGCCGGGCTCGACAGCTGCGATGCTGGATCAGCTTGTCGTTGGCGAGGCGGATCGCGGCTTCGACCGTTGCGGCGAGGCCGGCCGTCTGACGCCGGGGATCGCGCTGCCGAAGCCGGAAGGCGTATTCCCACGGTTTGTCGAGGAAGACGCGGCGAAAAGCGGGAGCTGAGGCGTATGCTGGTCGACAGCCACTGTCACCTCGATTTCGACAGTTTTGACGAAGACAGGGAGCTAGCGGTTCAGCGCGCGTTCGATGCGGGCGTAGGCACCATGGTGACGATCTGCACCCGCGTCAGCCGCTTCGAGGAAATTCGCGACATCGCCCGCCGTAACGATCGAATCTGGTGTTCTGTCGGCATTCATCCGCATCAGGTTGCGGAAGAGGGAAGGGCGCGGGCCGAAGAGCTGGTTCGCCTCGCGGAAGACCCCAAGGTCGTGGGAATCGGGGAGACAGGACTCGATTACTATTACGACACGAGCCCGCGGGACGATCAGAAGGCAAGTTTTCGGGAACATATTGCCGCGGCGCGTGAAACCGCCCTGCCGCTGATCGTGCATACTCGGGATGCGGACGAAGATATGGCGGCAATTCTTGAAGACGAATACGCGAAAGGCGCGTTTACCGGGGTTCTTCATTGTTTCGCCAGCGGACGCGAACTGGCTGAACGGGCGCTCGATATCGGTTTTTATATTTCCCTGTCGGGCATTGTGACTTTCAATAATGCGGAAGAAATCAGGGATATCGTCAGGGATGTTCCCGTGGAACGGCTCCTGGTGGAGACGGATTCGCCGTTTCTTGCGCCGGTGCCGAACCGCGGAAAGCGCAACGAACCGTCTTTCGTTGTGCATACGGCCAGGAAAGCAGCGGAACTCAAGGGACTGGACGAAACCGCGCTTGCCGCCGCGACCACGGACAATTTCTTCCGGCTGTTTTCCAGGGCCGAGAGACCGTCGGATTAATGAAAATAACCGTACTCGGCTGCGGTCCGTCGAGCGGCGTCCCGCTGGTTACCGGCAACTGGGGGCAATGCGACCCGGAAAATCCAAGGAACTACCGGACGCGCCCCTCGATTGTCGTGGAAAAAGACGGGTTTCGGGTTCTTGTCGATACGTCTCCGGATCTCCGTACACAGCTTCTCCGATCCGGAATTGAGAGCATCGATGCAGTGCTCTATACGCACGAGCATGCCGATCATGTCATGGGGATCGACGATCTGAGGGGTATCTGGCGCGAACGCGGTAAAGTTATAGACGTATTCGGGCCGCCTGACGTTCTCGATCTGCTGATAAACCGGTTCAGCTACCTGTTCGAAGATGCGCAGGACCGTTTCGATCTTTACAAGCCGTTCCTGGCGCCGCATCGGCTTGACGGTAGAACGTTTGGGGTCGGACCGTTCGAATCCATCGTTCCTTTCGAACAGGATCACGGGATCTGCATGTCATGGGGGTACCGCTTCGGTTCCTTTGCGTATTCGACCGATGTCGTGAATCTCGACGAGAATGCCTTCGAGAAACTCGCCGGGGTGGATACCTGGATTGTCGGGTGTCTGAGGAACGGTGCGCCGCATCCGACCCATGCACATCTGGACAAGACGCTATCCTGGATCGAACGGCTGAAGGTACGGCATGCGGTGCTGACCCATATGAATTTCGAGTCGGATTACGAGGTCATGAAGGCTTCCTGTCCGAGCGGCGTCGAACCGGGATATGACGGCATGGTTCTGGATGTTCCGGATTAAGGGTTCCAGGCGTCTTTCACGCCGGTCTCTATAAAAAACATAATATATATTATGCGACATTCTGACCAAGGGTGATGACATGACCGGCACGAAAACACCGTTCCACCCTATCGACCGGTTGCTGGAAATCATGTCGCGTCTGCGCGACCCCGATACCGGGTGCCCCTGGGATATCGAACAGAGCTTCAGAACGATTGCGCCCTACACGATCGAAGAAGCCTACGAAGTCGCCGACGCCATAGAACAAGACGATATGGAAGGTCTGAAGGGCGAACTCGGCGATCTGCTCTTCCAGGTCGTTTTTTACGCGCAGATGTCAAAGGAAGCCGGACGGTACGGTTTTCCCGAAATTGTTGAGGCTATCAGTGACAAGATGGAAGCGCGTCATCCTCACGTATTCGGCGATGCGTCAGTCCGCACGGAGGAACAGCAGACCCGGGCATGGGAGGAACAGAAAGCCGCGGAGCGGGAGGCCGTCGCTAAACCCGGTCAAGGCCCGGTGTCGGCGCTCGATGGGGTGGCCCGCGCCCTCCCCGCCCTTATGCGTGCCGAAAAGCTCCAGAAACGCGCCACGCGGATCGGGTTCGACTGGCCTGATATCGAGCCTGTATACGAGAAGGTGCAGGAGGAAATCGCTGAAGTGCGCGCGGCGAGATCCCCGGACGAGCTTGAGGACGAGATTGGGGATCTCATTTTCGCCACAGTCAACCTTGCCCGGCACCATGGCATCGACCCGGAGGTCGCCTTGCGCCGCGGTAATGACAAGTTCGAAAAAAGGTTTCGCTCTCTTGAGCAACTAATTGAAAAAGAAAACAAAACCCCAGAAGACTATAATATTGACCAGCTGGAGGAACTCTGGGGCCGGGTAAAGGCGGATCAGGACTGATCCCCGCTCGAAAGCAGCATCATCAGGCTTGAGGTATCGAACCGTTCGCCGCCCCTCAGCTGAACCTCCTTGTAGAACTGATCGACCAGAGCGGTGACCGGAAGCCGGGTGCCGTTCCGGTTGGCCTCTTCGAGGCAGATCCCCAGATCCTTGCGCATCCAGTCGACGGCGAAGCCGAAATCGAATTCATTGCGCAGCATCGTTTTTCCCCGGTTTTCCATCTGCCAGGATTGCGCGGCCCCTTTCGAGATCACCTCCAGCAACAGTTCGCCGTCGAGCCCTGCTTTCTGCGCAAAATTCAGACCTTCGGAGAGCGCCTGGACCAGGCCGGCGATACAGATCTGGTTGACCATCTTGCTCAGCTGTCCGGCGCCCGGCGGCCCCATGTGGGTGACGGCCTTTCCGTATGATTTCATGGCATCTTCGGCTTTGGAGAAGACTTCTGCTTGGCCGCCCACCATGACCGTAAGCGCTGCATTCTCCGCACCGGCCTGACCGCCGGAAACAGGCGCGTCGAGAAATCCTGACTCCTGTTTACGGGCAAGTTTCTCGAGTTCCCGCGCCACATCGGCCGACGTTGTCGTGTTGTCGATCAGGATGGCGCCGGGTTTCATGCCGGCGAAGATACCGTCCTCACCTAACACGACCGCGCGCAGATCGTCGTCGTTTCCGACGCAGGTAAAGACGAAATCGGCGTTTTCCGCAGCCAGAGCGGGCGTTTCGGCCGTTTCCCCCCGGTGTTCGGCGGCCCATTTCAGCGCCTTCTCCGCGGTCCGGTTATAGACCGTCATGTCATACCCTGCCGCGGCAAGATGTCCCGCCATGGGGTATCCCATGACACCGAGCCCGATAAAGGCTGCCTTCCCCTTCCCGCTCATACCCTGACCTCCCTAGTTGATCGACACGTACCAGCCGCCGTTGACGTGCAGAGTCTGGCCCGTCGTGTAGCGCGAATGCGGCCCGCAGAAGAAGGCGACCGTCGCTGCGAATTCTTCGGGCGTCCCTTCCCTGCCCATCGGGATCGGTCGGGCGGCGAAATGCGCCGATGTCGCGCCGGGACGCGAAATCCTGCCGGGCGCGATGCAGTTGACCGTGATCTGCTGCGGCGCGAGTTCCACGGCCAGTGCGCCTGTCAGACCTGCAAGCCCCATCTTGGCGGCGACATCGGCACTGCGGTTCGGATTGCCGGTATGCGCCGAGGAGGCGCCGATATTGACGATGGCGCCGCGTCCATGTTGTGCCAGATGCGTTACAGCCGCCTTTATGCAGAGAAAGGCGCTGTCGAGCTTGATCGCCATTTTCCGGCGCCATTCCTCGTAAGACAGTTCGGTCACAGGCGCGACGGAAGACGGCCCGACATTATTGACCAGGATATCGAGCCTGCCGAAGGCTGAAACCGCCGCAGCGATAAGCCGCTCAACGGCATCCGGGTCGGTGACGTCCGCCATCTGGACGATGGCGTTGCCGCCAGCCTTCCTGATGTCCTCGGCCACAACATTCGCCTCCTCCTCTGAGGTCCTGGCGTTTATCACGACGGATGCTCCGGCGGCTGCCAGCGTCTTGGCGATTTCGCTGCCGATGATGCCGGTGCTGCCGGTGACGATTGCGGCAGTCCCGTCCAGTTCCCTGTTTTCCATTATCTGTCCCGTGTTTTTTGCGCTGGGTGCGATTATCGCGTCGCGGTGGATGGCGACCAACCCCAATATTGGCTGTGCACGAAAAACAGCGATAATCGATCAGGAAAAAATGGAGTTCGCATGACAGCCGAAACACCCCTGCCCCGCGCCCGCTACGGAATGATCCTGCCGTCGTCGAACAGGATGGCCGAAATCCATGCCAACCGTTTTACGCCGCCCGGCATTGCGCCGTATGCAACGCGGCTTCGTATGACGGGTTCGCATTTCATGCCGCTCGACGAACTGTTGCCGAAGGTCGCCGAGGCATCCGAACTGCTGGCCGATGCGAAATGCGACCCCGTTGTGTTTCACTGCACGGCGAACTCGATGGCATCCGGGATGGATGGCGAAAAACGGATAACAGACGCGATTGCAGAGGCGACTGGTGTACAGGCAACCACCACGGCTGCCGCCACCATGGCGGCGCTGGAGGCGCTGGACGCCAGGCGCATCGTTCTGGTGTCGCCCTATGTCCGGAAAACTCATGAGCACGAGCTGAATTTCATGGCTGAAGCCGGGATCGAGGTCGTCGGAGAGCGCAATCTTGGGCTTAACGGGTCGGACGCCTATTGCAGCACGCCGCCCGCAAAGTGGATCGAGGTTCTGCGCGACCTCAAAAACGACCGGGCCGACGCCTATTTCGCGAGCTGCGCCAATATCACCGCGATCGACGCCATCGACGAGATGGAGGAAATGCTGGGAAAACCGGTGCTGACCAGCAATCAGGTGGTCATCTGGCAGGCGCTGCGGATGGCCGGTATCGGCGACGCGTTGCTGGGTCTGGGGCGGCTCGGAAAAATCTGATGTCTGTCAGGAAATGGTGCGCCCGGAAGGATTCGAACCTTCGACAAACGGATTAAAAGTCCGCTGCTCTACCTGGCTGAGCTACGGGCGCGCCGTGTTGAAGCGGGCGGCACCATATTGACGGCATGATCGAGGGTCAATAGGGCAACCGCCGGGCCGGTCATTCTCTGCGTGCTGCGACCTTTTCGGCCAGCCGCTCGCACACGCGTTCGGACACGAACTGCGAAACGTCGCCGTTCAACACCGCTATTTCCTTCACCAGACGCGAGGCGATGAACTGGTGCTTGTCGGACGCCATCAGACACACGGTTTCAATATCGGGCGCGAGCTGCGCGTTCATACTCGCCATCTGGAATTCGTAGTCGAAATCCGAGACCGCGCGCAGCCCGCGAATGATAACGGTCGCTCCGTTTTCGCGGGCGAAATGAACCAGCAGGGATTCGAACCCGACGACCTCGATCCGCCCGTCGACATCGGGAAGCGCTGCGATTTCTTCCCGGACCATCTCAAGCCTTTCGTCCAGGCTGAAAAGCGGCCCTTTGCCTGCATTGATCGCGACTCCGACGACGAGCTTGTCGAGTAACCGCCCGGCGCGGTGAATGATATCCATGTGCCCGTTCGTGACGGGGTCGAACGTGCCGGGATACAGACCGATCCGGGGCTTAGCCATCGTTATGTTCCTCCGCTCCCTCGGGCGCATCTTCAGCGTCCGGCGCGGTTTCGTCGTCGGCGAACGTCTCAATCGCTTCTTCGTCGCCTTCTTCGCCGTCCTCTTCCTCGTTGAGGCGACTGACGGAGACGACCTTTTCGTCGTCGGCCACGCGGAACACGATAACGCCCCGGGTCGAGCGACCGGCGATCCGGATATCGTCAACCGTGGTCCGGATCATTTGTCCGTGATCGGTAACGAGAACGAGCTGGTCGCCCGTATCGACGGGGAAGGAGGCGGTGACCGAATTTTCCTTGCCGCTGCCGAGGTCGATATTGGCGATCCCCTGCCCGCCCCGCTTGCGAACGGCGTATTCGTATGCGGAAGACCGCTTGCCATAGCCGTTGGCGGCAAGGGTCAGGATGTATTCGTCGACTTCCGACATCTGGGCGTATCTGTCATCGTCAAGTTCGACCGCCTCAACGGACTCGCCATTTTCGACGCTGCCGTTTCCATTCGCGTCGTCGTTCTCGCTGTCCATGCGCTCGTGACGACGGCGTCGCAGATAGGCGTCGCGTTCCTCGACGGAAAATTCGACATGGCGCAGGATCGACATCGATATGACCGAATCGCCGTCAGCAAGGCGTATGCCGCGCACGCCGGTCGAATTGCGGCCCGCGAACACGCGGACTTCGGTGGTCGGAAAACGGATGCATTTTCCGGCGGCGGTGGCGAGCAGAACGTCCTGGTTTTCGTTGCAGGCCTGTACGCCGATCAGCTGGTCGCCTTCGTTCAGTTTCATGGCGATTTTGCCGTTCGCCATGACATTGGTGAAATCGCTCAGCCGGTTACGCCTGATACCGCCGCTGGCGGTAGCGAACATGACATCGAGTTCGTTCCAGCTTTCCTCGTCCTCGGGCAAGGGCATCAGGGTGGTGATGGTTTCTCCTTCATCCAGCGGCAGCAGGTTCACCAGCGCCTTGCCGCGCGCCTGCGGGGTCCCCTGGGGCACACGATAGACCTTAAGCTTGTAAACCATCCCCCGGGACGAGAAGAAGAGCACCGGCGTATGGGTGTTGACGACATAGACAGAGGAAACGAAATCCTCATCCCGCGTCGCCATGCCCGAACGCCCCTTGCCGCCGCGCCGCTGCGCCCGGTAGGCGGAAAGCGGTACGCGCTTGATGTACCCGCCATGGGTAACGGTAACGACCATTTCCTCGCGCTGGATCAGGTCTTCGATATCGGCTTCGAATTCCGATTCTTCGATCGTCGTCCGTCGCTCGTCGGCGAATTTTTCGCGCACCTCGAGGATTTCCTCGCGAAGGATGCCGCGGACCTTTTCCCGTGAGGCCAGAATCGAGAGATATTCCAGGATCTGCGCGGAGATTTCCTTCAGTTCGCCGGCGATCTTGTCGCGTTCGAGGCCGGTCAGCCTCTGCAGGCGAAGATCGAGGATCGCCCGGGCCTGGGCTTCGGAAAGGCGGTAACTGCCGTCGACGACCGGATGTTCCGGGTCGTCGATGAGCTCGATCAGTGGCGCGACGTCTCCGGCCGGCCAGTCCCGTTCCATCAACTGTTCCCGCGCCGTGACGGGGTCGGGCGCGGTCCGGATCAGCTCGATCACCGCGTCGATATTGGCCACCGCAATGGCCAGACCAACCAGGACATGGGCCCGGTCGCGAGCCTTGCCGAGTTCGAAAATCGTGCGCCGCGTGATGACCTCTTCGCGGAACTCGATAAAGGCTTCGAGGATCTGCTTCAGGTTGAGCTGTTGCGGTCGGCCCCCGTTAAGCGCCAGCATGTTGACGCCGAAACTGGTCTGCAGCGGTGTGTATCGGTAGAGCTGGTTGAGGACGACTTCGGCCATCGAGTCGCGCTTGACCTCGACCACGACGCGGACGCCGTCGCGGTCCGATTCGTCGCGAATGTCGGATATGCCCTCGATACGTTTGTCGCGCACCATCTCGGCGATGCGCTCGATCATCCGCGCCTTGTTCACCTGATATGGAATCTCGGTAACGACGATGGCCTCGCGATCCTTGCGGATTTCCTCGATGGTCGTTCGTCCGCGCATCACGACCGATCCCCTGCCGGTATGGTAGGCCTGCCGGATGCCGGTACGCCCCATGATCAGCCCGCCGGTCGGAAAGTCCGGGCCGGGTACATGCTCGATCAGCTCGTCGATGGAAATCTCCGGATTGTCCAGCAGCGCACAGGTGGCGTCGATTACCTCGCCCAGATTATGGGGCGGGATATTGGTCGCCATGCCGACCGCGATGCCCCCTGCCCCGTTGACCAGAAGGTTCGGGAAACGCGCGGGCAGAACAGTCGGTTCGGAGACCGTCTCATCGTAGTTGGGCTGGAAATCGACCGTATCGCGGTCGATGTCTTCCAGAAGTTCTTCGGAGGCGCGGTGAAGACGCGCCTCGGTGTAGCGCATGGCGGCTGCCCGGTCGCCGTCCATCGAGCCGAAATTGCCCTGCCCGTCGACCAGCATGAGCCGCATCGAGAAATCCTGCGCCATGCGCACCATGGCGTCGTAGATCGCCGTGTCGCCATGCGGGTGATATTTGCCCATCACGTCGCCGACCACGCGAGCCGACTTGCGGAACGGCCGGTTCCAGTCGTAACCGCCTTCCTTCATGACGTAGAGAATACGCCGATGAACCGGTTTCAGCCCGTCGCGAACATCGGGAAGCGCGCGACTGACGATGACGCTCATCGCATAGTCGAGATAGGACGAGCGCATCTCGTCTTCGATCGACACTGGGGTGACGTCGAAATCAGGCGGTGTGGTGGGGTCTGTCGTCAAAAAATACGAGCCCGCTCTTCAGTCGCAAGGGTCATGAATCCGTGCCTGGGAAACGGGCCGATTTCATATAAGTTTTATACCAGAACAGGCAGAATCGGACAACAGACAGAGGCTCGATTGCCGATCCATTTTTTATTTATTTTCAGTAGTTTATGAGCGTTTGGCTCAAATCGACCTAGAACGGAATTTCGTCATCGAGATCACCGCCGCCTGCGGGCGGAGCGCCGCCACCGCTGTCGCCGCCAAAACCGCCGCCGCCCTGATCGCCTCCGCCGTAATCGCTGGAGCCGCCACCGAAGCCGCCGCCACCTTCGCCGCGCGTATCCAGCATGGTCAGTTCGCCCCGGAACCGCTGGAGCACGACCTCGGTGGTGTATTTCTCCTGACCGCTCTGGTCGGTCCACTTACGGGTCTGGAGCTGTCCCTCGATATAGATCTTGGACCCTTTGCGGAGATATTTCTGGGCCACCTCGGCAAGCCGTTCATTAAAGATCACGACCCTGTGCCATTCGGTTTTTTCGCGTCGTTCCCCGGTATTGCGATCGCGCCACTGCTCCGACGTGGCGAGAGACAGGTTCACTACCGGGTTGCCGTCCTGCATCGTTCGGACTTCCGGGTCTCGCCCGAGATTTCCAACCAGAATGACCTTGTTGACCGAGCCCGCCATGGCACCGCACTCCTCCGTTGAACTGATCCGCTCATGATAGCGGAATAGGGCTTTCCCGCCACCGCAGCGCCTGCGATTAGAGCATGAGTTATCCCCAGCCTTGCCAAACAGCCGGGACTGCGCGAACCTTCTGAAATCGTTGCATTTCGGAGGATCCAATGACGAAGACCGGGGTAATCGGCGGTGTCTGCACCGCCCATGCGCCGCAACTCTGGACCGTACCCGATTCGGAAGACCCGGCGGTCGTCGAGCGGGTGCACGACCTGCTGTCCGGCATTGGCGAAAAACTGAAGGCCCTGAAACCGGATATCTGTTTCGTGATCGGCAACGATCATGCGCAGCAGTTTCTGCTGCATTGCACCGCCAGCTTTACGATGCATATCGGCAAGACGGCGGAGGGCAGCTTCGCCGGGCACGATTACGCCTATCCGGTGGCCAGCGCCGCGTCCCTTGCCCTGCTGCGCCATGCACAGCGTAACGGTTACGACCCGGCCTTCACCAGCACGGCGAAGCTCGATTATGCGTTCGGCATCCCGCTGGATTTCACGAACATGACCGGCGTTCCGGTCGTCCCCATATTCGTTAACGCCTACGTTCCGCCACAGCCGTCAATGGAACGCTGTCACGCGTTCGGCCGAACGCTGGCCGACGGTGTAAAGGCGCTTGGATTGCGCGCTGTGGTGGTCTGTACCGGCGGGCTGTCTCACTATCCAGGAACCGAGCGTTACATCGAACCGGGGCCGGATACCGAGTTCGATCGCCATTTCATGGAGATGATGGCGCAGGGCGAGTTGCGCTATCTGCTGGCGCTCGACGAGAAGAAGCTGGACGATACCGGCAATATCGAACTGCGATGCTGGGGCGTTGCCGCCGGGCTGATCGGCGACCGGGCGCCGGAGATCACCACTTTCGAGCCGACCTGGCACCACAATTACGGCACCGTGGCATGGACGACGGAAGCCGATGACGAGGAATTCGTTCCCCATTACCCGTCGATTCACCCCGATCGCGTCGTTCTGTCGGATACGTTGCACAGGCTTGCCGCTGACAAGGGCGAGCGAGACCGTTATCTGGCCGATCCGGCCGCTTATGCAGCTTCAATCGACGGTCTGACAGAAGAAGAGCGCGCTGCGCTGGTAACCCTGGATCAAGCCGCAATGATAGGCCTCGGGATGCATCCGTTTGTGCCGCACGCCTTCCGGCGGGTGCTGGAGCGTGCCGGCCTGAGAGAAGCGCCGGCGCCGGGGAAGGATTAGCTTCTGACCATCCTCACATGGGCGATTCCGGCTTCGTCGAAGATGTCCCCGATGGCGGAAAACCCAAGTCGCTTGTAAAAGGATTTGGTCTCGAACTGGGCGTTGAGCGTCATCGGCATCTCGCCGATATCCGCCATAATTCGTTCCATCAGGGATGTACCCACCCCCAGGTCGCGATACCCCTGTAGCACCGCGACCCGCTCGATCTTTATGTGCCCATCTTCCAGCGGACGGGTTCTGGCCGTCCCGACGGCGAGGTCGCCGATGGTCGCCAGATATTGCCGGCAGGTCCCGTCCAGCCCGTCGAACTCTTCCTCTCGGGAAACGCCCTGTTCGTCACAGAACACGATCCGTCGGATTTCGAATGCCCGTTCGAGCGCAATGCCGCCGGCGATTTCCGCGACGTCGATGGCCATCGGAAACTCTCCGGATCGGTCAGGCGCGCCCCTCCGCCCTGTCGAGCTTGCGGCAGTGATAGTTCCAGAGATTGGTTACAAGCCGCGGATAGAGCGTTGCCTCGTCCTTGAGACCGGTCAGCTTCTTGCCGGTCCATTTATAGCCGGAGGACTGCATGAAAAGCTGCTCGTGGCAGGCTTTCTCGATCATGATTCCCATCAGCACGCAGTGCTGAATCGACGTGCCGCAGAATGTCACGCCGTGATTGCGCAGCAGAACCGCCCACTGATCGCCGAGCGCTTCGGCCAGCGCCGAGGCGTCTTCATCGGTCCTGATCAGGGCGAGCGTCTTATCGAATATCCGGACGTTGGGAAAATAGGCGCCGTTATGGCCGACGCCCACCAGCGTTTCCTCTGTCGCAGAGAACAGCACGCAGTTGGTTGGATGGGTATGGCCGACTGACTGGACGTCTTCGCGGGCCTTATAGGTTTCGGAATGAATGACCCATTCGGAATGGCGGTGCCCGTTGCTGCCGTCGAGCACGTCGCCGTCCCAGCCGATCAGGTGCAGGTCGCGCGGTTCGACCTCGTCGAGTCCGATTTCCTGGCATTTCATCCACAGGCCGCGCCCTTCCGGGTCGCGCCATGACAGATGTCCGAGAGTTCCTTCTGAATGGCCGTTTGCCGCGAGAATGCGGTAGCCCCGCGCGAGAATTTCTAGCCCTTGCGCGATTGCTTCGTTGCCTGTCACCGTATCCATTGCCGTCTCCTCTGAAATAGCGGCGAGACGGTAGCAGACAGCGTGGTGAGCAACAATGTGAATGGAGTTGTGACCGACAGCGCCAGGCTATCAGGGGGGAAGCGAACAGCCGAATTCAAGGGAGCCGCCGGCCACGAAAGGGAGTATCCCGGATTCGGTTTAAGGGCCGGTTTCCAAACGGGGTTAATACCCGTTAGGCATAAAAATTTTGGGGCTGAAGTATCTAAGGGTTAGTGTCTGGCGTGTTTATACCATGAT
>JAYOLL010000033.1:0-26745 GCA_038120295.1 Rhodospirillales bacterium | reverse complement strand
GTGGCCGTTTCTTCTTCGGCCACCGTTTCTTTTGAATGGTCCTCTTCTTTAAGTGGGAAGCAGTAATCAAGAACAGCGCTAAAGGTTGCGAAAAAACGCTCTCTTTCTTTTTGCGTCCACCCCTCTCCCGTTGGTGGAAGGGTGGATAGCAGGCCTGCCAACGGCGCGGGAACTTCTCCCCTATTAGAGAAATCATTCTGTCCTCGCGTCGATTGCCGCGAGGTAGGCGTTTGGGCTTTCGCTACGCTCGGTTTTTTGCGCTGTGTGCGTGCTTGTCGTTGCGGGGTGGTGTCGCGCTCTGGTGCTATTCCTGCCCCCGCATATAGCGCCATAAACAGCGAGACCATTCTTGGTTGCTGTCCTATCGGCGAATAGGTGCGGAAAGCATCCCGTATCCGAACCTCGTCATCAGTGGCAGGGTCAACAAACTGGATCACGTCCGCGTATGCATGATTCAACCATTTTTCCAAACTTGCTTTAAATTCTGACTCCGGTGCAAGCCGAATGTCTTCAAAAGCTTGCGTGGGCATACCGTCTTCCGTTACGAGATCTAGGCACTGCAGCGCTTGCATAGTTCTCGGTACAAGGCTGTCTGTAACACCAGCCCGCCTCAAAACGTCAGACGTTATTGGGTTTTGAAGCCCACGATTCCTATATCGGTCTATAATTTCAAGAATGGCGCTAGCCGGTGCATATGGCGCAGGTCTGTCCTCTGTAACAGGCATGTTCCACCTCTCTCATTTTAGAGAGATACAGTTTGGCCGGACAAAACGAAAATGTCATATCCTGTTTTTGTCCACGGTTACAATTTTTTATCCGCCATAACCTGTTGTTTTTAATTACTATTTCCTCTCCACTGCCATATCGGACAAAAACATTGATTAACGTATTAAATTGTTTCCGGTATCCGATTCGCCCGTCCAAGCGGCAACGGGGCCGCAATTGCAACGGTAGAAGCGCATCGGCTGCCACGTGACACCATTTTTTATCTCTTATCGATGTGGCTCGTCGCTCTGGCGTTTGCGCTTCACCCCGGCAGCAACGGCACCAGCAAATGCGAGTCGTACGCACCCCCCGCATGCACCACATGCGTGCCCGCGTTCACCGTGTCGGTGTGCTTGAATCGGGCGATGTAATCGACGATGTCGTAGCCCTGCACGATCAGTACCAGCCGCTCGCCGGCGCGGAAGCCGGTGGCCGACGGCAGGATCTCGACCTCCGCCGCGACGATCTCCCCGTCCGACAGTTTCTGCAGCCTTTCGTGCTTCAGATAGGGGCGGTCGGGGGTGGACATCGCCGCGTCCAGCTCGCGGTGCGAGACGCGCAGCCAGCCGCTCGCCACCAGCCCGTTCTCGATATGCTGGAAATCGGCGAAGGGGACCTCGTTGCCGCGCCGGTCGAACTTCTTCAGCCCCACATGCAGGTCCATGTCGTCGGCGCCCTCGGCGGAAACCCATAGTTTCAGCTTCATGCCGCCGGCCAGGTCGGTGTCTTCCGTGAACAGGTATGACCATTCGGCCCGGTCGGGTTCGTCCCTGTCATCGCTGCCCGACTGCTGCGCCGCGTAGCGCAGGCTGGCTTCCGCCGACGGTTTCTCCTCCCCCATCGTCCCGTCCGCCGCGTTGAGGTAGAGCGGACGGTATTCCGTCCCCGGCGCGGGGAAATCGTCGAACTCGCGCATCCGCCCGTCATAGAACCGGTCGCGGATCTCGATCCGCACGCGCTTCTCCTCGTCGAACCCGTTCTCCTCCCCCTTCAGGTACCGGTCGAAGAAGCGTTTCTGGCGCTCCAGCGCCTCGCGGTTGTAATAGCTCTCCCACTCCTTGCGCCCGTGGCCGTATAGATACTTGTCTTTCGAGGCGATGCGGCGCCAGCCCTCCATCGCGCCGCGCACATGCAGACCCTGGGTCGCCCAGCCGGCGACGACAAAGGCCGGCACGTCGATCTTCTCCAGCTTCACCCGCTTGCCTTCCCAGAAATCGTCTATCAGCGGGCGGGCCTTCTGTTCCTCGATGATCCGCTCGGCCTCCGCCCCCTTGGCGACGAAGCCGGTCTCGGCATTCATGCGGCGCGCCCAGATCTGGTTGAAGAAGGCGGTTTCCGGCATGCCGCCGTGGAACACGTGGTCGCGGTAGAAATCGTTGAACCCCTCCCACGGCATGATCGCTTTCAGGTGCGGCGGGTTGGTCGAGGCGCCGAGCCACTGGGTCGAGGCGAGGTAGGACACGCCGTTCGAGCCCACATTGCCGTCGCACCATTCCTGCGCGGCGGTCCATTCGACGGCATCGAAGAAATCGCGCCCCATCTCCTCCGACAGATGCTCGAACTTCGCGCCGCCTGACCTGTTGGTGGCGCGGCAGTCGATGCTGACCAGCGCGTAGCCGTTCGGCACCCAGAAGGCGGGGTCGGGCGTCTCCCACCCGGCGAGCTCGGAAAAGGGCAGCACGCCGACATTGCGGATGCGCAGGAACTGCTCGTCCGGCGGCATCGAATCCTTGCCGTAGGGCGCCATGAAGATCATTGCCGGGACGGGGCCACCTCCTGTAGGCCGGAACACGTTGGTCATCAGCTCGACGCCGTCGCGCATCGTCGCCGGCACGTCCTTCTCGAACAGGATTTCCGCCTCGTGATCGTGGCCGTGAAAATTGCGGCTGCGCAGATCGCCGACCTTGTAGATTCCCGGTTCCATATGTCCCTCCCTGTTTCGGAAATCCTAGCGGATATTGCCCTAGGTCAAAACGGGGTGCGGCTTCGCCGGATGACGCACTCCGTCGCCACATCGCCATTCGTCATGGTCGTGCCTGGCACGACCATCCACGCTTTTTGTTCTTACCCCTCTAAAAAAGAAAACTCATGGATGGTCGGCCTTCGCCGACCATGACGAATAGGAGGGCGGGAATGACGAATAGGAGGGCGGGAATACGGTGCAAGATTTACTGGCTTTACACTTGATGCCCTTCCGCTGAATTCCTACGCTGTCCCCACCCGCAGAATAAGGAGCCATGCCATGGCGATCACAGGGCTTTACGCCAATGTTTTTGCCGCCCCCGACATGAAGACATCGAAGGCGTTCTTCGCCGACTGGGGCCTGAAGAAAATCAGCGACAGCCGCGCCGGTGCGGTTTTCCAGACATCGGCAGGATCGCGGGTCATGCTGCGGCCGCCGTCGAGCAGGCTGCTGCCCAAACCGGCGCGCGACGGGATGAATTTCCGCGAGATGATCTGGGGCGTTTCCTCCAAATCCCATCTGGCGAAGATCCGGCGCGAGCTGGAAAAGGATCGCGAGGTCACGGTCGACGCGGACGGCACGATCCACTGTTACGACCCCGCCGGAATCGGGCTCGGCTTCACGCTGTGGAAGCCGAAGAAGAACGCGTCGCAGGCGCGTACGAAGATGAATTCCTACGACATGACGGAACGGCTCGATCAACTCAGCACTTTTTACGACCGCGCGACGCCGATCCGGATGGGCCATATCGGTTTCGTACTGCCGGACATCAAGGCGGCCGAGCATTTCTACAGGGACCGGCTCGGCTTCTGGGTATCCGACCGCTACGCGGGCGGGGCGGCGGTCTTCCTGCGCTGCGCCGAGACAAGCCAGCACCACAACATGTTCCTGATCTGGAGCGAGGCGGGCAATCTCCGCTATCACCACACCGCCTACGAGGTCCGCGACATTCACGAGGTGTTCGGCGGCGGCAGGGCGTTCGACCGCAAGGGCTGGGCGACCGAGGTCGGCCCCGGCCGGCACCCGGTATCGTCGGCCTATTTCTGGTACTTCAAAAATCCGTGTGACGGGGCTGTCGAATATTTTGCCGATTCCGATGTCGCTACAAAGAACTGGAAGGTCCATAACTACCGGATCAACCGGTTCTCGGAATGGCATCTGGTCGACGGCATTCCCAACCCCGACGACGTGCGCGTCCGGCCCTCCATGTCGGCGGCCGGCAAACAGTAACGTCGCACAAAAAAGGGCGGGTCCTGGACCCGCCCCTAATTTCG
Source organism: Rhodospirillales bacterium (assembly GCA_038120295.1). GTDB lineage: Bacteria > Pseudomonadota > Alphaproteobacteria > MPNO01 > UBA2964 > JAYOEY01. The sequence continues at coordinate 22,743 of JAYOLL010000033.1, read as the reverse complement.
GCTTCTCAGGATCGGCCTATTTGATCAGCCCCATGGCCCTGCGCAGATTGTCGACCCTGTCTTTCGGGGTCGTCATCAGCTTCTTCACCCAGGCGGTAATCACCGAACCTTCGATCGGATCGATGGTGTAGCTCCGCTTGGTCATTTCGGCGAGGAACGTCTTGTCGGCCAGCGTCGCCATATAGGCCTTCGATAGCAGGGCCGCCCGCTCCTTCGGGACGCCCGGCGCGGCGATAAAGGCCTTGTCGCCAATGCCGGTCTGGACGAACTCGAACATCCAGCGCTGTTCTTCGTTCGTCGCGAACTCCGAAAGCAAGGGCACGTTCGGCAGGTCCGGGTCCTTCTTCGACGCCATCTGGACCAGGTTGACGATCTTGCCGTCACGGACCCAGTCCGCCTTGCGCAGCTTCCAGCCCAGCCACTGGCCCGACCAGCCGTGCAGCTCGCCGGTCTCGATCGCCTTGCGGATCGGCGAGCCGCCGCGATAACCGGTGATGATCTTGAATTTGGTGTCGATCGTGTTGTTCATCAGCGCCGGGATCATGTAGGTGTTCGACGACCGGCCGATGGCGCCCAGCACCACCTCTTTCTGCATCGCTTCCTTGAGCGAACTGACGCCGGCATCCTTGCGAATGGTCACCGTGTTGGTCGCTTCGCCCCAGCCGCCGAGCCACTGCCATTTGGCCGGATCGTATTTCGGCTTGCCGATCTTCAACAGCACGCGCTTGGTGACGCCTGCATTCGGCGTTATCGCGACAGACCCGTCCTGCGCCGCGACGTTATAAACGTAGTTCAGCGCCTTGGTGCCGCCGGCGCCCCGAAGGACCGTAATCACCGCGGACGGGTTGTTCGGGATATGTTTCGAAATATGCTTCGACAGCATGTGGGCGAAGGTGCCGTAAATCCCGCCCGGCGAAACCCCGATATAGATCGTAAGCTTCTTCTCCTTGTAGAAATCGCCCGCGCTCTGGGCCATGGCTGCGCCGCCCGCCATTGTAAAAGCGGCGACAGCGGAGATTCCGATCAATGTCTTTTTCATCGATTGCATCCTTTCAAAAAAATTTGCCGAACCGGTGAGCCCCGCACTCTCCAGATCGTCTCAGTATCCGGTCAGCCTAGACCATATCACCGGGGGCTTGAATTCGTTTCAAAAACCAGGCGTGGTTTTCAGGCGACCGCATGAATCGTCAGCAGGCGCACCATCCGGTCCACGCCTTTTTCCGGCGAGCCGGCATTCAGCAGATGCACCACCGAAATATGGTCCGGCAACCGCGCGGTGCGGGACAGCCGCCTTGCTGCGTCCTTTTCGTCGCCGCGCGCAGCCAGGCGTTTTTCAAGGATATCCGCGGGCGCGGTAACCTGGATAACGCAGACCGGTCGGTAATGCGCTGCGATTTCGCCGACCGCCTCGCGCGAGACATTGGCGACGACGTGCCGGCCTTGCTCCAGCTCTTTCGCGTACCCGACAGGAATGCCGTAATCGGTGTCGTAGGCATTCCATGCGGCCATGAACGCCTTCTTTTTCGCGGCCTGGGCGAATTCCTTCCTGGTCAGGCTGTCATGGTCTTCGCGCTCGGGGTCCGCCTCGCGGGTAATGACGCGCCGGGCGAACACGTAGTCATCGTTCCCGGCGAGCGTTTCCTGGGCGCCCCGGAGCAAACTGTCCTTGCCGGCGCCGCTGGGTCCCACGATCAGGAACAGCGTGCCGCGGGGCATCTTCAGCTCACCGCGCGGACCGTTTTTGCGCCTTCCTGTTCTTCTCCGATGATACGGTCGACGATGCGCCGCGCCTGGATCCCTCCCGAGTCCTGGTTGAAATCGACCTGGTCAGCCATGCCGTCGCCAAATGCGGAAATGTTTTCCTGTTGTTTCTTGATCACGAACAGGTCTTCCTGGAACGCCGTCCAGACCTGCTGGTAGAGCAGTTCCGTCACGGTCGGGTCATCGATCTGGAAATCGTGCGCCTGCGCCCAGAAGTAATGCGTCGTCGTGTCCGTTTCCGGCGTGATGGCGTTGAGATTGCGCATCGAAATGCCCTGGCTGCGGTCGCCTTCGCGCGCGCCGGTGCCGGTGGGCGCGCCGCCGACATCGAGCCGCACGAATCCGGGCGGCGTGTATTCGATGATCTGCCAGCGGTCGATATGCAGATCGGCGGCGAACCCGCCTGCCTTCTGGAAAAAGGGCGGCGGCGGGCTGTCCATGATCCAGCGCGTTACCCGGACCAGATTGTCCTCCCGGTCGGTGGTGATCGGCGCGGCCGAAATCGCATTGGTGCCGAGCGTGGTCGCGTGCACGAACTGCAGGTGCGTGAGGTCGAGCAGGTTATCGACCAGCAGCATGTAGTTGCCCTCCAGCGACAGCCGTGTGCCCTTGGCGCGCCAGTTCGGGTCGTCCATCCAGTGGAAATCTTCGATCAGATCGGGATCGGCCAGCGCCGGATCGCCCATCCAGATCCAGACCCAGTGATAGCGTTCGACGACGGGATACGATTTTACTTTCGCTTCCGGCGGAATGTTTGTCTGGCTCGGGACATTGATGCAGGTTCCCGACGGATCGTAGAGCAGCCCGTGATAGAGGCACTCGATATTGTCGCCCTTGAGGATGCCGTCCGACAGCGGCATGTGACGGTGACAGCAGCGATCCTCCAGCGCAGCCGGCGTCCCATCCTCCTTGCGATAGAACACGACCGCCTCGTTGCAGATGGTCCGCCGGAACAGCTCCTGACGGCGGACTTCGTGATCCCAGGCGGCGACATACCAGAAATTCCGTGGAAACATCGCTTCGTTCCTTCCTTCGTCTTCGTAACGGCGCGCTTTCGTGCGGGCGCTTATCCTAAATCATCATGCCGGTTTCAGGAAATATCGATCACTGTCACGGTGACGGTGCGTCGGTTTCCGTCGCGCAGAACCGTCAGGTTGGCCTTCCCGCCGATTCCGATCCGGTCCAGCGCTGCGGCGAATGCGGCCAGCGTATGCACCGGCTCGCCGTCGACTTGGGTGATCACGTCGACGACGCGCTGCCCCGTTACGCCGGCGAGCCCGGCCTTTGCCGCCGCACCCCCCGGCAGCACATCGGCGACGACGAGTCCTTCAACGCCGATCCTGGCGGCAAGTTCCTCCGGCAGGACGGTGATGCCGATGCCGGGCCGCGGCACGCGCCCGTCCTTGATGAGTTGCGGCACGATCCGGTTGACCACGTCGACCGGTACGGCGAACCCGATCCCGGCGGACGAACCCGATTCCGAGAGGATCGCGGTGTTGACGCCGATCAGACGGCCCGCCGAATCCACCAGCGGCCCGCCGGAGTTGCCGGGGTTGATCGCCGCGTCGGTCTGGATCACTCCGGCGACTTCCCGGTTGTCCGCGGTCGGCAGACGCCGGTCGAGCGCGCTGATGATGCCCGAGGTGAGCGTCCGGCTGAGACCGAACGGGTTGCCGATGGCGAACACTGACTGGCCGACCTTCAGCGATTTCGAGTCGCCCAACGGGATGGGCCGTCGCGTTGTCCGGGCTTCCAGCAGACGCACCACGGCGAGGTCGTAATCGGGAGCGGAGCCGACCAGCCGGGCGGTTACCACTTCGCCGGTATCGAGCCGGGCCGCGATGCGCTGCGCGTTGGCGATAACGTGATGATTCGTCACGACGTGGCCTGCGCGGTCCCATATGAAACCGGAACCGGCGCCGCCCTGTTCGCCCGAACCGCTTCCCTGGGCGAAGATATAGACAACCGACGGTGCCGTGTTCTCAAACAGCCTTACGGTGGAGGTCTCCAGCTCGGTCAGCGATCCGCGCGGCGCGATCGGTCTCGGCTCGTCTTCGGTAAACAGCGTGTTGCGGACGAAACCGTCGGCGACATAGATCGTTAGGATCAGCAGGATCCAGATAAGGGCGTAGCGCCCGAACCGGCTATTCACGGCGAATTCTCCGATGAGACAGCGAACCGGTCGGAGAATAAATCACGAGAACCGAAAGTTCCGCCGAAAACTTTTTGCGTCGGGCGCGCCCGCTATCCGATCGCCGTCGCCGGTTCGATGCCTCCGGGCCCGCCGGCCCGGATGGAGACGATGCGAGACGCCGGCAGGCGGATGGTGACAGTCGTCCCCTTGCCCACGTCGCTCTGCAGTTCCAGCGTACCGCCATGCTGTTCCACCAGCGCCTTGGTCAGGGGAAGCCCGAGCCCGGTGCCCTCGTATTTACGGCTCAGCTTTCCGTCAACCTGTCCGAACTGGGAAAGCGCTGTCTCGATATCTTCCGGCGCGATTCCGATGCCGGCGTCCGTAATTTGGAAAACGAATCCGTTCTCTTCCCGTGGCCAGGCGGAGACCGTGATCAGACCGCCGGCATCCGTGAACTTGATCGCGTTGGAAAGAATATTGACCAGGATCTGACGGGTCTTGCGCGCATCGAGAAGAAGCGTCGAGGCGCCGTCCGTCAGGCGATATTCGAGACTGAGGCCTTTTTCATCGGCTTTCTGGCGCACCATCGCGACGGCGGAATCGACGATTTCCGAAACCGCGATTTCTTCCTCGTGCAGCTCGTCTTTTTCCGCCTCGATCTTGGACAGATCGAGAATGTCGTTGATCAGGCTGAGCAGATGCTGCCCTGCGTTGTGAATATCCTGCGCATAGTCCCGATACTGTTCCCTTCCCAGAGGGCCCAGCATTTCGCTCGACAGCACGTCCGAGAACCCGATGATTGCGTTCAGCGGCGTCCGCAGCTCGTGGCTCATATTTGCGAGAAACGACGATTTTGCGACGTTCGCTGCCTCGGCGCGCGCCGCAGACTGTTGCAATGCGTCCTCGGCCTGCTTGCGCGCGGTGATGTCCGTATAGGTAATGACGAAGCCGCCTTCCGGCAGGGGTTTGCGTCTGACCCGGATGACCTGGCCGTTGCGACCGGTCCGCTCATATTCCCGATGGATTCCCGCGCGCGCCTTTTCAACGCGGGTCCGGACGATTTCGTCGATTTCGCCGTCTCCGTAATGACCCGCCTCTGCAAGATGACGGATGAATTCGGCAAAGGTTATCCCTGCCCGGATCAGCTCTTCGGGAAATTCATACAGATCGATAAAGACACGATTGAAAGCAACCAGTCGGAGTTCGGCATCGAAAACGCTGATCCCTTCGACCATATGATCGAGGGTCGTCTGAAGCAGTGCCGATTGTCTCGTCAGCGCCTCTTCCGCCAGTCTCTGCGCCGAAATGTCGGACGAAATACCGCCGATTCCAACTATCGACCCAGTGGCATCCCTGACCGGAAACTTGATCGACTGCATAAGGACCCGTTTTCCACCGCCGTCGATCCTGTCGAACTCGGTTTCTACAGGTCTCCCTGTCGACAGGACCTTCAGGTCGTTTTCTCTCAGCTTTTCCACGCTTTCGTCTGAAAGCCACTCGCGTCCCCTGCTCCCATAGGCGTCATCCTGCGATACCCCGTAATGCGATTGGTAGGCCCTGTTGATCAGGAGCACACGCGAGTCGATATCCTTCAGGTAGATCAGCGACGGGCTGTTATCGATAATTGCGTGGAGCCTTTCCTCGATTTCGCGGCGTTCGCGTTCAGAACGGTGCCGTTCCGAAATATCGACGATCGTACTTTGGATAGCATCTTCGCCTTCCCACACGATCTTGCTGAGGATCACGTGGACCGGAACGGTCGCACCATCCTTGCATGTGAGGTCGCACTCAAACTGAACGCTGTCCTTTCGTCCCGATGTAATTTCTTCCCGGTATCGGGCTGCCCGTGCGCGGTCGCGCTCCGCAATCAACTCATATGTCGGGACTCGATCGAGGTCGTAATAGGAGTCGTAGCCAAGTAGCTTGATCAGCGCCTCGTTTACATAAAGCCTTCCCTGCGGAAGACGCGACAGATGGATACCTAGCGCGGAACTCTCGATCAGGCCCCGATAACAGTGCTCGCTCTCCCGGAGCGCGGCTTCGGCGCGGGCCAGCGCTTCACGCAAACGTTCTGTTTCGGTACGTGTCTGGCGATCCGGTGGAGTGCTTTCGGTCGCAACTGCATCGCATTGCATAGGGGATACTTTCAAGATTCGGGCGCCCTCGATCTCGTTTCGTCCTGAAGCTTCATCCAGGATCGCTTATTCAACGGCAGGCCTGGTTAACGGAAGGTTAATGGAGCGCCGGGCCTCCCGGAACTTGACGGTTCCTCCCCGGCCTTCGACTATGCGGCGACCTCGCCATTAGTCGGAGAAATTCAATTATGGGTATCCTCGAAGGGAACACGGTTATTGTTACGGGCGCCGCACAGGGGATCGGCGCCGCCTATGCCCGCGGACTGGCCGAAGAAGGCGCCAATATCGTTGCCAGCGATGTTCTCGACCCCGCCCCGCTGGTCGACGAAATTGTCGCGGCGGGCGGCAATGCGATCGGCATCGTCTCCGATGTAACCGACGAAGCGCAGATCGCCGAACTGGTCGACAGAACGAAATCCGCCTACGGGCGGATCGACGGGCTGATCAACAACGCCGCGCTGTTCGGCAAGCTCAAGCGGCGGCGGTTCGAGGAGATCGATATTGACGAATTCGACGCCGTAATGCGCGTCAATATCCGCGGCGTCTGGCAGATGACACGCGCCGTGGTGCCGGTGATGCGGGAGCAGAAATACGGAAAGATCGTCAATATCGCGTCCGGCACCGTGTTCAAGGGGACGCCGATGCAGCTTCACTACGTCACGTCGAAGGGCGCGATCATCGCCATGACCCGCGCGGTCGCGCGCGAAGTCGGCGACGACAATATCTGCGTGAACGCCATTGCACCGGGCCTGACCGCCAGCGAAGCCGTACTCAACGAGGGGCAGTTCGCGCAGCAGCATATCGATGCCAATATCGCGGGGCGCTGCATCAAACGGCCGGAAGAGCCGGAGGATCTGGTCGGTACGGCAATATTCTTGGTCTCGCGCGACAGCGACTTTATCACCGGCCAGACACTCTGCGTCGATGGCGGCTCGGTGGCGCACTGAATGCTTTGAACCGGTTGCGGCCTGGACCGGTTCAGGACGGCAGCACGAACCAGATCAGCAGCGGCAGGGTGGCGAAGGAGATCGCCGTCGATGCCACGATGACACCCGCCACCGCCTCGTCCTCCCGGTTATAGCGGGCGGCGAGAATATAGTTGAGCACAGCGGTCGGCATCGCGCATTGCAGGATGAGCACCCCGCGCAGGGCCCCTTCAAGATCGAAGACCCAGGCGAGTCCGATACCGATCGCGAAGCCGAAACCCAACCTGATAATCGACAGAACCAGCGCGCGCTTCATGTCCGAAACGCGCAGACGCGACAGGGAAACGCCCAGCGCCAGCAGCATCAGCGGTATCGACATGCCGCCAAGCAGGCTGGTGGTGTTGGCGAGCCATTTGGGCGGGGCGACGCCAGCGACCATGAAGGCCAGCGCCGCCGCCACGACATAGAGATGCGGCGTGCGCGCGACTTCCCCGGGCCGCATCCTGCCCGACACCAGCGCGTTGCCGACGATAAAGTTCACTGTTGCAGATACGACGAAAATACTGATGGCCAGGGCGAGCCCCGTCTCGCCGAACGCGAACAGGCAGAGCGGCAGCCCCATATTGCCGTTATTGGCGAAGGTGACGGACGGCAGATAGGCGGAAACGTCGAGTTTCATGAGCTTCAGCGCAATTGCGCCGATGCCCGCCGTCACGGCGACGGCGATACAGAATATCCCTGCGATTTCGCCGAACGCGACCGGAGAGACCTCCAGCTTCGTCAGTGTCGAGAAGATCAGGCACGGCACGGCGAAATTGATCACCAGCGCGCCGACCATGTTTGTATCGAAAGGCCGTCCCGAACGGCCCCAGTACAGGCCGACGCCCGCGATGATAAAGAGGGGCGCAACGATGCTGGCGATTTCGATGACGAGAGACACGGCGGGACCGGGAACGGAAAGCGGGTGGCCAGCTTATCAGAGCCGGGGGGAGAGCGTAAGCGACGCGCGTGTTAGAATGGCAGCTGCTTAATATCTCAAGGGGAGACATCCATGGATCTGACTATCGCGCTCAACCGCTACGACCGGCATGTGCCATTTTTCAACGGGACCGTCGAGCCGCCGCCGGGGGTCACGCTGACGCCATTCGAAATCGGCGAATCGGTGCCGTTTCGCGACGGCACGAACCGCCATCCGCGTATCCTGAAGGACCTGGAGTTCGATATCGGAGAGATGAGTTTCTCGACCTTTATCATGGCGGTGGGGCGCGATCTCAACCTGCCGCTGGTCGGCATCCCCTGTTTCCCGCGGCGCTTCTTCAGCCCGGGCCAGATTTACGTAAACCCGGACGCCGGGATCGACACGCCGGCCGACCTGACCGGCAAGCGCATCGGCGTGCATTCCTTTCAGACGACGCTCTCGGTTCTCGCCAAGGGCGATCTCAAGCTCGATCACGGGGTGCGCTGGGAGGATTGCTCGTGGCACTGCATGAGGGGCGAGATCGTCGATATCGATCTCGGAGACGATGTCGAGATGGGGGTGATCCCCGATGGCAAGGATATCGGTGTGATGCTGATGGAGGGCGAGATAGACGCGCTGATCTCCCCGCAGCCGCGCAAATCGATGCTGGCCGAACCAGATCGCTATCGGCGGCTTCATGCCGACCCGGTCGCCGAGGATATCAAATATTTCAAAAAGCACGGCTTCTTCCCCATCATGCATATCATGGTGATGAAGCGCGAACTGGCGGATGCGAACCCCGACCTGCCGCGCCAGATTCTAGACATGCATAACCGCGCCAAGGATCTGGCCTATACGTTCTACGACGATTCCAACTATTCGCTGCTCGCCTGGTCGCGCAACGCGCTGGAGGAGCAGCGTAAGGTGCTCGGCGCCGATCCGTGGACCAGCGGGTTCAAAGCCAACAAAAAGAACGTCCAGCAGTTCATCGGCTATTCGCACGATCAGCGATTGATCGACGCGCCCTACCCGGCGGAAAATCTTTTCCACGACTCCGTTCTCGATACGTAAGGAAACACAATGGAACTGACGATCGCGCTCAACCGGTATGACCGGTTCGTCCCGTTTTTCAACGACACGGTGCGCCCGCCCGACGGCGTCACGCTGAAACCGCTCGAGGTCGGCGAAAGCACGCCGTTTCGCGATGGCGGCGAACGCCATACGCGGCTGTTCGAAGGCGAGTGGGATATTGGCGAGATGGGGCTGGCGCCCTTTATTATCGCCGTTGCGAACGATCCCAACCTGCCGCTGGTTGGCATCCCTTCCTTTCCGCGGCGCTTCTTCAGCCCGGGCCAGATCTACATCAACCCGGATGCCGGGATCGAAAAGCCGGAGGATCTGTCCGGCAAGAAGATCGGCGTCCACATGTTCCAGACCACGCTGTCGGTCCTCGCCAAGGGCGACCTGAAGGCGGATCACGGCGTGAACTGGCAGGACTGCGAATGGTATTCGATGAACCCGGAAGTCCGGCCTATCGATATCGGCGACGATGTCGTCTTTCAGCGCATCGGAAAGGACAAGGATATCGGCATCATGCTGATGGAGGGCGAAATCGATGCGCTGATTTCGCCGCAGCCCCGTCAATCGATGCTGGACAATCCCGACGGGTACCGGCGGCTGCATCCCGACCCCATCTCCGAGGACGTCGCCTATTTCAAGCGGCACGGCTACTACCCGATCATGCATCTGATGGTGATCCGTCGCGAACTAGCGGATGCGTATCCCGAACTGCCGCGGGAAATCATGCGGATGTGCCAGGAAGCGCAGGAGCTTGCCTATAGCTATTACGACGATTCCAACTATTCGCTGCTCGCCTGGTCGCGCAATGCACTGGAGGAACAGCGGCAGCGGCTCGGGGCCGATCCGTGGACCAGCGGACTTGCCGCCAACCGGCAGAACCTGGAGGACTTCATCGGCTACGCGCACGATCAGCGGCTGATCGATGCGCCCTACGCTGCAGCAAACCTGTTCCATGCCTCCCTGCACGATACCTGAACCGGCATGAAGGGCGGCGGCTGGCTCATCCTCGCGATCGCGGCGACCGGCCTCGTCGCCCTGGTCGTCTGGCTGATGGGCGAACGGCCCGGCGCGCTCGCTTCAGAGGGCGAGCAGATCCGGCTGGTTTCGCTGGTGCTCATGATGCTTCTGGTCGGATCCGGACTGCTGGTTCGCTGGCGGGAGCTGCCGGCCCTTGTCTGGCTGCGCTACGGGCTGACCTGGATCGCCATCGGGTTCGTGCTGATTGCCGGCTACAGCCTGCGGGACGAATTCTCCAGCCTGTTCGGCCGCATGACGGCGGAAATCATGCCGGGCCGGGTTTCCGAAACCATGCCGGGCACCGTCGTCGTGCGAGCGGCACAGGACGGTCATTTCCGCATCGACGCGACTGTCGATGGCAAGCGCCTTCCCATGCTGGTCGATACCGGTGCGAGTTCCGTGGTGCTCAGCCCGGCCCATGCCGCCCGGATCGGGTTCGGTCCGAGAGGTCTTAAATATACGGTGCGCACGCGCACAGCCAACGGGATCGGCTATGCGGCGCCGGTTCGCCTGCGCGAGATACGCATCGGTTCGATTTCGGTGCGCGATGTTCCTGCCATCGTCAATCAGGCGGCAATGCCGAGTTCTCTGCTCGGGCTGAGCTTTCTCAATCGCCTCAGCGGCTACGGCGTTCAAAACGATCTTCTGACCCTGAAAAAATAGTCCGCGCGAAAATCACTAGCGCGCGGCCTGTAGCCGGAACACGATCGGGACATCGACCGTCGCGGAAATGGGCGCGCCGCCGCGCATGCCGGCCGTGAACCGCCAGCGCGATACGGCATCGCGCGCGGCATCGTCGAGCAGAGAATGTCCGCTCGATTCAAGAACAGTCAGCCTGTCCGGCCTGCCGTCGCGGTCGACCGTAACCCGCAGCACCAGCTTTCCTTCCAGTCCACGCCTTCTTGCGGCGCGCGGATATTGCGGGGCGGGGTTCCCGCTTCCCGGCACGGCATAAGTCGGCGGCGACAAGGAAGCGCCCGGCGATGCATCGTTTCCGCCCTGTGCAGTGCCCCGGGAACTGTCTGCATCGGGCAGCCGTGCTTCCTGCAGCAGCGGAGACGGCGGCGAAATTCCTTTGTTTCTGAGCGACTCCGTCACAGGTTTCGGGCTGATGACCGGTTTTCGCGCTGGTCGTGCTTTCGGCAAGGGAGCGTATACCGTCGCTGCAACGGGATGTTTTTCGGCTATTTGAAAGGGCGTGGCATCCTTTCCATTGATCGCGATATGGGCCGGCGGCGACACCGGCACAGAGATCGTTTTGGGCGCGGGCGCCGGCTCTGCTTCCACTTCCGCCATCTCGGGTGCCGTCCGCGCGACCGTCGCGGCGGCGGACACTGTGTCCGGCGACTCTGGCTTCGGTCCGGCAGGTCCCGGAAGGGCCGTTTCGATCACCAGGTCCACGGTGAGGACCGCCGGCGGTTTTGGCGGCTCGAAACTGCTATCCCAAACCAGGACCGCGCCGGCGAGCCCCACATGGATCGCAATCGATGCCGCCGCGGCGAACCATTTGCCGCTGCCAACCGCCGCCGATAGCGCGATCCGGTCCGGATGCGCCGTCATGGCGTTTCCTCTTCGTGAGATCCGCCGACGATGCCGCGCTGCACCACCTGCAGCAACCCGTCCTGTTCCACCAGCGACGCTTCGACTGAAAAGACCCGGGCGAGTATCTCCGGCGTCAGGATCTCGCCCGGCGGACCCGCTGCGGCAATCTTCCCGTTGCGCAGCAGCAGCACCCTGTCGCAAAAGCGCGCGGCAAGGGTAAGGTCGTGCAGCGCCGCGAGCGCCAAACCTCCCCTGTCGGCATGCGCCCTGATGACCCCCATGATGCTGAACTGGTGGTAGGGATCGAGGTACGAAACCGGCTCGTCGGCCAGCAGGCATCCGGCACCGGTCGCCAGTGCGCGGGCCAGCATGACCCGCGCCGCCTCGCCGCCCGACAGCTCGGTCGCGGCGCGGGACGCCAGATGAGTTACGTCGCATCGCGCCATGGCGTCGGCGATGGCGTCGCGATCCGTCTCGCCTGCCCGTTCCCACGGCTCCAGGTGCGGCGTTCGCCCAAGCGCCACCAGCCGCGCGACCGCAATGGGCCACTCGCTCGCCGCGCCCTGTTCCAGATAGGCGATCCGCCTCGCTCGATCGCGCGGTGCGTAAGACGCGACTGTCGCGCCGTCAATCCTGACCGCACCGGCCTCTGACGTCTCGAGGCCGGCCAGCGTTCGCAGCAGCGTCGATTTGCCCGAAGCGTTCGGACCCAGAAGCCCCACCAGCTCGCCCTTCGCAACCGAAAGCGACACATTGTCGAGAACTGTCCGGTCGCCGAGCCGGACACGAAGCCCCTCTGCCTCCAGCCAGCTCATGTCGTCCTCCGTCGCATCTGCATCAGCAGCGCCAGGAAAAACGGCGCGCCAATCAGGGCTGTTACGACACCGAGCCGGATCTCTATCCCCGACGACAGCAGCCGCACGGCGATATCCGCTGCCAGCATCAGCGCCGCCCCGCCCAGCAGGGAGACGCCGAGCAAGCGACCCGGGTCGTGCCCGACCGCGGGGCGCAGCAGATGCGGCACGATCAGCCCGACGAACCCGATCGCGCCCGACACCGATACGGATGCCCCGACCGCGAGCGCGACTCCCAGCACGATGCGTGCGCGAAGCGATGTCAGCGATACGCCGAGGCTTTGCGCGGTGTCTTCTCCCAGCGACAGCACCGACAGGGAGCGGCCACCGCTCAGAAGCAATACCCAGCCTGCCGCCATTGCCGGAGCGGCGACCGCGACATGCGACATCGAGCGGTCGGCGAGCGACCCCAGTAGCCAGAAGGTAATTTCCAGAGCGGCGTAGGCGCTCGATGCCAGATTAATGGCGAGCGCGGTCAGCGCGCTGGCGAAGCTTGAAATAGCGACCCCGGCGAGGATCAGCGATAGCGGCGTCGCGTCGCGCCCGGCGAGTGCGAACAACAGCCCCACCGCCAGCAGCGCGCCCGCCATACCGGCCGCGGGCAATGCCGCTATCGACGATCCGGCGAGGCCGAAATAGAACACCAGCGCGGTGCCGAACGCGGCGGCCGACGATGCGCCGACGATCCCTGGCTCCGCCAGCGGATTGCGCAGCAACCCCTGAAGCGCGGCGCCAGCGAGCCCCAGAGAGGCGCCGACCAGAATGGCGAGCAGCGTTCGCGGCAGGCGGATTTCCCGGACGATGATTGCCGATGGTGAAGCGTCCGGTGCGACGAGCGCGTTCCACACCTCTTCGACTGACAGCGCCGATGGCCCGGTCATCAACGAGACGACGAACAACGCCAGCACCGCGAGCGTCAGTCCGAAATAAAGGGAAGCGATCCGGCCCGTCATTGCCGCCGCCCCGCCGGGAGGTCGCGCCGTAAGCCCGCCAGCCGTTCCACAGCCAGCGCCGAATACCAGGCGCCGCAGGCCCAGAACTTGTTGGGCAGGGACAGTGTGCGCCAGGGGCCTCCTGTCAGGGCTGGATGGTCGTAGAAGCTGCGCGCCAGCGACGGCGCAGGGTCGTTCCCCATCCAGTTGACGAGCACCGCCGGTTTCGCCGACACCAGCGCTTCCAGCGGCAGGTGGCCGAGCGCCCCCATGCCCAGCTTTTCCGCCAGATTGTCGAATCCGGCAGCCGTCATCAGCGCATGTTCGAGACTGCCGCGCCCGCTGGTGAATCCCATCGGCTGATAGATTGCTGCGACCGGGCGTATGGCGGGTGTATCGGCCGCCGCCCGCGCCAGTCTTTCGTCCATCTCAGCGATCATTTCTTCTCCGCGGGCGGATTGCCCGAGCAGCCTTGCAAGCTCGCGAATCTGTCGGCGGATCACCGTGAAATCGGTGGCGAACTCGAGATCGACAACCCTGTATCCCAGCGCCCGCAATGCGGCGGCCGTCGACCGGGCCGAGCGGAATCCGGCCAGCACGAGATCGGGCCGCAATGAAACGATTTCCTCCGCCGTTCCGTTGTTGGGGCGCAGCCCGGCGGCCTGCGTCGCCATGTGCGAGCGCCGATCATCGGTGGCAAGCCAGCTCACCGATGCGATCTGCTTTCTGTCCGCCAGCGCGAGGACGAACTGGTCGGCGCAGAGATGAATCGACACGACGCGGGCGGGCGCGGCGTCCTCTGCACCCGCACTGCCCGCGCAGATCGCGAGCAGGGTGAACAGGATGGCCGCCGCGCCGTTTCGCATGGCGGTTACAGCTTCGCGCCCAGCCGCACCATGAAGGTGCGTCCCGGCAGGGTCTGGACGGAGAAACGGCCCGGGGTCGTATCGCTGGCGGTGCCGAATGTCTGATAATCCTCATCCAGCAAATTGTTGACCGACGCGGACCAGTTCAGCGCCCCGAACCAGCCATGCAGCTTGACATCCCAGAGGGTGAAATCGTCGAGCTGCCGGAAGGTCGCGGCTTCGTCGTTCGCCAGATGACGGCGGCTTTCATAGCTGGCCGTCGTGTCGAGATTGAGCCATTCCGCGACCTTCCACGAGGCGCCGAGGCGCCCGATATAGTCGGGGACCAGCGGGACGTCATTGGCTTCGAACGATCCTTCCGCGAACTCGGCGCGCATGGCCGTCAGGTTGCCGCGCAAGGTCAGGTCGGGCGTCGCGCGGAAGGAAACCGATCCTTCGAAACCGTAGCGGTGTACCGGATCGATGTTCTCGTTCGCGCCGAACGTCGTCGTGTCGTCCGGATCGAACTGGATTTCGTTCTTTGTTCTGGAGAAAAACAGGCGGGCGTCCGTCGAAAAGCGCCCGATCCGGAACCGGGAACCCGCCTCGATCTCCTGCGAGCTCTGATTGTTGAGTTCGAACGTATTGAGCGCGAACGCCGTACCGGCCCGTTCGTCCAGCGTAGGCGTCCGGTAGCCGCGCGCGACATGGCCGTACAGCGCCCACCGGTCCGTGACGTCGTACTCCACTCCCAGGTTGAGCGCATACTCGATATCGGTATCCGTCAATGACGGTCTGAATGTCGTCTGGGCGAAGCCGAACGCTCCGGGATTGTCCGGGAAAGGCATGTCGCCGGCGGCGAAGCTAATGCGTTCGACGCGAAAACCGAATGTCGTGGCGAACCTTGGCGTTACATGCAGCGTGTTCTGCGCATAAAGCGCGGTGCTGTACTGATAGGCCTTTACCCGTGTGAAAGGCGCCGTGTTGGGAAACCGTTTCCGGTCGGAGTCGTAATTGACATAGTAAAGATCGACCCCGACGGTGCTTGACAGGGGTGTGCCGCCGACCTCCGTATCGACGATGACGCGGGGCGTCAGCCCCCAGGTCGTCAGCTCGGTCTCGCGCCCCTGATCCTGGTTGCGGAAATCGCTGATCTGGTCCTTGTGCCGGATGCTGGCATCGACAAGCAGCTCTACCGAGTCATTCAGCGCGAAACTTCCACCGATATAGGTCGCGATGCCGTTTTCGCTGGCGAAGTCGAGCGGGGTCTGCGCGCCCCGTGGATCGGCAAGGTCGTTCTGGCCGGTGCTGGGATCTACAATCCGGCCGCCGGGCAGGCCCTGGAACTGATCGTCAAGATCCATATGAACGAACACGCTGCCCGAGCCGATCTTTTTGCGGAGGTCGAGCGACAGATTCTTCTGGCGAAGCTCGTTATTGTCGCGAAAGCCGTCGCTCAGCAGAACGTTTCCGAATGCGCTCAGCGCATAACCGTGCGCGGCCACCGACGTGGACAGGACCGCTTCCTTCAGGCCGTCAGAGCCGTAGCCGCCTTCGGTACGGGCGCGAAACCCGTCCGGCACATTCGATTTCGTAATAACATTTACGACGCCGCCCTGTACGCCTCCGCCGTACAGGACGCTGCCGGCCGCACCCCGGGTAATTTCGATCCGTTCGATGCTGTGGCGCGGGATTGCGGCGAAATCGACGGCGGCGAGATCAAGATCGCTCAGCCGCCGGCCGTTAATGAGGATCAGAGTGTTCGCCGTCGCAGGTTCGCCGAAACCACGAATATCGATCGTCTGGCCGGAACTGTTGTTGCCGCCGAAGAGGTCCTGGAACCGGACGCCCGCCTCGAATGACAGGATTTCAGGGATCGTACGGCCTGGCGAGTTTTCGATCTGCTCCGTTGTGACGACAGTCGTCGTTACGCCCGGGACCGGCGGATCGAGGCGGGTCGCCGTTACGAATACGGTTGGCGCGGTCGTTGCCGCGCCGGACGGCGCTTCGTACTGTTGCTGGGCGGGGGCGGACACCGCCATTCCTATGAGGGACGCTGCACAGACAGCGGTAAAAAAGATCGGTTTCAAAAGATAGTCCTCCATTTGGGGTTTTCGATGGCGGACGCCGCCGTGCGCAGAAAACCGGTGGAGGACAGCGTTGACCGCTGTATACGTATACGGACTCTTGATGTCTGACTGTTCCCCATCCTGGCTCCTCCGGCGCGTTGCGTACGCCCAGGTCACCGCAAACGGAGAATGCCGTCCCGTCAGTTGCCCCGACCGCCGGATGGGTGACGATTTTGACGGCAGGTCTCCTGGCTTGTGAGTCGCCGCCGACTTCCGCCTTCCCGGGTTTCCCCAGTGGCATCTTCTGGAAGCCGGCTCCTCACTTACAGTTGCGGGGACAGCCGCGGCATTGGCCGGGATTTCTGTTATGTTTCCCGTGTCCGCACCGCGTTCCCTTTTCATCCCGTGGACGGGAACCGTCATCGGGCACTATATCGTTCTCAAATGAGAACAGCAATGCTGGGCAGGTGAAACACATGGTCAGGCTCGACAGGATCTATACCGGCGGCGGCGATAGCGGCGAAACGTCGCTTGTCGGTGGCGACCGCGTGCCCAAGGACTCGGAGCGGATTGCCGCAATCGGCGATGTCGACGAAGCGAACGCCACGATCGGCCTGGCGCGCCAGGTTCTGGAACGCGAAGGTTCGGCGCTTGCCGAAATCCTGACGCGCATTCAGAACGACATGTTCGATCTCGGTGCGGATCTCGCGACGCCTTTCAGAAAACCGGATGGCGATGCGGCAGACGGCGGTCTACGTATCCAGCCTGTGCAGACGAAGCGGCTGGAGGGTGAGATCGACTCGGTCAACGAAAAGCTGGAACCGCTGACGTCCTTCGTGCTGCCTGGCGGTTCGGATGGTGCCTGTCGGCTCCATCTTGCCCGGACGGTAGTGCGGCGGGCGGAGCGCGCGGTAACAGCGCTGGCACGCAACGAGGAGATCAATCCCAATTCGATTATCTATCTGAACCGGTTGTCCGACCTGCTTTTCGTGATGGCCCGCGCCGCCAATGCGAACGGCGCGGACGATGTTCTCTGGCAGCCTGGCATGACCGCGTCCGCCGACGGTGCCTGACCGCCACGATTTCGCCATATCCTTATGTAAGCTGCCGATCCGGGCCTGATTATAGTGAGTTACAGACGGCCCTCCGCAAAGGAACGGTGTATTGGAATTCTCGCAGCGACACTATTTCCGGATTCCCGCGTTAGCGGCCCTGATCTTCGTACTGGGAACGCTCGTGCCCGCTCGCGCGGATATCGAGGCCGGGAAGGCGGCGATCCATGCCAAGGACTACACGGCGGCCTTCAAGGAACTGCGCCCGGAAGCCGGAAAGGGAAACGCAGACGCGCTGTACATGCTGGCGACCATGCATGCGGCGGGATGGGGAACGCCGAAGAACCTTGACCGGGCCCATGCGCTTTTCGGCCAGGCGGCGGAGCTCGGACACGTGCCGGCGCAGAAAGAATACGGCGTTGCCCTGATCCTGAGCGAGGGTGTGGAGCAGAATGTGAACGAGGGGCTTAAATGGCTGTTGCTTGCGTCACAAGCCGGCCACAAAGGCGCGCAGGTGTATTATTCTCAACTCTCCAAATCTTTTCCGAGACCGGTCATTTCGGCGGCGCGTCGCGCGGCGTTCGAATGGCGCACCGAGCAGAAGAAAAAACAGGAAAAATAGTCGGCGACTCCGCGTACGCGGATTACTCTCTACCGTCGCGACGACAGCACCACTGAAAGCATGTTGCCCGCGAGATCGTTGGCTGTGTTGTAGGGCGTGTTCTGGGCTTCGCGCAGATAGGATTTACAGGTCACGACCGACGCCCGCTCGTAGTTGGCGAGCTTTTCCAGCAGACCTTCCACCGCGTTGTCCAGTTCCGCCGCGGGAACGATCTCGCTGACCAGCCCGATGGAAACCGCGCGCTGCGCATCGATCGTGTCGGTCGAATAAACCATGTGGAGAAGCGATTTCGGCGGGACGCGCCCGAGATGCGCCAGCATGGCGAGAGTCGGTGGCAGGTTGGCGCGCATTTCCGGTGTTGCGAACCGGGCATTATCGGCGGCGATGGTGATATCCGAGATCGCCGTGATGCCGCAGCCGAGTCCGTTGGCGAGCCCCTGCACGCCGGTGATCACCGGTACTTCAGCTTCCCGAACGGCGCGGTAGACTCCCAGCAGTGGCTCGATCAGGGCATCCTTCATCTCGACCGCGGTGGTCGGTTTGCCTTCGGGCGCACCAGCCGGGTCGCGACCCTTGCAGAAATCGTCGCCCTCGCCACGGATGACGATGGCATGAACCGACGGGTCCGCTCCGGCCTTTGCGATGTCGGCGGCGATGTCCCGCGCCATCCCGAGCGTGATCATGTTGCCCGCCTCCGGCCGCGTCAGCGTCGCCCGCACGATCGCGCCATCCTGTTTCACCGAGTATCCGTCTGCCATCTCAGTTTTCCCTATCCTTGCTCTGCTTCGCCTGCCTCGCGGACGATGCCCTTATTCAGGCAGGCCTCGTATTCGTCATCTCCCAGCCCAAGCACTTTCTGCAGCACCGCCCGGCTGTGTTCGCCGAGCGCCGGCGGATAACGGTGCGGCGCGTTCGCCTCGCCGTCGAATTTCACCGGATTGCCGGCGACGCGCGCGTTCAGCCCGCCGGGCGACTGCAGGTCGAGCACCATCTGCCGGTGCAGTACCTGCTCGTCATTGAGCGAGTCCGCGAGATTATTGACCTCGCCCACCGGCACGCCGGCTTCCAGCAGGTCGGCGACCCAGTCATGTGCCTCGCGTTTGCAAAACGCGTCTTCCAGCAGCGGCCACAGCGCTTCACGGTTGCGGTGGCGGTCCTCATTGGTCAGGAAGCGCTCGTCTTCGGTCAGCGCGTTGAGCCCCAGAACCGAACAAAGCCCCTGCCACATGCGTTCGGTGTTGGCGCAGATCACCAGTTGCGTGTCGTTTGCCGCATCGAAAGAGCGGTATGTCGGGATCGATTCATGGCCGCGCCCCTGTCGTCCGGGCACCTCGCCCGAATGCAGGTAATAGGCCGCCTGATAGGTGAGCATGGCGACCTGGCAGTCCAGCATCGAAATATCGATCCGCCTGCCCTTGCCGGTGCGCCGCCGCTCTTCCAGCGCCGCCAGCGCGCCGATCGCGGCATACATGCCGGCAGACAGATCGCCCAGAGGGATGCCCGCGCGGACCGATGCGCCGTCGCGCTCGCCGGTCAGGCTCATGCCGCCCGACATCGCCTGCACGATCATGTCGTAGGCCGGCCGGTCGCGGTAGGGGCCGGTCTGACCGAACCCGCTGATCGACGCCCAGATCAGTCCTGGATTGTCGGCTGCGAGCGCGTCGTAGCCGAGACCCAGCCGGTCCAGCACGCCGGGCCGGAAGTTCTCCATCAGGATGTCGCACTTGCCCGCCAGCTTCCTGACCAGCGAGAGCCCTTCGGGGTCCTTCATGTCGATCACGACGCCCGCCTTGTTGCGGTTGATCGACAGGTAATAGCAGCTGTCCTTGCCGACGAAATGCGGCGGCAGCACGCGTGACCAGTCGCCCGAGGGCGCTTCGAGCTTGAACACTTCCGCGCCGAGGTCGCCAAGTATCTGGGTCGAAAAAGGGCCCGCCAGAAACTGGGTGAGGTCGAGAACCCGAATGCCGTCGAGCGGACCGCCGCGTCTGGGAAGTTCCGTCATTCGGCGGCCTGTCCCTGTGCAGCATGGACAGCGGCGACGATTTTCTCGGGCGTCAGCGGCACGTCCATGAAGGAAGCGCCAAACGGACCAAGCGCGTTTTCCACCGCTGCGATGATGGCCGCTGCCGCCGGGATGGTGCCGCCCTCGCCAGCGCCCTTGACGCCCAGCGGGTTGAGCGGTGACGGGCTTTCGATATGAATCGCCTCGGCATCGATGACCTCGCCCGCGCCCGGGATGAGATATTCGGCGAAGGTGGTGGTCAGCGGGTTCGCGCCGTCGTCGAAATGTTGTTCCTCGAACAGGGCGTTGCCGATTCCGTGGGCGAGCCCACCCTGCACCTGCCCGTCGACGATCATCGGGTTGATCAGGTTCCCCGAATCGTGGGCGATGACGTAACGCAGAATTTTTATATGCCCGGTTTCGATGTCGACCTCGACCTCCGCGACATGCGTACCGTTGCAATAGGCCGACTGGTCGGGAGAGAAGTAATGCGTCGATTCGAGGCCCGGCTCGAATCCTGGCGGCATGGCGAATCCCGGCGTGCCGGCGACCGCATGGGCCAGCTCTCCCAGCCCCAGAGACATGTCGGGCACGCCGCGTACAAAGGCGCGCCCCCCGTCGAGCTCGATATCTTCCTCTGCCGCTTCCAGCATGTGGGCGGCAATCCGGATCGCCTTGTCGCGCACGTCGATTGAGGCGAGATGCACCGACGGTCCGGCGTTGGCGGCGATGCGGCTCGCGAACGTGCCGACGCCGTGGGGGATCGAGGTCGTGTCGGCGAGGCGGACATCGACATCCTCGACGCCGACGCCGAATTTCTCGGCACAAAGCTGCGCCATGGTCGTCCAGTGGCCCTGACCCTGCGGCGCTGCGCCGGTCGCCAGCGTGATGCGTCCCGACGCCTCGATCCGGACGGTCGCGCCTTCGAACGGACCGAGCCCCGTGCCCTCGACATAGGAACCGATGCCGATCCCGATATTGCGACCCTCCGCCCGCGCCGCCTGCTGGCGTGCCGCAAATCCTTCGTATTCCGACTGCGCCATGGCCTTGTCGTGGCACAGCGGATAGTCGCCGCTGTCATAGATGACCGGCTTGCCGTCGCGGAAAACCAGACCGACCTTGTAGGGCATGGCCTCCGCCGGGATCAGGTTACGCCGCCGGATCTCCGCCGGGTCCAGACCGAACGCCTCTGCCGCCCTGTCCATCAGCCGCTCCATCGCGAATACCGCCTGCGGCCGGCCCGCGCCGCGCACCGGGGTGACCTGTACCTTGTTGGTCAGCATGACGAAAGTTTCGAGCCGGTAGCTCGGCAGAACGTAGGGGCCCGGCGTCGTGGTCGCAGAGATCAGCGGCGAGACGATGCCCCACGGAACGTAGGCGCCGGTGTCGTGGATCATCGTGCCGCGCACGCCGAGCAGCTTTGCGTCTGCGTCGAAAGCGGCCTCGACATCCCAGTACTGGTCGCGTTCCTGGCTCGCGGTCAGGAAATGCTCGCGCCTGTCTTCGGTCCATTTGATCGGGCGACGCAGTTTCCGGGCGAGGAACGGGACCACCGCCTCTTCCGGATAGAACATCGCCTTTGGCCCGAACCCGCCGCCCACGTCGGGTGCGATGACGTCGATCTCGTTCTCGGTCCAGCCCAGAACGCCGATGATGTTGCGCTTGACCTGATGCGGCGCCTGGGTCGCCGACCACAGCATGGTGCGGCCTTCGTCCGCGTCGTATTCGGCAAGCGCGCCGCGCCCTTCGAGCGCATGGCCGCCGCCCCGGTGGTGACGGATCGACACCGAAACGGTTTTTGCCGCGCCTGCGAAGGCGGCGTCGACATCGCCGTATTGCGGCGTGAACTTTGCGGCGATGTTGTTGTCCGCGCCGGTATGGGCCGTCGTTGCACCATCGGCCAGCGCATCCTTCGCATCGTTGATCGCAGACAGCGGTTCCCAGTCGATCTCGACGGCGACAGCCGCGTCCTCCGCGATATGGCGCGTCTCGGCGATGACGACGGCGACGGGTTCCCCCACGTAATGGGTTTCGTCGCGCGCCAGCAGATAGGGCATGCGCACCTGGGTAATCGCGGGATTGGGCAGCAGCAGGAGCAGCCGGTTGTCCTGAATATCCTTCGGGAAATCCGCCAGCGTGAAGACGCCGTGGACGCCCTCCATTGCTTCGGCTGTGGATTTGTCGATCGTCGTGAAGCGCGCGTGGGGATGCGGGCTGCGGATAAAAACCGCGTGCAGCATTTCCGGCAGTAAAATGTCGTCGGTGAACTCGCCCTTTCCGGTCAGCAGCGCCTGGTCTTCCAGTCGCTTGACCCGCGCGCCCATGAATTTCGCACCCATGGATCAGTTCTCCCGTGCGGAGGGAGGGAATGCCGGACGAATGGAAGCCATCTTCTTACCGCGCAAACAGATGGATAGAGCAGACGCCATGATCGAAGCCCGACACCCCGCCGCCGGTGCAGTGGGTCAGTCCGACCTTTGCACCCTCGACCTGGCGGTCGCCGCACTGACCGCGGAGCTGGCGCACCACCTCGACGATCTGGCCGACGCCGGTCGAGCCGATCGGATGGCCCTTGGACAGGAGGCCGCCCGACGGGTTTACCGGGATCCTGCCGCCGATCGATGTCTCGCCCTCTTCCAGCAGCTTCGCCGCCTCGCCGCGCGCGCAGAACCCGAGCGCTTCGTAATAAAGCAGCTCGGCGATGGCGAACGCGTCATGCACCTCGGCAAGGTCAACATCCTCGGGCCCGATGCCCGATTCCTCGTAAAGCTGCTTCGCGCCGCGCAAAGTGATCTCCGGCGTCGTCATGTC
>JAYOLL010000032.1:0-28796 GCA_038120295.1 Rhodospirillales bacterium | reverse complement strand
TTCGGGAACCCCTGGAAAATCGGGGGAAAATCGGGGGAAAATCGGGGGAAAATCGCCTTTAATTCAACCGCTGTTCCCACGCGTCCGGACGCGTAAGGGAATCACCGCAATCGCCGTCCTGCCGAGCCGCCCCCGAAAGAAAACAGCGGCGCCTGAGCGCCGCTGCTTCCTGTTCCCGAACTGACGTTCAAGCAGTTACTTGCCGTAGATCATCTTGGATGCCCGGGCCACCACTGCCGGGGTAGCATTGTCGACAGCGGCAATCACGATCTTCTGGATGTCCGCTCCCTTTGAGGGGATGAGCCGAAGCTTTCTTTTCTTCAGATTGGCGGCAAATTTCGCATCTCCGTTCATCGAGTCGTAGGAGGCGCGGAGCATAGTCACCAGTTCGGCACTGGCGCCGGGCGGAAGCGCCAGCCCACGACCAAGCGCGCCAAGCGAGCCGATAAAGGCAACAACAGCCTTGTCTTCGGCGCTGCTGACGAGTTCCGACAGCATCGGGACACTCTGATCCACATCGGGGTCGCGCCACACGCCGATCTGAAGGACGGCGCGAGCGAACGGTTTATCGCCGGTGAACCAGTGCGGAACCTTCGATCCCCAGGCGAGCCAGTTATAGGTCGCCATCTGCGTTTCACCCTGTTCGATCGCAAACATCGCCGTGGACGAGCCCTTGTAGCCGCTTACTACCTTGATGCGCGCACCGAGCAACCCGTTAGCGAGATTGCAGGTGATGAAGCTGGTGTCCTGACCGCTCGACGATGCGATCAGCGCTTTCCCCTTGAGATCCTTCCAGCTAAGGACGCCGCTATCGGCGCGAACCGCCATGACGATGTTGGTCTGGTTGCTGGCGCCGATCCACTGGAACTTACGCGCGTCATAACGCATTTTTTCCGGTCGCATCAGCTGGTTTACTACCGCATTGTCGAGCGGAACGATCATGTTGAGCCCGTCTTTGGGCATCACGTTGAAAGCCCAGTTCATGGCCTTCACGCCGCCCGCACCCGGCATGTGCTGGACGATCACGCTGGGTTTACCCGGAACGTGTTCGCCGAAATGTGCCGCGAAGGTCTGACCGTACTTGTCATACGTCCCCCCGGGACCATAGGGAATGACGATCTTCATCGTCTTGCCTGCAAAACTGGGAGCGTCCGCTGCATAGCCGGACGCAGGCAGAATCAGCGCAAACGCTGACGCCAACACTAAGCGCAACCTCATCTCTTTTTTCTCCTGAAAATGCGCCCCGAAACGGGCGAGCGAATCTTACTCCAGTGGACTAAATCTGCCATAAGGATTGCGCCTGAAACACGAATATCTCGGCATGCATGGTACGACCACGGTTTGGAATCGCCGGTGTCTGTCGTACCCTTGCGCAAACAGGGAGGCTAACCCATGCATTACGAATTTTCGGCGCTGCCGGACCGGAAGAATCTGCGCTGGCCGGGCGGGCAGCGGCTGGCGGTGATCGTCACCATCAACCTGGAATACTGGGAGCTGTCGCGCGACCAGAAGGAGCCCCTCTATCCCGGCGGGCCTGCATCGATTCCATTTCCGCTGCCGGGCGATGTGCCGGACTACGTCAACTGGACATGGCGCGAATACGGCCAGCGGGTCGGCGTGTGGCGGGTGATCGAGGCGTTCGACAAGGCGGGGGTGCCGGCGTCCTGCACCGTCAACGGGCTGTACCTCAAGGAACGCCGGCGCGCGATCGATGCGGTGAAGGAGCGCGGATGGGAGCTGGTGCCGCATAACTGGGCGCAGAACGATATCCTGACCTATTACGCGCACGATCCGGAGGGCGAGCGCGAAGTCATTCACCGGACGCTGTCGATGTACGAAGACGTCGTCGGCAAACCCGCGAAGGGATGGCTGTCATCGTCTCTGCGGCCGACCGAGCGTACGGTGGATGTGCTGCGCGAGGCGGGACTGATCTTCTTCTGCGACTTCCTGAACGACGACCAGCCCTATCTGATCCACACCGGCGCAGGCGAGATGGTGTGCGTGCCCTATTCCAACGACGTCAACGATTTCAACATGTTCGCTCGTGGCGGCATGACGCTGGACCAGGGGCTGGCGGCGCTCCACGAACAGTTCAACCGTCTTTATCAAGAAGGCGGCGAGTCGATGCGGATCATGAATCTGGGCCTGCACCCCCACGTGATCGGCCAGCCCTACCGCATCCGCGCGCTCGAGGAGTTTCTCGCCTACGCCACCAGTTTCGACGATGTCTGGTTCCCCAAAAGGGAGGAGATCGCCGAGTGGTATCTGGAAAACCACCGGGATCATATATGAAAAAGCCGGGCGTATGCCCGGCTTCGCACCGGCCCACTCCCCCACCCGGCCACCCACGAGAGTATCCTGATGGGTGGCCGGGTGGGGGAGTGGGCCGGTACCGATTATCGAACGTCAACTCGTCCCGTTGAAATTCTCACGCTTGCTTACATCCATCGTCCCTTTCTCCGGGTTATAGCGCCCGCGGGCGATGGTCGAGAGATCGCACCCCGTCACCCGCACGAAACGCGCGCCTTCGGGATAGGCGATGGAATGGATCGCGCCGTCGTCGAAAATGCCGGCCTGCCCGCGTTCCATCCGGTAGGTGCGAACCGGCTCGATATCGGCTTTCCCTTCCTGCGAGCGGTCGTCAGTCCGCCGCCAGTCGGTCATGTCGGTATGCTTCACGGCCTGACCGTAGATTGCCCAGCTTTCGCCATGGTCGTGCGGCCCGCCGTCATAACCCTTGTCCATGATGTGGGCGAGCACCTGGAATCCGAGTTGCCTGTCCTCGTAGATCAGGTTGGACCCCACCTTCGCGTCCGGCCCGCAATGTTCGGCGACGAAATCGTCTTCCATCAGCAGGGCTTCAAGCTTGCCGATCACCTGCCGACGACCGGCCGGACCGGAATCGGATTTCAGGATATCGCGGCAGTCGGCGGCGAACTGGTCAATGGAATAGGGCATTTTTGTTTCTCCGAAACTGTTCGGCACCAGCCCTCTCCCCCTCCCGACCGCGCTTCTGGGTTCCGGCGGGCGCCAAGCCGCGACACCAACCCTTGACGCCCGCCGGGCATGGAAAGAGCCTCGATCATGCAGCGTTCATGCGCTTCATTTCCTGACGGTCCGGATCGTAGGAATAGCGCTCGATCGTGTCGAGATCGGTGCCTGTCACCCGGACCCAGCGGCACGGTTTGGGATGCGCGGTCGAATGGATGATCCCGGTGTCGAAAAGGGCCGCCGTGCCGGCCTTCAGCGGAAAGGTCTTTTCGGGCTCGATTTCTGCATGGCTGTCTTCTGCGCCGCCGTCGTCGGTGCGCTTCCAGACCGTCATGTCGGTTTGCCCCGTCGCCTGGCCGTAAACCGCCCAGCTCGCGCCATGATCGTGCGGCTTGCCGACGCGGTCGCCCTGGTCGGTGCCGTGCGCCATGACCCGGAAATCGAACTCCTGATCGTGATAGAGCAGCGTTTTGCCCTTGCCCTGACCGGCAAGATGTTCGGCGACAAAATCCTCGTTGGCGAGGAGTTTCTCCAGATGACCGCGGATCGCGTCGCGACCGTCCGTACCGGTGTCCTTCGCCATTGCGTCGTGCGCGTCCCTGCAGAAATCGTCCAGCGTATAGGACATTTGTTTGCTCCCTGATCTGTTCGCGATTTACAGCATGATATACCCGCGCTGTGCGTCGGGCCAGATGGGACGCATTCGATATCGCGGAGCGCCCAAAACCGCTAGGCTGGCCCGATGGCGACAGACGCAAACCGTACCCGCTCCCAGGCAGCCTGGTGCTTCTTCGACTGGGCCAATTCCGCCTTTCCGTCCGTGATCGTCACCTTCGTCTTTGCCGCCTATTTCGCCAAGGCCGTTGCGCCGAACCCGACCGAAGGGACGGCGCTCTGGGGCACAGCCCTGTCGGCATCGGGCATCGCCATCGCGCTGGTAAGCCCGATAGTGGGTGCCATTGCCGACCGGCGCGGCAGGCGGAAGCCCTGGATCGCGGGGTTTTCCATCCTGTGCGCCACCTGCGCGGCGTTGCTGTGGTTCACCACGCCGGAAGCGGAATCGATCGTCTGGGGGCTGACGCTGTTCGCCATCGCCAACCTCGCCTTCGAGGTCGGCACGGTGTTCTACAACGCGATGCTGCCGGGTATCGCGCGCACGGACGAGATCGGCCGGTTGTCCGGCTGGGGCTGGGGACTCGGCTATGCCGGCGGGATGGTGTGCCTCGCGCTCGCTTTGTTCGTGTTCGTACAGCCGGATGTCCCGCCCTTCGGGCTGGAGAAAGATAGCGGCGAACATGTGCGGATCGTCGGCCCGCTGGTAGCCGTCTGGTTCCTGATTTTTGCGCTCCCGCTTTTTCTCTTCACGCCCGATGCTCCGGCCACCGGCGCGCGCCTCGGCGAGGCCGCGCGCGACGGGCTGCTGACCCTCGGCCGCACGCTGAAATCGATCCACCGCGCCGGCCCGGTTTTCCGCTTCCTTCTGGCGCGGCTGCTTTACATCGACGGGCTCAACACACTGTTTGCGTTCGGCGGGATATACGCGGCCGGTACGTTCGGGATGGAGGTCGACGAGATCATCATGTTCGGCATCGCGCTCAACGTGACCGCCGGGCTTGGGGCCGCCGCCTTCGCCTGGATCGACGATGCGATCGGGCCGAAGAGAACCGTGCTGATCGCGCTCGCCGGCATCATCGCCGTCGGGCTCCCGCTGCTGCTGATCGAAAGCAAGACGATGTTCTGGGCGCTCGGGCTGTGCATCGGCGTGTTCATGGGCCCGGCCCAGGCCGCCAGCCGGTCGCTGATGGCGCGGCTCGCGCCAAAGGATCAGATCGGCGAGATGTTCGGCCTGTTCGCCCTGTCGGGAAAGGTCACGGCCTTCCTCGGCCCCGCCGTCCTCGCCGCCGTCACCACCGCCTTCGCCTCGCAACGCGCCGGCATGGCGACGGTGCTGGTCTTCATCGCCGTCGGCGGCGCGATACTGGTTACCGTGAGGGAGAAGACTTAGGTATCACGGCCTGAATTAATGCCGGAAATGGCGGATCCCGGTGAGGACCATGGCTAGGTCGTTGTCATCGGCAGCCTCGATCACCTCGTCGTCGCGGATCGAGCCGCCGGGCTGGATGACCGCGGTCGCGCCGGCGCCGGCGGCGGCCAGAAGCCCATCGGCGAAGGGGAAGAACGCGTCGGACGCCACGACCGAACCCACCGTCAGCGGGTCTTTTTCGCCCGCCGCTTCCGCCGCGTCGGCCGACTTACGCGCGGCGATGCGACACGAATCGACCCGGCTCATCTGGCCCGCGCCGATGCCGACGGTCGCGCCGTCCCTGGCATAGATAATGGCGTTCGATTTCACATGCTTGCAGACCGCGAAGGCGAACAGCAGATCCGACAGCTCCTGTGCGCTCGGCTCGCGCTTCGTCACGCATTTCAGGTCGCCGGCGGCGACGCGCGCGTTGTCGCGCCCCTGCAGCAGGAAGCCGCCCGACAGCATCTTCATCGTCATCCCGGACGCGGACGGGTCGGGCATGGCGCCGGTTTCCAGCACCCGCAGATTCTTCTTCTTCGCCAGCAGGGCCCGCGCATCTTCGGCGATTTCCGGCGCGATGATGACCTCCAGGAACAGTTCCGCCATCGCTTCCGCCGCCGCCGCATCGAGCGGGCTGTTGACCGCGATGATGCCGCCGAACGCACTCACCGGGTCGCAGCGCAGCGCGCGCTGATAGGCGGTCAGGAGGTCGGGGCCCAGCGCCACGCCGCACGGGTTGGCGTGCTTGATGATGGCGACCGCGGGTTCTTCGTATTCGGCGGCAAGCTCGAACGCCGCATCGGTGTCATTGAGATTGTTGTAGCTGAGCTCCTTGCCCTGCAGCTGGGTCGCCGTGGCGACGCCGGGCCGGTTCTCCGAGGTGCGATAAAACGCCGCCTCCTGGTGCGGGTTCTCGCCGTAGCGCATCACCTGCGCACGCTCACCGGCGATGGCGAACCGTTTGGGGAAGGTCTCGCCGACCTGGCCTGTGAACCAGGTTCCGATGGCGGAGTCGTAAGCAGCCGTTCGCGCATAGGCCGCTGCGGCGAGGCGCTTTCGCAGATCGGGCGTCGTCGCGCCGCCGTTTTCCTTCATGGCGTCGATGACGGCTTGGTAGTCGGCCGGGTCTACCACCACGGTCACGCTCTCATGGTTTTTCGCCGCGGCGCGGATCAGGGCCGGGCCGCCGATATCGATGTTTTCGATGCAGGTCTCAAAATCGGCGCCACCTGCGACGGTGGCCTCGAACGGATACAGGTTCACGACCACCAGATCGATCGGTGCAATGCCGTGGGTTTCCATCGCCTCGACATGGGAGGGATCGGCACGTCTGCCGAGAATACCGCCATGCACCAGCGGATGCAGCGTCTTGACGCGGCCGTCCATGATTTCGGGAAATCCCGTATGTTCGCCGACCTCGGTGACCGGCACGCCGGCATCCTGCAACGCCTTCGCCGAGCCCCCGGTAGACAGGACCTCCACCCCGCTGTCAGCCAGGAATTTACCCAGCTCAGCAAGGCCAGTCTTGTCGGAAACGGAAATCAGCGCGCGGGAAATCTTCTGGGTTGTCTGGTCGGTCATCTTTTCTGAGCGTGTCTCTGTTCGGGGTTGAAAATCATCAGCCGCCGGCGACAACCCGGATGGGGCCGCCGGCTTCGGGGTTGAATTCGGGCACGTGCCGGCGGATCAGGGAAACGATGGCATCCTCATCGCCCGCCTGCGCCGCCGCTATCAGCTCGTCGATCAGCGCGCTGACCGCTTCGAGCCCGGGGGTGCGCGGCGCGGCCAGCATGATGCGCGAATGACCGGTCTCCTCC
Source organism: Rhodospirillales bacterium (assembly GCA_038120295.1). GTDB lineage: Bacteria > Pseudomonadota > Alphaproteobacteria > MPNO01 > UBA2964 > JAYOEY01. The sequence goes on along the minus strand of JAYOLL010000032.1, from coordinate 21,962 downwards.
GGCGCTTCGGCGTCGTGGAGAATTTCCTCGAACAGTTTTTCGCCGGGCCGCAATCCGGTATAGGCGATCTTTATGTCCTCGTCGGGGTTCAGCCCGGCCAGCAGGATCATCTGCCGCGCCAGATCGGCGATCCGGACCGGTTCTCCCATGTCGAGCACGTAGACCCGGCCGGCGCCGGCGGAAGACCGCAGCCCGAGCACGGTGGCTTCGAGCACCAGCTCCACCGCTTCGCGTACGGTCATGAAGTAACGCTTCATGTCGGGATGCGTCACGGTCAGCGGCCCGCCGGCTGCAAGCTGCCGCTGGAAAAGCGGCACCACCGACCCGGTAGAGCCCAGCACGTTGCCGAACCGCACGGTGATGAAGCGCGTGGCGCCTGAATTCGCCTCATCGTGTCCTTCTATGTCGAGCGCCTGGCAGTACGTCTCGGCGATGCGTTTGCTGGCCCCCATCACGCTGGTCGGGTTCACCGCCTTGTCGGTCGAAATCAGCACCATCGCGGCGACGCCGGTCTCGCGGCAGCAATCGGCGACAACCCTTGTGCCGCCAACATTGGTCAGAATGCCCTCGCCGGGATGCGCTTCGACCACCGGGACGTGCTTGAGAGCAGCGGCGTGAAACACCAGCTCCGGTTCGAACTCCCTGAACACCCGTTGCATCCGGTCGCGGTCGCGAACATTGGCGATGATCGATCGCCGGTCGGCGTTGGGGAATTTTTCCGAGATTTCGAGATCTATCTCGTACAGCGCGTATTCCGAGTTCTCGACAAGCGCAAGGCTCGACGGCCCGAAGGATGCGACCTGTCGTGCCAGCTCGCCGCCGATGGTACCGCCGGCACCGGTAATAAGGACGCGCCGGTTCTTGATCAGCGCCTGCATCGACGCCCGGTCCAGCACGTGCTGCGCCCGTCCCAGCACATCCTCGATATCGATCGCGCGCACCCGCACGGGGTCGTCCGTCTCATTCCGGAAATCCGTCAGCCGGGGCAGGCGCGCAAGCTTGAGACCCAGCGAATCGGCCAACCCGACGACGCGCTGCATTTCCTCGCCCGCAATCTCTTCCTGCGTGACGATGAGCCGTTGCGGCCTCCTTCCTTCGCGCTCCAGCCGGTCGACGACCTGAGGGAGGGCGTCTACGGTCCCCAGCACATGCACGCCGTGGATATTGCGCCCCACCCGCCCCGGATTCCGGCCGACGATGCCGACCGGCTCATACGCCGCCATGGGGTTCCGCGAAAGCGCCCGGATGAACATTTCCGATCCGTCGCCCGCTCCGACCAGAATCACCGGTACGCGCCGCGCCGCCTGTCCGTCCCGCGCACGGCCCATGCGCCTGTCCTTGAACTGGCGATAAAGAAATCGCGGACCGCCCAGCATGGCGAGCAGCACAAACCAGTTGATCACCGGCGTTGAGCGCGGGATCCATTCGAGCCGGTTGAGCAGGAACAACAGCGGCACGAAAACCAGAATGACCAGCGTGACCGCCTTGGTAATCGCCATCAGGTCGTTCAGCGAGGCATAACGCCATACCCCGCCATAGAGACGCATCATCCAGAACACCACGGCGGCGACCGCGGCGAACAGGCCAGCTGCCAGCAGGACGAATTCGAAATTGTAGACAGCGAGATCGGACCCCTGGCGCAGGAACAGGGACGCCGGCAGCGACAGGAACGCCGCGATGATGTCGTGGCCGTAGGCGATCTTCTGGCGAAGGCCTCTCATGAACTCCTGCCTGTTCCGCGCGCGTTTCAGTGATTTAGGCACAGTAACATAGAGCTCGGCGAGCGCCCATCCGCCGAAGCGAATCACCTGCCGGACACGATACTGAAAACGAAAGGGGGGGGGGAAGCAGGCCGCCGGAAACCGGCCTGTCAGGTCGGGCGCGCCGGAGCCGCTACTGGCGCGCGGCGACGGTCTCGGCCATCGCATCGGCGACGGCGACGGGAGGGATCCAGCCGAGAGCGGCGCGAATCGCGCTGTCATCGACAGAGAGTGTGCCGAGCAGACGCTCGGCCATGGCGCCGCGCCCAGCGAGACGCAGTAATCCGTTCAAGAGGGATACCGGTACGGGCAGGAGACGCGGCGGACGGCCCATCGCGGTCCGTAAGGCGCGGACAAGCCCGGCGGTCGACAGATCCTCGCCGTCGCGCACCAGAAAAACCCGACCGGCGGCATTTTCATGCGTCAGGGCCGTTTCGATCGCGCTGACAAGGTTGCCGACATGAATCAGGCTCCGCCTATTGCCGGTGACGCTGCCGAACGGCAGGGGAATTCCGCTGTCGCAAAGTTTCATCAGGGCGGCGAAATTCGCGCGCACGCCGGGCCCGTAAACCAGCGGCGGACGCAGACAGACTGCCTCGAAACCGCGCTCAGCTGCGCTGGCGAACAGCGCGGTTTCCGCTTCCATCTTGGTGACGCCGTAGGGGTCTTCCGGGCAGGGCGGATCGTCCTCCGTCAGCGGCCGGTCCTGGGAACGCTCGCCATTGACCTTTACCGAGCTCATGAAAACGATACGTCGCACGCCCGTTTCCGCTGCGGCTTCGCACACGGCCTTCGTCCCTTCGACATTAACGCGGCGATACTCGGCCAGCGGATCAGCCGCGTCATCCCGCATCACGTGAGCGCGGCCCGCGAGATGCACCACTGCATCAGCGCCTGTGAACGCCACTGCAAGAGCCTGACGGTCCGTTATGTCGCCGATGCGGGCCTCCCTGTCGGCGCCTTGCGGCGCGCTGCCGGTGCGGATGCAGGCGGTCACCGACAGCCTCCCGTCTGCCAGCGACCGGCATAGCGCCCTGCCGACAAAGCCGCCGGCACCGGTAACCGCTACCCGCATCAGGAGGTCGGTCCCGAAAGCGCCGAAACCCGTCCGGCGGCGTTGCCGCCGTCGCCGCCTGCTGCTGCGGTCAGCGCCTCGATCATCGCGTCGGCCTGAAAACGACGGCTGTGACGCGGCGCGGCGGCCAGAGACGCCGCCGCCAGCCTGTCCCTTAGCGGCACGTCGGATTTCAGCTTTGAAACGGCATCGGCAAGCGCCGCAGGATCTTCGGGCGGCACGACGAGACCAGCCCCGGCTTTCTCCACGATACGGGTCGCTTCTCCCTCCGGCGCGGCGATCACGATCGGCAGTCCCATCGCCATCGCCTCAAAAATCTTCGACGGAATGACTTCGGCAAAAACGCGAGAATTCTTCAGATGGACCAGCGCGACGTCGCACAGGCTCCATACCGCCGGCATCCTGTCTTTCGGCTGGGGCGGGATGAAGACGACGTTCCGAAGACCTCTGGCGCTCGCATCGGCAATCAGCCCGTCGCGCGCTGCGCCCGGCCCGGCGAACACGAACTTCGGCCCGGCAGCGTCTGCGCCGTCGAACCGCTCAGCCGCATCGAGCACGTTCTCAAGCCCATGCGCCATCCCGTGGGTGCCTACATAACCGGCGGTAAAACAGTCCGTCACACCCCATTCCTCCGCCAGGGCTGCGTCGCGCGGACGCGGGCCGTACCGATCGGTATCGACCCCGTTGATCACCACCGCGATCTTTCCGGGCGGAATGCCGCGGCGCACCAGATTGTCCCGGAACGCCTGGGTCAGCGCGACCACTGCCGCAGAACGCCGGTACAGAAACAGCTCCAGCTTCTCCACCATCCGCAGCGCGAGTCCGGGCTTCATCGCGCCGACGGCGGCAATCGATGCAGGCCACAGATCGCCGAGCTCGAACACGAACGGCACACGGCGGAGCGCGCCGATCATCCAGCCCGCGACCGCGGCGAAGAATTGCGGCGAGGTCGCCGCGACAACGGAAGGCCGCTCTTCGCGCAGCGCTGCCAGGACGGCGGTCGCCATGAAGCTCAGGAAATCGAGCGTCCGGCGAACGACGCCTTCATTCGGCGCGATATAGGTTTTAACGCGAACCACGCGAATCCCGTCGACGGTCTCGACCTGCCGCCAGCGATTGCGATAGCCCTCGAAAATCTTTCCATAGGGAAAGTTGGGCGCCTGGGTAATGACGGTGACCTCATGGCCGGCCCGAACCCAGTAGATCGCCCGCTCGTAAACGCGCGTAGCCGCCGCGTTGGTCTCGGGCGGAAAATTCTCACTAAGGAAAAGAATGCGCATGACCGCGCAGGCTCAATCAGCGGAACAGGTTGTACCGCAGGATGCAGTAAACCGCCGTAATGCCGTCCTTCCAGCCGATCTTCTTGCCCTCGGCGTAGGTCCGCCCGGAATAGCTGATACCGACTTCGTAGACAGCCGGCTGCGGTTTCAGACCGGCGATTCGGGCGGTGATTTCCGGCTCGATCCCGAACCGGTTTTCGCAAAGCACCAGCTTGTCCAGCACCTCCTTGCTCATCACCTTGTAGCCGGTTTCCATGTCGGACAGGGTCAGGTTGGTGAACATGTTGGACAGCAGCGTCAGTCCGCGATTGGCGACCGAATGCCAGAAGAAGAACACGCGCCCCTCTTCTCCGCCGCGAAAACGCGAGCCGTAGACGACATCCGCGCGCCCGTCGAGTATCGGCGCGAGAAGCTTGGGATAATCGGCCGGGTTGTATTCGAGATCGGCGTCCTGGATCAGGACGATATCGCCGGTTGCGGCCGCGAAGCCGGTGCGGATCGCCGCTCCTTTGCCTTTGTTCGCTTCGTGAAACAGTGCCTTGATGCTGCTGTTTTCCGACGCGAGCTCTTCGATCATGGCGCGGGACCCGTCGGTCGATCCGTCGTCGATAATGACGAGCTCCTTTTCCAGCCCGGACGTATCTGACTCCAGGACCCGCGCAACAGATCGGTGAAGCGTGCCTGTTTCGTTGAAACAGGGGATAACGATGGAAAGCCGTGCTGAACTCAATTCATGTTCCTCGGGAAGATATCCTTGTGCGGACCCGTACAGGACAGGCAACTCTTAGCCGGTTATCCCCAGAATCTGCAATATCGCAGTCGCCTCTTCTCCGAATTGCGACAGGTAGAGGAGGCTGCTCAGGCCGACCCAGGCCCAGAGCAGGGTCAGGATCAGCCGACGTTGCGCAGGGGCTGATTCCGCATCAGGGCGTTCTGTCAATTCTTCGTCCCTTTACGCAACGAAACCCCAACGGCGGAGGATTCCGCCGATACCATTGCCGTGATAGGCTGACTCGACTCTGCTATAGCAGGCGCATACAGAGTCTGCCCGGATTTTTCGTCGGTCCCGACAATCATGATCAGCTTCATTGCAGGAGATTACGACCAGATCGGCTGGGAAACACTCGCCGCCCGGTCGCCGGAGCATAATCTCATGCAAAGCTGGGCATATGGCGAGGCGAAAGCAGCCTCGGGAGGCTGGCAGGTCGAGCGCGGTATCCTGACGGACGGAACCGAACCGGTCGGGATCGCACAGGCGCTGGTGCGGCCTTTGCCGGTTGTAGGGTCGTTCATCGGCGGCGGGTTGTGCTGGATCAATCGCGGGCCTCTGATGTTCGACATCGGGAGAAAAACCGAAGCGCTTGCGGCGATGCACAGCCATTTCGTCACGGACCGAAAGCTGTATCTGCGTATTGCGCCTTCCTGGCCCCAAACAGCGCGACCCGCCGAATCGGATATGCAGTCCTTCGGGGATACAGGTGTCGCAGGCTGGGCCTCTGCAACCGTCACGCTCGATCCTGACATTGCCGACCTACGGAAATCGTTGCGCCAGAAATGGCGGAATGCGCTGAACAAGGCGGAAAAATCCGGCATGGTCGCGGAACCCTGCGACGACGAGGAATCCTTCACGGGGTTTCTCGGCGAATATACCGGTTTTCTGCAGGATCGCGGTTTCGAAACAACCGTAACGCCCGAGCTGATGGAGTCGCTGTATCGGCACTCCGGTCCGTCCGGCGCCATGCGCTGCTTTCGAGGACGGCTAGGCGAAGCGCCGGTCGGTTCTGCGCTGATCATCCGCTACGGCGATACGGTCGAATATCTGGTCGGCACGCTTCTGGAAGCGGGCCGGGCCGTGTCGGCGGGACAGTTCCTTGTCTGGCAGGCGCTGTCTCAGGCGAAACAGGACGGGGCAACGCGGTTCGATGTCGGCGGTATGGATCCCGACCTCACGCCGCGCGGAATATTCGCCTTTAAGGACGGCCTTGGCGGACAACCATACCGTCTGGCCAACGAGATCGAGGCGACCGATGGCGGCATCCGTGCGGCGCTGGTGCGATGGCGGGTCGCGAACGCACGCCAGGCAGCTTCATGAGCTTCCGGTCCCTTATCGCCGCGCCGGCATACGGCGCCTTCCGGATCGGGCGTGCGCTCTCCGGCAGCGCCGACCCCGCAGGGTCTTTTCGCGCCCTCATCTTTCACGGGGTTACAGAGCGACAGGCGGACGCATTTAACAGGCTGCTCGATTTCATCGAAAACCGGTTCGGTTTCCTGACACCGGAAGACGCCGCGGGCCAGCTGGACGGCAGCGCCGTAATCGGCGAGCTGAAAGCAGGCGCCTGCCTGCTGACGTTCGATGACGGTTTCCTGTCCAATCACGAGATCGTCGCCCCGATTCTTGAACGCAAAGGCGTGTCCGCCCTGTTTTTCGTCTGTCCCGGCCTCGTCGACCTTCAGCCGTCCGAACGCGAGGATGCCGTCCGGCGCGCCATGTTCCGCAGCTCACCGCCGCCGGAGGTTGAACCGCTCATGGGCTGGGACCGGATTGCCGAACTGCGACAGGCCGGACATACGATCGGCGCGCACAGTATCGATCATCGCCGGCTCGCCGGTCTCGGCGCTGCCGATCTGGCAGCAGCTATCGGTCCGGATGGCGACCGGATCGAACAGGAAACCGGCAGGCGTCCCGACTGGTTCGCCTTTCCTTTCGGCGATATCGATTCTGTCGACCAGGCCGCGCTCGCGAAAATCGGGCGGCATTACCGCTATTGCCGGAGCGGCGTCCGCGGCCTCAATGTCGCAGGCAAATCGCCGCTCGCCGTTTGCGCGGACCATGTCGACCTCGACCAGAATTTCTCCTGGCATAAACTGGCCGTTGCGGGTGGATTGTGGCGACGTTACGCGGCCCGACGAAAAGTACTGCAGAAATACGCGCGCGACGCGGCTCAAAGCGCGACGCCATAGGCTGCTTTCAACTGATGCGGGGTGCGGTCCGCATGTATCGGCAGGCACAGCATCGTTCGACGCAGTTCCAGAGCTGCCTTGTGGGTGGCAGGGTCGCCTAGGACCTCAGGAGGAAGGTCGGGCCAGCTCTCGACAACGTTGCCGCTCTCCCGTATGCGCCGGTACCAGAGACGCGCGGTATCGTGATTGCGCGCCCGAAATACGGCGCGATAGGGAACGGAATCGGCGACCGCGTCCGGGTGCAACGGCGAAAGCCCATCAGCTGTTCCGAAGAGGTCGTGGAGAGCCGCGGCGTTAGCGCGTCGTCTTGCAGCCGCCCGATCGAACCGGTCGCGGGCCTGTCCTAAAAGGCGTCGTGACATGGCGCTCATCGCAGGCGTGACATCCGGAGCGACCGTTCCGGGATCGTCATCAAGGTCAGACGGCGTGTTCCTGACATTCCCAATTCCCGGAAGAACCGACTGCAGCGCCCGCTTTGCGAGCCAGGACACGGGCGATGGCGCGGGTCCTCTAGCGGTTTCGGACAGGACGTTCAGAAAGCCAGCGACAACAGTTTCGCTATCCCTGACCTGCAGCGCCGCCCCGTCCGGCAGGGCGCAATGCTTGTACAGGCTGTAAAGGACGAAATCGCCGGTCTGGCCAATCCCGGCGGAGGGACCGATTGCATGGGCAGCGTCCTCCAGCAACAGTGCCCCGACCTCCTGGACGAAGAGACGCGCCCGCGCCGCATCGGCGGCGTACCCGAAATAATGGACCAGAACGAACAGGTCGGGTTTTTCCGCCGACGCCAGCTTGCTGCACAACTCCCAATCGGGTTCGAGCGCGGAATTGACAGGGTAGAACACGACCCTGGCATCCGTTCCACCCAGCGCCTGGAGCGGCTGATGGCAGAAATAATCCGGAAACCAGATTGAAGGCGGTCGTTTCAGCTTTTCCTGAAGGGCAAGCGCGACAGCGTGGAACGCCCACGCGCCGCGCGAGAACCAGACCGTGTCGATACCGCCTTCCTTCCACACCTCCCGCATTGAATCGACGCCGCGATCCCGCCCGGTCAGGAGCTGCAACCAGTCTGTGCCGAGAGGAATCGGCGCCGTTGTCGTGATTCGCATCATCCACGCGATGACGGAACGGCAGAGCAGCGATCGGAGACCAGCCGGTAGAGATACATGGTTCTGGCCCCCGGGTTGGCCCAATTCAAGGTACGGGAATTAATCCGTCTGATCTTTTGTTCGCGGACCAGTTCCAGACAGCCTTGCGCGCGCCAGAGATCGATCGCGGACCAAACGGCGCGGTCGTACGGAGCCCCGTCCCGTAACCCGGCAAAAGCAAGATGATTAACACCGCCATCCCTTAGCGACCGATACAGCGCCTGCGGGCGTTCGCGTTCCAGGATGAAATTATACTTCGCCTGGAAAACACGGTGGGTGTACACGACCGGCGAATCGATGAGGTACAGAAGCTGGCGATTGAAAACCAGTACCCTGTCGCTGCGCGTCAGGTTTTGGTTCATCCACGGCACCATCCCCGCCATCGAGACCGTACGGGCAATGAATTCGCTCCGGTTTTCCCCGCTGGCGAAGTGGCGCGCATAGGAAAGCCCGTAGACCGCCTGCGCGCCCAGTTGACTCGCCAGGCAAAACAGCGAACCGGCAATCAGCGGCGCAGCGGCGCCTGTTCCCCCGGACCAGCGCACAGCCGCAACCGAAAGACAGATCAGCGCGACAGGAAGAAGCGGCAACAGGAAGCGCACGCGCTGCGGCAGACCGCCGAAAAACATTAGAGCGCCGAATAGAATCGCAATCGCTGCCATCGCGGGCAAAACGCCCAGATGCAGTGACCGGCGGCGACGCCACGCTTCGGCTGCCGCAAACGGAAGCAGCAACAGGGCAAACAGCCCCAGCCCCGTACGCCCCGACTCGATCAGAGAGTCGTTTGCGAAGGTGATGTAGAAGGGGAAATACAGGAATCCCCACGGTGTGGGGTCGACCGCCGTCCCCTCTGTGGGCCGCCACGCCTCGAATACCGCGTGATGCGCGGCATTCCAGAAAGAGGGGTCTGAAACGCCGAGATAGGTGTAGAGTATCGGAAATAACGGATCGCCGGATTTCAGCCACACCCATAAATACCACTGGAAGCACGCGGCCACCGTAACGACAGCAAACAACGGAATGCTGCGCAGGCGATCCCTGCCAAAGACCAGTACGACCGCGCATGCCAGGGCGAACAGAAGACCGGTCAGCTTGGCGCCGATATAGGCGCCGGCGCAAAGCCCGGCCAGCGCGGCAAAGCGGGGGGCTCTCTGGTTGACTGCCAATCCGCACGCGACCGCTCCCAGCAGGGCGAACTGCGACAGACGCGCCTCGACATGCCCGGTGCCGCCGGTCTGCAGAACCGCAGGAGTCGACAGATAGATGAGCGCCAACCCCGCCGCCCAGCCTGCCGACAGCCAGCGGCGCGCAATGGCGTAGAGCAAAAAGCCTGTTGCCCACCCGCTGACCATCGTCCAGAGAGTCAGGGCCCGCTCCCCACCGATGCCGAGCGCGGCCATATAGGTCATATGGAGAAGTTGCGGCGGCGCTCCGTCGAGGGCGCGGGGAAAGAAGACCAGTTCGCCTGCTTCAAGATGCCGTTTCGGCAGGTTGAAATGATAGGCCAGAGAATCCGCATCTGCCGGCGGCGCCAGCCCTTCAAGCAGATCGACGATACCGATAAACCCGCCGGCGGCGATGAGAAGAACCAGAAACGGCCCTGGTATCGGGTTCGATGTAAGTGATTCGGCGGCTGGCTCAGGACGCCAGTAAAGAACGCAGAGTCCTGCTGCTGCACCGCAAATGACGAGCAGCGTCGCCATCGAAAGAAACCCGGCCCACGCAGGAAAGAACAGGATCCAGCCCAGCGCGGCAAACCCCGTCGAAAAGCCCCAGGCATATTTCTCGACCGCCGAAAGATCGGCGGAAATTTTCAGGCCACGCAGGACCGACGCGCCGAGCCCAAGGCAGGCGGCGATCAGCAGCAGGACGCAAAGAAAAGCGGTCGCGATATCCACGCCTACGACCGTTGGAGAACATAGAGAACGTTTCGCCGCACCAGGCTCCATAGGGCCAGCTGCGCCAAACGGGTCAGGCGGATAGCGGGTCCAAGCCGGTTTCTGGTCAGAAACAGAAATGCCGCCAGCAACCGGGGATCTACCCGTGCAATTCGGTATTCGACGTCGGCGGGCAGAACAAGTTCTTCCGGCCGAATGGTCTGTTCTTTGTCCTCGGCATGGCTGATGAGCAGGAGACCCTTCGGTGCGAGCAAGCTCACATACTCAGCAAGCACTTCTTCGTGAACCCGGTTGGCTTCACGCCGGTCAGCATAAAAATCACGCGTAAACGGATGAAATTCGCGGATCAGAATGATGTCGAACTCGCCTTCTGCAATGACAGGTTCGCCACGCGGTGCGGTGCCGTCGGCAACGCAGAGCCTGATCCCGGGCCAGCCTTCCAGGGATTGCTCCGCGAATTCGACCCCGGCGGGGCTAAGATCGAACGCTACAACTTCGTCGGCAATGGAACGTAACGCGGGCGTCAGCGTACCGATCCCGCAACCGACCTCAAGCAGGCGTACAACCGGTCGATTTTCCCTCAGCTCTTCCGCAATCAGGGAAACAAGGAACAGTTCCTTATGGATACGCGATTTGAGGATCAGCGTGCTATTGCGGATCGCAAACTCGTCGTGTTGCCCGTAACCCTCGTCCTGATGGGAAACATGGTCCTTCATGCGCTGTCGATCAAAAGAAACCATATTTGAATCCTGTCAGTGAGTTACCAGGGAACGCAGGCGGCCAAGCTGGCTCGCCGGAAGCGCGGCTCGCACCAGCCGCTTCCAGAACTCGCCACCGAAAACGACGCCGGGGCTCGCGCCCAGTGCGGTCGCCAGCAGCTGGCGCCTGATATCAAGCCGGTCGTCGCATGCTCCGCCCAGCAATAGCAGCGCCAGCATCGCCCGGTGCCGTCCAGCGGCAGGGTTTGCGTCGAAAAACGCCGCGAGGGCGTCGAGCGGTTCGGGATCGTCGGGCCGCGCATCGGCGCTGACCGCGCCGGACCAGAGCCGGTGCAGCACCCTCGCGCGCGGCAGGTTCTCGGGCTCTCCCGACGCCCAGGCCTGGTTGGCGGCCGCGACGCGAATGGTCTCGTCAATTTCACGCTCGCTGCCGCCCTGCGCCATGACCTGATCGGGATGCATGCGGACCCTGGAAACGGCCAGCGGCAGGTTGGCCACCTTGTGCCCCTCCCGCAGCAGGGCGGAAAACAGGGCGTAGTCCTGGCTTACTGAGAATTCGGAAGGATAACCGCCAACGGCAAGCGCCGCGTCGCGCCGGAACATGACCGATGAATGATCGAAACAGTTCTGCAGAACCATACGCGTGCGTATGGTCTCGTAATCCAGCGGAAAGCGGGTCCGGAACAGCACCCTGTCCTCAGCGTCGATAGCCGCGGTCTGTCCGCCGATCAGGGCGAGGTTCGGGTCGGCGTCGAGCTGAGCGACCTGCGCGCCGAGCCGCCCCGGTTCGTTCAGGTCGTCAGCGTCGAGCCGCGCAATGTAGGGCGCACTTACGGCGTGCAGACCGACATTGAGCGCACCGGTCTGCCCAAGGTTGGTTTCGTTCTCGATCAGGCGGATTCGCGGATCGGAAAGCCAGCGCAGAAAATCGCGCGATCCATCGGTCGAGACATTATCGACAATGACGAATTCGAAATCCTCGAACGCGCTGGCGAGCACGCTGTCGATCGCAGGTTTGAGGTAGCGCCCGCCGTTATAGACAGTCATCAGCATCGCGCAGCGCGGCCGGGTGGATACGGTCATGCCAGCAGGTCTTCCGATATGGCGCGCGCCAGCGGACGCGCCTGCCAGCCCAGCAGGTCGCGCGCCTTGGACGCGTCGCCACAGGACAACGGGGGCTCGCCCGGCCGCATCGGCAGCGCCCCGAAATTCAGCAGCGCCCGGTCTGCGCCCATCTCGTCGCTCAGCGTTTCAAGCAGCGTCCGCAGCTGGGTCGGTTCGCCGCTCGACACATTGAATATATCGAACATCGTCCGGCCCATATCGTTCGCCAGCGCAATATAGGCGGCGCAAAGATCGGCGATGCCGAGAAAATCGCGCCTCTGTTCACCAGCCGACAGGTCCATCGTCCGGCCTTCCCGCAGCGCTTCGATCAGTTGCGGCAGCAGCTTGCGCGGATTGTCGAGTCGGCCAAACGGCAGATAGACCCGTGCGAGCCGGGTCGGCACCGCATGCAGCAGGGAAAGCTGCCGCGCCGCCGCCCCCTCGGCCAGCTTGGAAAGCCCGTAGGGCGTGTTGGGCCGGCAAACATCTTCCTCGCGGTTCAGGTGATCGGACGCACCATATTCCTGGTCCGTGCCGGTAACGATGACCGACGCACCGCACTCCCTGAATACCGGGTACAGAAACGACAGCGGCCGGGCGGTGGTCTCCAGCGCGCCGATCCAGTCGAAATCGGGCTGGGTATAGTTGGTCGTATAGCCGACATGGTGGACCCAGAGCGCGGGCGCTTCCTTCTCGACGAGCGCGAGCGTCGATTCCCGGTCACGCAGATCGTTGCGAACCAGCCGCGCGACCGTCGCCGCATGGTCGAGCCGCGCCCTGCGCAGCGCGTCATAATCGCCGAGTGCACCTGTATGCATGGCGACGACCTCGTAGCCGGCCTGCGCGAGCGCAGTGGTTAGATGCGCGCCGACGAAGCTGGACGCGCCCGTGACGATCGCGCGCTTTGAACGGTTCGAAGACAAAAGAGTCAGCCGTGCTTCAGGGACCAGTCATAGGGGATAGAAGGATCGAACGGGTCGAGGCGGTCGATCTCCTCCGGGTCATGGGGAATTGAGGCGCAGTTGGCGACAACAGCGGCCTCTGTCCCCATGCCCTTGAACCCGTTCCACACCAGCGGCGGCACGGTCACCAGCGCATAATTGTCGGCGCCGAGAAAGATCTGCTGGACCTCGCCTTTCGTTGGGCTGCCCTCGCGGTCGTCATACAGCACCATCTTGATCCGCCCATGCGGCACCGCATAGTTGAGGATCATCTTTTTATGGATGTGCCAAGCCTTGATAACGCCGGGATAGACGGTCGAAAAATAGATTTCGCCGAACTGTTCGAAGACCGGCGAATCGTTTCGCAGCATGTGCATGATTGTACCGCGCTCGTCGGGTATTTTCCGAAGCGGGGTGACGGTGACGCCGTCGATCACGACTCTCTCCTTCCAGTGATTTTAGTCATTTGTGCAAAAACAATTAAGGCGGCGCCAGCCCTCTAGCCCGCGTAGTCGGCGATCTGGCGCTCGGTTACCGCGCTCGCATCTTCGCCGCCGCCGACCGACCTGTACCAGCCGACGGTCTGCGCGACCGCTTCGTCGAACCGCCAGCGCGGCCGCCAGCCAAGCTCGGCGATCGCCTTGTCGCTGTTAAGAAAGAGCAGCGTGGTTTCGTGCGGCGCGTTCCTCGTCGCCAGGTTCTCGATTTCGCCCTCGCCCCAGCAATCGACGACCTTCTGTGCCAGCTCGCCGACCGGTCGGATGTCATCCTCGGACGGACCGAAATTCCAGCCTCCGGTGATGGCTTCGCCGACAAGAAGCCGTGCACCGAGCGTCATATATCCGGCCAGCGGGTCGAGTACGTGCTGCCAAGGGCGCACCGCATCGGGACGCCTGAGACCGACCGGTTTTCCATCCCGTAGCGCGCGAATGCAATCCGGTACGATTCGGTCTTCGGCCCAGTCCCCGCCGCCGATCACATTGCCCGCACGAACCGACACCGCGCCGAACCCGTCGCGCGCATCGAAATAGGAATGCGCATAGGCGTTGAACACGATCTCGGCGGCGGCCTTCGATGCGCTGTAGGGCTCATCGCCGCCCAGCCGGTCATCCTCGCGATAGCCGGCAGACCGTTCCTGGTTTTCATAGCATTTGTCTGAGGTCACAAAGACCAGCCCGCGGATATCGGGTAACGCGCGCACCGCCTCCAGCAGATTGACCGATCCGCCGACATTGGTATCGAACGTTTCCTTGGGCTCGCGATGCCCCCGCAACACCAGCGACTGCGCGGCGAGATGGAAGACGATGTCGGCTTGCGCACCCTTCATCGCGTCGGCGAGAGCATCCGCATCGCGCAGATCGCCGTCTATGTGCCGCACACGTTCCGCAAGGTTCAACCGGTCGAACAGAGGATCCTCGCCCTCCGGCGGCAGGGCGTAGCCGACGATTTCGGCGCCCAGCGCATCCAGCCAGGCGCACAGCCAGGAGCCCTTGAAACCGGTATCGCCGGTCACGAAGACCCGCGCGCCGCGATAGGCGCCTCCGAAATCCATGGATGCCGTCACCAAATCACCCCCAACTCACCCAGGGCGCGTCACCGGACTCAAGCAGGCTGCATAACAGATCGTAATCGCGGCGCGTATCCATGCACTGCCAGAAACCGTTATGGGTATACACCGCCATCTGGCCCTCTCGCGCCAGGCGGCGCATCGGTTCCTGCTCCAGCATTTCATCGTCGCGGACCGCATCGAGATAATCGAACAGTTCGCGCCGGCAGACGAAGAAGCCCCCGGAAATCAGCCCTTCGGCCGCCTGCGGTTTCTCGTTGAACTCGGTGACAATCCCGTCGCCGTCATGCATCAGCTCCCCGAACCGGCCGGGGGGTCGAACGCCGCTGACCGTCATGATGCGGCCATGCGACTTGTGAAAATCGATCAGCGCGCCGAGGTCGATATCGCCGACTCCGTCGCCATAGGTCATCAGGAAGTTTTCGTTGTCGGCGATATAGCGCTTGATTCTTCCCAGCCGGGAGCCGGTCAGCGTGTCCTGCCCGGTATCCGCCAGCGTGACCTTCCAGCCTTCCTCTTCCGGCGAATCGTGGAAGTCGATCTCGGGCGCCTCGCCAAGCGTCACCGTCACGTCGCGCGTCAGCGTGTGATAGTTGAGAAAGAAATTGCGGATCACGTCGCCCTTGTATCCCAGACACAGAACGAACTCGTCATGCCCGGCCTGGGCATAATGTTTCATGATGTGCCACAGGATGGGGTAACGGCCGAGCGGGATCATCGGTTTCGGCAGGTCTTCTGTGACCTCCCTGATGCGCGTCCCGTACCCGCCGCAAAGAATGACGACCTTCACGTTAACCCTCCTGTCCTGACCGCTGTTCCCGAAGGGACGGCCTTTTCGCCGCAATCGATCCCCAGCAGGCCTGCCCAGCGCGGCAGACCCGACTCATAGCAGAATTCCGGCGGGGCCGCGGGAATCGTTCGGGCCTGCGCCGCGATCGACAACGTTTCCGCGCGACCGATCATTGTGACGCCCTCCATGCCCAGCACGGGGCTGAGATTGAGTTCGTCGTCCGGCGCACAGACCGCACAGGAAATCCGCGCGGAAAGCGCATCGAAGATCGCAGCTGTCGAATTGGCAAGAAACGCAAATCCGGTCCGGGACCAGAGCGAATCCAGCGGCTCGGTCACGACCTCCACGTCGCTCTCGAAGCCGAACTCGGCAAGCATGTCATCCACCGGCAGGAACGGGTGAGGCTTGATCCGGATGCCGTCGTAGCCGGCCAGCGCGCCGCTCGCATCGGCTTCCGCCGTCATGGCCAGCATGGTTCGGGTTTCCGGGGCGAGATAACCCGTGACCAGAAGAAGATAACCGGGATCGCTGCTGTCGACCGCGACGCCATCCCCACTGCGAAACCGCAATGACTCGACCAGCCTTACGCGATCCGCCGGCCAGCCTGCTTCCTGAAACGCCTTGGCGGCGTCTTCGCTGCCGGTCGCCAGAATATCGGGTATCGGCCTGGAATCCCGATGACAGTCGCTGAGCGTCTTCGGGTCGTCGAAAAGACGCAGATTCAACGGCTTCAGCGCCTCATGCTGATGGGCGATCACGCAATCGACGCCACGATTCTTCCAGGCGGCGACGAGCGCCGCTTCCCAGGGCTGGTTTTCGCAGACATAAAGACCGTTTCGCGGTACCGGCAGGGCGGTTGCCATGGCGGCGAACGCCGCGTGGTAATACGCCGCTTCCGCCGCCACGATGCCTCTGACAGAAGCGTACCAGTCCTCCCGGATGACGGGACCGAAACCGAGCCGCGACCCGGGCATCTTCACGGCGCCGCAGGATTCCATGATTTTACCGGAACGGGCAACGAGAGCGAAGTAGGCCCGTATCGCACGGCTGAAAACCGAAACGGTTACGAACTCTTCCAGCAGGCGGAAGCGCTGATTGCCGCCCGCCTCGTTGCAACGGTCGCGGCAGGCGACAGCTTCGGAAATCGACAGCGTGTCGGATGGCGCATACATCCAGATCCAGTCGACACCGTCCTCCATACGATCGAACAGATCGTGCGCTTCCTGCCAGTAGTTCGACCGGAACCTGCCTTCTGTCAGCGCGCCTGGATCGCAGTTGGGAAAATAGGTGACGATGGCGGCGCGGACGTCCCTCTTTTCAGCGGCCGGTTTCGAAACCCGTCTGACCCGCGACCACCAGACCCACAGCAGCCACGCCAGCCCGCGCAGCGCATGCGGCAGGAATGACACTTTTCGGCCCATCGGCGCATCGGTGTTCTTTGCCTCGGTCGGGGCGTGCTGGAACAGACGTCCGGTTTCCGAGCACCAGCTACTCAGGACTTCTTTGACCCGCGTATTCCCGCCGACATAGGTCACCGCGCCGGCGTCCTCCATCTCGCACAGGATTTCAAAGGCGCGCAGTCTGAAGACGGTATAAATCGTGCGCGTCTTCATCGGAGACTTTTCCGCCATCAGCGTCATCCACCAGGCGGACGGACCGTCGGGCGCAAGCCGCATCGCGGGCCGCAGCGACTTTCCGCAATCGTGAATCCAGCGGAGATACTCGTCGCGCAGCTGCCGCCAGTTATGATCCACCAGCTGCGGCAGCGACAGGCGCCCCGACGCTACATCCGTACGATCCCAGTGGACGACGATCGCAGGATCTCCCGACCAGTCCGCGTCGCCTTCGAGCAGGACGAAATGTTCGCTCATGCCGTCCGGGGCCCGAGTCCTGCGACGTCACCCGGCGTCGCCGCAACAGGCAGCCCGGTGGCGGCGCAGAAATCGCGGCCGCTCTCCCATTCGGATCGACCCGAAACGAACACGAAATCGAACCCCGCACCGGATGCCGCGTCGAAATCCGACTTCGCGTCGCCCAGAAACAGGCCGGGCATGGCGCTATCGATTTCTGCAATCCGCTGCATGTTGTCGGGCTTGGTCGCGGGACTGCCAAAGATGCCAGCGAAATATTTCGCCAGATCCCGCGACGCCAGCACCTCCCGCAGCTCGTCCTCGGCGCCGCCCGAATTCACGAAACAGGGGACACCTGCATCGTTCAGCCGGGCGAGCAACATGCGCAAACCGGGCAGTTCGTCGCAGGAGAGCAGCCCTTCCTGCACCAGCGCGGCATAACGGTCGATGGCGGTCCGGGCGCGGGCGTCCGCATCGGGCACGGGATACATCTTCTCGAAATAATGCGCGAACTTCACGTAGCGGGAGATGCCGCCATTGGCCCTGTGCCAGGCGACGAATTCCTGCCGTCGCTCATCGGGTTCGCCCTCAAGCGCGGCCCCGAACGCATCCGATTTCAGCCGGTTTGAATCGAGGATAACGCCGTCGCAATCGAACACGACGCGGGCGTAATCCTCAACTTGCCGCGTCAAGCGCGCGTTCGACACGGGCGACATCCTTCGGCACGTCGACCGCGATCGACGCGCCCGACACTTCTACCATATCGACTTCGTAGCCAAGCTCGAGGAACCGCAGGATCTCGATATCCTCGATCGCTTCCAGCGGCGTCTTGGTATCACGCGCCGCGAAGGCGGCGAGCGCGTCGGGCGGAAAGGCATAGATACAGACCTGCTTCATCGCGCCCTTGAAGGCGTGCGACTTGTCGGTCGGGATCGGCGCGCGGCTCATATACATCAGCCGCCCGTCGGGCCGGGCGACGACCTTCGGCACGGTTGTGCTGCGGAAATCCTCTTCCAGCTCTATCGGGCACATTGCGTTGACGACACGACCGGGCCGCGCCTCGGCGGCGTCGATCACGGCAGTGATGTCGGCAGGGTCGAGCAGCGGTTCGTCGCCCTGCACGTTGATATAAATATCCGCCGACACCTGCTGCGCCGCCTGATGGACCCGGTCGGTGCCGGTCAGGCAATCCTCGCCCGTCATCAGGACCTGAATTCCTTCCGCCCGGCAGACATCCGCGATCCGGTCGTCGTCTGTCGCGACGAAAATTTTCTCCGCGGGCAGCGCGCCGGTGCAACGATCCCACACGTGGGCGATCATTGGGCGGCCCCGCAGGGAAACCAGCGGCTTGCCTTCGAACCGGCTCGACCGGTAGCGGGCGGGTATGACGATGACGGCATCCATTGAAATCTGTCAGGGTGCGGGCGCGTAGATCGACGACCGCTCGACCGTGTAGGTCGTGGGCGTCATGGCGACGATGGAAGTATCCGGCATGGCGTGGCGCGCCAGATCGAAGATCCGGTTCATTTCCGCATGGCGAGGATCGTCGGCCGCATAACCGTCGAAACCCGCCAGCAGAACGCGCTTCGCTCCAGACGCTCCGGCGATGGCCATCGCGTAAGCGGCGACCAGCGGCGCAGGCACGGTACAACCCGTCGCCGCCGTCAGGAACTCACCGGGCGCAACCTTCATGCCGAAATCATGCACGTCGATTCCGTCGAGATGCGCCCGCGCCGATTCCGGCATTGCGCCGACCGGCAGCGCCACCGGCCGCCCCGTCTCGCGGAACCGGTCCAGCTGGCTCAGCATGCGCGTGGGATGGCAGGCCGCATAGAGATCGACCGCTGAGGGCGGGATCAGGTCGGTCGAGTTGAGACAGATCGTTTTCGGCTTTGCCCTCTCGATATATCGGAGGATAGCGTCACAACGATTTTCGAGCGATGGGCCGGCGGCAATCAGCAGAACGTCTCTACCTTCAGCCCAGCCTTCGGCGGACCAGCCGCCGGTAGCGTCCCGGAAGCTGCGCGCGACGGCTGCTTCCAGCCCTTCCTGGCTATAGGACCCGCCTCCTTCTTCAGCAAGCGACTGCAGCACCGCGAAGATTTCGTCGCCGCCGTACCGGTCGTCGGACAGCATCTGCTGGACGTAGGTGGGGTGGATGCCGTAAATGCCGGACAGGTAGTAATACTGGTTCGAGCCCCAGCCGTGCTTCGCGCGCAGCGGCTCGAAATAATCGCTGACCAGACGCAGCACCGAGTCTGGCTTGCGCCCGGCCTGCCCACGGCGGACGAGTTCGAGCAGCAGGTATTCTATCCGGACATTGCCCGCGCCGCGCCCCATACCGAGCACCGTGCCGTCGATCCACGCAGCCCCTGCATCGATGGCGGCGAGGCTGTTGTCGAGCGCGCGGCCCATGTTTTCATGTGCGTGCAGACCGAGCGGTCCGTCCCAGGCTGTTTTCAGCGCATCCATGATGGCGGCGACGTCCTCGCGTTCCATATTCCCGAGCGAGTCGGCGAAATACAGCACCTCAACCGCGTCCCAGCCCGACACGGTTTCGGCCAGTTTCGCCAGTTCCGCCGGCGCCAGCGCGTTCGCCTGCATCATGTTAAGCCCGACCCGATAGCCCTTCTCTCTCAGACGCATGAGGGCGGGACCGCATTCCGGCACTTCGCGCAGATGGGCAGCAATCCGAACCATCGCGACCGGCGAATTTCTGGCGTCGGCAAACAGGTGATCGACCGCTTTCGCCCCGCCGCCGTCGAAGGTCAACAGGTCCTTGGCATTGCACATCACGCACGGAACGACATGGGACGGGAAATCGAGCGCGGCGATGGTTTCATCGGTCGTATAAGCGTAAGGGCCGTAGAAAGAATCTGTCGCTGTGAAACGAAAACCGATCTCGACGACATCGATCCCGGATGTTCCCATCGCGGCGAGATAGGCCTGCGCGAGGTCAGGCGAGAAATCCCAGTTGTTGTAATAGCCGCCGTCGCGCAGCGAGCAGTCCAGCACGGTCAGACGGTTGTCGGCGGTCGGGGTTGTCGTATCAGCCATTCTGTTTCCCAGGTATTGCAACGGTCGGATCGGTTAAGGCCTGGGTATCGCCGGACCGGATGACGGCGGCGATACGGTCAGCAAGCCGCCCGGTCGTTTCAGGCCAGATGAAATCGGCAAGTTCGATATCGGTCAGAGGTCGACCGCGGTGAGCCTCCCTGATCGCAGCGATCATAGGCGCAAGCGCCGCCGTATCATCCACCGCATAGACCGCCGCCCGGCTGTCCTGCGTGGGAGCCTCTGACTCAGCCGCCAGGTGCCGGTACGGACAGCCGCCGCCAAACAGAAGCACGGGCCTGCGCGCGGTCAGAGCTTCTTCGATGGTGGTCGATGAATGACTGACCAGAAGATCTGCTTCCGCGAGGTCATCCAGAAAATCTCCGTCCGTCTTGATCGACACGTTTGATCCTTCAGGCACAAGCATCCGCAGAGTGGCAAGTGAGCATTCCGATGCTTCCCGGACACGGATCACCAGCTGGAACCCGGGTCCGAGAGCCTGAAAGGCCATTGCAAGGGCAACCAGCCCGTCAACGAACTCATCGCTGGTTTCGTACATCCAGGGCCGGTGGTCACGCCAGCTCTTAAGCGTCCCCGCCTGCAATACCCTGAAGACCGGAGTCTCACGACAGCCGGCTACCCTGTGGCCCCAGACGGCCGGCAGGACGGCGCAGCGCGGCAGGGCAGGCATCAAGCGAGATGCGGCGCGAGCCGCCTGAGGAGATTGTGGAAAAGCCACATCGGCCAGACGGCTCACCAGCAGGCCTTCGGCATGCCCGTCAAGCGCGGCGGCCGATGTCGCTCCGTCAGGGACGGGATGCGACCCGTGAGAAACAAGAAAACGGGGAGCGCCGACGCTCCCTGCCGCTTCGCCTAGCGCCGCTTCGAATCGCCAGCGGAGGCTGTAAGTCAGCAACGCCCGGGGGTTCAGCCGTTCGATCAGATCGATCAGCGGTCCATGCATTGACTGAGCTTCAGCGGCGCCACGGACGAAGGCATCGGCGTAAACGCCGATCCCCCGCACAAGGACCGGGTCGTCCACGCATTTCAGAACTCTTTCGATCCGTGCTTCAAACCCGGCATCCGGTCGCACCGGGCTCACTGTCATCGGCACGATTGTTCCAACGGTCAGGGCGCGCCAGAGGCCAAGGCAGGAACGGGCAACATCGCGCATCGTTCCGAGCGCGGGCTGCAGATTGACCGCAACCATCGGCAGGTCTCGCCGCCTAACCTCTTGGATAACGTCCGCAAATCCCTTATCGGCGTTGCAAAACAGGAAACATATCCGACGCGATAGCAGGGAAGCGGTCAGACAGTTGATAAAGTTCACGATGAACGATGCCGGAGCGCGACAGTATGGCGACCACCCCGGTTCGGCTCCAAGCCGGCGCAGCAGCGCGTCATGTGCGTCATCCCTGAGGAAAACTTCATTCCATTCGCGACCGACCGGAAAAAGCCACGGGCCTTTGCCAAGAGACGCGTGGGCGCGCGCGGACATTGAACCAATCATTTCGAACATCCCACGCAGCGTTTCGCTAACCGATGGTGAAAGTCCTTCCTTGTCAGCCGCAACCGCCAAAACACGCTTGGCCCTGCGCACCCTCGCTAACGACTGTCGATGACCGTATGCGCTGTAGGTTTGGGAAGACGTTGTGAGAGCAATGCCCGCATCCCGGACGAGTGCTCTTGCATTCGGTGTCAGCGCAAGGATACGGGCCGCTTCCGGTCGTTCGGCGAGAAACCGCCTCGCGTCAACCGCATCGTAGAGGACCGCGGTAGCGTCCGTCATATCAGACCGTCGCCCCGATCCGCTCC
>JAYOLL010000031.1:0-34107 GCA_038120295.1 Rhodospirillales bacterium | reverse complement strand
GATGTAGCTGAGGATCGCGCCGGAGGAGCCGACCAGCGCGCCGGTGATGATCAGCAGCATGTTGCCGAGCGTGAACCCGATGCCGCAGGCCGCCCAGCCGGAATAGGAATTCAGCATCGACACGACAACCGGCATGTCGGCGCCGCCGATGGGAAGGATCAGCAGGAACCCGAGCGCCAGCGACAGGACGATGATGGCCCAGTATGCGGTGTAGGATTCCGTGGTTGAGAACCAGATCACCAGCGCGACAGCGCCGATCCCGAGTAGCGTGTTGAGCGGATGCTGACCGGTGAAAACCAGCGGCGCGCCGGACACCAGCCCCTGCAGCTTGGCAAAGGCGATGATGGACCCGGTAAAGGTGATGGCGCCGATGGCGGTGCCGAGCGACATTTCGACCAGGCTGGCCGTCGCGATCGAGCCGACGCTGCCCAGACCGTAGGCCCCCGGCGCGTAAAGAGCGGCGGTGGCGACGAAAACCGCGGCCAGTCCGACCAGCGAATGGAAGGCAGCGACGAGCTGCGGCAGCGCCGTCATCTGGATCTTGAGGGCGATCACGGTGCCGATGGCGCCGCCGATCAGGATGCCGCCGGCGATCCAGCCGTAATCCAGAACTTCGGGGCTGGCCAGCGTGGTGCCGATGGCGATCACCATGCCGGTAATGCCGATGGCGTTGCCCTGCCGGGCGGTGGTCGGCGAGGACAGCCCGCGGAGAGCGAGAATGAAACAGATCGCCGCGATCAGGTAGGCGAGACCGGTAAGTTCGTCAGACAATGCCGCCTCCCTAGCCCTTCTTGCGGAACATCTGCAGCATGCGCTGCGAGACGATGAACCCGCCGAAGATATTGATGGAAGCCAGCACCACCGCGATAAAACCCATAACCTTGGAGAAATTGATGTCCGTCGGCCCCGCCGCGATCAGCGCGCCAACGATAATGACCGAGGAAATCGCGTTGGTGACGCTCATCAGCGGTGAATGGAGCGCCGCCGTTACGTTCCACACGACGTAGTAGCCCACAAAAACAGCGAGTACGAAGACCGTAAACAGAGCTACCAGAGACTCGCCGGCGGCGGATGCGCCAGCCGCCTCGATCGCGTTTCCGAGTTTCGCGGGGTCCATGTCAGCTTGCCTCTTCGGTCTTCGGCTGTTCGTTCAGCATGGGATGGACGATTTTCCCATCGCGGGTCACAAGGCACCCCGCGATAATCTCATCTTCCCAGTCGATGGCGAGCCCGCCCTTTTCCGCGTCCACCATCGGCGTCACGAAATTCAGCAGGTTCTTCGCGTACATTGCTGTTGCATCGGTCGCCACGCGGCTCGGCACGTTGGCGTAGCCGACGATCTTCACGCCGTGCTTCTCCACCACCTCGCCGACCTCGCTGAGCGGACAGTTGCCCCCCTGCTCCACCGCCAGATCGACGATTACCGATCCGGTCTGCATCGTCCGGACCATTTCCTCGGTAACCAGTACCGGGGCGGGGCGCCCCGGGATCAGCGCGGTGCAGATCACAACATCGTTCTTCGCGACCGAATCGGCCAGCACCTGGGCCTGTTTGGCCTTATACTCCTCCGACATTTCCTTTGCGTAGCCGCCGGCTGTCTCCGCTTCCCGGGTCGCTTCCGGATCCACCTCGACGAATTTTGCGCCGAGACTTTCGACCTGTTCCTTCACCGCGGGCCGGACATCGTATGCCGACACCACGGCACCCAGACGCCGGGCCGTGGCGATCGCCTGCAGCCCGGCAACGCCGGCGCCGAGCACCAGCAGACGCGCCGGCCGGATCGTGCCCGCGGCGGTCATCATCATCGGAAAGGCGCTGGTGAACACATTCGCAGCATCCAGAACCGCCTTGTAGCCGGCCAGGTTAGACTGCGACGACAGGATATCCATCGACTGCGCCCGGCTAATACGCGGCAGCAGTTCAAGCGCAAAAGCCGTGATGCCGCAATCGGCGCAACGCTTCATGTCGTCGGCGCTGGACAGCGCGGCAAGGTTGCCGATCAGCATCGCGCCCTGTTTCATCGCACCGAGCGCGCCGTCTTCAGGACGCTGCACGCACAGGACGATATCGGCGCCGTCCAGCGTTGCTGCAGTATCCGAACCGACCGTCGCACCGGCATCCGCAAAAGCCGCATCAGTAATGGAAGACCCGTCGCCCGCGCCTGCCTCGACGCAAACCCCGAACCCGAGAGAAACGTATTTTTTGACGGTTTCCGGCGACGCCGCGACCCGCGCTTCATCGGGTCGTCGTTCCTTTGGAATGGCGATTTTCATAAGAGTTTAAACGCGGTGGTCATTCTTCTAATACGCGAAACCGATTGAACGGCCTGTAATCGTGCCACAATGCCGCGCCTACGGGATTTTGCCAAGGGGCATATGGAGAAAGGCGGATATAAAGTTAAGGCCGTTTAGTTGTAAATTTTTCCTGCTCCCACAGACAGGTGCGTCATGATCAGAATTTTCTGCATGCTGGCGGCCCTCATGCCGTTCATGCTGTCGCCGGAAATCGTATTTTCGGCGGAACGCGAGGAAACCATCCCGACGCGCGGGGACGTGACGATCTCGTTCGTTGTCACCGAACCGTCCGGCAAGCCGAAGGCCGCGGCGATCCTGTTCATGGGTGGCCACGGCAAGGTCAGTCTGTGGCGCGGCAAAGGCCCGCGTAGCAGCAATTTTCTGGTGCGGTCGCGCCAGCTGTTCGCGGATCGCGGCATCTTTACGGTGACGGTCGACGTCGCGTCCGATCAGCGCCAAAGCGGTCTTTACGATCTTCGCGACGGGGGCGATCACCGCAAAGACATCGCTGCCGTGATCCGATGGATTCGCACACAGACCGATGCGCCGCTCTGGCTAGTCGGCACCAGCCGGGGGACGCTGTCGGTTGCGCATCTGGCGGGCATCCTGCCGGTTGACGGCGCTGTATTTTCAGCCTCGCTCTTTAAAGGAACCGGCCGCCGGCCCGAAACCGTGCACGATGCCGACCTCGACAGGATCAGGGTGCCTGCGCTGATCGTTCATCACAAATTCGATGAATGCCATGTTACGCCCGCCTACGGCGTTTCACGGCTGGCGTCGAGCCTCAGGAACGCGGCAAAGGTCGAAATGCTGATGTTCGAAGGGGGCGACGATCCGATCTCGAAACCCTGCCAGGCGCGCTCCGCTCACGGCTTCCTCGGCATCGAAGAAAAGGTCGTCGACGCCACGGTCCGCTGGATGCTGGCGAACGGCTCAGGAAAATAGCGCCGCCGACAGGTCCGGATCGCCCGGCGGCGCGTTTCGCGGCAGGGCGACGACCGGAACATCGCCCGAGAAATTACGGATTGTTGCGACGGTTTCCGCCAGCGGCACCGGGTTTTCTTTCGACTCGCTGACGACAATCCCGGCAAGTTGCAAACCCTTCGCTCTGATAGCGGATGCCGCCGTGAGGCAATGGCTGAGTGCCCCGAGGTATGACCCGGCGACGAGGATCGCCGGCCAGCCGAGATGCTCCATCCAGTCGAGCACGGTTTCCTTTTCGTTGAGCGGCACCATAACGCCGCCGATCCCCTCGACCAGCAGAATACCGCCCTCGCCGCCGGGCGCGGCGTAACGGCAAAAAGTCGCGATTTCGCGCGCGTCGAGCCGCCGTCCTTCGCGCGCGGCCGCCATGTCGGGCGAAATCGGATCGGCGAAGCGCCAGGGCGACACTGCACCGACGGCGGCAGCATCAGTCGTGTCCTCCATCGCCGCCAGCAGAAGTCCGGTATCGCTGTCTGAGACCGTTTCCGGATCGAAACCGGAAATAACGGGTTTGACCGCCCGTACGCCTTTTCCGGCCGCCTTAAGCTCTCGCACGAGCCGACAGGTGACGAACGTCTTGCCGATTTCGGTGCCCGCACCGGTAACGAAATAACCAATCATCCCGCCAGCCCGGTCTCGCGAACCGCCGCGGCCAGCCGGTCGACATCCTCGTCCTTGTGGGTCGCCTGAAAGGTGAAACGCAGCCGCGCCGTCCCGTCCGGCACAGTCGGCGGGCGGATAGCCGTTACCAGGAACCCCTGTTCGGCCAGCGCGGCGGACGCATCGAGCGCGCGCTCCGCGGCGCCGACGATAAGCGGCACGATGGGACTCTCGGGTTCAGGCAGACCGAGCGCCGCGCAGAAGCGGCTTGCCTTTTCCATCGGCGCAGCGACCAGCCTCCTGTCGTTCGCGACAAGATCGAGCGCTGCGGATGACGCCGCAACGGCGGCAGGCGGCAGACCGGTAGCATAGATCAGGCTGCGCGCACGGTTGATCATCAGGTCGATCACGGCGCGCGAAGCGCAAAGATAGCCGCCATAGGACCCGACGGCCTTCGACAACGTCCCCATCTGAAGTGGCACGCGGTCCGAAACGCCCGCCGCCGCAGCGCTTCCCCTGCCCTCGCCCAGCACCCCGAGGCCATGCGCATCGTCGGTCATGAGCCAGGCGTCACGGGCGTCTGCAATTTCGCTCAGCGCGGCGAGCGGCGCACAATCGCCGTCCATGCTGAATACGCCCTCTGTCATGATCAGGCAGTGACGGAAACTGGCGCGTTCGTCGGCGAGGACCCGTCCGCAGGCATCCGCATCGTTGTGTGGAAAAAACCGGACCTCGGCGCGACTCGCCCTGATGCCGGCATGCATCGAGGCATGCACCAGCTCGTCGGCGACGATCAGGTCCCCCGTTCCCGCCAGGGCGGGCGGGATCGCGAGGTTCGCGAGATAGCCGCTGCCGAAGACAAGCGCCGCCTCGGTTTCCTTGAGCGCGGCGAGACGCCGTTCGAGATCCTCGTAAAGCGGGTGATTGCCGGTCACCAGCCGCGATGCACCAGCGCCAGCGCCGAACGCATCGATCGCCTGGTGCGCCGCCTGCTTTACTGCGGGATGCTGCGACAGGCCGAGATAGTCGTTGCAGCAGAAGGAGGTCAGGACCCGACCGTCGCGCGCGGCGACGCCGTCATCCGACCGCGCGGTGGCCGCCAGCCGCCGGCGCAGTGCCTGCTGTTCCAGCGCGTCCAGCCGGCCGGCGGCCATCGCCTCCAGGCTCGAAATTTTCGTACGGTCTGCCACGCCCCTGCCTTGCCAATAATAAAAGACCAAAAAAACCGATTCGCGTTCACCGTCTTGCCGTGGCGGTGCCTGTCCCTACTATAGGCCGAAATCGAACGAGACGGATCTCAATGAACACAAGCATAGCAGTCAAACCTGAACGGACCGATGCGTTGCGCCACGACTGGACCGTGGCGGAAGCGGAAGCGCTGATCGACCTGCCCTTCGCCGACCTGATCTATCGCGCCCAGACAATCCATCGAGAGCATTTCGATCCGTCGGAAGTGCAGATCAGCACGCTGCTGTCGATCAAGACCGGCGCCTGCCCTGAGGACTGCGCCTACTGCCCGCAAAGCGCGCATTACGATACGGGCTCCGACCGCGAAAAGCTGATGGATCTGGATAATGTGCTCGCCGCCGCGAAAGCGGCGAAGGATTCGGGCGCGAGCCGTTTCTGCATGGGCGCGGCCTGGCGCAGCCCGACGGACCGCGATCTCGATGCGGTCTGCGCCATGGTCGAAGGCGTGGGCGCGCTGGGCATGGAGACCTGCGTCACGCTCGGCATGCTGACGGACGCGCAGGCGAAACGCCTGAAAGATTCAGGCCTCGATTACTACAACCACAACATCGATACGTCGGAAGAGTATTACGGCGAAATTATCTCGACCCGTCAGTTTTCGGACAGGATAGAGACGCTGGCCAATGTCCGCGATGCGGGGCTCAACGTATGTTGCGGCGGAATCGTGGGCATGGGCGAGGCGCGCGCCGACCGGGCCGCGATGCTGGCCACGCTGGCGGGCCTGCCGACCCATCCTGAGAGCGTGCCGATCAATGCGCTAGTGCCGGTGGCCGGCACGCCGCTGGAAGCCGCGGAGCCGGTCGATGCGCTGGAATTCGTCCGCACCATCGCCGCTGCACGGATCATGATGCCGAAATCCGTCGTGCGCCTGTCGGCGGGACGTACCGACATGTCGGACGAGACCCAGGCGCTGTGCTTCCTCGCGGGCGCAAATTCGATCTTTTACGGCGATACGCTGCTGACCACCGACAACCCGGCCACGCTGGCCGACCGCGCTTTGTTCGACCGGCTGGGACTCAGGCCGATGGCGATCTGACGGATTCCATGACCGAGTTGGGCGTACATCGCCTCTGGCGGCCCTATACCCAGATGAAGACCGAGCCGCCGCCCTTCGAGGCGGTGGAGACCAGAGGCGCGCGAATCCGCCTGTCGGATGGTCGATGGCTGGTCGACGGAATTGCGTCATGGTGGACTGCGGTACACGGCTACAATCACCCGCATATCGTCGAGGCGATGGAGCGCCAGCTTCGTACCATGCCGCATGTGATGTTCGGCGGACTGACCCACGAACCGGCGTTGACGCTCGCGGAACGGCTATCGTCCATACTGCCCGGCGCGGGGACAGACAGCGAATTGCGGCACACATTCTTCTGCGATTCCGGCTCTGTCGCCGTCGAGATCGCCATGAAGATGGCCGTCCAGTTCTGGCGCAACCAGCGGCGGCGCATGCGTCGGAAATTCGTCGCCTTTCGCGGCGCCTATCACGGCGACACGATGGGCGCGATGGCAGTGTGCGATCCGGACGACGGGATGCATGCCCTGTTCAGCGGTTATTTCCCGGAACAGATCCTGATCGATATCCCGCGTACGGCCGAAGACCTGTCGGAATTCGGCGGACTGCTGGATGCGCGACGCGACGAGATTGCGGGCGTGATCATCGAGCCGCTCGTGCAGGGCGCCGGCGGGATGGTTTTCCATCCGCCCGAAACGCTGAAAGCCATTCGCGACGCCTGCGCCGCGCGGGACATTCTTTTTATCGCCGACGAGATCGCCACCGGCTTCGGCCGCACGGGAACAATGTTCGCCTGTGATGCCGCCGGGATCGCGCCCGACATTATCTGTGTCGGAAAGGCGTTGTCAGGCGGCGCGATCAGCCTTGCCGCAACCTGCGCGAACGACCGCGTGTTCGAGGCGTTTCTTGGCGACGACGAGTCCACGGCCCTGATGCACGGGCCGACCTTCATGGCGAACCCGCTTGCCTGTGCTGCGGCGAACGCCTCGCTCGACCTGTTTGAGGATGGCGAGCGGCTTACACGAGCGAAGGAGCTGGAGACACATTTCGCGGAGGCGCTCGCACCCTGCCGCGATCTGCCGGGGATCGCTGACGTGCGGGCGATGGGCTCTATCGGCGTGGTGCAGATGGAAATGCCGCGCGATATCGCCTGGTTGCGTCAGCGATTCGTGGAGGAAGGCGTCTGGGTGCGGCCGTTCGGCAACGTCGCCTATCTGATGCCGCCGCTGATCGTGGATGGGGACGAGGCAAAAACGCTGACCGATGCCATGGTCAGGGTCATGCGCGAATGGGCTGAGCTATAGCCCGGAATCACAAAGGCCCGCCTTCGAAAAAGGCGGGCCAATGCCGGAAAATATGAAACAGGCTCAGAAGCCTTCCATCTGCATCCGCTTGCGGTCCAGCTTGCGCGTCCGGCGGATCGCTTCCGCCTTCTTGCGCACACGGCGTTCGGAGGGCTTCTCGTAAGAGCGGTGCCTCTTCATTTCACGCCAGATGCCTTCACGCTGCATCTTCTTCTTGAGCGCCTTGAGCGCCCCGTCGACATTGTTGTCACGAACGAATACCTGCACGGTTCCCGGCTTCTCCTTTCAAAACCAAATCGGTTTACAATCAGGCTCCCCGCGCCTGAGCGGTGCGGTTGTCTAGCAGAACCCAACCGCGATTGGAACAGTTTATAGCATAAACCTCAACGATACGCCATCCGGGGCCGAAAATCAGGCGGGCAACGGGACTTTTGCCTTCTTCAGCGCCGATTTCTGCCGTTTCTCCAGAAATTCCACATCGAAATCGCCGATCAGATCGTGGAACATCCGGTGCCAGTTTATCTCGGCGGCCAGATGGGTGAAGACCGATCCGAGCCCGATTGCTGCGCGGTCCATCAGGACGAATTCGCGCGGCGGGCGCACCCCGCCGAGCCGGTGCAGCTCGCGATGGACCTTCGCCGCCACATTCGCGCCGTACATCGCCCCGTCACCGTCCTGGATTTTGCGCACCTTGTCCTCCAGCAGCGGCGCATAAAGGAATTCGGCCCACAGGTTCAACACGTCGATGACTTCCTGGGTCAGGTCGTCGAAGCCCCATGTCTCGTAGGCATGAACGGCCAGGTCCGGGTCGTTCTTCTCCAGCGAGGTGTAGAGATCGATGACGCCCTTCACGAAATGAGGGGGGAACACCCGGATACAGCCGAAATCGAGCAGGTTGATGTCACCGTCGGGCCGCACCGAATAATTGCCGAGATGCGGATCGCCATGGATTACGCCGTACTCGTAGAACGGCACATACCAGGCGCGGAACATGTTCTCCGCCACCAGATTACGGTGCTCCAGCGGCGCGTCCTTCACCGTCAGCAGGTTCTCGCCGTCGAGCCAGTCCATCGTCAGCAGACGGTCGGTCGAAAGCGTCGCAACCGGTTTCGGCAGGTGGACGGTCTTCACCTTTTTCAGCATGTCGCCATAGAGACGCATGTGTGCGGCCTCGCGGGCATAATCGAGTTCCTCGCACAAGCGTTCGGAAATCTCGGCATGGATTTCCTTGGGGTCGATCGCCCTGTCGTAGCGTCGATAGACGGCAAAGATCAGCTTGAGCTGCCTCAGATCGGCCTCGACCGCCGACTGCATGTCCGGATATTGCAGCTTGCAGGCCAAATCCTCGCCCTTGAGCCCGGTCGCGCGATGCACCTGTCCGAGCGACGCGGCCGCCGTCGCCTCGCGCTCGAAACTCGCGAACTTCGTCTGCCACTCAGGCCCGAGCTCCGACGCCATGCGGCGACGCACGAACAGCCAGCCCATCGACGGTGCATTGGACTGCAGATGCGCCAGCTCCTCGACATATTCCGGCGGCAGCATGTCGGGTACGGTCGACATGATCTGCGCCACCTTCATCAGCGGCCCCTTGAGCCCGCCGAGCGCGTCCTTCAGATCGCGCGCATGGGCGTCGCGGTCGATCTCCATCCCGAGATAGCGCGAACCCGCGAGCCGCGCCGCCAGCCCGCCGACCGCGCCGCCGACCCGGGCGTAGCGTTTAACCCGACCCGTAAGGTTGCTGGATTCGTCGTCCCGCGCCACGGGCCTCAGCCCATCCCTTCGAGCTCGTCGATCAGACCCGAGACGATGCCAAGACCTTTCGACCAGAATTTCGGGTCAGACGCATCGAGTCCGAACGGCGCCAGCAGTTCCTTGTGCCGCAGCGTCCCACCGGCGCGCAGCATGTCGAGATATCGCTTCGCGAACCCCTGCTCCGCGTTTTCGTAGACGGCGTAGAGTGAGTTCACCAGACAGTCGCCGAATGCGTAGGCGTAAACGTAGAACGGCGAATGGATGAAGTGCGGGATATACATCCAGTAATATTTGTACTCGTCGTGGAACCGGATCGTCGGTCCGAGCGACTCCTCCTGTACGGCGAGCCAGTGTTCGCAGATGCGGTCCGCCGACAGCTCGCCCTCGCACCGTTCGTTATGGACGCGCAATTCGAACTCGTAGAATGCGATCTGGCGCACCACCGTGTTCAGCATGTCCTCGACCTTGGACGCCAGCATCGCCTTGCGCCGCGCCGGGTCGGTTTCGTTGGCCAGAAGCGAACGGAAAGTAAGCATCTCGCCGAACACCGAGGCGGTCTCCGCCAGGGTCAGCGGTGTGCCGCATTTCAGATGGCCCTGCGCGCCCGCCAGCACCTGATGCACCCCGTGGCCAAGCTCGTGCGCCAGCGTCATTACGTCGCGCGGTCGACCCATATAGTTGAGCAGCAGATAGGGGTGCGCCGACGGCACGACGGGATGCGCGAACGCGCCCGACGCCTTGCCGGGCCGCGCGGGCGCATCGATCCAGTCATTGTCGAAGAATTTCTTCCCCACCGCGGCGAGATCGGGAGAAAACCGCCCATAGGCTTCGAGCACGATGTCGCGCGCCTGGTCCCAGCCGTAATCGCGCGCGCCGCCATCCGGCAGCGGCGCATTGCGGTCCCAGTAATCCAGCCGCCGCTTGCCGAACCATTTCGCCTTGAGCCGGTAATAGCGGTGCGACAGGTCGGGATAGGCGTCCTGCACCGCTTTCGACAGCGCATCGACCACCTCGTCCTCGACCTGGTTTGCACGGTTGCGCGACGATTGCGGACGCGGGTAGCGACGCCAGCGATCCTCGATCTCCTTGTCCTTGGCAAGCGTATTGGTGATCAGCGCGAACAGCTGCACGTTCTCGCCGAGTCCCTTGCCCAGCGCCTTCGCCGCCCGCTTGCGCTTCTCGCCGTCTTTGTCGGACATGAGATGCAGCACCTGCTCGCTGGTCATCTTCTTGCCGTCGAGATCGAACCGCATCCGCGCCATGGTCTCGTCGAACAGCCGGTTGAAGGCGCCGCGCCCGGAAACGCGCTTCTCGGTCAGCAGGCGTTCCATCTCCTCGGCAAGCTCGTGGTCGCGGAACACGCGCACGTCGCGTATCCAGGATTCGTATGTCGCAAGCGCCGGCGATTTGAGCTTCTTCGCGAGGTCGCGATCGGATATCCGGTTGAGTTCGAGCGTGAAAAACACCAGCCGCGACGCCGTGTTCGTCGCCTGCTCCTGAGTCGTCTGGTAGAACCGTCCGATTTCCGGATCGGCGACATCGCCGGCATGAACCAACTGCGCGTAGCTCATGATTTTCGACAGAAGTTCGTCGACGGTCTCGTACTCGGCGACCGCCCGCCCCAGCGCCGCTCCGGAAAGCTTCGCGACCTTGCCGAGATATTTCCCGTGAAACGCCTGGGCCTCCCTGTCCGCGCGCGAGAGATCGCTTTTCAGCGCCTTGCCGTCCCTTGCGGGATAAAGGTCGCCCAGGTCCCACTCAGGAAGCCGGTTTCGGGGGTTTCGCGCTGTTGAGGCTGTGGCCATGGATGACTCCTTCCGTTGTCCGAGGATATAAGACCCGGAGCGCGCCAATCCAAGCGCGCAGACGAAATTGCCGTAATCGGGCCGTTACCATGCTGGACAGTCCCAACCTTGTCGCCATGTTTTTCCGTCGGGCTGCCGAAAAGGGCGATGCGCCTTTCCTCTGGCGGAAGAGGGACGGCTCCTGGCAATCTACCAGCTGGAAGGATGCCGCTTCTCAGGTTACGGCGCTTTCGAAGGCCCTCGCCGCCCAGGGGATCGAGCCCGGGGACCGAGTAGCGCTGGTGTCGGAATCACGCCCTGAATGGCCGATCGCCGATCTCGCCATTATGGCGGCTCGCGCGATTTCGGTTCCGGCCTATATCACCAACGGGATCGAGGATCACCGTCATGTGCTGGGGGATAGCGGCGCCAAGGCGGTCATCGTATCGAACGACCGGCTGGCGGAGCGGGTCCTGCCTGCGGCGCAACAGGCCGGCACGGTAAGGTTCGCGATCGCGCTAGAAGACATTGGCGATCACGGTAGCGGCATTCCCGTTCATCTATATAGCGACCTCCGGGATAAGCATGCCGACGGGAGCGCGCTCGACGCCGAGTCAATCGACCGCGAAGCAACGGCCTGTCTGATCTACACGTCGGGCACCGGGGGGGCGCCCAAGGGCGTGATGCTGAGCCACGCCGCGATCCTGTGCAATTGCCGCGGCGCCACCGAAATTCTACGGCCTCTCGGTCTCGACGACGAGGTGTTCCTGTCTTTCCTGCCGCTGTCGCATTCCTACGAACACACCGCCGGGCTGTTCTTCCCGATCATGATCGGCGCGCAGATCTATTACGCCGAGGGGCTCGACAGGCTGGCCCAGAACATGGAGGAAGTCAGCCCCACCGTCATGACGGCTGTGCCCAGACTCTACGAATCGATGAACGACCGGATACGGCGCGGCATCCGCCAGACCGGAGGGCGCGCCGAGACTTTGTTCGAGAAGACGGTCGTTTTGGGGCGCAAGCGCTACGAAACGCCGGAAGCCCTGACTTTGATTGACCGGCTATACGATCACGCCCTGGGGCTGCTGGTGCGGCGCAAGGTGCAGGGCCGGTTCGGCGGACGGCTGAAGGCGATGGTATCCGGCGGCGCGCCGCTCAACTACGAAATCGGCGCCTTCTTCACGGCGCTGGGAGTTCAGCTGCTGCAAGGGTACGGGCAGACCGAATCCGCGCCGATCGTGAGCTGCAACCCGCCCTGGCGGAACAAGATCGCCACAGTCGGCATCCCGCTGAAGGATGTCGAGGTGCGCATCGCCGATGACGGCGAAATCCTGGTGCGCGGCGATCTGGTAATGCAGGGCTACTGGAACCGGCCGGAGGAGACCGCGGAAACGGTTGTCGACGGCTGGCTGCATACAGGCGATATCGGCGAGTTCGACGAGGACGGGCATCTGCGCATCACCGACCGCAAGAAAGACATCATCGTCAATTCGGGCGGCGACAATATTTCGCCGCAGCGGGTCGAGGGTATGCTCAACACGCAGCCGGAGATTTCCCAGTCGATGGTGATCGGCGACCGGCGGCCGCATCTGGTGGCGTTGATCGTGCCCGATGAAACTTATGCGAAAAGCTGGGCCGCCGAGAACGGGCGACCGGATGCATCGCTCGACGATCTGATCGGCCACGAAAATTTCAGGAAGGCAATATCAGCCGCTATCGACGAGACCAATAAATCGCTCTCCGTGATCGAACGGGTCCGGCGTTTTACACTGACCGCGGAACCCTTCACCATCGACAACGCGATGATGACGCCGACCTTGAAGATTCGCCGCCATGTCATACGTGAACGCTATGATGGGGCGCTGAACGGGCTTTACGGAGGATAGAATGGCTTATCGGGTATGGACCTTTCTGGCGGCATTGGCGGTCTTGAGCGCCTGCTCGCACCCGACTGGCTGGATCGATGCGGCGACGACACCGGCTGAAGACCGGACGCTCAGCCAGGTCGCAACCGATGGCGAAATTCGGCTCGATCTCAACAAAAAGCTGCTGGGTGACAAGTATCGGGATCTTTTTTTCGAGGTTTCGACCGACGTTTACGAGGGCCGCGTCATGCTGACCGGATCGGTGAAATCGACCGAAAGCAAGAACCGGATCACAGCGCTTGCCCAAGACATCACGGGCGTCCGCACAATCTATAACAACATGCAGGTGACAGACGCCGGAGGCTTTAAAAAGGCGGCCAACGATGTCTGGATCGAAAGCAAGATCAAGGCACGGCTGGTCGCGGAAAAAGGCGTGCGGTCGATCAACATGCGCTGGCGCGTTGTGAATGGTGTCGTCTACATCATCGGGCGGGCGCGGACCGACGCAGAACTCGGCAGGGTGATGACAGTGCTGCGAGATATCGATCATGTCGAAAACGTTGTCAGCCATATCGTCGTCAAACCGGCGCCGAAGGAAACATGATTGCATTCGTACAATTCGGGGGGAATTTTTATGGCTGACACGGAAACGGCGCTGATCGTCGGCGCCGGTGCAGGGCTGAGCGCATCTCTGGCGCGGCGGTTCGCCAGGGAAGGCGTCAAGGTCGCGGTTGCGGCGCGCGACACCGGGAAGCTTTCCGGCCTGTGTTCGGAAACAGGGGCAAAGGCATACGCCTGCGATGCCATCGATCCGGCGGCAGTCGCGGCGATGTTTTCCGCGGTCACGAAGGATCTCGGCGAACCCGATGTTGTCGTCTACAACGCGTCCAACCGCGTGCGCGGCCCGATTACCGAGATCGATCCCGACGCCGTGCTGACTGCCATCAAGATCAGCTGCTATGGCGGATTTCTGGTCGCGCAGCAGGCTGCGAAACAGATGGTCGCGCGCGGCAACGGAACAATTCTGTTTACCGGTGCTTCCGCCGGGGTGAAAGGCTATCCCAACTCCACCACTTTCGCGATGGGCAAGTTCGGGCTGCGTGGGCTGGCCCAGGCGCTGGCACGCGAACTGCACCCGCAGAATATCCATATCGGCCATTTCGTGATCGACGGCGGCATCCGCCGCGAAAACGACCCGCGCGCCGACCGGGGCGAAGACGGACTGCTCGACCCGGACAGCATCGCCGAGACCTACTACCAGTTCTGGCGCCAGCCGCGTGACAGCTGGGCGTGGGAAATCGAACTCAGACCCTGGATCGAGAAGTTCTAG
This sequence comes from Rhodospirillales bacterium, assembly GCA_038120295.1. Classification (GTDB taxonomy): domain Bacteria; phylum Pseudomonadota; class Alphaproteobacteria; order MPNO01; family UBA2964; genus JAYOEY01. The sequence continues at coordinate 19,934 of JAYOLL010000031.1, read as the reverse complement.
GGGCGAGAAGTTTTAGACGACCTTGTGGGAACGCGGTCGGCCTGATCTCGCCCGGGGTGAGATTTACTCGGCGCCCTCACCGGCTTCCGCCGGTTCGACAGCCATGCCGAGCGCGGACAGGTAGGTATCGAGCACGTATTCCTGTTCCTGGCGGTCGGAGGGCTCCATTTTTCGGATTCGCACGACCTGCCGCATGATCTTGGGATCGAATCCGGTACCCTTGGCCTCGGCATAGACCTCGCGGATATCGGCCATCAGTGTGGCTTTTTCCTCTTCCAGCCGCTCGATACGTTCGATGAACGAACGAAGGTGGTCGCGGGCGACATTACCGCTGGCGTCGGGCATGGGGCGTCTCCTGTTGCTCAGATTCGTTGTAGCAACCTTAGAAACGCCAGTGCGAATCGGGTACGGGCTGAATGCCGCCACGCCGAAAAAGCTGTGGATTAATCCTCAGCCTTCGGTCGTCAGGTCGGGATTGCCCATGACCTCCTTGAACGCAGCCTGCTGCTCTTCGGAGGCTTCCTGCTGGTATTTATCGCGCCATTCGTCATACGGCATGCCGTACACGTATTCTCGGGCATCGCCCATGTCGATCTGAAGGCCGCGTTCCTTGCCGGCGGCGACATACCATTTGCTGAGGCAGTTGCGGCAGAAACCGGACAGGTTCATCAGGTCGATGTTCTGAACGTCGGAGCGTTTCTGAAGGTGACCCAGCAGGGTGCGAAACGCCGCCGCTTCGAGTTCGATCCGGGTTTTTTCGTCTATATCCGCCATTTTGAGGTTCCTCTTTCCGGTTTCTCAGGGAGTTCGGCTCCCGATCGCCCTAATCTTGTGCCGATCCGCTGAAAAATCCAGTGCGCATCAGCTTTACCGTTCCCTATCGCAGGATCGATAAAAGGGCCAGCACTTTAATTATAAGATCAGCCAGCGCCATATTCCGATAAGGTCGACGACCAGAAACGCGCCCTGCAGGACCACCAGGCTGTAATCCCGGATCGCAAACCCTGCGGCGGTCCAGGCCGCCGCCGACACCGCGAACAGAACCCACCCCCAGCCGCTTACTGGAATGTTGAGCGCCAGGATGAGCGCCCCGGCCACACCGGTAAAAGTGCCGAACCATCGCAGGGCCGCAAATGCCGGTGTCCCGGGCGTCAGAAGGCGAATACCCGACATGCGGTCACAGACCCCGCCGCAGGCGGGCGCAATCGACTACAGGCCGCAAACATCCCGCGAGTCCCGCCGGCGCGTCCAGCCAGTCGCCCAGCCAGCCGTCCATACCTGAGGCTATGTCTGACGTATCGATGTCCTCGGCGATGCGGCGCGAGATGTATTCGGAGTGAGCGATATTTTCCATTGCCGGACTATAGCCGATTACCGCCTGCTGCGCTGTAATGCCGGAATGATCGAAGACCCCGGCGTCTTTCTGCGAAGCCTGTACGACACCGCTGTGGACGCGGCGAACCCCGCACGCTGCCTGCTGCAACACATCCCCGCCCCGCCGCGCGGGCGAACGGTCGTCGTCGGCGCGGGAAAAGCCGCAGCCGCAATGGCGCAGGCGCTTGAGCGCCAGTTCGGGGGCGAGCTGTCCGGAACTGTCGTCGTTCCCTACGGACATGGCTGCGCATGCGAGCGCATCCGCGTCATCGAAGCCGCCCATCCGGTCCCGGACAGCGCCGCGGAAGACGCGGCGCACACGATGCTGGAAGCGATACGGAATCTGACCGCCGACGATATGGTCATCGCCCTTATGTCGGGCGGCGGTTCTGCGCTGATGGCTCTGCCGGCCCCGGGTATCTCCCTGCAGGACAAACAGGCGGTCACGAATGCCCTGCTCGCCAGCGGCGCGCCGATCAGAGAGATAAACACGGTTCGCCGGTCGCTGTCTGCGATCAAGGGAGGCCGGCTGGCCGTGGCGGCTCATCCGGCACGCGTGGTAACGCTCGCAATTTCCGATGTGCCGGGCGACGACCCGTCAGTTATCGCCTCCGGACCAACCGTCATCCCCCCTGCCGACGCGAGATCTCCGTCCGACATCGTCGCCTGTTACGGTCTCGACCTGTCGCCCGCTGTCATATCGGCCCTGAAAACGACGTCCCCCTCCTTCGAGCCGGAAGGTTTCGCCCGCGACAGCGTCACCGTCGTCGCGCGGGCCGCGGATTCTCTCGAAGCCGCGGCGGATGCCGCGCGCAAGGCCGGATGCCGGGCCATCGTCCTGGGCGACGCTATCGAGGGCGAAGCGCGCGATGTGGCGGACGACCACGCCCGGCAGGCGCTTGAGGCGGCCAGATTCAGAAAACCGGGCGACCCGCCGGTGGTTCTTCTGTCCGGCGGCGAGCTGACAGTGACGTTGCGCGGCGGTCTGCGCAGCGGGGGCAAGGGCGGTCCGAACACGGAATATCTGCTGGCGCTTGGGCTCGCACTCAACCGCGATCCAAGAATCTGGGCGCTGGCGGCGGACACGGACGGGATCGACGGCGCTTCCGGCGCCGCCGGGGCGGTATTGACTCCCTGGACCGTTTCGGGCGCGAGCGATCTCGGGCTCGACCCGACCGGCATGTTTGCCGCACACCGCAGCGCCGACCTGTTCGGCGCTCTCGACCAGCTTATCCACAGAGAACCGACCCTCACCAACGTAAATGATTTCCGGGCGACCCTGATTGGCATTGGCGATCCGGCGAAGGTTGATTTATAAGCGGTTCATGTGCCGTCACCGTCAGGCCAAGATCGTCGCCACGCTGGGTCCCGCAAGTAATTCGGCGGAGATGATCCGTACGCTTTTCGAAGCGGGCGCCGATGTCTTCCGGCTCAATTTCAGCCACGGTTCGCATGACGACCATGCCGAGCGGTTCGCCATCATCCGCGCGCTCGAAGCGGAGACCCGCCGGCCGATTGGCATCCTGACCGATCTGCAGGGGCCCAAGCTTCGGGTCGGTGATTTCGTCGGCGGAACGGCGATGCTCGAAGAAGGCGCGACGATGCGCCTCGATCTCGACGAAACGCCGGGCGATGCGACGCGCGTCTGCCTGCCCCATCCCGAAGTCTTTTCCGCCCTGACCGAGGGCACGAACATTCTGATCGACGACGGCAAGCTAAGGCTGCGCATCATCGAGGCCGGCAGGCAATCTGCAGTCGCCGAAATCGTGACAGGCGGGCCGATCTCCAACCACAAGGGCTTTAACGTCCCCGATGCGGTTCTGCCGGTCTCTTCCCTGGGGCCCAAGGACCGGGAAGACCTGCAGTTCGCGCTGGATCACGGCGCGGATTTTATCGGGCTGAGCTTTGTGCAGCGGGCCGAGGATATCCAGGATGCCCGCGAACTGATCGGCGATCGCGCCGCCATCATGGCCAAGCTCGAGAAACCGGCAGCGATCGAACATCTCCAGGAAATCGTGACCCTGTCGGACGCGGTGATGGTCGCCCGCGGCGATCTGGGCGTGGAACTGCCGCCGGAAGACGTACCGAGCCTTCAGAAAGAAATCATTCGCGCCTGCCGCGGAGAGGGCAAGCCCGTCGTCGTGGCGACCCAGATGCTCGAGTCGATGATCGACTCGCCAGCGCCGACAAGGGCCGAAGCGTCCGACGTCGCCACCGCCATCTATGACGGCGCGGACGCCGTAATGCTTTCCGCGGAAACCGCCGCCGGCCACTATCCGGTAGAAGCGGTCACCATGATGGACCGTATCATCCGCCGGGTGGAGCGCGACCCCGAGTTCTGGGCGACGGCGGAATCGAGCCATCAGGCGCCCGGGCCCAACACACCGGACGCCATCATCGAAGCCGCCCGCCAGGTGGCGAACACGATCTCGGCGGCGGCCATCGTGACCTATACGACGTCGGGATCGACCGCCCGGCGCGCGGCGCGCGTCCGCCCCAACGTACCGATCCTGTGTCTGACCGAACGGATCCGCACCGCCCGCAGCCTCGCCGTCGCCTGGGGCGTGCAGAGCGTCATCGCAGAGGACGTCAGCGACTTCGCCGACATGGTCGATAAGGCCTGCGCCATCGCCCGCGAATTCGAATTCGCCGAGCTGATGCAGATGCTGGTGGTCACCGCAGGCGTCCCGTTCGGTACGCCCGGCGCGACCAACATCCTTCGGGTCTCGCGCATCAGGGAAAAGCCTGAAAGGCAATAAATTTGCCCAAAATGGTGTCGGCCAGCTTTACACTTTTTCGCATCCGTATATGCCGCTGCTTTCTAAATTATTGAAATAAAATAATTTAAGGAAATTGGCCTGAATCTTGCAGTCAATATAGTCTTAACGGGAGAGAGGAATTCACGTTTTCCGCGTGATGCCGGGACAGGACGAAAAATGACGGTGAAATACAGCGGTCGTGTACGGAACTGGGGTGCAGCTACAGCCATTGCGGCGGTGATCGCCTGTGCGCCGGCAGCCTGGGGCGCAGCAATTACGGCGACCTGGTCGAGCGGCACGACGGGGAACTGGAACGATGGCGGCAACTGGTCGTTCAGCTCAGCCCCCACGACTGCGACATTTCCGAACAATGACGTCAACGACACGTTCGGCGTCCTGATCGACAACGGCGGAGCCGGTGCATCGACCGCTAACCTGAATGCCAATGTCACGATCGATTCGCTGGGCGTTTCCGGCGGCGACACGGTGAATTTCAACAACGGAAATTCCATGACGCTGGCGACCGGTACGCTGAACAACGACGGCGCCGTCAATCTGAACTCGACAGGCAGCACGGTTATTCTGAACTTCTCGGGCCCCAGCGCGATCAACGGCACGGGCACGATTACCCTGGGCAGCAATGTCAACAACTCGATCCGCACGCTGGGGGCCGGCGATATCATCACCCAGGCGGCGGGCCACACCATTCAGGGGTCCGGATCGCTGCTCATCAATAGCGGCGGGTTCGTCAATCAGGGCCAGGTGATCGCCAACAACGCCGGCAGCGCGCTCACCATCGATCCAGGCGCCGGCGGTTTCGACAACAGCGGCGGCACGCTGCAGGCCACCGCCGGCGCAACGATGAATCTCAACACCGCGACCTATACCAACACCGGCGGCACAATCCGCGCCGATGGCGCGGGGTCGGTCGTGCAGCTGAACAGCAGCGCGGTTGAGATTGTAGGCGGAGATCTGACAACAACGGCCGGAGGCGAGATCCGCACCGCCTCTGGCGGCCCGATCCTCGACGGTGTCACGGTGACAAACGGCTCCAATCTGGTTCAGGCAACCGGCGCTGACAGCCGGATCCGCAGCGGCATCGTCAATAACGGCACCTGGAACCTGAATGACGCGGGAAATGATACGCGGATTACGGTGGAGGGCAGCCAGACGATCACCGGAACCGGCGAAATCGTGATGTCGAACAGCTTCAACAACGTCCTGAGCGTCAACGGTTTTGGCGGCGAAGCAACGGGCGACGTCGTCGTCACACTGGATAGCAGCCAGACGATCCGCGGCGCCGGGAGGATCCAGGAAAATTTCGGCGGGTTCGTCAATAACGGTACGGTACGGCAGCAGGGCACCGTTGAAATGGTCCTCGATCCTGGCGGGGCCGATGCCGGCCTGGGGGCGTATTTCGTGAATAACGGCATCCTTCGAACCGAAGGAGCGGGCGGCCTCCGGCTCAATGCCGGCATATACGACAACAACACCTCGATCGAGACTGTGGGTACGGGAGATATCCGGCTTAACAGCGGCGTCACGATTCAGGGCGGGTCGCTGGATTCGTCCGGCGGCGCGGGCGTCATCAGGGCGAACGGCGCAGCAACCCTGCTCGATCTCGAAGGGGTCACCGTTACCGCCGGAACCAACCTGGTTCAGGGTAACGGCTTCGATACCGAGATCCGGAACGGCATCACCAAATAACGGCACATGGGAGCTCAACGCGACAGGCAGTTCTACCGTCATAAGCTTCGATGGTAGCCAGACAATCTCCGGAACCGGCGAAATCGTGATGTCGGACAGACGATCCGCGGCGCCGGTCAGATCCAGCAGAATTTCGGCGGGTTCGTCAATAACGGGACCATCCTGCAGCAGGGCAGCACCACGCTCCAGCTCGATCCGGGAACAGCCGATGCCGGCGGCGGGGCGAACTTCGTCAATAATGCCGTCCTGCGCACCGAGGGTGCGGGCGGTCTTTCGCTCAGTATCGGCACTTACCAGAACAATACGACGATCGAATCGACCGGCAGCGGCAACATCCGGCTCAACAATGGCGTAACCCTGCGTGGCGGCACGCTGGACACGTCGGCGGGTAGCGGCATCGTCGAGGCGCTGGGCGGCGGCACATCGCTGGACCTCGAGAACATCACCGTCGCGGCCGGCACAAACCTGGTTCAGGGCAACGGCAACGATACGGAAATCCGGAACGGCATCACCAATAACGGCACATGGGAGCTCAACGCTACAGGCAGCTCGACCGTCATAAGCTTCGATGGCAGCCAGACGATCGCCGGAACCGGCGAGATCGTCATGACCGACAGCGCCCAGAATTTCTTCTCTTCATCGGGTGCCGGCGCGCTGACAAGCGTTCTGACCATCAGCGCAAACCAGACCATTCGAGGCGCCGGGAGCCTGCTTCAGAATTCAGGCGGCATGATCAACACCGGCACCATCGATGCCACAGGCGCAACCAACGAGATCGTCATCGACGGCGGCACGCCCGGCTTTATCAACCAGGGAACGCTGCGCGCCTCCGGCGCCGCCGGGCTCGATATCAACGGCGCCAGCGACCAGTTCACACAGGCGGGCGGGCTGGTCGATATCCAGTCGGGAAGCCGGGCCGATATCATTTCGGGCAATTACGTCCAGACAGGCGGCCAGACGACCGTGAACGGCATCATGACGACCGCCGGATTCAACAGCACGGTTGAGCTTCAGGGCGGGCGATTCGGCGGCAGCGGCACGGTCGATTTTAACGGCGCGGGTGTGCACGCCTTCAACAATATCGGCGGTACCATGGCGGTCGGCAATTCGCCGGGGCACCTGACGCTGACCGACGGCGATTACGTTCAGTCCGCTACCGCATCCTTCGAGTTCGAACTGTTCGGCGCGGTCGCCGGCGTCAGCCACGATCTGCTGACCATCCTCAACGGCGACGCGGACCTGTCCGGCGATATCGATGTCATCGCCGACGCCGGCTTTGCCTCGACCCTTACAATCGGCCAGACCTTCGAGGTCATCCAGCTGGATACCGGCGCGTTCACCAACGGGTTCTTCGACAATCTGACCGTAAACCTGGTCGGGCTGGATTTCGTGCAGTTCTTCGGCGCCAACAGCCTCGGCGGCACGTCGCTGTTCCTGCAGGTCACCCAGGCCGATGTCGTCGTCGGAATTGCGGAGCCGAATGGGATCCTGATCGTCCTGTCAGGGCTCGTCGTCATGGGCGTCGCCCGCCGGCGACGCATGGCGGCCTGAACGTCAGATCCCGCGCCCCAGCAGCTTGAGCTTCAGCTTGCGGATATAGGTCGTCGCGCCCGCCATGTTGGGATGAATGGCGAGCCCGCGCTCGAACGCTTTCAGCGCTTCCCTCTCGTTTTCCTCCGCCAGCCGGATCAGCCCCAGCCCTGAGAGCGCACCGAAATGGCGCGGCTCCAGCGACAGCACCCTGTCGACATCGGCCGCGGATTTCTCCATCTTGCCCATCATGTAGTAGAGCGTCGCCCGCTTGTTCCAGCCCTCGGCGAAATCGGGCGCCTGTCGGACGATGGCGGTGAAAACCGACTCGGCAGTGCGAAAATCGCGGATTCCCATTGCAGCGATGCCAAGCGCCATGAGCCGGTCGATATCCTCGATGCCGGACTCCGTCCAGATCGCCCAGATTCGCGCTTCGATCGGCGCGGCCTCCTTTTCACTGGCGGCAGCCTTGAGCGCCGCAAACAGATCGTTGAGCCGCGGATCGTTCTGCCCGGCTACCACGGGCGCAGCGAAATTCAGCGTCGCCGCCGTCGCCATCCAGGCCATGAAATTCTTCATGTCCGTTTACCCTCCGGTTCAACGGCATCGGGCTTCGGCCCACCCGTCGCCCAGTCCAGCAACTCCACGGTATGCAGAACGGGAGCCTCCAGACCTGACCGAAGCTGGACCATGCAACCTATATTGCCGCTCGCCACATAGTCTGGCGCCAGCGCCTTCAGTGCGGCGAGCTTCTGCGCACGCAACCTGTCGGCCATTTCTCCCTGACGGATATTATAGGTACCCGCCGAACCGCAGCAAAGATGCGCATCGCGCGGCTCGACGACTTCGAACCCGGCCCTGCGCAGCAGATCGACGGGCTGACGCGTGAGTTTCTGGCCATGCTGCATGGAGCAGGCAGACTGGTAGGCGACCCGGGCCGTCGCGTCGCCGGTGGCCTCAGTCAGCCCTGTCTCGTCCAGAAATTCGCAGATATCGCGCGTCCTGTCCGAGACCGACCGCGCCGTATCCGCCAGCGCCGGGTCGTTTCGGAACATATACCCGTAATCCTTGACCACGGTCCCGCAGCCGGACGCATTTACGACCACCGCGTCGATACCGTCGGGGATAGAGGTCCAGGCCCGTATATTCGCTTCCGCCAGGCTGCGGGCAGCCCGTTCTTGCCCCAGATGATGGTTGACCGACCCGCAGCATCCCGCACCCGCGGCCACATGAACCTCGCAGCCGTGCCGCCGCAGGAGCCGGACAGAGGCGGCGTTGATGTTCGCATCGATCGCCTGCTGGATGCAGCCCGTCATCAGGGCGACCCGGTAGCGCCGTTCGCCCTCCGCGGGATAGACGCCAGGCGACAGAATGTCCGCTCCGGTCCGGCAGTCGGCCGCCAGCGCGATCATTCGTCTGACCGGTCCCGGCATTACACGCACCAGAGGCGCGCCCAACCGCGCCAGGCCCAGGATACGATCGGCAAGCCGTGGGCCGGGAAGAACGCGCCCTAGCATCGATCGCAGGAACCGGTCGCGCAGCGGCCGGACCCAGCGCCGCTCGATATGGGTGCGCGCGTGATCGACCAGATGCATGTAATGGACGCCGGACGGGCAGGTCGTCATGCAGGACAGGCAGGACAGGCAGCGGTCGATATGGGTGACTTCCGACGCGCTGGGCGGCCGGTCGGCCTCCAGCATGTCCTTGATCTGGTAGATCCGTCCGCGCGGACTGTCGAGCTCGTCGCCTGTCAATAAATAGGTCGGGCAGGTCGCCGTGCAGAACCCGCAATGAACACAGGCGCGGAGAATATCATTGGCTTCCGCAATGTCGGGATCGGCGAGCTGTTCGGGGGAAAAGCGCGTCTGCAACGTCAGCCCCCCTCGCCCGTTCGCACCGTCGTTGGCAGCGTCGTCTGCAGGGTCGTCTGCAGCGACATGCGGCCCGGATTGAGAATATGCACCGGATCGTACCCGTCCCTGATGCGGGCGGAGAGTGCGCCAAGCGCCGCCGGTTGCGGCTGGAAAACAGGGACCTGGCGGCGCAGCTCCTCCGACGCGCGGATCAGGGTGGCGTGGCCGCCCGTGTCGGCAATGGCGTTGCGGACGGTCGAAGCTCCTGCGTCTTCAGCGGCGCCTCTCGGCTTCAGCCAGACCAGGCCGCCGCCCCAGTCGGCGAAGAAATCGCAATCGATATCAGCGGCGATGCGGGCGACCGTTCCGGGCGCCGAGGCAGGCGGTATGGAAAGACGCCAGACCGGGTCGCTACCATCCGCAAACGCGGAGACGTCGCCGGCCTCCGCCCAGAATTTTCGCGAGTTGTGAAAATGAAGTTCCTCGACATCCCCATGCCTGCCCAGCAGGTCGCGCAACGCAGCGCAGCGTGCAGCGACGGATGGTTCGGGGCCTTCGACGCGAACCGCGGTCACGGCAGCGTTCGAATTCGCGACGTAACCGACGCCCGATCGTCCCGCGATGGCTTCCGGCACATACGCTGCCGCCGAGATATCGTTCGGACTATGCAGCGCTTCGGTCATGGCCGCCTGCGCCGCGGCATGATCCTGCCCGAACAGCAGAACGGTGCGCGTTTTCTCCCCGGCAGGCAGGGTCTTCAGGGTGATTTCGGTCATGACGGCGAGCGTGCCGTACGACCCCGCGATCAGCTTGCAGAGATCGTAGCCGGTGACATTCTTGACCACCTTTCCGCCGATCTTCACGGTCTCCGCCCGCCCGGTTACGATGCGCGCGCCGAGAACATGATCGCGCGCTGCTCCGGCGCGCAAACGCCGGGGTCCCGACTGGTTGGTCGCAACAACGCCCCCAACCGTCTGTCGCCCGTCGCTTCCCAGAAATCCGCGCCAGTCCGGCGGCTCGAAAGCGAAGCACTGGTTTCTGTCGGCCAGCGCCGCCTCGACCTCTTCCAGCGTTGTGCCGGGTCTTACGGTGATGACGAGTTCTTCGGGCTCGTAGGAAACGATCCCGCTCAGCGCGGAGAGCGACAATATGCCGGATGCCGATACGGGATGGCCAAGCGTTCTCTTTGTGCCGCCGCCGACGATTTCGAGCGGCATTGCGTCAGAAAGTGCGGCGGCGACCGCGTCCTGCACGCCCTTTTCGTCTGCTGGCTGGATCGTATCGGCCATGTCGGTCTCAGAACCGAGGCAGGTCGGGGAAGCGCGTCTCCCCGCCATGGATATGCACGCGGCCGAGCTCGGCGCAGCGATGTAGGGTCGGGAAAACCTTGCCGGGATTGAGCAGCAGCGCAGGATCGAATGCGCATTTCAGGCGCTGCTGCTGTTTCAGGTCGATCTCGCTGAACATGGTTCCCATCAGGTCGCGCTTCTCGACGCCGACGCCGTGCTCTCCGGTCAGCACGCCGCCCATCTCGACGCACAGGGTGAGGATTTCAGCGCCGAACTCTTCTGCCTTTTCCAGTTCGCCGGGCCGGTTGGCATCATACAGGATCAGCGGGTGCAGATTGCCGTCACCGGCATGAAATACATTGGCGACACCCAGCCCGTAGCGCTGCGACGCCTCCGAAATCCGCGACAAAATGTCGGGCAGCCGATGGCGCGGGATGGTGCCGTCCATGCAGTAATAGTCGGGCGAAATACGACCAACGGCGGGAAAGGCCGCCTTGCGCCCTGCCCAGAACAGCAGCCGCTGCTCCTCGCTCTCGCTGGCGCGCACCGATACGGCGCCATTTTCCGAAGCGATATCCCGGACGCGATCGACCAGATGATCGACCTCCGCTTCCGGCCCGTCGAGCTCGACGATCAGGAGCGCTTCGACATCGAGCGGATAGCCCGCGTGGACGAAATCCTCGACGGCGTGAATGGCGGCGCGGTCCATCATCTCCATCCCGCCAGGCACGATGCCGGCGGCGATAATGGCCGACACGCACGCGCCGGCCTCCTCGCTGGAACCGAACCCGACAAGCAGCGCACGCAGCGATGGCGGTTTCGTCAGGATTCGCACGGTAACCTCGGTGATGACGCCAAGCAGCCCCTCGGACCCTGTCACAACCCCCATCAGATCGTAACCGCCGGAATCGAGATGGTTTCCCCCGAGGCGGATGATCTCGCCCTCCATTGTCACCAGTTCAAGCCCGAGCAAGTTATTGGTCGTCAGCCCGTATTTGAGGCAATGCACCCCGCCCGAGTTCTCCGCCACGTTGCCGCCGATGGTACAGGCGATCTGGCTGGACGGGTCAGGCGCATAATAGAATCCGTCGGCTTCCACCGCCTGGGTCAACGCGAGATTGGTCACGCCCGGCTGCGCCACCACACAGCGGTTGGGATAGTCGATCTCGAGGATCCGGTTGAACTTGCCGAGCCCGAGCGTGATTCCGTCGGCCAGCGGCAGGGCGCCGCCCGACAACGACGTACCGGCGCCGCGCGGCACAATTTTGACGCCGTGTTCCCGGCAATAGCGGAGAACGCGGGCGACCTGGTCGACCGTTTCAGGCAGCACAACGATCAGCGGCAGCTGGCGATAGGCAGTCAGCCCATCGCATTCATAGGCGCGCAGCGCGGTCTCCTCCGCGATCACGCCCTCGCCCGGCACGATCCGTCTCAGCGCGGCGACAATGTCGCCGCGACGCGCAATCACAGCACTGTCCGGTTCGGGCATCTGCATGGCGGGCGCTTTCGGGTCGCTATCGGGTTTGCGTCTCTACAGAATAGCAACACCCGGGCGAGAATAGACACCCGTCAGAGGAATCGACAGAGGTCTGCCCCAAAACGAAAAACCGCGCCAGACGGCGCGGTTCGAAACGACACGGACAAAGAGGTGTCTAGCCCTGGCGCACCTTGAAGCGCGGGTTCCGCTTGTTGATGACAAACACGCGGCCCTTCCGCCGGACGATGCGGCAGTTCTTGTCCCGTTTCTTGAGGGTCTTCAACGAGTTAACGATCTTCATCGTGGGCCTTCTTCGTGCTCAAATTTCAAGAAGGGCGGACAATAGGGGGGGCGTCGCCGCTTGTCAACGCATGCGTACGACAGTTCCGGTCAGGAATATTTCGTGCCCATGATCTTGTAGTAGCGCAGCCCGCCCGACTGTATCGCGGCGACCCGCCGATTCCAGTAGGCGGCTTCGTCCGCAACGACCGCGCCGAATTCAGGCGAGGTTTTCTGCTGGCCGAACTGGGACAGAAACTTCCCCCAGGCCGTTGTCACCATCGCGCAATAGTCGTCGCTCGCGTCCTCCACGATCCGCAGCGCTACGCCGAGCGATTCAAGCGTGGACCGGGCGCTGCTGATATTCCAGGGAAGAACCATAGTGCGTTCTCCGTCAGCCCAGGCCTTCGTTTCCGCAGATGCCGACGGATCGTCGTGGAAGAGATCGGTGAGAATAAAATGGGACTCGCCCGATTTCAGCGACTCGCAGACACTCTTAAGGACATCGTCCCTTGTCTCGACCGCAGACATTGCCTCTCTCATGTAGGCGGCGCGAAAATACCCCTGCTTCGGATCAATCTGGTCGACAGGACAGACGTCGATCTTGAGCTTGTCGCCGCAGCCATGCGCCTCGGCGAACTTGATCGCTTCCTCGGCAAGGTTGTCGTCGGATTCATAAGCTGTAACGTAATTGCCGAATTTTCCGATGATGGCGGCGGCATCGCCGCCCATGCCGACACCGACCTGCAACAGGGTATCCGCCGCGTTGATCCGGCTCGACGCAGTCAGGTCGTGTACATGGCTCTCGCCGCCGGGCAATACGAACCCGTCGCCCCACACTTTTTCGGCGAGGTCGATCCGATCCCGCGCCCAGACAATTTCGTCCTGTCCGGCCGGCCCTTCTAAAACGGGCGACACCTCATGACCGTCGGGTTTACCGGCGTCGGTCCGCACAGGAGCGTCATCGAACGGCAGATCGGCGATATCCGGCTGCGCCAGCTCGTAACCATGCCACCATGCGCGCAACCGGTCGCGAAAAGACACACCACTGGCCACACCATCGGCTTCGGGAGATTTCGACAGAGACAGTCCCAATCCATCCATCCGGGCGCGAAGGATTCGCGCATCAGGAAAATTGTCGGCATTCTGCGTTTGTCGGGTTAAACCTTGGTAAACCAGCGGTTCCGATTACAGACCCAGGGTTCAGGAAGAGCAGGAGAATCATCATGGTGGAAGAAGTTCGTTCGATTCTGGAGTCAGCGATCGATGTGGGCCGCGCCAGGGAGCTGCTGATCGAGCTGGTGAAGGTTCCAAGCCCGCAAACCGACCGGTTCGAAGCCGAGCCGCTGCTCGCCGAGTTCATCCGGAACGCCGTCGAGCCCCGGCTGCGCGAGGCCGGGATATCCAATATCCGCTATGACGGCATGCACAATCTGATCGCCGAATATGGCGAGGATTCGACCGGAAAATCGCTGATGTTCATCGGCAACGCCATGAACCAGCCTCAGGCGACGATGAAGAACGCCTATGACGGCGACGTCATCGACGGCGCGACGCTGGATCTGCCCGGCGAGGTCGTGCTCGGCAAGGGCGCCAGCGAGCAGAAAGCCAATCTTGCCGCCATGCTATGCGCCTTCGAGGCCATTATCGCATCCGGTATTCCGGTAAACGGAAAGCTCGTCTTCCTGTGCTGCGTTTCCGGAGAAACCGGGCGGCACGATGCCATCACAAGCGTGATCGAAGGCGAAGGCGTGCGGGCCGACATGGCGCTCCTCGGCGGCACCAGCCTGAAGCTGACGCTGGGCAATCGCGGCCGGATCGACACCTTCGTTAAGGTCCGCGGCCAGCCCGGACATTCAAGCGCGCCCGGCAAAGCCTGCAACGCCATCACCGGCGCGCTGGAGATTATCCGGCGGCTGGAAGACCAGCTGAAGCTGGAAGGCGACCATCCGGCGCTTGGGAAACCGACTTTCGCCATCAACCACATCAGGAGCTTTCCGGACTCGACCCACACGATCCAGGGCGAATGCGAGATCACGCTGGATCGTCGCCTGCTGCCGGGCGACGACCCGCACGAAAAATGGAACGATATTCGCGACATCGTGATGCAGGTCGACGGGATGGAAGACCCGGCGAGTGGTATTCCCTGGCAGGTCGAGATGACCGAGGGTCCTTTCATGTATCCGTCGCTGGTCGATCTCGACTCGCCGATCGTGAAACAGGTCTTCGCTTCCGCCGAGGCAATGCTGGGGTCAGCGCCGGAAACCTTCTACACCACAACCGCCTTCGATCAGGGCTACGTCAACCATGTCGGCATCCCGTGCTGCAATTACGGCGCGGGCGAGGACCGCTACATGCACACCGACCAGGACTGCGCCTCGGTCGAGCGCACCGCGGACGCCGCGAAGGTCTACGCCCACATGATCGCGAGCTACCTGGGGTAGAGGTATACCCCTCAATATCACGCGTCATGCCCGGACTTGTTCCAGGCATCTCGGACCGACGAAGCACAAACGGCAAAAGATTGCCGGGACAAGCCCGGCAATGACGTGAGCAATTACGCCGGATACACCATATCGTTCGGGATCAGGTGCGAATCGTAGATGCAGTCGCGCGATCTCAGCTTCAGCCCCTCACCCGTCCGCACGAACAGGTCGCGGTACTGTCCGGCCTGGAAGATGCGGGTTTCGTCCTCCATCAGCGTCTCGAGGATCAGGTAGCTCGCCTCCGCCTCGATCGCGCCATCGGCATCGATTCCGTTTACCCGAACGTTGGAAATCATGTGCCTCATCCAGCGCGGTGCATACACCATAGTCTTGCGGATCGCCGCCGCCCGGTCGCGCAGCATGGCGCGTCCCTCGCACCAGACGAGCCCGACCGGCATGCCGGCATCCGCATTCTCCCGCGCGGTCACGCGGTAGAACCCGTCCTCGGTAAAGAAATCGGGCCAGCGCTCCACCTCAAGCGCATCGAGCGCCCGAGCGTATTCGGTATTGAATTCCTCGATCTCGAAACGCAGGTCGCGCGCTTCGGCCGACGACAGGTTGGTACTCACAGTCCCATCACCTCGCGATAATGGCGGTACAGCGCACGGATCGAGGCTTCCGAAATCAGCGTATCGGTGCCGCCCTCGTTTTCCGGATCAAGCATCACGATGCCTTCATCCGACACCGAACGGCGCAGCCCGTCCTGCACGAAGCGGATCGCTTCATTATCGTCCACACCGAGATAGCCCGACGGCCCCATCAGATTGCCCTGTTTCAGCCGGTGCCGCGTCATGTCCGCGTCATCGTCCTCATAGCCGAACATGGTCCAGTACATGTCGAGCGCGTGCGGGCCGCGCGGCACGATATGGCGGATGCCGAGCGTATTGAGCTCGCGCTGGACGATCAGGTTCGGCCAGATGGTCTGCATGGTAACGGTCCACGGGCTGTCGAATTCAGGCACGAACCGGATGAACTCGGCATCCTCCAGGGCCATGTCGTCGCGAAAGGCGTTTTTCATCTCGGCCGCGGTGTCTTCACCGATTTCAGCGCTGTCGTCCTTCGCCGATGCCGCTGTGGCGTGACGGCCCGACGCATCGACGAACATGGCCGATTTCTGGCCTGCGACCATTAGCCGGAAGGTCGCCAGATACACGTGCAGCAGCGTCGCGTGATAGGGGTCCTTGAGGTTCTCGTGATAGAGCTTCCAGTTGCCGTTGAGACGGTTCCGGTAGAAGCCCAGCACCTTGAGCTTCCGGTTCGCGAACACCACGTCGAAATGCTCAAGGGTTTCCGGACCGAGATAGTCTTCGAGCGGTTCCACCGCATCCGAGAAGCTGGCGAACACCACCCCGTGCCGCGTCGCGATGTTGAGACGCCGGGGGCCATGGTCACTCATGTCGAAATCCGCCGGCATGCCGCCCTTGCCGCGGTCGCCGCGGCGGAACGGAACCGCCATCAGCCTGCCGTCGAGCCCGTACATCCACTGGTGATAGGGGCAGATGAATTCCGAGGCGTTGCCCCGCAACGCCCGGCAGAATTCCAGCCCGCGATGGGCGCAGCGATTCTCGAACGCGTGGATCGTGCCATCTTTGTCGCGCGTCACGATGACAGGCACATCGCCGACATAGGACCGTTTGAAATCGCCCGGTTCGGGAATTTCCGCTTCGAGCGCGATGAAGTTCCAGGTCGGGCCGAGAAAGATCCGCTCGCGTTCGCGCGCGAAAATTTCTTCGGACGTATAAATCCAGTCCGGGATGCGGGTCAGCCCGTCCTCGGGCCAGCGGAAATCGTTCGATCCGTCCATTGGTCTCTATTCAAATGACATCTTCATTAGCCTGCCGGCATTGCCATTATAGACCTTTTTCTTCGTTTCGGCGTCGAGTTCCAGCCGTTCGACCGCTTGGATACACTTGTTGATATTGGCGAAAGGCGCATCGGAGGCAAACACCACGTTGTTGGGCGTATAGAATTCGAGCCCGCAGCGCAGCGGCGCAACCGCGCCATGCATCGCCATGTCGCCGTAAAACATGCGGAAATAATCGATCGCCGGACGGATCAGCCTGTTCTTCATCCCGACATAGTCCTCGTCGACCGTACGCCGTCCCATCACGGCAAAGGCGTTCTCCACCCGGCCTTCGTGAAAAGGGATATTTCCGCCCAGATGGTGGCAAATAATCTTGATCCCGGGATATCGGTCGAACAGGCCGGTAACGACGAGCCGCACCATCGCGACCGAGGTTGCATGAGGCCAGCCCATGATGGTCCAGAGTTCGAAACGGGAGATCTGCTCAGAGGCGTAATCGGTTTGCGCGGAAGTTCGCGCCGGATGCAGCCAGAGCGGCAACCCGTATTCCCACATCTTCCGGAACAGCGGATCGTATTGCGGATCGTCGAGCGGCCGGCCGCCGACATTGGAAAACACCTGAACGCCCCGTGCGCCGAGATCGTTGATCACCCGGTCGACTTCCTTCAGCGCATTGTCCATGTCGTGCATGGCGACGCAGGCGACAAAGGCGGGAAAGCGATCGGGATGCTTCGCCACCATCTCCGCCATCGCATCGTTGGCGACGCGGGACAGCTCCGTCCCCTGTTCCGGCGTGGTCACGTCTTCGAGCGGCGGATTCGGCAGCGAGATGATCTGGCGGTAATCACCGTATGAATCCATCTCGCGAAACCTGCCCTCAAGATCGTGCAGAAACGTGACGTTTGTCAGCCGTTTGCCGATATTGCCGAGGTCCGGCGACATCGCGACCATCTTCTCGTAAGCCGCGGTCGGAAATATATGGGTGAAGATATCGACGATCATGCCCTGCTCCCTGAAACCGGTTTGGCAAAGCCTAGACCGATTGCGGGAAATCGGCGAGAGCGCTAGCGTGTCTCAAACAGAAAAAAGGAGAAGATCATGGCGCTGGAACCGCTGGCGAAAAAAGGCCATTTCTTTCACGTATACGATTTCCGCGTGAAGCCGGGATCCGGCGAAGAGTTCATCCGTCTGTTCAACGAGTTCGACTATTCGGACGAGAACCCGATGCATAAATCGCCGGCGCAGGTGAAAGACGGCGTGTTGTGCCGCGACACCGAGGACGAAGACCATTTCTACCTGATCGGCGAATGGCGGGACATCGACATTCACAGGGAAATCCGCGTCCAGATGATCGAGATGGCGCCCGAGTTCGTGAAGCTGGTCGATAGCGGCCCGTTCGTGCCCATCTATGCCGAGATCGTCACCGAGACGCCGCAGGACATTCTCGACGCAGCCCAGAAAGAAGCGGGGCTGGATTAAACCAACCGGCGCTTCTCAAGGGTTGGTGTGGCGGCCTGAAGATCGCCGTTAAATCTAGTGCAGCGCGAAGCTGTGCTCGACGTTGCGATAGCGACCCGCACCGATGATTTCTCTCGACATCACGCGCACCGAATGCAGCGGACCGTCGAGATTTTCCTGCCAGAAATCCAGGAATTTGTGCAGTTCGGGGAAATCCGGCGCAATGTCGTAAAGCTGCCAGATGAAACTCTGCAGAAGCTCCGGGTGGTCCGGCATGCGGTAGATAATCTCGGAAGTCGACAGGCGATAGCCTTTCAGCTGTAACTCAAGCGCCCTGCTGTCGCGGCGGAAACGGCGGCGTGTTCTCTCCATGATTTCTCCTTTGCTTCCCAAAAGCAGATCGGATACGGAAATTCTGGATCATTCCAGCCGGGAATCGCAACAGGGAAGGATAAATAAAATATAAAAAACAATGCCTTAGCAGCAAAGTCGTTAAACTGCTAACAAATCGGATTTTTCCTCTTGAAACGCGTTTGCAAACGACTAAATACGCGTCCGGAGACTGGCACTCAGCATAAGAGAGTGCCAGTCAGCCACCTGAAAACCCAATTGCCTACGCAATCCTTGTCTAGTCGAAGGAGAGGAAACCTATGAAATTCAAACCCCTGCACGATCGCGTCGTGGTTCGCCGCGTCAAAGAAGAAGAACGCAGCGCCGGCGGCATCATCATTCCGGATACCGCCAAGGAAAAACCGAGCGAAGGCGAAATCGTTGCCGTCGGCCCGGGCGCCCGCGACGACAACGGAAAGTATGTCGCGCTGGACGTCAAGGAAGGCGACCGGGTCCTATTTGGAAAATGGTCAGGCACCGAAGTGAAGATCGACGGCGAAGAGCTGCTGATCATGAAGGAGTCCGACATCATGGGCGTCGTCGAGGGCCGGAAAACCGGCGCCACGAAGAAGGCCGCCTGATCCCAAAGGGGAACATCGTTCAACATCCCGGCATCCACGCCCCGGGACACGGGCGGGATGGCCGCTTGAAAGGAGAATTCTGAAATGTCCGCCAAGGAAGTGAAATTCAGCAGCTCGGCCCGAAACAGGATGCTCAAGGGCGTCGACGTTCTGGCTGACGCGGTAAAAGTGACGCTCGGCCCGAAGGGCCGCAACGTCGTTCTCGACAAGGCGTTCGGCGCGCCCCGCATCACCAAGGACGGCGTCACCGTCGCCAAGGAGATCGAGCTTGCCGACAAGTTCGAGAACATGGGCGCCCAGATGGTGCGCGAAGTCGCCTCGAAGACCAATGACGAGGCCGGCGACGGCACGACGACGGCCACCGTTCTGGCCCAGTCGATCGTCCGCGAGGGCTGCAAAGCGGTTGCCGCCGGCATGAACCCGATGGACCTCAAGCGTGGCATCGACCTCGCCGTCGAAGCGGTCGTCGCCGATCTTCAGGCCCGCTCCAAGAAGGTCAAGTCGAACGAGGAAATCTCGCAGGTCGGCACGATTTCCGCGAACGGTGACACCGAAATCGGCTCGATGCTGGCCCAGGCGATGGACAAGGTCGGCAATGAGGGCGTGATCACGGTCGAGGAGGCCAAGAGCCTCGCCACCGAGCTTGACGTCGTCGAAGGCATGCAGTTCGACCGCGGCTATCTCTCGCCCTACTTCGTGACCGACACCGAAAAGCTTCAGGCGGTTCTCGACGATCCCTATATCCTGATCCACGAGAAGAAGCTGTCGAACCTGCATGACATGCTGCCCCTGCTGGAAAAGGTCGTGCAGTCGGGTCGGCCGCTCGTAATCATCGCCGAGGATGTGGAAGGCGAAGCGTTGGCTACCCTCGTGGTCAACAAGCTGCGCGGCGGCCTCAAGGTCGCGGCGGTCAAGGCGCCGGGCTTCGGCGATCGCCGCAAGGCGAT
>JAYOLL010000030.1:0-37043 GCA_038120295.1 Rhodospirillales bacterium | reverse complement strand
TCAGATGTCAAGAAAATTCGACATCCCTTACAGCAGATGGCCGCTCTTTTCCTTTTTGACCGACAGGTAAAATTCGTTGTGGTCGTTCGACGGGAACGCGTGCGGTACGCGCTCGACCACGTCGATGCCGAACTCCTCCAGCGCCTCGACCTTGTCGGGGTTGTTGGTCATCAGCCGGACCTGCCGGTAGCCGAGCCGCTCGAGAATGCGGGCTGCCGGCAGAAAAACCCTCTCGTCCGATTCGAAGCCGAGGCGCTCGTTGGCCTCAACCGTGTCGAACCCCTGCCCCTGCAGCGCATAGGCGCGGAGCTTGTTGATCAGACCGATTCCCCTGCCCTCCTGCCGCAGATAGAGGAGGACCCCGGCGCCTTCCTGGCCGATCTGGGCCAGGGCGCCGCGCAGCTGCTGCCCGCAGTCGCATTTGAGCGAACCGATCAGATCGCCGGTGAAACACTCGGAATGCAGCCGGGCCAGTACCGGTTTGTCGGTCGGCGGCTCGCCGACGACGATCGCAAGATGCTCGCGCCCGCCCTCGGGCGAGCGGAACGCAAACATGCGCGCGTCTTCAGCATCTACCAGCGGAACGCGCGCGGCCGTCACCTGCACGAGTGAACCAGCGGTATCCATCTCGTATTCCATGATCGCGTCCGCCGTGACGGTCGCGATTCCGGCCGCTTCAAGCGCCCCTTCATCAACCGCGGCCGCCGACACCATCACCGCGGTGGGCAGCAGGCGCGCTACCTTCGCCAGCTGAACCGCCGCCAAGGCAGCGCTGCCGACCGGCTCGCGTCTTGGCGTGTAGGGCCCCCGCATGGGGTTGGCGAGGTCCTTGGTCGGATCGCCCAGCGTCCGTGCAGTTGCCGCGTCCTTCCATGCCGAAAAGGGAATCCGCACGATTTCATCCGTATAGAGCGGAATCTTCAGGGTCCGGGCGCGATGATGCGTGATCGCGATATCGGGGTCAGCACCCGCAAGAGATCTGATCCGGTCAAGCGCCTGCGGACTCAGCATTTCGGCGGCGACCGCCAGCACTGAATCTCCGTCGCCCTCGACCCTGACTATTCTGCCTCTGCGGAATTCGTAGGCAGCGCGATCGCAAGCCAACATCGCCGCTTCGGACCGGTCGTTCGATTCTACCTTGTCTGTTTGGGACATAAACGCATCTGCCAATGTTACCCGGTCAATCTATCAGCATGACGCGCTCCTGTTCAAACGGGATAGCGTTCAAACGGAATTCCGGGCTTCACTGAACCGATCGAGCCCTTCCGCCAGATACCGTAGTCCCGATCCGGCAGCCAGCCGATAGCGCGATTCGACCGCCGTGATCGAAACATTATCCACAACAATATCGATAACGAGTTGAAGCCAGCGCGTCCTGGGCATGCCGGAAACCACGGCAACCGCAAGATCGTGCGACCAGGGCAGATATCTGTTTTCCCAGCGGTCCAGCTCGTCCACGGACATCTTATGCGTGAAATCGCGGGGACCATACTGAGGTCCGCCGCGGACCGCTGCAGGGTTGACTGCGCTCCGAGCGAACATGCCTCGCCCGATCGCTTCGTGAATCCCGCGAATCTCCAGTGCGGCATCGCGCTGCGCAGACGTCAGGGCCGCTTCCTCGAAAAGGGTTGAAATCACGTCCTTCTCGAGCTTCTTCAGCGTTTCCGGCGTCGGTGCAATATTGCGATCGCTGCTCTGCCCGTCTGGCCTCCCGAACGCGATGCGTTTGAGGCGCGCGCGTCTGGTTTTCCTACCGGCCATGGGCGCGCTCACCGGAACGAACAGATCTGTTCTCACTCATCCGACCCGCTCCGCAAATCAGGATCCAGATCCATGCCCTCCAGGACTTCGTCTATGGCCACTTCATCGAAATCCGGGTCGATTAGTCGCTCTACGTCGTGCGACCGGATTCGGGCCCTATCACTATCGACCGCCCGGCGACGCTGTTTCCAGTGCGACATCAACCGATCCGACGAAGTAAATTTACCGTATGAAAATCTTGAATTTCTCATTATGCGGTTTATATACCTTATTCTTCAAAAATAATCAAGGGATTTTTACCTTATTCTCGAATCTTTTTTTGAGGTTAAATTACCTGACGCATGTTTCTCATCGATCTGGAGCCGTGAGATGACCGACCTCAGGGAAAAAATTCGTTCCCGTCTGCGGGAACTTTCGAAATCGGCGCGCCGGGCATCGCTGGATGGCGGGCTTACGTCGGATGCGATCCGAAACGTCCTTAGGACGAAGTCGCGCAATCCGAGACGCGATACGCTGGAAGGAATCGCGCGCGGCCTGAACTGGACGCTGGAAGAACTTCTCGAACTCCCCTCCGCCGGCAATGTCAGCGCAATTGAAAAGCCTGTTCAGAACGTGCCGCTGGTCAGTTGGGTAATGGCCGGCCGTCTGACCGAAACAGAGGATCCGTATGCGGTCGGTGATGCGGCGGATTACATCGCCGTCACGCATCAGCGTAATACGCTGATCGCACTCAAGGTGAACGGTCAGTCGATGAACCGGGTTGCGCCGGAAGGCAGCACCGTCATCGTCGATTACGCCGACAAATCTCTGGAGTCGGGCCGGTACTATGTGGTCAAGCTTGGCGGGGACGCCACGTTCAAACGATACCGGTCAAACCCCGACCGGCTCGAACCCGACAGCACGGAGCCGCACGAAACGGTCTTCATCCAGTCCGAAATCGAAGTCGTCGGCCGCGTCATTCAGGTCATCAACGAACTCGGCTGAAGCATCGATGAACCAGCTGAAATATCTGTCGGCGCTTCATGCGCGCCATGACGGCCCGATACGGGAAGACGCTGTCGTCTGGCCCGATTATGACGAACGGTGGGAGATCCAGGTGCGAAACCGGCGAAAGATGGCCTGGCAAGCAGTGCGGCAGGCCGGCAAAAGGACATTCACCGCCAGGCAGGAATTTCGCCGGTCGCCATCGGTGGAGAAATACCGACTATGGAAACAGAGACGCAGAGCGCTTGCCTACGCGCTCAGAGGGTGGGCAGGATTTCGCGACCTGTCGGCCCCTTCAGGAGCCAGCGGAAATCGGATGGGTGTCACTCCCGCGGCACGCACTGCCAGACGGCGTTCTTTCCCTTGAGGTCGTAAAGCTCTGCAACCTTGTCGAATTTCGCACAATGCGCCCGCGCCTCGGGATAGGAAACGACCTGCCTCAAACCGGGCGCCAATGCGCCGAAATCGCCGGTGCCAATGGTTACGAAGTTTTCGTCGGACTTTTCGACCCACGTGCACCCCCCCGCCAGGACAGACGCGAGAAACAGCACCTTCAGGGCTCGCCCCATCCTAATCGTTCCAGAGTTCACGCACGGTCGCCGTGTCGGTACCGGGATAGGCCGACGCCAGAATTGTCGCCAGCGCGACGAAATCCTCTGCGTCCACGGAGACCTGCCGCCTGTTGAAGTAGGATTTGATATTCGACAGAACCACGGCCCGCGCCTCGGAAGGATCAACTGTCTTGCCCAGAGGCGGCCCCAGCACCTCTGCCATGGCGAGCAATTCGACATGTTCGCAATCAATCTCAAGCGTAAGCACGGCGTTTCGGACCGCCGATCGCCGGGCCTCCCCTACCGCGCCGTAACCGCTGCTGACCTTCGCCCTGAGATCCCTGATTTCGCAGACGATCTCCCTGTTCCAGCTCTCGGTCACCTGGAAAAGCGCGTCAAACTCGGCAGGCGTCAGCGGAGGCCGACCGTCATGCCCCGTCCACAACGACAAGAGAAGATAGTTCACATCGATTTCATGCTTGTCCTGGAGCGCGATACAGGCTGCCGACACGCCGTCGCCGCCATAGACCGAAAGCGCGTAATCCCAGAAGGGATGATCTTCAAAAGAAATACCGGACATATCACTCCCCGAATGCGACGGCTTCTTTTCGCCCATCGGCGTTGCAATGACAAGCCAATGCGGTGAGGAATACGATATACGCCAGCGGGAGATCGAAATGTCGTTGAGAAACGCACTAAAGGACAAGGTTGCAATCGTTACCGGGGGCGGACGCGGACTTGGAAGAGCGATTGCCATCGCCTATGCCGGCGCCGGTGCGCGCGGGATCGCAATCACGGCATCGAGCCATGAATCGGAAATAGAAACGGTCGCCGCGGAGATCGACAGTTTGTCGGGCAAGGCAGTGTCCCTGCCCGTGATCGCCGACGTCACCGACCGGGCAGCGTGCCGCGAAGCGGTCGAACGGACGATCGAACGCTTTGGCGCAGTCGATATTCTGGTCAACAACGCCGGACGCGGCCAGCGTTCGATAACGGACGATCACGCACCGTTCTGGGAGGGCGATCCCGACGGCTGGAGCGAGATCGTCGATACAAATGTCAACGGCCCGTTCAACATGGCGCACTCCGTCGTACGCCACATGATCGACCGCGGCTGGGGACGGATTCTCAACGTCACGAAATCCCGCGATTCCATGCACCGGCCGATGAACTCGCCATACGGGCCAAGCAAGGCTGCGGTCGAGGCCATGACGCTCTGCTGGGCGCAGGATCTTCTGGAAACCGGCGTTACCGTAAATTCGATCGCTCCCGGCGGCAGCGTCGACACGGAGTTCGTCCTGCCGAAGGCCCGTGAGAGAGGACGAGAGTCGGGCAAGATTTATATGGATGCCGGGATTATCGCGCCAATCTCTGTCTATCTGGCAAGCGGAAACGCTGACAGCATTACGGGCTGTCGATTTGTCGGCAAAAACTGGCGAGACGACCTGCCGCCGGACAAAGCAGCGGAAGCGGCGCGCGAGCCGGCCATCTTTCTGCCGCCGTCGCGTGACACCCGTCTGTCAAGGACCTGGACCGCGCCTGACTCCGTTTAGGCAGCGTGCGCATTAGCGGGACGGTGCGGGGCCGCCAGGTAATCCTCCGACTGCATTTCCTCCAGCCGCGAGGCGACACGCGTGAACAGCTCCGAACCGTCTCCATCCCGATAAAGCGCATCGGGTGGCACCGCCGCGGAACAGACCAACTTAGTTTTTTGTTCATAGAAGGTCTCGATCATCACGGCGAAACGCTTCGCGGCATCACGATGCTCCGCCTTCATCTCCGGGATACCCGACACGATGACTGTCTGAAATCGGCAGGCGATGGCCCAGTAATCCGCAGAGCCCAGCGGGTTCTCGCAAAGCTCGGAAAATCCGAAACAGGCGACGCCCCTTGCCTGCTCTGGAACCGGTATCGTACGGCCCTGCACGACGATTTCCCCTGCCTCGGGCCGCGCCCCGTCGGTCAACCTGTTGAAGGCATCGGCTAGCGCTTCCCTGGCATGCGCGTCGTTTGGCGCATGGTAAACGCCCACCGCCTTCAGCCTGTCGCGGCGGTAGTCGGTTTCCGTCGACAGTTCCAGAATGTCGACATTCTGCTTCAGGATATCGATGAAAGGCAAAAACCGGGCGCGCTGCAGCCCGTCCTTATACAGATCGTCAGGCGCCGTGTTGGACGTCGCCACCACCACCACGCCTTCGTCGAACAGCGCCCCGAACAGACGGCCGACAATCATGGCATCCGCGATCGCCTCTACCTGAAATTCGTCGAAGCAAAGCAGCCGTGTATCCTGTGCGATCTTGCGCGCAAGACGAGGCAAGGGCTCTTCCTCCTGCTTTCCGCCGCCTTCGGTGCGCCACTGGTGAAGCTGCGCATGCACCTCCTGCATGAACGGATGGACATGCACCCGCCGCCTTCGGCGAACCTGCGACGTATCGAAAAAAAGATCCATCAGCATGGATTTGCCGCGCCCGGGCGGGCCGTGGATGTAGAGCCCTCGCGGCGGCGGTGGGGGCTCGCGGCCGAGCATCGATTTCAGCCGGTTCCGCAGGCGGTATCCCGCAGGGCGCCGGGCCGTGAGTTCGTCATGAAGCGACTGGAGACGCCGAGCGACATGCGCCTGTGCTTCGTCCTGCTGCATTTCGCCCTTTGCAACGCGTTGAGCGAGCGCGTCCGATGGTCCTGGCTGCTCCATCAGGCCCGATCCATTGGCAACGTCAGGCCTGCAAATCCTGACAGCCGGCGCGGATCGTCCAGTACTCCCAGGCTCGATTGATGGCGAGATCGACCGTCATCCGGTGACAGGCCTGCTCCACCTCGCCGGGCGTCAGATAGCGGGGCGTACCCAGCGACTCTGACTGAAGCTGCAGTTTCGCATTCACTTCGAGATAGATAGACCGCAGCGTCGCTTCCTTGACGTTCTTCCCGCCAACCACGCAGCCATGGCCGCGCATCAGCGCCGCCTGATTGTCGTTCCCTAGGCAGTTCGCCAGGTCGCGGGCGTGATCCATGTTGAGCACGAGAAGCGATGTATCGCCGAACCTGTCGTGAATGTCCCAGACAGGCACGTCGCCGGCCACTGACGCGCCGACATGGATGATCGGACGTATTGGAATTCCGGTTACCCCGAACGGGATCACAGTGTGCGAATGATTATGCACAACCGCATGTATGTCGGGCCTCCGCTCATAAACGCCGCCATGGATGAACCGCTCCGCATACATCGGAAGGTCTTTCTTGTTCAGAGGGTCCCCATCGAGCGTGTACTCCATCAGGTCGTCCCGGGTGACGATGCCCGGACTGCGTGAACAGGCCATGATATAGCGCTCCGGGTTCTCCGGATGCCGGACACTGATGTGACCGAACGCATCGACCACTCCTTCGTTGGCAAGTATGCGATTTGCGATGACCAGATCGCGCATCACGCCGAATGTTGTTTCGCTATCCATAGCCGTCTTCCGAATCTCGCGTCCTCTACGTCATATCCCGACAGGCAGCGATTGTCAGCCCACCGCAATGCAACGATCGCAAACACGACGCATGCAGCCGGGCCAAATATTCGACGGGAACACAACATTGGGGAACCGGCGCTTCCGGCAACCGGCCTTTACAAGATATGCCAGGACCACCCATAAACCTGTTTAGCAATCACATTCGGACCGCCGCCTGATGAGCGACCTGACCCTAGGCAACATTTCCCTGACGCGGGTGGTTGAATCCGACGACCCGCATCTTGTGCCGACAGCTGTTTTTCCCGACTGGAGCGAGGACGCTGTAGCGCCGCACCGAGGCTGGATGGAGCCGCGCCACCTGAACGACAAGGGCCATCTGGTCGTCGTCATTCAGAGTTTCCTGATCAGGACACCGCATCACACCATTCTGGTCGATTCATGCGGCGGCAACGACAAGGAGCGGCACGGTTCGCATTTCCATCACCGGCAATGGAACTGGCTCGATACGCTGGCGGCGGCGGGCGCACGGCCCGAAGACATCGATTTCGTCCTGTGCACCCATATGCATGTCGACCATGTCGGCTGGAACACGAAACTCGAAAACGGTCACTGGGTGCCCACCTTCCCGAATGCCCGCTACATCTTCGCGAAGAAGGAATGGGAGCACTGGCAGCAACTCGCCACGGAGACCCAACTGCCGCGCACCGGGAACTATATCGCGGACAGCGTGCTACCAATCGTCGAGGCCGGTCGCGCGGACCTTGTCGAATCCGACCATGAGATCGAGACCGGCATCTGGCTCGAACCCCTGCCCGGCCATTCGCCTGGACTGGTTGGCGTGAACCTCTCTTCCGGGGGCGGCCGCGCAATTCTGTGCGGCGACCTGATGCATCACAAGATCCAGTGCCATTTTCCCGACTGGAGCACCAATTTCTGCACAGACCAGTCGGCAGCGCGCACCATGCGGCGCAGTTTCCTCGACCGGCATGCCGAAACGGATACACTTGTATACCCCGCGCATTTCCCGGCCCCGACGGGAGGACGGATCGAGCGCGCTCCTGCCGATGTCGGAGGAGAATTCACCTTTACCTTTCTCGGCGAATAACCCGTCCCGGAAAACCCCAATCCAGAAGAGCACCGCCCCATGACTGACTATACCGTTGACGACATCCCTTACCGTACGGTGGACGGGATCGAACTCCTGGCCCGCCTCTACCGACCGGATACAGCCGGCGCTATCCCGTTCGTCATCGACGCGCATGGCGGCGCATGGGCTTCGGGAGACCGGATGAACAACCAGAAGATTCACGAGGACTTTGCGTCTCACGGAATCGGGGTCTGCGCGCTGGATTTCCGGCTGTCATCGCAGGCGAAATTTCCCGAACCGGTCACCGATGTGAATTACGCGGTCCGCTGGTTCAAGAAGAACGCTTCGTCGCTCGGCCTCAACGTCGGCAAGGTTGGTGGACTCGGCTCATCCAGCGGCGGGCAGATGATGGGGCTGATAGCGTTTCGACCCGACGACCCACTTTACTGCTTACCCGACTCCACTCTGGACGGCGTGGATGCGGGCCTCGACTTTTTTATAGCCTGCTGGCCGATCCTCGACCCGCTGGCGCGCTACGTTATGGCGCAGAAAACCGGCAAGGACAGGCTGGTGAACGCGCACAACGCCTATTTCGAGAACGAAACCGCCATGGAAACAGGCAACCCCGCTCAGATTGTCGGCCGCGGCGAGACAACCTGCAAGCCGCCCATGATCATCGTGCAGGGAACAGCGGACGAAAATGTCGATCACGATCGCGCGGACATGTTCGCCGAGGCCTACAGGGCCGCAGGCGGAGAGGTGGCGGTACATAAATTCGAAGGCCAGCCGCACACCTTTGTTACAGCGAACCCTGACGCACCAGAGACCGCGCAGGCCATCGAAGCGCTGCGCAATTTCGTGCTTGCTCAGAACAGGTGAGGACAGATCGACAATGGCGGAACCGGTAAAAGAGCTCTCAGGCAAGGTCGCGATCATCACGGGCAGCGCCCGCAACATCGGCAAGGCGACGGCACGGGAGCTCGCCCGCGCTGGCGCGGCAGTAGTCATCAATGCCCGTACGTCGGGCGATCTGTGCGAACAGGTCGCTCGGGAGATCGTCGATGAAGGCGGCCGGGCTCTTCCTTTCGTTGCCGACATAACAGACGCCGGGGCGGTCGACGCGATGGCGTCGGCGACCATTGAGGAATTCGGCGGGATCGACGTCCTCGTGAATAACGCTGCGGGGCGCGCCCGGACACCTTTCGTCGATCTCGATACCGAAACCTGGGAATTCGCGCTTGGCGCGGCCTTTCAGGGGGCATTCCTGATGTCCAAGGCCTGCGTGCCCAGCATGATTGAGCGGGGCGGCGGGTCCATCATCGGCGTAGGAGGGCTGAACTCCTATCGCGGCCAGCCCGAGCGCGTACACGGCATGGCGTCCAAGGCCGGCCTTGGCGGCATGATGCGCGGCCTTGCCTTCGATCTGGGCAAGCACGGCATTCGCGCCAACTTCGTTGTGGTAGGCACGTTCGACACGGACCTCGAAGGCAGCAGTTCATCGAAATCGAAAGCGCCCGACGCATCCGGCATTCCGCTGGGCCGGCTAGGCGTGCCGCAGGACATGGCGAACCTGATCCGTTTTCTCGTCGGCCCGAATGCAAGCTATATCAGCGGCCAGACCATCCACGTGAACGGCGGCGCGTTCTGCCCGCACTAATTCTCAGTCGCGGAAATTAACGTACTGAAGAGGCTGACCCGGCTTGCTTTCCTTGACGGCGGCGATGGCGGCCTGCAGGTCGTCCCGCTTCTTGCCTGACACACGAAGCTCATCGCCCTGAATGGCGACCTGCACCTTGACCTTCGATGCCTTGATGGTCTTGACGATTTTCTGCGCCAGGTCGCGCTCGATTCCCTGCCGGACGCGAATCGTCTGGCGCAGGGAATTTCCAAAGGCTTTCTCCGGCTCCTGAAAATCCAGCATCCCGACGTCAACCTTTCGTTTCGCCATGTGTCCGCGAAGCAGTTCCTGAACCTGTTTAAGCTTCAAATCGTCTTCGGTACGAACGACGATCGCTTCGTCGGCACGTTCTATTTCGGTGACGCTTCCCTTGAAATCGTAACGCGTGCCGATTTCGCGCAGCGCGCCCTGAAGGGCGTTGTCGATTTCTACCATGTCGGTTTTCGAAACAATGTCGAAAGAAGGCATTCGAGATTCCTCCAGTTATTCGGGTGTACTGGAGTTTTAGCCGGTAGGTCAGATTTGTGCGAGGGCAGCGTGCAGGGCTTCGACATCGGCAGTGGCGGCCGCCTGAAGGTAAGACGCGTCCATCCCCGCGATAAAGAAGCGCGCCCCCATCTGTGCAAAGGTTTTCACGAGT
Organism: Rhodospirillales bacterium; assembly: GCA_038120295.1. Lineage (GTDB taxonomy): Bacteria > Pseudomonadota > Alphaproteobacteria > MPNO01 > UBA2964 > JAYOEY01. The sequence goes on along the minus strand of JAYOLL010000030.1, from coordinate 26,893 downwards.
TCGGTGTCGCCGCGCACCCCGCCGATGGCGAACACCTTGTCATGACGCACACATGCTGCAACGACCGCACGGCAGGCCTCCAGCATCGCGGGCGCGTCGAGCTGTCCGGGAACGCCCATCGCAGACGACAGATCGTTGGTGCCGACCATCACCATATCTATCCCCGGCACCGCGGCGATCTCGTCCGCATTCGCGACGCCTTTTTCAGTCTCGATCATGACGGTCGACAATGTCATCGCATTGAGGCGCTCGCCGATTTCGGAAAGCGGCATTCGTTCGAAGCCGAGATGAACCGTCGAGCCGGCGGCGGACCGTGTGCCCTCAGGCGGGAACAGCGATGCATCGACCAGATCGCGAGCCCGGTCAGCGGTCTCTACATGCGGCAATATAACGCCCTGTGCGCCATTATCGAGCAACCGCGACGCCATCCCCAGATCTCCTTCCGGCACGCGTACGAGCGGCGTTACCCCGAAACCGGGCGCCGCTGCGCAGATCTGGGCGGCGGCATCTATCGAAATCGCGCTGTGCTCCAGATCGACATACAGGGAATCGTAGCCCGATGCCGCGGCGATCGCCCCGATATCGACCGTCCGCGCCATGCGTACGCAGAGGCACAGTACGGTCTCGCCAGCGGCGAGTTTTGCTTTTATGCCATTTTCCATCCGTTCACGGATGTTCGAGTTCGGTAAACCAGTCGGTCGGCAGGTCATGCCCGATCCCGGCCTCGACAGCCTTCTTGTGCAGCAGATAGCCGGCGGCGGCGAACTGATACCCCATGCCGAGATTGTTGAAAAAGCAGCTTACCTGCTCGTCGCTGGTACGCCCTTCGCGCTGACCGACCATGATCTGCGGCAGCGAAGCCATCGAGTTATGAAACTCGTCATGCTCGACGTTGTAGCTGCCGACCTTGTCTTCCCCCACCTGCACGCCGTGTGAGTATATCAGCTGGCACGCATCGTCGTGATCGAGCAGAGCGAACAGGTCGATGGCGTCGAGCGCCTTTCTGTCGATTTCCGTCGCACCCGGTCTGATCGTACCGACATGCATCCCAGGCTCGATCCATTCGCGGAAGAATACCGGCATGACGGCATTGGTCGCGCAAATAACCATCGCAGCCCCTTTGCAGGCCTCCTCGCCTGAACTGCAGGGTACGACGTCAATTCCGGATTTTTCGCTCCATTCTTTTGCGAAGGCGGCGCGATTCTCCGGGTTTGGGCTGAAAACAGTTATTCTTTTCAGCTTCCGAACCGCCGCGTGGGCTTCGAGCGCTGAGCCCGCCTGCCAGCCCGAACCGAGTAAGGCAAGAGAGTCGGCGTCTTCGCGGGCCATGTATTTCGCCGCAATCGCATTGGTCGCGCCGACCCGGGCCCTCTGGATGACGCCATCGGGAACGATCATCAGTGGCTCGCCGGTATGCGTACTGAATAACAGAACCAGTCCGACATATCGTTCGCCGGGTGCCGCCGGTACCTTGACGCGGCGCATCTCGTTGCCAGTGACAGGAAAAGTCAGAATATCGGAATTCAGTCGTATCGCGCCCACGCCGAATTTCGGAATGACCCCATCCATCGATTTCAGCGCATAGAGCCCGTCTTCGCGTTGCGTCGTCGGCGTCACGATGTCCGAACGAACCCGGTTGGCGCCGCGCCCTTCGACCAGCTCGATATAGGCTTCCTCAAGGACCGGAACGAGTTCGTCCATCGGGAGCAAGCCTGTCACCTGTTCGTTGTTCAGGATAAGTGTCATAAGGCGATTTTCCCTGTGCTTTCAGCCGCCGGCATCATGGCAACCGACCGATTCTGTGAAGCCTAACAATCGGGGAGCAGGTGAACAACCGATCGAAGGGAGCGCGCAAATACCATCTGTCTTGCGCCAAGGATTGGGATTCAGTAGCTTCCGCGCGCGTATTTTCGGTGGAAGACCGAAACGCCATGCGTCGGCGAAGTAATCCGGCGCTTATTTTCAAGGTCTGTTCAATTGATTGGATCGGCCACTCTCAAAAGGAGGACTGAGCACCATGAATCGTTTTGTAAAATTTGGCGCCGCTGCCGCTCTGGCTGCGGTCGTCTCGTCGCCGGTTGCGGCGATGGATTACGCCGGCAAGACTATTACGGTCGTGATCGGCTATGGCTTCGGCGGAACGTACGGCAAGTACGCCCGGCTGATGTCGCGTCATCTGAAGAGGTTCATTCCCGGCAACCCGAACATCGTCGTCCAGTCGATGCCCGGCGCTGGCGGCATCAAGATGACCAATTACGCCTATAACGTCATGCCGAAGAACGGCATCAACTTTCTGGTTCCGCCGGACGCAATGGTTGTGTCGCAGCTTCTGCGGCCAAAGCGGGTCAAGTACAACTCCAAGGAATTTACCTCAATCGGCTCGACCAACCAGACCAACACGATCTTCGTCCTGCGCTCGGACACGGGCGTCAAGAAGTGGGACGACATGAAGAAGATCGAGGTCATCACCGGCAATACCGGCCCGGGCTCCACCTCGTTCCTGATTCCGAAGATGATGAAGGAAATGCTCGGTCTCAACATCCGGCTGATCAGCGGTTATAAGGGTTCGCGCAAAACCGTTCTCGCGATGGAACAGGGCGAACATCACGGCACCGGCTTCAACTGGCTGGCGTGGAGCTCAAGCGTTCCGCACTGGTTCGAGAGCAAGGGCGGCAAGCCGCCGTTCGCACGCGCCATCCTGCAGACCGGCGTCTGGGCCGACCCCGACCTGCCGAAGGACGTTCCGATGATGCGCGACCTGGTCGATGCCAAGTACCAACCGATCGTGTCCTTCATGGCCACGCTGGGTATCATCGGTCGCGGCCTCGCGCTGCCTCCTGGCGCCCCGAAGGATATTGTCGCACCGCTGCGCGCCGCCTTCGACAAGATGGCCAAGGACAAGGCCTATAAGGACGAAGCCAAGAAGCGTAAGCTTCGCGTGATCCACACGCCTGGCGCCGAAGTCCAGAAATTCATCAACGAGGCGATCGACAACGCCAACCCCCAGGTTGTCGCCGCAGCATCCAAGATGATCTTCGGCACGAAGTAATCGTCTTACCGGCATTCGCCGGAAAAGGGCCGGGCCGGCAGGTCCGGCCCTTTTCATTTGTCCGCGATCCAGCCGATAATGGACCCATGGCCGACACCCCTGTACTTGTCTGGTTCCGACAGGACCTGCGCCTTACCGACAACCCGGCACTTTCCGTAGCCTCGGCAATTGGTGCGCCGATCATTCCACTTTATGTTCTGGATGACGAAACGCCCGGCAACCTGCGGATGGGCGGCGCAAGCCGATGGTGGCTGGATCATAGCCTTGTTGCACTGGACACATCCCTCAGGCAGATCGGTTCGGAACTCGTATTGCGGCGAGGCGCCGCAGAGCGGGAACTTGCCAGGCTGCTCGAGGAGACAGGCGCCCGGTCGGTTTACTGGAACCGATGCTATGAGCCCTTCGCTGTCGCTCGGGACACCAGAATCAAGCAATTCCTGTCGGACAAGGGCATCGATGTCCACAGCTTCAACGCTGCGCTCCTGTTCGAACCATGGGAAATCGAGACGAAGGCCGGCGACCCGTACAAGGTCTTTACGCCGTTCTGGCGCGCCTGCCTGAACGCGCCGCCCCGGCCCGATCCATTGCCACCGCCGGCGGAACTCATTTGCCCCGACGAATTCCCCAAAGGGGACAGGCTCAAGGACTGGGACCTGTCACCTACGCAACCGAACTGGGCCGCGGAATTCGAAGATGAATGGTATCCGGGCGAAGACGCCGCGTTGGCGCTACTCGACGACTTTCTGGAAAGACGCGTGACCGATTATGCAACCGGGCGCGATCGGCCCGACAAACGCCTGACGTCGCGCTTGTCGCCGCATCTCCATTTCGGAGAGATTGGCCCGCGGCAGATCTGGCATGCCGTCGACAGGAAACAGCCGGGCGCCGATAAATTCCTTTCGGAAATCGGCTGGCGGGAATTCTGCTACCACCTGCTGTTCCATTTTCCGTCAATTCCGGCGGAAAACCTGCGACCGGCGTTCGACGATTTTCCCTGGCGCGACGACCCCGATGGGCTGCGCGCCTGGCAACAGGGCAAGACCGGCTATCCGATTGTCGACGCGGGGATGCGCGAGTTATGGCGTACCGGCTGGATGCACAACAGGGTACGGATGATCTCTGCCTCGTTCCTGATCAAGGACCTTCTGATCGACTGGCGCCTGGGCGAGGCGTGGTTCCGGGACACACTTGTCGATGCCGACCTCGCCAACAACGCCTGTGGCTGGCAATGGGTCGCAGGCTCGGGCGCCGACGCCGCGCCGTTCTTCCGCATCTTCAACCCGGTAACGCAGGGGCAAAAATTCGACCCCGACGGCGTCTATGTCCGGCGCTTCGTTCCGGAAATTGCGAGCCTGCCGGACAAATGGATCCATCGTCCATGGGACGCTCCCGATCAGGTCCTCACCGAGGCGGGCGTTATACTCAACGACACGTACCCCGCCCCCATCGTGGACCATGCGAGCGCCCGCACACGCGCACTGGAGGCATTCAAGTCGATCAAGTCGGATTGACGCGCGGTTGCGCGGAGCGCCGGGAGGGTTTATGGGCTGTGCACCCTATCAAATGACCCTTCCCGATGGAAATTCAGACAATCGTCATCATTACTGCCGCCGTGGCTGTCGGCTCGTTCGCCAAAGGAGCGGTCGGCATAGGACTGCCGCTAGTCGCCGTGCCTACAGCCGCTGCGTTTCTCGGGGTACAGCACGCCATCGCCGTGCTGAGCATTCCGGTCTTCGCCAGCAATATCTGGATTTGCTGGCGGTACAGGAAACTGGCGATGGAAATTCCGCATCTGTCTATAGCGCTCGGGTTCGCGGCATTCGGAACATTTCTGGGGAGCGTCGTCCTGGTGAGCCTGTCGGATACCGCCCTAATCTGGATCCTGATTTTCTGGATTGCCGCCTATCTTCTCAATCTCGCCCTGAACCCCGAATTCAAACTGGAAGGCCGAGCGGCGAAAATCGCCTCGCCTTTTATCGCAGCTTTCGGCGGCGTCTGTCAGGGTGCAACCGGAATAGCGGGACCAGTAGTCGCTACATGGATTCATTCTTACCGGCTGAAGAACGAAGTCTATGTATTCGGGGTGTCGATCATGTTCTTTGCGATCGCCCTGGCGCATATCGTCTGCATCACTGCATTCGGCTTGCTGGATACGACTCGCACGATACAGGGTTTGTGGCTGGTCGTTCCTACCCTGCTGTTCGTTCAGATCGGCATGTGGACGACGCGCTATATCAGCTCGAAATGGTTTAGCCGCGTCGTTATCGGGCTGGTGATCGTCATGGAGATCAAGATGATCTGGCAGGTAGTGTGAGGCAACAGCCTCGAGCTATTCCCCCGTCGCCACGAGTCCGGTCGGACAGGCAACGCCGGTGCCGCCCAGCCCGCAATAGCCACCCGGGTTCTTGGCCAGATATTGCTGGTGGTATTCCTCGGCGTAATAGAAGTCGGGCGCCTCGATAATCTGGCTGGTGATGCCGGTATAGCCGCTTGCCGTCAACACGGCTTCGTATGCTTCTTTGGACGCAACCGCAGCCTCATACTGGGCCGCCGACGTCGTATAGATACCGGATCGGTACTGGGTACCGATATCGTTGCCCTGACGCATGCCCTGGGTCGGGTCGTGCCCTTCCCAGAAGCGCCTGAGCAAAGTCTCGAAGCTCACCTTCGCGGGGTCGAAGACAACGAGCACGGCCTCGGTGTGGCCGGTACGACCGGAGCAGACTTCCTCGTAGGTCGGGTTCAGCGTGTGTCCGGCGACATAGCCGACCGCCGTGCTGAAGACACCGTCGGTTTCCCAGAACAGCCGTTCGGCGCCCCAGAAACAGCCCAGTGCAAAAATCGCGGTTTCCATGCCGTCGGGAAAAGGCGGCTTCATCGGATTTCCGTTGACGAAATGGGTTCCCGAGATTCTCAGTGGCGCATCGCGCCCGGCCAGGGCTTCTTCCTTTGACGGGATCTGAAGTTTGTTCGGCGACATGAACCACATGGCGGCGCTCTCCTGTGCTGTACGGAAGGAACATAGGGTCTGACCACGACGACGCCAAGGGGATGCTACCGGCATAATCCTTCCTGTGTTAAGCACTCCCCATTCACCCAATCGCCAATTCAGGAGATTTCATCGTGCAGTTCGGTATTGGACAGCCGGTTCCGCGGACCGAAGATCCGCGTCTGCTCACCGGCAACGGCCATTACGTCGACGATTTCAACCAGGTTCACCAGGCATACGCCGTCTTCCTGCGCTCTCCCCACGCCCATGCAGTCATAAAATCCATCGACACGGCGGCTGCCAAAACCCTGCCCGGCGTCCTCGCGGTTCTCACCGGCGCGGATTACCAACACGACGGGATGGGATTCATCACCGGCGGCGCACCGCTCAAACGTCGGGACGGCTCCAACATGGAACGCCCTCCTCGCCCGGCCCTGACGCGGGACAGGGTTCATCATGTGGGCCAGGCGGTGGCGGTGATCGTCGCGGAAACGGTGGCCCAGGCGAAGGATGCATCGGAACTTATCAAGGTCGACTACGCCCCCCTCCCGGTGGTGATCGACACGGAAACGGCCAATGCCGACGGTCAGCCGCAAATCTGGGATCAGTGCCCTGGCAACGAGGTCTTCGTCCGCGAATTCGGCGACAGAACTGCGACGGACGCTGCGTTCGAAAAGGCCGCACACGTGGTCCGCAACCGGTTCGTCATCACACGGGCACACGCCAATACAGTGGAGCCGCGCGGTGCGCTGGGCATTTATCACAAGGGCGAAGACCGCTACACGATCGTCGCGGGCCACCAGCGCCCCTGGGCGTGGCGGACGGCGCTGACGAAACACACGTTCGGCGGCATTCCGGAGAACGCGCTGACCCTGATCACCGGCGATGTCGGCGGCTCCTTCGGTATGAAGGGCGCGATCTATCCGGAGGTGCCGCTGGTAGGATGGGCGTCTAAACGCGTGGGCCGCCCCGTCAAATGGACCTGCGAACGGACCGAAGGGCTCGCCGCCGACGATCACGGGCGCGACAATGTAACCGACGCGGAACTGGCCCTCGACGAGGACGGAAAGTTTCTGGCGTTTCGCGCTACGACCAGCGCCAATCTCGGCGCCTATGTCTCCTTTCTCGGTTTCGCCCCATCGATCAGCAATGTCGGCGGCATGGTCGGACCCTACGACTTCCCCTGCGCGCATGCGGTTGTAACCGGCGTGGTGACCAACCAGAGTCCGATCTCCCCCTATCGCGGCGCCGGGCGTCCGGAAGCGTCCTACGTCATCGAACGCCTGATCGAAATCGCTTCGAAGGAAGTCGGCATCGATGCAATCGAGCTGCGCCGCCGCAATTTCGTACCGCCCGAAGCGATGCCGTACAAATCCGCGCTGACCTTCACCTATGATTGCGGCGAGTTCGAAGCGGCGATGGATACGGCAATGCAGAAAGCCGACACCGCTGGCTTCGAAGCCCGGAGGAAAGAGTCAGAGGAAAGAGGCAAGCTGCGAGGCCTCGGCATTTCGGTGACCGTCGAGCAGGCGGCCGGACCGCAGCCCGAGACCGCGGAGATCCGGTTCGACCCGTCAGGCACGGCAACCGTGCTGGTGGGTTCGACCCCGCACGGACAGGGGCACGAGACCATATACAAGCAGCTGGTTTCCGAACGGCTCGGTCTGCCGTTCGAGGAAATAGGGGTCGTCGAAGGCGACACGGACAAGGTTTCGTTCGGCACCGGGACCGGCGGCTCTCGCACCGCGACCATCGGGACCAGCGCTGTCTACGAAGGCGTCAACAAGGTCATCGACAAGGCCCACAGCATCGCAGCCCATATGCTGGAGGCAGCCATCGAGGATGTCACCTTCGAAAACGGCGAATTCGCCATCGCAGGCACCGACCGCACGCTGTCCTTCAAACAGGCGGCGGCGGCGGCGTTCAATCCGGCGCAGTTGCCGGAGGGCATGGAGCCCGGCCTGCACGAAATCGCCACTTACAACCCGACCAAGGCCAACTTTCCGAACGGCTGCCATATCTGCGAACTTGAGATCACGCCCGACACGGGAGAAGTGGAGGTTCTCCGCTACACCGTGGTCGACGATGTCGGGACCGAACTTAACCCGTTGCTGGTCAAAGGCCAGATCCACGGCGGCATCGCCATGGGGCTGGGGCAGGCTCTGATGGAGGAGATCGTCTATGACGCGGAAAGCGGCCAGCTCATGACCGGTTCGTTCATGGATTACTGCATGCCACGCGCCGACGACATGTGCGCCTTCGAGGTAGAAGGCCGACCGGTCCCGACGTCCACTAACCCGCTCGGCGTGAAGGGAGCGGGCGAATGCGGCACGGTGGGCGCGCTGGCGGCAGTGATGAATGCCGTGAACGACGCGCTGGAACCGCTGGGCGTCCGGCATCTCGAAATGCCGTGCACCCCGGAACGGATCTGGCAGGCGATACGGAACGCGCCGGCTGGCGCGTAGCAGCCCCTACTCGAACAGCTTGTCGATTTCGTCCTGGCTGATGGCCTCCGACGCCGCTTGCGGCCCGTTCAGAAGCTTTTCATCGTCAGTGCGGGTGTCCTCAATCCCGGCAACCAACTCGTCGAGTTCGTCGTCGCCCCAGATCGAACGGAGCGCGCTGACCCTCTCTTCGACATAGCTGACGGATTTGACGATTTTCGTTACCCGCTGCCCTGTGATGTCCTGGAACGCACAGGCTTCGAAAACGACGTTATTGTTTGCGACGATCGTGTCGACAAGATCCGTCTGATCGGGCTGTAATGTCGATTCACGAAGCTTTAAGCAGGCCTCGTTGCTTTTTTCGATAGCGTCAATGATGCGGTCGCTCGCCTCGCGGGTCGCCTCGACAACGCCGTCCAGCTGTGCGCCCATGGTTTCGAACTTATCGTCCCCGTCGTGAGATTTATTCAGCGATGCGATCTCGACGCGCACCCGGTCGACATACCGGAACAGGGCGGTCAGGTTCTGTTCGAGTTCCTTGGGACGTATAAGATCGTTGATTTTGTTCATCGGGCATTCGCCTTCTGGTTGGTCGAAAAACTGGTTTTCCCGTTGATAGAGGGAAATCGTTAAAAAACTTGAGATTTAAGGCGATTTTCCGTGGGATGGACGCTGGTTGACTTGCCGCCTGCCCCGCCGCAATTTACGGCGAACGGACTATTTCCGAAGGAGAAGACGGTGAAAGCGGCAAACAGAATCGACGAAATACGCGCGCTTAACTTTATCAATGGGGAATACCGCACGGGCGGCGGCAAGGTTTTCGAGAATATCAGCCCTGTGGACGGCAGCGTCATTTCGACGGTTCACGAAGCGAGCCGGGAAGACGTCAACGACGCGGTCAAGGCCGCCAAAGCGGCGCTTTCCGGACCCTGGGGCACCATGCCGCTCGCAGAACGCCTCAAGATCGTGTCGGGCATCGTGGACGGCATCACCGCCCGTTTCGACGATTTTCTGGCTGCTGAGGTCGCCGACACCGGCAAGCCGGTCAGTCTCGCCTCGCACCTCGATATCCCGCGCGGCGCGGCGAATTTCCAGATATTCGCCGACATCATGCGCAATCACCATGACGAGGCCTACCGCATGCCGACGCCGGACGGCACCGGCGCGCTGAACTACACAGTGTCGCGCCCCAAGGGCGTAATCGGGGTGATCTGCCCGTGGAACCTGCCGCTGCTGCTGATGACCTGGAAAGTCGGTCCGGCGCTCGCCTGCGGCAACACCGTCGTGGTCAAGCCGTCCGAAGAAACGCCTTCGACCGCCGCGATGCTGGGCGAAGTCATGAACGCAGTCGGCGTGCCGCCGGGCGTCTATAACGTCATTCACGGTTTCGGCCCGGACAGTGCGGGCGAGTTTCTGACCCAGCATCCGGATGTCGACGCGCTGACCTTCACCGGCGAAACGCGGACGGGCGAGGCGATCATGCGCAACGCAGCGACCGGCGTGCGCGATGTGTCGCTGGAACTCGGCGGCAAGAACCCCGCGCTGGTGTTCGCCGATTGCGACATGGACAAGGCCATTGAGGGCACGATGCGATCGGCCTTCGCCAATTGCGGTCAGGTCTGCCTCGGCACCGAACGGGTCTATGTTGAGCGCCCGATCTTCGACGAGTTCGTCAGCCGGCTGAAAGAGGCCGCCGAAGGGCTTGTGCCCGGCCGTCCCGAGGACGAAAAAACCACCCTCGGCACGCTGATCAGCAAGGAACACCAGGAAAAGGTGCTGCGCTACTACGCCAAGGCCGCTGAAGAAGGCGCTACTGTCGTAACCGGCGGCGGCGTTCCCGACATGCCGGGTGACCTCGCCAACGGCGCCTGGGTGCAGCCGACCATCTGGACCGGGCTGCCGGAAACCTCCGCCGTCATCCAGGAGGAAATTTTCGGCCCGTGCTGCCATATTGCGCCGTTCGACACCGAAGAAGAAGCCGTGGCGCTGGCCAACGATACGCCTTACGGACTCGCGTGCTCGATCTGGACCGAGGACCTGACCCGCGCCCACCGCGTCGCGCCGCAGATGGAAGTCGGCATTTGCTGGGTCAACAGCTGGTTCCTGCGCGATCTCCGAACGCCTTTCGGCGGTTCCAAACAGTCCGGCATCGGTCGCGAGGGGGGGCATTACTCGCTCGAATTCTATACCGAGATGAGCAATGTCTGCGTGAAGCTGTAAGCCACGTTGGAGGAGACTATCATGGACACGTTACAGACCAATGCGCCGGAATTCGTCTGGCCCCACGACGATACCTCCCGGGCGCCGTATCAGGTCTATACCGACGAAAATCTGTATGCGCTCGAACAGGAGCGCATCTTTCGCGGACCTGTCTGGAACTATCTCTGCCTCGAATGCGAAGTTCCCAGTAACGGCGACTACAAGACGACCTATGCCGGCGATACACCGATCATCGTGGTGCGGGACGAAAACGGCGACATCAACGCCATGGTCAACCGATGCGCCCACAAGGGCTCACTGGTCTGTTACAAGCCGCGCGGCAATGTCTCGGAACTGAGCTGCGTATATCACAACTGGGTATACAACCTTCGCGGGGACCTTCAGTCCGTGGCGTTCAAGCGCGGCGTCGGCGGCAAGGGCGGACTGACGGAAGAATTCGACAACAGCCAGCACGGGCTGGAGAAGCTCCGGGTCGAACGGTTCCGCGGCATGGTCTTCGGCACTTTCTCGGACAGAACCGAGTCAGTGGCGGAATATATCGGCGAAGAACTCGTCGCCTCTATCGACCGGGTGCTGATCAAGCCGGTCAAGGTTCTCGGCTATCACAGCCAGATATTCCCCAATAACTGGAAGCTCTATGTCGAGAACAACAAGGATTCGTATCACGCAAGCCTGCTCCACGTGTTCCACAACACGTTCGGCGTAGTGCGCCCGACAATGGGCGGCGGCATCAAGATCAGCGACAGCGGCTGGCATCATCTGAGCTATACCCAGCGTACCGATATCGCCGACAACGAGATCGGCAAGGAAAAGGTCCGTTCGCGCCAGGACGAGTACAGTCTCCGCGACACTCGAATGATGGAGCACAGGCTGGAGCTGGGCGACAACGTCACCAACTCGATCCAGACCGTGTTCCCGACGCTGGTCGTTCAACAGATCCTGAATTGCCTCGCGACGCGACAGCTCATCCCGCAGGGCCCCAACCAGTCGGAACTGATCTGGACCATCCTCGGCTTCGAGGACGACGACGAAGACATGCTGAAGCTGCGCGTTCAGGCCAACAACCTCGTCGGCCCGGCAGGCTTTATCTCGATGGAGGACGGCGCGGTCGGCGGCTGGGTCCAGAGAACGGCCAGAGCCAATGGCAGTGAAATGACCGTCATGCCGATGGGCGGCCGCGCCATCGAACCGAGCGAGGGCTCGCGAGTCACCGAAGCCGCCGTCCGCGGCTTCTGGAAGGGCTGGCGCGACTGCATGGGGATCTGACAGATGGCCGTAGCTGAACTTGACGACGATCTGGCGCTGCGCCTGCGCATCGAAGCGCTCAACGCCGATTACATTCACTGCATCGACGATGACCGGCTGGAGGAATGGCCGGATTATTTCACTGAGGACGGCGTCTACCGCGTAACGACGCGCGAAAACGCCGATCTCAACATGCCCGTCAGCCTGATCTTTTGCGAAGGCAACGGCATGTTCCATGACCGTATTTCAGCGTTGCGCACCGCCAACATTTTCGAGCCGCACACCTACTGCCATTCGGTCAGCGCGCTCCAGATTCAGAAAAGCGCGAATGGCGTCCACACGACGAAGTCGAACTTCCTGATCACCCGCACTATGAGCGAAGGTGCGATGATGACCTTCGCCTGCGGACGATATCTCGACACCATCGTCGAGCAGGATGGTGAGTTGAAATTCAGTGAACGCACCGTGATCCTGGAATCGCGGCGGATCGATACGCTTCTGGTTATCCCGATCTGAACCTGTCAGGCGAAACGGTGGTCCGCCGGACCACCGCCACATGTGCCTTATCTATGCCGCCGCGCGCTCGGAAGCGCCCGACCGTCTGCGATTGCTCGAGCGGTTGCGTTTCTTCGCGGCGCCGTTTCCGGAATTTCCCGGATGCCGATGTCCATTGCCGCCTTTTCGAGGGCCGCCCCGCCCCCTACCTCTGGGCTTTTCAGGCGCAGATTCGAATTCGCCGGGCGCAGGTTCATCGCCGATTACCGTCAATCGCTGTTTGATCAGCTTTTCGATATCCCGCAGATATCCCCGTTCGGTGGAATCGCAAAGCGAGATCGCGACCCCGCTCGCACCGGCGCGCGCCGTCCGGCCGATGCGGTGTACATAGCTTTCCGGCTCGTTTGGAATTTCGAAATTGATGACATGGCTGACGCCATCGATATCGATACCTCGCGCCGCAACGTCCGTCGCGACCAGAACACGGCTTTCGCCTTTCCGAAATTTCGTAAGCGCTTTCTGGCGCGCGTTCTGAGACTTGTTGCCATGGATCGCATCAGCGCTGACACCTGATTTTTCGAGCTGCTCGGCAACCCGATTGGCGCGATGTTTGGTACGCGTGAAAACGATAACCCGTTCAAGTTCGGCGTCCGCAAGAAGGTCTGTCAGATGATTCAGCTTTTCCTTGGCGCCAACGAAACGGACGCTTTGATCGATGGTTTCGATGGGCGTTGCCTGCGGCGTTATTTCGACCCGTACCGGATCCGAAAGAATGTCGCCCGAAAGACGAGCGATCTCCTTTGGCATGGTGGCCGAAAAAAGTAGCGTCTGTCGCTGTTGCGGCAGAACCGCCACGATTTTTCTGATATCGCGAATAAAACCCATATCCAGCATCCGGTCCGCCTCATCGAGAACCAGATATTCGATGGCATCGAGCCTGATCAGCCGCTGGTTCATCAAATCCAGCAGACGACCCGGGGTGGCGATAACGATATCGACACCGCGTTTCAGCGACGCAGCCTGCGGCTTCTGGCTTACGCCGCCGAAAATCATCGTCTGGCGAAGATGAATATGTTTTCCGTAGGCGCGGACTTCATCGGCGATCTGGATCGCGAGTTCGCGCGTCGGTGCGAGAATGAGGGCTCTCGGCTTGCGAGAACTCCCGTCATTGTTGCGCGACAGACGGTGCAGAACAGGCAGCGCGAAGGCGCCTGTCTTACCGGTTCCGGTCTGCGCAATACCGAGCATGTCCTTGCCCTGCAGAAGTTGGGGAATCGACCCTGCCTGGATCGGTGTGGGGACGACATGGTTGCGCTCGGCGAGCGCACGCTGGATCGGATCGGCAAGGCCGAGTTCCGAAAATTTACTGATGGTCACTAAGTATTTTCCTTATGCGCCGAACGACGCGGTTCCCGTAAAGAACGGACCGTCGCCGGCAATTTTCCCTGACCCAGGCGCGGCCGGGACGGGCTGATTTTTATGATTGTTTCCGGGACTCTGGCGCGGCGATTAACCGTGCTTCGCGCTGTCGCGGGACAAGTTGAGAATGCTTAGATGGACCTTGCGCCTTAAAAAGTCAAGAAAATCAAAAATTTATTTTCAGTTCAGAGGGATCGGTACAGCGCCCTCGGGTTCGTTTCGCCGATCCGGTCGAGCTCCTCGTCGCTGAAGCCAGCCGTCCGCAGGACGTTCAGCGGATCGGGATCGCCGACCGGAAACGGCTCGTCGGTTCCCAGCACGATCCGGTCGATCCCGACCGCCTGCTTGAGAAACTGGAGCGCCAGCGACTCATTCAGGATCGTGTCGTAATGGAACTGACGCACATAGTCCGACGGCAGCTTCGCCGCGACATCGCCGGTCATGGCGCGGTCGGACGTTATGTGCATGCGGTCGAACCGGCCGATCAGAAACGGCAGATGGCCGCCGCCGTGCGACAGCACGACATCGAGTTTCGGAAAACGATCGAACACGCCGGACAGAATCATCGATCCGATGGTGAAGGTCGTATCCGCGGTATAGGCGCAGATCTGGTTCAGTCCGAAATTGCGCGCGCGTCCTTCCGATGCGGGCAATGCAGGGTGGATAAAGATGGGCATATCGAGCGCTTCGCACGCCGCCCAGAACTCGTCCAGCGGGCAGTCGCCGAGATTTTCACCGCGCATGTTGGCCGCCACGATCACCCCGACAGCGCCCATCGCCTTGCTGCGCTCCAGCTCCTTCGCGGCCAGCGCACCGTCCTGCAACGGCCCGGACCCCATCCAGGAAAACCGCTCGGGCATCCCCTCCGCGATACGCGCCAGGTTGTCATTGAGGACGCGATGCCATGCCGCACCCTGCTCCGGCGGCAGGCTGTAGCCGAAAATATCGGCCCAGACGCTCAGGACCTCCCGGTCGACCTCCTGCCGGTCCATCGCCTCGATCCGCCGGTCGACGCTCAGGATATTCTCGAAGAACGGTCGGATCTGCTGGCCGCCCTCGAACTTGCAGCAGTGACAGCCCGGCGGATGCTCGATCAGGCTGACGCCGTATTCCGCACCGCGCGTGCTGATGTCATCCAGAATGGCGGGTGGCACGAAATGGGCGTGAACATCGATGGTCATGCGGGTCTTCCTGTCTTTCCCTGGGGCTGTCTTTTCATGGCAGCAAGGATGGTCGGAATCGCGGGGCTGGGCAACCGGTGCTATCGTCCCCCCCGAACCGCTCCAGCTTTCCGGAACAGCGCGATGATTGTCGATATTCACCTCCACCTTCTTGCGTCGTACGACCGGATGGCGTCGATGCTTTCCGAGTTCCTCGGGCGCACCCCGGCTAAAGAGAACATGACGGTTCGGACAGTTCGGAGAAGCCGCCATTGAGCGAGTACGATGTCATCATCGTCGGCGCGGGCGCCGCCGGGCTGATGTGCGCGGCGGAGGCGTATAAACGCGGACTGCGCGTGCTAACGCTCGACCAGGCCGAAAAGGTCGCGCAGAAAATCCGCATCTCGGGCGGTGGACGGGCCAATTTCACCAACCTGTACGCGTCGCCGGCAAATTTCCTGTCGGATAATCCCCGCTTCTGCATTTCGGCCCTGAAACGCTATACCCAGCACGATTTTATCGCGCTGGTCGATCGCCATCGCATCGACTGGGAAGAACGCGACCACGGCCAGCTGTTCTGCAAGGGGTCTGCGCAACAGATTATCGATCTGCTGCTGGAAGAAGCCCGCGGCATCGAGGTCCGGACCGCCGCCAGCGTGACAGGGATATCCCGGGAGGAGGACCGGTTCGTTCTCAGGACCGGCCGCGGCGATCTCACGGCCCCATCCCTCGTCATCGCCACCGGCGGCCCGTCGATCCCGAAGATGGGTTCCAGTACATTCGCCTATGACGTCGCCCGGCAGTTCGGGCTCAACGTGATCGAACCGCGTCCGGGTCTGGTCCCGCTGACATGGGACGCCGACATGTGGTCGCGCTTCAAGGATCTCTCCGGCGTTTCGCTCGACGCCACTGTCTCCCTCGGAAAAACCAGCTTCACGGAAGCATTGCTGTTTACCCATCGCGGGCTCAGCGGCCCGGCGATCCTGCAGATCTCGTCCTACTGGCGAAAGGGCGACACCGTTACTGTCGACCTGATGCCGGGAACCGATCTGTTCGCGCTACTCAGGGAATTGCGGAAGAACGAGCCACGCCGGGATATCCGGACGGTGCTGGCGTGGCATCTGCCCAACCGGCTGGCGCAAACCTTTTCCGACTGGACATCCAGCACTGGTCGCCTGGCCGATACATCGGACAGGAATTTCCGCCTGCTCGCCGACCGGATCAACCGCTGGCAGGTCACGCCGCTCGGCACCGAAGGATTACGCACGGCGGAGGTTACCGTCGGCGGCGTCGATACGAAGGAGCTTTCGTCGCAGACCATGGAGGCCAGGAACGTCCCCGGCCTGTATTTCATCGGAGAGGCGGTCGACGTGACCGGCCATCTGGGCGGCTTCAATTTCCAGTGGGCCTGGTCGTCCGGTTACGCCTGCGGCCAGGCGGTCCAGGGGCGGAGCATGCCCCGCCCCTCGCCTGTACTTTAGCTGTCGCTGGGCCCGATATGGGTCGTCAGCGTCCCGACCTGCGGCGAGACGATTTCCACCGTGTCGCCGACCTTGAGGAACCGGTCCTGGACGGGCTTGCCGTCGTCGCCGGTCTCGGAAGAATCCGCCGCCGTGCCGGCCCCTGTGCCGCCGCTGACGATATCTCCGGGATAGAAGGTGAAATCCTTCGACAGATATTCGAGATATTCGCCGTAGGCGAACGCCATTTCGCCTGAACGGAATTCCTGCCTCACATCGCCATTGACCAGCGTCTTGAGATCGACTTCGAGCGGGTCCACCTCATTGACCACAATGCAGGGACCGATCGAGCAGCTGTTGTCGAAATTCTTCTGCATCGCGAATTTCATCGGGCCGCCTTCCGGCGACATGCGGATCGACCAGTCGCCGAGCAGCGTCACGCCCCAGACATAATCGCCGATCTCGCCCGCCTTGATGTTCTTGCCCTGCTTGCCCAGCACGACCGCAACCTCGCCCTCGTAATCGAGATGGGTGCAGCGCGCGGGGTACGACACGGTGCCGTCATCGCCGAGCGACTCGCGATCGACCTTCCAGAAGCCCCAGAAACCGCGGCCGCGCACATATTCGGTCGCATCGCCCTGGATCGGGTTCTGCTCCCCGCGTTCCGCCCTGCGCTGCGCCATGGCAATCGCGTGCTGGGCAAAATTGCCGCCGGCGCAGGCGACCCGGGCGCCGCGCGCCCTCGGCGCATGAAGCTGAACGCCGTCCGCCGGAATGGCTGCATCGCCGGGATTTTCCGCCGCAGACGATACGGCATCAAGCGCGGCCTTGCCGCCTTCGATCAGCGCGCCGAGATCGGACAGCACCTCATTGCCCGTGGCCTTGCCGATATCGACGATGGAGTCTCCCTGAAGGACGCCGGTTCTTTTGTCCGGTCCGTAAACGACGATTTTCATTTTAGTCTCACCTGATCACAATTTCGGGAATGTCGCCCGACAGGGTAGAGGGCGAATCGTCCCGATGGCAAGATTGGGACACGATAAAATCGAAAGGATTGCTGCATGAGCGACTACAATTACAGCGTCTTCGACATGATGGTGGAGCGGCCGAATTTCGAGAATTTCTCGGCGAACCTGCATGTCGGCGAACGCGCCCCGGATTTTCCGCTGGAAGATCTCGATACGGGCGAAACGGTGAACCTGAAAGACATCTGGAACCAGGGCGTCACGCTGGTGGAGTTCGGCTCCTTCACGTGACCCTACTGCACGCTGGCGGGCGAAGCGATGGATTCCATCGCCGACCGCTTTGCAGACCGGGCCGTGCGCTCGGTGTTCGTATACACAAGGGAAGCCCATCCGGGCGAAATTTACCGCCATCACACATCAATGGACGGCAAGCGCGAAAACGCGAAGGCGCTGCGGAGCGTCGTCGGTGTCAAAAGGCAGATCCTGCTCGATACGCTTGAAGGCGACGCGCACCAGGCATACGGATGCCTGCCCAACATGACCTGGATCTTCGGCCGCGGCGGGCTGATTCTGTACAAATCCGCTTGGACCGACCCGGCGGACGTGGAAGACTCGCTCAAACGCGCGCTCGACGGGCTGGAACGCCGCATGAAGGGCGACAAGCTGCCGTTCTACAGCGAACGCCTGTCCTGGCGCGAACGCGACGACGAGACGTTTCGTACATTGCTGGAACGCTGCGGCCCGCAGGCCGTGTCGGACTTTTTCGACAAGAGGCCGAAGTAGGAACTGGAAAATATGAAAATAGGGGAATTAGCGCCGGAAGCTTATAAATCACTGAGGAACGGGTACTCTTATGTACCGGCGAGATTGGATCCTACCGCGGCAGATCGAAATGTTAAATCTATCTTCCTGAACGGTACGCGGTTAACTCCGATCTTACCAGCCGAGAAAGATTGGCTTAATGGCACAATTAAAAAAGAATATTCATCAATTGAACTAGACAGATATCATTTCGAGTTATTGCAGTCCGACAAAAAGGACGAAATAATGACCGGCGTATTATCCGTTGTATTTTGGGGTTTTTCGTCAGGAGCCGATGGAAAATTTAGATAGGACCGGGCTCTCGCACGCGCAAACCAATTGCTCGAGGGACACAAGAAATCAAACACACCAATGTTTCCTTCGGAGATTGCACAGCACGTATTGCAATCACGAAAGCTTCTCACCGAAGAAAACATTGGAGAAGCATTACTCACAATGATGAAAATTCCGTTTTTAGGAATGTCATTTGCATCAAAGGTCCTAATGTTCATGGCACCCGAACGTGTATGTGTTTACGACAAAATAATTGCAGATCGTCTCAAAAAAGACATATCGGTTGACCGCTCCTTAGTAACGAACCCCGCCGGGAAATCAAGACTCATCGACAAGGCCTCGGCATATAGAGCCTGGTGTCAATACTGTCTTAAGAAATCAATAGAACTTAACAAAATCGGTTCTGAGTGGAGTGACTGGGACGGCCAAAAACATTCTTGGCGATCAGTTGATATTGAACGAGCAATATTCGCTATGACAATCAAGTCATAGCCTCACTTGCTGTTAGCAAAATTCGACCGACATGCGGATGTCGAGATTTTTTTCTAAAAACTGGTCAGACCTACATTCGCCGCAAGAACTGCCCCGGCGTCGCTCCGGTATGCTCGCCATGCGCCAGCACCGGCTCCCCGTTGACCAGCACGTGGTCGACGCCGACGGCATATTGATGCGGGTCGAGATAGATCGCCTTCTCGGCGATTGTGTCCGGGTCGAACACGGTGATGTCGGCGGCGAAGCCTTCGCGCAGCAGGCCGCGGTCGGCGAGTCCCAGCGCTTCGGCGCTCTTGCCGGTCATCTTGTGGACCGCCGTGTGAAGCGGCAGCAGATCCAGATCACGCGCATAATGACCCAGCACTTTCGCGAACGTGCCGTAGAAGCGCGGGTGCGGCTTCCCCTGCCCCGTCGTGCCGTAGGGCGCGACCGAGTTGCCGTCGGAGCCCACCATCACGTCGGGCGATTTAATCATCGTCTGGATGTCGTCCTCGGAAATGGATGAGACCAGAACGCGTGTCTTGGCGCTGTCCTCGACGATGTAATCGAGCGCCGTTTCGAACCCGTCGGCGCCGCGTTCCGCCGCGATCTCGGCGATGGTGCGGCCGGCATATTCCGGCTGGTCGGGCGAGATCGAAATGCGGATCGCGTCCCAGTCGGGAATGCGGCCGAAATTGTTGAGTCCTTCGGCCTCGACCTCGCGCCTGATCCGTTCGCGCACCTCGCGGCTGCCCAGCCGTTCAAGCATTTCCCCGATCCCGCCTTCCTGCAGCCAGGCCGGGAACAGATTCTTGAGCGGGTTGCTGGCCGCCTCGTACGGGTACTGGTCGCAATCGATGGGCACGCCCCGCGCCCGCGCATCGGCCAGCAGGTCGATCATCTTCTGCGCCCCGCCCCAGTTGTCGGTGCCGGACAGCTTGATATGGACGATCTGAACATGAACCCCGGTGCGCTCGCCGAACTCGACCGCTTCGGCGACCGAGTCGAACACGGTGTTGGATTCGTCCCGCAGATGAGTGAAATAGCGCGCACCGTTCGCCTTCAGGATCGCGCCGAGCTCCACAAGCTCCTCGCCCTCGGCATAGGATCCGGGCGCGGTGAACAGGCCGGACGACATGCCGATCGCGCCGGCGTTCAGCGCCTCGGTCAGCAGCGTCTTCATCTGTTCCAGTTCATGCGGCTCGGGCGGCCGGTCGTCGAGCCCCATCGTCATCAGCCGCAGCGTGTTATGCCCGACCAGCATCGCCCGGTTCACGGAGGTCTGCGGGTAGGTCTCGACATAGTTGGCGTAAGACGTCTCGAAAAAGGTCAGCCACGGCGCGCTGGGGCTCAGGTAATCCTTTATCAGCTCCACCTTGCCCGGCAGCACCGGCGCGCAGCTGTAGCCGCAATGGCCGATCACTTCGGTCGTCACGCCCTGGCGAATTTTGCTTTCGCATTGCGGCATCAGCGGCAGGGTCCAGTCCGAATGCGTCTTGATATCGATGAAGCCCGGCGCGACCACGCGGCCCGCCGCCTCGATCACCGTTGCGCCGCCATCCGTCAGGTCGGGATCGATGGCGACGATCCGACCGTCACGGACCGCCACGTCGGCGCGGACGCCCGGCGAATTCGAGCCGTCGATAACGGTGCCGCCCTTAATGAGAATATCGGTCATGTGTGCCACCCCCTCGCCCGCTTGAACAGATCCGTTATCCAGTAAACCTGCGCCCCGATTGCGCCGAGCGGCAGCAGGACCCAGACCACGTCGACCAGCGCCAGGACGAATACGATCACGCAGAAATCGGCGCGGCTCAGCTTGTGAAAAATATAGATCGCCCAGTCGAGCGCGTCTTCCGGCTTGCGTACGTCGGTCGCCTCTTCCTCGCGAGATTTCTGTTCCGGCTCGTTTTTCGCCTTCGCATAGAGGACGATATCGACGATATAGTCGATGGTCGCGCCTGCAGTCGCCGCCAGCCCAAGCCACAGCCAGAGAATCTCTCCGGTCGCCTGCCAGACGCCGTAGCCCAGCGCCGCGAAGAACGCGCCGTCCACCAGCCAGTCGACCAGATCGTCGAAATGCGCGCCCCATTCGGACGACAGCTTCTTGAGCCGCGCGATCTCGCCGTCGCAATTATCCAGCGTGTAGCACAGGATCAGCAGCAGCCCGCCGGTTACCCCTGCCCCGCGGGTTCCGAGCGCAAAACACCACGCCCCGGCCAGCCCGGCGATCATCGACAGCGCCGTCACCTGGTTGGGCATCAGCGGCGTGCGGATCAGGAATCGCGTCAGATGCCACGACAGATGCCGCGTCAGCGGAAAGAGCTGGGTCGGCCGCGGCAGCGAATAATCCGGCAGCGATTTTGCGAAAAGATCCATCGCATATTCAATAAGTGGCAGAGCCAACCGGCGCAACAGGGCTGTATGACGCCAGAGTTTCTGGCGTTTCCCGCTCCGCCGTCCTAAAACCGCGCCATGAAGATCGCATCCTATATCGGATTGTTCGCCGGGCTCGCCCTCATGACCGCGCTGATCGTGTGGCAGGGGGTGGGCGAGCTCGCCGGGCTATTGCTGGCATCCGGCTGGGTGCTGCTCTGGGTGCCGGTCATCTGGTTCCCGACCGTGCTGATGAATGCTCGCTGCTGGCAGCTCCTCTTCGCGCGAGAGCACATGCCGAGTTTCTTCCAGGCGTTCCATGCGCAATGGATGGGCCGCGCGGTCAATACGCTGTTGCCGGTGGCCTCGATCGGCGGCGAGGTCGTCAAGGCGCGCGCTCTGGTGCTGTGGGGCACCGACGCGCGCCATGCCAGCGCGTCCGCCGTGGTCGACAAGACGGTCCAGGTTATCACCATTATCCTGTGGGGCGTCGCCGGTGTGGTCCTGCTGTCCTTTATGGCGCTGGACAACGAGCTCGCCATCGCATCCGCCGCCGGCCTCGCCATTCTCGGCGCGGGCGTCGCGGGGTTCGTCGTGGTGCAGAAAGCCGGCATGTTCCGCATCTTCATCGGCTCCGCGCACAGGATCACCAAGGCCGACTTCCTCGACAATCTGCGCGATACGGCGGACGAGATCGACCGCATCGTCGCCGAACGCTATGCCGACAGGGGCCGGCTCGCGGCAGCGACATCCTGGCGCCTCGGCGCATTGCTGCTACAGACCGGCGAAGTCTGGCTGGCGGCGCAGCTGCTGGGGTTTCCCATCGGCATTCTTGAGGCTCTCATGCTCAAGAGCCTGTCGAGTACGCTGAGCGACGCCGCCTTCTTCGTCCCGAACAGCTATGGCGTCCAGGAAGGCGCTTTCGTGGTGCTGGGCGCGCTGATCGGCATGCCGGCGGACACCGCGCTTGCGGTATCGCTGGCGATCCGCATCCGCGAAGTGCTGATCGATGTGCCCGGGCTGGTCCTGTGGCAGCACGCCGAAGGAAAAGCCCTGATGAAACGTAGGAAGGAAGCGGCGCGGGAATCGAATCGCACCTAGGTGCGAAACCGCCGGAATCAGGCCTGTTCAGGACCGAATGCCGCTATCTTCTCCTGTGGCGCACCCTATATTGCACCCTATATTGCAATTGTATGAAACGGGCCGACGCGTTAGACATGTCGCTTCCCAGAACTAATTGCCGCCACAGGTCCGCACCGTCGATTCCGAGGACATGACAGAGACCTTTCTATTCATCGCGTATGGCCTGTTCGCCTGTTCGGTCGGGTACGCCGTATTTGCAACTGTCCGGGTTCTGATTTTTCGCCGCCGTATTGCAGCCGCGCCTCTGGCGGACGGTTTGACGCCCGTCACTGTCGTCAAGCCGGTCTGCGGATTGGAAACGGAGCTTCTGGAGAATCTGCGTTCTTTCTGTACCCAGGATTACGGCGGGTATCAGATTCTGTTCGGCGTTCGCTCGGCGCTGGATCCCGCCATACCGGTCATTCGCCAGGTCATCGGGGAATTTCCCGACCGGGACATCGAGCTGATCGTGTCGGACCGGATCATCGGCACCAATTACAAGATCAGCAATGTCGCCAATATCGCCGAACGGGCGAAATACGACATACTGGTTATTTCCGATAGCGACATGCGGGTCGAGCCGCACTATCTCAAAGCGGTGGTCGCGCCGTTTTCCGACGACAGGGTCGGCGCCTCGACCTGTCTCTATTCAGGACACCCGCGCGGCGGAACCGCCTCCCGACTGGCGGCCATGTTCGTCAATGACTGGTTCCTGCCCTCTGCCCTGATTCCGCAGGGCCTGGCGGAACAGAAATACTGCTTTGGCGCGACAATGGCGGTACGGCAGTCGGTCCTCGACAGGGCGGGCGGTTTTCAGGCGCTCGCCAACTATCTGGCCGACGATTACATGCTGGGCAAATTCGTTTGGGAAAGCGGATGCCGGATCGCGCTGGTTCCGCATGTCGTCGCCAACGTGATGCACGAGACCTCCTGGTTCGCCGCCTATCAGCATGAGCTGCGCTGGGCCCGAACCATCCGATCGGTTCAGCCTGTCGGATACGGCCTTTCCGCGGTCACGGAAACGGTTCCAATGTCGTTTCTGGCTGCGACGGCGGCGTGGATGGCGGCCCTGCCGATGCTCTGGATCGCGGGGCCGGTCGCCCTGGCGCTGGGCATGCGTATCCTGCTGCACTACGCTGTAGCGCACAGCCTCACGGGCAGTCTCACTGGCGGCAACGCGCCAACGCCATGGCTGATCCCGATTCGCGACATGCTGTCTCTTGCTGTTCGGATCAGCAGCTATTTCGGTCGCCGCGTCATGTGGCGCGAGAACGCCTTTACGGTGATGGATGACAATCGGATGCAGGAGGCGCCGGAAAACGCGCCGGCCCGCTCTGTATCGTCGCAACGAGCCTGAAGAGAATTTCCTGAAATTATTACGGCCCGGACAAAATTATGACGAAAACGAGCATGAAAAAGACGCTGTTTCTCAGCCCGCCGACCTATGACGGTTACGATGGCGGCGCGGGCTCACGCTACCAGTGCAAG
Source organism: Rhodospirillales bacterium (assembly GCA_038120295.1). Taxonomy (GTDB): domain Bacteria; phylum Pseudomonadota; class Alphaproteobacteria; order MPNO01; family UBA2964; genus JAYOEY01. The sequence continues at coordinate 2,895 of JAYOLL010000030.1, read as the reverse complement.
CGCGAAGTCAAATCCTTCTGGTACCCGACATGGCTTGCGCAGTTGGCGGCGCTGGTGCCGGGCAGCAAGCTGATCGATGCGCCGGCGCGCGGGTTGTCGCTTGAAGACGTTCTGCCGCTTGCGCCGGAGTACGAGTTTCTCGTCCTCTACACCTCGACGCCGTCCTTTCTCAATGACGTCAAGGTGGCCGAGGCCTTCAAGGCGGCCAATCCGGACCTGCTGATTGGATTTTGCGGCGCCCATGTGGCGATCAACAACGAGGCCTCCATCAGAACCTCCCCGGCGATCGATTTCGTGTGCGATTCCGAGTTCGATTTCACGATCAAGGAAATCGCCGAGGGCGTGCCGCTTGAAGAGGTTGTCGGGATCACCATCCTCAAGGACGGCGAGCCGCATTTCACCGGCAAGCGACCGCTGATCGAGGACATGGACTCCCTTCCCTGGGTGACGCCAATCTACAAGGAAAACCTCGTCACGAAGGATTACTACAACGGCTACATGCTGCACCCCTATATGTCGCTCTATACAGGGCGCGGGTGCAAATCGCGCTGCACCTTCTGTCTGTGGCCGCAGACCATTTCGGGACACAACTACCGCACGCGATCGGTCGACAACATTGTCGCAGAGATCGCCTGGGCGCGGGACAATTTCCCCGAAATCAAGGAGTTCTTCTTCGACGACGACACGCTGACCGACAATCGCGAACAGTGCGAGGCGCTGGCGCGCGAGCTTGGAAAGCTCGGCGTCACCTGGTCCTGCAACGCGAAGGCCAATGTGCCCTACGACCAGCTCAAGGTGATGAAGGAGAACGGGCTGCGCCTGCTGCTGGTCGGCTATGAATCCGGCAACCAGAAAATCCTGAACAATATCAAGAAGGGCATTCTGGTCACGAAGGCGAAGCAGTTCACGCGCGACTGCCACGAGCTTGGCATTCTGATTCACGGCACGTTTATCGTGGGTCTGCCGGGCGAAACGAAGGAGACCATCCAGGAAACCATCCGCTACGCGCAGGAACTCAACCCGAAGACCATCCAGGTGTCTCTGCCCGCCGCCTACCCGGGCACCTTCCTGTACAAGCAGGCGACCGAGAACGGCTGGCTGGTCGATGAGTCCGGAGAGCATCTGGTTGCCGATTCCGGCGTCCAGAACAGCGTCCTCGAATATCCGCATCTCAGCGCGCAGGAAATCTTCGACGCGGTCGACGAGTTCTACAAACGGTTTTATTTCCGCCCGCGCAAGATGGCGGCCCTGTTCTACGACATGTGTCGCGACTGGGACGTTATGAAACGGCAGGCCCGCGAAGGCGTTGAGTTCTTCCGCTTCCTGTGGGGCCGGGAGAACGCAGCCTGAAACGGCTGATCGTCACGGCAGACGATTTCGGCGCTTCCATGGCGGTCAACGAAGCAGTCGAGATCGCCTGGCGTGACGGCATCCTGACCGCGACAAGCCTGATGGCCGGCGCACCTGCCGCAGACGATGCCGTGCGGCGGGCCAAATCCATGGAAGGGCTGGGAATCGGCCTTCATGTTGTCGTCGTTCGCGGGCAGAGCGTACTTTCGCCAGACGAAATCGGAGCAATCGTCGACCGGAACGGACATTTCGACAGAAACCTCGTGCGGGCCGGTTTCCGGTATTTCTTCTGCCCTGCCGCCCGCCGGGCGCTCCGCGCGGAAATCAGGGCGCAATTCGAAGCTTTCGCCGCCACGGGACTCGCCCTGGATCACGTCAACGCCCATAACCACATGCATCTGCACCCGACTGTTCTTTCTCTGATCCTCGATATCGGGCGTGATTTCGGGCTCCGCGCCGTCCGCCTCCCCTATGACGGCAGGTCGATCCTGCTGCGCCCTTGGCTATGGCTTTTAAAGCGAAGGCTGCGCCGCGCCGGCATCGTTCATAACGACCGCCTCGCCGGTCTCGCCGAAACCGGGAGCATGGACCGGCATTCGATGATCGCCATCCTCGAATCTTTACCGGACGGCACCACGGAAATCATGACTCACCCTGCAACAGGCGACTGGGAAGGACGTGAGGATGACGCCGAGGGCTATCGCTTCGCAGACGAGCTGACAGCCCTGACCGACAACGTCGTCGTGGCGGCCGCCGACGCATCCGGCGCCCGGCGCTGCGCTTTTACGGGGATCGCGTGATGGTTGGCGACTCCTGGACGCATAAGATCGCGCGACGCTGCATCCTGCCGCTGGCCGACACACCCGTCACACCGAATCACCTGACCACCGTTCGCCTGGTAACCGGCATCGCCGCCTGCGTCTGCTTCGCAATCGGCACGCGGGAATGGGATATCTGGGGCGGCTGGCTCTGGCTGTTCTCCGCCTTCACGGACCGCGCCGACGGCGAGCTGGCGCGCGTCACGGGCAAAACATCGCCCTGGGGCCATCGCTACGACATGATCTGCGATATCTCGGTCACATCGCTGTTCTTTCTCGGCTGCGGAATCGGCATGCGCGACGGGTATTTCGGCGACTGGGCGATCCTCATGGGTGCGATGGGCGCGGCCGGCGTGTTCGCGGCGGAGCTGTTCGCCGAGGCGATAGACCGGATGAAGGCCGATACCGGTGACAAGGCCTATCCCGGCCTGTGGGGCTTCGATTTCGACGATATTCTTTACCTGTTCGCACCAGTTGTCTGGCTTGGCTGGCAGGCGCCCTTCGTCGTGGGGGGCGCCGGCGGCGGCCCCCCGGGTTCGCTGGGGTCGATGTTGATGGGGTGTGTATTACAGCGCCCCCCGAACGCCAAAAAACACACCCACACAAACAAACACTACAACACACACATTCTCTCTGTCTGTCTGTGTTTGGTTTTCTCTCGCTGGCGCGTAAAATCACACACACACACACACACACACACACACACACACACACACACACACACACA
>JAYOLL010000029.1:0-42486 GCA_038120295.1 Rhodospirillales bacterium | reverse complement strand
TCCGGCCGCTTCCTCAATGCGGGTTATAAATGCCGCCGTTGAGCTGGATCGTCTGGCCGCTGATATAGGTCGCGCCCGGCCCCACGAGGAACCGGATCAGATCGGCGATATCCTGCGGCACGCCGCGCCGACCGAGCGGCGGCAGAAGATCGTCGGCATGCGAACTCTTGGGTGCATTGTGGCTGCGCTCGGTCGCGAAGACGCCGACAACGACATTGTTCGCCCTGATATTATCGGGCCCGTGATCCATTGCGATTCCGCGCATCAGCGCGCCGATTCCGGCTTTGGTCGCCATGACATGCGCCCGCCGCTCAGACCCCTGATGCGCGCCCATGCCGCCGAGGGAAATAATCGAACCGCCGCCGCGCTTGATCATTTCCGGCACGCAATGGCGCGCCATGTTGAAGCTGCCGCGTAACCCCGTCCCGACCACGCGGTCCCAGGATTCGTCGTCGATCTCGGTGAATTTCTGGTTCGCCCGCATGGCCGCGCTGTTGATCAGAATATCCACGCCGCCAAGTTCGGATACTGTTTTCTCCACCAGGGCCTTAACGGCTTCCTCGTCGCGGATGTCGGCGCAGCAGGAAATCGCCCTGCCGCCGAAACCTTCGATCTCGGCAACGACCTCGTCACAGAGATCCTGTGTCTCCCGCGAGTGAATCACCACGGCGGCGCCCGCTCTCGCCAGTTCGATCGCCGTTGCCCGCCCGATATTGCGCGCGCTGCCGGTCACGATTGCGACCTTGCCTTCGAGTTCGTTTACCAGATCGACCATTTATACTCCTGCATGTAAGACCCAGTCAGCGCGATACGCCACTGGCAAAGATGGATTTTCGGGGTTTCTTGCGACGCCGGCGCCTGACCGGGCCTTCTGCTTCAGCCGCAGCTTCTTCTTCAGACAGTGCAGCGTAACGATTCCGGTGTAGCGCGGCATTGCCGTACAGAGCCCCCAGCGCCGTGGCGCGCTTCAGATACAGGCCGGCGTCGTATTCGTCGGTAAACCCGATAGCCCCATGCATCTGGATAACCGATTTCGTTACGGAAAGAGCCGCGTCCGATGCCTTCGCCTTGACCGCCGCCGCCATGGACCGTTTGCCGCGGCGCGAATCGAACGCTTCGCAGACCTGAAAGAGCAGCGACCGGACCCGTTCGACCTCGATATGATCGTCCGCCGCCCGGTGCTGGAGCGCCTGGAAACTCCCGATCGGCTTGCCGAACTGCTCGCGCGTCTTAAGATACTCGACCGCCATGTCGAGCGCTTTCCCCATGACCCCGAGCATTTCCGCCGCAGCGCAAAGCAGCAACCGGTCGTAACACGCGGCCGTTAACGTCTTTCCCTGTTTTGCCGAGGCGATCAGCAACTCGTCGGACATGGTAGAGGCCTCGGAAAAAGTCACCGTCCCGTAGCGGACGCCATCGACTGTTTCCGTGGTTTTTACATCGACCCCGTGTACACCGGCAGGAATGATCACCATGATCGAGCCGTCCGCCGTGCTCGCATCCACCAGGAAGGCGTCGGCGTCGGGCGCATAAGGCACGAACGTTCGGGTTCCGCTAAGCTGGTATCCGTAATGGTACGGCATTGCGATGATCCGCTGGTCTTCGTCGCCGGAATTCCACGGGTCCAGAAGCGCAGGGACGACTATCTGTGTCCCGGCAACCAGATCTTCCAGAACCTCGACTCGTTCGGTTGCGGCGCGCCCCACCCCAATAGCATAAGCGGCTATAGCGCAGGCACCCGCCGGCCCGGTCATCAGCCCCCTGCCCGCCTGTTGCAGGACCAGCGCCAGTTCGGTCATGCCCTGTCCCAGACCGCCGGCCCGTTCAGGCACCATCAGTGACAGCCAGCCTGCCACCGCGGCGGCCCTATGCCCATCCCGGTCAAAGCCGGAGTCGCTGTCCCGGGCGGCACGATGCGCATCGGCGCCGGCCAGCCGTTCGACCAGCTTTTCGGCGCTTTCCTGCAATAGCCGCTGTTCGTCGTTGAGAACGAGTTTCATATGCCCATCTTGTCAAAAATCGGCGGCCTCGCACAGGGCCTGAATTTGCGCTAGCGTTCCTCGGAAGTTTCTTGGGAAGTTCCTTGGGAAGTTCCTTGCCGTTGGGAACCCGGTCATCATGGGAGAAGCGATAATGACCATCGACATGCATGCCCACTGGAAGCCTCCGGCGCTCATCGAGGTGCTTCGCAACCGTTCGACAGAACCGCGCATCGTTACGAACGACGACGGGGTTGAGGTCTTCAGGACACGCCGCGGCGACGAACCCGTCGAAACGGCTTTCAGCGATGTCGAACAGCAGCTCGCAGACATGGACGCGCACGGCATTACAACCGGCGTCCTGTCCCTTCTCGGCAGCTTTACCTGGATCCAGCGCCAGCCGCTGGAGGAATCGCTGGAACTGACTCGCGCCTGCAATGATGGCATGGGGCAAATCTGCAGCGCCTATGAAGGAAGATTCGCCGCCTTTGCATCCCTGCCCGAGGCCGATATCGACGCCGCCGCGCAGGAGTTCGAAAGGGCGCTCGGGCTTCCAGGGGTCATCGGCGCACAGGTGCCGGGTAACGCGTTCCTAACCCTGAAGGATGCCGAAGCCATGCGCCCCATCATGGAAGTCGCTAACGCCCACAAGGCGCTGGTTTTCATTCATTTCGGACCGCGCATGGGCGACGACTGGCCCCGGGTCGCACCCGATGCCGATAACAACCGCCGCCGCATGGGCACGCTCGACATGCAGGCGAGCCTGTCGTCAAACATGGTGACACTCTGCATGACGGATTTTCTCGCCCCCTACCCGGACGCAAACATCCAGATCCACAATCTCGGCGGCAACATTCCCTACGAGATAGAGCGGATGGATCACCGCTGTCTGCTGGATACGCCGGACGAAGAACTTCCTTCCAGGCGCTTCCGCGAGTCATCCGTCTATGTCGACTGCAACTCGTTCGGACCGCACGCCATCGAAGCCGGTATTCGGGCCTATGGCGAAGACCGCATCGTTTACGGGACCGATGGGACCGCGTTCGGCGCTGACTGGACCAACAAGGCGCTTGACGAGGCGAATATCAGCGACGCAGCAAAACAGAAGATCCGTCACGACAATGCCGCGGGGATGCTGTCGCACCTCGTCCCCATTGCCCAGTACGGCCAGGCCGCCGAGTAGATCGCGGGAAACCTCGGCATTTGTCGGATTCTGCTGGAAATGGCCGCGCATCGCTGACGCGCCGCGCGGAGTTCACCGCCTACAGCACCGCCTTTTGCGCTATCGGCATTCCGCCGATGGCGCATCTTGTTGGACCGCTGTGGGCGCTCGAGATCGGCGCGTCTCCTCTGCTGATCGGAATCGCAATGGGAGCAAGGTCCCTGTTGCCGTTCCTGTTTTCGATCCATGGCGGCGCGCTGATCGACCAGTTCGGCGTGCGGCGCATCATGACGTTCTGCGCGCTGGCCGGCGCTGTTCTTATGGCGGCCTACCCCGCCCTGCCTTCGATCGCCGCTCTGGTCGGGCTGCAGCTCATTACCGGTTTTCTCTATACCGTCGGCTGGATCGGCGCTCAGACACAGATCACCCACCTGACAGGCGGCGATCAGAAGTATATGGACCGCTTCGCCTCCATCACGGCCTTTTCGAATTTTCTCGCCCCGCCTTTCATTGGCTTTGTGTGGGATATCGGCGGCGCCTGGGCCGCTTACGGCGCGATATCGGCCTTTAGCGTGCTTCTCTGGATTTCAGTGACCGCCATGCCTGTCGCGCTGGCTGCGCCGAAGACGCGCCCGAACCTCCGCCAGCTCCTGCCTGCACCCAAGGATTACCGTGAAGCGTTTCGGCTGTTCGCCGTACCATCCATTGCCTTTGTGGTCATCAGCTCGTTTCTCCTGAACGCTCTGTTCTCAATCCGCTTTTCCTTCCTTCCGGTCTACATGGAGGATATCGGCTTTAAGGGCACCATCATCGGCGCCATGATCGGCGGCGCGTTCCTGGTTTCGTCCCTGACATCCCTTCTCGCGCAACCGGTCAGGCGTCTCGTTCCCCCGCAATGGGCGGTAATCGCGGCCACGATATTCGCTGCGCTCGGCATCGCCAGCACCCCGCTGTTTGTTGATATCGGCGGGCTCGGGCTCGGTACTGTCGTGTTCGGAGGCGGAGTAGGCATTGGCATGGCGTTCGTGCTGTCACTTCTGGCCCGCGCCGTCCCGCCGGCGCAGATGGGGCTCAGCATCGGACTCCGAACGACCGCCAACCGGTTCAGTTCTTTCGCCATCCCCATTCTCGCCGGAATCGTGATCGAAGCGACGTCGCTCGCCGCCGGTTTCTACGTCATTGCAGCCATCGTGATAGCCGGTGTCGCCGCGATGGCGATATTCGTGCGCCGTACGCCATCAATCGGCGACACTTTCAGGGATTCCTGATTCTCAAAAGGTTGGGGGAAGATTGGGCGAAGATTAGGGTTGGCCGCATACTGGAATCATGGATGATGCCTGACGGAACCGAATGACGCCAATCTGGGGGACTTTATGACCGACAGCAAAAATCCTGAAACCATCGTTTTGCATGCCGGCTGGCGTAAGGACGAGACCACGAACTCCGTCGCAGTACCGATCCACCAGACGACATCCTATCAGTTCGACAGCCCCGACCACGCGGCGAACCTGTTCGCGCTCAAGGATTTCGGCAACATCTATACACGGATCATGAATCCGACGACCGATGTGCTGGAAAAACGCATCGCCGCACTCGAAGGCGGCGTCGCGGGCCTCGCAATGAGCTCGGGCCAGTCCTCGGCGATGGTCGCCATCACCAATATCTGCCATGCGGGCGACAATTTCGTGTCCTCTACCGACCTTTATGGCGGCACCTGGAACCTGTTTCAGAACACTCTATCGACGCTCGGCATCGAGGTCCGCTTTGTCGACCCGGCGGACCCCGAGGCGTTTCGCAAGGCAACCGACGACCGGACACGCTGCTATTTCGCCGAAACGCTGCCCAATCCGAAACTCCAGGTCTTTCCGATCAGGGAGGTCGCCGATATCGGGCGGGAACTCGGCGTCCCTCTGATCGTCGATAACACTGCCGCCCCCATCATCTGCCGCCCCATCGATCACGGCGCCGCTGTTGTGGTTCATTCCACCACCAAGTTCATCGGCGGGCATGGCACTTCCATCGGCGGCATGATCGTCGATAGCGGCAATTTCGACTGGGAAGCCAGCGCCGACCGTTTCCCGATGCTGAACCAGCCCGACCCCAGCTATCACGGCGCTGTTTGGACCGAGGCGGTCAAGCCGCTTGGCCCTATCGCCTACATCATCAAGGCGCGCGTCACGATGCTGCGCGACATGGGCACAGCGATGAGCCCGTTTAATTCGTTCCTGTTCCTGCAGGGGCTGGAGACGCTGCCGCTCCGGATGGAACGCCACTGCGCCAACGCCGCGAAGGTCGCGGAATTCCTCAACAACCACGACAAGGTCGACAGGGTGATCTATCCCGGCCTGATGGACGGCGAATTCCGCCGACGCGCCGACGCGTATCTCAGCGGCGGGTACGGATCGCTGATGGGGTTCGAGCTCAATGGCGGCGAGGAAGCCGGCCGCAGATTCATCCAAGCGCTGGAACTGCTCTATCACGTCGCCAATATCGGCGACGCACGAAGCCTCGCCATTCACCCGGCGACGACCACGCACCAGCAGCTCTCGGCCGAAGATCAGCTTGCGAGCGGCGTCACGCCGGGCTATGTCCGGCTTTCGATCGGGATCGAGCATATCGATGATATCCTCGCCGACATCGGCCAGGCGCTGGACAAGGCCTGAAACCGGGAACAAGACCGCAACCACTCACGACGACCGACGGATCATGAGCGACAACAAACCGGCTCCTGCTTTCCCCACGACCCGCATGCGGCGCAACCGCCGCGACGGGTGGAACCGCCGGCTTGTGGCGGAGAACCGCGTTACTGCGGACGATCTGATCTGGCCGGTTTTCGTGCAGGAAGGAGAAAACGCGAGAACACCGGTGCCATCGCTGCCAGGCGTGGACCGGCTGTCGGTCGATGCGCTGGTCGCCGAGGTCGGCGAGGCTAAATCGGTGGGGATTCCGCTGGTCGCGATATTCCCGGTCGTCGATCCGACGAAAAAAACCGAAGAGGCCGAGGAAGCCTGGAATGCCGACAATCTTGTCTGCCGCGCCGTCGCAGCGGTCAAGGCAGCGCATGGAGACGAGATCGGCGTGATGTGCGACGTAGCGCTTGACCCGTTCACCAGCCACGGCCATGACGGGCTGCTGCGCGACGGCTACATCGTCAATGACGAAACGCTGGATGTGCTGTGCAGGCAGGCCGTCGTGCAGGCGCGCGCCGGCTGCGACGTGATCGCGCCTTCGGACATGATGGATGGGCGGGTCGGTGCTATCCGGGCTGCGCTCGACGCCGAAAAATTCCAGCATGTCCGCGTCATGGCCTACGCCGCGAAATACGCCTCCGCCCTTTACGGACCGTTCCGCGACGCGGTGGGGTCCGCGCCCAATCTCGGCGGCGGGGACAAGAAGACCTACCAGATGGACCCGGCCAACACCGACGAAGCGATCCGCGAGGTCGCGCTCGATATCGCCGAAGGCGCGGACATGGTGATGGTCAAGCCCGGCCTGTTCTATCTCGACGTTCTGCAGCGGGTGAAGGAAACACTCGGCATGCCGACCTACGCCTACCAAGTCAGCGGCGAATACGCGATGCTGCGCGGCGCAGGCGAGCGCGGCTGGGTCGACGGCGAACGGGTGATGGATGAAGCGCTGCTGGCCTTCAAGCGCGCCGGCGCCGACGGCGTCCTCACATACGCAGCGCTCGACACCGCCCGCAAGCTGGCGGAGTCCTGATCGGGCCTCGCATGCGCTGGCTGCGGCGTTTAGGCCTCCTTTTTCTGATTGTTCTGGTTGGCGGCGGCTCGGCCGGGTTTTTCTGGCTGCGCACTTCCTTGCCTGTGACCGAAGGCGAGATCGCTTACAAGGGGCTCAAAGGCCCGGTCGAAATCGTCCGGGACAAGGACGGTGTACCGAAAATCCGCGCCGAATCGGAGCACGACGCCTATTTCGCGCTGGGCGTGGTTCACGCGCAGGACAGGCTGTGGCAGATGGATTTCCAGCGCCGCCTCGGACAGGGTCGGCTTTCGGAAGTGCTGGGCAAGCCGACGCTCCCTACTGACCGGTACATGCGGACGCTGGGCCTCTACCGTCTGGCCGAGGCATCTATCCCGCATCTCTCCCGGGAAACAGTCGCCGCGCTCGAAGCGTATGCAAAGGGCGTGAACGCCTGGCTGGATACCCACCGGGAGGACTGGTGGCGAGCATGGCCGATCGAATTCTATTTGCTGCGTTATCGCCCGGAGCCCTGGCGCCCAGCCGACTCTCTCGTATGGGGCCGAACGATGGGTATTTTTCTCGCCCGCAACTGGCGCGAAGAAGTATTCCGCGCCCAGCTAATCCGGAGACTGGGCGAGGACTCGCTGGAAACGCTCCTGCCGCCCTACCCCGCGGACGCGCCGCGGACGCTGGCGGGGTTGCCGGAGAATCCGATCGCGGACGGCAGCGCGTCCAATGTGTGGGCCATTTCCGGCAACAGGACGGCCAGCGGCAAGCCGCTGCTCGCCAACGATCCGCATCTTCAGTTCCGCACGCCTGCCCTCTGGTATCTTGCACGCGTTGCAGCGCCCGGCCTCGATGTCACCGGCGGGACCGTTCCGGGCATGCCGTTCACAGTCCTGGGCCATAACCGCGACATCGCCTGGGGTTTCACGACGGCGGAAACAGACGTTCAGGACCTTTTCATCGAGACGATCCTGCCGGACAGACCCGACCATTACGTCGCGCCGGACGGCCCGCGCCCGCTGAAGGAGCGGCTGGAAACCATCGCTGTAAAAGGCGAAGAGCCCCTTGAGTTCACCGTCCGCTCCACCCGCCACGGACCCGTCGTCAGCGGCCTGTCGCCAGAGGTGGCCGCCCTCGCCGGGCCAGGTGAGATCGTATCGCTCGCCGCCGCCTCCCTCGAACCGGACGACCGGACGGCAGACGCGCTATACGCCCTGAACCGGGCATCGGACTGGAACAGTTTCGAAACCGCGCTGAAATCGTGGCATTCGCCCCACCAGAACATCGTCATGGCCGCGCGAGAAGGGACGATCGGCATGATCTCGCCCGCCCGTGTTCCGGTCCGACGGTCCGGCAGCGGCGAAATTCCTGCGCAAGGCTCCGACGGGGCGCAGGACTGGAGCGGCTTTATCCCTTGCGAGGAATTGCCGCGCGTTCGCAATCCGGCCCGGGGCAGCATCGTCAACGCCAACAACCCGACCGCCGGACTACCGAATTTCAAATACCGGCTGGGTCGCAACCGCTCGCCCGGATATCGGGCCAAGCGCATCGAGGAACGACTCGCCGGCAGCGACAGGCACGATATGAGCGGTTCGGCGCGATTGCAGCACGATGTCGTTTCGCTGATGGCGCGCGATCTCCTGCCGCTCATGTCGAAGATCGAACCGTCCACGACCACAGGCCGCAATGCGCTCGCCCTGCTCCGTGAGTGGGACGGCTCCATGGACCGAAACAAACCGGAACCCTTTCTGTTCTCCGTCTGGCTGTTGTCACTCAAGCGCGCGATCTTTGCTGATGAACTCGGGGACCTTTTCCCGTCCTTCTCCGGCTTGCGAACCCAGCCCATCAAGCGCGCCCTGACCGACGATCCACGCTGGTGTGACGACCGGGCAACCGAACCGACGGAAAACTGTTCGGAGATGCTGACGCAAAGCCTCGAAACGGCGGTCAAATGGCTTGAGAAAGAGACCGGAAAGCCGCTGGCAACGCTGCGCTGGGGAGATGTACACACGGTGAGTTTCGATCATCCGGTGCTGGGACGCGTGCCTGTCCTGAACCGGCTCTTCAACATCCGCCTGCCAATGGATGGCGGAACATACACGGTAAACCGGGCGCATTTTCGGCCGGACAGCGCCCGGGCGCCATTTGCCAGCGTTCACGGCGCCGGCCTTAAAGCGGTCTACGACCTTTCGGATCTGTCCCGCTCGCGCTTCATGGTCGCACCGGGGCAATCGGGCAACCGGCTTTCAGCGCTGTACTCAAATCTCGCAGAAAGATGGCGGGACGGCCGGTATCTGACGCCCGGGCAAAGCGACATCACGTCGAAGCTGACGCTCAGCCCGGCTCGCTGACGGGATCAGGTCGCGTCGTTGATCGACGCGTACCCGCCACGGAAATAGAGCAAGGGATCCGGGCCCCCTTCATCGCGCGACATGCGCGTAACTTCGCCGACGACAATGACGTGATCCCCGCCTTCGTGAATAGCATAAACGTCGCAATCGAAGCTGGCGATGCACCCCTCGAACAGCGGACAGCCGCCATTTACGGTTTCGTACTCAATCCCGTCCCACTTGTCAGAACCGCTTTTCGCAAACTGGTTGGACAAGTCCTGCTGATCGTTGCCAAGGATATTGACCGCGAATTTCCCGCCCTCTCGAAACGACTCGAAGCTGGCGACCCGCCTGTCGAGACAGAACAGGACCAGCGGCGGATCCAGCGACACCGAGGAGAATGAATTCGCGGTAAACCCGACCGGATTCCCGTCGTCGTCCGTTGTCGTGATGATCGTGATCCCTGTGGCGAAGCAGCCAACAGTATTCCTGAATTCTCTGGGATCAATCGCCATTTTTCGTTCCAGTCGCTGTTTGAATAGTCACCGTTTGTGTGCGGGGGATATTCGCCGCTCGGAGGCGGCAAGTCAAAGTGAGGCGAACCCAATCAGCTGGAACGTTTCAGCGCGCCTGTGAAATAGACGCCCCGACCGCTCGCGACCAGTTTTCCGTCCCCATCGAACACTTCCGCCTCAGCTGTCGCCAGCGTGCCGCCCGCGCGAACGATCCGTCCTACCGCTTTCAGGTCACCCGGCATCGCCGCACGATGATAATCCACGCGTAAATCCACTGTCGGCGCCGGCGCGCCGAACTTTGCAGCGATCATGAAGTCCGCCGCGACATCGACGAGCGCCCCGAGAATACCGCCATGCGTTACCCGGGCCTTCGGGTTGGAAATCATTTCCTCCCGCCAAACCATTGAAATTTCGATTTTTTCTTCATCCAGCCCGACAATCTTAAGGCCCATCCACTCGTTGAAGTGATTGGCAATCAGGCGCTCCTGAAGTTCTTCGGCGGTCTTTACGTTCTCGGACACTTTTAACTCCTGTTCTCCCGTTTCCCTAAACTGTCTTCTCCCGACGTGCCGGTCAAGCCACGCCATGGAAATACCGGCAAAAGGATGAAATTGCCTAAACCATTGGAATCAATAGACCTTATTTAAACACGATTTAACTCGATCTTAACACCGGAGGGACATCCTGCTTTTGAGATAAATCAGGGGTTCCGAGGTCCTTATGTTCGTAATTGTCGGCAGCGTCGTGGTTTTTGCCTGTGTCCTGGGCGGCTATGCCGCAATGGGCGGCAAGCTTTACGTTCTCTGGCAGCCCTTCGAGGCCGTGATTATCGTCGGCGCGGCGATTGGCGCCTTTATTATTGGCAATCCGAAATCCGTCATCGGCAAGGCTGCTGGGGCAATGGGACATGCCCTGAAGGGACCCAAATACTCGAAGGACGACTATCTCGAACTCCTGTCCCTGATGTACGCGATTTTCAAGCGCGCAAAGAGCAAGGGGATGCTGGCCCTCGAATCGCATATCGAAAACCCTGAGGAGAGCGACATCCTGGCGCAGTTTCCTACATTCCATTCCGATCATCACGCCGTGACGTTCCTTTGCGATTATCTGAGAATGATCAGCCTGGGAACGGAAAACGCCATGGAAATCGAGAACCTGATGGACGAGGAGCTCGAAACCCACCATCACGAGCACCATCAGGTCGCCGGCGCCGTTCAGGCCATGGCGGATGCCCTCCCGGCGCTCGGGATCGTCGCCGCGGTGCTCGGCGTTATCAAGACCATGGGGTCCATCACCGAGCCGCCCGAAATTCTCGGCAAGCTAATCGGCGGCGCGCTGGTCGGCACATTCCTCGGCGTGTTTGTGGCATACGGTTTTGTCGGTCCCCTCGCCACAACGTTGGGCGCGACCTACGACGCGGAGGGCAAATACTATCAGTGCATGAAGGCCGGCATCCTGGCCTATCTGGGCGGGCACGCCCCTGCCGTCTGCGTTGAGTTTGCGCGCAAGGCGCTACTGAGCGACGTCAGACCGTCCTTCTACGAAGTCGAAGAGGCCGTCAACGCCCTGCCCGCAATAGGCTGACGCACAAGCAACGAACCAGGCTCAAGCCATGGCTGACAGCGACGCCATTATTGTCTTCAAGAAGATCAAGAAGGGCGGTCACGGCCATCACGGCGGCGCGTGGAAGGTCGCTTATGCCGACTTCGTGACCGCAATGATGGCCTTCTTCCTGCTTCTCTGGCTGCTGAATGCCACGACAGAGGAATAGAAGCAGGGGATATCCGACTATTTCGCGCCCGTAGCCGTCTCCGCCTCTTCGGGTGGGGCCGGGGGCATGCTGGGAGGGCGCTCCATTTCTTCGCCGGGCTCTTCCATTTCCCGGACCTCCATCCCGAGCGTGTCGCTTAAGCTGGAACCGACCACCGGGGCGACGGAAGGCGATGCCGAAGAGGAAGGCGGCGCAGATCCGGAAGCCGAAAAGGCGGCCCAGGAAGAGCGCGAGCGGATCGAAAAGATCGAAAACAGGAATTTCGACAAGATCGAGCAACAGATACGGGAAACGATCCAGCGGACGCCCGACCTCAGGGAACTCGAGAAGCATTTGCTCATCGATCGCACACCCGAAGGCATGAGAATCCAGGTGGTTGATCGCGAAGGGCGGCCCATGTTTGCGTCCGGCAGCGCCAGGCTGGCCCCTCATACCAAAAAGCTGATGCACCTGATTGCCGCAGCGATCCGCCGGGTGCCGAACAGAATCAGAATTTCAGGTCATACCGACTCGCAGCCATTCAAGGGAAAGAACGGCTACAGCAACTGGGAACTGTCAGCGGATCGCGCCCAGTCCAGCCGTCGCGCGCTGGTGGAAGGCGGACTGCACGTTTCGCGCATAGAGTCTGTGGCCGGCCTTGCCGCACAGGACCCATTGCTGCCGGAGGTGCCGACCTCGCACCGCAACCGCCGGGTCAACATTCTCCTTCTGAAGAAGTCCGCGGAACTGGACCAACTCAGAAAGCGGACCACTCAGACGGCAGTAAAGAAGCGCAAACCCGCGGCTTCTGGTCCTCCCGGCCCGGCACCGACGACACCGCTCCCCAAGGACTGGACCGGTCCCAGACTCCGCTAGGGATCACTGCCCTTCCCACGATCGCCAGGACCGGATCGCTTGCACAATGGGGAAACCCGATTAAGTTATGGTTTCGTCAATGTTGCAGTCTGCAAAACGATGAACCGGCCAATACAGGAATCCGCACACCGTCTTTTCATGGGCACACGAGCGCTTCCCTGCCCCTATTTGCCAGGCAGGATCGAGCGCAAGGTGGTGACAGATCTGTCGGTGCCGAACGCCTTGGATTTGTATGAACGCCTGTCGCGCGGCGGTTTCCGGCGCAGCCACAGCCTTGCCTACCGGCCGGCCTGCCCCGGATGCGCTTCCTGCGTACCGGTCCGGATTCGTACCGACGATTTCGTCTGGACGCGGACTTTCAGGCGGCTGATGAACCGCAACGCGGACCTGTCCGTCACGGACATGGCAGCACACGCCACTATGGAACAGTTCCGGCTGTTTACCCGCTATCAGCGGTCCCGGCATTCGGGTGGCGAGATGTCGACGATGGGCTTCCGCGATTACCGTTCGATGGTAGAGGACAGCCCGATCGACACGCGGGTCGTAGAATTCAGGGACGACGATGGCGAGCTGGTTGCAACGATGCTCGCGGATCGACAGATCGACGCGCTCTCCGCTGTCTATTCGATGTACGAGCCGGGACTGGATCGGCGCAGTCTGGGTACATGGATGGTCTTGTGGATGGTGGAACGCGCCCGCGAGATGTCCCTTCCCTACGTGTATCTCGGTTACTGGATCGAACAGAGCCCGAAAATGGCCTACAAGGCGCGTTTTCGTCCCCTCGAAGGACTAGGTCCCGACGGCTGGTCGCAAATTCCCGTCTGAGCCGGGATTCTTGCCTAAACATCTTCTCGTGGATAACGTTTCATCAACCAAATGAATCGACCGTAACATCATGTCTTACACAGGGAGAGAACGATGACCGAAGAGACAAAATCGAAAAAGACTTCCGGCACAAACCGGAACTCCCGACGCAACTTCCTGACTGGCGCCGCGAGCGTAACGGCCGCAGCGGCAGCCGCCTCGGCGTTCCCCGCCCCCGCGATTTCGCAGGGAAGAATGCAGTGGAGAATGGTCACGACATGGCCGAAGAACTTCCCGGGACTGGGCACCGGCGCGAACCTTCTTGGCGACATGATCACCAAGGGCTCAGGCGGACGGCTGGAAGTCAAAGTCTACGGCGCCAATGAAATTGTGCCGGCATTCGAAGCGATGGACGCCGTCGGCCAGGGCACCGTGGAGATGGGCCATGGCGCGCCCTATTACTGGAAAGGCAAGGTCGCGGCTGCGCAATACCTCGCCTCCGTCCCGTTCGGCATGACGGCCCAGGAAGTCAACGCCTGGTATCAGTGGGGCAATGGCCAGAAGCTGGCCGACAAGATTTACAAGCAGATGGGCTGCAAGTTCTTCCCGTCTGGCAATACCGGCGTGCAGGCGGGCGGCTGGTTCAACAAGGAAATGAACAGCCTTAGTGATTACAAGGGCCTCAAGATGCGCATCCCCGGTCTTGGCGGCGAGGTCGTCAAGGCAGCCGGCGGCAACGTCATCAACCTTCCGGGCGGCGAAATTCCTCCGGCGCTACAGTCCGGTGCGCTCGACGCAACGGAGTGGGTCGGTCCCTATAACGACCTCGCCTTCGGCCTGTATAAAAGCGCGAAGTACTACTACTTCCCGGGCTGGCACGAACCGGCGACGGTGCTTGAAAACTTCATCAATCTCAAGGCCTGGGAGAAACTGCCGAACGACATCAAGGCCGTCGTTCAGGCCGCCAACACGGCGGTCAACCAGATCGTTCTCAGCGAATTCACGGCGCGCAACAACGCCGCGCTGCAGACGCTGGTCGGCAAGCACAAGGTCCAGCTTCGCAAGTTCCCCGACTCGGTCCTGAACGGCCTCGGCAAGCTGGCAGGCCAGGTCATGAACGACCTCGCCTCGAAAGACCCGCTGAGCCGCGAAGTGATGGACGACTATCTGAAATTCCGTCGTGAAGCGCTCGCATGGTCAAGCCGTGCGGAAGGATCGTACCTGCCGGCGCGGCTCCTGCCATTCGAATACGCCAAACCGCAAAAGGGCTAGGCCCGGCGCGCGCAATCACATCGAAACCGGCGGGCCTCCCCGCCGGTTTCTTCTTCCGCCGGACAGGAGACGCCATGTTTCACGCAGACCACACGATCTGGCAGATCGTCGGCCATCTGATGATCGCCTTTCTGTTCGTTTACCGCTGTTTCACCGCCTGGTCCCGCTTCGATGAACATGCCGGCAGGCTTGCAGACCGCGGCATGCCGTTTCCGCGCTATTCGCTCGTCGGCGGGTTCGGACTGATGCTGTTGGGGGGCATATCTGTCGCCATCGACTACTATTCGCATGTCGGTGCGATCATGCTGATCGTCTTCACGCTCGCCGCGAACTACCTCTATCACAATTTTTGGGATATGGAGGGCGGCGAACGCAACCGCCACCTCTACACCGCCTGCAACAACACTGCCGTGATGGGCGGATTGGTCCTGGTAATCACGCTTTAGCCGAACAGCACATTCGGCAGCCAGGTCGCGAGACCGGGCCAGTATGCGACGACGCACAGACCCAGGATCTGGATTAGGACGAACGGGATAATTCCCCGGTATATGTGTCCGGTCGTGATTTCGGGCGGCGCGACGCCACGCAGGTAAAACAGTGCGAATCCAAAGGGCGGCGTCAGGAAGCTGGTCTGCAGATTGATCGCGATCATCACGCCGAACCAGACCGGATGTAAATCCATCTGCAGGAGGATCGGCCCGACAATCGGCACGACCACGAAGATGATCTCGATAAAATCGAGGAAGAACCCCATCACGAACATCAGCGCCATGACCGCCAGCATCGCGCCGAACGCGCCGCCGGGCATCTGCTTGAGAATTTCTTCTACGAACGCATCGCCGCCGAACCCACGGAATACCAGAGAAAAGACCGAAGCGCCGAGCAGGATCACGAACACCATCGAACTGATCGACAACGTCGAACGCATGACCTCCTGCAGGATCGGCAGGTTGAACTGACGCCGCATCGCCGCGAGCGCCATCGCCCCCATTGCGCCGACCGCCGCGGACTCGGTTGGCGTCGCTGCGCCGGCAAGGATCGACCCGAGAACCAGCAAGATCAACGCCGCCGGCGGCAACAGGACCTTCAGGACTCGCATCCCGAAATCGTCCGGCCGCCCGGTTTCGTCGACAAGCGCCGGGCAGGATTCCGGATCGATGATCGA
The DNA here is from genome assembly GCA_038120295.1 of Rhodospirillales bacterium. Lineage (GTDB taxonomy): Bacteria > Pseudomonadota > Alphaproteobacteria > MPNO01 > UBA2964 > JAYOEY01. Next base: position 26,925 of record JAYOLL010000029.1, on the reverse strand, counting down.
TTTAACCAGAACCCATCCGATATACAGACCGACAAGGAGCATCCCCGGGATAAAGGCCCCCGCGAACAGGTCGACCACGGACACGGGATCGGGTGCGAAGTTTCCCTTGGCGAGCTGCGCCTGTGTATTGGCGCCTTGCAGAATGTCGCCCAACAGGACGAGAACGATCGACGGGGGGATAATCTGGCCCAGCGTACCGGACGAACAGATCACGCCGGTGGCGAGCTTCGGATCGTACCCCGCCTTCATCATCGCGGGCAGGCTCAGGAGGCCCATTGTCACGACGGTCGCGCCGACGATCCCGGTCGACGCCGCCAGGACCGCACCGACGGCGATGACGGAAATGCCGAGTCCGCCCCTCATCCGCCCGAACAGCAGCCCCATCGTTTCCAGCAACTGTTCCGCGATGCGAGAGCGTTCCAGCATCACCCCCATGAACACGAACAAAGGCACTGCGACCAGCACCTCGTTCGACATCACGCCGAAATAGCGCGACGGCAGCGCCGACAGCAGACGGAGATCGAACAGCTCGAGCCCGGAGCCGACCAGGGCGAAAGCGAGCGGCACCCCGGCGAGCGTGAACGCTACGGGAAAACCCATCAGCAGAACGCCGCAGGTCGTCGCGAACATCAGCAACGCAAGCACTTCCGCTCCGACGCTCACGGGTGGCCTCCCTCATCGCCCGGCAACGGCGGCACCAGCGCCGACTTGCCGAACAGAACAAGGAAGCTTCGGCCTGCGAGCGAAAGTCCCTGCAAGGCGACCAGAACGCAGAACACCCAGATAAAGGATTTAAGGACGAAGAGACCCGGCAGCCCGCCTGCTTCCCGCGATTCTTCAAGCTTTATCCACGAAACCAGAACATAGTCCCAGCTCGCGAAAGCGATCAGGATGACGACCGGCATCAGCAGCAGGAGCGACCCCAGCAGGTCCACCCAGGCGCGGTAGCGATCCGAACCGGGCCGGTAGAGAATATCCACCCGCACATGCCCGTTATGAAGCAGCGTATAACCGGCTCCCGCCATGAAAACCATGCCGTGCAGCCAGACATAGCTTTCCTGCATCGCCACCCAGCCGAGTGAAAACACGTAGCGCAGGATCACGACCGTAAAGGCGATAATCACCATCGCCAGCGTCAGCCACGCAACGCCGCGGCCTACGGCATCGTTCAGCCGGTCTGCGAATTTGACGAAGGCGGCGAGCCCGTTCACCCGAACCGGTGCGAGCGGGGAAAGCCCTTGGGCGCCAGCCTGCCGGCCTGCGCGCGTTTGCCGACCCAGGACCTCAGATCGGTTTCGGTCCGCATCCTGTCTCCGCTTTTCCAGGACAGACCATGGGCCAGTGTAAAAGCCTTCACGTCCGATAAGCCGCCATCCTTGTAGCTCTGGAGCTTGACGCCGCGCCCCCGTGCCATTTCGGGCAGTTCGGACAGAGAGAAAATCACCATCTTGTGGTTCCGCCCCACTACGGCAATCGAGTCGCCCTCGGCGATGCAGCAGGCCTTGGCTTCATTGTCGCCGGACACGTTGAGCACCTGCTTGCCGGTCCTTGTCTGCGCAATAACATCGTTTTCCGGCACGACGAACCCGCGACCGTCAGACGACGCCACGACCAGTTTGCGATCCGGCTGGTGGATCAGCAGATGGGCGATATCGTGCTCGTTGCTCAGATCGACCATCAGACGGACGGGCTCGCCATGACCGCGCCCTCCGGGAAGCTTGTCGCAGCCGATCGTATAGAAGCGACCGTTGGTGCCGAATACGAGGAGTTTGTCAGTGGTCTGCGCGGGCAACGCGTAGGCGAGCCTGTCGCCATCCTTGAATTTCACCGACGCCAGGTCGTCGACATGCCCCTTCAGGGCCCGCAGCCAGCCTTTTTCCGAACAGATGACGGTGACCGGCTCGCGTTCGATCATCGCGGAAATCGGCACGACCGTCGCGGACGGCGCGTCGCCGATCGTTGTTCGCCGAGCCCCCAGTTCCGTCTTCTTGCCGAACCGTTTCCGGACGTCTGCGACTTCGTCCGCAATACGCGCCCAGCGCTGCATTTTGTCCTTGAGAAGCCGGTTAAGATCCTTCTGTTCCTTTTCCAGCTCCTCCATTTCTTCCCGGATCACCATCTCCTCGAGCTTCCGCAGGGAACGCAGCCGCATGTTGAGGATCGCCTCGGCCTGGGTCTCGCTCAGCTTCCAGCGCTTCATCAGAACCGGCTTGGGCTCATCCTCGTTGCGGATGATGGCGATGACCTCGTCCAGGTTCAGATATACGATCATATAGCCAGCCAACACTTCGAGCCGGTGCGCGATCTTCTCCAGCCGATTCTTCGACCGCCGGACCAGCACTTCATGGCGATGATCGAGATAGGATTGCAGGGCGGTGCGCAGATCCATGACGCCAGGCACGATATCGGCGTTCAGAACATTGAGGTTCAGCCCGATACGCGATTCCAGATCGGTGTGCTGGAACAGCATCTCCATAAGCATCTCGGGTTCGATGGAACGCGAGCGCGGCACGAGGATGAGCCTGATATCGGCTGCTGATTCATCCCGTATGTCTTCGAGCAGCGGCAGCTTCTTTACCTGCATCAGCTCGGCGATCTTCTCGACCAGCCGGCTCTTCTGAACCTGATAGGGAATCTCGGTGACGACGATCTGCCACTGACCGCGCCCAAGATCCTCTTTCTCCCAGCGAGCGCGCAGCCGAAACGACCCCCGGCCCGATGCGTACGCAGCGCGAATATTGTCGGCCGTTTCCGCCAGCACGCCGCCGGTCGGAAAATCCGGTCCCGGCATGAAGGACAGTAGCTTGTCGACCGTCGCCTTCGGATACTTGATCAGGTGGTTCAGCGCCTGACAGATTTCATCGAGATTATGCGGCGGGATCGACGATGCCATCCCGACCGCGATGCCCGATGCGCCATTGGCCAGCAGGTTCGGTACGGCGGAAGGCAACAGCACGGGCTCCTTCTCACTGCCGTCGTAATTTTCCCGGAAATCGACCGCGTCATCGTCCAGCCCTTCGAGCATGGCGAGAGCGTAATCCGTTAGCCGCGCCTCGGTGTACCGCATCGCCGCCGCGGAATCGCCGTCGACATTCCCAAAATTCCCCTGCCCTTCGACCAGCGGGTAGCGAACCGCGAATTCCTGCGCGAGCCGCACCATCGCGTCATAAACCGCCGTATCGCCATGCGGGTGGTATTTACCGATCACATCGCCGACGACGCGGGCGCATTTCTTGAACCCCTGGTTGGGATCGAGGCGGAGCTGCCGCATGGCGTACAGCACGCGCCGGTGAACGGGTTTCAGCCCGTCGCGCACATCGGGCAGAGACCGCGACGTGATTGTCGACAGCGCATAGGCGAGATAACGCTCCGACAGAGCCGATTCCAGGCTCACGTCGGTTGGAATCGTAGGGGTTGCCGCACCTTTAGCCATGATGGGCCTGTATACACGAAGACCGCCCGAATCGCGCTGTATACGGCGTTACCATCGAAAGGGTTCGTCCCGGAGTTTGCGAATTTCCTGGCTTCGTTCGTCGGTATCGGTGTCTTTCAGTTCGTTCGGCCAGAGCGTCCGAAGTACCGTGTAGAACATGACAAAAATAAAGAACCACTCGAATGCCTTGCGCAGGAATCGCGCGACAGCCAGGGAGGCCGGATCGATCCGCCGTGTTTCCGGCATCAGGAATTCGATCTTTTGGGGGAATTGCTCCGCAAGATAGGCAGCGCTTTCGCGGACACGCTCCTCGAACGGCAGGTCGCCGAACTTTTCCGCCAGCCGTTGCGGAAACAGCGGTATCCACATATGGCCCGCAACCTTGCGCCAGTCCGGATCGACAACCAGCAGTTCCCCACCCCGGCTCTGCGGCGATGTAATGTAGAAAATACCGATCTCATCCGCCCTGTCCGCCGGCTGCCAGGGCGCCTTCGTAATTGTCCTCAACGACGCAGAGTTTAGATCGGAGATGGACGGCGCCACCATAACCACCATCCACTTGCCTGAGGCCCTGTAAAATTCCTGAGCCGCATGAGTGACGGATGCCCTTGTTCCTGACGCGAGCATTCCTGTGGGATCGACCACCGGTGCAGAAACTTTTTCGGCACGGGCCGACGCCGCAACGAGCAACAAAGCCAGGCAAAATCCCGCTCCGCCCAAAGTGCCTCGGACAAGCGTCATGCGCTTCCGCTCCTATTTCTGCAATTCTCGCCCAGCCGCTGACGCGCCGCCGGAAGCCCGTTGCGGCTGTCACCAAGGACAAACTTGCCTAGGAAGTAGCCTGTCAGCGAGAGGCCGGCCGCAAAATCGATATCGGTCGCGGAATCCCCATCGGAGAGCAAAAACCCTGGAAGCGGCAACAGGCGATCCTTGTAAAGGCGTCCTGCCGCGGCGGAAACGGCACGACCGGATTTCGGCGACACGTAGATCAGGTCTTCGGCCTCTCCTGTCGCGGCGCAGGCGGACAGGTCGAGCCCGAAGCCAAGTTCCGTCAGCAGCGCCATCTCCCAGCGAACATATCGTTCGCGCCAACCATCGCGGCTTAACGATTCGATCAGCCCTTCCAGCGATTCGAACAGATCCGGTACCGGCGCGCGTTCCGGCAACGCCGAATCGAGCAGAGCGGTCGCCGCGCTCAGCGCGAGCAGCGGTTGCGCCTCATGCAGCAGGGACGCCGCCCAGGCCTTCTGAAGCTCGCAGGTGAAATTGCCCAGATGCTCGGAGAGGCGCGCACGCCAGTGCGCCGCCAGCCTGTTCCCCGGCTGATAGAGCCCCCGATTGCGGGCGCTGGCGCCGCCGCGCACAAGGCCGGAATGGCGCCCGTGCTCGCGCGTGAGCAGATTCACGATCAGCGCGTTCTCGCCATGCCGCCGCGCGGAAAGAACAATCCCGTCATCTCTCCAATCCATGGATGGATTATAACGTCTGGCTTGTTAATCTGACGCATATGTTTCGAACTCAAACGGGGTTTTCATGACAATCGGCCGAAGGGCTTTTCTCGCCGGGCTCGGCGGGTTCGCCGCTACACCCGCACTGATACCGTCTCCGGCTCGGGCGCAGATTTCGATAGCTGACGGAATCACAGCCGGCGACGTCACGCCGAGCAGCGCTGTTGTCTGGGCCAGAACCAGCAACACCTCGAGAATGATCGTCGACTGGTCGACCGAGGAGAGTTTTCGTAATGCGCAACACATCGAAGGACCGATTGCGACAGCGCGGAACGGCAACGTCGCTCAGACTGTCCTGGACGGCCTCCCTTCGGGGAAAGAGATTTTCTACCGGGTCCGTTTCAAAACCCAGGGCGGAGGGGCATCGGCGCCGGCGACGGGTCGGCTGGTGACCCCGGGAGAAGGTCGCGATCTCAGCTTTGTCTTCGGCGGCGACCAGTGCGGCGCCGGCTGGGGTATCAACCCGGACTGGGGCGGGCTACGAATCTTCAAGACTATGCTCGATACCAGGCCGGATTTCCTGATCCATCTGGGCGACCGGATCTACGCCGATCGAATTATCCATGACGAGATTCGTCTTCCCGACGGGCGACGCTGGCGAAATATTGTGACGCCTGCAAAGAAGGTCGTCGCGGAAAGTCTGGACCTTTTCCGGGGTAACTACAGTTACAATTTTCTCGACGAGCACTACCGCCGGTTCTCTGCCCAGGTTCCAATGATTGCGACATGGGACGACCATGAGGTCATGAACAACTGGTGGCCCGGACGGCGGCTCACCTGGAAGGAAATGCACCGCAAGGGATACGGGATAAAGGACACGACGCCACTGGTCGAATGGGGCCGACAGGCCTTTTTCGAATTTACACCGATGCGCCGCAACGATACCGATCCCGATCGTATCTACCGTAAAGTTCCATGCGGACCACTAGCCGATGTCTTCATGCTCGATGGGCGCAGTTACCGTGGTCCCAACGACCGGAACAGGGATCGTTTCGGGAGCGAAAACACACAGATGCTAGGTCCGGCGCAGATCGAATGGCTGAAGAACGAACTTCAGAAATCGAAGGCAGTATGGAAGATCATCGCGAATCCGCAGCCCATTGCCCATGTGCGGAAGCGCCCGGCGCCCCGTTACGACCAGTGGGCCAACGGCGATCACGGCGCGCCGCTTGGGCGGGAACTGGAGATCGCGGATATCCTGACCTTCATCAAGCGCCAGGGCATCCAGAACACCGTCTGGCTCGCGGCGGACGTCCACTATTCGGCCGCGTTTCAGTTCGACCCGAACCGGGCAGCGTTTCGCGACTTCCTGCCCTTCTGGGAATTCGTTTCCGGCCCGTTCCACGCGCGGCCGGGACGGGTGCGTCATTTCGATAAGACCTTCGGGGCCGAACGCCAGTTCAGGACTCTGGTGCCCCAGGGATCCAACGCGCCGCCAATGGATGGTTTTCTCTATTTCGGCCATGCAAGGATCAACGCGCAGACAGGCTCCCTGCGCGTGACGATTCGCGACCTCAACGACCGCACACTGTTCAGCCGGACGCTCGAACCGGCCAGTTAGGCCAACCGCCGCGTCAGTTGGGACGTTCGATCGATGACAACCGTCCTCGTCAGGACATTCCAGAGTCGCGAGACCGTCTAGTCCCCGAATTCGAGCCCCATCTCACGGTAACGCTCGGGATCGTCGCGCCATTTTTCTCTGATCTTGACGAACAGAAAGAGATGAACCCGGCGTTCCAGATGGGCTTCGAGTTCCTTGCGCGCGTCGGCGCCGATCTGCTTTATCTGCTGGCCCTTGTTTCCCAGAATAATGCCGCGATGGCCGGCGCGTTCGACATAGATGACCTGATTAATTCGAACACTGCCGTCCTTGCGTTCTTCCCAGTTCTCCGTCTCGACCGTCAGCGAATAGGGCAGTTCCTGCCTCAGGGCGAGAAACAGTTTTTCGCGCGTGATCTCGGTAGCAAACAGGCGGTCGTTCATGTCCGTCAGGTGGTCCGCAGGGTAGAGCCATGGTCCCTCATCAAGAGAGCCCGCCAGGTGATCGACGACATCGTCGACTCCATCGCCATTGAGCGCAGAGACCATAAATACGTCCGTGAACACGCCTGTCTCGTTTAGAGACGCCGTCAGGGTCAGAAGCGATTCCGGCGCCACGAGATCTATCTTGTTCAGAACGAGGATGGCTTTTCTCCCCGCCTCCTTTAGTCCCTCGACAATCGCCCCGGTTCCGCCTCGCATCCCAGCCTTCGCATCGACAAGCAACGCGACCCGGTCCGCATCAGCAGCGCCGCTCCAGGCCGCCGCCACCATTGCCCGTTCCAGCCGGCGTTTCGGCGCAAAAATGCCCGGTGTGTCGACGAACACGATCTGGGCGCCGCCCCGTACGATCACGCCGATCACGCGGGCCCGCGTCGTCTGCACTTTGGGCGTCACGATGGAGACCTTGGCCCCGACGATCCGGTTCAGCAGGGTAGACTTGCCGGCATTCGGCGCACCGACCAGCGCGACATAGCCGCAGCGCGTTTCCTGTACCGGGTTCATCGATCGATATCGATCGCGTCGAGCATCGCCGCCGCCGCCTTCTGTTCCGCTGAACGTTTGGAGCCCGAACTGGCTCGCGCCGGCGTCAGACCGGATACGCTGACCTCGACCGTAAATTCAGGCGCATGATCGGGCCCGGTCCGCGAGACGACATTGTACTGGGGCAATGGCTGCGACCGAGCCTGGACCCATTCCTGCAATGCCGTCTTGGAATCCACCGGGGGACACGACTGCTCGGAAAGGGAACGTTCCCAAAGCCGCTCGACAAGGCCACGCGCTGCGCCGAGTTCCCCATCTAGATAAACTGCGCCAATAACCGCTTCCAGCGCGTCCGCAAGAACCGCCTGGCTGGATGCAATATCCGAGGCCTGATCCCCTTCCCCGGTCCGCAACCAGTCGGACAGTTCTATTTCACCGGCGATCGTAGCCAGTGTTCTGCCATCGGCAAGGGATCCAAGCCTCTTCGCGAGATCTCCCTCCGGCTCATCAGGAAACCGGTTGATCAGGCAATCCGCAAGCACCAGTCCCAGTACGCGGTCGCCAAGGAATTCCAGGCGCTGATTGTTGTTGCCCGACACGCCGAAGCTGGAATGCGTTACCGCACGCTCAAGAAGATCGATCCGGGCGAAATCGTGCCCGATCCGGGCCGCGAGTTCTTCCGGCGCCCGGTCGGCCGGCATTAATCGATCCCCGTAAAGAATCGCGAGAAACGCATGGCCGGAATCCAGCCCCAGATTTCCCACCAGTCCGCGCTGCCGTCGGTCGAGAAGAAAATCACGTCCGCGCGCCCCACAAGATTTTCGAACGGTATGTAGCCTACGCCCCCGATTCCCCGGGCGCTGTGAACCCGGCTGTCGAGGGAATTGTCCCGATTGTCCCCCATGGCGAAGAAATGGCCTTCGGGAACAGTGAAGACCGGGGTGTTGTCCAGCGGCCCGGTATCGCCGTCTTTCTCTATGATGCGATATGTCACGCCGCTGGGAAGTCTTTCCTCGTACTGCGCCACCGCATGAAAGTTTTCGCGCTCATCCTGCAGAACAAAATCCTCGATGCGCCGCCGAGGCACGGCTTTTCCATTGAGATGAAGCCGTCCCCCACGGACCTGGATCGTGTCGCCAGGCAGACCGACAATCCGCTTGATGTAATCGGTGCTATTGTCACTCGGTAGCTTGAAGACCGCGACGTCGCCGCGTTCCGGACTGGTGTCGAAGATTCGACCGGAAAATATTCCCGGGCTGAACGGCAGCGAATGTTTGCTGTAGCCGTAACTGTATTTCGATACGAACAGATAGTCGCCGACGAGGAGCGTCGGGATCATCGACCCGGAAGGAATATTGAAGGGCTCGAACGCCACCGTCCGGATGCAAAGGGCGATCAGCACTGCGTAGACGACGGTTCGGGCAGTCTCCCACAGACTTTCCGATTTTTTCTCCTGCCCGGCAGCCCCGCCCTTACGGGCAGGATCGACATCAACCATGCTAAACGCACCTAACTGTTTGATAAACCGTTGAAAAACGACCGACCGTTGCAAACCCGCGCCGATAAAGCCACCGTCAGCCAATCGAGTCAAATAATTACCGATCCAGACCGTCACTTACCGGTACTGGCGGGCACTGCGGAGATGATCACCACCGCCTCGGCTATGGGCGGTTCGTCCGTCAGCGTGATGTCGATCCGGGCTTCCATGCCGTCCGGGACGATTTCGGTAAGACGTTTCGCGGCCCCGCCCGTCAGCGCCATGGTCGGCTTACCTCCGGGCAGGTTGACCACGCCCATGTCGCGCCAGAACACGCCCTTGCGGAAACCCGTTCCCAGAGCCTTGGAGCAGGCCTCCTTGGCGGCAAATCGCTTGGCGTAGCTTTCGACCCGGTTCGCCCGACGTTCGGACTTGGCGCGCTCGGTCTCGGTAAATATCCGGTCGAGGAAACGCTCGCCGAACCTGTCGAGCGTTTTTTCGATCCGTCTGATGTCGATCAGGTCGCTGCCGAGGCCGATGATCATGCGCTGCGTTCCCCCGTCGCGTCAGCACGCGCCTTGTCCATCAGGGAACGCATCCGTTTGATAGCGCTTTCCAGACCGCCGAAGATCGCCTCTCCGATCAGGAAGTGACCGATATTGAGTTCAACGATGTCGGGCAGAGCTGCCACAGGCGCGACGGTATCGAAGCACAGCCCGTGCCCCGCGTGGCATTCGAGACCGATCGCGCCGGCATGGGCCGCCGCGTTTGCGATGCGCCGGAATTGGGCGTCGCGATTGACGCCGGGACCGGCGAGGCAATACGCACCGGTATGGAGTTCGACAACCGGCGCACCGAGAGAACGGGCAATATCGAGATGTGCGGGATCGGGTTCGATAAACAGCGAAACGCGGATACCGGCGCTGCTTAGCCGCTCGATCGTAGTCCTTAAGGGCTCGTAATTGCCTTCGAGATCGAGGCCGCCTTCGGTTGTCCGTTCTTCTCGCTTCTCCGGCACGATACAGGCCGCATGCGGTCGGTGGCGTAATGCGATATCGATCATTTCCGGCGTCGCCGCCATTTCCAGATTGAGCGGCAGGGAAATTTCATCCATCAGCCGTTCGATGTCTGTATCGCGGATGTGCCGCCTGTCCTCCCGCAAATGAGCTGTTATGCCGTTCGCACCAGCGGCCTCGGCCATATGCGCCGCACGCAGCGGATCAGGATGATCGCCTCCCCTGGCATTCCGGATGGTCGCGACGTGATCGATGTTGACGCCGAGACGCAGAAAATTACCGGCCATTTCCGAATGCCTCTGCGATCAGTTAAGCCCGTACAGCGTCCGGGCGTTGGTTTCGAGAATCTTTTCGGCGATTGCCGGGTTGATGCGACTGTCCCGTTTCAGCAGATGCACCGCCATGACCTCGCTCGAGGGATCGTGATGGCCGTAATCGGTCCCGATCACCAGATTGTCCTCGCCGGCATGGTCGAGGATATAGGGAAGATCGTCAGTGTTCTCGCAGGCGACGAACATATTGTTGTCCTTGAGCGGGTTTTCATACCAGTCCCACCCCTTGCGGCGATAACGGTCTTCCAGATCGCACAGCACGTAGGGAACCCACTGCGCGCTGACCTCAACGAAGCCCCAGCGGATTTTCGGGAACTGCTGCGGTATTTTCTTTTCGATCAGGGTATGAAACGCCCCCACCACTGCCAGCTTGAATTTCGTGAAGCTGGTATCGGTCTCGAAGAAATCGTGATGGACGAAGCTGCCGTTACCGGAATGGATGCAGATCGGCAGGTCCAGGTCGCTGGCTATTTCATAGAGCGGATGGTGGACGGGATCGCCAATGTCACGTTCCAGTTCCAGTCCCCGAAGAAATATCCCGCAGGCGCCGTTCTCCTTTGCAAATTCCATTTCCGCACGCACCGTGTCCGGCGAATGCAGCGGCGGTATGGCAACCCAGCGGAGCCGCCCCCCGCCCTGTTTCCAGATGCTCGCAAGCCAGCGGTTATAGGCGCGCACGAGTGCGAGTTCGACTTTCACATCGTCGGTAACGGGACGCAGATAGATCGTCGGGTACAGCACCTGAATATCGATTTCCAGCTCATCCATATGGGCTAGACGCCCCGGAATATCCTCCATTTCCCGGATGGCGCGGGACATCTCCGTTCCAACGTTGCGGTCCTTGCCCATTGCGCGATTGCCGACCAGCCAGTAATTGCGCTGGATATTGACCCCGTCATTGGCCGTAACGTCCTCGCCGAATGTCTGCGAGACGATCATTGGCATGTATTTCCGGTCTTCGTCCGCCAGAAATTCCCATGTTGCGGGTGTTTCCAGAACATGCGCGTCCGCGTCAATCGCTCCCATCTCTCGCTCCCTTTAGCTTCGCTGTTCGCGCATTTTCAGTGCGCGATCCGGTCGACGCTGCTGACGGCTCCTTCAGCCCGTAGCGCCGCCATGATTTCGTTCAGATGCCTGTTGTCCTTGACCTCGATATCCAGCGTCAGATCGAAAAAGTCGGTACTCCGCCCGGTAATCTTGAGATTGTTGATGTTGCCGTCATGACTCGCAACGGCGGTGGTGACATTGGCGAGGCCGCCGGGCCGATTTGTCACCACCAGCTTGAGCCGCCCAACCAGACGTTGGTCGTTGCCGGAGGCGATATCCCACGAAACGTCTATCCAGCGTTCCGGCATGTCGTGGAAACTTTCCAGCGTCTGGCAGTCGATCGTATGGACAGCGACCCCCTTGCCCGGCGTCTGAATGCCGACAATGCGGTCGCCTGGAAGCGGATGACAGCAATTGGCGTAATGAACCGCCATACCGGCAATCAGGCCCCTGATCGGAATCGAATCCCGCGAACCGGCTTCTACGCTGATCGCAGATACGGCTTCCGCGTTTCCGTTTTCGGCGATTCCGTTCACGTGCCTATCGCCTATAACCTCACGGATGACGTCGCCTGCCGTCAGATGTCCCTCCCCGACACGCACATGCAGGTCTTCGATACCCCGACAGCCGAATTTTTCCGGGACGCTCTCCAGGACCGCGTCGGTCAGCGCGTAGCCCTGCTCTTCAAATGCTCTCGAAAGGATTGCATTGCCGAGACGTTGATACTCCATACGTTCCTTGGAACGGACGAACCTTTTCACCCGGGCCCGCGCCTTGCCGGTAACAACGAATTTTTCCCATTCGGGCGCTGGCGAGCCAGGTTCGGAAGTAACGATCTTCACCTGATCGCCGTTCTTCAACTTTGTATGAAGCTGCACGAGATTGCCATTGATTTCCGCACCGACGCAGGCATCGCCGACCTCGGAATGCACCTCGTAGGCGAAGTCAACGGGTGTTGCCCCCTGAGGCAGCGCAATCAGGTCGCCCTTCGGCGTGAAACAGAAAACCTGATCCGGAAACAGGTCCAGACGGGCATTCTGAAGCAGCTCGTCCGGGTCTTCGGCATGTTCCAGGATATCGACGAGTTCGCGCACCCACTGATAACGCAGATGATCGGCTTCGGCGACATCCTGCTTGTACTGCCAGTGCGCCGCGACACCGTACTCAGCCACTTCATGCATCTCGCATGTTCGGATCTGGATTTCAGTGCGCCGACGCTCGGGACCGATGATACCGGTATGGAGCGAACGGTACCCGTTGCGCTTGGGAGTCGAAATGTAATCCTTGAAGCGCCCGGGTATAAACGGATAGTGGGCGTGCAGAACGCCCAGAACGCGGTAACAATCCTCGACATTTTCGACAAGAACGCGGAACGCCATGATGTCTGCAAGCTGGCCGAACTCAACGTTCTGGTTCTGCATCTTACGCCATATCGAATAGGGCCGTTTTTCTCGTCCCGACAGTTCGACCTTTAGCCCTGCTTCGGCGAGAACCTCACCAAGCTCGGTCGAAATGGTATCGATGATCTTTTCTTTTTTCGCCTCGGCACGCAGGAAGTCGAGCCGGGCCTCGATCGTCGCGAGCGCATCGGGATAGAGTTCTGCAAAAGCGCTGCTTTCCAGCTCGTCCTTAAGCCGCTGCATACCGATACGGTCTGCGAGCGGCGCATAGATATCGATCGTTTCCCGGGCGATGCGCGCCCTTTTTTCAGGCGACTTGATGAACTCCAGCGTCCGCATATTGTGGAGCCTGTCCGCCAGCTTGATCAGCAAAACGCGAATATCGCGCGATGTCGCCAGCAGAAGTTTTCGGAAATTTTCGATCTGCCGGCTGTCCGCGGACTGCAGTTCGAGGCTGGAGAGCTTGGTCACGCCGTCGACCAGATGCGCAACGGAAGGCCCGAAATTGTTCTGAATTTCGTCGAGCGTCGCGACCGTATCCTCGACCGTGTCGTGCAGCAATCCTGTGACGATCGAGTCCGAATCCAGCTTTAGCTCGGTCAGAATGCCCGCGACTTCGAGCGGATGAGAAAAATACGGATCGCCCGATGCCCGCTTCTGCGAGCCGTGCGCCATCATCGAGAAGACATAAGCCCGGTTCAGAGCGTCTTCGTCAGCGCTCGGATCGTAAGATTTTACGCGGTCGACAAGCTCGAACTGGCGGATCATGGAACCGCCGCCCCACTCGCCGGGGCCAAGAAAAGCCCGGTGTTCGCCGCCGACGGCGACTGTGAAATTAAGGTTCGGCTCCCTCGAACTGGGGTCCGATCAGGACTTCTCTCCGCCGGCGTCGCCGTCATCGACAATGTCCTCTTCGTTGATCGCCTCTTCGGCGTCCTCAAACATTGCCTCGCCTTCGGCGACAGTGTTTCCGGCCGCCTCAGCGGCAGCGCTGGCCGAAAGCTCTTCTTCCATCGCCAGCAGTTCGGCCGCCTCTTCTTCGGGATCGTCCGTATCCGCATGACGCTGCATACTGCGAATCAACTCATCCTCAAGGTCGCTGGTCTGGATCGTTCTGTCGGCAATCTCGCGGAGCGCAACGACGGGATTCTTGTCGTTATCGCGATCGACCGTGATCTCGGAACCGACGGATAACTCCCGCGCGCGCTGAGCCGCCAGCATGACGAGTTCGAACCTGTTAGGCACTCGTTCGACACAATCTTCAACCGTTACGCGGGCCATGCGGGCATCTCCTGAACTTCGGAACCGAAATTGGTATACGTGGCGGCAATATAGGGGGTCGCCGGACAGAAAGGCAAGCTTTCTTGAGACCGGAATCAGGCAATAAAATCAAATGCCTCCGTAATCGAAGCCGAAGTCATTCCTCAATTCGTACGCAAAACTGGTCCGATGGCAGGGCCTCGATCAGATCATCGAGAGCCCGGCCATCCCTGGGATCGACCCAGTCAGGCGCAAGATCGCGCAACGGAAAGAGCACGAACGCACGATCCTGCAGACGGGGATGTGGAAGCGTCAGCCCCTCTTGCCCATCGGGCGGTACGACAATGACGCCGTCGTAATCGATCAAATCGATGTCCAGCGTCCTTGCTGCATTCTCGACGCTCCTTCTTCGTCCGAATTCGCTTTCGATACGGTGAAATCGCTGCAACAGCGCCTGAGCGGAGAGGCTCGTTCGTATCGAGACAACGCCATTTACGAAATCGGGCTGATTCGATGCAGGAATCGGCGCCGAACGATACCAGCTGGAGACCCCTGTGACGGTAATATCGTTTGCATCAAGGACTTCCAGCGCTGCCTTGACGTTATCGTATGGCGTAGCATGTCCTGGGAGAGGCAAATTCGCCCCGATTGCGGCAAGAATCATCAGAGTCCGGGCTGTTTTTTTGCCAACCTGCGGCTTGGCAATCTCGGCTGGAAGACCTATCTTTTTATTGAGACAGTTTCACGTCAACCGTATCGACAATGCCGGAACCGCATAAGGCCGCCTCACAGATAGATTTGTGCCGGGGCGAAATGCGGCGTGGCCGATGTAGCCTGTCGATATATTTGTACAGGAGTCGGGCCGCCTTGCTGAATATATATCCGGAAGACAAGATCGCATTGTTCATTGATGGCGCCAACCTTTACGCAGCGGCGCGCGCTCTGGGTTTCGATATCGATTACAAGAACCTTCTGGAACTCTTCTCGCAGGAAGGCCATCTCGTCCGTGCGTACTACTACACGGCCCTGATGGAGGATCAGGAGTATCTGCCGATCCGGCCGCTGGTCGACTGGCTGGATTACAACGGATACACGATGGTCACCAAGCCGACCAAGGAATTCACCGATTCCATGGGGCGCCGCAAGGTCAAGGGCAACATGGACATGGAACTCGCCATCGACGTTCTCGAAATGGCGGACCATCTCGACCATGTCATCCTTTTTTCCGGCGATGGCGATTTCCGCCGTCTCGTTGAAGCGGTTCAGCGCAAAGGCGTCCGCGTATCGGTCGTCAGCACCTACCGCTCATCTCCCCCGATGGTGGCAGACGAACTGCGGCGTCAGGCTGACCGGTTTATCGAGCTCAGCGACCTTGAGGACAAGATCGCGCGCCATTCCCATCACGACAACAGTCATCCGGTCATCCCCCATAACGCCGTCCATGCCGACTTCGATGACATCGACGACATCGATGATGGCGACTATGACGACGACGAGGACGAAAGGATGCGGGAACCGGCCTGACGGCCTGCTCCGCTTTTCCGTCCCTTCTTGGAACCTGACCGCGACTGCAGCCTCTGCCCACGTCTTGTAGAGTTTCGCGAGACAAACCGTTCCGCCAACCCCGGCTGGTTCAACGCGCCCGTTCCGTCCTTTGGACCGATAGAATCACCTTTCCTGATTGTCGGGCTCGCGCCGGGCCTTAAGGGCGCCAACCTGACCGGCCGCCCCTTCACGGGCGATTATGCCGGCGACCTGCTTTACGCGACTCTTCTTGAATTTGGCTTTGCGCAGGGCAGTTATGAGAAACATGCCGGCGACGGGCTGGAACTGATCGATTGCCGGATAACGAACGGCGTTCGATGCGTCCCGCCGCAGAACAAACCTGTCGGGCATGAAATCAACGCCTGCCGCAGCTTTCTCACCGACGAAATCGCCTCGATGAAGAACCTGAAGGTTATTCTTTCGCTCGGGCTTGTTTCCCACAATACGGTGCTGGGAGCGCTCGGCGAAAAAAGAAGCGCCCGGAAGTTCGAGCATGGCGGCATTCACGCGCTGTCATCGGGCATCAGCCTCGCCGACAGCTACCATTGTTCGCGCTACAACACGAACACCGGTCGCCTGACGGAAGACATGTTCCGCGACGTGTTTCGTGAAATTCGTACCTTGCTCGCCAAACAGGACGGAACCGCCTGATAACGCCTCGTCTCCGTCTCTTAATGCGGCGCGATTACGAACCTCTATAGAACCGACAGCATCCCGGCGACCAGCGGATGACGGACAATGTCCTCCTCATTCAGGGACACAACAGGGATATTGTCTATCCTGCTGAGCCGTTCGGCTACGTCGGGCAGACCAGACATTCCTGGCAGCAGATCGCTCTGGTCCGGATCGCCGGCAAGCACCATTGTCGTCCGCCAGCCAAGACGCGTCAGCAGCATCTTGAGCTGGGCAAAAGTGCAGTTCTGCGCCTCGTCGATCACCACGAACGCGTTATTGAGTGTGCGCCCACGCATGAAAGCGACCGGCGCAATCTCGATCACGTCTTCCGCAAGCAGCGCCTTGAGCCGTTTGGCCCCAAGCCTTTCGCTCAACACGTCGTAGATCGGACGCAGATAGAGCGCGAGCTTCGCTTCAACATCGCCGGGCAGAAATCCAAGGGACTCGCCCGCATCGACCGCGGGCCGACACAGGACGATCCGCTCGACCCGACCGTTTTCCAGAGCCTCCACCGCCTTGGCCACCGCCAGAAAGGTCTTGCCCGTGCCGGCGGGGCCGAGCGCAAGGACGACCCCTTCCTCATCAAGCGCCTCGATCAGCGACTGCTGGCCTGCGCTCTTGGGACGGATGTTCTTGACGTACCGCTTGTCCCAGCTTTCCTTTCCGCCCGTCTTCTGACGGTCATCCTCAGGAAACAGGGCGTGAATTCTTCCTTCGCTGCGCGCCGACTTGCGTACTGAACGTTTTCCCAACTTGGACCTCCTTCAGTTGATGGAGCCCCGGCGGCACCGTTGTCGCGCATTCAGCAATCCGAAAAAGAAAAAGGCCCTCGCCGCCGAAGCGAGAACCTTCCATCCAATCTGACGTTCGCGATACTGAATACACATACCGACGCCGGGGCGAACACTGCCAGTCAAATCGACTGACAATCAAACGCTACACCGACGCCATGACTCTTTCATGACGGTAAGAGTTTTTTCTCAGCAATCGTCGTAGCGCTCTTCCTTCCAAGGATCGCCGTCGTTGTGATATCCGCGAACTTCCCAGTAGCCGGGCCGGTCTCCCACGGCGAACTCGATCCGGCGAAGCCATTTGGCGCTTTTCCAGAAGTAGCAGCGCGGCATGACGATTCGCACCGGACCGCCATGTTCGGGCGTAATCGGCTCGCCTTCCCACCGATGGGCCAGCAGCACGTCCTCAGCCGCGAACCGGTCGAGACGAACGTTCGTGGTGTAACCGTCTCGGCTGTAGAAAATGCAATGCGTTGCATCGGCTTTCGGCCTGACGATGTCCAGAAGATGCCGGGCTGCGACGCCTTCCCACTCATTGTCCAGGCGCGACCATCCCGTCACGCAGTGAATGTCGCTCGACACGTTCGATTGAGGCTGTCCGAGAAATTCGGTCCAGTCCCAGATCACCCGGTTTTCGACGGCGCCATCGATCCTGAGTTTCCACGCATCGAGGTCGTATCGAGGCAAGGCACCGAGGTCGAGCACCGGCCAGTCGGTCACGACCCGCTGCCCGGGCGGCACGCGATCCCGCCCGGGGTCGCTCTCCTTGCCGGTCAGCAACCGCCCTTCCCGCGCCCATTCCTCCTTGGCCGCGATAAGTTTCGACCGGTCGCGTTCTTCGGGCGGGTCCTCTGGCATGCGTTAGCCCCGCGACCGCATAATGCGCGCCTTGTCGCGTTCCCATTCGCGTTTCTTTGTCGCGTCGCGTTTTTCGTATTGCTTCTTGCCCCGGGCAACGCCGAGTTCGAGCTTGGCGATGCCGCGATCGTTGAAATAGAGCTTTAGTGGCACCAGCGTCATACCCTCACGCTGCACTGCGCCGGCAAGCCGGCCGATCTGGCGGCGATGCGCCAGCAGCTTGCGGGGACGACGCGTTTCATGGTTTCGCTCGCCTGCCTGCGTATATTCCGGAATATAGGCATTGATCAGATAAAGCTGGCCGCCTTCTTCCGAGGCATAGGCCTCGGTGATTGTGGCGCGACCGGCGCGCAGCGACTTCACCTCACTACCCGTCAGGACAATGCCGACTTCGAGACTGTCTTCAATGGCATAATCGTGCCGCGCCCGGCGATTCTGCGCCGCGACCCGGACGGCTTCTTTATCGGAACGGGCCATCAGCTGATCAGTTCAACAGCTGAGCCGATCTCATCGCGGCCTCAACCGTCTTCCGGCTTTCGGCCGAAATAGCCGCGAGCGGCAGGCGTACGTCCTCGGCGCATTTGCCCAGCAGGCTGGCGCCGAACTTGACCGGCGCGGGATTGCTTTCGCAGAACAGGCCGACATGGAGCGGCATGAGCCGTTCGTTGATCGACTGCGCGGTTGCAATGTCGCCGTTCCGCCACGCCTGATGGAATTCGGCCATCGGTTTCGGCGCGATATTCGCGGTCACCGAAATGCAGCCGTCACCGCCCTGTGCGAGGAAACCGATCTGAGTACCGTCCTCACCCGAAAGCTGCGCGAAGTCCCCGTCGACGGCGAGCTTCTGACGTGTCGCCCGCGACACATCGTTGGTTGCATCCTTGACGCCAACGATATTCGGCAACTTTGCAAGCCGCGCCATGGTTTCGATCGACATGTCGATCACGGACCGACCAGGAATGTTGTAGATGATGACCGGCAGGTCGACAGCGTCGTTAATCGCCTTGTAATGCTGATAAAGTCCTTCCTGGGTCGGCTTGTTGTAATAGGGCGTAACGACAAGCGCGCCGTCCGCGCCCGCTTCCTTGGCATGCTGCGTCAGCGCAATGGCTTCCTCGGTTGAGTTCGAGCCGGTCCCGGCGATCACCGGCACCCGACCGTTTGCGATACTGATGCAAATCTCTACGACGCGGCGGTGTTCGTCATGGCTTAGCGTCGGCGACTCACCAGTCGTGCCGCACGGCACCAATGCTTCCGTGCCCTCGCTGATCTGCCAGTCGACGAAGGCCTCGTAGGCCTGTTCATCGACACCGCCGTCGCGGAACGGAGTAATAAGCGCGCAGATGGACCCCTGAAACATGGCCGCCTCCCGAATATGCCGGATTCTTTCGCCGAAATGCCCGTTACAATAGGCGGCGTAACTTAAACCGCAGGCATGGCGGACCGCAAGAGAATGCTCCAGGCCTGTGGCGTGCAGGGTCAGCCCGCTTTACCATCCGGCAGCGGAGGACCTTATTGATAAACGCCGGCGACCGAACGGGACGGAATTGGCTGACGCACATCGTGCCGCTGTACCTGGCGCTTGCGGTCGGTATCGCCCTGCCCCTGAAGGCCTCCAGCGAACCGGCGCCATCCGGATATCTTCTGTCGTCGGGCGATCAGACTCACTTTCTCGAAGCCTTGCGCCTGGCTGAAAAAGGAAACTGGTCTCAGGCACAACGGCGCATCAGACAGACCGGTCACGCGCTTCCGCAAAAGATCCTCCAGTGGATGGAATACACGCAGCGCGTGAACGCCGCCGACTTCGACGAAATTTCGTCGTTTATTCGAGCGAATCCCGACTGGCCGCGTCAGCGGAGCCTGCGGCGTTCCGCTGAACGGGCGATCGATGAATCCGTTTCTGCCCTGGCCATGATCCGGTGGTTTCGGGACCTCCCGCCACTGACCGGACACGGCATGACAGCCCTCGGGGAGGCTCTGATAGCGACGGGCGAACCTCTTGAAGGACGAAGATGGATCCTCCGCGCCTGGCTTGGGGGACGTTTCGACCGGCGCCGCACCGGCGCCTTTCTTCGAAAACACGGAAACCTGATTACTCCCGCCGATCGCTGGGCGCGGGTCGATAATCTATTGTGGCGCGGCCGCACCCGCGCAGCTCAGGCGAGCCTTCAATACGTATCGCGCGACCTGCGGGCGCTGGCTACGGCGCGCATCAAGCTACGGCGTTCCAGAGGGGGAGTCGACGGGGCACTAAGCCAGGTCCCAAGGAAACTCCAGTCGGACCAGGGCCTTCTATTTGAGCGGTTTCGCTGGCGCGTGAGAAAAGGACGAGACGACGACGCCCTAGCCATCCTGCCCGGGCCAGACACAAATTTGCACCGCCCGGAAATCTGGGTCGACGAACGCCTGAGGCTGGCGCGGCGTCTGCTCGGCAAGGGACGGGTTACCGACGCCTGGCGGGTTATTAAGGACCATAACGTGCCGATTGGCTTTCGGGCTCAGTACGCCGAAGCCGAATGGCTGGCAGGCTGGGTAGCCCTGCGGTTTCTGAATGAACACGACGAGGCTTTCAGACGTTTCGAAAAGCTGTACGGGGTGGTTCGCTTTCCCGTCAGCCGCGCGCGCGCCGCGTACTGGGCAGGCCGCGCGGCGCGAGCTTCAAAGCGCTCCCGCGTGGCCGCTATCTGGTTTCACCGCTCGGCCCTGCACCCGACGACCTATCACGGGCAGCTTGCGTCGCTGGCGCTTGGCCAGCCGGCTCGCCTGACTGCCGCTGCGCCCCCGCCGAGCACGGCTGAAGAGACCGCGTTCCGGAAAAAAGAACTGGTCCAGGCTGTTCTGATTCTGGACCAGGCCGGCCAGTACAAGCGGTTGAGTCCGTTTATGCTGCGCCTGAGCGAACTGGCGGAAACCCATAAGGACCATGCTCTGATCGGGAATCTCGCGCGGGAAATCGGTCGTCCCGACCTTGGCGTCTGGATCTCCCGACGCGCGCACAGGCGCGGAATCGTGATGCTTGACCACGGTTATCCTCTTGTTCCAATGCCGGATGGAAAACCTGAAAAGGCATTGCTGCTTGCTCTCTCGCGCCAGGAAAGCAATTTCGACCGGAGAGCGATCAGCCATGCCGGCGCAAGGGGCATCATGCAGCTTATGCCTTCTACTGCGCGCGGCGTCGCTCGCCGGCTCCGGCTCCGCTACTCGCGAAACAGGCTGACTTCCGACCCATCATATAATGTACGGCTTGGGAGGGCTTATCTTAAGGAAATGCTGGAACGGTTCGACGGTTCGTACGTGTTGTCGATCGCGAGCTATAATGCCGGGCCGTACAATGTAGGCCGCTGGATCAGGCGTAACGGCGATCCGCGCGATACCGGCATGGACCCTGTCGACTGGATAGAGCTGATCCCGTTCAACGAAACGCGCAATTACGTTCAACGCGTTCTCGGCAACCTCCAAGTATACCGGCTTCGCTTGCCGCCCGGCAAAGTCACCGTCACACTGACGCAGGATCTCCGGCGATAGCGCACTTTACTGTCAGGGAATAGGTATGAAAGACGAACGTTTCGCCCAGGTTCGCGCCTGCGTGTTCGACGTTTACGGCACGCTTCTCGATTTCAATGCAGCAGTGGAAGAACACCGGGAGCGGCTCGGCGCCAAGGCGGGCCCTCTGTCGGATCTGTGGCGCCGCAAACAGCTCGAATACAGCTGGCTCCGAAGTCTGATGGGGCACCATATCGATTTCTGGCAGATCACTGCGGAAGCGCTGGGGTATGCCTGCGAAGCGCTTGGTATCTCGGAAGACAGCCTGGAAGAAGAACTGATGGGCTGTTATCGCAAACTCGATTGCTATCGCGAGGCCCCATCGACGCTCGACACCCTTCGCCACTCCGGATTCGCTCTCGCGGTGCTATCGAACGGCGCTCCGGAAATGCTGGAGGAAGGTCTCACCGCCGCCGGTATTCGCGACAGGTTCGACGTCCTGCTATCCGCCGAAATCGTCAAGACCTACAAGCCGCACCCTTCCGTCTATATGACGGCGATCGACGCCGGCGGGTTCGAACGTGAGGAAATTCTTTTTCTGTCAGCGAACGGCTGGGATATCGCCGGCGCCGCCGCTTTCGGATTTCCCACCGCCTGGGTCAATCGCGCCGGTGCGCCGGTCGACCGGCTGCCTTTTTCCCCATCCGTCACTGTAGAATCGCTCAACGAGATTCCTTCCTTGCTGGCGGCAGGCAAGGATATATCAACATGATAAACGATCATCCTGAAATCGCCGATATCGTGGATGCCGCGTCGCGACTTTCCGGTCACGCAATCAGAACGCCTTTGCTCGAATGTGCCGCAGCGAGCGAACTGACGGGCGGCAGGATACTCGTTAAGCCCGAAATGCTGCAGGTAACGGGGTCTTTCAAGTTTCGCGGCGCCTTCAACTTCATCAGCCGTCTGTCGGAAGAAGAACGCCGCCGCGGCATTGTCGCTTTTTCATCGGGCAATCACGCTCAGGCCGTAGCCGCCGTATCCCGCCATTTCGCAGCAGCGGCGACCATCGTCATGCCGCGCGACGCCCCCGCGATCAAGGTCGAGGCGACGCGGTCATTCGGTGCGGAGATCGTCCTTTACGACCGAAAAGAGGAGTCTCGCGAGGACATTGCGCGGGAACTGATGGAAAGCAGCGGCGCGACGCTGGTGCCGCCTTTCGATCACGCTTTGACCATCGCGGGACAGGGTACTGTCGGGCTTGAGATTGCGGAAGACCTCGCGCTGGCCGGCGCAACACCCGATCAGGTGCTCGTGCCATGCAGCGGGGGCGGGCTGATTGCCGGGATCGCAACCGCCATCAAAGCGCGGTTTCCCGACTGCCGGATATTCGCCGTCGAACCCGAGGGGTACGACGACACGGGCAGGTCACTCGCAGCCGGAAGCCGCCAAAGCGTCGACATCGCAGCGGAATCGATCTGCGACGCGCTTCTTGTCCCGACGCCCGGCGAGCTTACGTTTTCGATAAACAGCGACCTGCTCGCCGGCGGTATTGCGGTGCCCGACGAGACGACTTATCGCGCCATGGCTTTTGCGTTTCGCCATCTGAAGCTGGTCGCAGAGCCGGGCGGCGCCATCGCACTGGGGGCCGTACTCGATAGTTCAGTGGATTGTCGGGACAGAACGACTGTCGTTGTGATGTCCGGCGGCAATGTCGATGCCTCAATCATGCGGGAGGCTTTGTCCGCCTCCGTATAGGGAAATCCCGGCGAAATCTCCGGGATCAGGCGCCGGTTGGCTTTCCGTCGCTAACCACGAGGTTGATGTTCGCAGAATCGCCTTCCTCGACGGCATTCAGACGGCGGCAATGGCCGTCAAGCTGGGCGCCGGGCTCGATACTGAGCGTGTCATGGTGAATATCGCCCTTGACCCTGGCGCTCCGCGTCAGCGTGACTTCCTGCGCGTGGATCTGCCCGTCGATCCTCCCGCGAACCAGGAGCTTCTCAGCGTGGACCGCACCAACGATCCTGCCGTTCTGTCCGATGCTGAGACGCACGCTCTTGACATCCCCGTCGACGACACTGTCGACCTGCACATCGCCTTCGCCATCGAGATTACCGGTTACAGTCAGCCCTTCGCTGATAATGGTCGGCGCGCCCGCCTTGCGTTTGCCGTCCTTCTTATCCTTTGAAAACATTCTTCCCTGCCTTGATAAACCTCTCAGGGTCTACCTTCTTTCCATCCACGATGACTTCGTAGTGTACATGCGGTCCAGTGCTGCGTCCGGACGAACCGAGCTGGCCGATCTTATCGCCCAGCTGGACAGTTTGTCCCTTCTTCACCAGCGTCCGGCGCAAATGTCCGTAGCGGGTCTTGATGCCCCCACCATGATCGATTTCAACGAGCCGACCGTACCGGCCTTGCCAGCCACTGAAGGAAACTTTCCCCTCCGCCGTCGCAAGTACCGGGGCGCGCAATTTCGCAGCCAGGTCGATACCTTCGTGCCGCGCCCATTTTTTATTAACCGGGTCGCGGCGGCGACCGAAACCGCTGGAAAGGCGATAATGATCCATCGGCGCGATCAGGGGCAAGCGCGTGAGGACATCCTGAAGCTGCTGCCAGTGCGCCATATGCTTTTCGAGCAGGGCATCCTCGTCTTCAAGCGAAGCCGTCGCCTCCCCCTCGGGTACGAACGGGCCTCCAGCCGCGTATTCGTCAGGATTATGGGCGCGAAGCAGGTCGACCGGATCGAGCCCGACGGACTTGATAATGCCCTCGATCTTTTCAATGTCCCTGAGCGTTCGGGTATTGACCTTGGCCAAGGCCCGTTTTTGCGTCTGCCGCAGGAACACAATCCGTTGCTCCAGCCGTTCGACCCGCTTTTCCAGCCAGTCGCGCGCACTGGCAAACGCCCCCCGATCGACGAGCGCAGTGGTCAGCTGGGATTTTGTCTCTTCCAGATTTTGCGAAACCCGCTGCGAGGATTTTTCCGATTTCTCCAGCTGTTTCTCGAGCCCTTCCACCTTGGCCGTCAGGGCGGCCTGACGGCGCAGCTGCTCGCCGCGCTTTCCCTCGGAAACCCCAATGGCCTTCTTGAGATTTTCTATTTCCGCCCGATAGGTATCGTTCTGATTGATCAGACCGACAAGGTTATGATGGCTTTTCTTGAGCGTGCCCGCGACATCAGTAATGTCGCTTCGCATGTTGGAAACCCGGCTCGACAGCGCGGTGTTTTCCTCGATCACCCTGGCGATTTCTTCGTTCTTCGCCTGAATGATCTTGTCGAAACCGAAATAGACGACCGTAACATTGGCAAACCAGCCTACTGTCGCTACCACCGCCAGAACTCCGGGTATCTGGACCCATCGGGCTATGCGGAGATGACGAACGTTTCCGCCGCCATACAGGACAATCTCACGGGGGTCGGTCGCTCGCGCGATCGCCTCGAAAATACGCATCTACCGGTCCGTTCCCTTTCGCACACAAGACAAACAACGTCGTTCGGCACCCTGTCCGACTTCGGCGCTGTTATGCGAACTTTGCCCTCCCAAATCGGAGCGTAAACTATCCTGACAGTTAACTATAAAGCAAGAATTAACGAGCAAATCCGCGAGTAAGCGCTTGATTCACGGTTAAAATCTCCTGATGCCTCAAGACCGTTTAATCACGAGTCCATCGAAACGAAGAATTCATCACGAGCGCCCGGCGCCCAGTTCAATCCATGCCCCGGTGTCTCCGGCGGCTTCATTTCGCCATTTCCATCCATCTGCACAGGTTCGTCGAACAACGGTTCAAGAAGTGGAAAATGTTCAAGCCAGCGTACCGCGGGCGACGCGCAGGCCAGATGCACGAACAGGGCGGGCAGGAAGTGCGGCGCGACCGAAACCCCGAAATGACCGGCAACCGTCGCCACCCGCATCGCTTCAGTCAAACCGCCGGTCATGGCGAGATCCGGTTGCACCACCGCACAGGAACGCGAGTCGAAAAATGGCCCCAGTTCAACGAGTCCCTGGTGATGCTCCCCCGTCGCAATGGGCACCGGCGAATGCGCTGCAAGCGCCGCGTATCCGGCGACATCGTCAGCGGGCAAGGGTTCCTCAAGCCAGTACAGGTTATAGTCGGCGCATTCATTGGCGAACCATCTGGCGGTCGCCAGATCGCATTTTTCATTGAGGTCGCCCATGATCCTGACATTCTCCGGCAACGCTTCAGCGACCGCATGAAGCCGAACGATATCGTCCGAATTCCCGGCGAACCGCAATTTTACCGCCGAGCACCCCATCCGCACATATTCCAGCGCCCTCTGGACCGCGGCATCAGGGGCCTGTGCAGGACCAAACCCGCCGCTGCCGTATACGGGAACCGAGCGGCTCTCCCCACCCAGGGCGAGGTATAGCGGCATCTCATGCTGTTTCGACCAGAGATCCCACGACGCGAGATCGATCGCTGCAATGGCGAGATAGCCCGTCCCTCGGCCGGTTCTGTTGAGAGACGATGCAAGGCGACGCCAGAGCGCCGGTGGCGAGGCCCATTCCGAATCGAGCACGAATCGTTCCAGCATATCGGCCGCGCACATCCGAACAGTGCGTCCGCTGGCGCCGAGAACGTAGGAGAAACCGGTGCCGATGCGACCCAGCGCATCCTCAAGTTCGACGACGATGACATCGACCGCCGTAATACCGGAACCGCCTGTCGCTCCGGCCAGCGGGAATCTCCAGAGTTCGGCTTTCGCCTGAGTTATGGCGGCTTGGCTGGCTCGGCTCATTTTTCGTCTTCCTGAATGTCGACCTCGATTACGACAGCATCGCCATCGCTGAGTTTAAGTGTGTCGCGGACCGCAACAGGCGCAATCAGTTCAATCTGGTTATCGGCGTAACCTTCTAAATCCGGAAGCACGATCGCTGCATCGATCTGGGAAGAATTTTTCGGAACAATGCGCGCCCGGTAGCATTTTGCGTCGCACCAGTCCGTTCTTGGCGGACGAATGATCGTCGCGGGACTTCGACACACCTTTTTCCAGCTGTCGAGTTCGGCAGGCTGTCGAACCAACAGGTTTACCGTGCCTGGATACGGATCGATGCCCAACTTTTCCATAAAGGCAGCACGGGCCCAGTCCAGCTGGGTAAATCCTGTCGCCTGGCCCACGCCAGTGGCGAGTTCGCCTGTGATCGTGATGGTTTCACCGGGCATGGTGCAGTTTCCTCGTGATATCTTTCGAACCTCGAGCCTATGCAAAACCCGTCGTCATGCAAGAGACGTGCTTGCGGCACCGTTCGGGACCGATATAATCCGGCGCGCGGGAAGTCCCCCAACGGCTTTCCGGCGCAGCCTCCGCGGGTGTAGCTCAATGGTAGAGCTCTTGCTTCCCAAGCAAGTGACGAGGGTTCGATTCCCTTCACCCGCTCCAGCCTGTCTGTAAATCGAATTTAGCGCGTGCGCCCGTCCGAAGAACCGCCGCTCCATATCGCGACGGACTCAGGCAGCATCCAGAAACTTTTCGAGTTTTGGTAATTCGATGGGCTTCGCCATCGCCGTTACCGATTCCAGCCCGAACGCCTCACCCAGCGCTTTAGTGTTGTC
>JAYOLL010000028.1:0-47276 GCA_038120295.1 Rhodospirillales bacterium | reverse complement strand
CAGAACCACTTCGCACTGGACATGTACCCAGCGGATTTCGCCGTCCGGCAAAATGATGCGATGCTCCACCTCATAGTGTTCGCCGGTATCAGCAACCGATCGCGCCGCCTCACGGACTTGCTCCCGGTCCTCCGGATGCATTCGGCTGTAAATGTCATCGAAGTCCGGCGTGTAGTCGGCGGGGTCCAGACCGTAGATCTCATAAACCTGTCTGGACCAGAAAACCTGATTGGAATTACAGCGACGTTCCCAGTGGCCGATCCGGGCAATGCGTTCGGAGGCGCTAAAACGGGCATCGCGTTCAGCGAGAGCGTTCTCCATGTTCTTTCGTTCCGAAATATCGGTGACGGTCAGGACATAACCGACGACCTCGCCCTGTTCCTCCCGCTGCGCGACCGCCTGCCCCAGATCCAGACCGGGCGATCCTCGGTCGGCAGCAGACGCGCCTCGAAGA
Source organism: Rhodospirillales bacterium (assembly GCA_038120295.1). GTDB lineage: Bacteria > Pseudomonadota > Alphaproteobacteria > MPNO01 > UBA2964 > JAYOEY01. The sequence continues at coordinate 46,822 of JAYOLL010000028.1, read as the reverse complement.
GGAGTGGAGCTACGGAGTTACCGAACCCCTCCCACTCCGACGTCACCCTGTCCCGGTCGTCCGGATGCAGCGCGCTCTTCCACCCTTCCTGGATCAGCGTCGCCGCAGACCGCCCTGTCAGCAGTTCGGCCCGTCGGTTCGCATACAGGCAGGTTCCGTCGGCATCGATAAAAAGAATCCCGACCGGAGAAATATCAGTCAGACTCTGAAGCTGGCTTTCGCTCTCGACCAGCGAATGAATGATGCCGACACGTTCCTCCGCCAAGGCGCGCAGATGAACATTTGCCCGCCATAGTCGAAAGATGCGGGCCAGCAGGAAGACACCAACCGCTCCGAAAACGAGAACGCCGAAAAACAGGACCGGATACTGGTCAGCCATCTGGGCCAGCGAACGATCCCGCTCGACAGCTATGAAAATTCCAAAGCCGAGAAATTCCGCCAGGACGACAACAACGCCGATTGCAAGCGGACGGAGCCCCCCATCGCCACTCGGCGAAATCGCTGCCGACCTCGATGTGTCCCGATTTTCCAGCCCCGGCCTCCTTCCCCCTCCCTCTAAAAATTTCTTGTCGGGAGAGTTCGCCCCGTATGGTTAAGACATCGTTAAGATAGGGGAATTCGCCACCTCCGGCCATCATTCGTTGCAATCGACGACACCGACGACCGGCAAGGCAGCCCGCGCACAACATGATATAAATCCGGTATGGCATTTCTTATCTCATCGTCCATCGCCCCTATCGATCCGTCTCGGAAAGCGCTGTCAGAAGCGTTCCCGGCCCCGAACATCCGCTGCTGTCCCGAAATCCATGATCCCAAAGATCTAGAAATTCCGCTGGTTGGCCCGCCCCGAAAGGCGGCATTCGAAGGCCTGACCGGGCTGAAGCTCGCGGCAGTCCTTCGCGAATTGGCGGGCGCCCCGCTGTCCGATCCCGACCTTTCGCCTGACGAGCCGCTCTTCCGCGCCTGGGAGTCGGGCGGCAATCGCAGGCAAGAGGAATACGCATTGCTGCGTGGGCTGCGCTACCACCGCTACATGCCCGTCGAGCGGGACCGGGGCCATTGAGCGGGTTTTCGAACCGGCCGAAGAAACGTCCCGGCCGGTTGTTCGTCACGGTGCTGGCCCTGATTACCTCACTGGGGCCCCTGTCTCTTCATTTGTACTTTCCAGCTCTCCCGGCAGTTAAGGAGGCCTTCGACATCGACGATTCGCTGGCACAGCTTACCGCCAGCATGCCGCTCTTCGTCATGGCTTTCCTGACTCTGGTGTATGGCACCCTGTCCGACCGCTATGGCCGACGGCCGGTCCTGCTCGCCAGCACCGTCCTGTTCGTCGGCGGTTGTGCAATCGCAGCGACAGCGGACACTATCTGGGCGATGCTCGCCGGACGACTGATCCAGGCCGCTGGCGGGGCATGTGGACTGTCTCTCGCGCGCACCATCGCCCGCGACGTCTTCGGACCCGATGGCCTGGTGAAAGTCATCGCCTACCTGCTGATGGCCTATGCCATAGGCCCACTAGTGGCGCCTCCTATCGGCGGGTTTCTGGTCGACGGATTTGGCTGGCGCAGCGTGCTCTGGTTCGCAGCCGGAGTCGGCGGTCTGATCGGGCTTCTCAGCTTCTTCGTGCTTTACGAAACGCGCCCGCCCGGCGATGCGCCAGATCGGTCGCAAACCATCCTGTCCGGTTATATCAGACTTCTGCGCGACGCCCGTTTCACGGCACTGGTCCTTCAATCCGGTCTCTGCTCGGGCGTCTTTTTCACCATGGCGACCGGCGCATCGGTCCTGATGAGGGAATATCTAGACCGGCCCGCTTCGGAGTACGGCCTCTATTTCATGCTTTTTCCTGCCGGCTACTGGCTCGGAAACCTGCTGTCCAGCAAGCTCAGCGGGCGCGTCAGTATCGAGATCATGGTACTCGCGGGGAGCGTCATGATGGCGCTTTCCGTCGCCGGGTTTACCGCCGCTATGCTGGCCGGTCACCTGAGCCCGCCTTCTATCTTCCTCTCGGGTTTTCTGGTGACATTCGCGCAGGGACTCGCGCTCCCCAATACGCAGGCAGGCGCCATTCGACTCGCAGGCCCGCTGGCCGGCACCGCATCCGGTATTGGCGTGTTCTGCCAGATGTTCGGCGCGGCGCTGTTTACCCAGCTCTACGGGTTCGCGGCTGACGGCACCCCGACTCCGCTCGTCGCCGTGATTTCAGTAGCGGCCGTAACGGGGCTGGTTGCAGGAACGGTTCCCTACGTGCTGGCGCGACGCGGCAATCCGGTCATCGGTTAGATTATACCGGTGTCGCGCAGCTTCGATCGCTCGCTATCGTCCAGCCCAAGAACCTCTTCCAGAACGGCGTCTGTATCCGCACCCAGCACCGGCGGTGCGTGGCGATAGGACACTTCGGTATCCGAGAACCGTATCGGGTTGGCCACCAGCGGCACCTTGCGGCCGCCGATCGCGTCATGCGCCATCTCGATTTTCATGCCGCGATCGATGACATGCGGATCGGCGAACAGCTGATCGACAGTGTTGATCGGGCCGCAGCCGATGGTCAGGCGTTCGAGGTTTTCAAGCCAGTAGGATGATGGCCTGGATGCCAGTACGGGCTTCATCCGCTCGATCAGGCCGTCCCGATTGGTCACCCGTGCGCCGTTGGTAGCAAACCGTTCGTCCGCCGCCAGTTCCGGGCATTCCGCGAATTCGCAGAACCGCTGGAACTGGGAATCGTTTCCAATGGTCAGCATGATGTGACCGTCCTCGGTCTGGAATACCTGGTAGGGCACGATATTGGGGTGGCCATTACCCAGCCGGGCCGGGTTCGCACCGCCAATGAGATAGTTCATCGCCTGGATCGACAGCCACGCCGCCTGCGTATCCAGCATGCCGATATCGATATACTGCCCTTTCCCCGTAACCTCGCGAGAACGCAGCGCGGCGCAGATGGCGACGGTGGCGTACATGCCAGCCATGATGTCCGCGATCGGCACGCCGGCCTTCATCGGCTCGCCCTCGGGTTCGCCCGTCACGCTCATGATGCCGCCCATCGCCTGGATCAACGGGTCGTAGCCCGGCCGGTCGGCATAGGGCCCGGTCTGACCGAACCCGGTGATCGAGCAGTAAACAAGACCCGGCACCGTCTGCTTCAGGTCTTCGTAGCCCAGCCCGTAGCGCGCCAGGTTGCCGCGCTTGAAGTTTTCGACCACCACATCCGATTTTGCGGCAATGCGCCGAATGATGTCCTGTCCTTCCGGCTTCGAGATATCGATGGCGACCGAGCGCTTGTTACGGTTAGCGCCCATGAAATAGGCGCTTTCAACCGTATCGTTCCCATCTTCATCCTTGAGGAAGGGCGGGCCGAAGCGGCGCGTGTCGTCGCCGCTGCCCGGTCGCTCGATCTTGATGATATCGGCGCCGAGATCGCCGAGCATCTGCGTACTGTAGGGGCCGGCGAGAATACGCGTGAGGTCCAACACCGTTATGCCCGAAAGCGGCCCGTTACTGTCGGCCATATCTCTCTCCTGAATTGCTGCGCGAATTTCATACGACAGCAGAGCGTGTCGCGAAAGGTTGTTGCCTTGACTCCGTGCCAACCGGGTTTCACCCTCACCCCATGTACAGGATCGAAGAAAAACTGGCCGAGATGGGGCATACGCTCCCACAGGCATTTGTCTATCCCAACAGCAACCGAACCGGCTGCGTTCAGACAGGAAATTTGCTGTTCTGTTCAGGACACCCTCCACCCGAGGATTGCGGCGTAGTGGTGCACGGCAAGGTCGGGGGCGACGTATCGGAAGAGGAGGCCGTCAGATCGGCGGAGGCTACCGCGCTGACCATCCTGACATCGGTGAAACACCAGATCGGCTCGCTCGACCGCATCACCCGTGTCGTAAAGGTGTTCGGGATGGTGAATTCGGCTCCGGGCTTCGACCGTCAGTTCGCCGTCATCGACGGCGCTTCGAACCTCTATTACGAGCTGTTCGGTCGGGAAATCGGCCAGCACGCCCGCAGCGCCGTCGGCATGGCCGAACTACCGCGCGGATTCTGCATGGAGATCGAGGCGATATTCGAGGTCTCGGGTTAAGGCTCCTTACCCCGGATAAGCGACGACCTCGTGACGCTGCTCGCCGAGCCCGTCTATTCCCATCTCGATGAGATCGCCCGGCTGGAGCCATCTGGGCGGATCGAACCCGGCGGCGACCCCGTGCGGAGAACCGGTGGTCACTACATCGCCCGGGTTGAGCGACATGAATTCGCTGATATAGGACACGATCTGCGCCATTCCGAACACCATGTCGGAGGTATGACCGTCCTGACGCAGCTCACCGTTGATTTTCGTCCAGATACGGAGCTGTTGCGGATCGCCGACTTCGTCCGTCGTCACCAGCCACGGGCCCAGAGGGCCGAGCGTATCGGCGCTCTTGCCCTTGGTAGTGCCGCCTTCCCGACTGCGCTGGTAGTGACGCTCGGATCCGTCATTCATCAACGCATATCCCGCGACATAATCGAGCGCTTCGTCCGGCGACACGTTGAGCGCACGCCTGCCGATTACGCACGCAAGCTCCACCTCGTAGTCGAGTTCCGTCGAGGTCTTGGGTTTGATGATCGGGTCGTACGGACCTGTCAGCGAACTGATGGCCTTGTTGAACAGCACCGGCTCGCTGGGCGGCGTATAGCCCATCTCGCGGATATGGGTCAGGTAGTTCTGCCCGACCGCCATGATCTTGGGAATGCCTGACACCGGTACGCCGAGACGCGGGTTGCCGCCGACCTCCGGCAGTGTTGCCGGGTCGAGAGCGCGCAGCCGGTCGAGAGAATCCCGCGACAGCAGTTCCGGCGAGATGTCCGGTACCTCTTCCGACAAATCGCGCAGCTTGCCATCGCTATCGATTAGCCCCGGCTTCTCGCTTCCCTTGTCCCCGTAACGAACCAGTTTCATCGAATTTCCTCCGTAACCGCCAGTCGATCTGATCTTATGCGAACGCAATGCGGCTGGAGTATCATCCGAATATGACGGAAAACAAAACGGTCATCCCGACGACCTGCTGGGAATGCAGCACCCATTGCGGCGCGTTCGCAACGGTGGAGGACGGCCGCGTCACGAAAATCGTTCCCAACCCGGATCATCCGGCCTCGCTCGGTGCGTTTTGCGTCAAGGGAATGCGCGGCCTGCCGGAGCTCACCTACCACGAAGACCGCATTCTTTATCCGCAACGCCGCACCGGCGAGCGCGGCGGCGGTCGGTGGGAACGCATTTCCTGGGACGACGCTCTCGACGAGATGACCGACCGGCTGCTCGCAGTTCGGGAGCAGTACGGACCGCTGGCGCTTTGCGGCTCCGTCAGCAACGCGCATTTCAGCCGCGGCGTATCGCTCGCGCTGCTGATGCGTGCGTTCGGCTCTCCCAACTGGATGATGAACCAGGATCTGTGCGGCGGTTGCCGGGGGCTGTCGGACAAAATTACCGGACTCGCCATCGGCAATGGCGAGGACATCGACAATACGAACTGCGCGCTGGTGGTGGGACGCAACCCGGCCGCCGCCGACCCGTCGCAATGGCTGGCGCTCAAACGGGCGCAGAAAAAAGGCGCAAGGATCGTCGTCATCGACCCGGCGCGGACCCAGACCGCGCGAATTGCCGATCTGTGGCTTCAACCGAAACCGGGAACCGACGCCGCCATCGGACTTGGGTTGATCCGGTGGCTGATCGAGCATGACGGCTACGATAAAAAATTCGTCGATGAGTGGTGTCACGGATTCGACGCGCTCAGGGAACGCGCTTCGACATACACGCCGCAGCGTGTGGAAGAACTGACCGGTGTCCCCGCCACGGACCTCGAACGCGCCGCCGAATTTTATGCCGACGGCCCGTCCTGCTTCGTCTCCGGGCATGGTATCGACGCCTTTAGCGCTGGGGTACAGACTTTCCGCGCCTTCCACGCCCTCGTCGCGATCAGCGGCAATCTCGATCGCAAGGGCGGCAACCGACGCGGCAAGCGGCCTCCGGGCTTCACCAACTATATCGAGGTGCTGCACAAGCCGGAGTTCCGCCTGCCAATGGAGGTCGAGAAACAGACCATCGGCGCGGACGAATTCCCCCTCTGGGCCGGACCGGAAGGCTGGCAGACCGCCTGCAACAATCCGGGTGTGATCGAAGCCGCGCTGACCGGAACCCCCTACCCCATCCGAGCGATGTACGTTACCGGCGTCAATATTGTCATCACCTATCCCGACACAAGACGGACGGTCGAGGCGCTGAAGTCGCTCGATTTTCTCGCGGTCGGCACGCACATGATGAACCCGACCGCGGCGCTCGCCGATATCGTTCTTCCCAAGACGACGGGTCTGGAAGACGAGGAAGTCTCGCTGGAGGCCAACGCGCCCTGCCTCAGCGTCATCCAGCCTGCGCACGAACCGATGGGCGAGGCGCGCAGCGATTTCGATATCGCGCTCGGCATTATCAAACGGCTGGATGCGAAGGGGATTTCAGAAGCGCGCCGTTTCTTCCCGTGGGGGAGCAAGCGCGCTTTTAACGAGTTCCTGCTTGGCGACGGGCCTATCTCCATGGCGGAACTGCTCGAAACGGGTTATGCGAGCTTCCCCTACGAGCTGGGAAATTTCGACAAGGCGGGGTTCAGGACCGGAACGGGCAAGCTCGAACTCTATTCCGAACGGCTTGCCGGGATGGGGCTGGAGCCGCTGCCCGATTACGTACCGCCCACCGCCGATATGGCCGAGGAGAAGATTCGGGAGGCCTACCCGTTGATCCTGCTCACCGGCGCGAGGGAAAAGACCTATCACCACTCCCGGTTTCGCGACCAAGGCTGGGCGCGAAAGGTATCGAACGATCCCTGGGTGCAGATTAACCCCGATACGGCGTCGACATACGCGCTCGAGCAGGATGACTGGATCGTCGTGGAAACAGCCGGCCATGACGGGAAATGCCGACTACGCGTCCGTATTACGGATGACATCCAGCCCGGAATCCTGCGTACAGGCATGGGCTGGTGGTATCCGGAAAGCGAAGGGCCGGAATTCGGCGCCTTCGACGTCAATATCAACGCAGCAATGCGCTATGACGGCCCCTGCGACCCGGTCACAGGATCGGTGGATTCCCGCGGGTTGCGCTGCCGCATCGGCAAGACCAACGTCGCGGCAGCAGCCGAATAGATTTTCGCCGAAAACCGCGGTTTTCATCAGCCGAACGGTGTTCTATATAACGTCCGACTCTACCAGCGAAGGAAATCAGGATGGCCCGCAAAGCGTCCAATGCCGACCCCGTAAAAACAGCTGCCCAGCGCATCCGCCGGGCGCTCGATAGCGGCAAGCCCTGCAAACCGATCCGCGACCTGATCAAGAAGGGCGATCTGGATGCAGCCTACGCGATTCAGCAGATCAATACGGACGCCTGGATCGAAGCAGGCCGCCGCCCGGTGGGCCGCAAGATCGGGCTGACCGCGAAGTCGGTTCAGACCCAGCTCGGCGTCGACCAGCCCGATTACGGGATCCTTTATGCCGATATGGAAGTTGTGGACGGCGACGAGATCGCACCGTCGCGCCTGATGCAGCCAAAGGTCGAGGGCGAGATCGCACTGGTACTCGACGACGACCTGATCGACGAACAGCTCACGCTGGTCGATCTGATCAACGCGACCGCCTATGCCCTGCCCGCCATCGAAGTAGTCGGGAGCAGGATCGCCAACTGGGACATTACCATTCTCGACACCATCGCCGACAATGCCTCTTCCGGCCTCTACGTGCTCGGCACCAAGCCGGTCGGTCTGCACGATCTGGACCTCCGCATGTGCGGCATGGTCATGGAGAACGGCGGCGATCAGGTTTCGATCGGCGCGGGCGTCGCCTGCCTCGGCAACCCGTTGAATGCGGCGCTGTGGCTGGCGCGCAAGATGGTCGAGGTCGGCATGCCGCTTATGGCGGGCGACACCATCATGACCGGCGCGCTGGGCCCGATGGCGCCCGTAAAGAACGGCGACGTGGTCGAGGTCCGGATTTCCGGTCTCGGATCGGTTCGCGCCGTGTTCGCCGAGTAGGAGCGACAATCAATGGCAAAAACCAAGGTAGCGATCATCGGATCCGGCAATATCGGCACCGACCTTATGATCAAGGTTATGCGTAATTCGAAAATTCTCGAGATGGGCGCGCTTGTCGGGATCGACCCTGACTCCGACGGTCTCGCCCGCGCTGACAAGATGGGCGTCGCGACGACCAGCGAGGGCATCGACGGCCTGGTGAAGATGGACGTCTTCAAGGACATCGAAATCCTGTTCGACGCAACGTCCGCTGGCGCACACAAATATCACGACAAGATCGCCCGCGAGCACGGCAAGACCATGATCGATATGACGCCCGCCGCGATCGGCCCCTATGTCGTTCCGGTGGTCAATCTCGAAAAACTGGTCGATGCGCCGAACATCAACATGGTGTCGTGCGGCGGACAGGCCACCATTCCGATGGTTGAGGCGGTCGGCAAGGTTGCCAAGGTCCGCTATGCGGAAATCGTCGCCTCCATCGCCTCGAAATCTGCAGGCCCCGGCACACGCGCCAATATCGACGAGTTCACCGAAACCACAGCCAAAGGTCTCGAGGAAGTCGGCGGCGCAGAGCGCGGCAAGGCGATTATCGTGCTGAACCCGGCAGAGCCGCCGGTGATGATGCGCAACACCGTTTATACGCTGAGCGACGACGCCGACCCCGAAAAAGTTCGTGAAAGCATCGAGAAACAGGTCGCCGACATTCAGGATTACGTTCCGGGCTACCGCCTGAAACAGGAAGTCCAGTTCGAACGTATCGGCGACAACACGCCGCTAAAGATACCCGGCTTCGGAGAGTTCGTCGGGCTCAAGACTACGATCTTTATCGAGGTCGAAGGCGCCGCGCATTATCTGCCGAACTATGCCGGCAATCTCGACATCATGACCTCCGCCGCGCTCGCCACAGCAGAGCGACTGATACAGCTCAGAAAGGCCGCCTGACCATGGACATGGATCCGAACCGCAAGCTTTACATTCAGGACACAACGCTGCGCGATGGCATGCACGCCATCCGCCACAGCTACACTCCGGAGCAGGTGAAGGAAATCGCCGGTGCACTCGACAAGGCGGGCGTCTCGGGGATCGAGGTCACGCACGGCGACGGGCTCGCCGGCACGTCGTTCAATTACGGGTTCGGCACCCATACCGATCTCGAATGGATCGAAGCCGCAGCCAGCGTCGTCGAGAACGCTGTCCTTACCGTTCTTCTGCTGCCCGGCATCGGCACGGTCGAGGACCTCAAGAACGCCTACAACGCCGGCGCGCGGTCGGTCCGGGTCGCCACCCACTGCACCGAAGCCGATATCTCCAAGCAGCATATCGAGGTCGCGCGCGAGCTCGGGATGGATGTCGCCTGCCTGCTGATGCTGGCCCACATGAACGAGCCCAAGCCGTTCGCCGAACAGGCCAAGCTGATGGAGAGCTATGGCGCGAACTGCATCTACGTCACCGACAGCGCAGGCGCCCTGCTCCTCGACGGCGTCGCCGACCGGTTCAAGGCGATGAACGATATTCTCGATCCAGCAACCCAGACCGGCATGCATGCGCATAACAATCTGGGGCTCGGCGTCGCATTTAACCTCGTCGCCATCGAACACGGCGCATCGCGCATCGACGGTTCGCTTGCCGGCATGGGCGCGGGCGCCGGCAATGCGCCGCTTGAAGTCTTCGTCGCGGTCGCCGACAGGATGGGGCTCAATCACGGCTGCGACGTGTTCGGGCTGATGGATGTCGCCGAGGATGTCGTTCGGCCGTTGCAGGACCGCCCGGTCCGGATCGACCGCGAAACGCTGTCGATCGGTTATGCCGGCGTCTATTCCAGCTTCCTGCGCCACGCAGAAAACGCATCGAAACTCTACGGCATCGATACGCGCGACATTCTGGTCGAACTGGGAAGGCGCCGCATGGTCGGCGGACAGGAAGACATGATCGTCGACGTGGCGCTCGATCTCGCCAAGGAGCGCAAATCCGAAGAGGCAGGAGCCTGAATTCATGACAGACATCAACAAGCTCGCCAAAGTCGTTGACGACGCGGCCCGCAACGCCAAGGCAATCCCGCAGATCAGCGACAAGACCCCGATCACGGTCGAGGAAGGCTACGCAATCCAGGCCGCCGCGTTTCAGCGCCGCCTCGCCCGCGGAGAAGCCCAGACCGGCATGAAGATGGGCTTTACCAGTCGCGCCAAAATGATCCAGATGGGCGTGGATGACATGATCTGGGGCCGTCTGTCGAACGGCATGCTGGTCGAGGACGGCGGCGAAATCGATCTTTCCCATTACGTTCACCCGCGCGCCGAACCGGAGGTCGCCTTCCTGCTGGGCGCGCCGTTGGAAGGCGATGTCAGCGCCGCCGAGGCGATGCTGGCGGTAGAGGCCATCGCGCCCGCTATCGAAATCATCGACAGCCGTTACAAGGCATTCAAATTCTCCTGGGCCGACGTGGTTGCCGATAACTGTTCGTCGTCCGGGTATGTGCTGGGCGCATGGCAGAATCTGGACGCCGATCTGAGTAATCTGGGCATGATTCTCGAAGTCAACGGACGCCCCGCGCAGATCGGCTCGTCGGCCGCCATTCTCGGTCACCCCGCCCGTTCGCTCGCTGCAGCGGCCCGGCTTTCTTCCGAAGCGGGAGAACCGCTTCAGGCGGGCTGGATCGTAATGGCGGGCGGCGCCACCGCAGCGGAAGCGCTGGCGCCGGGTATGTCCGTCCGGAACGTGGTACAGGAGCTTGGATTCACTGGGTTCTCAGTCGCCGGCTGACCGGCAGGAGCATCCCTGACAGGTTTGCAGCGCGAGGATGCGGCGTGTAGTATCCCGCGCCGATTGAAGGGCCTGCATAACGGCCTTTTTTGACACGAAAAATTCGGAAAACAGCAGCCAGATGAGCAATATCGAATATCACGAGGTCGCCAAGACCGGCGATCTGAACGAAGAAGAAGTCATGAGCGTCATGGTCGGCGACGAGGAAATCGCCCTTTACAATGTTGAGGGTGAATTTTACGCCACGCATGGCATATGCACGCACGAAAATATCGGGCTCGCCGACGGGTTCGTCGATGGCGACCTGATCGAATGCCCGCTGCACGCGGCATGTTTTGAAATCAAGACCGGCAAGGCGGTCAATCCGCCCGCCACCGTCGATCTCAAGACCTATCCGGTCAAGATCGAGGACGACACGGTCTATGTCGGTATCGAAACCGAATAACGGGAAAGGACATCATGTCGGACAATATCGAATTCCATGACGTAGCAGCCGCCGACGATATCGGCGACGAGGAAGCCATTGCGGTAACCGTCGGCAAGCTCGACATCGCGCTTTACAACCTTGATGGCGAAATCTACGCGACCGCCGATCTTTGCACGCACGCCTATGCCTCCATGGCGGACGGGTTCATCGACGATGGCCAGATTGAATGCCCGCTGCACGGCGCCTGCTTCGACATCAAGACCGGCAAGGCCCTGACCGCGCCGGCCAGCGTCGATCTCAAGACCTTCCCCGTGAAGGTGGAAAACGGACGGGTCCTCGTCGGCGTCGCGTCCGAGTAAAGACGCATGAGCGATGACCGCACCTTCGTCATTATCGGCGCCGGACAGGCCGGCGCCTGGGCGATCTACGCGCTGCGCGACGAGGCCGGTTTCGAGGGCAGGATCGTCCTGATCGGGGACGAAGACTATATCCCCTACGAACGCCCTCCTTTGTCGAAGAGCGCGATGCTCGGCGATACCAGCGTCGACGACGCCTATTTCTGGCCTCGTGAAAAATACGACGAATGGAATATCGATATGCGGCTGGGCGTCACGGCCCAGTCGATCGACCCCAAGGACAAGAACGTCCTGCTGTCCGACGGAACGACCATCGGCTATGACCGACTGCTGCTGGCAACCGGTACGCGTCCTCGCCTCCTGCCCATCGAAGGGGCAGATCTTGGCGGGGTGCATTATCTACGGACCATTGCCGACACGCTGGCGATACAGGAAGACATCCCGGACGGCGGGACGGCGCTGATCATCGGCGGCGGCTGGATCGGACTGGAAGTCGCCGGCGCGCTATCCAAACGGAACTGCAAGGCGGTTGTCGTCGAAGTCGCCGACCGCCTCTGCGGGCGCGCGGTGCCCCCCGAGATCAGCGACTGGCTCCTGTCCTTCCATCAGGGCAAGGGCGTCGACGTAAGACTAAACGCCGGTGTTGAAAAGCTGACCGGCGAAAATGGAAGGCTTACAGGAGCCGTCCTGCAAGGCGGAGAGGCCGTCGACTGCACGCTCGCCATCGTCGGAATCGGCGTCGTTCCCAACAGCGAAATCGCCGAGGAGGCGGGTCTGGATATCGACAACGGCGTGGTGGTTGACGAGCAGGGACGAACATCGGATCCGGATATCTTCGCCGCCGGCGACCTGACCAACCACCCCAATTCGCTTCTTGGCCGGCGCATCCGCCTGGAATCCTGGGAGAACGCGCAGAACCAGGGACGCGCCGCCGCCAAGGCGATGGCGGATCAGGGCGAAGAATATGCCGAAATCCCGTGGTTCTGGTCGGACCAGTTCGACGCAAACATACAGATGATCGGCCTGCCGGAAAGCTGGGAACAGCTGGCGACGCGCGGCGATATTGCGGCCAACGAATTCATCACCTTTTACCTGAAAGATGGAAAGATCGACGGCGCGATCTCGGTCAACAACCCGCGCGACATCCGCATGGCGAAACGCCTGATGCAATCGGGCAAGCAGGTTTCGGCAGACGATCTATCAAATCCCGACATCAAACTTCAGGCCCTGCTCAAGGGCTGATCCGGAAAGGTCAGACATGGTCGACTCCAATCCCGTTCTCCAGGAGAAACTCAACAAGGCCTGGAAGTTCTTTTTTGGCCGCGGCTTTGTTGACGGTTTCGGTCACATCAGCGCCCGGACAAGCGATCCGGATCGCATCCTGATGACGCCGCACGACCTGACCCAGGATTCGCGACCGGACCAGTTTGTTGAAATCGACCTGGACGGAAACCAGTTCGGTAGGAGCGCGAAGCTTCCGAGCGAACTGCCGATCCATACGGAAGTATACAAGGCACGACCCGATGTCGGCGCTATCGCACACTTTCATTGCCATTATCCGACCAGCTTTTCGATGTCGGAGCACGACCTGAAACCGAGCTATTTTCTGGCCTCGATCTTCCATGACGGCATCCCGGTCCATCCCGATGCCCGACTTATTAAGACCAAGGAGCGCGGCATGGCCATGGTAGAAACCCTGGGCAACCACCGGGCGATGCTTCTTCGAGCGCATGGCATAGTAGTGACCGGCCCTAGCATCGAAGAAATGACAGCCGGTGTCTTCATCATGGAAGACAACGCCAAGAGAACCCAGATTGCGGCCTCCATGGGCAAATTCGACATATTGTCGGAAGACGAAATCGCCGAAATTCAGCCCGAGCTGATGGACAACCCGGGTCCCATCTGGCGCATCTGGACCCTCGTGGAGTCCGAAGCCGCAGACTAGCTAACCAAGCTTGTCCAGCACCCAGTCGATCTGATAGGCGACGACCTGAGTCCAGTTGTCGACGCTGCAATGGCCTGAACCGCCAACCTCGTCGTCATAGATACGCAGCGTCTTGTCCGCGACCGGCAATTCGTCGAACAGTCGCTGGGCCGAGGCGGCAGGCACCATGTGATCCCGCGCACCGTGCGTGACCAGCATCGGACACTGAACGTCGGCCAGCTTTCCTTCCAGATTAAAATCAGAGAGGTAATCGCGTGCTTCCGCATCCGATGACGTACCGGTTATCCACTGAAGCTGTTCATGGAGCGGTGGATAAGGTTCGTATAAATCCCTGAGGACATCGTAGAGCGCTCCCCACACAACGCAGGCCTTGATGCGGTGCTCGAAACTGACGGCGCGCGGCGCGTAGTAACCCGCCATCGAGCCGCCGATCAGGCCGATCCGGTCGTGATCTACATCACTTCGCGTTTCAAGATAGTCGACCGCCGCGCTGAACACGCGTTCGTAATCGGGAATGGTCGGCAGACCCAGCACGCGGATCGACCTTCCCTGCCCCGGCCCGTTGAACAGCAGAACGGCCGCACCCCGGGCCGTCATTTCCTGGGCGCCCCGAAAAAGCTGTTCTTCAGGCAGGGCGTCGGCGCCGGTCGGAAAGATGATCACCGGCGGCGGAGTCCCTCGCCGGTCGCTTCGCGGCGGCAGGAACAATCCTTCGAGATCTTTGCCGTCGAAAGGGATCGCGATCCGTTCATAGGTATGCGGTGTGCGATCGATGCCCTTGTAGAAGCTCTCGATGCAGCGTTCGTACATCGGCAACTTGCGCGGATCCTTACCCGCCAGCACGCGTTCGGCGGAGCGGTAATAGGTGAAGGCACGCCACCAGGCCTGGCCCGCCGTTACATCGTGCCCTGCCCCATCCGCCTCGTCGCCAATTGCCTTGATCCGGTCGCCAAGATCGGAGAATGCTTCGTACCAGTCCTCAGAATTACCGGACCGTATTTTACGCGCTGCCTGAAACAGCTCGTTGGTGTCCGCTCCACCCTGCACCGCCTCGTAAAACAGCCAGACGAGGTGAAAGGAAAAGACGACGGATTCGCGCGTGTCTTCGGTCCAGTACTGAAACATCAAATTTCTCCCTGCTTTTCCCGAATTCTATCCGTTCGGCTGTATCGCGCCAGCCCACGCACCTTTAAAATTGAAAAATTGCAACCGCACCCGGGAGAATTCAATGACACGCATACCCGTGCTTTCGCGCGACGAAATGAACGAAGAACAGGGCGCACTCTACGATACGGTGAAAGAAGAAGGCGGACCGCTGGGCGGCCCATACTGGGCCTATATCCGTTATCCCAAATTGATGCGAAACGCGCAGGATATTTCCAGGACACTCGGACAGGGCGGGCTATCGAAGAGAGAACGACAGATCGCGATCATGGCGATCTGTCGATTCTGGAGCGCAGAGTATCCCTGGGCGATCCAGACGCGTGGCGCGCTTCAGATGGGCCTCGAACAGGAGATCATCGACACGATCAATGCGGGCGGCACGCCCGAACTCAGCGACCCGCGCGAAAAGGCGGCCTACGATCTGACCGTCGAACTGCTGAACGAGCGCAAGCTCAGCCAGGAAACGTTCGATCATGCTTCCAGCCTGTTCGACGAAAAGGAACTCGTCAGCCTGATCGCGACCGTGGGCCAGTTTTCGATGACCTGCCTGACGACCGTCGCCTACGATTGCACGCCAACCGACGACCTGCCGCATCGGTTACACCGCTAGACAGAACAGTCGCCCTCCCCGGGCAGACTTTCGGCATAGTTGGGATTCCAGTATCCTCCATCGAAATAACGACTCACCGGTTTCCGGAGAAATATCATGCAATTTCAGATCATTCTTTTCGGCCTCGACAAGATGCTGCGCTTCACAGCGTCGCGATATCAAGAATTCCGCGAACGGCTGGGTGAGCGGAGCTTCACCGCCCAGATCATGGCAAAGGACGAGGAAGTCGGCCGAACCTTCACCTTCAGCAACGGCGAAGTCTCGTCGAAAGCCGGGCTGCATGGCGAACCGGATATCAAACTCGCCTTCAAGAACGCGAAGATCGCCGCCAGGCTGCTGCGCCCGCCGATCAACTGGCTCGACCAGATCAACGCTCAGAAGGATTTCAACATTTCGGTCGAAGGCCCCGAAGACCTGACGAACTGGTTCGCCCAGACGATCATGATGACCCAGTCGATCCGCTGGAAATGGGGCAAGGAGATGCCCGACGGCGTGACACGGACCGTCAATATGACCAATGGCGGTCCGGTCTTCGTCGACGTCAAGGACGACAAGATCATCCGCATGACTCCGATCGATTTCGACGAAACCGATCCCCAGCCCTGGACGATCAAGGCGCGCGGCATGGAGTTCACCCCGCCGCGCCGCACCACGCTGGCGCCGCACGGCCAGAATGCCAAGTCCATCGTCTATTCGCCGGACCGGCTGCTTTACCCGATGAAGCGGGTCGATTTCGATCCGAACGGCGAGCGCAACACGCAGAACCGCGGCATCTCCGGCTATGAGCGCATCTCGTGGGACGAAGCGCTCGACATCGTCGCCAGCGAGATCAAGCGCACCAAGAGCAAGCACGGCCCGGGGGCTATGGCGGTCAGCCACGGCTCGCACCATACATGGGGCAATATTGGCTACTACCTGTCGGCGCTTTACCGGTTCCGCAATGCGGTCGGCCACACGCCGGTCCATCACAACCCGGACAGCTGGGAAGGCTGGTACTGGGGCGCGGTACATCACTGGGGCCACACGCTGCGCGTCGGCCAGTCGGAAACCTACGGCACGGTTGAGGACTGCCTGCAGAACTGCGACATGATCGTTTTCTGGTCGGCCGATCCTGAGACCACGTCGGGCTCCTACGGCGCCCAGGAAGGTACCGTCCGGCGGCAATGGCTCAAGAACAAGGACCTCGGCATCGACGTTGTCCATGTCGACCCCTACTTCAACCAGTCTGCCCAGTTCCTCGGCGGCAAGTGGTTCGCGCCGAAACCGACCACCTCGGTCGCGATGGCGATGGCCATCGCCTATGTCTGGATTCAGGAAGGGCTCTACGACAAGGAATTTGTGGAAACCCATACGGTCGGGTTCGACGCATGGAAATCCTACCTGCTGGGCGAAGAGGACGGCGTCGCCAAGACGCCCGAATGGCAGGAAGAAGAAACCGGCGTTCCCGCCCGCGACGTCCGCGCGCTGGCGCGCGACTGGGGCCGGAAGCGGGTCTATCTGGCCCCGGGCGGCTGGGGCAACGGCCATGGCGGCGCTTGCCGTAACCAGACCGGAATCCAATGGGCCCGTGTCATGGTCTGCCTCGTCGCCATGCAGGGCCTTGGCAAGCCGGGCGTCAATATGGGCAACCTGCAATGGGGCTGCCCGATCGACTTCAACTTCTATTTCCCCGGCTATGCCGATGGCGGCATGTCGGGCGACCTCGAAGGCACCGCCATGCCGGTGGAGCTTTATCAGCGCATGCCGCAGCTCCCCACGATGAACACGCCCAACCAGAAGATTCCGCGCATCGGCATGCCGGAGGCCATCATCGACGGCAAGACCGAAGGCTATCCCTGGGTGGGCAAGTCCATCGAAATCCAGTTCGCAAAGTTCGGGTATCCCGCGCCCGGCCATGCGAAGGTCTCGATGCTGTACAAGTATGGCGGCTCGATCCTCGCGACCATGAACAACACCAACCGATGGGTAAAAATGTACCAGTCCGAGAATCTGGAGTTCGTGGTCAACCAGTCGATCTGGAGGGAGGGCGAGGCAAAGTTCGCCGACATCATCCTGCCCGCCTGCACCAATTTCGAACGCGTCGACATCAGCGAGTGGGCCGGGCTTGGCGGATACGGCCATCACGGCCAGCAGCAGCTCAATCACCGGGTCATCGTGTTCCAGGCCCCGGCCATCAAGCCGATGGGCGAGTCGAGATCGGATTACTGGATATTCAACGAACTCAGCAAGCGGCTCGGCCTCGCCAACTATTTCTCGGAAGGCATCAACGAGATCGACTGGGTCAAGCGCATGTTCGATGCGTCCGACCTGCCGCAGCACATATCCTGGAAGGATTTCCTCAGGAAAGGCTACTTCGTCGTACCGGCGGAGAAGGAAAAGCTGCGTGCGCCAGTGTCGTTCCGCTGGTTCTGGGAGAACCGCAAGAAGGACGTGCCGGAACCGCACCCCCTGCCCTCCGATTACAGCGAGGAATTCCTCAAGGGACTCCAGACCCAGTCGGGCAAGCTGGAGTTCGAATGCAATAGCCTCAAGCGCTTCCATGATCCGGAGCGCCCGCCCATCGTCAAATACGAGCCATCCTGGGAAGGACCGCATTCGGGCGATCTGTACGGCAAATATCCGCTGCAGATGCTGACCCCGCATTCGCGCTACTCCTTCCACACCCAGGGCGACGGCAAGGACAGCTTCCTGCTCAATATCGAGGACCATCGCGTTCAGGTCGACGGCTGGTATTACTGGATTATCCGTATGAATTCGGAAGATGCCCGGGATCGCGGGCTTGAAAAGCACGACCTCGTCATGGTTCATAACGATCGCGGCGCAGTGATCTGCGCCGTGTTGCCGACCCAGCGCCTACCACGCGGCGTGTGCCACGGTTTCGAATCCGCAGCGCTTTACGAACCGATGGGCGAACCGGGCAAGTCGGTCGACCGCGGCGGCTGCCTTAACCAGCTTACACCGCACCGCACGCAGACGAAGACCACCCATTCTTTGGCCGGCGCGAACGCGCTGGTGGAAATCGTCAAATGGGACGGGCGCACAGAATACATCTCGGAAGCATATTCCGAGGCGAAACCGGCAGCGGCAGAGCCCGTTCCGGTTCCGGCAGAGTAAGGGCGCAGGACGATGTCGAAGAAATGGAACGTGGTCATCGACGTGGCCGAATGTACCAACTGCAACCTCTGCACGCTGGCAACGATGGACGAATATGTCGGCAATGACTGGTGCAAGTATTCCGCCCCGATGCCGCGGCACGGGCACCAGTGGATCAAAATCCTGCAGAAGGAACGCGGCCAGATCCCGTTCGTCGATCTGGCTTACGTGCCAACCATGTGCAACCACTGCGCCGACGCCCCCTGCGTCAAGGCGGCGACGAATGGCGAGATCACCCAGCGCCAGGACGGCATCGTCCTGATCGACCCGGAGAAATCGAAGGGCCGCAAGGACCTCGTCGACAGCTGCCCCTATGGCCATATCTGGTGGAACGACGAACTCGACATCCCCCAGGCCTGGCCGTTCGAGGCCCATCTGATCGATCAGGGCTGGACCAGGACGCGGGGTTCGCAGGCCTGCCCGACCGCCGCGATGCAGGTCGTGTGCGAGGAAGACGACGTCATGGCCCAGAGGGCCAAGGCGGAAGGGCTCGAAGTCCTCAACCCCGAACACGGCACAAGACCACGCGTCTGGTACAAAAACCTTTGGCGCTACAGCACAGCCTTCATCGGCGGCAGCGTATCGGCTGAGGCCAACGGCGTGGTTGATTGCGTCGAAGGCGCGAAGGTCACGCTATCGAAAAACGGCGCGGCCGTTGCCGAAGCGACGACCAACGTTTATGGCGATTTCAAATTCGACCGGCTGGAAGAGAACAGCGGAGATTACACAGTGACGATTGCCGCCGACGGCCATGCGGAAAAGACGGTCGATGTGACGTTGGAGGAGAGCGTGTATCTCGGCGAGATACGTCTTTAGTAAGACGCGGGAATGCGACGTTCTTTCTTTGTCAAAAATCGTATTGAATTCGGTTTGTTACTGGCTCCACCGCTCGGTGCTTTTTTTCTTACCTGTTTGAGTCAACTCGGCCCATCAACCCCCAATAACGATTCAGATTTTTTATGGCGGTTTGGCGCTCTTGCTTTACTCGTCTACCCGTTTGCATATTTTATCGGCCTTCCCATTCACCTAAAGATCAGAAAAAAGCGGTCAGACCTTACGCCATATGTTTTATGGGCGTTCGTTGCGATGCTTCCACTCGCGCTCTTCCTCACATTGCTGTTTTCATACCTAAGCCGAGAGGGCACTCTAGTTATTCCCGCTTTGTTGACGGGTCCGATAATCGCAATAGCTTTTTGGAGTATTTCCGTTCGCCCATTGAAAAACGAAGCGCGCAGTTCTCAAGATGGATGCAGCGGCGAAGCGGATCGTCTGTCACCAGCCACCAGCAGTGGAAGATCGCCGTTTCCGCGACGGTGAAGACGATCGGCAGCGCCGCGCCGGCCTGCCTGTGCCAGCCGAACAGCAGGATCAGCAAACCAGCATATTGCAGCGCGAAGCCGAACCACACCATTGCGCCAGCGCGGGAATACCGGCGGCCGCAATGCGGTCCTAGTGTTGCTTGACCTTCATGCTCGAATTGCTGATCGCCGTTCGGAGTTAAAGTACGACCATCAGATAGCGACCTGTCTGCTCGGCAAGGACGGGGTCGATCGACATGAGCGGACGGTCAGTTCGCAAAAGAAGGGTCGTTACGCAGCTCGCGCCGGACGCAGGCATTGAATTCCACGTCGCCGATCGGCTGGTTCTGCGCCCGTCCCGCCATCTGCGACACAGTGAATTCACAGACCTCCCTGGACAATGGACGCGGTGTCGCATGACTCGTCGCCAGAATACGTTCCTGTGCGGCGCAAGCATTTACCAGCCTGTCCATATAGGCCATCGCCTCCGCCACCGTGCGCCCAACGCTCAGCAGGCCGTGATTGCGCATGATCATGGTGTATTTGTCGCCCAGATCGGCAAGGATGCGGGGCGCTTCGTCCGCCTCCTGCGCCAGCCCTTCGAAATCGTGATAGCTGACCTGCCCGTAGACGCCGCAGGATCCCTGATCGAAAAACTGAAGCCCCTCCTCCCAGGCCGAGACCACGACGCCTGCGCCGGGATGGCAATGGATGGTGCAGCCGACATGCGGCATTTCGCGCTGGATCGCGGTATGGAAGTTCAATCCTGCGGGGCGCGGACGGCGGTCGGTATCGCTGACAACCGTACCGCTGTGATCCAGCTTCAGGAGATTGGACGCGGTAATTTCATCCCACGCAAAATCGGCGGCATTCATCAGAAAATAATCGGGCTGATCGGGCAGCCGTAACGTCATGTGATTGGCCGTCGATTTGTTCCAGCCTTTCGACACCGCAATCCGGTAGGCCGCGGCGAATTCGACCCGCGCATTCCATTCCGCCTCGCTGACCTTGCCACGCAGCGATTCTTCTTCCACCAGCTCAAATAAAGCCGTCGCCATTGTTACCTCCCGGATCTGTTCGAATTGGATGGGGCACGCTAGCGCCGCTTCCCCTGGGGAGCAAGCCAGTGCATCAAAGAAGGAGAAGCAGGTCTTCCCTACTCCAGCGGCACGGTCAGGGCGTTGTAGGAGTATAGCCAGGTATTGCGATCCTTGCCTTCGTCCCGATTGGCGAAACGAGCGCGGATCTCATCTTCGCTCGGCAGATGGAACAACTCGCGATTATAGGTCGACTGCTCGACAATCCGCGTCGTCCGGTCGATCCGGTTGCGGACAAAAAGATCGAGCGCTTCCGCCGGATCGTCCTTCATCCCTAGCGCGCGGGTCAGCACTGCGCCGTCCTCGATCGCCATGCAGGCCCCCTGGGCGAGATAGGGCAGCGTCGGGTGCGCTGCGTCACCCATGATGGTGACGCGTCTGGTATTCCAGACGGTGCTGGCGTTGCGGTAATGAAGCGACCAGCGAAAACAGGCATCCCGGTCGGCGGCATCGATCACGCTCTGGATCGCCGGGTGCCAACCCTCGAAATCCGACTTCAGCTTCTCCCAGGAAAATTTCGCTGTCCAGCTTTCTTCCGAAACTTCCTCGGTTTCAACACAACCTACAAAATTGAGCAGCTTTCCCCGCCGCAAGTAATAGCAGACGACATGCCGGTGCGGCCCCATAAAGACAGACATCACGGGCTCCAGAAAATCCTTCGGCAGTTTTTCGACCGGCACCACGATCCGCCACGCGGCATCGCCGGTATAATCCGCCCTCGCCGCCCGCCCGGCGATCTGTGCCCGGATGACGGATTTAAGCCCGTCCGCGCCAATCAGAATATCGCCGCGCGGTCGCCTGCCATCCGCCAGCAGAAGAGTGACACCGTCATCGTCTTCCTCGAACCCCGTAACCGTGCTGTTCAGATTAATGACGTCAGGCTTGAACTCCCGCGCCTTCGCCACCAGAAGATCGAGCAGGTCGGAGCGGTGCGCCTGGTAATAAGGTGCCCCGTGCATTGCCTCATGCTCATCCGACAGGGCAAAACGGGCTATCTCCTCCCCCGTATCGTGCAAGCGGAAAACATAGGCGCCCGGCCGGACCCCGGTTTTCGATAATGCCGGCCCAAGCCCGATATCGTTCAGCACATGCATCGCGTTGGCAGCAAGCTGAATGCCCGCGCCCACCTCCGTCAATTCCGGCGCCTGCTCATACATTTCGACATCGTAGCCAGCCTTCATCAGGCACGACGCCGTCGCAAGCCCGCCGATCCCGGCCCCGGCTATGAGAATTTTTTCAGCCATGCAATCGATTGGAAGACAATTTGTGTAAGGGCATTAAATCTCATACCTTCCTATACGCCAATGATTTTTTTGCCGTCATAGCAAACCCAGCGCCCGCAGCTCTTCCGCCATACCCTCCGGCAGGGTTTCTTCCGCCTCCGTATCCCACTCCTCCGCGACCGCAGGGGCGGCTTCGGCCTCCATATAACGCCAGCCCTGTATCGGCCGGTGCGGCATGAGGGCCGTCCGTTCAAGTTCGGGGTCGAGAACAAGCGCGCAGCGTTTGCGTCCGTTGCGCCCCACCGCATCTTCGAAACAGATTATCCGCTGACGCGCGCGGATATATCCTTTGATGATCCAGTAAATGCACCCGCCGTCGAGGACTTCATCCTCCCGGCGAGGCCTGTTGCGCGTCATATGGCGCAACTTTCCGTTTCCCGCGCCGATCCGTTGCGCCTGAATCTCTCGCAGATGCTCAAGACTTTCGATACCCACCGCGATTTTAACGAGATGTACGGTCACGAGAGCAAAACATCGTTTGAGAAGGTCCTCTTCATAATTCGAAGATTAAACGGAACAGCCCGACAGTTCACCCCCGGACCCTCCAGATGACATTCTGGCGGAATGCCGGAATCAGGAAGAAAGCGTCGCTTTCGGCAGAGTCACCAAGGGCGCCCTGCTCTTGTTTTCCTTACGTTCATCCTTCCGCCGCTCCGGCCAACCCTTTGGCGGACCGAGCTTCTGCCGTCGGCGATCCGGTCCGAAATACGATCTGGTTCGCACGAAAGGACGCGGGTGCTCAATGATCGAGAGGAAGCGCTTGTAGAGCGCAGCGCCGGAAATCGGCTTGGCCATGAATTCATTGACGCCTGTATCGCGCGCCTCGGTTATGCGATCGATGTCGGCATATCCCGACAGCATGATGATAGGCACATACTGATTGAAACTGTCGTCTGAATTCCGAACCTTCCGGACAAACTCGATCCCGTTCATCGGCTTCATATGCCAGTCGACGATTACCACATCGGCTTCGAAATCGCGAAGAGCTTCGTATGCCTCGACCGCGTTCCCGGATTCCGCAATATCCGTTACACCCAGCGCATTCAGGATGGATTGCAGGAGACGCCGCATGTGGCGATTATCATCAATGATGAAAACCTTAAGGTTCTCCAGCGAATATCTGGACTCGTTCTGCATCAGGCATCTCACCCCGACCGGTTCGGGGTTCCGGCAGTCGCCACCGAACCGCGCCCCGAACAGATTTCGCGTAAGGGGTATCTTCAGCGAAGCGCCGCTAAATTTCGGTTAAGGATGCGGACCAGGTCTGATCGGTCCGTCCTGAAAAACCTAAGAAAAGAGGCCCAGTGCGCGCCACCAGAAGAACTGGAGCGGCACCATTACAATCCAGCCGAACAAGGCCAAAGGCAGCATCAGGCGAATGAAAGATCCTACGCTAAGGCCTGTAAGCGCTCGGGTCGCCACCAGCGGCGGCGCCTGGTAGGGAAACATGACCAGCGCCCAGCCCGATACCGACGTCATGAGAACAGTCATCAGGGGCCACCCCGTGGCGCCTGCCAGGGTCTCCGCAAAGCTGGTCATGATCGCCGGCTGACCCGGCAGAGTCGTAACGAGCTGCAACAGCACGCCAAGGCCGATCATTGAAGCGAAATCCGAGAAACGTGTCTCCTTGCTGAATTCCAGGCGCTCGATCAACCAGCCACCCAGGGCCTCGCCCAGACCGGCATGGGTGATGACGGCTCCCATTCCGACGAAAGCGGCAAGAAACAGGATCGGGCCGAAACTGACCTTTTCCATGACCGTTACCGGTTTCATGACGCCCACGACCGGCAGGGTGCAGACAATCCCCGTTCCCAGCGCAACCCAGGCCGGTGCAATCCCGTGAACGGTATCCGTAACCCACAGGCAGAGGGCGATCAGGAGAAAACCGATCAATCTCTTCTCTGACGAGCTCATCGCGCTTTGCTCTCCTGCCGATTCCTGGGGCTGAACCCTGTCGCGAAACAGAAGACAGATAAAGACGGGCAAGGCCATCGTCCCGAGCACGCCGATAACCGGGAAATGGATCAGAAGGTAATCGCTATAGGCAAACTGGATTGAATGGATGGCTTCCGCCGCCCCCGCGAGAACCACATTCGGCACGCATGCCGGCAGGATCGCGAAAGTCGGCGTGATCGACCCAAGCGCGACAGCGAGGATAAGCCCTGCCCTTCCGTTGCTGCCGGGCGCGAACCCCAGCCGGTCAGCGAGCGCCATGACGATGGGAAGCATGATGGTGATCCGACCTAGCGACGACGGCATCAGGAACGCAAGAACCAGCATCAGAAGAACCGTACCGAGGACCGCCTTGAAATAGCTGTCGGCGAAGCGCCGTTCGAGGACGCCGGCGACCCGTTCGCCAAGCCCCGTCACATCGATAGCCGCGCCGATCATCAATCCGCCGAATACCAGCCAGATTGCGCCCGAATAGAATCCGGAGAACACCACTTCGGGCGGCGCGACAGCGAGCACAACGCACAGAAAGAAAAATATAAGGGCCGTCAGAAACTCCGGGAGGGCAACTGTCGCCAGCAGGCCGATGGTGAGAGTAACGATCCCGGCCGTCCGCAGGAGTCCGCCCGACGCAGTTCCGGTATAGGACCAGGCAATCAGAACGGCCGCAGCAAGGCACGCCACCGCGGCTATGGAACGCGCTACCGTCATAACAGCAACGACGCTGCAAGCCCGAGAAAGACCGAAAAGGCAACAACATCGGTCACGGTCGTCAAAATCACGCCCGAAGCCACCGCGGGGTCTACTCCGGTCCGCGCCAGCGCCAGCGGTATCCCCATCCCGGCCAGCGCTGCGATAACCAGCGTCGCCAACATGGAAGTCGACATAATCGCACCGACTGCGAATGAATCCGCCCAGTACCAGGCGACGCCGCCTATCAGAAGGGCAAACAGCAGACCGTTATAGAGCCCGACCAGCGCTTCCTTTCCGGTCACGCGCAATGCATTCGCCGGCGTCAGTTCCTTCGTCGCCAGCGCGCGAACGGCAACCGTCATCGTCTGGGTTCCCGCGTTGCCCCCCATTGAGGCGACGATAGGCATCAGAACAGCGAGGATTACGATCTGCTCAAGAGTTCCCTCGAAAAAGCCAATCACAACTGACGCCATGATCGCGGTAAGAAGATTGACGAACAGCCACGAAAACCGGGAACGGCCGGTCTGCAGGGCCGCCGCGTAGAGATCGTCGTTCTGAACACCGGCCAAAAGCATGATGTCCTCTTCCGCTTCTTCGGCGATGACATCCAGGACATCGTCGACCGTGACAATGCCGATCAGGCGCCCGGCATCATCTACAACGGGCGCTGAAACGATGTTCTGCTGCGCGAACAGATAGGCGACTTCTTCCTGGTCCATGACGGCCGGAACGCTGACAAGGTCGGAATCCATCAGAGTGCTAATCTTCACGGGACGCTGGTTGCGCAGAACATGGCTCAATGAAACCCGGCCGATGGCCCGGTGTCGCGGGTCGACGACGAAGAGATCGTAGAAATCCTGCGGCAGATCATCCGCTTCACGCATGTAATCGATGGTTTCGCCGACCGACCAGAAGGAAGGCACCGCGACGAAATCGCGATCCATGAGACGCCCGGCGCTGTCCTCCGGAAAGGCCAGACCCTCTTCAAGAATGTCCCGCAACTCTTCCGGAATGGCATGGAGAACCCGGCGCTGCTTGCTTTCCTCGAGGGTCAGAATCAGCGACAGAGCATCGTCGGAATCGAGGCGGGCGATAGCGCGCGCCAGTGCCCGCGTTCCCATCTGGTCCGCGACCTCATCTCGGACGTCGTCCTCGAGCTCCGGCAGGATCTCGGGGTCGAAATCCGGCCGCAGATACTCAATCAGACGGAGTCGCAGGTCGGGACGGAGGAGCTGCAGAATATCCGCCAGTTCGGGGGCACGAAGCGCCTCCACCAGCAATCGCGCCTCGAACCTGTGCTCGTCTTCGAGGGCCAGCGAAAGATCGCCCACCAGGTCGGTACTAAGGCCGAGCAACTCCTCGGCCTGGACGGGCGCTGTTTCCTCGGCGAGTTCAGCTTCGGCCATGATCCGTTTCCCCGTCTCGCCTTAAGGGTCTGATGAAAACCGGTGACTCAAAGAAAATCGGGTCCGCATGCCTCAGC
This sequence comes from Rhodospirillales bacterium, assembly GCA_038120295.1. Taxonomy (GTDB): domain Bacteria; phylum Pseudomonadota; class Alphaproteobacteria; order MPNO01; family UBA2964; genus JAYOEY01. The sequence continues at coordinate 20,558 of JAYOLL010000028.1, read as the reverse complement.
AGCGGACCCGAAATATGGTGCGGTCGAGAAGACTCGAACTTCCACGGGATTGCTCCCACAGCGACCTCAACGCTGCGCGTCTACCAGTTCCGCCACGACCGCATGTTTCGCTGAAAACTGTTATATACCAACCGATAAAGTCTGTCGCGGAGATAGCAAATTGCCATGGTAACTGCAAGGCCGATGGCCAAACCTGATGAAAATTCAGCTCTTGCATCCGTTGAATGGCGTTCGACGCTTGGGCAGCCGACGCCCTATACGGACGCTGTCGCCTGGATGGAGGAGCGGGTCGCCGCGATCCAGGCCGGTAAAGCACCTGAATGCGTCTGGCTGCTCGAACATCCGCCGCTTTACACCGCCGGCACCAGCGCCCGCGATACCGACCTGCTTGAACCGGACAGGTTTCCCGTATTCCAAACGGGGCGCGGGGGTCAGTATACCTATCACGGCCCCGGTCAGATCATCGCCTATGTATTGATGGACCTGACGCACCGCCGCAACGATGTCCGGCAGTACGTCCACGATCTGGAAGAATGGCTGATCTCAACCCTGGCCGATTTCGCTGTGCGCGGTGAGCGCCGAATCGGACGCGTCGGTATCTGGGTCGACCGCGGCCAGGGCAAGGAAGACAAGATCGCCGCCATCGGCGTTCGCGTCCGCCGCTGGGTGAGCTATCACGGCATCGCGCTAAACGTGGAGCCGAATCTCGATCACTATGCGGGTATCGTTCCCTGCGGCATAGCCGAACATGGCGTCACGTCTCTGGTCGACCTGGGCCTGCCGGTGACCTCCGAAGAGGCCGGAGACGCCCTTAAACGCAACTTTTCCGCCGTCTTTAATCGCGCGATAGATCCATGAATAGCGTCGCTGCCGCGATCTCGTCCCGCATGGCTTTCCAGCGCTGTTCCGCGTCAGCATCGACGCCCCACTGTTCGGCCTGATACATCTCGTCAAGAATAGCGCACTGCCAGGCTTTTTCAGCGGGTAGTACCGTTTCGGCCAAAGCCAGTCCGATAACAACGGAACCGCATAGCCCTGTCGTGGCATGCAGACCGGTGAGGGCAAAATCGTTTTTCCGCGCGACAGCGCTGTAAATCGCGAGCAGCGCCTCGTTGTCCTGCTCTAGGGGAGTAATATCCGTCGTAACCGACAAATTCGCCGAAAAGTGCTTTCCAACCCAGTCCAGCAACGGGTCCCAGTTTGCGCTCTGTCGGTCGACAAGTTCGGCCGGGTCCGAAACCCGGTAACACAGCAGGTCCGAAGCCCCGTAACCCGCGACTTCCTCGATAACGGATTCGCGAAGCGACGCCGTCCGGTCTATCGCGGTGTTTGCAAGCCGCGTAAGAGGCATCGCTGCAGGGTCGATCTCCTCCATCTGCGCGCCCCATTCATCGGCGAGAGCGATGGCGAGGCCTTCAAATGGAACCAACAGGTCGCGGGCCCCAGGCGTTTTGACAGTCCGCCCATCCAGGGTCACCCGCCAGCTCTTGCCGAGGTGTTCGGCGGCCGCCTCCTCGTAAAAACGTTTCATGCCCAGTACCGTTCAGCGTGCGACCAACCGCTCGATCGCCGCTGGTAACTCATGAACCGCTTCGGCGACGTGATGCGCGCCTGCTTCGCGGAGTTCATGTGCTTCATGGACGCCCCATTCTACCCCGATCGCAGACGTACCGGCGTTACGCGCCATCTGGATATCGAACGTGGTATCGCCGATCATGACGGTATCGCGACGGTCGACACCGAGCTCGGATAAGGTCTGCAACATGAGATCGGGCCGGGGTTTTCCCGGCCCATGATCGGTCGTCTTGAGAGACACGAACCGACCGGCGATGCCGGCCCGGTCCAGCAAATCGTCGAGCCTGTGCGAATTCCGGCTGGTAATTATCGCAAGCAGATACCCTCGCCCTTCCAGCTCATCCAGCAGTTCCTCAATCCCGCCGAACAGCTTCTGTTCGGGCACGTCCCGGGTTCGTTCGCCGCGAGCAACTTCATCGTGGTAGCTCCGAATCATGGCGAACTCACGCTCGCCGGCACCAGGCAGCAGCGTAACAATCGATTCTTCCCAGGGCAGACCGATAATCCTTCGTATGGCATCCGGTTCGGGAAGTTCAAACCCGCAGGCCTTCCAGCAATCGAGGACGCCCGCCACAATCGACGATGCGCTGTCCAGCAGCGTACCATCGAGATCGAACGCTGCCAGTCGCTGAGCTTCCGTTCCTATCACCGTCCGTCTCCCAGCATTTCCGACAACCGCTCCGCCTCCGGGTTGTCTGTATCGAACCCGAAAAAACTCCAGTTCTTCATCATGTCCGCGCTCAGCGATGCTTTCAGTGAAAGAGTGCCGCCCGCGGGATGGGGAATCCGGAGCCCTCTCGCATGGAGATTCAACAGGTTTCTCCCGGGCAGTCCGTCAATCCGGCTATTCTCATCGCCGTACTTCCGGTCACCGACAATGGGCGTACCTATTTCCGCACAATGAACGCGTAGCTGATGCGTCCGACCGGACCGCGGCTTAAGGACCAGCCAGGCCACTCTGCTCCCCGCGCTATCGACAACCGCAAAATCTGTAACAGCCCGTCGTCCGTCGTCCAGCCCGGCTAGCATCCGTTCCCGTCCGGCATCGCTTCCTTTGGACAGGGCAAGATCAATGCGCCCCTCTTTCGGGCTGGGCGCGCCCGATACCAGCGCCCAATAGGTCTTCTCCGCATCACGTCCGCGAAAGGCTTCTGCAAGGCTCGACGCCGCTCTGGCGGACCGCGCAAGCAGAAGAAGACCACCTGTATCCTTGTCCAGCCTGTGGACCAGTCTTGGTCGCTCGCTGGCTTTGAATTTCAGCGCGTCAAGCATGCCATCCACATGCCGCGTAACCTTGCTGCCGCCCTGCACCGCGAGCCCAGGCGGTTTGTTCAAGGCGATCACATGGTCATCGCGATGGATAACCAGCGAACGAATAAATTCAGCATCCTCGGCCTTTACCGACGGTCTCCGGGATTTTCTATCCCGGTCGGAACCTTCCAGCGGCGGAACGCGCACAATCTGACCGGCCTCCAGGCGGGTAGCGCCTTTTACCCGCCCGCCATCGAGCCGGATCTGCCCGGTGCGCAGCAATTTCTCCAGCCGCCCGTGGGTCAGGCCCGGGTAACGACGACGGAACCATCGGTCGAGCCGCAGACCGGCCTCGTCCTCTTCTACTGTGAAGGTGGAAACACCGGTCATGACAGAAACCACCGCATGGCCGCCATTGATGCGAAAACGGCGCCGACCGACAGGATTACCGAGGCAATGACGTAAAACCCCGCGAAAAAATAGTCGCCCCGCTCGGTCATCAGGACGACCTCCATGGAGAAAGTCGAGAATGTCGTCAGCGCGCCCAGCATGCCAACCGTCAGAAAAGCCCGCATCTCCTGAGACGGAGACCACACCTGCGCCATCAGGACAACGAGAGCGCCAATGACACAGCATCCAATAACGTTGACGGCCAATGTGCCGAACGGAAAGGAAGCTCCGACAAGCGACTGAATGCCGCCCGCGATCCAGTGCCTGCCCAGAGCGCCGACAGCGCCGCCAGCTGCGATGGAAAGGATCATCCCCATCCGTCCATCCTACCCGTTGCCGGAACCATCGCGAGGCCCAGCGCTGGGTCCATCTACATCCCGAACCTGGCGCCGTTTCGCCCACCAGGCGAGACGCTTGGCGACGTCGCGTTCAAAACCGCGGTCTACCGGGCGGTAATAGGTCTCGCGCGGCATGTCGTCGGGAAAACAGTTCTGCCCCGAGAAACCGCCAGGGGCATCGTGGTCGTAGGCATAACCGTCGCCATATCCGATATCCTTCATCAGGCCTGTCGGCGCGTTGAGTATGTTCTTCGGCGGCATGAGAGATCCGGAATTCCTGGCCGACCGCATCGCGGCCCCCAGGGCCCGGTAGGCGGCATTCGATTTCGGTGCGGTCGCAAGGTACAGCACCGCCTGTGCAATCGCCAGTTCGCCTTCAGGCGAGCCCAGCCGTTCGAAACTGTCCCAGGCCGCCAGCGCCTGCGTCAGGGCCGCCGGATCCGCCAGCCCGACATCCTCGGATGCGAACCGGACCAGCCGACGTACGATATAAAGCGGGTCTTCCCCGCCCGTCAGCATGCGCGCCAGCCAGTAAAGCGACGCATCCGCATCCGAGGCCCGCAGCGACTTATGCAGAGCGCTAATCAGGTTGTAGTGACTCTCCTGCCCCTTGTCGTATAGCGGCGAGCGCCTTTGTACTGCTTCCGCCAGTTCCTTGACGCCGAGCGGTTCGGGGGGCGAGAGCAGGTATAGCGCCTCGGTCATGTTAAGCAGATAGCGTCCGTCGCCATCCGCCATAGCACGCAGGGCGGAGCGCGCCTCGTCCGTAACCGGCAACGGCTTGCCTGTTTCGGTTTCGGCCCGGGTCAGCAATTCCTCCTGCGCCGCATCGTCAAGGCGGTTCAACACGAAAATCTGACACCTCGAAAGGAGTGGCGGATTCAGTTCGAAGGACGGGTTCTCCGTCGTCGCCCCGATCAGGATGACGGTTCCGTCCTCTACACAGGGCAGGAACCCGTCCTGCTGCGCCCGGTTAAACCGGTGAATCTCGTCAACGAACAGCAGGGTCCCCTGCCCCGCCACGCGCGCCGCTCTGGCTTCCTCGAAAACCTTTCGAAGATCGGCAACACCGGAGAAGATCGCCGACAGCAGAACAAACCGCAGGCCGGACTGTTCCGCGAGCAGTCGCGCAATCGTCGTCTTACCGGTGCCGGGCGGTCCCCAGAGGATCATGGACACCAGCGACCCCGCCTTCACCAGCCGGGCAAGCGGACCGTCCGGCCCCAGCAGGTGCGCCTGCCCCACCACTTCCGACAGATCCGCCGGTCGTAGCCTGTCCGCAAGTGGTCGGGGAGCTTGCGCTTCGAACAGGCTTCCGGTCGCCGCGCTGTCAGCCATCGATCACGACCGTCAGTTCCCGCCCGTCCCGGATCACCGAAATCCGCCATGAGGAGACCTGATCCTTCAAGACACTCACCGCAGACCGGACCCTGTCGACCTTTCTGGAATTGACCCGAGAAAGAATATCCCCAGGACGAAGCCCGATCCGGCGTGCCGGGCTGCCGCGCGCGATATCGAGTACAATGACACCCTGCAGCCCATGATCCAGCGATAGTTCTTCGGCGAGCGCCGGCGACATGTTCGCGACTGTCACGCCTGCGAGGGGGTGCTGCCCCTTCAATCGGGTCACTCTTCTTGGCGGTATTTCCGGCGGCGCTTCCAGAGGGAGGGAAAGACGCAGTTTCTTTCCCTTCCTGACGACCGTCAGTGATGCCGTACCGCCTACCGGCATCGTCGCGATCCGGAAACGCAACGAGCGCGGATCGACAACCTCTTTGCCGTTGAACTCCAGGATAACGTCGCTTGGTTTAAGGCCGGCCTTGCGCGCGGGGCCAATCCTGTGCATCTCGGAAACCAGAACGCCTACGGGCCGCTTCAGCCCGAGCGCGCCTGCCAGATCGGTGGTAACGGACTGGCCCGTGCCGCCGAACCAGGGCCGGATGATCTTGGAGCCTTTTACCGCGCTCTCCACAACCTGCGCGACCATATTGGCCGGAATGGCGAATCCGATGCCCTGTGAACCGCCGCTCCGGCTGTAGATTGCCGTATTGATGCCGACAAGACTCCCGTCCATGGCGATCAGCGCGCCCCCCGAATTACCCGGGTTAATGGCGGCGTCGGTCTGAATAAAGAAGCTGAAATCGGAAATGTTATCGGCCGCTCGCGCAAGCGCCGATACGATCCCGCTCGTTACGGTCTGCCCGACGCCGAACGGGTTTCCGATTGCCAGAACGAGGTCGCCGACTTCCAGATCATCGGAATCGCGCAGGCGCAGAAATGGCAGCCTCTCTTCGCCGGCATCGACCCGGAGGATGGCGAGATCGGTCTTCTCGTCCGACAGAATGACTTTCGCCTGCATTTCCCGCCGGTCGGACAGGACCACGATGATCTGGTCCGCCTTGTCGATCACGTGGTGGTTGGTAACGATCACACCTTCCGTCCGCACGATAACGCCGGAGCCAAGCGAGTTCTCCACCCGCTTGCGCGGGGCGCCGAAATTGAAGGCGTCTCCGAAAAACTGGCGAAAAAACGGATCGTTAAAGAAAGGCGAGCGCCGGCTTTGAACCACCCGCTTGGTATAGATATTGACGACGCTTGGAGCCGCCTTCTTCACCAAAGGCGCATAGGACAGCGTTACCTGGCTCCGGGATTCGGGAATGCGCTTTTGCGCGATTACTGCGCCGGAAGACGCTGACAGCGCCAGTACTACGACAATCGTAGAATAGAGAAGCCTTCTTACCGTCATAGGCCGCACGCTACCTGCCCTCTTCCAAGAATGCGGCATAGTAATCGAAGGACCGGTATCCGGAAAACAAAAGAGGCGGCGTTGCCGCCGCCTCTCGAATTCCCGTGATTGCAACCGTATCAGGCGGTCGCAGCCATCCGTTCTTCTTGCTCCATCAACTCGGGCAACGGGCCCGAATCCTGACCTTTCGCGTCCGGATCGCGATCGACGAACTCGATCACCGCCATAGGCGCGTTATCGCCATAACGGAAACCTGCCTTCATCACTCGGGTATACCCGCCCGCCCGATCGGCATAACGGTCGGCAATAGCGCCGAAAAGCTTCTCGACCATGGCGGAATCGTTGTTCAGCCGACTCAGAGCCTGGCGCCGGGCGTGGAGCCCACCACGCTTCCCCAGCGTGACGAGCTTTTCGACGACCGGGCGCAATTCCTTCGCCTTCGGCAGGGTGGTCGTGATCTGCTCGTGCTTGATCAGAGCGCAGGCCATGTTGCGAAACAGGGCTTTACGATGCGGTGTCGTGCGGTTCAGCTTGCGGCCGCTTAGTCTATGACGCATGACTCATACTTCCTCAGTAGGGTTCTTCCAGCCGCTTGGCCATTTCTTCGATATTCTCGGGCGGCCATTCGGTAATTTCCATCCCGAGGTGAAGCCCCATCTGGGACAGGACTTCCTTGATCTCGTTCAGCGATTTCCGCCCGAAATTCGGGGTGCGCAGCATTTCCTGCTCGGATTTCTGAACCAGGTCGCCGATATAAATGATGTTGTCGTTCTTGAGGCAATTAGCCGACCGAACGGAAAGCTCCAGTTCATCGACCTTACGCAGCAGGTTCTTGTTGAACCTGGGCTCCGCCGCAGATTCGGCCTCAACGCTTGCCGTGGGCTCTTCGAAATTAATGAAGGTCTGAAGCTGGTCCTGAAGGATGCGGGCGGCGAGCGCTACCGCATCGTCCGGGACGACAGTGCCATCGGTCTCCACGTCCAGAGACAGGCTGTCATAGTCGGTCACCTGTCCGACACGGGTATTGGAAACGCGGAACGTAACGCGCCGCACCGGACTGTAGACCGCATCGATCGGAATAAGACCGATCGGAGCGTCTTCAGCGCGCATCTGCACCGCCGGAACGTAGCCCTTTCCGGTGGTGATGGTCATTTCCATATTGATCTTGGCATCATCGTCCAGAGTACAAATCACCAGATCCGGGTCAACGATCTCAACATCGTGCGACGCATCGATCATGCCCGCAGTGACCTCGCCAGGACCGGACGCGGTTAGCGAGATACGGCGGGTTGTATCGCCATGATAGCGCAGCGCGAGCCCCTTGAGATTGAGTACGATGTCCGTCACGTCTTCGCGGACGCCCGGAATCGACGAGAATTCGTGAAGTACGCCGTCGATCTGGACAGCCGTCACCGCGGCCCCCTGAAGCGACGACAGCAGAACGCGGCGTAGAGCATTGCCGAGCGTCATACCAAAACCACGTTCGAGCGGTTCCACGACAATGGTCGCGTTGCGCGTTCCGTCCATGCCGGGCGTGATTTCTAGCTTGTTGGGTTTAATTAGTTCCTGCCAGTTCTTCTGAATCACCGGTATGACCTCATTCTGCTCGGCCGTCACTGGACGGCGTGCTGTAAATTTCCAATTGGTCGCTTTGCGAAACGACCGCGCGAATTCGGGTTGCCGCTATACCCTGCGGCGCTTGCGGGGCCGGCAACCGTTATGCGGGATGGGCGTCACATCGCGAATCGACGTTACGGTAAACCCGACCGTCTGAAGAGCCCGCAGAGCCGACTCACGGCCCGAACCGGGGCCCTTCACCTCAACTTCCAGCGTTTTCATCCCATGTTCCATCGCCTTGCGACCGGCATCTTCCGCCGCCATCTGCGCCGCGTAGGGGGTCGATTTACGCGACCCCTTGAAACCGGACGACCCGGCCGACGACCAGGCGATCGTATTGCCTTGCGCGTCGGCGATCGTAATCATCGTGTTGTTGAAGGTCGCGTTTACGTGCGCGATGCCCGACGTAATGTTCTTTTTCTCGCGACGCCGTACGCGCGCTGCAGCTTGCCGTGCCATGGTATTTTCCCGTCTGTCTTTCGCTGGCGTCTATTTCTTGCCGGTAATCGGCCGCGCCCGACCCTTCCGGGTGCGTGCGTTGGTATGCGTCCTCTGACCCCGCACCGGCATCCCGCGCCGATGACGCAGACCGCGATAGCAGCCAAGGTCCATCAGGCGCTTGATATTCATTGCGGTTTCGCGGCGCAGTTCACCCTCGATCTTGAAGCTCTGATCGATAAGTTCCCTGATGCGCCCGAGTTCGTCGTCGCTCAGTTCGTCGATCCTCTGGGTCGCCGCCACACCGGTGGTTTCGCAGATTTTCTTTGCCGATGTCGGGCCGATCCCATGGATATAGGTCAGCGCGACCCAGGTCGGCTTGTTCGGTAGATTGATGCCCGCTATGCGCGCCATGCCGAATTCTCCTCGAATTGGCGTTAACCGCCTTGTTTTTCCGTCGATTTCACTTGAGCCCGAAGGCCCGGGATTATAGGTACTGCCGTCGTCAAGTCAACAATCACGCTTCAGACAAAATCTTTTCGATTGAAGCCGTTACTTCGTCTATTCCAGCCATCGCATTGATAGTGCTTAGCAGGCCTTTTTCCCGGTAATAGGGCAAAAGCGGAGCGGTCTGGGCCTCATAAGCCTCAAGCCGGGCCCGCACCGTTTCCGGATTGTCGTCAGAACGCCGGGAAAAGTTCGTTCCGCCGCAAATATCGCACACCCCTTCTTTTTCGGGCGGTTTGAATTCGTCGTGGTAACCGGCGCCGCAATCCTCACAGCTAAACCGGCCGCCTATACGACGGATCAGGACTTCCATGTCGACCTTAAGCGCAATGACATGGTCGACAGCACTGTTCTTCGATGCCAGCATCGAATCCAGCGCCTCCGCCTGGGCAACTGTCCTCGGCACACCATCGAGAATAAATCCGTGGTCGCAATCCGGTTTCTCAATCCTGTCCTCGATCATGCGAACAATGATTTCGTCCGATACCAAAGAACCGGCCTCCATGATGTCCTTTACTTCCTTGCCAAGGTCATCGCCGGATCGGATGGCTTCCCGAAGCATCTCGCCGGTTGAGAGCTGGACGATGTTGTAACGTCGTTTCAGCTCCTGTGCCTGCGTTCCTTTGCCTGAGCCAGGTGGTCCCAGGAATATCAGCCTCATCCACGCCTTCCCCGCAGGCGCGACTTCTTGATCAGACCTTCATATTGGTGCGCCAGCAGGTGCGACTGAACCTGAGCGACAGTATCCATTGTCACCGTAACGACAATGAGCAGGGAAGTGCCGCCGAAATAGAACGGAACAGCATATTGCGAGATCAACAACTCCGGAAGAATGCTGATGGCAAGCAGGTATAACGCGCCAAAAACAGTAATCCGGGTCAAGATATAATCGAGATGCTCAGCAGTGTTCTTGCCTGGCCGGATGCCGGGAACGAATCCGCCGTTCTTCTTCAGATTGTCAGCTGTTTCCGTCGGATTGAAAACGACGGAGGTATAGAAAAACGCAAAGAAGACTATGAGCGCGGAATATGTCAGCAGATATACCGGCTGCCCACGACCGAGATAGGCGGTAATCGTAGACAGCCACTCCGGCCCCTGGTCAGCGCTGAAACCTGCGATGGTCAGCGGCAACAGCAGAAGAGAACTGGCGAAAATCGGTGGAATGACGCCCGCAGTGTTGATCTTGAGCGGCAGATGAGAACTGTCGCCGCCGAACATCTTGTTGCCAACCTGCCGCTTTGGATATTGCACTATGACTCTTCGTTGCGCCCTTTCAACGAAGACGATGATGGTTATGACCGCGACCGCCATAACCAGCAGGAAAACGATAAGCGCAGCGGAAAGTGCGCCGGTGCGGCCCAGTTCCAAGGTCCCGGCCAGTGCGGACGGGAGTTCCGCGACGATGCCCGCGAAAATGATAAGCGAAATGCCGTTGCCAACGCCGCGGGCCGTGATCTGTTCGCCGAGCCACATCAGGAACATCGTGCCGCCGACAAGGGTGATCACAGTCGTTGCACGAAAGAACATTCCCGGATCGATAACCGCAGAGCCCTCCGACCCTGTCATGCCCTCAAGCCCTACCGCGATCCCGTAACCCTGGAACAGTGACAGAACGACCGTGCCGTATCGCGTATACTGATTGATCTTCTTTCGACCCGGCTCGCCTTCTTTCTTAAGCTGTTCGAAATACGGCGATACGGCAGTGAGCAGCTGCATGATAATCGCAGCTGAAATATACGGCATGATGCCGAGCGCAAAGATCGTCATGCGCCCGAAGGCCCCACCGGCAAACATGTTGAACATGCCGAGAATACCGCCGGCCTGCTGCTGAAATATCTCCTTCAGGATTGAAGGATCGATTCCGGGCAGCGGGATGTAGGTACCGAACCGGTATATGACGAGCGCGCCAAGGGTAAACCACAGACGCTTCTTAAGCTCCGTGGCCTTGGAAAGCTGCCCGAAATTGATATGGGCGGCGAGCTGTTCTGCGGCAGATGCCATTTACATTCCGGCGCAGCGGTTAATCTGCGGCGTCCTTGTTCTCCGCGGGCGCTTTTGCCGGCATCGTGACGGTCACTGTGCCACCCGCACCTTCAACAGCCGAAACGGCGGCCTTGGACGCGCCGGCGACGGTTATGGTGATGTTGGCTTTCAGCTCGCCTTTTGCAAGCAGCCGGACGCCATCTCGCGCGGATTTGATCATGCCGGCAGCGACGAGCGTCTCCGCATCGATCGGCTTCCCCGCATCGATCTTGCCAGCGTCAATCGCCGCCTGGAGACGACCGATATTGATCTCGCGGAAATTTTTCCGAAAAACATTGGTGAAACCACGCTTCGGAAGACGCCGATAAATCGGCATCTGCCCGCCTTCGAAGCCCTTAATGGCCACACCGCTGCGCGATTTCTGGCCCTTCTGGCCCTTGCCGCTGGTCTTGCCGAGCCCCGACGACGCCCCGCGACCGACGCGCTTGCGCGACCGGGTGGCGCCGGGATTATCGGAAATCTGGTTCAAACGCATTACCGTATGCTCCTGTCCGTCCTCAGCCCGCTTCTTCGACGCGGACAAGATGGCTAACCTTGTTGATCATGCCCCGAACCGCGGGTGTATCCTCAAGTTCCCGCGTCCGATGCATTTTGTTGAGCCCGAGCCCGATCAGCGTCTGACGCTGATCGGCTGGACGCCCGATCGCACTGCCGATCTGGGTCACCCGAATTTTTCCGTCAGCCATCCGCGGCCTCCCTCACTTCGGACTGCGGCTCGGCTGTCGGCGCATCACCGCCGCGCGGTCCCAGAATATCGGACACCTTGCGGCCCCGCCGCGCCGCAACGGCGCGCGGCGACTGAAGCAGTTTCAGGGCCTCAAACGCAGCCTTGACCATGTTGTAAGGGTTCTGCGAGCCATTCGATTTTGCCACAACGTCCTGAACGCCCAGCGTTTCGAACACGGCGCGCATCGGGCCACCGGCAATAATTCCGGTACCGGGAGGCGCTGCACGGCAAATCACCTTGCCTGCACCGAAACGCGCTTCGATATCGTGATGCAGCGTACGGCCTTCGCGCAGCGGCACCCGAATAAGACGTCCTTTGGCCTGCTCGGTAGCCTTACGGATAGCCTCCGGCACCTCGCGCGCTTTTCCGGATCCGTATCCAACGCGTCCCTTCATATCGCCCACGACCACCAGGGCGGCGAAACCGAACCGCCGGCCACCCTTCACAACCTTGGCTACGCGATTGATGCTGACCAGCTTGTCTACCAGATCAGACTGTTCGGCGTCTTCTCCACCGCGACCACGGCGACGGCCGCCGCCTTCGCGCTGATTGCCTCCTGGCGCTCGTGCCATTTTTTCCGTCCTTCCCTAGAATTTCAGTCCGGCTTCGCGTGCGGCATCGGCTAGCGCCTTGACACGGCCGTGATAGATGTAGGAACCGCGATCGAAAACGGCCTCGGCAACCCCTTTCGCAACGGCACGTTCGCCCAGGAGCTTGCCGACGGCAGTTGCCGCGTCCCTGCCCGACCCTGATTTAAGAGTCGCCTTCAGATCCTTTTCAATCGTCGACGCCGATGCGAGCGTTGCCCCGCTGCGGTCATCGATGATCTGCGCATAGATATTCTTGTTTGACCGGAATACCGAAAGGCGAGGACGCAAGGTCCCCTTCTTACGGAGCCCGGAACGAACCCGTTGTTTTCGACGCGCGCGTAATTCATTCAACCTTTGCATGGTCGATCCCTATTTCTTCTTACCTTCCTTGCGGAGGATATATTCGTTTTCGTACTTGACGCCTTTGCCCTTGTACGGCTCCGGCGGACGGTAACTCCGAATGTTGGACGCAAACTGGCCAACCTGCTGACGGTTCGCGCCACTGATCGAAATCGCCGTGGGTCGTTCGCACTTCACGGAAATCTCATCGGGAATCGGATGACGAACCTCGTGACTGAAGCCGAGCTGCAGGACCAGGTCCTTCCCTTCCACAGCGGCACGATATCCGACACCGACAATCTCAAGATTGATCGTAAAGCCTTCATCGACCCCGGTGACGATATTCTGCACCAGACTGCGCGTCGTACCCCACATGTTCCGGGCGTGGCGCGAATTGCCGCGTGGTTTTACCAGAATCTGGTTCTCTTCGCGCGTAACTTCCACGTCATCGACGACCGAAACGCTGAGTTCGCCGAGTTTGCCCTTGGCGGTTATCAGCTGGCCAGCGACATTCACGTCGACGCCGTCCGGCACGTTTATGGGCATCTGGCCTACTCGTGACATAACGTCCTCCTAGAACACCGTGCAGATGACTTCGCCGCCGACATTCTGTGCGCGCGCTTCCCCGTCAGAGAGAACGCCGCGCGGCGTCGACAAAATCGAAATTCCGAGGCCGTTATACACCTGGCTCAGATCCTTGATCTTTGAATAGACCCGGCGGCCCGGCTTCGAAACGCGATGAAGTTCGCGGATGACCGGTTCGCCTTCATGATACTTGAGTTCGATCCTGAGAACCGGCAACGCGCGGTCGTCGGTACCTGTTTCGTAACCGCGGATATACCCCTCGCGTTGCAACACATCGAGGACATTGGCCCGGAGTTTCGATCCGGGACTCGTCACCGACGATTTGTTCGCCCGTTGTCCATTGCGGATACGGGTTAGCAAATCGGAAATGGGGTCGGTCATCGTCATAAACGGACTCCTTACCAGCTCGACTTGACCAGGCCGGGAACCTGACCATTCGACCCGAGTTCGCGAAGCGCGATTCGGGAAATCTTGAATTTTCTATAGAACCCGCGCGGCCGTCCCGTCAGTTCGCAGCGGTTACGGATCCTCGACGGGGCCGCATTGCGCGGAATTTCCGCCAGCTTTAACCGGGCAGCGAAACGCTCTTCCGCCGGAAGCGAATCGTCCTTTGCCATCGCCTTCAGACGCTCGCGCTTAGCCGAATATTTTTTTGCAAGCCGAATGCGTTTTCGATTTTTTTCAACGGCGCTCGTCTTTGCCATGCGAATTCTCCGCCAGAATTATTTCAGTTGATCGGCAGGTTGAAGCCCTTGAGCAGGGCCTTCGCTTCTTCGTCGGTTTTCGACGAAGTTACGAATACGATATCCATGCCGCGCGGCTCATCGACCGTGTCGAAGTCGATTTCCGGAAATACGGTCTGTTCTCTCAGGCCAATCGCATAATTGCCCCGCCCGTCGAAGCTGCGTCCCGGCAGTCCCCGGAAATCGCGAACCTGCGGAAGCGCTACGTTGATCAGCCGATCAAGAAACTCATACATGCGTTCCCGCCGCAACGTCACCTTGCACCCGACCGGCATGCCTTCGCGAAGCTTAAAGGTGGCGACCGACTTCTTGGCCTTGATCACGACCGGTTTCTGACCGGTGATCAGCGCCATTTCGTTAGCGGCAACATCGACTTTTTTCGAATCCGACACCGCCTCGCCGATCCCCATATTGATGACGATCTTTTCAAGGCGCGGAATTTCCATGTCGTTCCGGTAGTTGAACGCCGCCTTGAGCTCCGGCCGGACGGTGTTCTGATAATGATCCTTTAACCGAGTCATCCCGATATCCTTAATCGATCATTTCGCCGGATCGCCGCGCGACCCGGACTTTACGGCTGTCTTCCAGCACACGCATTCCGACCCGCGTTGCCTTCCCGCTGTCGGGGTCGACATGGGCGACGTTCGAAACGTGAATAGACGCTTCCCGCTCGTCGATTCCACCGGGGCTGTTCTGCGTTGCCCGATTATGGCGTTTCACCATATTTACGCCCTGGACAATCACGCGCTGTTCGGCGGGCAGGACCTTCAGGATGTTCCCGACCTTGCCCTTATCGCGTCCGGTCAGGACGATGACTTCGTCTTCCTTCCGGAACTTCTTGATCTTGGTCGGCTTTTTAGCGTTGCTCATATTTCTGCTCCTGCCTCACAGAACTTCCGGGGCGAGGGAAATGATCTTCATGTAGTTACGTCCACGAAGTTCGCGTGTGACCGGGCCGAAGATCCGGGTTCCGATGGGCTCCCCGGCCTGGTTCAACAGGACGGCGGCATTCTTGTCGAACCGGATCGAGGTGCCGTCGGGACGATGAATTTCTTTTGCGGTGCGCACGATGACAGCGCGATGTACATCGCCCTTCTTGACGCGACCGCGCGGGATCGCTTCCTTGACGGTCACTACGATAACGTCGCCGACGCTCGCCGTCCGGCGACGGCTGCCTCCGAGCACGCGAATGCACTGCACACGACGGGCGCCGGAGTTATCGGCCACTTCGAGATTTGTCTGTACCTGAATCATTATATTAACTTTCGATAGGGCCCGGCATTACGCGTTGTCAGCCAGGACCTCCCAGGTTTTGCGTTTCGAAATCGGCCGGCATTCCTGAATGCGAACGACATCGCCTTCCTTGCACCGGTTCTCCGCGTCATGCGCCGCGTACTTCTTCGACTGGCGAATGAACTTCTTGTAAAGCGGATGCATGATCCGTCGCTCGACACGGACGGTCACCGTCTTGTCGCCCTTGTCGGACACCACAACGCCCTGAAGAATTCTTTTCGGCATCCTGCTTTCCTTACTTCGCGGCGCGGGCGCGCTCGCCCATAACCGTATTAATCCGCGCAATGTCGCGCCTCACCTGACGGACGCGTCCCGTCGCTTCAAGCTGGCCGCTGGCCCGCTGAAAACGGAGATTGAGCGCTTCCTTCTTGAGATCGCGAAGTTGATCGCGAAGCTCATCGTCGGTCCGGGTCCTGAGATCGGCAGCATCGGCCATCGTTCTATCCTTACTCCGAAGTCCCTATTCCGCTGCCAGACGCTGCACCACCCGGGTGCTGCAGGGCAGCTTGGCGGCGGCTAGCGCCAGCGCTTCACGGGCGACGTCATCACCGACACCATCGATTTCAAACATAATTCGGCCCGGCTTAACGCGCGCCGCCCAGTACTCCGGCGCACCCTTGCCCTTGCCCTGGCGAACTTCCGCCGGTTTCTGCGACACAGGAACATCCGGGAATATCCGGATCCAGACCCGGCCGGCGCGGCGCATATGGCGCGTGATGGCCCGCCGCGAGGCTTCGATCTGCCGCGCGGTGATCCGCGCCGGCGACGTTGCCTTGAGGCCGTGCGAACCGAAATTCAGCGTCGTACCGCCCTTGGCGTTGCCATGAATGCGACCCTTGTGGGCCTTGCGGTACTTGGTTCGTTTTGGCGACAGCATAACCTGAGTCCTCTTCCTGCTGACTGTCCCTTAGCGCGCCGGCTGCTGATCCATGGCGCGCTTGTCCTGCGCCATAGGGTCATGAGCCAGTACTTCGCCCTTGAAAATCCAGACCTTGACGCCGCACGCGCCATAAGTGGTCTTCGCCGTGGAGGTGCCGTAATCGACATCTGCACGAAGCGTATGAAGCGGCACCCGGCCTTCGCGATACCATTCCATCCGGGCAATCTCGGCTCCGCCGAGGCGTCCTCCGCAATTGATCCGAATGCCTTCCGCTCCCAGGCGCATCGCGGATTGGACTGATCGCTTCATTGCACGGCGGAACGCAACGCGGCGTTCAAGCTGCTGGGCGATATTGTCGGCGACCAGTTTCGCGTCGATTTCAGGTTTCCGAATCTCGACGATATTCAGATGGACCTCGCTGCCGGTCATCCTCGACAGGTCTGTGCGAAGCTTTTCGATATCGGCCCCCTTCTTGCCGATCACGACGCCGGGACGCGCGGTATGGATGGTCACCCGGGCTTTCTTGGCGGGGCGTTCGACGACGATGCGCGACACCCCAGCCTGACCCAGCCGGTCGAACAGATACTGCCGCAGCTGAATATCCTCGTGCAGGAGATCGCCGTACTGATCGTCGGCGTACCAGCGCGAATCCCAGGTCCTGTTGATGCCGAGCCGGAGCCCGATCGGATTGACCTTCTGTCCCATTAGGCGGTTTCCTCTCGTTCGCGAACGACGATGGTCATGTTACTGAAAGGTTTGGTGATCTTGCCGACGCGTCCGCGCGCCCGTGCGCGAAAGCGCCGCAGCGCGAATGTCTTGCCAACCGTCGCCTCAGCCACGTACAGCCGGTCGACGTCCAGCTGATGATTGTTTTCTGCGTTGGCGATCGCCGAATCCAGCAGCTTTAGGACGTCGCCCGCCACCCGCTTGCGCGAAAACGCAAGATCGGCACGCGCCTGCTGCGCATCGCGGCCACGGATCAACTGCGCGACCAGATTCAATTTCTGCGGGCTTGTGGGCACCGACTTAAGAAACGCCATGGCCTCGTTATCGTTGAGACGGCGGGGTGTGCTTCTCTTTCCCATAATACGCTTCCTGCCGCTCCCTATCGCCTGGTCGCTTTCTTGTCGGCGCCATGGCCGCGATAGGTACGGGTCGGTGAGAATTCGCCAAACTTGTGGCCGACCATATTCTCGGTCACCAGAACCGGAACAAATTTTTGCCCGTTATGGACACCGAACGTGAGCCCGACGAATTGGGGCAAGATCGTAGACCGGCGGGACCAGATACGAATGATGTCCTTGCGTCCCGAGGAACGCGCGGCTTCCGCCTTCTTGAGCAAATACCCGTCGACAAACGGGCCTTTCCAGACTGAACGAGTCACCTGACCGTCTCCCTACCGCTTGTTCCTGCGGCGCATGATGTATTTATCGCTCGGCTTCTTGCCGCGCGTACGCTTGCCCTTGGTCGGCACGCCCCACGGCGAAACCGGATGACGCCCGCCCGACGTACGGCCTTCGCCGCCGCCATGCGGATGATCGACCGGGTTCATCGCAACACCGCGAACCGACGGACGTTTTCCGAGCCACCGGTTGCGGCCCGCTTTACCCATATTGGTATTCTTGTTGTCCGGATTGGACACGGAACCGATCGTCGCCATGCATCGCGCCGGCACCATGCGCAGTTCACCGGAATTCAGGCGAAGCTGTGCGAAACCGGCATCTTTACCGATCAGCTGGGCATAGGTCCCGGCAGCGCGCGCCATCTGACCGCCGGCACCCGGCTTCATCTCGATATTATGGATGATCGTGCCTACCGGGATGTTCTCCATCGGCATGGCATTGCCCGGACGAATATCAACACGCTCGCCGGATACGATGACATCCCCGGGACCGACCCGTTGCGGCGCCAGGATATAAGCGAGTTCGCCGTCTTCGTATCTAATCAGGGCGAGGAACGCGGATCGATTGGGATCGTATTCCAGCCTTTCGACCGTTGCCGAGACGTCTGCCCTGGTGCGCCGGAAATCGACAATACGATAGCGGCGTTTGTGACCGCCGCCACGGCGGCGCATGGTAATCCGCCCGTGGTTGTTCCGGCCGCCCTTCGAGCCCTGCCCTTCGGTGAGCTTCTTGACGGGCTTGCCCTTATGCAGTTCGGACCGGTCGACCAGAACGAGCGCCCGCTGGGACGGTGTCGTCGGTTTGAAATTCTTGAGCGCCATGATCTAAATCCCTACCTAGATCCCTGTCGTCACGTCGATGCTTTCGCCTTCGGCGAGCGAAACGATCGCTTTCTTGAAATCGGGCCGCTTGCCCTTGATGCCACGGAACCGCTTTACCTTACCGGTCTGGCGTAGCGTATTGACCGCCGTCACCTTGACCTTGAACAGGGTTTCGACGGCCGCCTTGATTTCCGGCTTCGTCGCATCCATCGCCACCTTGAACGTGACCTGGTTATGCTCGGATCCCATGGTCGACTTTTCGGTTACCAGCGGCGACCGGATAATGTCGTAGGCCCGAATTTCCGAAACAGTTACGGGTTTGTAAGCTCGCGCGCTCATTTGAGCCTCTCTACCAGATGATCGACCGCGTCCTTCGTCAGGACCAGCGTGTCGCGACGCAGGATGTCGTAAACATTGGCGCCCTGCTGCGGCAGAACGTCGACCCGCGGAATATTCGCAATTGCGCGCCGGAAGTTTTCGTCAACCTCAGGCCCGGCGACAATCAGCGCCGACGAAAGACCCAGAGCCGAAAGCTGGGCGGCCAGCGCCTTTGTTTTCGCCTCCGCCGTTTTCGCCTCGTCGATGATGATCAGCTTGCCTTCAGCCTGCTTGCTGGAGAGTGCCGCGCGCAGGCCAAGCTTGCGAACCTTCTTGTTCAGACGGAAGGCGTGGGAGCGCACAACGGGACCAAACACAGTTTGCCCGCCGACCCATTGCGTAGCCCTCTTGCTTCCCTGGCGGGCACGACCGGTCCCCTTCTGATTCCAGGGCTTGGCGGTACTGCCAGCGATTTCGCTGATGGTCTTGGTCTTGTGATTGCCAGACCGGCGCTTGGCAAGCTGCCAGTTGACCACGCGTGCCATGATATCAGCGCGCACTTCGGCGCCGAACACGGCCTCGTCGAGATCGACGGACCCGGCGGACTTGTTGTCCAGCGTAATGACGTCGCACTTCATGGCGATCAGTCCTTCTTCTCTTCTTCGCCCGCCGCTGTATCGACGGCAGCGTTTTCAGCGGGAGCCTCGGCTTCCGTTGCCGGCTCGTTAGTTTTCTCGGCGGCTTCATCTGCCGCGGCGTCTACCGGCTGCTCTTCATCAGCAGGGCCAGCGGCGCCCTTGACGCTCGCCGGAAACGGCGCGTCTTCGGGTACCGCGTGCTTTATCGCGTCGGACACAAGCACGAAGCCGCCCTTGGCCCCGGGCACTGCGCCGTGAACCAGGATCAGTCCGCGTTCCGGATCTGACGAAACGACCTTCAGATTTTGAACGGTGGTCCGGGCATCGCCAAGATGACCGGCCATTTTTTTGCCTTTCCAGACCTTGCCCGGGTCCTGGCTGTTACCGGTCGAACCATGGCTGCGATGACTGATCGAGACGCCATGC
This sequence comes from Rhodospirillales bacterium, assembly GCA_038120295.1. Lineage (GTDB taxonomy): Bacteria > Pseudomonadota > Alphaproteobacteria > MPNO01 > UBA2964 > JAYOEY01. The sequence goes on along the minus strand of JAYOLL010000028.1, from coordinate 830 downwards.
GATGCCTCGAGCCCAGCGAAATTATGCCGTTTCATGCCACCGGCAAAACCTTTGCCGATGCTCGTTCCAACGACGTCGACATGCTGTCCGGCGACGAAGTGATCGGCCAGAACTTCCGCTCCTACATCAAGGAGTGCATCTTCGCTGACCCGGAATTCCGCGAGTCTGCGCTTGGGCTCAACCTTCGACCTGGCGAAATGGCCACGCAGCCCCTTGGACACGTTCTTGACCTTTGCCGCGCCCCAGCCGAGCTGAACCGCGGTATAGCCATTCTTTTCGGCTGTGCGCACGTCGACGACCTGAACATTGTCAACCTTGAGGACGGTTACCGGCAGGTGCACGCCGTCATCGGTGAACACGCGGGTCATACCCATTTTTTGCGCTATAAGACCGGTTCTCATAACAGAATTCCTAGAGCTTGATCTCTACATCCACGCCAGCGGCGAGGTCGAGTTTCATCAGCGCATCGACGGTCTGCGGGGTCGGTTCCACAATGTCGAGAAGTCGTTTATGCGTGCGGATTTCAAACTGCTCGCGCGATTTCTTGTCGACATGCGGCGACCGCAGGACCGTGAATTTTTCGATCTTGGTCGGCAGCGGAATCGGACCGCGCACCTCGGCGCCGGTACGCCGGGCGGTGTTGACGATCTCGTGAGTCGACTGATCGAGCACGCGATGGTCAAACGCCTTAAGCCGGATGCGTATGTTTTGACTGTCCATTTCCGTTACCTCAAAAATAATTCCGGACGGCCATGAGCGACCGTCCGGAAATTTTCCTTATTCCTTGATTGCGGATACGACGCCGGCTCCGACGGTGCGTCCGCCTTCGC
>JAYOLL010000027.1:0-51140 GCA_038120295.1 Rhodospirillales bacterium | reverse complement strand
CTTGGCGTGCGGTATCCCCGGCCAGGCGCTTCTTGCCCGCTTCCAGGAACTCCTTCGACCAGCTGTAATATAGGCTCTCGGCGATCCCCTCGCGGCGGCACAGCGCGGCGATGCTTTCCTCGCCACGCAGTCCCTCCAGAACAATGCGGATCTTCTCTTCGGCCGAATACTGCTTGCGCGTCTTACGTTCGACCGCCGCCCCTTACGGAGACCGAAAAGACGTGCCGAATTGAATTTCTGGCCTCGCTGGCTTATGACATTCCCATCGTTTCTGCACAGGAGTCTTCCATGCCCCGCTTCAAGGATTTCCTGCCTTCCGGCGTCATCCCCGCGACGCTGCTTGCCTTCAACGAGGATTTTTCGATTGATGAGGCATCGACCCGCGCGCATTTGCGCCATGTCGCCAGTGTCGCGGGTATCACGGCGATCACCGTCAATGGGCATGCTTCCGAAGTCCATGCTTGTTCCGACGACGAACAGCGCCGCATTCTGGACGTCTCGCTTGACGAGGTCGGCGACGACCTGCCTCTGATCGCCGGCGTGTGGGCCGACGGCAGCCATGAGGCGGCGCGCATCGCCCGCTGGGCCGAAGCGGCCGGCGCATCCTGCCTGCTGGTCTTTCCGCCACAGCCGGTGATGATGATGCAGGGCCAGATGAAGCCCGAGATGGGCGTCGCCCATTTCAAGACCATCGCGGATGCGACCGACCTGCCGATCATCGTGTTCCAGTATCCGGAGCAGCTTGCCTATTCCATGGAGACGATGCAGCGCATCATCGACGAGGTGCCGAGCGTGGTCGCGATGAAGGACTGGAACATGGGTCACGTCCACGAACGTCACGTACGCGAGCTGCAATCCGCCTCCCGCCCGTTCAACGTGCTGTCGACCAACAGCGCCTGGCTGATGTCGTCGCTCACCATGGGCGCAAACGGGCTGCTGTCGGGTTCGGGCAGCGTGATCGCCGATCTGCAGGTCGCTGTGTTCGACGCCGTGAAGGCCGGGGATCTGCACCGCGCTCAGGCGATCAACGACCGCATCTATCCGACCGCGAAATGCTTCTACGGCGCGCCGGCGACCGACATGCACAACCGCATGAAGGAAGCGCTGGTCATGCTGGGCCGTATGCCGAAGGCCGTCGTCCGCCCGCCGCTGACGAAACTCAGCGATGCGGAACTCGAAGGCGTGCGGCAGGCCATTTCCGAGGCCGGGCTTTCCTACGAAGGCGCCGATATTCTGCTGGAAGCGGCGTGAGTACCCTGCCCGCCCGTCTACTCGACGGCTACAGACAGTTTCGAGGCGGCCGCTACCGGGAGGAAGCCAACCGCTATGCCGATCTCGCCGGAGGACAGGCTCCGAAAACAATGATCGTCGGCTGTGCGGATTCGCGAGTCGATCCGTCCACCATCTTCTCCGCAGCCCCGGGCGAACTGTTCGTCGTGCGCAACGTCGCCAATCTGGTGCCTCCCTGTATCGCGGCGAGCGCCAGTCTGCACGGAACCTCGGCAGCTCTCGAGTTCGCGGTTACGGCGCTGGGTATCAGCGACATCGTGGTGATGGGCCATGGCGGATGCGGCGGCGTGGCGGCATCGCTCGCTGGCGCGGAAGACAAACCGGTTGGCCAGTTCATCGCCCCCTGGGTCAGTCTGCTGGACGAAGCGCGGGACAGGGTGATCGCAAAGGCCCCGGACGACCGGCAGACAGCTCTGGAGCATGAAGGCGTCCGACAGTCGCTTTCGAACCTGATGTCCTTTTCGTTCATAGAAGAAAGGGTCGAGGACGGGCGGCTCAGTCTGCACGGCGCATGGTTCGCCATCGGCAGCGGAGAGCTGCACTGGTTGAACCGGGATACAGGCGCTTTCGAAACGGTGGCCGCCTGACGGCAGAAATCCCTACTCCCTCAGCCCCAGCCGCTGCATTCGGGGCAATACCTCGTCGCGGATCGCCGGCAAATCGTCGACGAAATTGACCAGCCCGATCGCCATGCCGTCGAGCCCGGCCTCGTTGAGCTTTTTGAAAGTTTCAGCGACCTCGTCATAGGAACCCATAACCAGATGGGTGCCGGTACCGCTGATGATGATTTCGCGCATTTTGTCGAGCCGTGCGCTGGAATAGGACTGACCGCGCGACCTGATCTGCACCGTGTATTCAGCCGCGTCCCAGTCGCCGTTTTCATGCACGATGTAGTGATGATACTCCTCCGCCTGCTTGCGGGTCGGCGCCGTGATCACATGGCCGCTCGCGAACACGTTGGCGTCGTTGCCGGGCCGCATACGCCTGATATCGGCGACCTTGGCGGGCAGTTCCTCGAATTCACGGATTGAGGTAAACAGGCAGTCGGCGTGCCGCGCGGCGAAACCGCGCCCCGCTTCCGAATTCCCGGCGGAGACGATCAGCGGATTTTCCCCGCCCCACGGCTTGGGTTTCGCCCGCGCGCCCTTGAGGTCGAAATATTTCCCTTTGAAATCGAACGTACCTTCGTCCGACCAGAGCCGCTTGACGATCTCCAGCCACTCTTCGGCATAATCGTAGCGCTCGTCGTGCTCGCGCATCTCGACGCCGAACATCTCGTGCTCGCCGACATTCCACCCGGCGACCAGATTGACGCCGAACCGTCCCTTGCCCACGTGATCGGCGGTGACGATTTGCTTGGCGGCATAGACCGGGTTGATCAGCGACATGTGCAGCGTACAGAAAGTGCAGATGTCAGCGGTCTCCGCCAGCATGGCGATGGCCCAGCTCAGCGTCTCGAAGGCTTCGCCCGCCGTGTCGGTATCGCCGCCATATCCGTGCCAGCGGCCAATCGGCAGCAGAAACTCGAGCCCCGCCTCATCCGCCAGCCTTGCAGCCTTCAGGCAGTTATCCATTGAGGCGTCCCAGCGTTCAGGCGCCTTGGTCATGGCGAGCCCGCCCTCGCAGTTCATGCCGAACAGGCCGAGGCGAAAATTATTGGGACCGTAAACGCGGGTATCTCTGCGAGAGGTCGGGCGGGTCATGGACGTAACCGTAGACATGAAAAATCGGATTCTCGTCAATTGCCAGCGCTCTGTCCATGGCGCGATGCGCTGGCGCTTTTCCCTATCCTACAATCGATTGCTTTAGTGCTCACGGAGAAAAACTGACCGTTTACAACGGTTCAGGGGAATGCGACCATGCAACCATAAATAAAATTGAGTCCGAGTTTTTACCAATTATGTCGATCCGATTTCTGTCCCCCCTGATGACAGGCTGCACAGTCGCGCTGTTATCATTCAACGTTCACGCCAATGTCTTGATCGGCGGCGGCATGGAGCTTGAACCCCTGGGCGCTGGCGGCGGTGGCGGGTTTACGTTTACGTCGACCGGCGACTGGAATGTCGATCCCTTTTCGATCGTCAATGCCGAGGCGGGCGTAACGCCGCTGGGCGGCAGCCAGATGCTGCGCTTTGTCAGCGGCGGAGCCAATACAGACGTCTATAATGTCGTCGATTTGACTGCGCTTTCATCCACAATTGACGCGGGCGGCGCGACCGCCGATCTTTCGGCGTTTTTCAATGCGCTTGGTTCAACCTCCTATTCCCTGTCACTGCGCAGCTTTTCTGGTGCCGAGCCGACAATTTCGAACCCCGTCAGCGGGACATCTTTCGACAATGTTCTCTTCCAGCCTGTGGGCTTTACGGATGCGAGTGCCACTAGCTGGGAAGAATTCACCCTGACCAACTAAATCATCAATGCGGGCACGCGCTATATCGCTGTCGGCCTGCATTCGAACCGGGAATTCACCTCCTATGCCGACAATGTGACGCTTACCATTAGCGCAGCCGAGGCCCCCAGCATTTCCGAGCCAGGCGCATTCGGAATCCTGAGCCTTGGCCTCGCCGGTCTCGCGCTGCGGCGTCGTAAACCACGCACCACCTGAATAATTTCGGCCTGAATAATCCGGGCACCTTGCGGCCCCGGCATGATTGCCATAGCTACGATCTGTCCGTCGCAGGATTTCAATCCGCAACGTGCCCCCCTGTCCATAGCATATAGCGGGGAATAAACTGCTCGCGTAACAGCGGGAGAACATCATGCCGGTTTTCGAAAACGGTCCGGTACGGATTCATTATGAGGAAGCCGGCACCGGCTTTCCCATGCTGGTTCTGCCGGGCGGCGGACTCGACGCGCGGATCGACGGGATGAGCGGCCCCGGGTCGTTCAACCCGCTTGTCGAGTTCGCGGACACGCATCGCTGTGTCGCGATGGACCTGCGCAATGCCGATGGCGGCGGCAGTTCAGGACCGTTGGAGGTCGGCCGCCCGTGGGACGCCTTCACCGACGACCAGCTTGAGCTGATGGATCATCTGGAGATCGAAGAATTCATCGTGACCGGTTTCTGTATCAGCGGTCCGATGATCTGGAACCTGATCCGCCGCGCGCCGGGCCGGGTGGTCGCGGCCATCCTGGCCCACCCCAGCGGGTTTCGTCCCGAGCTGCCGGACCGATTTTATCGGAACAACATGGCCAACTGGGCGCCCCGGCTCCTCGAACGCCGGCCCGACATCACGCAGGACATGGTCGAGCGCTATCTGCGCACCATGTATCCGGTTGACCCGGAGTTCATGTACACCGTCAGTCGCGATTTCGTCCGGGACTGCGAGACGCCGATCCTGATCATGCCGGACGACTCGCCGCCTCACCCGTTCGCCGCCGCGATGGAAACGGCGCGCCTCGCCCGCAACGCCCAGGTCTGCCTCTACCCCTGGCGGGAGCCTTCGGGCCATATCGAACTCGCCCTTACCCACGCGCGGACGTTTCTGAAGGCGTGCACGCCGCTGACGTAGAACGCAGGCACTGAAACGACAGAAAAAAAGGCGGAGCCTGGCGGCCCCGCCTCTGAAGTAAGAGCGCTTCATGGGCGCCCTGTTATTCCGGTTACCGGTCCTGCGAATCGTCGATGAAACTCCATGGGCAACGGGGGGAGCAGACCAAGGAAGTGGTGATACCAGTCGCCGGCACTACGGTCAGTCCTCCAGCGTATCGCCATATGCGAGAATACCGTCCAGGTAATGCTCCCAGACAACGAGGTTGCGACGCAGCGCGATAATTACCTCATCCTCTAAATTCAGATCAGCGGCGTATTCGGCCACGTTCTTCCAGCCGAGTTCGGAGTGCTCGATATCCGCTTCGGTATGCAGCTTGAAGAATCCGAAATCCTCGTCCGGTAGCCCCCAGATCTCGCGCCAGTCCTGGCGCATGGAGCCGAACCATCCCTTTTCGCGAATGGCGCCATTGCCGTAACCGGGAACATTTACCCGCTCGGTGCAGGTATTTCCGATCAGCCCGAGGAGCCAGTGCGCGTTGGACATCAGACCCGACCACGCATCCCAGCAGAGCTGGGTAGAGGCCGTCGGCGTCGCATTCTTGATATCGGCGCGGTCCATGCCGAGCTTGACGCCCAGATCCTCCAGAATTTCCCAGTGAGGCTGACCGCCGCCGAACTCGTCATCGGCAATGATTTCCTGCGCGCAGGCATGGATGATGTCCAGCTTGATATCCCAGATAGGGCAGTTGGTCGCGACCTTGAGTTTAAGCACGGAGTTGCGTTGCCGCGTGTTCAGACGATGCTGATAGACGAAGGCGCGGCAGCGACCTTTGGTCCAGATGCCTGGCTGGAACATTTTTCCACGTTTGGCGAAGTCTTCGACTTCAGCATCGAGACGGGCGACGATTGCATCGTTGGACATTGATCATTTCTCCTCTGTTCGGGTCGGCAGATACCTACGCGACCCGTCAAACATTATCCAGAACCAATCAGTGCAGGTCGTCGTCCCTCCGCAAACGATACCGCCCCACTTCTCTGCACGGCAGAAAACCGGGATTCTTCGCTCGGTTGCGGTTGTTCGGAGCAAGGTTATAAACTAGAACGACCATTCGGTTTCAGACCGCGAAGAACGGAGAATAGACGACCATGGCGGAAGGCGCTTCCGAACGAATCTCGATCAACGGCTGTTCCATCAACCTGGCGAAGGGCGGCAGCGGCCCGACCATGCTCTATCTGCACGGCGCAGGCGGCAGCAAGGGATGGATGCCCTTTATGGACCAGCTGTCAGACCGGTTTACGGTCCTGGCCCCGGACCACCCGGGTTTCGGACTGTCGGACACGCCGGAATGGCTCGACAATATGAACGACCTGATTTTTTTCTATCTCGACCTGCTGGAACAGCTCGATATCCGGGATGCCCATCTCGTTGGCCATTCGATGGGTGGGTGGCTCGCCGCCGAGCTCGCCGTCCGCGGCACCGGACGTTTCCGGACGCTGACGCTGATTTCCGCTGCCGGCAACCGGGTCAAGGGCGTGCCGATGGGCGATATCTTCATGTGGAGCAACGAGGAAAAGGCCAGGATGGTCTATGACCCCGCCGCCCAGCAGGAGCGCCTGAACGCCGAACTGTCGGAAGAAGAAGCCGATATCGCGCTCAAGAACGCCTTTACCTCGTCCAAGCTGTGCTGGAGCCCGCGCTTCCATAATCCCGATCTCGAGAAATGGCTCCACCGCGTGAAAATTCCGACCATGATCATGTGGGGCGAAAATGACCCTGTATTCCCGCCGCCCTATGCCCACGCCTACAGGAAACTGATCGCGAGTTCGGAGCTGCGCATCTTCCCCGAATGCGGCCATTCGCCCCAGCAGGAAAAGCTGGACGAGTTCATGGCCGGCATCGACGCCATTACCTCAAGAAACTGATCGAACCGGTTTGGAGAACGAAAAATGAAATTCTTTTTCTTCCACCTGATGCCCTACGGCGCGGTCGATCTCGACGCTATCGACGGCAACGCCTGGGTCACTTTTTCCAACAGGCATTACGACCCCAAGCAAGGCCACAAGCTTTATAACCGCTATCTTGATGAGCTGGAGCTGGCGGCCGATCTGGGTTTCGACGGGGTATGCGTAAACGAACATCACCAGACCGCCTATGGCATGATGCCGCAGCCCTCGATCCTGGCCGGCGCGCTGGCGCGCAGGACCGAGCAGGCCAAGATCTGCGTACTGGGCCGGGCCCTGCCTCTGACCACAAACCCGCTATCGATCGCCGAAGAATACGCAATGATCGACAATATCACGGGCGGGCGCCTGATCGCCGGTTTCGTGCGCGGCATCGGGTGCGAATATCATTCCTACATGGTCAATCCCGGCTTTTCGCTGGAACGGTTCCACGAGGCGCACGACCTGATCATCGAGGCATGGACCAAGGAAGGCCCCTTCCCGTTCGACGGCAAGCATTACCGGTTCCAGTACGTCAATCTTTGGCCGCGTCCCTATCAGGAACCGCATCCGCCGATCTGGATCCCCTCGCAGGGATCGCGAGAAACGCTCGAATGGGCGTCGCACCCGGACCGCAAATACACCTACCTGATCACCTTCAGCCCGGTGGAATCGGTAACCCGTAACCTGACCGCCTATGCCGCGCAGTGCGAGGCCTACGGCTACCAGTGCACGCCGGAGCAGCTCGGCTGGGCGCTGCCGCTCTATGTCTCCGAGACGGACGAAAAAGCGGCGCAGGAGGCCGCGCCGCATATCGAGAACTTCTTCAACAAGTTCCTGGTCTCGCCGGTCGAGTACAAGCTCCCGCCGGGTTATTCGTCGATGGCGTCCTACAAATACGTCATGGCAACCAAATTCAAGCACCGCGAGGATTTTCTTTCCTATAAGGGCGTAACGGACAACGGCATGTTCCTGTGCGGCAGCCCGTCCACCGTCGCGGAACGGCTGGAAGAACTCCAGTCGCAGATGGGATTCGGCAATCTGGTTCCGATGATGCAGTTCGGTACGCTGCCGGGGGAACTGACCGAGAAAAGCATGCGCCTGTTCGCCGAAGAGGTCATGCCGAAGCTGCGGCCCATCGCCTCGGCGGAGATGGCGGCGGCGGAATAGGACCGCAACATGGCGAGCGTTCTGCTCGACGACGATCTCGGCCGCGTACCGCAGCAGTCGCGCAGCCGGGAAACTCATGCACGGATCGTCCGCGCAGGAGAGACGCTGTTCGCCGAGCGCGGCTATGACGGCACCACGGTTCAGGATATCACGTCTCGCGCGCGCTGCTCGGTCGGCTCGTTCTACGCGCGTTTCAAGGACAAGGAGAGCCTGTTTCTCCATATCCACGATCTGCACTGCGCCGAACTCACCCAGCGCATCGCGTTCCTGTGCGACCTGTTCGAGGCCGAACGCTCGCCGCTTGAAATCGTGATTCACCAGACAGTACGGGCCCTGTTCGGTTTCTCAGGCCGCCGCCGCGCCATGACCCGCGTCTTTATCCAGCGCAGCGGATCGGATGCGGCGTTCCACCACCGCTACGCGCTGATCTGGAAGGAAATCTCCGACCATCTGCGCCCGGCGATCCTCAAACACCGCAACGCGATAGATCACCCAGACCCCGAACGGGCCACCGGTTTCGCACTCCAGACCCTGCACGCGCTGTGGGCCAACGACGTGCTGCATCACCGCATTCGCGACGTGACCGGGCACGAAACCGGCGATGCGCTGGTCGAGGATGCGACGGCAGCATGTCTCGCCTGGCTCAACGTCAGCTGACATCAAGATTTCATTGTCGACGGCTCCTTGCCTGACCTAAAGTCCGGCGAAACATCTCTCCATGAGGAACGCATGTTCAAAATTGGCGATATCGTCCGGCACGAACGGCAAAAGATCGTCGGCGAAGTGGTCGAGATCGACGGCGACACGGTCTATCTGGAGCAGGACAACGGCGCCGAGGTCGATTTTCCGGCTTCCACCCTGACCCTCGAATCCGACTTCCAGAAACGCCACGGGGCACCCATCGACGACGCTGACGCGCGGCGCAACGATCCGCTCTACGACGCGGTGATCGCCAACCTGTACCCCAAGATCGTCGAGATCGGCCAGATCGCCTACGGCAAATCCGACCGCGCTGCCGTTACCTCATGGTCAAATGCAAGCGCGCTGCAGAAGCTCAACGCGATTTCCAGCGCCACCGACATTCCCGTTAAGGACTGGCTCGACGCCAACCGCCCCAGCGCCAAGCCTTCTCTGGCGAATTTGCAACTGGCCTATCTGGCGAAACAAGGCAAATCCTGATCCGCTCAGGTTTCCGGGTGGTTTCGCGGCCACGCCGCCTTCCAGGCCGGTCGCTCCGTCATCCGGTCTCGATAGGCCAGCAGATAATCCGGAACGGCAATGCCGCGCCTGATGGCGGAGACCAGGCAGGTTGTCATCAGAATATCCGCGACGCTCATCCCCTCTTCCATCAGGAATTCCTGATTGGGGTCGAGCCGGTCGAATACGGCGCCCGATAGCTCGCTGTAGTAGTCCTTGGCCGATTCTACCGCCGCCGGCGCGTCGCCATAGATGTCGGAGAGGTCTGCGTGCTTGCGGATGACGTAGGTCGAGAGCGCGTCGAGTTCCATTAGGATGAAGGAGCACCATTCGTTGAGCGCCGCGCGCCGCGCCGGATCCTGAGGCACGAAGAATCCGTCCGGCGGATCGAACGCGTCGGCGATGTAGCTGACGATGGCGAAGCTCTCGGTAATCGTCAGCTCGCCGTGCTGCAAAGCGGGAATTTTGTGTTTCGGATTGATCGCCAGATATTCGGGCGTCAGCGTCTCGCCGGAGCGCGAGGTGATCGGCCGATAATCGTACCCGACGCCGAATTCCATCAGCATCCAGTGCGCGCGCATCGTACGGGGCGTCCCGATGCCCCAGAGCGTAAGATTCGTCATCTGATCCGTTGGCGGCTTATCTGTTAGCGACTTATCTATCAGCGGCCGGCTTCGATCGCGATGCCCTCATGCGCAATCTCGAGAGATTCGATTGCAATTTCGCTCTGCATGGCATCGAGCGCCGGTCCTTCGACCGATACGGGCCAGGCATTCTTCAGTTTCCAGACCATGACCGGCGTGTGTTCTCCATCGAGCAGCGATATCGTCACGTCGCGCCGTTCCGGAGCGGACGGTGGCGTACCAGTCGAAGAAATCATTATCGCTGGGAATAACGCCGCGGCTGAGCACCACGTTGTCGTTCAGTTTCAGCCCGGGGATCGAAACCACGTCATCGGAAGCGAATGACCCTTCCCGGTATTCGATCGGGTCCGTCCTCGCTTTCAGCCCTTTCACCCGGGTAAAACCCATCCGCGTTCCACCCCAGTCAACGCTAAAGTGATAAACCGGTACGGGTGTCGTCATGCTGTCTCTCCTTCTTTCTGAAGCTGTATCCACACAAGCTTATGTTCGGCTGCGCCACAGAATGTTGTCGTAGGTCAGTTCGATTTCTTCCATCGCCACACCGCTTTCCATCGCGTTCAGGTCCGGCCCCGACCACCGGACCGGCCTCGCGTTCTACAGCTGCCATATATTGACGGGCCGACCTCCCGCCTGGTCGAGCAGGGCTATTGTCACCGTTCTCACATCGTTCTTTTTGAAAATCCGGGACTGGTTCCACTCGTAAAGAATCCGGGAAGTCCCCACGCCCCGACTAAGGGTGACGGGCTGGGAGATCGACGGGTCGGCCTGTTCCTCGTCGGGAAGATGCAGGGGAGAAATCGAGACAAGATCGATTTCGACAGCGTCGATAAAGACGCGAAAATGCATTTTAGGCAGCGGATGGGATACCGAAGCGCTTGTCGCGGAAAGGCTCGGCGGTCGGTTGCTCGCAGCACGACCGCGCGTCCGCGCAGCAACGATTGGACGCTGGTTTGCAGGCGTTCTCCTTGTTCTAGTCGTCGGATCTCTGGCCACGCCTGCCCCGATGCAATTGCCGCCCTGTAGCGAAGACAGTGTTCAGGGGATGGGAACCGGCGTCAACATCGCGTGAAATGAAAATACCGATTTTTCAGTAGCCCCGTCAGGACAGGATACGATCGATCCCGGCCAGTTCGTCAGCGGTCATCTTCCATCCGGCAGCGGCGGCATTCTGCGCAAGCTGTTCCGGACGCGTGGCACCCGAGATGACGCAGGCGGTCGCGGGCTGCGAGGCAAGCCAGGACACGGCGAGGGTCAGCAGATTATGCCCACGCGCAGTCGCGAAATTCTCCAGCGCTTCCAGCCTGTCGAAATCGACGCCTCCGAGCGTGCCTTCGAGGCGACTGCCGGCCGGGCCGCCTTCGCCGCGGCGATACTTTCCGGTCAGTAGGCCACGCGCCAGCGGATAGTAAGGCAGGATGCCGACGTCGAGTTCCTCGCAGGCGGGCACGTCATCGCTTTCAATGGTCCGGTCGAGCACGCTCCACTCGTTCTGCAACGTGGCGAAGCTCCGGATCCCCATCTCCTCAGCCGTTCTCGCCGCATCGCGCAGCTGGGCCGCGGAGAAATTGGAACAGCCGATCAACCGCACCTTGCCGGCGCTCACCAGCTCGTTCATCGCCCCGAGAGTTTCTGCAATGGGCGTTTCGGGATCGAACCGGTGTATCTGGTAGAGATTGACATGGTCAGTACGGAGCCGCTTCAGGCTGCCGTCGATGGCGATGGCGATGTTTTCGGGCGAGCCTTTGCCCTTACCCGGCACGTGCAGCATGTTGTACCCGAACTTGGTCGCGAGGATGACCTCGTCGCGCCTTCCCTTCAGGGCATTGCCGATAAATTCCTCCGACTTGCCATTGCCGTACCCTTCGGCGGTGTCGAAGAACGTGACCCCGGCGTCGATGGCGGCATGAAGAACCGGATGGGTCTCGTCTTCCGACAGGCGGCGGCCGAACGCATTGCAGCCGAGCCCCACGATGGGAATATCGAAACCGTTCTCTCCGCCGATGCGCCGCGTGTCCATGCCGTTTTTCTCGCTCCGTAGGTGAATTTGCCGCAATATGGTAACACGGTACCTGCGATGATAAACCGGCTGCTCATCTCCCTCTTGCTGGCGCTTGCAGCGCTAACCGGAAAGGCCACGGCCGAGACAATCGTTTTCGGCACCGACTGGCGCGCCCAGGCGGAACATGGCGGATTCTATCAGGCGCTCGCGAAGGGGTTTTACAGGAAGCGCGGACTCAAGGTGACGATCCGGCAGGGCGGGCCGCAGATCAATCACGCGCAGCTGCTGGCCGTCGGCAAAGTCGATTTCTCGCTGAGTTCCAATTCATTTATCGCGCTCAACTACGTGCGCGAAAACATCCCAATGGTGGCCGTCGCGGCGATTTTCCAGAAGGACCCGCAGGTTCTGATCGCCCATCCCGGGCAGGGCAACGACACCCTTGCCGCACTGAAAGGAAAGCCGATCCATATCGGGGCCGATACGCGGGTCGGTTCGTGGCTGTTTCTGAAGGCGCGATACGGGTTCGACGACAGCCAGATCCGCCCCTACAGCTTTTCCATTGCCCCCTTCCTGGTGAAGAAATCCACGGTCCAGCAGGGCTATCTCGGCAGCGAACCTTTTCTGATCGAAAAACAGGGCATCGAACCCGTAGTTCACCTGCTTGCCGATGCCGGCTACCAGAGCTACGGCGCCCTGATCCAGACATCGATACGGCTGACAGGAACCCAACCGGAGACTGTCCGCAGCTTCGTCGCGGCCTCGGTCGAGGGCTGGCGCGATTATTTGACCGGCGACCCGACGCCGGGAAATGCGCTTATCCTGAAGGACAACCCTGAAATGACCGCCGACCTGCTCGCATACGGTCATCGGAAGATGATCGAGTACGGTATCGTGATCTCCGGCGATGCGAAGACGCGAGGCGTCGGTGCGATGGCGGAAGCGCGCTGGAAATCCTTTTTCGACACCATGTCGAGAGCCGGCCTTTACCCCGCCGATATGAACTGGCGCGCCGCCTACTCGCCAGACTTCCTGCCCAGATGACCGCGCCCCTGGTCCGCCTCCGCAACATCGGTCGGACATTCGAGGACGGGACACGGGCGCTCGGGAACGTCTCGGTGGATGTAGCCGACGGCGAGATCGTTACCCTGCTGGGCCCGTCGGGCTGCGGGAAATCGACGCTGCTGCGTATCGTCGCGGGGCTGGACGAACCGACCGAAGGAACTGTCGCCTGGCCTGACGGTACGCCGTCCGTCGGCGATACTGGCTTCGTATTCCAGGACCCGACGCTGCTCCCCTGGGCCAGTGTCCGGGAGAACATCTACCTGCCGTTCCGGATACGCGGCGTTTCGCGCGAAGCAGCGCGCGACGCCATCGACAGAACCCTGGCTCTGGTCGGGCTGACAGATTTCGCCGGCCGCTTTCCGCGCCAACTGTCCGGCGGGATGCGGATGCGGGTCTCGGTCGCCCGCGCTCTGGCGACGGGACCCAGGCTCCTCCTGATGGACGAGCCGTTCGCGGCGCTCGACGAGATGACCCGTCACCGGCTCAACGACGACCTGCTGCGCATTCAGGCGGAGCGCGGCTGCACGATCCTATTCGTTACGCACAGTATCTACGAAGCGGTCTACCTGTCGCACCGGGTCTGCGTTATGAGCGAGCGGCCAGGCAGGGTCGCAGAAGACATCGCCATCGACCTCGCCTGGCCCCGCACGCCCGAGATGCGGACTGACGCCGGATTCGCTGCGATCTGCAGGCGCGTTTCGGAAGCGCTGGCTGAGGGAGTTCCGGCATGAGAGCCCGACGCGCGGACTGGCTTCCGCCTGTCGTCATACTCGTCGGCGTTCTTTTCTTCTGGGAAGCCGCCGTCCGAGCCTTCGACGTTCCCCACTACGTCCTGCCGGGACCGCTCCTGATCGCCGAAACCTTCAGAAAGGATTCCGCCCTTCTGCTTTCATCGCTCGCCGTGACCCTGCGAATCACGCTCATCGCGCTGTTTTTCGCCGCGCTCGGCGGCGCAATTCTGGCCTTCATAATGTCATGGTCGCGCTGGCTTGAACGCAGCCTGATGCCTTACGCCATCGTCGCACAAGTCACGCCCATCGTCGCCATCGCACCGCTGATCATCCTGTGGCTGGAAGACGATGCCGCACTCGTGCTGTGTGCCTGGATCGTGGCGTTCTTCCCGGTCCTCGCCAACACGATGGCCGGGCTGAAGAGCGCCGATCCCAACCTGCATGCGCTGTTCCGGCTCTACGGCGCGAAGCGCTGGCAGGTGCAGTCGTGGCTCGAGGCGCCGAGCGCCCTGCCCTATTTCCTGGCGGGGCTGAAGATATCCGGCGGGCTGTCCCTGATCGGCGCCGTGGTAGCGGAATTCGTCGCCGGCACGGGCGGCGCGGCGACCGGCCTCGCCTACCGCATCCTCGAGGCCGGTTACCGGCTTCAAATTCCGCGGCTTTTCGCCGCGCTCGTCCTGTTGTCCGTCGCGGGGATCGCGATCTACGCGATCATCGGGTGGGTGTCGGCGCGGCTGATGGCGCGTTCGGGACTGTCGATCCCTTAACCGATCACGAAATCGAATCGCCCGTCGGCGGCGCCGTCGCCGGAACGCGGCCTGAACAGCACCGACGCCGCATCCTGTTTCGCCTGGTCGCCGAGCCCCTTGAACAGATAATCTTCGGCATTCTGCGAATGGCCTTTCAGGTAAATCTGGGTGGTGAATCGTTTGATGCCGGGCCCGGAAATCATCGCGTGGATATGCGGTGTCCTTCCGGTATAGCGAACCGGTTTGATCGTCCGGAAACGGTAGGAACCGCTGCCCGTGCTCTTTGTCGTCCCGTAGCCCTGGAAATTCGGGTCCGCCGCCCCACGCCACTCGGCGGCATGTTTGTAGCGTCCCCGGTAGTCGCACTGCCAGATTTCAACCAGCGCGCCCGGGACAGGTTCGCCCGACAAGGTCAGGACGCGCCCGAAGAGATTGACGATTTCGCCCTGAGCCATCCCCGCGCGGCCCGCCACCTGCACAAGATCGGCGTCGTGATCGAGCGGTATCGTCTCGGGGTAGAACGGGCCCGGCCCTTCGTCTGGCGTAGGCACAAGCGCAGCGCGGGCGCCGCCTGCCATGCAAACCACGCCAGCGGCGAGCCCTCGGATCACCTGCCTGCGCGAAACGGAAAGCACGATTATCCCAGTACTTCGCTGATGCGTTTCGTCGTCTCGGGGTCGCGATAGGCCTTCTGGACGGCATCGAGCTCAGCCAGCCCCACCGGGTCGAGGTCGTAGGTGGGCTCCCTGTTCAGCACCCAGTGACCGGGCGCGTTCTCCCCCGCGATCAGGATGCCGGTATTGGGCCCCGCCAGCGGCTTCGCCTCTGCCGGCACGCAGGCGAAGGAAATGCCCAGCCGGCGCCTGTTTGAATCGTTGGGTCCGGAACCGTGCACGACCATCTCGTGATGCAGCGAAAACTGGCCCGCGCGTAGCGGCATATCAACGGCCTTGCTTTCATCGACCCCGGGCACGGTCTGCCCCCGCGACAGCAGATTGCCCTCGTCGAAATTTTCATCGTGAGCAATAACGCCCTGCCGGTGGCTCCCGGGAATCATCCTTATATTCCCCATCTCCGGCGTCGCGTCCGTGAAGGCGAGCCAGACGGTCGCGCCTGTATTGCGGTCGAACGGGTTGTAAGCCCCGTCCTGATGGTACGAAACGAACCGGCTGCCGCCGGGTTCTTTCGACCAAATCCCGGATAGAAACAGGATCACGTTGGGTCCGATGGCGTCCTGCAGCGCGCCAGCGATCTGCGGATGGCGGGCCAGATCAATCAGCCATTTATAGGCGAGCACGGCACGCACCCGGAAACGCGCGCTGACGCTCTCGCCATGTTCGCGCTCATAATCCTCCATAATCTGCAGGTAACCGGCCGCTTCTTCCGGCGAAATGCAGTCGAGCGGAAATACAAACCCGTCGCGCCGGTAGTCGCGCAGCTGCGCCTCTGTCAGAACCCTCGGCATCGCCTACTCCGCGGCGCCGGCGGCGCGCTCGGCCTCGGTTCCCAGATCCGGGTCGCGATATTCATCCTGGAACTTCTTTAGCACCGCCATCGATACGGGATCGCAGTTGAAGCGCGGCAACGGATCCTCGTCCCAGTGTCCGAACCGGTCCTCGCCCCGCATCATGCTCGCTCCCTTGCGCCCGATCGTCGATGTCACATGGCAGGGAATAAACATGAAGGAAACGCCGACGCGCGGCAGGTCCGCGTCATTAGGCGGCGAGCCATGCACCATACGCTCGTGATGAACCGAAAACTGACCGGGCTGGAGTTCCATATTCACGGCGCGGGACTCGTCGATTCCCATGATCGCCTGTCCGCGCGACAGCAGATTCTGCGGATCGCGCGTTTCGACATGCTGCATATCGGGCTGAAGATGACTGCCGGGAAGCACGCGGATACAGCCGCTTTCGACCGTACTGGGCGTCAGCGCCACCCAGACGGTGACTTCCTCATGCGGGTGAAGACCGAAATAGGTCGAATCCTGATGCCAGGAAACGAATTTAGGGTCGTTGGCCTTCTTCGCCCAAAGCGCGGAGAGATACAGCCTGATATCGGGTCCGATCAAATCCTCGACAACATCGAGAATGGCCGGCGTGCGTGCGATTTCGGAAATGAAAGGCGCAACCAGATGCGCCTTGATGCGCAGCACGTTCAGCGGATCCTCGCCGATCTCATCCTCGAAATCGCACAGGGTCCGGTAAAACGCCTCGGCCTTTTCCGCCGGAAAAGCGTCGAACGGGAACAGGTAACCCTCGCGCTCGTAGGAAGCGACCTGCTCCGGCGTCAGAACTCTGGGCATGGCGTCCTCCCGCGTAGGGCGTTCACTGCACGGGCAGCGGATCCCGTATCGTCACGCGCCGCATCATACGCCGCGCATCAGGGGAAAAGTAGGTCCGTGCGTGCACCGAGCAGCGATTGTCCCACATCATCAGGTCGCCCGGCGTCCACATGTGCTCGTATATGAATTCCGGCTTCTCGATATGGTCGAACAGAAACCCGAGAATTTCATCGCTCTCCGCCCGATCCATGTCCTCGATCCAGAGCGTCATCAGCCGGTTGACGTAGATCGCCTTGCGACCGGTCAGCGAATGAGTCCGTATGACAGGATGAACCCACTTTGGCGCATCCGGGTTCAGGTCCTCGGGACGCGCGGTCGGGTTATGATGATAATCGTAATAGTTCAGGGCCTTAAGGCCCTCGAGCCGCGATTTCCATTCGTCCGACAAGGCGTCATATGCCGCGGCGCAGTTGCTGAACAGCGTGTTGCCGCCTTCGTTCGGGACTTCGATGGCAAACAGGGTCGCGCCCATACACGGGTGTTCGTAATAGCACTGGTCGTAATGGAACATCATCTCGCCGTCCTCAAGCGCGGTCGGACGACCGGTGTCCTTTACGTTGGTAATCATCATCACGTTGGGATGGTCATTCCCAACCGCTGCGCCTGTACGTACATCTTCAAGCTCACCGAACTGGCGGGCGAAAGCTTCCTGCTCGCCATCGGTAAGGTCCTGGCCCGGAAACACCAGAATGACGTTGTCGAGCCACGCCTGATGGACCTCTTCGAACGTCTTCTCATCCATCGGTTTGCCCAGGTCGATGCCGGTAACGGCAGCCCCTATGCTGGATGAGAGTTTTGCGACCTTGATCGACATCGCTGTATCCCTGTTTTTTACTTCGACATCTAAGCAAATTTTACCGAAGCCGCCTCCGCCACGCAAGCCGGGCCGGCCACGGGAATAGAACAGAGCCAGTTGCGGTTATCCCTGCGAAACCGGAGACTAGGCGCCAGGCGCTAGGCGCAATGCGCGAGAGGGAGAACTGAAACATGAAACCTGCCCGTCTGCTGTTCCGGACCGGAATCGCCCTCCTGTTCCTGTCCTCAAGCGCCGTCGCCGATGGCGATCATATCGGCAAGGGCGCAGAAACGCTGCCGCTGTTCGATGCCCATGTCCATTACAAGGAACCGGCGTGGGTACCCTACCCGCCCGGAACAGTCCTTGAGCTTTGGGACAGATCGGGCGTCGCCATGGCCCTGGTCTCCTCGACGCCCGACGAAGGTACGATCAGGCTCTGGGAGTACGCACCCAACCGTGTGATCCCGGAACTCCGTCCCTATCACGGCGATGTCGGGTCCTCCAACTGGACCCGGGCGGCGGGCATCTTCGCTTATATCAGGAAGCGGATGGAGAAATATCCACATCAGGGAATCGGCGAGTTCCACCTGCACAGCATCAATCCGGCGGATGAGCCGCTGCTCCGCCGGATCGCCGCTCTGGCGAGGGAAAAGGATGTGTTTATCCATGTCCATTCCGGCAAGGGGCCCGTCGACCAGCTATTCTCTTACCAGCCGGGACTCAAGATCATCTGGGCGCATGCAGGGATGAGCGAACCGCCCGATGTGGTCGAACGAATGATGGCGCGATACGAAAAGCTCTACGCGGACACGTCCTATCGTGAAGGAGATATCCTTGGCGCGGGCGACGGTATCGACCCCGCCTGGCGCCGCGTCCTCGAACGGTTTTCCGACCGGTTCATGGTCGGCTCCGACACCTGGGTCAACGGACAGTGGGACGATTACGCCGGTATCATCGCCACCAACCGGCAATGGCTGAGCTACCTGTCGCGCCCATCGCAGAAAAGATCGCCTACAGGAACGCCGAACGCCTGTTCGGGCGCAAGATCAGTCGGGACCTGATCGGAAAGAAATAAAGCATTGAAATTCATTGTTTTTCTTGCGTTTCTGACTACCCACTTCAGCCCTTTCACGGGATCGGCGCAGAGTGTGACCTTACAGGCCACCGGACAGGGAAACACCTATTCCCTCATCAACAGCGCGCTAACCGATGACGGTAACGCCGTCGAGGTCCCGGATTGCGGTCACGAGGATTTCGGCCCGCATATCACCCAGGCGTTCGACAGGGTTCTGAATCGCCCTGTCTTCCGGTTTCATATCCATCGCGACCAGGACGACGACAGATGCCGTAAATCGGATCGCCAGAGAACCGAGATAAAGGTCTACGCGAAATCGCCCGAAACCCTGAAGGCGAGATCGGGCAACAGCTTCACCTATCGCTGGAAATTCAGACTTGCGCCCGACTTTCAGCCGTCGCGCCGCTTCACCCACCTGCACCAGATCAAGGCGGTGGGCGGAAGCGAGGACCGGATGCCGCTGATTACCCTGACGGCAAGAAAAGGCCGTGACAGGAGTCCCGATCGCTTCGAACTGCGTTACGCCGAGCGGCATAAACAGCAAACTCTTACCCAGGTTCAACTCGGGGACTTTCTCGGTCAATGGGTGGAGGTAACGGAACGCATCGCATTCGGCGAGAACGGCCACTATCGAATAAGGATTACATCCCTGTCGACCGGGAGAATTCTGATGTCCTACCGGAACGACGCAATCCGAATGTGGAAGGACGGGGCCGATTTCATAAGGCCTAAATGGGGAATTTATCGGAGCCTGAAGGACCGGAGAAACCTGAAGGACGAAATCGTCGATTTCGCCGATTTCAGCATCGAGTATTGAGGAACTTTTACCGAAAAACGGTGTTCAAAAGTAGCTGGGCTTCATGCGCCAAGGCTTCTGAAGACACGTATTCTGGGCGAGAAATGGTGCCCAGGGGCGGATTCGAACCACCGACACCTGCATTTTCAGTGCAGTGCTCTACCAACTGAGCTACCTGGGCGTGCCGTAGGGCGTCGCTGCTTATAGGCAATATCGCCCAGACTGTCCATAGCAGGAAACCTTGCTGTGAGCGACCGGCCTATCTGAGCAGATCATCATCCTGTATGTCGTTGATCTGCTCTTCGAACGCTTCCTCGATCTCGTCGAGATCGGCCTCGTCGAGTTCCACCACCGGCACGGAATACGCCCCGTTGAACCAGCGGGCGAGGTCCAGGTCGGCGCAGCGTTTCGAGCAGAACGGCCGGTATTTTTCCAGCGTGGCGGCGCCGCACATGGGGCACTTGCCTGTTGTTCCTGCTGGATCAGCCATCGTCTTCGTCGGTATCCTTCGCGGGACCGATTTCAAACCGGTCGACCGGGTATTCGCGCATTTCGCAATGCCGCACCATCCGCCCGATGCCGGGATAGGCGTTACCATCGCCCGTTTCCTGTCGAAATTCCTCCAGCCGCTTGAGCACAGAAGGATGCGCGTGAATTGCAAGCGCCCCTTCGGGTCCGTTTCGCGCACTGCGATGGAGAGCTCGCAGCGCTTCGAAGGCGACGGTTTCGGCGTTCTTGACGCGGCCTTCCCCGTCGCAGACGGCGCAGGTCGCCAGCATCGTATCGGCGAGCGGTGGACGGCGGCGACGGCGAACGAGTTCCACCAGCCCCGCCTCGGTGCGCCCCAGCACGCGGCAGCTGATCCGGTCGTGCTGGAAGCCTTCGACCAGCCGGTCGGTCACCCGGTCCCAGTTGGCATCCTCGTCCATATGGATGAAATCGAGCAGGATCAGCCCGCCGAGATTGCGCAGCTTGACCTGCCGCACGATCGCGTCAGCGGCCTCCAGATTGGTGCGCAGTGCGTTCTGCTCCGGTCCCGCCCCTTCGACGAACCGCCCGGAATTGACGTCGATGGCCGATAGCGCCTCAGTCGACTCGACGACGATACCGCCGCCGGACGGGAGCGACACCCGCCGCTGCAGAGCGATTTCTATCGCCTCGTCGACGCCGTAAGCCTCGAACAGCCCGTCATCGCTGCCATACAGTTCCAGCCGGTCCTCAAGGTCCGGCCAGAAATTCCGGCAGAATGCCTGCGCCTCCTTCAACGCCGCGCCGCTATCGAAACGGATCGCCTCGACGTCGTCCTGGGCATGGTCGCGTACAACGCGGCCCAGAGCGTCGATGTCCCGATAGAGCGCCGATGGCGCATCGGAGGATTCCGATTTGAGCGCGATATCGTCCCAGATGGCGCGCAGCCGTTCCGCTTCCGCCAGGAGCGCTTCTGCATCCGCGCCTTCCGCGACCGTGCGAACCACAAACCCCTCGTCCTCGAATGCCATACCCTCCATCAGATCGATCAGCCGGGTACGTTCGGCCTCTTCCTCGATCTGGCGCGAAACCGATATGCGAACCCCATAGGGCGAGTAGACCAGCAATCTTCCAGGCAGCGAGATGGCACGGGAGAGCTGCGGTCCCTTCTGGGCGAATGCGTCGCGCTTTACCTGCACACAGACCAGTTCACCTTCATTGGGCGGGTCGGCGCCGATGGAAGGGTTGCGGTCGACATCCGACAGCGGGAGGAATCCTGCGCGTTCCGCCCCAATATCGACGAACGCTGCGCCGATGCCGGTCACAACCCGCTGGACACGCCCGAGAAACACGTCACCGACAATGGTGCCGCTGGTTTTGCGCTCGACAATCAGGTCGACGACTTGACCGTCCTCGACCGCGGCGATCCGGACCTCGCCGCCTTCGGATTCGACCAGAAGTTCCCGTCCCGTCATTCCGCGCTCTCCTGCGGAGCCCGATACCCCAGCCCCTCAAGCAACCGGCAGGTCTCGAACAATGGCAGCCCGACGACATTGCTGTAGGAACCGTTCAGCGCCCTGACGAACCTCGCGGCCCGGCCCTGGATTGCGTAGCCGCCAGCCTTCCCCTGCCATTCGCCGTTTTCCACATAGGCGTCTATTTCGGAACGGGTCAACCTTTTGAACGTGACCTGTGTCATCACGTTTCGTTCATGCGATACCCCGCCGGGGCACACTATGCAGAGCCCTCCATAGACCCGATGCCGCCTTCCCGACAGCAGCGAAAGACAGTCGCGCGCCTCGTTTTCATCTTCAGGCTTGGGCAGGACCCGGCGTCCGCAGGCAACGACCGTATCGGCGGCAAGGATCCAGTCTCCGGCATGGCGCGGCGCCACTTCAGCAGCTTTTTCCCGCGCCAGCCGTTTCGCCAGATCGACCGGACGTTCGTTCCGGAGCGGCGTTTCATCGATATGCGCCGGATGAATCGCTTCAGGTTCCAGACCGACCTGCCTCAGCAGGTCAAGTCGACGCGGCGATGCCGACGCCAGGACAAGTCGTGCGTTGGATGCGCCGGTCAATTGCGGCCTCCGCCTCCCCGCCGCACCGCGACAGACAGGGCATGCGCGTCGAGCCCCTCTTCCCGCGCCAGGGTTTCCGCGGAATCCGATATGCGCGGCAGCGACTCCGCGTCGCAGCCGATGAGCGAGGTCCGCTTCATGAAATCAAGTACCCCGAGACCGGAGGAGAACCGCGCGCTGCGCGAGGTCGGAAGGACGTGACTGGGGCCGGCAACGTAATCGCCGATGGCCTCCGGCGCGAACCGACCGAGAAACAATGCCCCGGCATGACGGATTTGAGACGCGAGGCGATCCGGGTCGTCGACCGCCAGTTCCACATGTTCGGCTGCCAGATGGTCGATCAGACCTACCGCCTCGTCCAGGGACCCGGTCACGATGACCGCCCCGTGCCGTTCCCAGCTCGCGCGCGCAATTTCCTTCCTCGGCAGACCTCGCAGACAGGCTTCCACGGCGCGCTCCACGGCTTCGGCGAAAGCGGCATCGTCTGTAATGAGGATTGACTGGGCGTCTTCGTCGTGTTCCGCCTGCGACAGCAGGTCGGCGGCGATCCAGTCCGGGTCGTTCTCCGCGTCGGCGACGACCAGTATTTCGGA
The DNA here is from genome assembly GCA_038120295.1 of Rhodospirillales bacterium. Taxonomy (GTDB): domain Bacteria; phylum Pseudomonadota; class Alphaproteobacteria; order MPNO01; family UBA2964; genus JAYOEY01. Next base: position 28,715 of record JAYOLL010000027.1, on the reverse strand, counting down.
CGGCCCCGCAATCATGTCGATGCCGACACGCCCGAAAACCTGCTTCTTGGCCGTCGCAACATAGGCATTGCCCGGCCCGACGATCTTGTCGACCGGCGAGATCGATTCCGTACCGTAGGCCAATGCGGCAACCGCTTGCGCCCCGCCAATCCGCCAGATTTCGGAAACGCCCGCGATCGACGCCGCCGCCAGCACAAGCGGATTCAGCGCACCATCGGGCGACGGCACAACCATGACCAGCCGGTCGACGCCGGCGACCCGGGCCGGCACCGCATTCATCAGGACCGAACTGGGATACGCCGCCGTCCCGCCAGGAACATAAAGCCCGACTGCCGCTATGGCGGTCCAGCGTGCGCCCAACCTTATTCCGTCATCATCGACGTAATCGTACCCTTCCGGAAGCTGCCGCCGGTGATAGCTCTCTATCCGTTGCGCCGCCTGCTCCAGCGCCGAAACAGCGTCCTCACGGCATTGCTCGCGCGCCGTCGCAATTTCGTCTTCACTGACGCGGAGATCGCGGAGCGCGGGGACGTCGAGCCGGTCGAAGCGCGCCGTGTACTCCCGCACCGCCCCGTCGCCGCGCGCGCGCACGTCAGCGATGATATCGGCAACCGCCCGGTCGACGTCCGCATCGGCATCTCGCCGGCCGTCGACCAGCGCGGAGAAGGCGGCCTCGAACCCGGTGTCGGCCGTCGACAGCCTAACCGGCATCGACCGCGCCCCGGAACCGTTCGATCCAGCCGCCGATTTCCTCGGAACGGGTCTTGAGCGCCGCCCGGTTTACCACCAGGCGCGAGCTGATGTCGGCGATGTGCTCGATCTCGACCAGCCCATTGGCGCGCAGCGTGTTGCCGCTTTCGACCAGATCGACAATTCGGCGCGCGAGACCGATGGCCGGCGCAAGCTCCATGGCGCCGTTGAGCTTGATGCATTCGGCCTGCACCCCGCGGGCTGCGAAATGCTTTCGTGTGATCTCGGGATATTTCGTTGCGACCGAGACATGGCTCCAGCGGCTAGGGTCATCCCCTTCGACCATCTCTCCCGGCTCGGCGACCACCATCCGGCACTTGCCGATGCCGAGATCGAGCGGCGCGTAGTTCTCCGGATAGTCGAACTCCATCAGCACGTCGCTGCCAGCGATACCGAGATGCGCCGCCCCAAAGGCGACAAAAGTCGCTACATCGAAGCTGCGTACCCGGATGATCGAGCAACCCCGCACGTTGGTCCCGAATCTGAGCCGCCGGTCGCCGTCGTCGCTGAACCCGTCCTCGGGAACGATCCCGGCGCGCTCCAGCAACGGCACCGCCTGTTTCAGAATGCGCCCCTTGGGTAGGGCCAGCACCAGTTCCTGCGAATCTGCCACGGCTAGGTCTCCAGCGGATCGTCCGCCAATCTCGTCAAATCCATCCATCGTGCGTTCCGGATTCTACGTTTCGTCGAGCGGATGGCTGGGCCGCCATTGGGTCGGCCACGGGTCGTCCAGATCCTGAAGATGACACAGGATTTCCTCGACCTCCAACTGGATAACGGCCCCAGCGGACAGAACGAGTTCGATGGTCCCGTCGCCGGCCTCCAGCGACAGGAGCGACGCGACCTGACCGCGCCGACGCTGGTCCAGCCCTTTCTGCCGCACCGCGGTTACCTTCTCGAAGCAAACGCCGCAATGGACGCGCTCGTAGATCGGCGTTCCTTCCGCTGTGGTGTCCCGGTCGGAATCCTCCCAGCGGAACCGGTTGGCCACCAGAACAAACCGGTTCTCTTCGGGGATAAAACCCGTGTCCTGGATCGGGATCACCGCGTCCTGCAGAAAGGACGAAACGACCGCCAGGTCATCGCTGTCGACGGCGCGCAGTTTCAAAGGCGTTTGGGGGGTGCTCATGCATCGACCCTCTCGATTTCAGCGCCGCAAGCCGCCAGCTTCTGCTCGATCCGCTCGTAGCCCCGGTCGATGTGATAGACGCGACTGACCACGGTCTCTCCTTCCGCAACCAGACCGGCCAGCACGAGAGAGGCTGAAGCGCGCAGATCGGTGGCCATAACCGGCGCCGCCGTCAGCTTCCTGACGCCCCGCACCAGCGACGACGCCCCGTGCACCGTCACGTTAGCGCCCATGCGCGCCAGCTCGGGGATATGCATGAAGCGATTTTCGAAGATCGACTCGGTTATCATCGCGGCCCCTTCCGCAATACTCATCAGCGCCGTCATCTGCGCCTGCAGATCGGTCGGGAAGCCCGGATAGGGCTCCGTCATGACGTCAACGCCGATCAGATCGCCATCGCGCGCAACGCGCAGTCCGTCTTCCGTTTCCGAAATCGAAACACCGGCTTCGGTAAGCTTTTCCACCGCCGCTTCCATGAAAGCAATCCGCGCGCCCTCAAGCACCACGTCTCCGCCGGTAATGGCGGCCGCCATTGCATAGGTGCCGGTTTCAATCCGGTCGGCGATTACCGGATGCTCTGCCCCGGAAAGCCGTTCCATCCCCTGCACATGCAGGGTGTCGGTGCCGATTCCTTCGATCTTCGCGCCCATCGATTGCAGACAACGCGCCAGGTCGCCGATTTCAGGCTCCCGCGCCGCATTGCTGAGAACAGTTTCGCCACGCGCCAGACAGGCCGCCATCAGAAGGTTTTCGGTTGCTCCCACGGACACCGACGGAAAAACGATATGCGCGCCCCTGAGACCCTTGGGGGCCGTTGCCTCAATATAGCCTTCCGTCAGTTCGACCTCAGCGCCGAGCTGGTTCAACCCCTTGATATGCAGATCGACAGGCCGCGTTCCGATCGCGCAACCTCCGGGCAGCGATACCCGTGCCCTGCCTTCGCGGGCGACAAGCGGTCCCAGTACCAGAACGGAGGCGCGCATCTGCCGAACCAGATCATATGGCGCCGTTGTGTCGCTTATTTCCCGGCCCCGCAGGGTCAGGGACCGTCCGGTATGGCCTCCATTTTCGGAATCGCCGGCCATACTGATCTCAACCCCATGCTGGCCGAGCAGGTTCGCCATGGTGCTGATATCCGCCAGATGCGGCAGATTCGACAGCGTCAGGGGAGCGTCGGTCAGCAGACTGGCCGCCATCAGCGGCAGCGCCGCGTTCTTGGCGCCGCTAATCCTGATCCGGCCTAACAGCCGGTTTCCCCCCCTGATGTGTATTCGGTCCATCAGCCGTTACTCAATGCAGCGTCGTGCGGCGGGTTATATAGCGGTCCGGGACGCAGACTGCCACCGCGAATGCCCCGTTGCCGGCGCCCGGCTTCAGCGTTCCGCTTTCCCGTTTCCTACCGCGCCTGACAAATCCTTCGCCTTTTCGTCCACGACCTTCGCCCTCGCCTGCTCCTTTCGGCGCATCAGGTTTCGGCGAAGCGCCTCTGCCTGCCTTGCCCGGCGGGCATCCGCGCTGGTCTTGGTCTTGTCATCGGACATGGTCATTTCGGACAGGATTCGCAAATTTCCGCACTATAGGCTTGGCGGAATCGATACGGCAATGCCGGGCTGCCGGTTCTTATTGCACCGCGGAACGCTGCGTGGCATTGTGCGCCCCGCTCAACGGAGCCGCCGTAGCTCAGGGGTAGAGCACACCCTTGGTAAGGGTGGGGTCGGGCGTTCAATTCGCCCCGGCGGCACCATTGAGAACACCCCGGAAATCATGGAATCAACGCTCCTGAAACAGGCTACCCGTCAGCCGGGTTGCCCGCGTCGTAACTATCCATAATGCCATCGACGATAGCGTCGAAATCTTCCCACGGCGCATTCAGATAGCTGTAGTTGGTCACCACGAAACCGGGGCCAGCGTAGAATTTTTCATACTGCATATGACGACCGGCGAATTCCGAGCCGAGCATGTCCCAGGCGAGCTTCAGCAACTTCATCCGGTTTAGCGCCGACTGTCCGGGTACGGACCAGTATTTTTCAAACGTCTTACGCATCTGCGGGTCTTCCAAGACCGAAATATCCGCCGGCATCTGGAACGGTCCGCCGCCGAGCAGTTCGCGCACCGTATCGCAAATCTGCGAATAGTTTGTCGTGCACCAGTGGAGCGCCGCATACATGTAGCGGCGATTGACGTTCACGTAGCCGGGGACGAGTTCTTCCATATTCTGGACCTGGCCGTGGATCATGGCCTCAAGCCCCGCCTGCCATGCGCCGATCTGCCCGAGGACGCCCTGCACCGCGGGGATATGCTCCACCCCGTTGAGCTGCACCGCCTTATGGGCGATGCCTGCGATCAGCTTGAGCTTCTCCAAAAACCGGATGTTGGACTGGTGATTGCCCATCGAATGGGATGGCGAGTTGACGTAGATGGCACGCGACATTTCCGCGTTGTCGTGCACGAAGACCTTCTCCCACGGCACCTTCACATCTTCGAAGATCACCATGGCGTCGGATTCGTCAAACCGCCAGCTCAGCGGGTTGTCGAACTCGCTCACCGCATAGCGCTCGAACGGTTTGCGCGACCAGATGGCGAGGCCGGGCGCATTCAACGGCACGGCGCAGGTAATCGATTCCTTGGTCTGGTTGGGCGCCAGCGGCAGGAGGTTCCCGACCCATGTCTCGTTACAGAAGATCGCCGACGTGCCGAGCATCTTCATGCCGTTCAGCGTGACGCCGTTATCGTCCTCGGCGGTGACGCGGAGCGTCGGGACCGTCATGCCCTCGCGTTCGTAGAGCTCCGGCTTGCGCGCGCCCTGCGGCGGCAGGACGGTATAGGTGGCGAAGATATCGTTCGCCCGCATGTATTTGTAATAGTTGACGATATTGTCGCCGAAGCCGGGCCGGATATCGTCGAACATGGCCGGCTTCATCGCCAGCCCGGTAACGAAGGACGATACGTGGTCCGGCGACCGGCCCATCAACCCGTGCGACCATTCGGCGATGCGGCGATGGGTTTCCATCCGCTTCAGCAGGTCGTCGCGCGTTTTCGGCATCAGGAACCAGCTGCTGAAACGCTCTCCGTCCTCCTCGAAGGACATGATGTCGCGATTTTCCGGGGCCATCTTGCGGTCGAACAGCATGGCGAAGCTTTGCGCCGCGTTTCGGAAGGCTTCATGCGTCGTGACGTCGTCGACCGCCTCGCCGCCGATAAAAACCCGTCGCCCGTCTCTCAGGCTTTCAAGATGTTCCGCTCCGCTCTTAAGCATATCCAATCCCGTCCGAATGCCGTTCGCCGGTCAATGTCCCGGAATTGCCCGTTCTTTGCAAGAAATGGAATATCGTCACGCCGCTAACCCAAGGCCCAAAATGGCAACGTAAAAGAAAAAGGCCGGGCGCAAGGCCCGGCCGATTTTTCGTCTGGTATTTTCCAGCTGGTCAGGCAGCAGCCTCCGCACGATGCGGCATCTGATTCGCAGCTTTTTCAGTCGCTTCCGGCGACCGCATCAGCTCTGCCTTGGCTGCCAGAGCCTCCACCCGCGCGAGCAATGCCTTGATATCGTCGGACGTCTCGGTCCCGTGCGGCGAAGACGTGTCCTCGGCAAGCGACCGGTCGGAGACGGCGGCCGCGATCTCTTCGGCGACGGCAGTGATATCGATCTCGTCCGTATCCTGCCCCGCCATGCCGTCATCGGCAGCCCGCTCAACAGCGAGGGTGACGATGCCGGGAAGATCGTCCGCGCATTCTGCCCCCTCCTCCTCGAGTTCGAAGTCGAGCGCCCCTTCCGACACATCCTCGAAACACGCACTCTCCTGTTCCTCAGGAGCGAGAGCCAAGGGGAACTCGCTCGCGGGCGCTTCGACCACCGGTTCAGGTTCCGCCTCCGATTCGGGGAAAGAGTCCACTTCTTCGGCATCAGAGGAAACAAAATCCGGGATCTCTGCCACTTCAGGAACCCCAGTCGCTTCAGAAGCCCCGGAAGCTTCGCTATCCAGCATCTGGGTAGCAATCGCCGCCGCCTCCTGCAGGGCGGTCTGGCTACCCAGTTCGAATCCCGCATCGATCATGTCGAGCAGTTTTCCCATCAGACCGGCCAGTTCCGAATTTGCCTGTTCCATGGGCGCCATTCGGTCACGGTAATAGCTCAACTCCTCTTCCTGCCTGGCGTATTTATCCTCCAGCCGCTGGAGCATGCCGACGAGAGAAGATGTACGTTCGCGTCTTTCGGATTCAGCTTCCGCAAGCCTGCTTGCGGTCCGGTCGACGCGGGCGCGGATGGTTTCGATGTCCTGCATGGCGGTTCCCCTATTGCTTGCGTTCGTCTGGGGATTCAAAGCTCTGTTTGGTTGACATTTGATTAAAATCCGAAGGGCATGAAGCCGATTCCGGTCGGCCGCCGCGTCGGCCCGGGCGTCCAGTATCGCCTGAACTACATGTGGGCGGACTACTCGGGTGAAAACCTCGGGTGGGCCGAGCACACCGAGGGTTGGGCGCTTACCCCGTGGGTTCGCATCGCCTTCTATGGGTATCCCCCCTGCAAACGAAAAGGCGCCGGACGGGATCCCGTCCGGCGCCTTTTCGTTTCAATAATCCGGATCCGCTTCTTTCAGAGCCGACGCGGCCAGCCGCCGATTGCCGGTTTTCGTTTTCCTGCCGCCATCCGGATGACATCGCGCGTCGCCTCGCGCAGGTCGAAGTCATCGATTTCCGAGATTTTTACCCATTTTGCATCGGCGAGATCGTCCTTCGCCACGGCCTCTCCGCTTTTCCATTCCGCGACGACATCGACCAGCGTGTAGTGATAGCGGACACGCCCCTCCTCGTCCCGGTTTATGGCATCGACCACATCCACCAGACCGGTTACTTCAATTTCAAGTCCGGTCTCCTCCATCACTTCCCGAATGGCGGTTTCCACATAGGTTTCGCCGATCTCCTGAGCGCCGCCTGGAATGCTCCAGTCGTTGCGGCGCGGCAGTTTTCCGCGCATCGCCAGCAAGACCTCATCGCCACGAAATATTACCGCCCCGACGCCGACATAGGGACGATCGGGATAGGCTCTTGGATCCGGCGTATCTTGATCGGTCATTTCGCCTCCGAATTTCGCCTTGGCCACAGGAACCATATCAACCCCAGGATTTCGAGCCCAACCATGGTCCAGAGCGCAGACTGATGCCCGACCGGGTCGTATCGGCCATCGGCCAGGGCGGGCCATAAACCGATTATGGCGCCGACACCCCACTGCGCCGCGAAAGCAGCGATGAAGGTGAGCATGTTCTGGGCCGTGTTCACACGTCCGATCGCTTCCGCCGGGAAATGCTGACCGAACACGGCATAGGCCAGGAGGGTCGAAGATCCGAAAAAGCCGAAAGCGACGCAAAGCGGCACCGCGAATGCCGTCGCTTCAAGGGCTAGCGCCGCCTGCACAGAGATCGAACCGGCAATACCGAGCCCGACCATGGCGACCGGCTTCACGCCGAATCGCTGCAGCCTGTCGGCGATAATTCCGATGCCGACAACGCCGCAGAACATGCCGATATTGAACCAGAGCAGCGCATCCGCAATCGCCGGCGAATCGAAACCGGCGACATCGCGCAGCCAAGGGCCCATCCAGAGCGACTGGTAAGAAAGATAGGCCCCGTTATGGATGAACGTCACGATACTGACGCGCCAGAAAAATGCGTTTCCGTAAACCGTAGAAAGGCTCCGAAACTGTTCAGCGACGGCTGACAGACCGCCTTTATCCGACGGCTGTGGCGCCTGCTTTTCGGGGACGACGAAATAGGTCAGAAAGAGCGTAACCACGGTCATGACCGACAGGATCGTGAAAATAGCCCGCCATCCGACGGCGTTGTACAGCGATTCCACCGGCACCGTTGCGGACAGCGCGCCGAAGGCCCCGAACGCCACCGTGAGCCCGTTGAAAAACGGCAGGCGCTCACGCAGAAACCACATGACATTCGCTTTTAACGCCGCCATCAGGCATCCCGACACGCCGAGACCGATCAGCCCCCTGGCGATGGCGAGCAGGTAAAATTCTTCCGCTATCGCAAACAGCGCGCTGCCGGCGACAGCAAACAGCAGCAAGGCGCTCTGGATGCGTCTCGGGCCGTATCGGTCGAGCATAACGCCGAGCGGCGTCTGAAACGCAGCGAAGGTAATAAAGTAAACCGCGGTCAGGAACCCCAGGTCGTCGGGCGTCAGCGAGAGGTCGTTCGCAAGACGCGGCGAAATCACCAGATTGACCGTTCGATACAGATAGGAAAGGTAGTATCCCAGCCCGAACGGAAGCAGCACCGTCAGAATGACGCGGCGGGTGGAGATCGATTTTGGTGACTCGGCGTTCGGCACGGGGCGCCTTTCGAATGTTGCAATAGGGTCTACTTTGCCGAAGACGGGTCCGCAACCTCGTCAAACAAGGTGTTACGCCGGTTGACGCCGTTAACAGCCCTGTACACATTGCCGCCACGCAACAGGGACCTGAACCATGACGGACATTCCAACGCTTGCTTCGCTGGCGGAACAGCTTCAGACGGGACAATCGACCAGCCGTTCGCTGGTCGAACGGATGCTCGATCGTATCGCCGACCCGTCCGGCGAAGGCAGAAGGACGTTTATCAGCGTCAATGCGGAGCAGGCTCTTGCCGCCGCAGAGGCGCAGGACAGTATGCGCAACGCAGGGATTGTCCTGTCGCCCATCGCCGGATTGCCGATTTCCGTAAAGGACCTGTTCGATCTCGCCGGCGAAACCACCAGGGCCGGGTCGAAAGCGCTCGCTAACGAAGCGCCGGCTAAAGCGGATGCGCCCGCGATCGCCAGACTGCGTCAGGCTGGAGCCATCGTTATAGGACGCACCAACATGACCGAGTTCGCCTATTCCGGCCTCGGCATGAACCCGCATTACGGTACGCCGCAAAATCCCTGGGACCGGGAGACGGGCCGGATACCGGGAGGATCGTCGTCGGGCGCCGCGGTGTCGGTCACGGACGGCATGGCGGCGGCCGCCATCGGCAGCGATACCGGAGGGTCCGTGCGGATACCGTCGGCGCTTTGCGGAATAACCGGTTTCAAGCCGACAACGCGACGGGTTCCCGCGACAGGCGCCTTTCCCCTGTCGCCGACGCTGGACGCGGCCGGCCCTCTCGCCCCGAGCGTCGCCTGCTGTGCTTTGCTGGACGCCGTAATGGCAGGCGATCAACCGCGAACTCCTGAGCCCCGGCCCGTCGAAGGGCTCAGGCTGGCGATCCCGCAGACACTCGTCCTGGAGAATATCGACGATCATGTTGCCAGAGCCTTCGAGCGCACCGTCAGCGCTCTGTCGGCAGCCGGCGCGCGAATCGAGGAAATCGCTTTTCCCGAACTCGGGAAAATTCCGAAGATCAATGCCGGTGGAGGCATCTATGCTGAGGCCTATGCCGTGCACCGGAAACTTCTGGAAGAAAAGGGCGATGCGTACGACCCGCGGGTCCGCGACCGGATTCTTCGCGTCAGCGATTACAGCGCGGCCGATTTCGTAGACATGCTGGCAGCGCGAGCTGCGTTAATCGATTCCGCGAACGAGACCACGGCGCCATACGATGCGGTCATTCTGCCGACCACCGCGACGGTCGCTCCGCCCATCGCCGAGCTGGAGGCCGACGACCATCAGTATGTAGGAACCAACATCCTGATGCTGCGCAACACCTTCTGTTTCAACTTTCTCGATCGATGCGCGCTATCGCTCCCCATGCACCGGCTCGACGAACCGCCGACCGGGCTGATGATCGTCGGCGAAACGATGGGGGATAGAACCCTGCTGTCGATTGGACTCAGCATGGAAGAAGCGATGGGGTCTGTCCGCGCATGATCCATGTCACAGATGGATATCCGGAAGTCGGACCTGACTTCCTGTGTCCGACCGAATATTTCGATTTCGACCGGCAGGCCGTGCGCGACTTCGCCTACGAGGCGGTACGCGAGGCCGTGGACGAAAAGGCCAAGGCGGTCGCCCTTTTCTATGCCGTGCGCGATGCCATTCGATACGACCCGTACAGCATCAGCCTCGAGCCCGGGCCCTATCGCGCCAGCAACGTGCTGGAGACACGGCGCGCCTACTGTCTGCCGAAAGCGAATTTACTCATCACCTGCGCCCGCGCCGTGGGAATACCGGCGGGCATAGGACTGTCGGACGTACTCAACCATCTCTGCACCGAAAGATTGCGCCGGATGATGGGCGGACGCGAGCTCTTCCTGCACCACGGTTACGCGGTGCTTTATATTGCCGACAGGTGGGTCAAGGCCGCACCGGCCTTCAACATCGAGCTTTGCGAAAAATTCGACGTTCTGCCGACCGAATTCGACGGCGTTCAGCACGCGCTGTTTCAACCGGTGGATGCCCTTGGCCGGGATCACATGGAATATGTAACGGATCACGGCGTCTGGTCCGATTTCCCGCTGGATCGCATTGCAGGCGATTTTCGCGATTATTACCCGGCGAGCATATACGACGCAGAGGCCCGGGCTGCGGTCGACGCGCAGATCGAAGCCGAAAAACAGTCCGGCGGAAAATCGTTCGAGGACGAGACGCCGATCAGCTAAGGAAGAGGATCAGCTCTTACCGCCTTCAATGGTCTGGCCGACGGCAGGAACTCCGCCCTCCTCGCCCCAGCGCGGCGCGGTTTCCAGATTAATGCCGAGCTGGTCGAGCATGCGCATGCAGCTCTGGTCGACGATGTCCTGGAGTGTCTTGGGCCGGTTATAGAACGCCGGTACGGGCGGAAAGATCACAGCCCCGAGATGCGCGAGCCGTGTCAGGTTTTCAAGATGCCCAGCGTGAAGCGGCGTCTCCCGAATGGCGACGACGAGGCGGCGCCGTTCCTTCAGGATCACGTCGGCCGAGCGACTGATCAGATCACCGGTATTGCCCATGACGATATTCGACATCGTCTTGATCGAACACGGCGCGATGATCATGCCCTCGGTATGAAACGATCCCGACGAGATGGCTGCGCCGATATTGCCCGGCTGGTGAACCTCGTGCGCGAGCGAATTGATATATTCCGGCTCGACGTCGTGTTCCATCTTGAGCGTCAGCTTTGCTGAACTGCTCATGACCAAGTGAATTTCCGTATCGCCTTCCTGGCGCAGCATCTCCATCAGGCGCCAGCCATAAATCGTGCCGGTCGCCCCGGTAATTCCGATAATCACGCGTTTCATCGTCGAGCTTTCCTTAACTGCCGCACTTCGTTCATACGGGATTTCGCGTCACCTGTCGATGATATGATAGATATGTGGCTGTCTACTGCCCCCCGTTCAACGTCTTTTGTCTTGGATTTTCAATACCCAGGCCTTACATCATTCGACGATGCCCGACAGGAATCATGATCCGCGGAAAGATGCGCCGGCGCTTCGCACGGCGATGACTCGCCGAACCTTCTGCGCGTCGGTTGGCGTCATGACCGGCCTTGCGGCCATTCCGGGGCGGGCACAGCCGAAGACCGAAACCCTGCAGGCGGGATATCCGGACCTTATCGGCGAAATCCGCACCGTCGCCGCCCGCCATGAAGACACGTTGCTGGACATCGCCCGAATCAACGGCCTTGGTTTCGTCGAAACCGTTACCGCAAACAAGGGGGTGGACCCCTGGCTGCCAGGGAAAGGCACCGTTATCACGTTGCCGACGGCGCATGTTCTTCCCGCCGGACCAAGGAAGGGAATCCTTCTTAACCTGATAGACCAGAGAATATATTTCTTTCCAGGCGAAGGAGCGCCGATTCAGACCTACGCCATCGGCACCGGACAGGAAGCCTGGGACACGCCTGTCGGCAACACCAGAATCACACGCAAGAAACAGAATCCCACCTGGTACGTGCCGAAATCGATTCGCGACGAACAGCCGGAACTTCCGGCGGTCGTCCGCCCCGGCCCGAACAACCCGTTGGGCAGGCACGCGATGTATCTTGGATGGCATGCCTATCTCATCCACGGCACCAACAACCCCTGGGGCGTTGGACGCCGCGTCAGCCACGGCTGCATTCGCATGTATCCGGAAGGGATCGAGAAACTGTTCCCGCAGGTGCCGGTCGGAACGCCCGTTACGGTCGTAAGCCAGGAAGCCAAAACGGGGTGGCGGGACGGCCAGCTGTATCTGGAGGTCCACCCGAACCCGAAACAAAATCTGGAGCTGGAAGAAACCGGCAAGCTCACGCCTGCGCCGGTCTCCGAACTGGCCTATCGGATAGCGCAGGCCGCCGGAAAAGACGTCAGGCGGGTTGACTGGGAACGCGTAAAATCTGCTGCATTCGAACGCAGCGGTTTCCCGATTCCAATCCTGAAATCGGACAAAAAGGATGTCGAGGCGGCGACGCAGAAAAACTAACGCCGCGCCCCTAAATTCGAAAACGTAAGGAAATCCGGAAGGAGATCCGGGAGAGCCTTACTTGCGCATTCCCTGACGGAATACACGGTCGGCCTTGTCGCCGGCAGCCTTGGCCTCGGCCGCAGCCGCTTCGGCCGCACGAGCTGCCGCAGCGGCACTCGCCGCAGCCTTGTTGGCGGCGTCCGCGGCGCGCTGCGCCGCAGCCTGCGCTTCAGCTGCCGAGTTGCCAGACGCGCTGGCCGATCCCTGATTCGTGCCTGCAGTCTCGCAGCCGGCGGCGAAAAGCAGCGGTGCAGCGGCGATAATCAGCGTCTTCGCAAATTTCATGTCATCCTCCAAACAGTCCTTGCTTCTTTCACCCAGGCAAGGCTTCCGGGCAACGCGCGTACCCATACAGCAAATTACGCCTCTATGCCAGCAGGTCTTTGATTTTCAGTGCATTTCCGTAACCATAGGAGTGGATATGCAATAAAGAAGCGGCACGTAAAAATATCCAGTTCAATGTCCAGTTCCAGGGCCCGGTTTCACGTCGGCCAGTTGATCGTTCATTTGAAGTGGACATATCGAGGCGTGGTTTTCGATGTGGATCCGATCTTCATGGGAACCGAAGAATGGTACCGGGACGTCGCGTTGAGCCGACCGCCCCGCGACAGGCCCTGGTATCACGTCCTTGTCGATGGCCATACGCACACGACCTATGTCGCGGAACCTCACCTAGCGGCCTCCGAAGATGTGTCTCCGGTCGTCCACCCGCTGCTCGATGATCAGTTTTCCGGCTTCTCCGATGGCCGTTATGTTCGCCGGGCAACGACCAACTGACCACAGCAACTGACCACAGCAACTGACCACAGCAACAGGTCAATCCGGACAACGGAAAAGGCGATCAGCTTCCATTTCGGCATTATCGGAATGGCGATGAAATGGATAGTCGCTCGTTAACCAGCCTTCGGTAATATCCCAATATACCGTCTGGCGAACAGGCCCACGATGGTTTAACACGACCCCAAACCGGCTATTCCAGCCGGCAAGCGTAAGAGGTTTCGGATGTCGAAATACTCCGCCTGCACTACGCGGAAACGCTTCGGCAATGGCGCCAGCGATTCATGAAACGGCGCGAGGAAGCGGCCCGGATTTACGACGAACGTTTCTGCCGCATGTGGGAGCTCTATCTCAATACCTGTGAACTCGGCTTCAGACATCTCGGGCTCATGGTCTTTCAGATTCAGCTTGCCAAGACAATGGAGGCGCTGCCGACCACACGGAACTATATGGTCGAATGGGAGGAAGCGCAGGCTGAACGCGACAGGCGTGGCGACAAGAGCCGGGCAGCCTAGTACGCCGAGCCTCTCTCTTTTCGTTGAAAACAGGTGGCGCACCGGGGTTATGCACAGAAGCAACTGGAGACCCGGGCGCTTTATCCCCATGATTCTCGTTATCCTGTGGCAGACTGCCGTCTCTAAAAGACCTAACGTCATCGACTTCGAGCAACCGAACGACGATCGATGGAAAACAATCAGAAAACCGGCAGTGTCACCTTGCTGCGAACGGACGATGAGACCGTTCCCGGCTGGCGTGCGCCTCCCGCCAATGTCGAAGCTGAACAGGCCCTTCTGGGCGCGATGCTGGTAAACAACCGCGCCTACGAGCAGGTTTCGGATTTCCTGCGTATCGAACATTTCGCGGAAGCGGCGCATGGCCGCGTCTATGAAGCGATAAGCAAACAGCTCGAACGCGGTCAGGAAGCCAATCCGCATACGTTGCGTTTCTATTTCGAGCATGACGAGCTGTTCTCGAATCTCGGAGGCTCGGCTTATCTGGACCGACTCGCGGGCGGTGCGATCACTGTCATCAACGCCCGCGATTACGGAAGGACGATCCACGACCTCTATCTCAGGCGACAACTCATCGCCCTGGGCGAAGACACGGTCAACGAAGCCTACGACCAGGAAATCGAAAACACGGCTACGTCACAGATCGAGTCCGCCGAACAGCGCTTGTACGACCTCGCCACGGTCGGCGATTACCAGGGCGGGTTCCGCGATTTCACCTCGGTCCTGACTGAATCGATCAAGATTGCAGAGGCCGCTTACAAGCGGGATGGAAAACTTACCGGCGTCGCATCGGGGCTGGTCGATCTCGACAACATGCTTGGCGGGCTGCACCCATCGGACCTGATCATCCTCGCCGGTCGTCCCTCGATGGGCAAGACCGCGCTCGCTACCAATATCGCCTTTCACGCTGCCAAACATTACGACACCGAAACGGACGAATACGGCAACGAAGTCGTCGTGGACGGCGCGGTCGTCGGCTTCTTCTCGCTGGAAATGTCCGCGGAACAGCTCGCAACCCGTATTCTGGCAGAGGAATCCGGCGTGGGATCTGACCTGATCCGGCGAGGGAAGGTGAATGGCGGTGAGTTCGCGCAGATCGTTGAAGCCTCGCATGAACTCCAGCGCGCCAAGATTTTTATCGACGACACGCCAGCCCTGACCGTTTCCGCGCTCAGAACGCGCGCCCGACGCCTCAAACGGCAGCACGGTCTCGGCCTGATTGTCGTCGACTATCTTCAGCTTCTGAGCGGCAGCAACAATCGCGGCGATAACCGCGTGCAGGAAATTTCGGAAATCACGCGAGGGCTCAAGACCCTTGCCAAGGAACTCAACGTCCCGGTTATCGCGCTGTCCCAGCTTTCCCGACAGGTCGAACAGCGCGACGACAAGAGGCCCCAGCTCGCCGACCTGCGCGAGTCGGGCACCATCGAGCAGGATGCCGACGTTGTCCTGTTCATTTTCCGGGAAGAATATTACGTCCAGCGTCAGGAACCGCGAGAGGATACGCCGGAGCATATGGCCTGGCAGGAGGAAATGGACCGTGTCCACAACATTGCCGAGGTCATCGTCGGCAAGCAGCGCCACGGGCCGACGGGCAAGGTCAATCTCCAGTTCAACGCCCTGCTGACCAAGTTCGGTAATTTGGCGAAGGACGACTATACGCCGGGTGACCACGATTTCTGATCATGGCGGCACCTGATACCGCCTGCGCAACGCTCACGATCGACCTGGATGCGATCGCCGCCAATTACCGGCTGCTGCGGGACCGGCTCGTGCCTGCCGCCTGCGCCGCCGTGGTCAAGGCGGATGGGTACGGTCTTGGCGCGGAGGCGATTGCCGCACGCTTGATCGGCGAAGGATGCAGGGAATTTTTCGTTGCGCAGTTCGAAGAGGCGGTCTCGCTTCGTCGCTCTTTCAACCGGTCAGGTCTCGATGCTGCAATTTACGTCCTGAACGGTCTGGCCGACGGTGCAGAGCGCGACTACGCGGAGAGCGGGATCACCCCGGTCCTCAACCGGCTCGACGAAATCGACCGCTGGGCAGCGTACGGCCGGACGCAGCAAAAAGAACTTCCGGCCATTCTCCACGTCGATACCGGCATGTCGCGCCTCGGCCTGACGCCGGGCGAGATCCCTGCTGCGCTCGATCCGGCTGATCGTATGCAGGGCATCGACCTTCGGTATGTGATGAGCCACCTCGCCTGCGCGGGCGAGCCCCTGCACCCCATGAACGAAGAGCAGCGCCGGCTGTTCTCGGAAATCCTGCAACGGTTCGGGGGCGTTCCCGGGTCGCTCGCGAACTCTTCCGGCATCTTCCTCGGGCCACAATTTCATTTTTCCATGGCGCGTCCGGGCGCCGCGCTTTACGGCGTGGAGCCGCTTGAATCCGACTCGAAGCAGATGCAGCAAGTTGTTAATTTACAAGGAAAAATCCTGCAATGCCGTTTCATTGACACCGGTCAGGCGGTTGGCTACGGTGCCACGCATCGCGTTCAACGGCCAAGCCGGATCGCCACCGTGGGCGCAGGATATGCAGATGGAATCTTTCGATCTCTCGAAAGCCGGGCATGCGGTTATATCGGCGATATCAGGGTTCCGATGGTAGGACGCGTATCGATGGATCTCGTAACATTCGACGTCACCGATGTTCCTGAATCTGAATGTCGCCCCGGCTGCTCCATTGAATTGATCGGACCGCACCGCAGCATCGACGACGTCGCTGCCGACGCCGGCACGATCGGATACGAAATACTGACCGCGCTCGGGCGAAGGTATCGTCGCAATTTTTCCGGCGACACCACTTGGAAATTCACCTGAATCATGAATCCTCTCGCAACAATTGGACAGATTTCCTTCGCCTTTCTGGCGACCATCGGTCGTCTCGCCATTTTTACCGGTCGCGCGGTCCTTCACTGCTTTGTACCGCCCTTCTATTTCAGACTGCTCGCCCGCCAATGCGTTGAAATCGGTTACTATTCTCTTCCGGTCGTCGGACTGACCGCGATTTTTACCGGCATGGTGCTGGCTCTGCAGAGCTATACCGGATTCGCGCGCTTCAATGCGGAAGGCGTCATCGCAAATGTCGTGGTGCTCTCCATCACGCGGGAGCTTGCGCCGGTTCTCACCGGTCTCGTGGTCGCCGGCCGGATCGGCGCAGCGATGGCGGCGGAAATCGGCACCATGAGCGTCACGGAACAGATCGACGCGCTTGTCACGCTTTCGACAAACCCGTTCAAGTATCTGGTAGCGCCCAGAATAATCGCCGGCGTGCTGATGCTGCCGCTGCTGGTACTGGTCGCCGATATAATCGGCGTGCTCGGCGGTTATCTGGTCAGCATTCACAAGCTAGGCTTTAACCCCACGGTCTACCTCCAGCGAACGTGGGAATTCCTGGAACCGCTGGATGTGCTTTCCGGCCTGACCAAGGCTGCGGTCTTCGGGTTCATTATCTCGCTGATGGGGTGCTATCACGGCTACTCTTCACGCGGAGGAGCCCAGGGCGTCGGCCAGGCAACGACAAACGCCGTTGTGTCTGCGTCCGTCCTGATCCTCGGCGCCAACTACATCATCACCGAACTGTTTTTCGCAGCCTGATCATGACCGGTAGCGACACCAAGATCGGCATGTACGGCGTCCACAAGTCCTTTGGGCCGAAGGTCGTGCTTGACGGTCTCGATCTGGAAGTGCGCAGGGGCGAGTCGATGGTGATCATCGGCGGTTCGGGCACCGGCAAATCAGTGCTGCTCAAAAATGTCCTGGGGCTCCTGACGCCCGAACGTGGCAGCATTACCGTCGACGGCATGGAGATCGTTGGGATGGGCTGGTCGGAGCGCGAATCCGTCCTAAGAAAATTCGGTATGCTGTTCCAGAACGCTGCTCTGTTCGACAGTCTTTCCGTCTGGGAAAACGTCGCCTTCGGGCTGATCGAAGGACGCGGCATGGGGCGCGCCAAGGCGAAGGAAATCGCCCTTTCGAAGCTCGCCAATGTTGGGCTGGGCCCCGATGTCGGCGAACTGGAGCCCGCGGAACTTTCCGGCGGCATGCGCAAGCGCGTGGGCCTTGCCCGTGCTATTGCGGTCGATCCCGAAATAATCTTTTTCGATGAGCCGACAACCGGTCTCGATCCGATCATGGGCGATGTGATCAACGACCTGATCGTGGAATGCGTCAAGGATCTCGGCGCGACCACGCTCTCAATCACCCACGACATGGCGAGCGCCCGCAAGATCGCCGACAGGATCGCCATGCTTTACAAGGGCCGGATCATCTGGGTCGGCCCGGTTTCGGAGATCGACGACAGCGGCAACGAGTATGTCGACCAGTTCATCCACGGACGGGCGGAGGGCCCGATCCAGATGGAAATTCGCGCCCTGTAAGGAGAGCGCATGGCCAAACCGTCAACCTGTTTCGTTTGCCAGAGCTGCGGTGCCTCGTCGTCCAAATGGACAGGCAAGTGCGACTCATGCGGCGAATGGAACACGATCGTCGAGGAAACGCCGGCGGAGTCGGCGCCAAAGGGACTTGGCTCCGGGCGCGGCCGCAAGGTCAAGCTGGTTGGGCTGGCGGGCGAGTCCCGGCCCGCTCCCCGGTTCGAGACCGGCATCGCCGAGTTCGACCGGGTCTGCGGCGGCGGGCTGGTGCCAGGGTCCGCAATCCTGGTGGGCGGCGATCCCGGCATCGGAAAATCGACCTTGCTGCTGCAGGTCGTTGGCGGGCTCGCCGCACGAACGAGTTGTATTTACGTTTCGGGCGAAGAATCCATAGAACAGGTCCGGATGCGCGCGGAGCGCCTCGGTCTTTCCAGCGCCAACGTTGCTCTGGCGGCAGCCACCAGCATCCGCGATCTCATTACAACGCTCGACGTGCCGGATTCCACCGGCGTGGTCGTCATCGATTCAATCCAGACGATGTTCGTCGACTCCCTCGACTCAGCCCCGGGGACCGTCGCCCAGGTCCGCACAAGCGCCCAGGAACTGATCCGTCTCGCCAAGCGGCGCGGTTTCGTTGTGATCCTGGTTGGCCACGTAACCAAGGAAGGGGCAATCGCCGGTCCCCGGGTCCTCGAACACATGGTCGACTCGGTGCTTTATTTTGAGGGCGATCGCGGCCACCAGTTCCGAATCCTGCGCGGTATCAAGAACCGGTTCGGCGCAACCGACGAGATCGGCGTGTTCGAAATGACCGGGGAGGGCCTGGTAGAGGTCGCTAACCCGTCTGCGCTGTTTCTCGCGCAGCGACGCGGCGATGTCAGCGGCGCCGCCGTGTTTGCCGGAATTGAAGGAAGCCGGCCGGTCCTCGTTGAGATTCAGGCGCTGGTCGCACCCAGCGCGCTCGCAACGCCGCGCCGCGCTGTGGTCGGTTGGGATTCCAGCCGCCTCGCCATGATCCTTGCGGTACTGGAGGCTCGATGCGGAGTTTCCCTTTCGGGTAGGGACGTCTATCTGAACGTTGCAGGAGGGCTCAGAATCAACGAGCCGGCGGCCGACCTTGCGGTGGCAGCTGCCCTGTTGTCTGCGGTCGCCGACAGGCCTGTGCCGGGAGATACGGTCGTGTTCGGCGAGATCGGCCTGTCGGGCGAGGTACGCGGCGTCGGACAGCCGGACCTGCGTCTCAAGGAAGCCGCCAAGCTCGGGTTCCATACAGCCTTCTCGCCCAAACCGGCAGGCAAGCAAAAGGCCGCATCGGTTCCCGAGATCAACGTGACGATGCTGGAGCATCTGGGCGACCTTATCCCGCTCATCGGCCTGCCCGCCCAGGCAGACGAGTCACCTCGAATGGCGGACGCGGTATGAGTATCCTTGATATCGGCGTGGTCGCCATCGTCCTGATATCGGGACTTGTGGCCTTCTCTATGGGTTTCGTCAGGGTAGTCCTCGGCCTGCTGGGATGGGTCGGCGCCGCTTTCGCAACGCTCTACGGCTTCAGCTACGTTCGGCCATTCGCCCAGCAATGGATTTCTGTGGGGTTCCTGGCAGACGCCGCAGCGGGGCTCGCTATCTTCCTGGTGACACTGGTCATTCTTACGATCGTAAGCCATGCGATCGGACGGCAGGTCCGCAATAGCGGACTGAGCGCGCTCGACAGATCGATAGGGCTGGCTTTCGGCCTTTTTTTGGGCGCGGTCATCGCGTCTCTGGGATATATATCGATCGGCGCACTAACCGATTTGTCGAAGGACTCCGCCCGACAGCCCGAATGGATCAGGACCGCTCGCACGAAGCCCTGGCTGGAATGGGGGTCGGACAAGCTGCGATCGCTGGCGCCGCCCGAATTCGGCGGCACCAACAGGAACATGCCGGCTCCCGCCGAAGACACGCTGAAAAGGTTTCGCAAGCTCAATGAACCGGAAACGCGCGCCCCGGGCGAACAGAAGCGCCAGGGCTACAGCCCGGCGGAACGCAGTGAAATGGACCGTCTGATCAAAGGACAGCAACAGTGAACGCAAGCCCGCGACGCCCATCGGACAGTACCGGAATGGACAAGCTGCACGAAGAATGCGGTGTGTTCGGGATATTCGGACATGCCGATGCCGCTGCCCTCACCGCCCTGGGCCTTCATTCGTTGCAGCATCGCGGTCAGGAAGCGGCCGGTATCGTTACCTATGACGGCCGCCAGTTCTTCAGTCACCGCGCTCCCGGTCATGTCGGCGACATCTTCTCCAGCCCCCAGGTCATGGAACACCTGCCGGGCGAAGCGGCGGTCGGCCATAACCGCTATTCGACCACAGGAGAGACGGCGCTCCGGAACATCCAGCCTCTGTTTGCGGACTACGAATCCGGCGGCTTCGCCCTCGCCCATAACGGCAACCTGACCAATGCGACGCTACTCCGCCGGGAACTGGTCCGGCGCGGCTGCCTGTTTCAGTCGACGACGGATACGGAGGTCATCATTCACCTGATCGCCATTAGCGAACAGGACAGCACGGTTAACAGGCTGGTGGACGCCATGCGCCGGGTCGTCGGCGCCTACTCTCTCGTCGCAATGACCGACGAGTGCATGATCGGCGTACGCGATCCTATGGGAATTCGACCGCTCGTGATCGGAAGGCTGGATGACGCCTACGTTCTCGCGTCCGAAACCTGCGCGCTCGATATTATCGGCGCCGATTTCCTGCGCGACGTGGCGCCGGGAGAACTCGTCGTCATCGACAGCGGCGGGCTGAAGTCGCTCAAACCATTCCCGCAAGTACCGTCGCGCATGTGCATTTTCGAATATATCTATTTCGCCCGCCCCGACAGCGTTGTCGACGGCGCCAGCGTATACGAGGTAAGAAAACGCATCGGCGCCGAGCTTGCGCGGGAAAGCCATGTCGATGCGGACGTCGTCATTCCGGTGCCGGACTCCGGAGTACCCAGCGCCATGGGATATTCGGTCGAAACAGGCCTCCCCTACGAGCTCGGCATCATCCGGAACCACTATGTCGGCAGGACCTTTATCGAACCGACCGACCATATCCGGCATCTCGGGGTCAAGCTGAAACACAATGCCAGCCGCGCGGTCATTGAGGGCAAGCGTGTGATCCTTGTGGACGACAGCATCGTACGCGGCACCACGTCGGTGAAGATTATCGAAATGATGCGCGCCGCCGGCGCGCGGGAAGTCCATCTTCGCATCTCCAGCCCGCCGACGACCAATTCGTGCTTTTACGGCGTCGACACGCCCGAAACATCCGAACTGCTGGCCGCAAACCAGTCGGTCGAGGAAATGTGCGAATTCATTGGCGCCGACTCTCTCGCCTTTATCAGCCTCGACGGGCTCTATCGCGCCATGGGCCAGGAAGGACGCAACGCGCGTTTGCCCCAGAACTGCGACGCCTGTTTCACCGGCGACTATCCTGTCGTCCTCGCCGACCGCGAAGGCGGCGAATCCGCGCCCCAGCTTTCCTTCCTGTCGAGTTTCGGCTAGCCGATGTCTTCGCCGCTGGACGGACGCATCGCGCTGATTACAGGCGCATCGCGCGGGATCGGCGCTGCGATGGCAAAACGCTATGCGCAGGAAGGCGCCCACGTGATTCTCACCGCCAGGACAAAAGCCGGTCTTGAAGAAGTAGACGACGATATTCGCGCGGCGACCGGCGGACAAAGCCAGGCGACGCTCGTGCCTCTCGACCTGAAAAGCGGTGACGATATCGACCGCCTCGCCGCCGCGATCGCGGACCGGTTCGGACGGCTTGATATCTTTGTCGCAAACGCGGGGATTCTGGGCGACATGACACCGCTTTCCCACATCTCCCCGTCCGACTGGGACGAAAACCTTGCCGTTAACCTGACCGCCAACTGGCGTCTCGTCCGGGCTCTCGAAGGCCTGCTTCTTGCCTCCCCTGCAGGACGCGCCATTTTTATGACATCGGGGGTCGCGGGCGGTCGCGCTTACTGGGGCGCCTATGCCATCACCAAGACAGCCATCGAAGCGCTGGCCACTACTTGGGCGCAGGAAATGGCCAATACGCCGCTGAAAATCAATACGGTCAATCCGGGCGCTGTCCGCACCGGGATGCGGGCAAGCGCCTATCCTGGCGAGGACCCCGCGACCCTGCCGGCCCCGGAAGACATCCTCGACATATTCGTAGAGCTGGGCGCGGAATCCTGTTCGCACCACGGCGCGGTGCTCAGCGCTCAGTAAGAAGCCGCTTAACGGTCTCCGTCGGCGTAAGGATTCTTTCCCCGCCTCAGGTGAAGGCGGACAGCGATCTTCATCAAACCGAACCGCTCCCGAATTCCATTGACCAGATAGCGGCGATAGGCTTCCGGCAGATCAGCCGGTCGGCTTGCGAAAATGACGAACGTCGGCGGTCGGGCCTTGATCTGCGTGATATAGCGCAGCCGTAGCCTGCGTCCTGCGGCAAGCGGCGGCGGATGACGCTCAAGCGCCCCTTCGAGCCACCTGTTCAGCAACCCGGTCGAAAGGCGCGTATTCCAGAGATCGTACACTTCGAATACCGCCGGCATCAGCCGGTCGACTCCGCGCCCGGTAAGAGCTGAAAACGTAACGATGGGAATATCGGGTATCTGGGGCAGCGATCTCTCAAGCCGGTCGCGAAGCCTGCTCATAGCCTCTGCCGGGTCCTTCACCAGGTCCCATTTATTGACCGCAATGACCAGCGCTCGCCCTTCCTCAATAACATGATCGGCGATGGTGAGGTCCTGACGTTCGGCCATCACGGTCCCGTCGAGAACCAGCACGGCGACATTTGCGAAACGAACAGTCCGCAGCGTATCCGCTACGGACAGCCGCTCAAGTTTCTCCGTCACACGGGATCTTCGGCGCATCCCGGCCGTATCGACCAGCTTGACCTCGCGTTCATTCCACGACCAGGCGACGGCTATGCTGTCCCGCGTCACGCCCGGCTGGGGGCCTGTCAGGACACGATCTTCGCCGATCAGCCGGTTCATCAGCGTCGACTTGCCGACATTGGGCCGCCCGACAATGGCAAGCTGAAGCGGGCCATCCGGCGTCTCTTCGGCATCGGGGTCGTCGCTGGCCGCATCTGGCTGCTTTCGCGACCTCGGCAGCTTTGTCGTCTCTTGCTCAAGGGGGACAATACCGGCCAGCGCGACGTGCAGATCGGCCAATCCTTCGCCATGTTCAGCCGAAATCGGGACAGGATCGCCAAGGCCGAGCTCATAGGCCTCATACAGCCCCGCCTGCCCTGCTCCGCCTTCGCATTTGTTCGCAACGAGAACAACCGGCACGGTTGCCCGCCTGAGCCTGTCTGCAAAATGACGGTCGAGCGGCGTGATACCGGCGCGCGCATCGATCAGCAGCAGGAGCGCATCCGCCTGTTCCAGGGCCAGATCCGTCTGGCGCTGCATCCCGGCTTCCAGTGAGTCCTTTCCCGGCTCTTCAAGCCCTGCCGTATCGATGATACCGAATTCGAGGTCGCCCAGTTTCGCGTCCCCGTAACGCCGGTCGCGCGTTACGCCAGGTGTCGGATCGACAAGCGCGGCCCTTACCCCGCAGAGCCGGTTGAAAAGAGTGGACTTACCGACATTCGGGCGTCCGAGGATAGCAATCTGTACGCTCATATCCGCAAGACATCCGCCCGGGAAACCCGGAAAAATCAGCGAAGCGCGATCAGCTTCGCGTCGTTGGTCAGAAAATAAACCGTGTTGTTGGCGACGACCCCGCCAAGATAAACCGGATCGCCGATATCGACCCTGCCGAGAAGCGTGCCGGTATAAGGCGAAAGCGACCAGATCTCGCCGTGGCTTCCGCCGACCAGAAGCCGGTCGCCCGCGAGCACCGGTCCCGACCAGAATACCGGATCTTCCTGATCCTTTTCATCCTCGAACCGTTGAAGCTGGGCCACCCACCTAATGCCGCCGGTGCGCCGCGCCAGGCATACGACCTCGTTCGAACTGGTCAGAAGATAAATGAAATCCCCGGCGACCCATGGACCGAAAGAGGATCCGATACGCTGTTCCCATCTCCGGTTTCCGGTTCGCATATCGATCGCTAGCGTACGGCCGCTATTGGAGGAAACGATCGCGAGGTCGCGGTCGATAACCGGCCGACCGCGTACATGCGCCAGAGTCGATACCGGGTCCGAACGACGCAGCACCGTCAGCGTATCCGACCAGATGACCCGTCCGTTTTCGATGCGAAGGGCGACCACCTCGCCAGACGAATAGGCTGCGATAACGGTCGACCCCGCCGCCGCCGCAGATGCTCCGCCCAGCAGACCGGCCACTTCTGTGATGCCGGTATGGGTCCATTGCACTTCGCCATCGTCGGCACTGAGCGCGCTGAGTTCATTGGTGATGGTCGACGCGAGAACACGCCCTCTGAAAATGGTCGGCGAAGACCGTAGAGGAGCGGACAGCTTACGCCGCCACAAGACCTTGCCGCTTCCCGCATCAAGAGCAATGACCTCGGCAAACCCGGTCGCGACAAAAATCCTGCCATCGGCATAGGCGATGCCGCCGCCAAGCAGGCCCTCGTCGTCATTTTCCGGAGCCAGTTCAACGCGCCAGATCCGTCGTCCGGTCTCAGCATCTGTCGCCTGTACAGAAGCTTCGACATCGACGGTGTAAACCCGTCCACCGGCAACGACGGGCGGCGCGATGGGCTGCCCGTTCCGGCCCTCCCCTTCGCCGATATCCTCCGACCAGATCTGCCGGAGCGGCCCGCTCGCCGCAAGATGATGCATGGCATGGTTGGGAAACCCGCCAGCCTGGGGCCAGTTGGGATTGACGAAGGGCCTGGGCAGGCGAACGGCAAGATCGGACAGCCTGGGGTCAGGCTCCAGTACCGATTGCAGGGCAAGTACGCTTATCCGCTCGCCCGGCAGGGGAGGCTTTTCCTTCTCCCCAAAAAAACCGGAACACCCCGAAAGAACCATCCCGAGGAGAAATACCGTCGTCGCCCCTGCACGCCTGGCGCCCATTCTCTCGTACACCGGTTGTCAGCCGCCAAGAACGGAGATCATATGGGTCGCCCGGGTCCGCATGTTCACCGGCGCATCCAGATCGTCCGCAAGTTTCTGGAAATGCTCTTTGGCCTGCGTATCGTCGCCGGCCTTCAAGGCAATCAGACCGCTGAGCTCGCGCGCGGAATGGCGCCACGCGCTATCGCCGGCGATTGCCGCAGACAGCCGGTCGCCAAGCGCCTTCGGATCCGCGCCGGGCGCATCCATTTCATGAGAAACGGAATAGACGAGCGCCGCATGCCGGAGAGATTCGTCGAGCGACGAATCGTCTGAGAGCGCCCGGTACGCCGCCGCTGCCGCGGCAAGATCGTCTGTTTTCGCCTTCAGGGCTGCGCGGTGAAAACGGGCCAGAACCGCGTAGCTGCCGCCGCCCTTGCCGATCAGGTCGGCAAGGATAGCATCCGCCTCCGAGGTCTTGTTTTCCGCGGCCAGCCGGATCGCCGCGGCGTATTGCGCGCTTGCGCTTTCGCACTGCGCCTTTTCGTAATGGGTCCAGCCTTGCCATCCCCCGAAAACGAGCACGATGGCCGCCGCTCCGTAAATGACATAGCGACCGTACTGCTGCCAGAGCTTCTCGTACCGCTCCTGCCGCAGTTCCTCGTCAACTTCCCGAAATATATCGCCCACGGAACGGCTCCGATCCTCAAAAAATGGCGGTTCAAGGCCGGGTACAATAGCCATCTGGCCCGCCAGAGGCAAAGACAAAGAAAGCCGCCTGCGAACGCCCCAAAATATCTCCGTGACAGGGCGTTCTACGGGTTTACGGCGTTCTGCGGTCGTGAATATAATTACCGCAACAAAACTGAAACATCACAGGGCTTGTCGCGCACGAAATGACCCAGGTGATCAAAATATCGGATCATCGGCGCAAGAAGGCCGGGCGGGTCTATTTCACCCGTGTCGAACTGAACCAGCTTTTATCTCTTTATAGCCGCCGCGTGATCAGCGGGGAATGGAAAGACTACGCCATCGATCATGGCAAGGGCATGTCCGCCTTTTCGATTTACCGGGATTCCAAGACGCAGCCGGCCTTCACGGTCTACAAATACGCGTCGGGCAGCCATCGCAGCGGCGATTACGTGCTCGGCGCAGCCGGCAACCTGGTCAAGCGCGGCCGGTCGCTGCTGGAAGTCCTCGCCCCCATCGAACGACAGCTTCGCCTGGTCTCCAGATAACCCGTCACCTTTACTCGGGAATCATGTCGTGAAATTCGCCGTTATGGCGGAAATTGATGACCCGTTGTCGCTCGCCGGGCCCGGCCGACCGCCGGAAACGGTCTTCGACCAGTTCGAGTACGCGCGTCGTGATCAGGGACAGTTCGAGATCGGCCGTTTCGGATAGCGGCACATAGGTCAGATCGAGCAGTTCGCCGCTTCCACCCAGTTCACCCGAAACATGCCGGTGATCGATCATGAAGAACCGGGCATTGTAGCGGATCGGCCGCCAGTGAGGCGTCACCGCACGGGCAACATAATCTATATGCTGGTAGCTTGGCGCCAGCCCCAGATCGAAGAACGGTCTCCAGTTTTCCGGTACGCTGCGTCCAGGTTCGGGATCGGGAACGCCGATCAACAGGCCCGTTTCCTCAAACGTTTCGCGCACCGCCGCCGCCATCAGGGCGCGGGCGCGAGACGGCTTCGCCGTCCTGACAAGCCTGTCCTCCACATCGGGGGACATCGGCGTACCCGATCGTACCCGGCTGTCGGTGGGATCGACCCTGCCGCCAGGAAACACGTAACGCTCCGGCAGAAACCGGTGGGACCAGTGACGCTTGCCCATCAGCACTTCAAGCTTCCCGGCCCGCATCCGATAGATGATCAGCGTTGCCGCATCCCGCGGGCGCGGCGCTCGTGTTCCTTTTTCGCGGACCGGTTCGTCCGGTACGGCAACCGTTCGCCGGCTGTCGTCTATCCTGCCGTTATTCACCATACGTACAGACTGCCCGCTCGTACGATTTGCGTAAAGCGGCTAAGCGGTGCTTTCCCCAACGAAAGCCCCATCGACAGTGCGCCGCAACGGCGCGGTTCGAAGCGCGGCCAGATCGGACGACCCCGTACAGAAACAGGCTATTCGCAACTCTTCGATGAAGACGCTCATCGTGTCGAAAACGGCCTCTGCGGTATCCGTCGCTGAGCCCAGAACGGGCGCCGCGGCGCCGCACAGGGAAGCGCCGAGCCGGATCGCTTTTGCGGCATCGATTCCCGACCGTAGCCCACCGCTGGCGAAGACAGGAACGCCAGGCGCCGCACGAACGACGTCCGAGAGCGCCAGTGATGTCGGGATCCCCCAGCCGGCGAAGCTGTGCGCGACCCGCTGTACGATCGGATCCGACTGCCTGTGCGCCTCGACCTCGCTCCAGCTCGTCCCACCGGCGCCGGCGACATCGATGGCGGCGACACCCGCATCGATCAGCGTCTTCGCGACGGCGCCGGATATTCCGTTGCCGACTTCCTTGACGACCAGCGGGACCGGCAATGCGCCTGCAATGCTCTCGATCTTCGACAGCAGTCCCCGCCAGTCCCGGTCGCCACCCGACTGAACCGCTTCCTGGAGCGGGTTGAGATGGAGGATCAGCGCGTCCGCCTCGATCATGTCTACCGCGCGCCTCGCCTCGTCGATTCCGTATCCGTAATTGAGCTGTACCGCGCCCAGATTGGCGAACAGCAGGATATCGGGCGCAACCGAGCGCACCCGATAGGTATCGGCAAGCTCCGGCCGTTCGATTCCTGCGCGCTGAGAACCGAGCCCCATGGCGATACCGAGCGCCTGCGCGGCGCCGGCCAGCTTCAGATTGATGTCGCGCGCGGGCTCCGCCCCACCTGTCATGCTGGAAATCAGAAATGGTGCGCGGAGCGTCCTGCTGAATATTTCGGTCGATAGGTCGATATCGTCGAGCGAAAGCCCGGGCAGCGCGCAATGCTCGAAGGCAAATCGTTCAAACCCGGTGGTAATGCCCTTGGCGCCGACGTCCTTGCCCAGCACGACATCGATATGATCCCGTTTGCGGGCTTCCGTCGTTGGATTTTCTTCATCGACCATGCCTGAAATCTAGTATGCCGCCACGCCGATTCATAGATGGTGCCGGAATTCGCTCCGGGAATCACTCCGGGAATCACTCCGGGAATCGCCCCGAGAATCGCTGGGGCAAGCTATAATGACTGCAATATGCGCAACGCCCTGTTTCAGACCATCGCACGAATCTTTCCGACCCGGCATATCGGAACGAACCGCCTTCTGTCCGCAATCTGGCGGACCCTGTTCTATCTGATCCGGCCCAACGAACCCTTCATCATGCAGACGGCGCATTATCCCGTTGAAGCGCATCCGGGGCGTGAGACGCTAACGCGAGCCCTGATCCGGCGCGGTTACTGGGAACCGCTGGAGACCCGGGTTTTCGTCGAACTGCTGTCACCCGGCGTCATGGTGGTCGATGCGGGAGCGAATTTCGGCCATTACGCCCTGACGGCATCCAGTCTGGTAGGCCGGAACGGGCTGGTCTTCGCGTTCGAGCCGCACGGTCCGACCCATTCCCTGCTATCCCGTAACGCCGGTCTGCAACAACATCGTAATCTGCGGCCGGTCCGCGCTGGGCTGGGCGCGGAAGACGCAGAACTGCCGATCTATGCGGATGCAGGAAACCCCGGCGGCCACAGCTTTCTCGACTGGAACCGCCGCGAGGACACAGGCACGGCGGAAACCGTGCCGATTTTCGCCCTCGACGGGTTTCTTGCCCGCG
>JAYOLL010000026.1:0-52704 GCA_038120295.1 Rhodospirillales bacterium | reverse complement strand
ACGACGACCTGGCCCTGATCCACTGGGGCATCGGCGCCCATATGGGGTTCGGCCTTTCTTGTCACCCCAAAGAAGTACCGGAACTTCAAACTG
This sequence comes from Rhodospirillales bacterium, assembly GCA_038120295.1. GTDB lineage: Bacteria > Pseudomonadota > Alphaproteobacteria > MPNO01 > UBA2964 > JAYOEY01. Next base: position 52,611 of record JAYOLL010000026.1, on the reverse strand, counting down.
CATGTCGAATTCTGGGTGAGCCGCCGCGCCAACAGCGGGGTTTTTATCCGTTGCCGGGAGGATGACGAGATCGATCCGCGCAAGTGCTACGAGGTCAATATTTACGACGAGCGGCGCGATCCGACATACGGAACGGGTTCGGTGGTGCATTTCGTGGAGGTCGTGCCGATGCCCAAGGCGGGCGGCAAATGGAATGTCATGAAGATCACCGCGCGGGGACGGCAGATCAAGGTGGAGCTCAACGGAACGACGACGGCCGATTTCCGCAACAACATGTTCCGCGACGGCCATATCGCCTTACAGCATGGCGGCGGTACGGTGAAGTTCCGCAAGGTCGCCATAAGGCAATTGCTCTAAAAATCCCTTCGGCACCTGTGCCAACCGCCGCCGGAGGCGTATGATGTCCGGCCATTCACAGGATATTCCATAGGCTTCGCCATGCCCGACAACACGACCACCTCGACCGAACCGACAGATGCGGCGCCGGTCGCCGATCTGCGCCATGCCTCCGCCGGGCCGGGCGGGCCGACGCCTGAACAGCTTGCGCTGCGCCGACGGTTCCCGACCGCGCTGGATCTGCGCGCTCGGGCGCGCAAGCGCCTGCCCAACTTCGCGTTCGAGTATGTGGACGGCGGCGCGGGCGGCGCGGACCGGGGCATCGAGCGCAACTGGAACGCCTTCGATTGCATCGAGATGATGCCGCGCTACGGCAACATGATTAAACCGCCGCCGACCAACACGACCCTGTTCGGCAAGCCCTACTCCGCGCCGATCGGGATTTCGCCCATCGGCGGGCCGGGCACCGGTTTTCCGGGGGCAGAAACCTATATGGCCAAGGCCGCGCAGGCCGCGAAAGTGCCGTACACTTTGGGCGTTCTGTCGGCCATCACGATGGAGCGCGCGATGGAGATCGCGGGCGACGTCGCCTGGCTGCAGATGTACCGGTTTTCCAACGACAATCATAAAATCGGGCTCGACCTCGTTCGCCGCGCCTCCGAATGCGGCATCAACGCCGTCGTCCTGACCTGGGACACGCCGGTGCGGACCACCCGGACCCGCGAGGTGAAGGCCGGCATCATGAGCCCGTTCAAGCTCAACATGCGGCTCCGGATGGATGCGCTGTCGTCGCCGCACTGGTTTATGTCGATGCTGAAGAACGGCATACCGCGCTGGCTCAATCTGCGTCCCTATATGGGCGATGTGAGCCTCGAGGAAGCGGCGGCCTTCATGCGGCGCGAACAGGGCGGCGCGTTCACCTGGGACGAGCTGAAAATGTATCGCGACGCGTTCAAGGGCCCGCTGCTGGTCAAGGGCGTGCTGCACCCGGCGGACGCCGAACGCCTGGTCGAGATGGGAATCGACGGCATCTTCGTCACCAACCATGGCGGTCGCCAGATCGAGGCGCTGCCGGCATCCGCCGATGCGCTGCCGGCGATCAAGTCGGCGGTCGGCGACAAGGCGACGCTGGTGGTCGATTCGGGCGTGCGATCGGGCGTCGACGTGGCGCGCGCCTGCGCCATCGGCGCGGATGCGGCCTTCGCCGGCAAGGCGTTCCTGTGGTCGCTCGGCGCGCTCGGCGGCGACGGGCCCGGCCACATGATCGACCTGTTCAAGCAGGAGCTGTCGTCCACCCTGGGCCAGCTCGGCTGTTCGGGCGTGGACCAGTTGCGCGGCGTGAAGACACGCCACCCAAGCGCCTGGACGGCGGCGGATTTCGCCTGATCTCAGGCTTTCAGGCGTTCTCCCGCCCTTCGCGCGCCAGAACAGCCTCGCGCCGCGCGATATAGGCGGACGATCCGGCGATCACTGCGCCGCCGATCCAGACCCAGATTTCAGGGACCTCGCTGAAGATCAGATAGCCCATCAGCGCTGCCACCGGCAGGCGCAGATAGGACATCGCCAGCACCAGCGAGGCATCGGCCACGGCAAAGGCACGGGTCATGGCGCGCTGGGTCATGATACCGGCGCCGCCCACCGCCACCAGCCAGGCGAGCTGTTCGAGATTGGGCGTTTTCCAGACGATAATCGCGGGAATGACCGAGAGCGGCAGGATGAACAGCGTGTGGTAGAGCGCGATCGTGTCGGAGCCTTCGGTTCTCGTCAGCGTCTTGACGATGATGGTGTTGAAAGTCTGAAAGCACACGCCGGCCAGCACCAGCAGCATCCCGATATTGAGCGTCGTAAAGCCCGGACGAATGATGATCAGCATGCCGGCGAAGCCAATGGCGATGGCGGTCCAGCGGCGGGCGCGGGCAACTTCGTGCAGGAACAGGATGGCGGCGATGGTGCCGAAAATCGGTCGTGTGAAAGTGACCGATACGAGGTCCGCCAGCGGCATCATGGTCGCGGCGAAGAAATACAGCGTGGTAACAATATAGGCCATGCTGCCGCGCGCGGCATACAGTTTCACTTTCGTCGTGCGCATCTGCGACACGCCGTTGCGGATCAGCCACGGCAGCATGAAGGCGATGCCGAACAGGCTGCGGAACATCACCGTTTCGAAAACGTGCAGTTCCGGCGTGACCTGGCGCACCGCCGTCATGGTCAGGGTGAAACAAACCCCCGCCATGGTGATCCAGAAGGCGGCGCGCACCGGGGCAGAAAATTCAGGCAGGCCTGACAGAAATCCGGTTGGGTTGGTCATGGATGATTATAGACATCAAAAAAGGCGGGTCCGAAGACCCGCCTTCTTAATTGGAAACAGTCCCAATCACGCAGCCGCGTGAATGCCGGCCTTGTTGACGTTGTCGTCGACGTGGGATTCGAACTGCTTGAAGTTGTTCTCGAACTCCTTGGCCAGGTGCTGGGACGTGGAATCGTAGGAGTCCTTGTCGGACCAGGTCTCACGCGGCGAGAGGACTTCCTTCGGCACGTCCGGGCAACCCTCGGGCACCAGCAGGCCGAAATTCGGATCCCGCACCGTGCCGACCGTGGCGAGCTTGCCGTCCATCGCGGCGCGCACCATGGCGCGGGTATGAGCGATCTTGAACCGTTCTCCAACGCCGTATCCGCCGCCGCTCCAGCCGGTATTGACCAGCCAGCAATTGGCCTTGTGCTTGGCGATTCGCTCGCCCAGCAGCTTGGCATAGACGGTGGGATGGCGCGGCAGGAAGGGCGCGCCGAAGCAGGTCGAGAAAGTCGCTTCAGCGCCCGACGTCATACCGCGCTCGGTGCCGGCGACCTTGGCCGTGTAGCCCGAAAGGAAGTGATACATCGCCTGTTCGGCCGACAGCTTGCTGATCGGCGGCAGGACGCCGAACGCATCCGCGGTCAGCATGATGATGTTTTCGGGGTGGCCGCCCATGCCGGTGTCGCTGATATTATCGAGATAGCTGAGCGGATAGGACGACCGCGCGTTCTCGGCTAGCGAGCCGTCGTCGAAATCGGGCATCCGCGTGACCGGATCGAGCACCACGTTTTCGAGGATGGTGCCGAAACGGCGCGAAGCGGCGTAAATTTCCGGCTCGGCCTCCGCCGACAGGTTGATCGTCTTGGCGTAGCAGCCGCCCTCGAAATTGAACACGCCGTTATCCGACCAGCCGGTCTCGTCGTCGCCGATCAGTGTGCGGGTGGAATCCGACGACAGCGTCGTCTTGCCGGTGCCCGACAGGCCGAAGAAGATCGCCGTGTCTCCCCTGGGCCCCTGGTTCGCCGAGCAGTGCATGGTCATCACGCCCAGCGCCGGCAGGATCCAGTTCATCACGCCGAAGATGCTCTTCTTGATCTCGCCGGTATAGTGACTGCCCGCGACCAGAACTGTTTTGCGCGGAATGTTCACCATAATGCAGACTTCGCTGTTGGTGCCGTCGGTTTCAGGCACCGAGTGGAAATCGGGCGCCTGAATGACGGTCCATTCCGGCGTGAAGTTCGCATAGTCTTCGTTCGCCGGCTTGATGAACATGTTACGGGCAAACAGGCTGTGCCAGGCGTTTTCGGTAATGACACGCACCGGCAGGCGGTAGGCCGGGTCGGCGCCGCAGTAGCAGTCCTGAACAAACGCTTCCTTGCCCTTGAAGTAATCCATCATGCGGGCGTGGACGATGTCGAACTTGTCCGCGCCGAGCGGCTGGTTGACCGGGCCCCACCAGACATCGTCCTTGATCGACGCGTCTTCGATCATGAACTTGTCCTTGGGCGACCGTCCGGTGTACTCGCCGGTCTTCGTCACGAACGCGCCGTCGACCGACAGCTCGCCCTCGCCGCGCCGCAGACCCGCCTCATAAAGCTGGGGCGCGCCCTGATTCCAGTGCAGGGTGCTGAGCCCCGAGAGCCCATGGTTGTCGACGCCGAAGCTGCTTTTGTACGTCCCGGTCTGATCCACTGTATTCTCCTGAAATAGATGCAGGCCCGCACGGGCGGGCCATATCCTGCTTGCATGGCCCGCATTTCGGTCGCGAACGAGCCAGCGAGCCTCAAAATCGGGGCCAACATAACCATAACAACCGGCGAGTTCAACCAAAGACGATTCGCCGGTTTTCAGCGGTTTTCCGCCCTTCTCCGGGCTTTTTCCACAAGGGTAATCAATGCCGCCCTAGCATCGGCGGCGGTAAAGACCGATTTATCGAACGGGATTCTTTTGCGTCTGTTTCCGAGTCCGATCTCGACGCCGTCGCAGTCGGCTGCGGTTATTTTCCATGGGCCGTCCGCACCGCCCGCAAAAACCTGTGCAAAAAGACGAACAGTATCCGAATGATCCTGGTTCACGTGCGCGACGATCTCCGATTCCGCCGCTGCGACCTCCGCCACCCGCTCGGACCCGGCCAGAAACGCATCGCCTGACAGCCAGAAGATCACTCCAAACCCGGCGACGACATGGACACGCTCGACATCGAGGCGATACAGGTTGAAATCGGCGAACCCGGCATAAACGGCGGCATCGGGATGCCGCGCCAGATAGCGTGCCATGAGCCTTTCTCGCTCAGCCCCGTCATCGATCTTCGAAACCGCGCCCAGCTGGGTCACCCGGGTTCCCGTCAACGGGTTGTCGAGGCCCTCCGTCGCGTCGAACAACAGGCTCGCCGCCGGATTCGCCCGGATATTCCGGGTATGCTCGGCAAGATCGGAGAGCAGTATCAACGGACAGCCGGAATGGTCGGTTGCGACCATCGCGAGCGATGCATAAGGCGCTCCGTTCTCCGCCATGGATGTCGCCAGCGCCGCCCGGCCGAGAGCCCGCACTGTCCGGCGCGCCTTGGCGCCACGCTCCGTATCTGTCTGATCCCGGTCTTCCTGCATTGCATTTATTGTTGGGACGACATTCCTCGCGGTCAACGCATTTTATCCGGTCGCCTGTGACCTATTTGCCCCGGTTCGGCCATAATCCCGCGCCAATTCGGCCTAATTCCGCTAATATCGTGCAAGGTGACGATATTACGGACCACAGACCACACCATAGAGTCGGGGGTTAGAAATGACTCACACCATCGCCCTGGTTGATGACGATCGCAATATTCTGACGTCGGTATCGATGGCGCTTGAGGCGGAAGGCTTCTCCGTGCGCACCTTCAATGACGGGGACACTGCGCTCAGAGGGCTCACCGCGCGCGGCGCGGACCTCGCCATCCTCGACATCAAGATGCCCCGTATGGATGGGATGGAGCTGTTGGAGCATCTTCGCCGCGACAGCGATATGCCGATCATCTTCCTGACATCCAAGGACGAGGAAGTCGACGAGATCCTGGGCCTCCGCATGGGCGCCGACGACTACGTCAAGAAACCGTTTTCGCAGAGGCTGCTGCTGGAACGGATTCGCGCCTTGCTTAGGCGGCGCGACGGGCAGTCCGACAATGCCGACGAAGGGGGGGCGGAACCGCCGATCGTGCGGGGCGACCTGATCCTCGATTCCTCGCGTCACCTTTGCACCTGGAAGGGCGAGCCGGTAAACCTGACGGTCACCGAATTCCTGATCGTAAAGGCCCTGGCCGCGCGGCCGGGTCACGTCAAGAACCGCGATCAGCTCATGGATGCGGCTTATGGGGAACATATCTACGTCGACGACCGGACGATCGACAGCCACATCAAGCGGCTGCGCAAGAAATTCAGAATGGTCGACGACGATTTCGATCAGATCGAAACCCTGTACGGGGTGGGCTACCGGTATCGCGACGGGTAAGCGGACCCGCTCGGATACAGGGAGACCGGAGAGACGGTTTTGACGCGGGGCAAAGAACCCCGTCCGAGCGGTGCCGACGACGCATCTGACAAGCGGATCGCCGCGCAACGGGCTCCTCCGGCGGAGACCAGGCGCCATCGGGGCCGGTTCTCGCCGCTCACACGACGCATTCTCGTCGTTAACATCACCGCGCTGGTCTTTCTTGTCGCCGGCCTGCTTTTTCTGGGCCGCTACGAAACAAACCTGATCGACGGAGAGCTTGCGGGCCTGCGGACCGAGGCGGAGATTTTTGCGGGCGCCCTGGGCGAAGGCGCCTATGCGACAAGCGAGGTCGGCGGCCTGGAAATCCGGTCGGACATCGCCGGACCGATGCTGCGGCGTCTCGTCGCTCCGATTCGTACCCGTGCCCGTCTCTACGACAAGGATGGACTCCTGATCGCGGATTCGCGGCGCGTCCTGGGACCGTCCGGCGCGGAGGTTCAGATTGTCGAATTGCCGCCCCCGGAAGAAGAGGGGTTCGTTACCAGCCTGGTCGACCCCGTCTATGAATGGGTCCTCAGCCTGCTGCCGGGGCGAAGGCACCTGCCGCGATACCTCGAAACATCGGACTCAAGGGCTTCGGATTACCGCGAAGCGATGGATGCGCTGGCCGGGGATGCGGCGACGCGACTGCGTATAGACGAACACGGAACGCTGGTCCTGAGCGCCGCCGCACCGGTGCAGCGCTTCAAGAAGGTCATTGGCGTCGTGCTGCTCACCGCGGACGGAAAGAAAATCGACACTGCCCTGCAGTCCGTTCGATATGACATTCTCAAGGTATTTGCTGCGGCTCTCGCCATCACGGTTCTGCTGTCAGTCTATCTCGCCGGCACCATCGCGCGTCCTCTGCGCCGCCTGGCCGACGCGGCCGACCGCGTGCGCGTGATGCCGGGGCGGGATCCGGCCGCAATCCCCGCCTTCGATTCCCGAAACGACGAAATCGGCGATCTGGCCCGCGATCTCCGCGCCATGACCGAGGCCCTGTGGCGGCGCCTGGACGCCATCGAGAGCTTCGCCGCCGATGTCGCCCATGAAATCAAGAATCCCCTGACCTCGCTGCGGAGCGCCATCGAAACTGCGGCAAGGGTAACGGATCCGAAACAGCAGGCCCGACTGATGGAAGTCATCCAGGATGACGTTCAGCGGCTTGACCGGCTTATTTCCGACATTTCCGATGCATCGCGGCTCGACGCGGAGCTGTCGCGCGACGAACCGGCGCCGCTCGATCTCTCCCGCCTGCTGTCTGCGCTGGTCGAGGTTCACAGAACGTCCGGCGCGCACGAGGGAAAGGACATCTTCTTTTCCGCCTCAACCGATCAGCCGGTGACCGTTCTGGGCAACGAGGGCCGTCTCGTCCAGGTTTTCCAGAATTTGCTGATCAACGCCCTCTCTTTCAGCCCGCCGGACGGGCAGGTCGCCGTCACGGTAGAAACAAGAGGTAACGAAGCCTGGGCGCGTGTCGAAGACGACGGTCCCGGTATTCCCGAAAGCAGCCTCACCCGGATTTTCGAACGGTTCTACAGCGAACGTCCTGAAGGCGAACAGTTCGGCACCCATTCAGGCCTGGGTCTCAGCATTTCACGGCAGATCGTCGATGCGCACGACGGATCTATCATGGCGGAGAACCGCCGGAACGAACGCGGCGAGATCGCAGGCGCGCGTTTTGTCGTCAGATTGCCGCTTGCGAATGGCTGAAATCGTGGCGACCCATCCGACACATGCGAGCTGCGTCGCGATCGGAAGGCGCGCCGTACTGCTGAGAGGGCCTTCAGGGAGCGGCAAGTCAGACCTGGCGCTCAGACTTCTCGACGAAGGCGGAATCCTCGTCGCGGACGACCAGGTTGTCCTGGAAGCTCGCGACGGGATGATCTTCGCATCGCCGCCGGATGCGCTGGCGGGAAAAATCGAAGTTCGCGGCATCGGCATTCTGGAAAACCAGCCGTGGCAGACGGCGACGGTCTCGCTTGTCGCCGATCTTGTGTCCAGCGCGGAAATTGACCGGCTGCCGGACCCGACGATGTGTCTCGTAAAGGGAATTTCCCTTCCCCGGATCGACCTCGCGCCGTTCGAGGCTTCGGCGGCTGCAAAACTGCGGCTTTATCTTGCGTCGCTTGAAGCGAACAGATCGACGCGCGATAGTGCGCCGGAATGAGCACGGAGTCCGCTGCGATGTCTGCACAGGATTCGCGACCTGCGTCGGAGGACGCTATGGCGCCGACCCGCTTTTTGCTGGTCACCGGCATGTCCGGCGCAGGCAAGAGCTCCGCGCTCAAGGCGCTTGAGGATCTTGGATACGAAGCCGTCGACAACATGCCGTTGTCGCTCCTGCCATCGCTGATCGGCGCCGGCGAAACCCGGTCGACCGAAAAGCGATCGCCGGTCGCCATCGGCGTCGATATCCGGACTCGCGATTTTGGCGTCGACGAACTTCTGGCGTTCGTCGACACGCTGGCGGATGCCCCCGGCCTGGAAGTCCGGCTTGTCTTTCTCGATTGCGAAGACGAAGTCCTGCGCCGCCGCTATACCGAGACCCGCCGGCGTCACCCGCTCGCAGCGGACCGACCGGTTCTCGACGGCATCAGGCACGAACGCCGTATGGTACTCGCGCTAAGGGACCGGTCGGACCTCGTCATCGACACCACGGACTTCGCGCTCAACGATCTCAGGCAACTCGTACGGGGACACTTCTCGCTCGATATCGAATCGAAACTCGCAATATCCGTGGTCTCCTTTTCCTTCCGACGCGGGCTCCCCCGCGAGGCTGACCTCGTTTTCGACGCCCGCTTCCTCAAGAATCCCCATTACGAACCGGACCTGCGGGCCCGCACCGGCCTGGATCCCGAAGTCGCGGCGTTTATCGCAGCCGATGCGGGCTTCGAGGAGTTTTTCGAGGCTATGACGGGACTGGTCGCACCGCTGCTTCCAAGATTTCAGCAGGAAGGAAAAACCTATCTCACGATAGCGATCGGCTGCACCGGCGGTCAGCACCGGTCGGTTTATGTTGCAGACCGGTTAACGGCGTGGTTGACGGGACGCGGAGAACAGGCGAGCGTCGCCCATCGTGAACTGCAGGACAGTGCGGATACCGCAGCCAGATAGAGGCTAAACAGGAATTGGCGGAATTTCGATGATCGGAATTGTTCTCGTTACCCACGGTCGCCTTGCGGACGAACTGCGCGGCGCGCTGGAGCATGTCGTCGGCGCTCAGGAGCAGATGGCAACCGTCTGCATTCAGCCGGAAGACGACATGGAGCAGCGGCGGCTCGATATTCTGGCAGCAATCGGCGAGACAGACATGGGCGATGGCGCAGTGGTCCTTACTGACCTGTTCGGCGGCACGCCGTCGAACCTGGCCATATCTGTCATGAACGAAACCAACATCGAGGTTATTGCGGGGGTGAACCTGCCGATGCTGGTACAGCTTGCCCGCGTCCGTCAGGGCAAATCGCTGCACGAAGCCGTAAACGACGCGCAGGAGGCGGGACGAAAATACATCAATGTCGCATCCCAGCTGCTGGCGGACCGGAATTAATGACGCCGGAATCGAGCGACCCTGAAAGATCGGGAAATTCCACCGACCGCGGCGCTAGCGTCGTGCGCCAGGAGGTCGAAATCGTCAATAAGCGAGGCCTGCACGCCCGCGCGGCCGCCCGCTTCGCCAAGCTGGCAGAAGAATTCGATTCCGAGATCCTGGTATCCGGCAATGGCATGACGGTTTCCGGCCTCTCGATCATGGGGCTGATGCTGCTTGCAGCGGGACCGGGAACCCGGATCGAAATCGCTGGAGCGGGCGAAGATTCCCCGCAGGCCGTCGGGGCGCTTGCCGATCTGGTTGAGGCCGGTTTCGACGAAAACTGACGCTCTTCTGTCGCCGATTTTGGCGCAAATCCGCTAAATCCTTGCGTCTCAACGAGCCCCCCTGCTATAGGACAGGCCGTCTTGACCCAGAAATCAGCGCGCCCTCCGATCGAACGGTCGGCTGTCAGGCGCCTCACCCGAACCAACAGGAGCACTTTATGAGTACCGCCAACGATTACAAAGTCGCCGATATTTCGCTCGCCGACTGGGGCCGCAAGGAGATCGAGATTGCCGAAACGGAGATGCCCGGCCTGATGGCGCTGCGCGAGGAATATGCAGGCAAGAAGCCGCTCGACGGCGCGCGCATCGTCGGCTGCCTTCACATGACCATTCAGACGGCGGTGCTCATCGAAACGCTGGTCGACCTCGGCGCAACCGTTCGTTGGAGCTCCTGCAACATATTTTCAACTCAGGACCAGGCGGCGGCGGCGATCGCGGCGGCTGGCATTCCGGTGTTCGCCTGGAAGGGCGAAACGGATGAGGAATTCTGGTGGTGCATCGAACAGACCATCACCGGCCCTGACGGCTGGACGCCGAACATGATCCTCGACGATGGCGGAGACCTGACGCTGGTAATGCATGAGAAATTCCCGGAGATGCTTAAAGACATCAAGGGACTCTCGGAAGAAACGACGACTGGCGTGCACCGCCTGTACGAGATGGAAAAGAAGGGCGAACTGAAGGTGCCGGCGATCAACGTCAACGACTCAGTGACAAAGTCGAAGTTCGATAACCTTTACGGCTGCCGTGAAAGCCTGGTCGACGGAATCAAGCGGGCGACCGATGTGATGGTCGCGGGCAAGGTCGGCGTGGTCGCCGGTTTCGGCGACGTCGGCAAGGGATCGGCCGCCAGCCTGCGCAGCCAGGGCGCCCGCGTCCTGGTGACGGAGATCGATCCGATCTGTGCGCTTCAGGCGGCGATGGAAGGCTACGAGGTCGTGACGATGGAGGACGCTGCCCCGCAAGGCGATATCTTCGTCACCACGACCGGCAATATCGACATCATCACGCTCGACCATATGCGCGAAATGAAGGACCGGGCGATCGTCTGCAATATCGGTCACTTCGACAGCGAGATACAGATCGAGGCGCTGCGTAATTACAAATGGGTCAATATCAAGGAGCAGGTCGACGAGGTCGAATTTCCTGACGGCAAGAAGCTGATCGTTCTGGCAGAAGGCCGTCTGGTCAATCTCGGCTGCGCGACGGGTCATCCCAGCTTTGTCATGAGCGCGTCCTTCACCAACCAGGTCATGGCGCAGCTTGAACTTTGGAACAACAGCGGCGATTACGAAAACAAGGTCTATGTGCTGCCCAAGCATCTGGACGAAAAGGTCGCGGCGCTTCACCTTGAGAAGCTCGGCGTCAAGCTGACATCTCTGACCCAGGCACAGGCGGACTATCTCGGACTTTCCACCGAAGGTCCTTACAAGCCCGATCACTACCGGTACTGATGTCGTCGACATCCCCCCTTCCTGATTCAGGATCGTCCGTTTTCTGACCGGGAACGAACGGGGGGATGTCTTCAATACGAAATTTCCCGGCGACGCTGGCTGTGGCGTCAGCCACTATCTTCTGGCCCGGTCTGGCAACGGCTTCGGACTGGACGATCGGACCGCCAACCATCCTGGCGGCCGCATCGACCAGTCTGGCGGGGCTGCTCGCCGTCGCTCTCATCGCCATATTCCGTATCCGACAACATCTGCGCGCCGAAAAGGCGCGAAACGAGGAGATTTCGGGCCGCGCTACGCTGATGCGGGCCGTTTCATCCCTGCGGTCGGAACACACGATCATCTGGCCTTTCAACTCGAATGACGAAATCGTCAGCGAAGGGTTCAGCGACATGCTGGGTATCGAAAGCCCACCCGACGGCATGCTGGCGGCGATGCTGGAACTGCTCCCGGACGAAGATGCTGAAACACTGAGAAACGCTGTAGATGACCTGCGCAGCAAACGCATTGCTTTCTCGCTACAGGTCTTTTCGGCTGACCGGGCAAGAAATTTCTCGGTTCGCGGCGACTGCATTGTCTTCGTCTAGGGCGCCGCCGCCGCGCTGATAGTGAGCGAACGCACCGTCGATGCAGCCCGGATCGATCGACTGTCGGACGACGCGCGGCAGATGCACGAACTGTTCGACGCGCTTCCCATCCCGGTCTGGATCAGGGATGCGGATCTCGATCTCCGGTTCGCCAACCGCGCATACCGCAGAGCCGTGGAAGCACCGGATACGGTGGCGACCAACCAGCTTCCGGAGATCGACGACAGACCCGGGCCGGAGGGGCGGCGCGCGATTGCCCGGCGCGCGCTTGCGGGAAAGCGCCCGGAGAGCGATCGGCGACATATCGTTTTCGAGGGCACCCGGCGGCTATTCGAGCTTGTTGAAACTCCGCTGGGCGAAACCGCAAACCTGGCCGGCTTCGCGATCGACCTTACACAGATTGAAACGGTCCAGGCAGAACTGTCCCGACACATCGCCGGCCATGAGGAAATCCTCCAGAATCTCGGCACTGCGATCGCTATTTTCGGACCGGATCAGTCGCTACAGTTTTTCAACAACGCGTATCTTCGGCTCTGGGGACTGGACGAAGCCTGGCTCAGGACCAACCCTCTACGCGGCGAAATCCTCGAAGCATTGCGGGAGAAAAGGCGGCTTCCGGAATTTGCGGACTTTCCGGCCTTCAAGAACGAACAGCTCCGGCTATTTACATCCCTTATCGACCCGGTAGAGGAGATGATCCATCTGCCCGACGGGACGACGCTCCGGTCGGTGAACATCCCTCACCCGTTCGGCGGATTGCTGATGGTGTGGGAGGACGTGACCGATGCGCTGGCGCTGGAGCGCAGCTACAACACGCTCATCGCCGTGCAGCGCGAAACGCTGGACAACCTTTATGAGGGCGTAGCCGTGGTCGGCGCCAATGGGCGGTTGCGGCTGACCAACCCGGTATTCGGAAATCTTTGGAAAATCCCGGCGCCTCAGCTCGAGAACGAGCCCCATATTTCGGAAATCGTCGACCGCATGTCGGATCTGCTCGCGCCGACGGAAGACTGGCTTTCCGAAAAAGAACGCATAATCGCCAAACTGACAGACCGGGAGCCTCACAAGGGCCGCATCGAACGAACAGACGGATCGACCGTCGATTTCACGACAGTGCCCCTTCCCGACGGCGCGGTCCTGTTGAGCTACGTGGATGTCACCGCATCGATCAATATGGAGCGGGCACTGCGCGAACGAAACGAAGCGCTGGAGACGGCGGACATTCTGAAATCCGAGTTCATCGCCAACGTGTCGTACGAACTGCGCACGCCGCTGAATACAATCATCGGATTCACCGAAATTCTCAACGGGGAATATTTCGGCGACCTCAACGTACGCCAGTCGGAATATGCAACCGGCATCCTGGAATCATCCAACCGGCTGCTGATGCTCATAAACGACATTCTCGACCTCGCCACGATAGAGGCGGGTCATATGACGCTCGAACTAGACTCGATCGATGTCGCAAGCCTGCTGCGGAGCGTTCTAAGCCTCGTTCACGAACGTGCGCGCCAGAAAAAACTGGAGGTCGAATACGACTGTTCCCCGGATATCGGGGTGATTATCGCAGACGAGCGACGCCTGAAGCAGGCGCTTTTCAATATCCTGTCGAACGCCGTCAAGTTCACCCCCGACAATGGCAGGATCGTCCTGTCGGCCCGGCGGCGCGACGGCGAGATCGTTTTTGTCGTCAAAGACAGCGGCATCGGCATTAGCTCGGAAGACCAGGAACGCGTATTTGGCCGTTTCGAACGCGGAAGCAATCCTGAAGCGCGCCGCACCGGTGCGGGCCTTGGGCTATCCCTGGTGAAAAGCTTTATCGAACTTCATGGCGGCGCCGTCTCGATCGATTCGGAGCCCGGCGAAGGCACCAGCGTGATCTGCAGCCTCCCCGCGAGGGCAGCCGCCTCGAACTGACTTCAGCCCTATTGACTCTGGACCTATTGCGGGATTCGCCGGCGCTGTTTACAAGCGGCGGATGGTGCCCGATGCACACTCGACCGGAACAATCTCGGTGCCGCTTCCCGATCCGCAAGCGACGGACCGGCTGGGAGCGCGCCTTTCGGCCCTGGCAGAGCCGGGCGACGTCATAGGGCTGACAGGTGAGCTGGGCACGGGCAAGACCGCCCTGTCCCGCGCCTTCGTAACAGCTCTCTTCGACAAATTTGGCTACGAACGGGAAGAGGTTCCAAGTCCGACATTTACCCTGGTTCAGCTCTACGAATTTCCGTCCTTCACTGTTCACCACTTCGACCTCTACCGTCTTGAAAAACCGAACGATGTCTACGAGTTGGGGTTCGAGGACGCGCTTGCCGCCGGGGTTTCGCTGATCGAGTGGCCGGACAGAATCGCTCCGCTCTTGCCCATCGACAGGTTGGACGTCGTCCTGCTTCAGGGGGAACGCGAAAACGAACGGCAGGCGGTCTTGACCCCATGCGGTGGATGGCCTGCCCGTCTGGCCCGGGGGCATATCGTTGGCTGACAGAAGCGGACAGATAGAAGATTTTCTGCAGCGCGCAGGCTGGGTCGGCGTCGAGCGCCGTACGCTTGCAGCCGACGCATCGTTCCGACGCTACGACCGTCTCCTGCTGGGTAGCCGCCGCGCCGTTCTTATGGATGCACCGCCGCCGAAAGAAGATGTGAGGCCGTTCCTTCGGGTCGGCGAACATCTTACGGCTCTCGGCTACAGCGCGCCGAGAATTCTCGCACGGGACGAGGAAGCCGGCTTCCTGCTGCTGGAAGATTTAGGCGACGATACATTCACGCGGCTGCTGGCAGCGGGCGCAGACGAGGCCGGTCTCTACCGCCTCGCCACAGACCTGCTGATCGATCTGCATCGCAGACCGGCCGAAGAGGCGGTTCCGGCAGGGCTGCCCCGCTACGACGATGACCGGCTGGTGGAAGAAGCGGCGCTTCTGACGGAATGGTATATGCCCGCCATTGATCGCGCCCCCGTTCCGGATGCGACCAACCGGGAATACAGGGATCTCTGGCGGATGACACTCCGCCATGCAAGGCACGTTCCGGAATCGCTGGTGCTGCGCGACTATCACGTCGACAATCTGATGAGGCTGCCTGAACGCGAAGGTGTCGCCGCCTGCGGCCTACTCGATTTTCAGGACGCGGTCAGGGGGCCTGTGACCTACGATCTGGTATCGCTGCTGGAGGACGCGCGACGCGATATCGACACGGGAATCGGGGCCGAGATGACATCGCGCTATCTCGACGCCTTTCCCGAACTCGACCACGGTGCTTTCAAAGCGTCCATGGCGATCCTTGGCGCGCAGCGGCATGCCAAGGTAATCGGCATCTTCACGCGCCTCTGCCGACGTGACGGCAAGCCCGATTATCTGGCGCACATCCCGCGAGTGTGGAAACTGTTCGAACGGGCCTGCGCCCACCCGTCGCTTGGCGCGATCCGGCACTGGATCGACGCGCACATTCCACCCCACAGACGGGGCATCCCGCCGGAAGCAGCGGCATGACGGGAACCGCTCCGCGCCATGCGATGGTTCTCGCCGCGGGTCTGGGGCTCAGGATGCGCCCGATCACGGAGACGCGCCCCAAACCGCTCGTCACCGTAGCGGGCCGGACATTGCTGGACCGCGCCCTCGACGCGCTGGCCGATGCCGGCGTCACGGATGCAACTGTTAACGTCCATTACCTGCCGCAAATGATCGAGGATCACCTCGCGTCCCGAACCGTTCCCCGCATCGCGATTTCCGACGAGCGCGAAACCCTCCTGGAAACCGGTGGCGGGGTTGCGCGCGCCCTGCCCCTGCTTGGACCGGATGCCTTTTTTGTGGTCAATGCCGATATCGCCTGGAGGGACGGCGGCACACCGGCGCTAAACCGGCTCTTTGAGGCGTGGGACGATACGGCGATGGATGCACTGCTACTCCTTCATCCGGTTGCCGATGCTACGGGTTATGACGGGGCAGGAGACTTTTTTGTCGACGCCGGCGGCCGTTTGACCCGCCGTCGGGAGGCACCAGAAGCGCCGCTGGTGTTCACCGGCGTTCAGCTTCTTCATCCGCGACTGTTCGCCTGTACGCCGGACGGCCCGTTTCCCCTGACCCGTCTCTACGACCGCGCGGAAACCGAACGCCGTCTGTTCGGCCTTGTGCATGACGGCGACTGGCATCATATCGGCACGCCGGAAGGACTCGCCGAAGCGGAAGCCCGCCTGGAATCGACGCGGGGACTGCCGGGGTGACCGGCGCTACGTCGCCATCCGTCTTCACCGTGCCGCCAGGCATCGCGATGGTGGACGCGCTGGCGGAAGGATTGCTGCAGCGTTGCGAAGACGGCGTACAGGACCTCGGGGACGTTACGGTCCTTCTGCCTACAAGACGCGCCTGCCGGTCTCTGGCCGAAGCCTTCCTGCGACGCTCCGGCGGAAAGGCACTGCTTCTGCCGCAGATCCGGCCGCTTGGCGAAATGGACGATGCCGATACCGTTCAGATGGCTGAGGAAGAGCCGGCAGGCGGCCTCGCCGACCTGCCGCCGGCCATCCCCGACCTTACGCGCAGCCTAGCATTGTGCCGCCTGATCCTGCGAACCGGCGATGACGGCGCGCGAAACCCCGCCGGTGCAGCGTTGCTGGCCCGCGCCCTCGGCGACCTGCTGGACGAAGTTCAGACCGAAAGGCTCGAGTTCGACGGGCTCGAAGGCCTCGTGGAGTCCGACCTCGCCGCGCATTGGCAGATAACGCTCGATTTCCTGCGAATTCTGACCGAACACTGGCCGATGGTGCTGGAGGAGTACGGCTGTTTGGACCCGTCGGCGCGCCGCAATGAATTGCTCGATGCGCTGGCCGCGCGCTGGGAAAAGAAACCTCCGCCGGGCCCTGTATTCGCCGCCGGATCGACCGGGTCGATTCCCGCCACGGCGGCCCTGCTCGACGTCATCGCCCATTTGCCGCAGGGGCAGATCATCCTGCCGGGCTACGACACCGGGCTGTCGGCGGACGCACGAGCCGCGATCGGGCCGACCCATCCGCAATACGGTATGATTCGCCTGCTAGAGCGGATCGGCGCCGACCCGGAAGATATCCGAGTCTGGTCCGCAGGGCTGGAACCCGCCTGTCCGCCCGAGCGGGTCGCCCTGATCCGCTCAGCCCTCCGGCCGCCTCTCAGCGAGGCCGACGCGTCTGCGCCGGCCGACCTTTCTGCCGCCCTCGGAGGCGTTTCGGTGGTCGATTGTCCCGGACCGCAGGAAGAAGCAGGGGTTATTGCGCTGGCCATGCGTCAGGCCCTGGAGACGCCGGGCCGCACAGCCGCGCTGGTGACTCCCGACAGGTCTCTGGCGAGACGCGTCGCCTCCGAGCTCCAGCGCTGGGATATCTCGATCGACGATTCTGCGGGCAGGCCGCTTTCTTCGACGCCTGTCGGTTCCTTTCTCCGGCTCGTCGCTGACTGCGTCGCCCAAGCGGCAGCTCCCGTGCCCCTGCTATCCCTTCTCAAACATCCTCTGGCAAGCGGGAGAATGGCGACGCCCGCATTCAGGGCAAGGGTCCGGAATCTGGAGATCGCCGTTCTGCGCGGGCCGCGCCCCGATGCGGGATTCGACGCGGTTGCAGACGCGCTGGATATGGCCGGCGCTGCCGACAAACCCCTCGCCGACTGGTTCCGGGATGTCGCCGATAAGGCAGAGGCCTTCGCGGCGCTGCTCGGCGAGCCTGCCGGCGCCGGCATCGACGCGCTGCTCGACGCGCACCTGGCTTTTGCGGAATGGCTTGCCGCAACCGATGAAATCTCCGGCGACCGGCGGCTCTGGGTCGGCGAGGATGGGGAGGCTGTGGCGACCTTCGTCGCGGAGCTTCGCGATGCCGCCGGACAGATCGGTGAGATCGGCGGCGCGGACTATCCCGGTTTCTTAGACGTCCTGATGCGCGGACGCGTCGTGCGGCCACGCTATGGCATGCATCCGAGACTGCATATCTGGGGGTTGCTGGAAGCCCGGCTTCAGCACGCCGACCTTGTGTGTCTGGGAGGCCTTAACGAGGGAACATGGCCGGTCGAACCTGATGCAGACCCGTGGATGAGCAGGCCGATGCGCGCGCGATTCGGCCTGCCGCCGGTAGAGAGACGCATCGGGCAAAGCGCCCACGACTTTACACAGCATTTCTGCGCCGAACAGGTGCTGATCACACGCGCCGCCCGAATTGGCGGAACGCCAACAGTGCCGGCGCGGTGGCTTCTGCGGCTCGACAACACGCTCAAGGCGGCGGGCGGCGAGGCAGCCGTGGCGCAGCTGCATCGCGGCCAGTCAAGCAACAGCCTTCTGCGCTGGCAGCAAACCGTAAATGAACCGCCTCGGGCGTTGCCGATGACCCGTCCGGCGCCGACGCCGCCGCTCACCGCGCGGCCTCGTCAGCTCTCCGTTACGCAGGTGGAAACCTGGATGCGCGACCCCTACGCCATCTACGCCCGCCATATTCTCGGGCTCAAGCGGATCGAGCCGATCGACGCCGACCCGGGCGCCGCGGATCGGGGCACCATGATCCACGAGGCGCTCGACCGCTTCGTTCAGGAGAATCCCGACCGCCTGCCAGAGGATATGCTCGGCGCCCTGATCGAGTTCGGCGACAGGGCGTTCGGCAAGGCGCTTGCACAACCCGGTGTCCGGGCGTTCTGGTGGCCGCGCTATCTGGCCATCGCAGACTGGTTTGCAGCCCTAGAACGGCAATACCGCGAAACCGTCGCGGAAACCCATACGGAAGTCAGCGGCGCGCTGGAGATCGCGGGCCCGGCCGGCAAGTTCCGGCTCATCGCCAAGGCAGACCGGGTCGACAGGCTTCGGGACGGGACCCTGTCGATCATCGACTACAAGACCGGGGCGGCACCGCGAAGAGTGGATGTCGAGTTGGGGTTTGCGCCGCAATTGCCGCTGGAAGCCGCCATAGCGTTCCAGGGCGGGTTTGAAGATATCCCCGGCGCGCCGGTCTCATGCCTCGAGTTCTGGCGGTTGACCGGCGGAAACCCGGCGGGGGAACGGATCGCCGCCGGGGACGATATCGACCAGCTTGCGCGATCTTCCATCGAAGGGCTGGAGCGGCTGGTCGCCCGCTTCGACGATGCGGCCACGCCCTATCTTTCTCAACCCGACACGAACAAGGCGCTGCGCTTTTCGGACTACGAACATCTCGCCCGGGTTCAGGAATGGTCGGTCGTTGACAGCGGGGGCGACGAATGAACACTGTCGTCGAACGTCCCGATCCCGGTACATCCCAGCGGCGCGCCGCCGACCCGGCGAGTTCCGTCTGGGTCTCTGCGTCGGCGGGCACGGGCAAGACCAAGGTCCTGACCGACCGCGTTCTCGCGCTGCTGCTTGCGGGGACGCCGCCCCACAGGATTCTGTGTCTTACCTTCACGCGCGCAGCAGCGGCAGAGATGGCCAACCGAGTCAATGCGCTTCTGGCCGAATGGTCGATCGCCGAAGACGGCAAGTTGCGTGAGGCCGTCGAAAACCTGACCGGCGATACGCCGGTCGACGACATATTGAGGCGCGCGCGGATGCTGTTCGCCGAAGTGCTTGAAACGCCCGGCGGTCTCAAGATTCAGACGATCCATTCCTTTTGCGAATCGCTGCTGGGCCGGTTCCCGCTGGAAGCTGGCATCGACCCGCATTTCGAGCTTATGGACGAACGCACAGCCGCGGAAGCGCAGGCTGAGGCGCTCGACAGGGTACTGGGCCAGGCGCAGAGCGGCAAGGACAGCAGACTGGCGGACGCGCTGGCCGAAGTGACCTCCCAGGTGCATGAGCAGGATTTCTTCGGCCTGATCCGCGCCCTGTCATCGGCGCGGCAGAAGATCCATGACCTACGGGACCAGCACGGCGGAATCCACGGATTGGTCGGCGCGCTTTATGAGAAGTTTGGCGTGGACAGGTCCGCGACCCCCGAAGGGCTGATGACGGAGGCCTCGCTCGATGCCGCTTTCGACGGCCCGGGCCTCCGCCGCGCCGCGAGCGCCATGGCGCAGGGATCTAAAACCGATGCGCTGCACGGCGCGATCATCGCTGCGTGGCTTAACGCCGCTTCGGATGAACGGGCCCGGACGATGGACGCCTATCTGAAAGCCTACTTTACGCAGGCAGGGGAGCAACGGAAGAAACTCATCAACAAGGATGCCGCGGCGATCGAGCCCGATGCAGAAGGCATTCTTGCAGCGGAAGCAGGCAGGCTGGACGACCTTCTGGCGCACATCCGGGCAGTCACCGTGGTGCGGGCGACCGCTGGACTTCTGACGCTGGGGGATGCGTTGCTGGACGGCTACGACCGGACCAAGCGGGAACGTGCCGGTCTGGATTACGACGACCTGATCCTGACCGCCCGCAAACTGCTCGAGGAAGGTCAGGGCGCGCCCTGGGTGATGTACAAGCTGGACGAAGGCATCGATCACGTTCTGATCGACGAAAGCCAGGACACCAACCCGGACCAGTGGGATATCGTACGATTCCTGACTCATGAATTCTTCGCCGGTGAAGGCGCGCGGGAGATTACCCGGACCGTGTTCGCCGTAGGCGACCCCAAGCAGTCGATCTACAGCTTCCAGGGGGCGGAGCCGTTGGCGTTCGGCAACATGCGAAATCTCTTCCGGCGCGAAGCGAAAAGAGCCGATCTTGTCTGGGACGATGTCGATCTGGATATTTCCTTCCGATCCGCCGGATCGATTCTGCACGCTGTCGATAGCGTCTTCTCGACCGATGAGGCGCGGCCCGGCGTAGTGGAACTCGGCGCAGCGTTGCATCACCGGCTCTGGCGGCAGCAGGAAGCGGGCCTTGTCGAGCTGTGGCCGACGGTAACGCCGGACGAAGACGACGAGCGGAGTCCCTGGACGCCGCCGGTGGAGCAGCGCGGAGGCCGGGCGCCTGCGACCAGGCTCGCCAATGTCATCGCCGGACGGATAAAACGATGGATCGAAGACGAAGAGATTCTGGAAAGCCACGGTAGGCCAATCCGCGCCGGCGACATCATGGTTCTGGTTCGCCGCAGGGGAGCCTTCGTGGAAGCGCTGGTTCGCGCCCTGAAATCGCTCGACGTGCCTGTAGCCGGGGTCGACCGGATGCGGCTCAACGAGCAGCTTGCGATCCGCGACCTCATCGCCCTGGGCGAGTTCCTGCTGCTGCCGGATGACGACCTGACGCTCGCAGTCGTCCTCAAAGGCCCACTCTTCGGGTTCGACGACAACGACCTGTTCGCAATCGCATACGGGCGCGGCGACCGGACACTGTGGCAGTCATTACGAACGCATGCCGCCAACCATCCGGAATTCGCCGCGGCTGCGAAGGAACTCTCGGAGCTCCTGGCGCGCGCCGACTTTGCACCCCCCTTCGAGCTGTTCGCAGAGGTGCTCACGCGGCGGCGGGGGCGTTTCAAAACAGTCGCACGGCTGGGGCGCGACGCCAATGACCCGATCGACGAATTTCTTGCTGCCTGCTTCGAGTTCGAAAGAACCAATGCTCCTTCGCTGCAATCGTTCCTGCACTGGCTGGTGGCCGGCGACATCGAGATCAAGCGCGACCTCGAACAGGCCGTACATGATGAGGTCCGTGTCATGACGGTTCACGGCGCGAAAGGGCTGCAGGCACCCATCGTCTTTCTGCCCGATACAGTCCAGAAACCGTCGCAGCCGGACAGGCTGCTGTGGACCGAAGACGGGCTGCTGGTGTGGCTGCCGAGAACGGGACTGGGGAAATCGGTCTGCGACGACGCCATGGCGGAATCGCGCCGTCGCCGGGACGACGAATACCGCCGGCTGCTTTACGTGGCGATGACGCGGGCGGAGGACCGGCTCTATGTCTGCGGCTGGGAAACGCGCCAACGTCCTCCTTCGGGGAGCTGGTACGAACTGGTGTCGCAGGCGATGGCCGCGAACGCCGAGCGCGTTGAGTTCGATTTTACACCGGACTCCACGACCGGCGGATGGCAGGGGGGCGGGTGGCGCCTGAAGAACGAGCAGGAAGTCGCACCGCCCAAACCGAAGACCATCGCCGGATCGGACACCGAAATCGAATCGCTCCCGGACTGGGCAGCACGCCCGCCGGCACCGGAAGGGCGTCCCCCGCGCCCGCTGGTGCCGTCGCGTCCGGACGACGAAGATCCCCCGATGCGCTCGCCGGCGGGCCGGGACCGGCAGGCCGGTTTCCGCCGTGGTCTGGTCGTGCACCGGATACTCCAGTTTCTGCCGGATATCGCACCGGAACGCCGGGACGAAGCGGTTAGGCGCTATCTTGCACGGCCGGTTCACGAGTTTCCCGACGAGACACAGGACTCACTTGCTACCGAAGTGCTGAACATCCTGTCCGACCCGGAGTTTTCCGCACTTTTCGGCCCGCAGTCGCGCAGCGAGGCGCCGATCGCAGGTCTGATCGGAAATCAGGCAGTCTCCGGCCAGGTCGACCGGCTGGTGGTCACGGAGACGGATGTTCTGGTGATCGATTTCAAAACCAACCGTCCCCCGCCGACCTCGCCCGACGCGGTACCGTGGATATACCGTCGTCAAATGGCAGTTTATCGGGAAATCCTGCGCCAGATATATCCTCAAAAAGACGTACGCTGCGCGCTTCTGTGGACCGACGGCCCGAATCTCATGGCGCTCCCGGCTGAAGCCCTCGATGAGGCGATACGGACGGTCCTCAACCGCGAGGCCACAGCTTGACGGGCGCTCAAGCTGAACCTAGTTTTTCCTCCATGGAAACGCGCCTTACCTTTGGCGCAAACAAAGAAGGATTTTGAAAAAATGGCTAGCAAGGCAATTTCCGACGATTCGTTCGAAAGCGATGTTCTCAAGGCGGATGGCGTGGTCCTGGTGGATTTCTGGGCCGAATGGTGCGGCCCCTGCAAGCAGATCGGCCCCTCGCTCGAAGAAATCTCCGACGAAATGAGCTCACAACTCACGGTCGCCAAGATCAATATCGACGATAACCCCGAAACACCGACCAAGTACGGCGTACGGGGCATTCCCACAATGATGCTTTTCAAGGATGGCGAGGTCGCGGCAACCAAGGTCGGCGCGCTGCCCAAGAGCAAGCTGGTTGAGTGGATCAACGAATCGATCTGACGCCCTGAAACCTGGGAGAAAGAAGACGCCACGGAGCCCCGCTTTTTAGCGGGGCTTTTTTTCGAGCTCCGCCAGAACCGCACCGGCAAGATAGAGCGACCCGCAAATCAGCACCTGCCCAGGCCGACCATCCGCGGAAGCAGCTATCGCGTCGAGCGCCGCCGCGACCGATGGCGCGGTTTCGGCTGCGATCCCGACACGGCGTGCGGCATCGCAGGCTTCGTCCGCGGAAAGCGATGTTTCCTCGCCTGGAATTGAGACAGCCTGAAGGCTGGATGCAACACCTGCGAACGCCTGTAGAAAATCTGCCGGATTGCGGCTCGACAGAGCGCCGAAGACGAGATGGAGCGGTCGGTCGGGCCGATTGTCGACGGTCTCGACCAGCATCCCGGCAGCGGCAACATTGTGACCGCCATCCAGATGGAGCGACCAGCCTTCGGGCAAACGGGCGCCGAGCCCGCTCCTGGACAGGTCCTGCATCCGGCCCGGCCAGAACGCTTCCGTCAGCCCCCGGGCAAGCGCTGCGTGCGGCAGATCCGGGTCCGAAAGCTGTCGCGCAGCGACGATGGCGGTCGCGGCATTAACGGGCTGATACGCGCCGGCAAGCGCCGGGCGGGGGTAGAAATCCTCGTCGCCATCGATCTCCACCATCAAACCGTCGGAAGTCGTGCGTGAGAACCAGTCGCGGCCGTGCACCAAGAGGGGCGAAGCGGTCTCTTCCGCGCGTCGTTCGATCACGGAAAGCGCTTCCGGTACCTGAGGACCGATCACGGAAACCACGCCGGGTTTCAGGATTCCGGCCTTTTCGAATGCGATCTTTTCAATCGTGTCGCCGAGCCAGCTCATATGGTCCATGGAGACAGGCGTGATGACCGTTAGCGCAGGCGCAGGGAAGACGTTGGTGGCGTCAAATCGCCCGCCAAGACCGGTTTCGATCAGTGTCACGTCGGCGTGCATGCGCGAAAACGCCAGAATGGCTGCCGCCGTCGTCATCTCGAAAAACGTGATCTCGCCGCCGGCATTGGCCGCCTCGCAATCGTCCAGCGCCGCCAGCAGGGCTGCATCGTCCAGCGTCCTGCCCGCTACCGAAATTCGTTCGTTGAAATGGACAAGATGGGGCGACGTATAGGCGTGAACGGTAAGCCCCGCCGCTTCGCAGATCGCCTTCAGGAAGGCCAGCGTCGAGCCCTTGCCGTTGGTGCCGGCAAGGTGAATGACGTTATGCAGCGAATGATGCGGGTTGCCGAGCGCGTCCAGAAGACGTTCGATCCGCCCGAGAGACAGATCGATGACCCGCGGGTGATACGCTCTCAGCCGCTCGACGAGATGATCACTCCGCAGCGGGGCGCTCTTCAATATCAGATGAGGCAGATTTGTCTGCGGCGGCGGCTGCTCCGCCATCGTCGCCCTTGTCGTCGATCGGAACGATCTCGGCGGACGGGTACCGATCCATCAGCAGGCCGGTAATCCGGACCAGCTCGTCGCGCAGATCGCGGCGATGAACGACCCGATCGATCATGCCGTGTTCAAGCAGATATTCCGCCCTCTGGAACCCTTCGGGCAGCTTTTCGCGAATCGTCTCCTCAATGACCCGCGCGCCCGCAAAACCGATGACGGTGCCGGGTTCGGCGATCGCGATGTCGCCCAGCATGGCGAACGACGCGGACACCCCACCTGTCGTCGGATCGGTCAGAACGGTGATGTAGGGCAGGCCGGCTTCCTTGACTTCGGAAACGGCAATCACCGAGCGCGGCATCTGCATGAGCGACAGGATCCCTTCCTGCATACGCGCACCGCCGGACGATGTGAACACGATCAGCGGCGCTTCCTGCAGCACGGCGAGCCGGGCAGCCGTCAGCAGCCCCTTGCCCACGGCAAGCCCCATGGAGCCGCCCATGAAAGCAAAATCCAGCAGGGCCACGACAATCTTGCGACCGCCCATCGCGCCGTGCGCCACGATCAGCGCGTCGTCGCGTTCTGTCGACGCGCGCGCATCCTTTAGCCGGTCCGTATAGCGCCGTCGGTCGCGGAACTTCAGGGGATCGCCGATCAGCTTGGGGAGTTCAATAAGCTGATACTTACCCTCATCGAACAGCATTCCCAGCCGTTTGACCGCCGCCAGCCGCATATGATGGCCGCAATGGGGACAGACATTGTTCGCCGCATCCAGTTCGCGGTGAAAAATCATCTGCTCGCAGGAAGGACACTGGTGCCACAGATTGTCGGGCACATCCTCCTTCTGCACCAGGGCGCGAATCTTGGGTCGAACGTAATTATTGAGCCAGTTCATAGACTTACTATGCGTTGCGCCGGGTCCGGCAAACCCCGTCAGGAACGGGCTTTTCGAACGCCATCGGCCAGTTCTGCGACGAAACCTAGCACGGATTCCACCAGTTCGGGAGTAGGCGCTGATTCGGCCGATTTTCGGGCGACAATATCGACAATCGCCGACCCGATCACGGCGGCATCCGCGATGCGGGCGATCCCCGCGGCGTTCTCCGGCGTCCTGATACCGAATCCGACCGCGACAGGCAGGTCAGTGAACGACCGGATACGCGCGATATCGGCGGCAACATGATCGGCGGCGGCGGAGCGCGTGCCCGTAATTCCGGTTATCGAGACGTGATAGACGAACCCGCTCGCGGTTTCGACCAGCGCCGGCAGGCGTTCCTCGTCGCTTGTCGGCGCAGTCAGCTTGACCAGATCAATGCCCACTTTCGCCGCCGGCAGGCGTAGTTCCGCATCCTCTTCGGGCGGCAGATCGACCACAATCAGCCCGTCGACGCCGGCATCCGCCGCGTCGTCCACAAACCGGTCGACGCCGTAAATATAGATCGGGTTGTAGTAACCCATCAGGATAACCGGCGTTTCGTCGTCGACCGTTTCCCGGAATTTCGCGACCATCTCAAGCGTTTTCGGCAGTGTCTGTCCCGCCGCAAGGGCGCGCAGCGACGATGCCTGGATCGCAGGCCCATCGGCCATCGGATCGCTGAAAGGAATGCCAAGCTCGATCAGATCGGCGCCTGCGGCGGGAAGCCCCGCCAGAATCGACTCGGAAACTTGACGGTCCGGATCTCCGGCGGTCACGAAGGCAACCAGCCCGGCGCGGCCCTCGGCGCGCAGCGCCTCGAACCGGTCGCGAATACGTCCTGCGCGGCGGCTCACAGCGTCACCCCCAGCGCGTCGGCGATGGTGAAGACGTCCTTGTCGCCCCGGCCGCACATATTCATCACCATCAGATGATCCGCGGGCAGTGTCGGCGCCAGTTTCGACACGAACGCCAGCGCGTGCGACGGCTCCAGAGCCGGAATGATGCCTTCAAGGCGGGTACAGAGCTGGAACGCCTCCAGCGCTTCGTCATCGGTGGCCGAGACATATTCGACGCGCCCGATATCGCGCAGCCACGCATGTTCCGGCCCGATCCCGGGATAGTCGAGCCCGGCCGAGATCGAATGGGCTTCGTCAATCTGCCCATCTTCGTCCTGCAGCAGATAGGTCCGGTTGCCGTGCAGCACACCGGGGGCGCCCGCCGTAAGCGATGCCGCATGCTTGTCGGTCTCGACGCCGAGACCGGCGGCTTCGACGCCGTAAATCGAGACGGCCTCCTCGTCGAGGAAATCGTGAAACAGCCCCATCGCATTCGAGCCGCCGCCGATGCAGGCAACCAGGCTGTCCGGCAGGCGGCCTTCCGCCGCCGCCATCTGTTCGCGGACTTCGCGACCGATGATCGACTGGAAATCCCGCACCATCGCAGGATAGGGGTGCGGCCCGGCGACCGTGCCGATGATGTAGAACGTGTCTTCGACGTTAGACACCCAGTCGCGCAGCGCCTCGTTCATCGCATCCTTGAGGGTCGCGGTGCCGGAATCGACCGGCACGACTTCGGCGCCCAGCAGCTTCATCCGGAATACGTTGGGCGCCTGGCGTTCGATATCGGTGCGGCCCATATAGACCACGCAGTCCAGCCCGAAGCGCGCGCAGACGGTCGCCGTGGCGACGCCGTGCTGTCCCGCTCCGGTTTCGGCGATGATCCGCTTCTTGCCCATGCGGCGGGCGAGCAGGATCTGCCCCATCGTATTGTTGATCTTGTGCGCGCCGGTGTGGTTGAGCTCGTCGCGCTTGAAATAGATCTTCGCGCCGCCAAGATGTTCGGTCAGCCGTTCGGCGTAATAGAGCGGGCTGGGCCGACCGACATAATGGGCAAGAAAATAATCCAGCTCGGCCTGGAAGGACGGGTCTGCGCGCGCCGCGTCATAGGCCTTTTCGACCTGCAGGATCAGCGGCATCAGCGTTTCCGCGACATAGCGCCCGCCATACAGGCCGAAATGCCCGCGGTCGTCAGGCAGCGTACGGTAGCTGTTGGGCTTTTCCGTTTCGGTCGAGCTGGTGTCGGTCATGGTCTTGCCGGTCAATAAGGCGGCGGAGTGTATAGGGACACGCGCCGCCTGTCAGCCGTCTTCGGGAGCCGGGGAGACCGCCGACACGGCGTCGAGGAATTCGGCGATCCTGCGCAAATCCTTGACGCCGGGCGAGCTTTCGACGCCAGAGGAGACATCGACCGCCTGCGCGCCAGTGCGCGCAATCGCCTCGCCGACATTGCCGGCGTCGAGTCCGCCGGACAGCATCCAGGGCAAGGGCCAGTCATAGCCTGCGATCAGATCCCAGTCGAAGGAAAGCGCATTCCCGCCGGGAAGCGCGCCCTTCATGTCAGCAGGGGCCTTGGCATCGAACAGAAGACGATCGGCGACGTCGAAATAGGCTTCGGCGGCGACGACATCTTCGGCTCCAGCAATCTTGATCGCCTTGAAAACCGGCTTTCCGGTTCGTCGTTTGATTTCGGACACACGGTCTGGCGTTTCCGCGCCATGGAGCTGCAGCAGATCGAGCGGCACGGCCGACAGGATTTGATCGAGCGTTGCATCGTCGATATCCACGAACAGACCGACGCTTACAACGCCGTTCGGCACGAGCGCGCATAAATCCGCCGCCTGGACGGCTGAAACCGCACGCGGCGAAGTCGGATAGAAGACCAGACCGACATAGGCCGCCCCGCCTTCGATCGCCGCCCGCATCGCATCGGCGGTGCTGATGCCACAAATTTTCGCTTCGACGGTCATGACGCGTTTCAGATGCCGGCGGCGATCTCGTCGGCGATGCGCTTCGCGGCATCGGCCGGACTGTCCGCGCGGGTAATGGGGCGACCGATCACCAGATAATCCGCGCCGTCACGCACCGCCTCTGCCGGGGTCATGACGCGCACCTGATCGTCGGTTGAAGCCCAGGCCGGCCGAACGCCCGGAACGACCAGGAGGCAATCGTCGCCGAGCGCGGAGCGCAGCGCGGCTACCTCGCGCGGCGAGGCAACCAGCCCGTCGGCGCCCGCTGAACGGGCTGCACGGCCAAGCCTGAGAACCTGTTCCGCCGCCGGCCCGATCTGACCGACAGCCACCAGATCGTCGTCTCCCAGGCTCGTCAGGACGGTGACGGCGACGATTTTAGGACCGGCATCGCCGCTCGCATCGGCGGCGGCGCGCACCATCGCCGCCCCCCCCGACGCATGGATAGTCAGCATGAAGCAGTCGAGTCGTGTCGCGGCACGCACCGCACCCGCCACGGTATTCGGAATGTCGTGAAACTTCAGATCGAGGAAGATTTTCTGTCCGCCCTGCGCGATCCGGCGGACCCCTTCGGGCCCCTGCGCGGTAAAGAACTCCTTGCCCAGCTTGACCCCGCCGACAGCGCCGGCAAGCGTTTTGGAAAGCGCCACGGCCTCATCGAGTTCGGGCGTATCGATGGCGCACAGGATTCGGTCTGAGGGCGTCACGGTGAGTCTCGCTGCGGAATATGGTTCAGGCCGCCCTATATAGGGCGTAGCCGGGACCGACGCAAATCAGCGGCTGGAAGGGGTTTCCACCCTGGCCGGCAGGCCCGCGGAGGATTCGACGACGGAAACCTGTCGGTCGGCGCCGCCGGCGCGTTCGGCCCGCTCGGCCCGGCGTTCCGTCGACCGGACCCGCATTCTGAGACTCTGCCTCGAGAAGACGGCAAATCCCGTCCCGATCAGGAGACCGGCCGCAAATGCCCCGAGGATTGCGGCGAAAAGCGGCACCGACATGGTAAATGGCAAAGGCCAGAGATTGAGCGTCACCGCGCTTCGATTGGCGACGGCAAACGTCACGAACAGAATGATGAAAACGGCGAGAACGATCCGCATCAGGGTTCGCATGATCGCCGCCCCCGTGCAGCCGCCCGGTCAGGCACCGGGAGTGTTCAGGCGAACACGGAGATCCTTGCCGACCTTGAAGAAAGGTACGGATTTGCGGGCGACATGCACCGTTTCTCCGGTCCGCGGGTTACGGCCGGTCCGCTCGTCCCGATTCTTGACCGAAAAAGCGCCGAAGCCACGCAGCTCGACCCTGTCTCCATTGGACAGGGCGCTCGAAATTTCATCGAAGATCGTCGACACGATTCGTTCGACGTCGCGCTGGTACAGGTGCGGATTCTTCTCCGCTAGACGCAAGATCAGTTCGGATTTCGTCATACCCACCCGCCTGCTTTAGGAACCGACGCACCCCCCAGCGCGCTTGGTTCGAGGCTTCCCTACTAGAGTTGAGGGTGCCAGACAGACACCAGCCCGTCAAGTGTAAGTCGTTCAGAAAGCGCTGTTTTTCCGATCAGGCTGGAAGCGTAATCGAACCAGGAGTCGACATCCTTACCGGGTCTCACATCCCTAATCGGAAGTCCAGCAGCGATGTTGCGTTCCTTTTCCAGCCAGTTCCGGACATCTTCGTCCCCGCCGATTTCGTCCACCAGTCCGTTCTCGACAGCCATCCTGCCGGTGAAAACCCTGCCATCCGCGAGAGATCTCGCTTTGGCCCGGTCCATCCGGCGCCCGTCGACGACCATGGAGAGAAACATCTCCTGCATGTCGTCGACAAGTTTCTGCGTCGCCGCGCGGACGGCAGGCGTCATCTTGGTGAGCGGAGAGGGTTCGGCCTTGAAAGGACCGCTCTTAACGGTTTCGACCGAAACCCCCAACTTGCCGAGAAGTTCGGTAACCTCTGCGGTCTGAAACAGAACGCCGATTGACCCGGTTATGGTGCCGCGCTGCGCATAAATACGGTCGGCGGCGACCGAGATCATATAACCGGCAGATGTTGCGAGATCCTCCATGACCGCGACGACGGGCTTTTTGGCCGCGACTTCGCGTATTGCCCGGTGCAGCGTCTCACCGCCGACAACGGTGCCGCCAGGCGTATTGATGCGGACGATCATCGCCTTGACGCTGTCATCGTCGCGTATTTTCTGGATCGCGGTGAGCTGGTCGGCATCGAGACGAACAATGCCATCGATCGACAAACGGACGATTCGATCCCGCCTGTCGACTCCGGCAAACTGTCCGGCCGCGACGATGACGACGGCCACGCCGAGCAGAATTGCAGCGGCGCGCCACCATCCCAGGCGGGATTTGAGACGCCGGCGATCGATCAGATAGTCAGCGTCGAGCGACACGTTGTCGTCCTCCTACCGCCTGCAGGATCGACCGGAATGGACGGCGGGTTCCTGTCAGGAACCCGCGTCTTCGTCCTTCTTTTCGTCGTCCGCAGCGTTTTCGCCCTCGGCCCGGCGCATCGCGGCACCGAGAATATCGCCGAGGCTGGCGCCCGAATCGCTCGATCCGTAATTGGCCATCGCGGTCTTCTCTTCGGCGATCTCGTGCGCCTTGATCGACAGCGTCAGCTTGTGCTCGCGCCGGTCGACATTGGTGATGACCGCATCGACACGATCGCCTACGGCGAACCGGTCGGGACGCTGCTCGCTACGCTCGCGCGACAGATCGCCACGGCGAATAAAGCCTGGCAGGGAACCTGCGACCGTTACCTCGATGCCATTGTCGACGACCTTGGCGACCGTGCAGGTCACGACTTCGCCCTTCTTGACATCGTCGCCGGCCGCATCGAACGGGTCGTCGGTCAACTGCTTGATGCCGAGGCTGATACGCTCTTTCTCGATATCGACATCGAGAACCTTCGCCTTGACGACATCGCCCTTCTTGAATTCCTGGATCGCGTCTTCACCCGATTTATCCCAGGAAAGATCGGACAGGTGGATCATCCCGTCGATATCGCCCTCCAGACCGATAAACAGGCCGAATTCGGTGATATTGCGCACCTCACCCTCAACTTCGGTGCCAGCCGGGAAGCGGACCTCGAAATCGGTCCAGGGATTTTCCTGGGTCTGCTTGATGCCGAGCGAAATCCGCCGTTTGGCCGGATCGACGTCGAGCACCATGACATCGACTTCCTGGCTGGTCGAAATGATCTTGCCGGGATGGATGTTTTTCTTGGTCCAGCTCATCTCGGACACATGGACCAGGCCTTCGATGCCGGGCTCCAGCTCCACGAAAGCGCCGTAGTCGGTGATGTTGCTGACACGTCCGGTATAGCGCGCGCCGAGCGGATACTTGGCCTCGACGCCATCCCACGGATCGGCTTCAAGCTGCTTCATACCGAGCGAAATTCGCTGGGTTTCCGCGTTGAAGCGAATGACCTGGACATTCACCGTCTGACCGACCGACAGCACTTCGCTCGGATGGTTGATGCGGCGCCACGCGATGTCGGTAACATGCAGAAGTCCGTCCACACCGCCGAGATCGACGAACGCGCCGTAATCGGTGAGATTCTTGACGATGCCTTCGATGACCTGCCCTTCGGTAAGACCGGCCAGCAGTTCGTTGCGCTGCTCCGCGCGCGATTCTTCAAGCACCGCGCGACGGGAAACGACGATATTGCCGCGCCTGCGGTCCATCTTGAGAATCTGGAAAGGCTGCGGCGTACCCATCAGCGGGGTAACGTCGCGCACCGGCCGAACGTCGACCTGGCTGCCGGGCAGGAACGCCACGGCGCCCGAGAGATCGACGGTAAAGCCGCCCTTGACGCGACCGAAGATCGAGCCGGTAACCCGTTCTCCGTCGTTGAACGCCTTTTCCAGCATGGTCCAGGATTCTTCGCGACGCGCCTTCTCGCGCGACAGCACGGCTTCGCCCTGGCGATCCTCCATGCGCTCCAGATAAACGTCGACGATATCGCCGGGCGATACGCCGGCTTCTCCTTCGGAGACCCCGAATTCTCTCAGCGGGATGCGGCCTTCCGATTTCAGGCCGACATCGATCAGAACCGCATCGCCCTCGATCGAAATTACCGTGCCTTTGACCACCGAACCTTCGGTAAGCTCGCCCTCACCGAAAGTTTCCTCCAGCATGGCTGCGAAAGCATCATCGTCCATCGCAGCGTCGTCGCCGGTCTGCGCCATATTTGTCGCCATTAAGTCGAATACCTCTTTTCCATGCAGCCGCCGGAGTTTGCCGGACGGCTTGCTGATCCAGACCGTGCAGGGGCTGGCCCACCATGGGCCGGTTCCCTACCCCGACAACTTACGCCTGGAACATGTTCCGCGAATTAACGAAATACAGCGCGGCGGCGAATGCGGCGTCGGCGTCCAGCTCCGTACTATCCAGAACGAACGCGTCTTCCGCAGGCACCAGCGGCGCAACGCTTCGCGATCTGTCGCGCTCGTCACGCTCCCGCATTTCCTGCAGAACGCGCGCAGGTATAGCCGCAACACCCCGTTCCTGCAACTCTTTAACCCTCCTTTGCGCTCTCACCTCGACATCGGCATCGACGAAGATTTTGGCGTCAGCGTCGGGGCAGATCACGGTGCCAATATCGCGCCCGTCCAGGATTGCGCCCGCCTTTGCACCGGGAGGCAACGCCGCGAAACGGCGCTGAAGCTCGACAAGGGCTTCCCGAACCGCGGGTATCGCCGCCACCTGGCTTGCCCCGTTTGCGACTTCGTCGGTGCGAAGAGAGGCCTCATCGAAAGAGGCGGGGTCGAGGGTTCTCGCCGCCTCTATCGCAGCTTCTTCGCTAATCTCGGCGCGTCCCAGCCTCCGGTACACCGCGAAGGCGACGGCCCGATACAGAAGTCCGGTATCCAGATAGGCAAAATCCAGGTGCGCCGCGAGCCGTCGCGCCAGCGTTCCCTTGCCGCTCGCCGCCGTACCGTCGACCGCGACTACAAAAGCGCCGGCGTCGACCTCAGCCGTCATGTTTTTCCGTGATATCGGCGCCAAGGCCGTTCATCAGTTCTGTAAAGCCCGGAAAGCTGGTCCCGATATGGGCGGCGTCATCGATCGATACCGGCGCGGCGGCGGCAGTGCCCGCAACAATAAAGGACATGGCGATCCGGTGATCCATCCTCGCCTCGACCGTACCGCCGCCGGGCAGCTTCCCGCCGGTTCCGTACACGATCAGATCGTCGCCATCGATATCCGTTTTCACGCCAATTGCCGCCAGCCCGTCGCAGATCGCTGCCAGACGGTCGCTTTCCTTGACCCGCAACTCGCCCAGGCCGCGCATGCGGGACGTGCCCTGCGCCGCCGCCGCCGCCACCGCAAGAACAGGATATTCATCGATCATCGATGGCGCCCGGTCGGCGGGAACGTCGACCGCTTTGAGTTCGCTTGACCGCGCGACCAGATCGGCGGTCGGCTCGCCCGCTTCCTCGCGCCGGTTTTCAAAGCTGAGATCGGCGCCCATCTCTTCAAGGGTCTGAAACACACCTGCGCGCAGCGGATTGAGCCCGGTCGCCGGGATCGAAATTTCCGCATCCGGCGAAATCGCCGCGGCAACGACGGGAAACGCGGCGGAAGACGGATCCCGGGGCACCGAAATCCGGCGCGGCTCCAGCTCCGGCTCGCCGGTCAGCACGATGCGCCGCCCGCCATTATCGATATCTTCGACAAACAGCTCGGCTCCAAAATGGCGCAGCATCAGTTCCGTATGGTCGCGGCTCGGCTTGGTCTCGATAACAATCGTCTCGCCCGGCGTGTTCAGACCGGCCAGAAGAACCGCCGACTTGACCTGCGCGGACGGCACCGGCAAGGCATATTCGATGGGGACAGGGTTGCGCGCGCCAACGACGCAGAGCGGCATGCGACCGCCTTCGCGGGCGATTACCCGGGCGCCCATCCGTTCGACCGGCTCGGCAATCCTCGCCATCGGGCGGTTACGAAGGGACGCATCGCCGGTGAAATGGGCTGTCATGGGATGTGTCGCCACGAGTCCCATCAGAAGACGCGCGCCCGTGCCGGAATTTCCCAGATCAAGAATATCGGACGGCTCGCCGAGTCCCCCGACGCCGACGCCATGAACCTGCCAGACGCCGTCCCCTTTCCTAACGCTTCGGACACCCATCCGCTCCAGCGCGCCGGCTGTCCGCAATACGTCGTCGCCGTCGAGAAGACCTGTGATCTCGGTCTCGCCCGCTGCGAGCGCGCCGATCATCAGCGCGCGGTGCGATATCGACTTGTCGCCCGGCACCGCCGCCATGCCCTTCAGGGACCTGACAGGTGCGGAAATCAGCATCGTCATCGTCGGTTCCTTGCATTCATCCGGCGCAGGGAAGGCATGTCCTGCCGACCCGCCGGGCGCCGTCTGTAGCACAATCCGACCCGATAGCGGTAGCGCGTTTCAGCCGATTTAATCGCAATGTAATTTTGTTTTTGACAGCTTTTGCCGATCATGGCATTGGCAGTATCGCAGTCGGCCTCGAAGAAGGAGAATGAAGTGGCGAAGCCGGAACTCGGAAAAAAACGGACCTGCCTCAGCTGTGGCGCCAAGTTTTACGATCTCGCAAAGGACCCGATTGTCTGCCCGAAATGCGAGACGGTCCTCGACCTCGCAGCGCTGACGCGCCCGACCCGGTCGAAACCGGCGCCAGCGCCCAAGGCTGAAAAACCGGCGCCGACGGACGATGAAATCGACCTTGAGGCAGACGACGACGAAGATTTCGAGGATGACGATGTCGTTCTTGACGATGACGACGACGAGGACGACGACGAGGACGACGAGATGCTGGAAGACGCCTCGGAACTCGGAGAAGACAAGGACGATATTTTCGAGGTCATCGATACGGTTGAAGAAAAGCAAAAGGACGAAGATACCTGACGCAGACAGGACAGGTTGATCGGAGGCCTTGCCACCGGGGGGGTAACTTCGATAGTTTCCGCCTTCGCACCGGTCGATCCCAGGCGACCGGGCACGCCAAAAGGAAATTCGGGGCCATAGCTCAGTTGGGAGAGCGCTTGAATGGCATTCAAGAGGTCAGGGGTTCGACTCCCCTTGGCTCCACCAGTTAGAAAGGGCTCGACCATATCGGTCGGGCCCTTTCCCGTTTGCAGGAAATCACTCCCGGTTCTGCGTCAGTGCGCCAGCAGAACCGGCAACGCTGCCTTGTCGAGCAGTTGCGCGGTCACGCCGCCAGCGGCGATCGAACGCTGGCGACCAGCATAGTTTGCCCCTGCGACCAGCAGGTCACCGCCAGCCGCCTCTGAGAGGAGTACGTCGCCAATCGCTCCGCCTCTGGGTTCGGGCCGGATAATATCCGCGCTGATATCGTGCCGGGCGAGATATTCGGCAAGCTGCCGCGGACTCGGCCCCTGCTTGGCAGCGGTCCGCACCGCGCAGATCGTGACGGCCTCGGCTTTCTGAAGCAAGGGAAGCGCGGCGACAACGGCGCGTCCGGCCTCTGCGCTCCGGTTCCATCCGATCATGACGCGCTCCATGGCAGCGCCCGGCGCCCGTTCCGCAGCGTCGTCAGGCACGAACAGGACGGGCCGCGCCGCCTGGAACAGCGCGGCGTCAACGAGATCGCTATCGGACCGCCCGGCATCGTCCATGACCAGAAGGTCGTAAAGTCCGCCCTGCAACCGCAGCGCCGTCGGAGCATCGGCGTCAACCGGCTCCCACTGAAACCCCGATTCAGCGGCACCTTCGCTAAGGACCGCGCCGATGACTCCTTCGACGCGGCGGCGCGCTTCCTGTTCGCGCGCCTCAGCCGCTGAACGCGAAGCCTGCTCAACCTGTACGAAGAAGGAATCGCCGAGCGAGGGATACCGAAAACGGGCGACCTCGATCGATTCGCCTTTTGGAAAAAGGACGCGCAGAAAACCGTCGAACGAAGCAGCAAGGCGGGCCGCATACGCCACCGCGCCCTCGCCGGGGTTCTCGCCGGTGACCGGAAGCAGAATGCATTTGTAGCTCATGTTTTCCTGCTCCTGTAGCTCATGTTTCCCTAATCTCCCGTTGCTGCATCCCGTTCGTGCAGCCGCGCGACCGAAGCAGTCTGGGAACGATCCTTCCGGTCTACAAGGTCCTTGAGCGTCAGGCCCTGTATCGATGCAGCGCCCCCGGCTTCGACCCCTGCAACAAGCTCTTCGACCGGTTCAGGCAGCCATGCGCGTTCCGGCGACAGCCGGCCGAACTCTCCTGCGGCCCGGATCGCCGCTATTGCGGTATCAAGAGAAATTTTCTCGAGCGGATGCGCCGGCATCCATTGTTCCGGCTGCGCGACGGCAAGAACGAAGCCCTTGTCCTGCAACGTCGCCAGAAGACCGGCCGCCGTCTCCCGGGGAATGTGCAACCGGTCGGCCAGTTCCGCCGTGGTCGAACGGGCCTCTCCCTTGTCGAAAGCCGCCCCGATTTCAGTCAGCAGCGCGATCGAAAGCCGCTCCGTCATTCGCGGACTGGGCGCCGCGTCGCCGGCAAAAACGTCTGTCATTTCGGGGTTCTGGTGATAATACGCCACGCTGGCGCCGATCAGCAGAACCAGCCAGGAAACATGAAGCCAGAGCATGAAAACGATAAGCGCGGCGAACGCCGAGTAGATCGCCGTGTATTGCGCCGACGAGACGACGAATGACGCGAAGACCCAGCCGGCGAGATGCCAGAGAGAACTTGCGACCAGCGATCCGGTAAAGGCGGAGACGGGGTTAACCGACGTATTCGGCATAAAGACGTAGATGAAGGTGAATGCGCCTACGACAAGCGCGAACGGCAACAGGGCGCTGGCCCAACCCATGACGGTGCCGAACGGTTCAACGGCGGAAATCGCTGCGACGATGTCTGTGCTCATCAGCGTCGCCGTCAGCCCCATCGAGCTGAATACCAGAACCGGCCCGACGATCACCACCGACAGGTAGCCCGCAAAGCGCTGGGAAAACGGCCGTTCCTGGGACACGCGCCATGTTCGGTTGAAGGCGCGTTCGATCTTCTGCATCAGGGAAACGACCGTATAGAGCAACAGTCCGAGACCAACCGAGCCCAGCACGCCTACCTTCACATTGTCGACGAACTCGATGATACGGATGCCGATCTCGACGCCCTGTTCGCCGAGCGGCAGCAGAGACCGCATCATCATGGTCTCGAGTTCCTCATGGACGCCGAAACCCTTGAGGACCGAGAAACTGACGGCGAGCAGGGGCACCAGAGAAAGAATGGTGGTGTAGACGAGGCTCATGGCGCGCAGGCTGGGATCGCCGCTGCGCAGGTCCCGGACGACAGCCCAGACCAACCGCAACAGCCGGACTCCGAATGCTGACCAGAAACCCCGACCTTCCAGCTCCTCGGACCAGACGCTATCGCGAATGGTTTTCGGCAACTCCTGAAGATCGCGCACAAATTTATCCTGCATCGCTCCACCATTGCCGCCGGGACACACCCGATAATATCGTGCAACTCAGGATAGGCGGGATGCAGTTTCGCGTCAGCGAAAATCGTTCTGCGTCGTAACCGGGTTGAATCCCGCCGGATTTGGCACAATATCTTACCGAGCGCCGTTTCGGACCCGGGGCCGCCTGGCATGTCATACCGGCAGGCCGGGTCGACGCCTGCTCATTCGGAGAGGCTGGAAAGGAATTGCCGATGTCCCGTGCCCCCCTGTTCAACAGCCCCTATCTTCTCGGGTTCGACGAACTCGAACGACTGCTGGACCGCACCGCCAAGTCGTCGTCCGACGGGTACCCGCCCTACAATATCGAACAGGTCGGCCAGGACGGCCTTCGCATTACGCTCGCGGTCGCCGGTTTTACGGAAAGCGACCTGTCGGTAACGGTCGAAGACCGGCAGCTCGTCATCCGGGGCAAACAGACCGACGACGGGTCGAAGGTCTTTCTGCACCGCGGTATCGCGGCGCGTCAGTTTCAAAGGTCGTTCGTTCTTGCCGAAGGGATCGATACGGTCGGCGCGACGCTGGACAACGGCCTTCTCCATGTCGACCTCGTTCGCCCCCCCGCGGAAAGCAGGCAATGGGTTATAGAAATCACCCGCAACGGCGGGAGGACAGCAGACAATCCGCCGTCCGCGATCGAAGTGGAGAATGTTAAGGGCTAATCGCCGAGCGCGATCTCAGGCGGCGTTTGCGGAAACGCCCCGGGTCAACAGTTCCAGAAGTTCCTCGGAGTCGCTTGTCCTGCGGAGCCGGTCGCACAGGTCAGCATCGCGAAAAAGGCGGGATATCCGGGCGAGCGCCTTCAAATGATCGGCGCCGGCCTCTTCCGGCGCCAGCAGCAGGAACATGAGATCGACGGGTTGCCCGT
The DNA here is from genome assembly GCA_038120295.1 of Rhodospirillales bacterium. Classification (GTDB taxonomy): domain Bacteria; phylum Pseudomonadota; class Alphaproteobacteria; order MPNO01; family UBA2964; genus JAYOEY01. The sequence continues at coordinate 14,062 of JAYOLL010000026.1, read as the reverse complement.
CGACCGCATCGAAATCCACCGGTACTTCAAGCCTCGCGAACAGCCCGTATAGCCTGTCGACTTCGGAGAGTTTTCCGTGAGGGATAGCGATACCACGCCCCACGCCGGTAGTTCCGAGGCGTTCGCGTTCGAGCAAAACATCGAAAATCGTGCGTTCCGGAACGCCGGCGATCTCGGAGGCCCGGTGCGCCAGCTCCTGTATCGTCTGTTTCTTGCTGGTGGCTTTTATGCCGGTCAGGACTGCTTTCTGCGTCAACAGATCGTTGATTTCCATTCTTTCCGTTCTCCGGCCCGCCCGGCGCGGGTCCTTCAGTGTTCCGGTTCGACAGAACCCGATCGTTACGGACTTCCCTCCGGGTCGATCCAGCCGATATTTCCGTCGGCCCGACGATAAACCATGTTGAGGCCGCCATGCGCCCGGTTCCTGAACATCAACGCCGTGGTGTCCGCCAGATCCATGCGCATCACCGCCTCGCCGACCGTAAGCGATTCAACCGGCATGGTGGTTTCGGCGATCACGACCGGATTATCCGAACCCGTCTCCTGTTCGTCGTCTTCAATATTTTCAGGAACCAGCACGTATTTCTGGGCCATCACCTCCGCCTCGTCGGCGCCTTCCTTGCGGTGATGATCGCGCAGCCGGCGCTTGTAACGGCGCAGCTGTTTGGCGATCCGCTCCGCGGCGAGATCGAAGGCGCCATAAGCGTCGCCGGCAAGGCCACGACCGTGCATCTGAATATTGCGCCCGACATGCACCGTTACGTCGGCGCGCAACTCTCCGCTCTTGCCCTGCTTTGAAAACACCGTCGCCGCATCCACGGGTTGGTCGAAATACTTTTCGACGATATCGGTCAGCCGCGATTCGACATGACCGCTGAGCGCATCGCCCACGTCTATCTGCTTTCCTGTGACGGTTACTTTCATTCGCTTACTTCCAGGTTTCTTCTCTCGCCGCGCATGCATCCGGCTCGAATTCAGGCCGGCCGAGAGGAACGGCATAAACGCCCAGACGAGAAGGGGCGCAACTTAGTGCCCGCCCCGAAGCAAGTCAATCGATCCGTCAATCCGACAGGCCGCGCCAATGTTTGCCCGAATGCATGTCCAGAAGTCCTCCTGGGCGACCCAACGGGTCGAACAGGCGGTCCGGTCTAGAGGTGAAGAGTTTTCTCGCGCCGTCTCTGCACCGAAGACGGAATTCGCATCGATTCCCGGTATTTGGCGACCGTCCGACGCGCTATGTCGACGCCAGCCCCCTGCAGGATCGAGACGATCTTATCGTCCGACAATACGTTATCGACCGACTCGGAATCGATCAGCGACCTGATGCGGAACCGGACCGCCTCAGCCGACGCCGCCTCGCCATCCTCCTTGTCGCCGATGGCAAAGGTAAAGAAATATTTCAACTCGAAAATTCCGCGCGGCGTCGTAATGTACTTGTTGTTCGTCACGCGGCTCACGGTGCTCTCGTGAATATCGAGGGCCTCGGCGATATTGCGAAGCACCAGCGGCCTCAGATACTGGACCCCCCGCTCCATAAAATCTTCCTGCTGCCGGACAATCTCGGACGACACTTTCATGATCGTCTGTGCGCGCTGGTGAAGAGCCCGCACAAGCCAGTTCGCCGACTGATAGCACTCGGCGATGTACTCCTTGTCCTCCTTGCGACTCGCCGAGCGCGCGATCTCGGTATGGTACCGGTTGTTGATCAGGACGCGCGGCAACGTGTCGCTGTTGAGTTCAACGACCCAGCCGCCTTCGGGCCCCCTGCGAACGCTCACATCGGGGATGACGGGCTGCGCGACTGAGTGATCGAAGGCCAGTGCGGGCTTCGGGTTCAGCGTCTTGATCTCGTCCACCATGTGGGCGAAATCCTCTGCCGTCACCCCGCAAAGCCGCTTCAGCTCCTTGAACTCCCGGCGCCCCAGCATGTCCAGATTCTCGATTACGATCTGGATCGCCGGGTCGAAATGATTGCGGTCTTCCAGCTGAATGCGCAGGCAGTCGGCAAGATCGCGGGCAAAAATACCGGGCGGGTCGAAACGCTGCACCGTTTGCAGAACCGTTTCGACCGTTTCGTACCCGCATCCCAGCGTCTGCGCGATCTCGTCGAGATCGGCCGCGAGATAACCGGCATCGTCCAGATTGTCGAGCATGTGCAACGCGATCAGGCGATGCACCGGATCGTTGATATCGATATTGATCTGTTCCTGCAGATGATCCCGCAGGTCGATTTCGCCGGCGGGCGCGTTTTCCATGTCGGAATCGTCCGAATCGAAGCCGCCAGCGCCCTGCACCTGCCAGTGAAGCGAGTCGCCGTCTCCGCCAGCCGGAATACTGCTCTCCGTATCGCCTGACCAGACATTTTCGTAATCGGCATCGAGCGAATCATCGCCGCCGAACGACATGTCTTCCGAACCTACCAGCTCGACGGCATCCCGCTGAACGATGTCATCGCCACCGGAACCTTCCGCCGAGAAAGCGCCCTCGTCTCCAGTTTCAAAGCCGCCCGCATCCGCGGAAAGCTCGGCGGACGAGTCCCCGTCCCGCCCGAACTCCTGCGTACCGCCGTCCGCGTCACCGTATGCGTCACCGGCGGACGCTGACGCCGGACCGTCTCCTTCCCGACCGGAATCTTCGCGCTCGAGCAGGGGATTCTGCTCAAGCTCCTGTTCGATATATTCGGAGAGTTCAAGATTATTAAGCTGCAGCAGTTTTATCGCCTGCTGAAGCTGCGGCGTCATCACCAGAGTCTGGACCGTCTTGAGATCCAATCTGGGAATTAGGGCCATTATCTTTTGCCTTACATATACTTAGCGGTCGTTTACCCTCTTACAGGGTGAACCTTTCGCCAAGGTAAACGCGCCTGACATCCTCATGGGTAACGATCTCTTCGGGTGCGCCATCCATGAGTACGCGGCCATCGTAAAGAATGTAGGCGCGATCGACGATGTCCAGCGTTTCGCGCACATTATGCTCGGTGATTAGCACACCGATCCCGCGATCCTTCAGATGAGACACAAGTTCGCGGATGTCGTTCACCGCAATCGGATCGATCCCGGCAAGCGGCTCATCAAGCAGGATAAATCCGGGATTGGCAGCCAGCGCACGCGCGATCTCCACCCGCCGGCGTTCGCCGCCCGACAGCGCCACCGCCGGGGTCCGCCTCAGATGCGTGATCGAGAACTCGGCCATCAGGTCCTCTATGCGGGCCTCACGCCGTTCAGCCTGCGGCTCGGCAACCTCGACCATCGCGCGGATATTGTTCTCCACCGTGAGGCCACGAAAAATCGATGCCTCCTGCGGCAGATAGCCGATCCCCATACGGGCGCGCCGATACATCGGCAGATTTGTCAGATCGTTCCCGTCGAGGGATATGGAGCCGTAATCGGGGGCGATCAGGCCCGTGACGATGTAGAAACAGGTCGTCTTTCCAGCGCCGTTCGGCCCCAGCAATCCAACCGCCTCGCCTCGTCGAACATGCAGCGACACTTCGCGGAGTACGGGCCGTTTCTTGAACGCCTTACCGATATTCTGGACAACGAGTCCCCGGTTCTCCGAAACAAGCCGGGGAGTCCGGTCGTCGGGGTCCATAACGGCGACATTTTCGTTCATATTATCGTTTTCCGGCACCGGAAAGGTCCTGGGTTCTTACATTTGCCTTCGAAGGCGACCGCCGGTCGAAACCGGATAATTTCCGATTCTGCGCCGGCAACGCCCCGCCACCGTCGACTATATCGCAAAACCGGTTCGGTCCAATGGCATAAAACAAGCGTTTAACCGCAGGCGGCGAAAACCTGTCGACCGTCAGTCGATTTCCACCAGCACCCGACCGTCAAGGGACGTAAAACCGAGATAGGAATAGCGGGTACCGGTGGACTCGCAAAACTCTTTCCAGGCCTTGAACTCGTGCAACTTCCATCCGGGATAGTTGAAATATTCGTCGAACAGAACACGTGTACCTGACTGAAGACGGGGACCGATATGATCGAGAATGGTCCTTGTGGATTCGTACAGATCGCAATCTATGTGGACGAAACTTGCGGGACCTTCATGTTCGGCCATGAACCCCGGCAGGGTTTCTTCGAACAGCCCCTGCAGCAACGTAACGTTTCCGGGAACCTTTGGGACCTGTCTCTGGCGAAAGGCACCTGCCGTCTCGACGTGCCCCGTCCAGTCGCCGGGCAACCCGGAAAAACTGTCGAACCCGAAGACCGTCGTTCCCGGCGGCGCGCTCGCGGCTATCTGACGAATCGTATTGCCGGTGGCGACGCCGAACTCCAGAAACAGCCCTTGAGCGGAAGCACCCTGTGCTGCAAACTCAACCAGGCTGCGGTGGGACGTAAAAATCCTCGCTTCCTGCATTTGTTGCTGTACATAGTCAGCGGATTCGGCGCGGGCCCTCGTCTGCAGCTCGTAGAGCAGATTGCGCGCGTAATATTTGTAAAAAAAACGCTGAACAAGCCGTTCGGAAAAAGACCTGCGAGTCTTCATGCTGAAAGGCCTTCCTCCAGGCAAATATCGGATAGAAAAACCATTGAAAAATATCCGGCTCAATCCTTCGGAAAACCGCCTGTCGAGCGGGTATCCGGACAGATCGCCAGATATAGCAGCTATCGGCAGAATCCGCCAATGACAGCACTATGCAGGATACACAAGTGACTACCGCGACCGTTTCAGCGCTTGTCGTGGCGCGGAACGAGGAAAACCGGATCGAGACCTGTATCGCGAGCGCCGCCTGCGCCGACGAAATCGTGGTTCTGCTCGACAGGTCGGAGGACGCCACGGGCGACATTGCCCGCAGAATGGGCGCCCGCGTCGTCGAAGGCGACTGGGAAGACGAGGGCGCCAGGCGAACGGCAGGGATCTCGGCATGCACCGGAGACTGGATTCTTGAGCTCGATGCCGACGAAAGGATTTCCCGCGCCCTGGCTGACGAGCTGCGCACACTGACCGAATCGGATGCTGCGGATTATTACGTCATTCCGTTTCACAACCATTTCGGCGGCAAGTGGATCCGTTACGGCTGGGGGGCCTATAACGGCGTCGCCGCCAAGTCATGTCTGTTCCGTCGCGACTCGAAAAAATGGCTGGGCGGATCCATTCACCCCCGAATCGATCTTTCAGGCCGGCGCGGTGACGCGACCGGTCACATCGATCATTTCGTCGACGACGACATCGCGGACATGTTCAGGCGACTCGACTGGTACTGTTCCTCTGCCGCCCGGGACGCAGTTGCACGGGGAGAAACGCCGCGACGCCTTTCGACCGGGCGCCGGTTCTTCAGCCGTTTTATCCGGTCCTACTGGAGCCGCAAGGGTTACAGGGAAGGATGGCAGGGAATGGCGCTCGCCCTTTTCTCCGCCCTCTACCCGGTTCTCACGCACCTGAAAATTCTGGAGCTTTGCGAAAAGGCAAAAAGCAACCGGTAAGGGACATCACGGCGACGAAGAACTTCGCCGGGATTTGAAGGACCCTCGGACACGCCTCTGCGCACCGCTCAGCATGCGGCTCACGCCGGTATTCAGATTTACCTCGGCGACCGCGCCGTTGAGCTGATCGTCGCCACGCGTAATCTTGACCCCGCCCCGCAGGACGATGATCCCCGTCTTTGTATTGTAGACGCCGCGGGACGCCCGGACGATTTCCCTGGGTGACGAAACGACGACATTGTCAAACGCCTCGACCCGGTTCATTTCGCTTTTGCCGTCGCGACCGGTCACGAAATGAGCTGTCAGCACATCCGCCCGTAGACGCTTGTCCTCGCGAATCGCGAGTGCGTTGCCGCGCGCCACCGCCAAAGACTTCTTCTCCCAAAACTCCAGGCTTTGCGCGGCGCTTATTTTCTCGGTGCCGGAAATCAGGCGCGGCGCGCCGGTGAGAACGAAGATGCCGCGCTCCACGTCATATACGCCCTTGGTTCCAAAAGCGGTTTGACGCGGCGTCGTAATCCGGACGTCGCCCTCGGCGTCGATGCGCCAGATCTCTGTGCCGCCGCCCGCACCCTTGTGATAGTAGGCAGTCAGCGTATCGCCCCGAACCGTTACATCGCCCTGACGCGCCTTTGCGTTGCCGCGAGCGATATAGGCCTGGTTCTTCTGCTGCCATTCGATGCCTTCGTCAGCAAGGATTTCGATCGGCGTATCCCGCGACTGGTCCGGCAGGCCGATACCCTGCGAGTGCGCAACGCTCGGTGCGCCGGCCAGCAGAGCGGCTGCAAGGAAGACGCGCAGGACAAGGAACCGGAAGCCGCGCACACGCGTCATCTGCGTGATCCTGCTTTTCGTTTCTGCGTTTTGGGATAGAACTCCATTTTGCTCTTCCCCGAGAAAACCAGCACAGCGCCCCGTTCGAGTATCCGGAACCCTTCCGCCTCGACAGTGCCGCCAGGCCCGTGACCGGTGATCCGGTCGTCTCCTTCGGCCCTGCTTGTCGTCAGATCGATCCTGGCGGCGGTCGTTCTGAACTCGTAGCCCGAATCGTGAAACATCGTGACGTCATCCGCAAGATCGAGCCGCTCGCTGTTTCGGTTGAACAGCCCCTTTTTCGCCGACAGCGCAACCCACGATCCTGCCCGGGTCGTGATGTCGGCCTTGGGAACCGTCATTTCGAGAAGATCGGGCGCGTTCTTGACCTGCACGGCTGTATCGGCCGTCACCGTAAACGGGTTGCCGGACGAATCGGCACCCGTGAAATGGGCATTGACCATTCTCTGGCCAACAGCGGCCTGCACCGAGACTCGCCCGCTGTCGAGGCTGAATTTTTTCGGTGCGCTGGTGAACTGGGGCCAGGCGATCACAAGAACGACGATACACAGGGCGACCAGCGGCAGTGAGATCCGCATCGCGCCGACAAAGCGGGAATAGTGTTCGCCGCTCCTCGGCGTCGGCGTCCAGTCGGTGCGGTAACGGTTAGAGGATTGGGCGCTGTCCGTGTCCTGAGTATGGGCGGGCTCAACCATCGCTGGGACGCCGTCAGACGATGCCCGCGCGGAGCAGGTCGTGAATGTGAAGGATGCCGGCCGGCTTTCCCTCCCGGACGATGAACAATGACGTAATTTTCTGTTCGTTCATCAGACGCAGCGCAGAGGCAGCCAGCGAATCCGGTTCCATGGTTTTCGGCGCCGGCGTCATTACATCGGCGGCGCGACGGCTCAGAAGCCCGTCCCCCATATGCCGGCGTAGATCGCCGTCCGTGATGATGCCCAACAGCACCCCTTCGGCATCGACGATGCCGACGCAGCCAAAACTCTTCGCCGTCATGGTCAGCAGCACATCCGCCATGCTGGTATCGCCCCCGGCCAGCGGCAGGGAATCGCCGCCATGCATGATGTCGAGGACCTTGATGAAGCGTCGGCCCAGCTGCCCGCCGGGATGCAGCGCATTGAAATCGTCGGGCGAAAAATTCTGGCGTTCCAGCAACGCCACCGCCAGCGCATCGCCGAGCGCCAGCATCGCCGTTGTCGACGTCGTTGGCGCCAGATTAAGCGGACAGGCCTCGCGGATATCCGGCAGGACCAGCGACACGTCGCCGGCCTGGTCGAGCGAGCTTCCTCCCTTGCCGGTGATCGCGATCAGCGGGATGGAATTCAGCCTGGTGTGCGCCACCAGATCGGACAGCTCGACCGTTTCGCCGGAGTTCGACAGGGCGAGAACGACATCGCGCTTCGTGATCATCCCAAGGTCGCCGTGGCTTGCCTCGGCGGCGTTCACATACTGGGCAGGTGTACCGGTCGACGCCAGGGTCGCCGCGATCTTGTTGGCGATATGACCGCTTTTTCCCATACCGCTGACGACGACCCGGCCATCCGCCTGGGCCATGAGATCCACGGCTGCCGCGAACCGGCCGTCCAGGGCATCGGCGAGTTTTTGCAGCCCTGCCGCTTCCTCGGTGAGAACGCGCCGGGCGACGTCGACATCCGTCACAGTACCGGGATCCTTGATTTCGGTAGCCAAATCAGAAGTCCTAACGATGACCGAATACAGCTCGTTATACAGCTCGTTATACAGCTCGTGGAACCTTATAGCGCAAATGATCCTGCCTCAGGCCCCCAATTGTGAATCATTGCCGGGCGGCAGCGAACGGGAGTCTCAGTGGGCAAAGATGTCGATGTCGTTCCAGCCCGCGAGATCGAGTTCGGCCCGCACGGGCAGAAAGGAGAAGCATGCCTGCGCGACGAGCATCCTGTCTTCCCGATGCAGCATGTCGCTCAGCGCATCCCGCAGACGGTGCAGATAAAGAACGTCGGACGCGGCATAGGAAAGCTGGGCGTCGCTCAGCTCGTCAGCACCCCAGTCGGAGGATTGCTGTTCCTTCGACAGCGAAACGTCGATGAGTTCCTTGCAGAGATCCTTCAGCCCATGACGGTCGGTATAGGTGCGAACGAGTCGCGATGCGATCTTGGTGCAGAAAATGGGACTGCAGGTGACATTGAGATAGCGGCGAATCACCGCCACGTCGAACCGCGCGAAATGAAACAGCTTGACGACATCGGGGTCGGCCATCAGCGCGCACAGGTTGGGCGCATCGTACACGCCCCGCCGAAACCGGACGATGTGCGCGTCTCCATCGCCGGAAGAAAGCTGGACGAGGCAGAGACGGTCCCTGTCCGGCTTCAGCCCCAGCGTTTCCGTGTCGACCGCAACGGCCTCGCCGAACGACAGCCCGCCGGGAAGGTCGCCTTCATGGAGTTCAACTGTCATGGCGCTCGCACTCTCCTATGGCCTGAATCCCTATGGCCTTCATCGACCGGCTCGACCGGACGTAAACATTGCGGAGCGGGATGGTGCCCAGGAGAAGACTCGAACTTCCACGACCTTGCGGCCACAGGTACCTGAAACCTGCGCGTCTACCAATTCCGCCACCTGGGCTCCGAGGGAGAGTGGGTATGCCATAGCGGGATCGAATGTCAACCGATTATCGGCCATTATCCAACGTTAGCTTGACGTTCACCAGCCGCCTGTATAATAGCGCCGCGACGCTTGCGGCATTCGGAGGAACGCATGGAACCAGGTATCGTCACCGTGTTCGGCGGGTCGGGATTCGTCGGGCGTCAGGTCGTCCAGGCCCTGGCCCGCACCGGCGCCCGTATCCGCGTGGTTTGCCGCAGGACTGAAGAGGCCCTCCCCTGCAGGACAATGGGCGATGTCGGCCAGGTTGTGCCTGTTGTCGGCAATATCAGGGATAGCGCCTCGATCGCCGCCGCCGTCGAAGGGGCCGATACGGTCGTCAATCTCGTCGGCATTCTGTATGAGCGAGGCCGCCAGACATTCGATGCGGTTCATCGCGACGGCGCCGCCGCGATCGCACGGGAAGCCGCGCGCGCGGGCGTTCGCCGCCTGATTCACGTATCCGCCATAGGCGCCGACCCGGACGCCGACGCCGCCTATGCGCGCAGCAAGGGCGAGGGAGAAGCAGCGGTACGGGAGGCGTTTCCCGAAGCGGTCATTCTTCGTCCGAGCATCATTTTCGGACCGGAAGACGGGTTTTTCAGCCTGTTTGCGGCCATGGCGCGGCTGTCACCGGTCCTGCCGCTGATCGGCGGCGGTCACACAAGGTTTCAGCCGGTTTATGTAGGCGACGTGGCAGCTGCCGTCGCCCGCAGCATGGAGAATTCATCTGCGGTCGGTCGCACCTTCGAACTCGGCGGACCCCGCACCTACAGTTTCCGGGAACTGCTTGAACTCATGCTGCGGGCGATCGACCGGCGTCGACTCCTTATCCCGGTGCCGTTCTGGCTAGCCCGGGCGAAAGCCGCCTGGATCGAGCTATGCCTAGCCTTGCCGGCGATGATCGTCCCCTCTATTACCCCGCCGCCGCCGATTACGCGCGACCAGGTGCGCCTGCTCCGTCGCGACAATGTCGTATCGGAGGACACGGACAATCTAAGAACGCTCGGCATCGAACCCGAGGGCCTCGAAGCGAAGCTACCTGCCTACCTCGTCCGGTACCGTCGGAATGGCGGCAATTTCTCGCGAGCCAGCGGCGAGGCGGCCTGACCCGCCTCCGGTTATGCAATCTTTCTTTCCGGACACGACCGCCGGGATGCCTCAGGCGGCAAGCCACAGAATAACGATTCCGACGATGACCCGGTACACAACAAACGGCGTGTAGGACTGGCGCTGGAGCCATCCCATCATCGCCCAGATGGCAACCAGAGCGGTCAGGAAGGCCAGCGTTGCGGCAAGAATGCCATCAGGCAAAATGGCCAGATTGCCGCTTTGCACCACCTCGATTCCCTGGAGGACGCCTGCCCCGGCTATCGCCGGAATCGCCAGCAGCATCGAGAAGCGTGCGGCGTCCCGTCGTTCGAACCCGAGGATGCGCGCCATGGTGATGGTCACGCCGGCGCGGCTGGATCCGGGAATGACCGCCAGCGCCTGCGCCAGCCCGATAATGAGCGCGTTTCCCCAGGTGAGGTGGTTCAGGCGCCTGATCGTCAGCCCGAAGCGGTCTCCGAGATACAGAAAAATACCGAAAATTATGAAGGCCCAGCCAATGACAACGGGCGCCCGGGTCGCATCGCCCAGCAATATCTTGACGCCCAGCCCCGCCGCCATGACGGGTATGCTGGCGACCACGATCATCGCCGCCAGGCGCGCGCCCTCATCGAACCGTCCGATGAAAATGCGCGCGACGCCGCAAAGGATCATCCAGACCTCGCGGCGCAGGTAGACGATCACGGCGAACAGCGTGCCGACATGAACGGCGACATCGATCGTCAGCCCCTGATCTAGCCACCCCATCAGCCCCGGCGTCAAAACGAGATGACCGGACGAGCTGATCGGCAGGAATTCGGTGATGCCCTGAATAACCGCCAGGACAATGATGTGCAGCAGACTCACCGCAACCTCTTGTTGTTCAGTCTGTTATACACATCCTGCACGAAAGCGACGAACAAGAAAGAGGTCTGTTTCCTTGAACGGCTCGCGCACCGCTCGCCCGGCATTTCTGATTGCCGGGTTCTGCCTGGCGCTGGTCCTCAACCTGACCGGTTTTATGACCCTCGCCGCAGTTTTGCCGCAGCTGATGGCCGAATGGGCGCTTACCGGGGGAGAGGCTGGCTGGCTCGGGGGCATTTACTTCGCGGGGTACGTCGCTGCGGTGCCGGTTCTTACGTCGCTGACGGACCGGTTCGACGCGCGACGCATCTGTCTTGCGTCGTCGCTGGTTGCTGCTATCGCCTCGCTGGCGTTCGCCGCAACCGCCGACGGGTTCTGGCCGGCTTTGATCTGGCGTTTTCTCGCCGGCGCGGGATTGGGCGGAACCTATATGCCGGGTCTCAAGGCGCTCACCGACCGCTTGCCGGCACCGGCCCAGGGACGCGCCGTCACCTACTATTCGGCAGTGTTTGCCCTGGGTACCGCGCTCTCGTTTCTGACCGGCGGAGAGATTGCCGAAGCGGTCGGCTGGCACTGGTCGTTCGTCGCCGCAGGCGCAGGCTGTGTTCTCGGCTCCCTGATCGTCGCAATCCTCGCCCGTCCGGTTGCGCCGGACCGACAGGATGCCGCTCCCGGCATGGTCCGGGGTTTTCGCAACGTCCTAAAGAACCGGGAAGCGATGGCCTATATCGTCGCGTTCTTCGGCTATGCGTGGGAAGTCTTTGCGTTCCGCGTCTGGATTGTCGCGTTCATCGTTTATGCCCAGGCAAATTCAGGCACTGACGACTTTTTTCTCTCGCCAACCGGGCTTGCAACCCTGTTCGCGCTGGCGGGTGTCTTCGCGAATTTCGGTTTCGGCGAACTGGCCCTGGCCCGTAACCGCCGGACCGTTCTAATGACGGTATCGATCCTGTCCGCTGTGGCGGCGGTGACTGTCGGCATCGCAAACGATATCGCCTATGCGCCGCTGATCGCGCTCTGCTTCGTCTTTGCAATGCTGGCGTCCGGTCGAAACGCGCCGACCACAGCCGGCAGCGTCGCCGCCGCGGCACACGGCGCGCGCGGGACGACCATGGCGGTGCACGCAACCATCGGCTATGCTGGCGGTATCGTCGGACCGCTGGCGGTGGGAATCGCGCTCGACCTTGCGGGCGGAATCGGAACAGCGACCGGCTGGATCGCCGCCTTCTGCACGATGGCGGCAGGCGCGGTTATCTCGTTTCTCGCGCTTCTCGCGATACCCAGGAGAAAACAGTAGGCGCCGCCAGCCCGCGCAAGCGGATTACGGGATCAGCTATCCAGCACGCTCTCGTGGAACAGATCTTCCACCGGATAGGGCGCGTCGATCAGCGTCTGGTCGGTCAGATACTTCATGAAACGTTCAACGCTGGCTTTGTTGGCCTTCAACCCTGACGGCCAGATATCGGCGCCGAACAGGTTTTCCTGATCCTCGAAATCGTTGCGCGCGAAGGCAAGCTCGGCATAGCCGGGATCGTCGTAGAACTCCGCCGCCTGATGCTTGGCATCCTCCCACATCGACATGATGGCGCGCGGCAGGGTCGGGTGACGGTCCACGAGCTCCTGCTTCATGACCATGATGTGCATGATCGGATAATCGCCGTATTTCTTGAAATACCGCGCGCATTCCGCCTTGGTGTCCGGAAACAGCCGGCGGACCTTGCCTTCGCGCATCGCGTTGAGAATCTTGGGCGGCGGGTGCGGGTGGATCATCATGGCGAGCTCGCCCTCGATCAGCCGGTCGGGCGCGCTTGGCTCGTCTATCAGGGTCAGGTCGGCCGCCTCCCGCCCGGGCCAGTCGACCAGCTCGGGCGACATGGTATGCCAGTCCAGCTCCTGCCATTTGACGCCGTATTCGAACGCGAGATCGCCCTTGCACAGCACCGACATGGTGGTCTGGAAGCTGCGGCAGCAGACCTTCTTGCCGATGAGGTCCTTTGGCTCCTCCACGCCCGCCGCGGCCGAGACGAACATGTGGTTCTGGCTGAACAGCCGGCGCGGGAAAACCGGCACGGCGGTGTAGGCTGCGCCCCGGCTTTTGGCTGTCAGGTACGAGGAGACCGACATTTCGCAGATATCGAATTCCTCGCCCTTCATGAAGCGCGCATGCCGTTCTATCCCGTCGCGCCGCGGCGGCGCCATGCCGACCTCGAGCGCACGCAGGGTGAAATCAGCGTCCGCCGGGGGTTCCACCATGCCCATGAAAAACGGCACGTGGCGATCGTAGCGTTCGAGCGCGATAGATAGTTCAGCGGTCATGGAGAGCTCCCTGTGTATTATTGCGAACAACTCATGCTAGCGCGGAATCGGTCATCGCGGAACCGGCCCGCAGCCCCACCCCGCCACCGAAACTCTGTTTTCGATTCAGGCGATCGATTACACTTCATGTCATGCGTGTGCTCTACCATCTCTGGCTTTCGCCTTTCTGCCGCAAGGTGCGAATCGTCCTGCTGGAGAAGTCACTGGATTTCGAGCTCAAGACCGAAAATTACTGGCAGCGGCGCGAGGAGTTCCTCGCGCTCAACCCGGCCGGCGACGTGCCGGTCATGGTGGAAGAAGACGGTCAGTCAATCAGCGATTCCGCCGCCATCTGCGAATATCTGGAGGAAATTGCACCTGAACCGCAACTATTCCCCGGAACGCCCGCCGAACGGGCCGAAATTCGCCGCCTGGTCGCCTGGTTCGACGGCAAGTTCTACTCGGAAGTCACCCGGTTGCTGGTCGGCGAGAAGATCATGAAACGGTTCCTGCGCGGCGGCGCGCCGAATTCCGAGGCGATCCGCGCCGGCAAGCAGAATATCCACCACCATCTCGACTATGTCAGCTGGCTTACGGAACGGCGCACCTGGCTGGCCGGGCCGAATTTTTCGATCGCCGATATCGCTGCGGCGGCGCAGATCTCGTCGGTCGACTATATAGGCGATGTGCCGTGGGACGAGCACGAGGACGCCAAGGACTGGTACGCCCGCGTCAAGTCGCGCCCGTCCTTCCGCCCGATACTCGCGGACCATCTGCCCGGCGAGCCGCCGCCGAAACATTACGCCGATCTGGATTTTTAGGGACTTTTTATCAACGGCACCGGCCCTCTCCCCCACCCGGCCACCCAACAGGATACTCACGTGGGTGGCCGGGTGGGGGAGAGGGCCGGTGCGAAAACGATCATCTAT
>JAYOLL010000025.1:0-53285 GCA_038120295.1 Rhodospirillales bacterium | reverse complement strand
GCGCTGCTGACGTGGTACAAGCTTCGAGGCGAACGGCGCCGCAGAAACGCGAAAATCCAGGCCGAAAACTGAATTTCTGTCGCCGGGCCGGAATCCGTCAGCCCAGCCACTCCTTCATGTTGGCCTTATGCGCCGAGTCCTGCATCAGGCGCTTCATCATGTCGCCGGTTGCGGGCGTGGTCAGTTCCTTGGGCGGTGTGCCGTCGCGCAGCGCTTTGAGCGTATCGTAGGTCGCCTTGACGGCCGCCTGGAACGGCTGATGTCCCTGCAGCGCTATTCTGACGCCTTCTTTTGCCAGATCGTCTAGCGCGCCGAGTTCCGCGGCCGATCCGCCCAGGAAAATCGGTATCTTCACCTCGGCAGCGACGGTCTGGAGCTGATCTTTCGTCTTGATGCCGGACATGAAGATCGCATCGACGCCGGTCGCCTCGTATGCCTTGATACGGACGATAGTGTCTTCGATGGAGGTGATCCCCGGCGCGCCGGTTCGTCCTGCGATAACCAGCGACGAATCCTGCCGACCGGCAAGCGCGGCCTTCATCTTGCCTACCCCTTCCTCGACCGGAATCAGATGCGTCTCTCCGACCGTGCCAAACGCCTGCGGCAGCAGCGTGTCCTCGATGGTCAGCGCTGCGACGCCTGCGGTTTCCAGCTCTTCCACCGTGCGCTTGACGTTAAGCGCATTGCCGTAACCATGATCGGCATCCACCAGCAGCGGCAGATTGTCGGTCGCCCGATTGATGCGATAGGCCTGGTCGGCGAATTCCGTCAGGGTCAACAGAACGATGTCCGGCGCGCCGAGAACCGCGAGCGACGCCACGGAGCCGGCATACATCCCGACCTCAAACCCGATTTCTTCCGCGATACGCCCGGATATCGGATCGAACACCGAGCCGGGATGGTAACAGTTCTCGCCTTCTATAAGCGCGCGAAACGCCTCGCGCCGCGGTGTCCAGTGCATGTCGGTCTCCTTGGGAAGATCAGTTCGGTTGAAACAAACGCTATCCCCGCTTCCCGGATCGGGCAAGCGGGTCCGGACAAGCGAACACGAGGCCCGCTTGCGGAACCGGATCACACGGCCCGCTTGCGGAACCGGATCACACGGCGTATCACCGAAGCCCGACCGAAACGAGGAAGAAAAATGGCGCGCTTTTACGAGCCCGATATGGGCCGCGACCCCGACAATCCTTTCGCCCGCGACGCGGACGGAAAACTGGTCCGGCGCACCTTCTGGCTGGACTTAAGCGACCGGTCGCTGATTCTCGCGATGACGCAGGGGCTGGGCGCTCCGCTCAATAACGAGCAGAAGCGGCTGCACCTGGCCGATATCGGGCGCGAACACCTGATCGACCGGATCTGTACGGTCGAGATTCTGCCGCCGGAAGAATAGGCTCGAAAGCAACGACCCCGCATGCTCCGCATCGAGGACCTGACCTACCGGATCGGCAAACGGACCCTGATCGACCGGGCGAGCGTCGATATCAGCGCCGGCCACCGGGTCGGGCTGATCGGGCGCAACGGCGTGGGCAAGACGACTTTGCTCCACCTGATCACCGGTGCCCTCGAAACCGATCAGGGTCGAATCGACTTTCCCGAGACATGGCGGATCGGCATATCCCGACAGGAAGCGCCTTCTGGCAAGGCCAGCCTTACCGAAACCGTCATCGCCGGGGATCGCGAACTGGCCCGGCTGACGCGTGAAGCCGAGACCGAGGCGGATCCGATGCGGATCGCCCAAATCCACGCGCGTCTGCAGGAGAAGAATGCCCATTCGGCTCCCTCGCGCGCCGCCCGCATCCTCGCCGGGCTGGGATTCTCAGAGGAAGAACGCCAGCGCCCCTGCGACGAATTTTCCGGAGGCTGGCGCATGCGTGTCGCGCTCGCGTCGCTGCTCTTTTCCGAGCCCGACCTTCTGTTGCTGGACGAGCCCACCAACCATCTCGATCTAGAAGCCACCATGTGGCTGGAAGATTACCTGAAGCACTATCGGGGCACGGTGATCATCGTCAGCCATGACCGGGAACTTCTGAACCGGGTACCGCAGCAGATCCTGCATCTGGAAGGCACGAAGCTCACCCTGTATTCGGGCGGATATGACAGGTTTGAAGCTGCGCGGCGTATGAAGATCGCTCAGATGGAAAAAGCACGCGTCCAGCAGGACCGCGAGCGTGACCGTATTCGCAAGTTCGTCGAGAAATTCCGCTACAAGGCGACCAAGGCCCGCCAGGCGCAGTCGCGGCTCAAGATGCTGGAGCGGATGCAGCCAATTCCGGAATTCGTCTCCGACGGCATGGGCGGGTTCGAGTTCCCCGACCCCGAGAGCTTGCCGCCGCCCCTGCTGCGCCTCGATGAGGTAACGGCAGGCTATGACGGGAAGGCCGTTCTCAACCGCATCACGCTCCGGATCGATGCGGAAGACCGGATCGCCCTGATGGGCGCCAACGGCAACGGAAAATCGACCCTGATCCGACTCCTCGCCGGACGGCTCGACCCGATGTCCGGCGAAATTGGCCGTCACCGCAAGCTCAAGATCGGCTATTTCGCCCAGCACCAGGCCGATGAGCTCGATTTTGACGACACGCCGGTCCAGGCGCTCGCGAAGCGGCGACCGGGCGACATCGACGAGCGGCTTCGCGCCCAACTCGGCCGGTTTGGCTTTTCGCAGGAACGCGCGGATACGCCCATTGGCTCTCTGTCGGGAGGAGAGAAGGCACGGCTGCTGTTCGCCCTGATGACGGCGGAGGCGCCGCACGTGCTGCTGCTTGACGAGCCGACCAACCATCTCGATATCGCCGCACGCGAGGGTCTGGTACAGGCGATCAACGCCTACCAGGGCGCCGTCATCATCGTCAGCCACGATCCGCACGTCGTCGAGCTGACAGCCGATACGCTGTGGCTGGTGGCGGACGGCAAGGTCGAGCCCTGGGAAAGCGATCTGGACGAGTACCGGCAATATCTGCTGGCCAACAGCCGCAAGGACATACCGGCTGAAACACCCGCGCCATCGAACGACCGCCGGGAAGCGCGACGGCGCGCCGCCGAACGGAGGCAGGAGATCGCTCCCCTGCGCCGCAAGATGGAACAGGCCGAAAAACGCATGGAAACGCTGGAACACGAGAAGGTGCGGCTGCAGAAATCGCTCGCGGATCCCGCGCTCTATGACGGCTCAAGCAACCGGCTCGTCACACTGCAGAAAGAGCTGGGGCTTGTCGAAAAGGACCTGGCCGACGCAGAAGAAGACTGGATTGCCGCGCATGAGGCGTATGAGGAAGCGGAGAAGGAAAGCGCGTAACGCGAGAAAACACGTTATCATCGCCGGGCTTGTCCCGGTGATCTCCTGCCGCCCAGCTTCCCCACAAAAAGATGCCCGGGACAAGCCCGGGCATGACGATCTGAGTTAACCGACCGGTAAACCTGATTTCATTCTCCGAAGAAAAATCAGGCGTGCGCCTTGTCCTCGTCGGGATTGAGGCTCCGCTGCGGCGGCTCGGGCGTACCCGGCGCTGCGACGACTTCCTTGGTGGCGCCGCCCCAGCCCAGCTCGGTGATATCGAAAATCACGCCGTTGGGGTCCTTGTACTTTTCTTCGTAGAACATGGTGCGTGTGTCGCCCTTCTCAGGACGGCCCATCAGATATGTCGCGCCGGCTTTTTCGACTTGCTTTTCAGCATCGTCCAGATCGTCGACCCAGAATCCGAGATGATGGAGCCCCACGAATTCGCGCGGCCCCTGATCGTCGTTCTTGAAGTTCAGGAGGGCGACAGTGATCACGCCGTCCGACACGTAGCAGCCCTTGGCGAGCGGCGAATTGGTGCGGCCCACCAGCTTCATGTCAAACGCTTCCATGTAGAATTTCGCGGTAGCCTCGGGATCGGGCACCGACATTGCGAGATGACGCAGCTTTGCCATCGTTTGTCTCCTTGTTGGACCTGCCGAACTGAAATTCGTATCCAGAATAGCCCAGACGGGCCGATATTGCACGATCTCCGGATTATTTCCGGTTGGGGAACAGACGCGGGTCGTCCAGCACGGCGCCGAGCCTCTGGGCGCCATAGGCGATGGCCTGGGTGTCCCACGCCATCGAATTTTGCGAGGTCGCGGCGCGAACATCCCGGAGAGCGCGCTGGTACGGGCTATCGAACCCGAGCCCGCGCCCGCCGGCCAGAGGAAACAGCCGTTCGAGCGCGCGTACGCAAAGCTGTCCTGCAAAGGCGCTGTTACGCCGCCAGCGCGCCCGTTGCTCCTGAGTCGGGGGCGTGGGACCGGCAGCGGTCGACTGAGAATCCTCGATATCCGCCAGATGTACCAGCCTCGCAGCATCGATCTCGGCGCCGGCCTCGGCGATCCGCACCTGAACGGTGGGTTGATCGCCCAGCTTCACGCCCTGGACCGATTTCCGCGTCGCCAGATCGGCCTCGATCGCCTCCAGCCCGCCATAGGCGATCCCGAGGGCGGAACCGGCATACTGTTTGTTGCCGATGGCGAAGAACGGCATCTTGTATATCGGGTGCGGATTGACGTCGCTTCCTGGCGTCGGCCCGCCGGTCGCATCCGTCGCGGCGAGCCCCCGGTGGCGCGGAATGAAGACTTCGTTTACGCGGAACGAACGGCTGCCGGTCGCCGCAAGCCCGCTGGCGAACCAGTCGTCGACGATTTCGAAATCTTCCCTAGGCACCAGGGCGAAATAGTGCTTCGGCGGCCCGTTTTCCTGTTTGACGAAAAGCTGCAGGTTCGACCAGTCGGCGAAATCGACGCCGCTACAGAAACTCCACTGCCCGTCAACGACCCAGCCGCCGTCGACCTCCTTTACCGTCGCGCCCTTGCCGGGAAAGCTCGAAGCGATCAGCGCGTCCGGATTGTCACCCCAGACGTCGTCCTGCGCCTGTTCCGTCTTCATGCCGTTTATCCAGCTCTGGCCGGTCAGGTTGCTGAACACCCAGCAGGCCGACCCGTCGGCGCGGCCGATTTCAGCACAGAGATCGATGAGGACGGAAAAATCCATCTCGTAGCCGCCATATCGCTTCGGCTGAAAAATGCGATAGAAGCCGGCCTCGACGAACATCTTCTGCGTTTCGTCGTGAAGACGGCGATTGGCTTCGGCTTCCGCCGCACGCTCCCGGATGATGGGGAACATGTCGCGCGCACGGGCGATAAGTTCGGACCTGAGAGATTCGGGATCAGAAGATTGCGAAACCGGCATGGTCCTGTTTTCCAGTTCTTTTGGGGGTTACCGCTTGTTTATGTAGGCTACGAATGCAAGCAATTTTTCGACCGCGCCTTCGTCATCGACGAGCGGCAGTATGATGTCCTCACCGGAAAGATATTCGGCATGGGGGCCGACATACGGGATCCGGCTTAACAAAGGCTTCTTCGACGTAACCACCCGGTTACAGGCGCTGAATATGCTGCCGTCGGGTCCCTGAATCGGTATTTCGGAGACTTTATGGCCTGTCCAGTCCGCCGTCAGATGCTCGACAACGCCCGTTCCAACGACTCGATACCGAAAATCCCTCGGGTTATTGAGGACATCGAGCAATACGATATTCGGCATGATAGCCGTGATTTCGAAGGGATCGATATCGGCCCGCCGAGGAGGCATACCGTCCGGCCGACAGCGCGATTTCCAGTAGTCAAAACCGTCGCGAATGATGCGGGATCGTTTTTCCAGGATTGCAAAAAACCGTTCCTCGTCGTTCGGGCCCAGCGATTCACCTATATCGATATCTTCGTAATTCAAATTTCTGTACCGTTGACGATAACGGGAAACTTCGCCCCTGACTGCAATACAACCTCAATCAAATGCATATCCATACCCCGGGAAGAAATACGGGACCACCCGGCTACGGCCTTCTATCTGTTAATATACGCGATAAAAACCCAGATTTTTTTCACGCGTTCAGCATCGTCGACCAACGGTAAAAACATATCTTCTCCAAACAGGTAGTCAGAATGAGGCCCGATATACGGGATTTTTCCGATCATGGGCTGACCTGTCTCCACGACACGCTGGCAGGAATCCCAGACACTGCCTCTCACGCCCTGAGTGTCGATTTCGGATATGCATTGGCCTGTCAGGTCGCGAGTCCAGTGCTCCACGATGCCCGTTCCGACCACCCGATATCGATAGTCTCTCGGATCGTTCAGGACATCCAGAAGCACCATATTCGGCATGGTGCGGGTAATGTCGAAGGGATTGATGTCCTGCCTTCGGGGGAGAAGCCCCCCCGGCCTGTTCCTTGACAGCCAATAGGCAAATCCGGTCTGAAGAATATCCGACAGCGATTCGAGGACAGTCCTGAACCTGTCCTCATCCTCGAAATGAACCATTTCCCCGATTTAGAGATATTCCGTCACGTCAAACTTCGACCGTAAATGTCTGGGTTCATCAAACGAATGGCCCGACCGGACCCATCCCGAGTTCCGCGCGACCGGCGTTCACATCGGCGAATTCCGGCGTCAGAACGAAGTGGCTGCGCAGTACATGAATATCGCGGAAAGCACGCTGGAGCACATCACCCTCCATCGCTACCCCGGTGCCGGCGTCGCAGAACAGGTCATAGACCGCCTCGGCGCAGATCCGGATGATCTCGACCATCCTGGCCCGGTAGAAAACCCGGTTCGCCACCGAGATGTGTTGACCGCTTTCTATCTCCGCCACCAGGGAGCGGGCGGCTTCCAGCATCATCGCGCGGGCGCCGTCGATCCGCACGCGCGTCTGTCCCAGCCGGGCCTGCGACGACGGCCAGTCGCTCTGCGACGACGGCATGCGCGCGTTGGTGCGGTTCGCAAGCCGCGCGCGATAGGCGCCGTAAGCGCATTCGGCGAGTCCTACCGCGGGCGCCGCGACCACCATGCCGAACAGGGTCGAGTTGGGATTGCCCTGGTACATCGGCCCGTCATTGACCGCTGCACCGGGTATACCTTCTCGTTCCGCTTCGCGGAAACACATGATCCGTTCTTCGGGGACGAACAGATTATCGAGCACAGCCGTCTTGCTGCCGGTCCCCTTGAGGCCCATGCAGAACCAGTCGTCGTCGATCTCAACCTCGCTTTGCCGGATGAGACAGGTGAGGACGCGCGGCGGTCCCTCGCGCACGTCGGGATCCTTGGCGCTAAGCTGCAACCAGTTGGCGTGGTCGATGCCGGAGATATAGGGCCAGCGACCGGTCAGCGTCACACCGCCCTCGACCCGGTACGCGAACACCGGCGCGCCCATCACAAGACCGGAAAACGGTGGACCTCCATCCTCGATGACCATGTCCTGTATCTCGGGCGCATAAAAGCCGAGCAGAAAATTCTGATAGCCGCCCAGCCCCTGTACCCAGGCGCTTGAGCCGCAGCCCTCGGCGAGGATGCCTGCGACTTCCAGATGCGTCGCAAAATCGAGCCCAAGCCCGCCGAGTCGGGGGGCCATGACGATATGGTAGAGCCCTGCCTCCATCAGCCGCGCATGCACTTCGGGCAATACAGCCCTTTCGGCCTCCGTTTCCTGCGCCTTTTCGGCGAGAAACGGAACCAGAGCGCGGGCGCGGGCAAGCACCTCTTCGCGATCCGCCAGCCGCTGTTTTCCAGTCGTACCTTCCATGATCCCTGTTCAGCCGGTTATTGAAGGGAGGTGAGATTTGGGAGGCCGGCTCGATTTCGGCGTCTCGGTTCCGGGGGGCGGCGGACCAACCCGCTGAAGGTCGATTATTTCCACCCCGTTGCCGTCGGGATCGAGGAAGTAGGCGTGGCGACCGGAAAAACTGCTATGGCCTTCATCGTCGTAAAGGTCGATCTCCACCCCGTTCGCTTCCAGCCATGACATCGCCGAGTCGAAATCGGCCCCATCGACGATAAAGGCATTGTGAATCAGCGTGTCGCGAGGCCGGTTCGGGGGCTGGTGGTAGCCGGTACGCGACAGCACGAAATACTGCTCGCCGACCTGCATGAAAACCGTCGTATCGTTCTGCCGCCAGTAGCTGCAGCCGAGCACTTCCTCGTAGAATTTCCGCGCTTTCTCCAGATCAGTCACGCCGATCGTGAAATGCAGTATTCCGGTAGGTCGGATCGGACGCGGTTCCTCCCACGCCACGCTGTCATGTCCTTCGAACGCCGCACTTTTCAGTTCTGACATCTGGTTCTGTCTCCCTTGCCAATCGGACGACCTGTTTCAAGTTTCCGTCGATGCGCGCCGCCGTTTGCGTCCCTCGAACGGTTTAGCCGTTACATCGCCGGCGCCTTGAAAATCTATCAGTTCAATACAGTTGTCGTCGGGATCGTAGAAATAGGCATGGCGTCCCGAGAAGCTCCTGTGGCCCTGGTCCTCGTAGAGTTCGATTTCAACGTCATTCTGTTCGAGCCACGCCATCGCGGCGTTGAAATCGTTACCGTCGACGATAAAAGCATGATGCATCAGCGTATCGCCAGGACGGTTGGGAGGCTGATGATAGCCGGTGCGGGACAGCACGAAATACTGCTCGTCGACCTGCATGAACACGGTCGTATCGTTTTGCCGCCAGTAGCTGCAGCCCAGCACCTCCTCATAGAATTTCCGCGATCTCTCCAGATCGGTCACGCTGATGGTGAAATGCAGGATGCCGGTCGGCCTGACGGGCTTCGGTTCGGTCCAGGCGACGGTATCGTGCCCTTCGAAGGCGGCGCTTTTCAGTTCAGTCATTTCCTGCCTGTCTCTCTTTACGACTCCAGGCATCAGGGGCGGTTGCCCGGACGCTTCTTGGCGTCGAGCAGCACGAAAACGATACGGCAGGTCTCGCTGCTGCGGTTGATCCAGCTATGGTTGGTCGCCTGCTGGATCATCACGTCTCCCGCCTTCATATGGACCTCGTTGCCATCGTCGAGTTCCATATCGATCTCCCCGTTCAGGCAGATAACATAGTCGACCGTGTCGGTGCGATGCATTCGGCCGGGCAGTCCCGCGGGATAGTCGATCACCCGGCACCAGCTACCGCGCGGCGGCGGCTCGATCTCGTTGTCCCGCAACCCCACGTCCTCCGCCGACCAGACCTCGGCCGGCGTTTCGTCGGTGCCCCAGATCATCGTCGAAATATTGCCGCGCGCCCGCTTGACCCGCTGCGGCGCCGGCCCGTCATGCATAACGATTGCCTTGCCGTTCTCATCGTGCGTTGTCACGATCCGGCGGACCGGGGGTAAAGGGGGCTCTCCGTCGATCGGCGCCAAAGGCGCTAGCGGCTGCGCGCCCGGCCCGATCCGGCGCTCGTCCGCCGGTTCTTTCGAATCAATCAGCGCGAAAGCGATACGGCAGGTCTCGGTTCCCCGGTTGATCCAGCTGTGGTTGGTGGCGAGCTGCACCAGGATATCGCCGGCCCTGACCGTAATGGTCAGCCCGTCATCCATCTCCATGTCGCATTCGCCCTGCATGCAGATTGCGTAATCGATGGTTTCCGTCCTGTGCATGCGGCCGGGCGCGCCGGGCGGGAAATCGACGATGCGAAACCACGACCCGTTTGGCCCCGGTTCGATGATGTTCTCCCGATCGCCGAAATCCTCATCGGTCCAGACCTCTGCCGGACATTCTTCCGACCCCCAGATCAGGCTGGAAACCGTCCCGCCCGGGCGGACATTGCGGCGCGGCGGCTCGCCATCCATGGTGATACAGGCGCGGCCGTTTTCATCGTATCCGGTAACGATTCGGCGCAGCGGCAGGATGCTCTCGTCGGCCATGGATTTCTTCCCTTCCTTCTTCAGTCTTCCAGCGGCGCGGGTCCGCCTTCCGGCGCATCCACATCGAAGGCGCACAGAAACACGGCAATCATGATGTAGAACCCGACAAGCGCGACCAGTTCGACCGTCGCGGGCTCTCCGAGCCGGTCGACGACTTTGTCATAGAGCGGCTGCGACAGGGTGCGGTTGCGGACCATGTCGAGTGTCGCCTCGTAAACCAGTGACTCATCTTCGTCGACAAAATCGGGTGTCTGACGCGTCCGGATCGCCTCGACGATACTCTCGGACACGCCGACGCGCTCCGCGCGGACCGCATGAATGAACCACTCGTAATGCGCCGTATACTCCCGTGCGATAACGATAATGGCGAGTTCTTTCAGATTGTGAGGAACGCGCGTATCGGACAGCAGATGATGAACCATGTCGCCGATACGCTCGCCGATATCCGGCGCGTGAAGCCCGACTGCGAAGGGCCCGCGAACCTGCCCCACGCTGCGCTGGCCGGCGATCCTATCGTGCAGCGCCTTCTGTTCTTCGGTCATGTCTTCAGGCGCTATCGGCGCTATTCGGGTCATGGAGACTTCCTTCCCTGTCGATGATCACAGATTGCCCCAGGACCGCGCACCGGGCAATCCGGGAGGATTGGATTAACCGTCGAATTTGCGGCAAAATCGGGCTGCGGGTACCGCAAGCGGAGGCAAGGATGGGCAAAATTATCAGCGACACACAGATCGCACAGTATAATCGCGACGGTTTTCTTTTCCCGGTCGATGTCTACACGCCCGAAGAAGCCGTGGGCCTCCATGAAAAGTTCACGGCAATCGAGGAGACTCTGGGCTATGAACCGCAGGAACGGTTCCGTGTGAAGGCGCATTTGCCCTTCCCATGGCTGTGCGACGTCGTCAGGAACGAAAAGATTCTCGACGCCATTGAGGACGTGATCGGCCCTGATATTCTGTGCTGGGGCGCGTCATTCTTTTGCAAACCGGCTCATGACGATCGTTACGTCTCCTGGCACACGGACACGTTTTTCTACGGTTTCGAACCGGCCGAAACGATCACCGCCTGGCTGCCGTTTAACGATGCGACGGAAGAATCGGGCTGCGTCCGCTACATCCCGGGAAGCCACAAGCAGGTAACAGTACACGAGATCAGGCAGGACGAGCGAAACCTTGTCTACGGACAGCATGCGCTGGACATAGATGAATCGAAGGCTGTCGATGCCGTGCTGCGCGCAGGACAGGTGGTTCTCCACCACGAAAGCGTCGTCCACGGCTCGAACCCAAACCGGGCGGATCACCCGCGCGTTGCGATATCGATCCACTACGCAGCGCCGCATGTTCGCGAAACGCGCTTCGACGGCGCCAGCGCCATGGTGGTGCGAGGCGAAAACAACAGCGATCACTGGGATATCGATCCGGAACCCAAGGACGATTTCGACCAGGCCTGCATCGACTGGATGGATGAAACCAGGGCAAAATTCACCGGCGCGACATCCGCCAAGATTGCCGCTGGCGGCAGAAGCTAACGGGGAGGAGAATTATGGGAAAAGTACTGACAGACGAACAGGTTGCGCAGTTCGACCGCGATGGTTTTCTGTATCCGATCAACGCGTTTACGCGCGAGGAAGCCGCCGGTTTCTACGAAAAATTCATGGCGATGGAAGAAAAGCTCGGCCATGAACCGCAGAAGCGCTTTCGGATCAAGGCTCAACTCCCCTTCCCCTGGCTCTGCAACATCGTCAGGAACGAGAAGATCGTCGATGCGGTCGAAGATATCATCGGCCCCAACATTCTGTGCTGGGGCGCGTCTTTCTTCACAAAAAAAGCCAACGACCCGCGCTTCGTCTCCTGGCACACCGACAGCTTCTATTACGGATTCGAACCTTCGGAGACGGTGACCGCATGGCTGCCGTTCAATGACGCCACCATCGAATCCGGTTGTATTCAGTACATTCCGGGCAGCCACAAGCAGGTAACCGAACACGAGATCATCGAGGACGAAAACAATCTCGTGCAGCAGGGACAGAACGCGCTCAACGTACCGCTGGAAAAAGCGGTATACGCGGAAATCGATGCGGGCCAGGCCATTCTGCACCATGAGAGCGTGGTGCATGGGTCCGGTCCGAACAATGCCAACCACGCCCGCATCGGATTTTCGATCCACTATGTCGCCCCGCATGTTCGCGAAACCCGCTTCGAGGGCGCGACGGCCATGCTGTTGCGGGGCGAAAATATCGGCGACAGCTGGGGACTCGATCCGGAGCCGAAAGAAGATTACGACCCTGTCTGCATCCAGTGGATGGACGACACCCGCGCCAAATTCACCAACTCAACCGCCAGCAAGATCGCCGCGGGCGGTCGCAGCTGACTTCGGAATGACCGGCTGGACCGGACCTTCGGATCGATAATTTTTCCGGGAAAGGAAGACTATGAACGAAGCAACCTGCGACGTTCTGGTGATCGGCGGGGGCGGCGCGGGACTTGCTGCAGCGATCGAAGCCCGTAGCGGCGGCGCCAGCGTCATACTGATCGAGAAGAACCCCGAACTTGGCGGCAGCACCGCCTGGTCGATCGGATCCTTCACGGCCACGCAAACCCCGCAACAGTTGGCCGAGGGCATTGAGGACGGCCCTGACGGGCATTTCGAGGATATGCCGAAATTCGCCGGCAAGCTGGCGGAGCGCGACAATCTGGCGCTGCGGCGTCTGCTGGTCGACAACGCCAACGAAACGCTGCGCTGGCTGATGGATATGGGGGTGGAGTTCTTCGGCCCCATGCCGGAACCGCCACACGAAAAACCGCGCATGCATAACGTGCTGCCGAACTCGCGCGCCTATATCTATCATGTCGGCAAACATGCGCGGCGTATCGGCGTTGACATTAGGACAGGCACGCGCGCGACGCGTTTCCTCGTCGAGAATGGGAAGGTGACCGGCGCGGAATGCGACGGCCAGGACGGCTCCATTGTCTTCAGGGCGGGCGCGACGGTACTCGCCAGCGGCGACTACACGGCCAACGAGGAATTGAAGGCGAAATACATTTCGCCCGAAGTTGCGATGGTGGACCCGATGAACCCGACAGCCACGGGCGATGGTCATGTTATGGCCTTCCCGCTGGGCGCCCGGGTCGTCAATGGCGACGTTTTGTCCGGTCCCACACTGCGGTTCGTACCGCCCCCGAAGGAACCGCTCGACCGCCTTCTTCCGCCTTACAGGATCGTGGCGAAGGCGATGCGGTTCGCCCTGAAACACCTGCCTGCGCGGCTGCTGCGCCCGATGGTGCTCAAATTCACAACGACGTCGATGGCACCCGAGCTTAACCTTTTTTCCAGCGGCGCCCTGCTGGTCAACCGGAATGGCGAACGGATCACCGGCAACCCTGCGGAGCTGGGGCTCAGGATCGCACAGCAGCCGGACAAGATCGGATTCGTCGTCATGGACTCCCCGATGGCGAAAACGTTTTCGGCCTGGCCGAACTTCATTTCGACCGCGCCGGGCGTCGCCTATGCCTATTTCGATGATTTCCGGAAGTGCCGCCCCGATATCTTTCACAAGGCGTCAGACGCAAACGGGCTGGCAACAGCGCTCGGCGCAGCCCCCGAAACCTTGCGGGCCTCGCTCGACGCCCACAATGCTGAATCATCGGTCAAGCTGACGGAGCCCCCCTTTTACGCCCTGGGCCCGGCAAAGAGCTATGTCGTCATCACCGACGGCGGGCTGGCGGTCAACGAAGAGCTGCGTGTACTGGGGGAAAACGACATGCCCATCGACAGGCTGTTCGCCGCCGGGTCCGCAGGACAGGGCGGTCTGCTGCTGAAGGGGCACGGCCATCATGTCGGCTGGGCCTTCATCTCCGGACGCATCGCCGGGCGTCACGCTGCGGATACTATAAGAAAAAATACGCCTGACGATTAACGACGATCCGGCGTCATGCCCTTTTCGGCCAGCTCGTTCCTCGCGTCCTCGGTCTTTTTCAGCCCATCCAGCCCCATGCCGCGAAGGATATGGTCGGCCTTGGTGAACTGTATGTTGTCGTAGGGCACGACCTCAATCCGGTTGCCCCAGGGGTCGCGGAAATTGAGCCGGTCGCCGATCAGATCCACGCCCATCTCGTCCAGCGTCTCGCGAATGCCGGAACGATCATCCACCACAAACCCGAAATGGCGCGCGCCGTCCGCTTCCTGCGTCCGGCCGAGGCGCAGTTGAATGAACTGATCGCCCATGTCGATAAAGGCGTTATGCTCATTCTTTCCACGCAGGGAGAACTCGAAGATTTTCCCGTAAAAATCCAGCGCCTGATCGAGATCGCCGACTTCCAGCACGACGTGATTGATGCCGAGCGCCCTAGCCTTTCTTTTTTCTGGCATTGGTGTCTCCTGAAAAGAAAAAGGGGCGCGGGATTAGAACCCCGCGCCCCGGTCTCCTTCGAGAGGAAGACGCCTTACTTGCCGGCGTCCCGCTGCTCGATGATCTCGAGGATCTTCGGCGGCGACATCGGAAGCGATGTCGGTCGAACGCCGATGGCATCGCCGATCGCATTGCCCACGCAGGCCATGGTCGGCGTCACCGGAACCTCGCCGACGCCGCGCAGCCCGAACGGATGCTTCGGGTTGGGGACCTCGACGATGACGGTGTCGATCATCGGCACGTCAGACGCCACCGGCATGCGGTAATCGAGGAAGCCGGCGTTCTGGAGACGTCCGTCTTCGCCGTAGACATACTCCTCGTTCAGCGCCCAGCCGATGCCCTGCACCGCGCCGCCCTGATATTGGCCTTCGACCTGCTGCGGATGGATCGCCTTGCCGGCGTCTTCCACAACGGTGTAGCGCAGCACGTCCACGCGGCCGGTGCCTTCGTCAACCTTGACGTCGGAAATATGCAGACCAAAGCCCGGGCCGGCGCCGGTGACATTCATGTCTGACCGGGCGCAGATCGGACCGTGGCTCATCGTGGTCTTCTTGCAGATGTCGGAAATCGACATCGGCTCGAAATCGCCCACGTTGGAGCTGGCGGGCCGAATTTCGCCTTCCTCGAACACGACGCCATCTTCCGGCACATCCCAGATGCCGGCCGCACGGCGGCACAGCTCCTTGATGACCTGACGCGACGAATCGACGACCACCATGCCGACCGAATAGGTCGTCCGGCTGCCGGCGGTCACGCGGTTGAAGCCGAGCGAGTTGGTGTCGGCCATGTGGACACGGACCTTATCGACCGGGATCTGGAGTTCTTCTGCCGCCATCATCGCGATGGAAATACGCGATCCGGCAACGTCAGCGGTACCGATCGCAATGGTCACGGTGCCGTCGGGCGCCAGCTGCAGCGTTGCAGAAGTCTCGCCGCCGCGGTTGAACCAGAAGCCGGCGGCAATGCCACGGCCTACGCCGTCGCCCTTGGGCGAAGTGTAATGGTCGCACGTTTTGGCCGCTTCGAGCGTCTCGATAAACCCAATCGGTCCCCAGGTATCACCGTAGATCGTGGTGTGACCTTCCTTGGCGGCATTCTTGAGCCGGAAATCGATCGGATCCATGCCGATCTTCTTTGCGAGCAGGTCGATGACGCCTTCGACGCCGAACACGATCTGCGGCACGCAGGGCGCGCGGAACGAGTTCACCTTGGGCCGGTTCGAGACGACTTCGAACGCCGTGACGTGGATGTTCTCCAGGTCGTAACGCGTGAACATGGCGTTCGGCGCGTTGAAGTACATCGACCCGGTATAGGGACCGGACTGGAAGACCAGTTCGGCTTCCGCCGCGGTGATGCGACCGTCCTTGGTGCAGCCCATCTTGATCCGCGACCAGGTGCCGGAGACCGGGCCGGTGCCGCGGAACACCTCGTTCCGGGTCAGCACGATCTTGACCGGACGGCTGGCCTTCTTCGACAGCACGATCGCCAGCGGCTCGGCATAGAAGCCGGTCTTGCCGCCGAACCCGCCGCCGAGTTCCGACTGCTGGACGTTGATCTTGGCCGCATCGACCTTGAGCATGCCGGATAGACGGTCGCGATAGACGAACGGCGCCTGAGTGCAGCACCACAGGTCGATCTGCCCGTCCTCGGAATAGTTGGCGACGCAGCCCTGGGGCTCGATATAGCCCTGATGCATCGGCTTGGAGTCGAACTCCATCTCGATGACTTCGTCGGCCGCATCGAAGCCGCTTCCGACATCGCCGGTCTCGACCACCATCTTCTCGGTGACATTGGTGGGCTCGTCCGGCGCATCCGGATCGCCATTGGTCCGCATGTAATCATGCAGGATCGGCGCGCCCGGCTGCATCGCCTCGCGCGGGTCGATGACGTGCGGCAGGACTTCGTAATCCACTTCGATCAGCTTGAGCGCCCGCTTGGCGATGGCCTCGCTGGTCGCAGCCACGGCGGCGACCGGATGGCCGTCATAGAGCGCTTTTTCGCGCGCCAGCGCGTTACGCGTCATGTCGCCGCCGGGCGTTCCCGCTGGAATATCCGGCAAATCGTCGCGCGTGATCACGGCCTTTACGCCGGGAAGCGCTTCGGCCTTCGACGTATCGATCGATTTGATGTTTGCATGTGCATGCGGGCTACGCAGGACCTTGCCGTACAGCATGCCCGGCAGGAAAAAGTCGGCGCCGAAATTGGCTCGGCCGGTGACCTTATCCAGCCCGTCATGCTTGACCGGGTTGGTACCGACGATTTTGAGTTCCTTTTCCGGGTTAAAGCCGGATTCTTCAAGAATGGTCGCCATGATCAGCCCTTTCTCATTTCAGCAGCCGCTGCCTGGACGGAGCGGATGATCTTGTCGTAACCGGTGCAGCGGCAGAGATTGCCCGCGAGCCAGTATCTTATCTCGGTTTCCGTAGGATCGGGATTCTTTTCCAGAAGCGACTTTGCCGCAACCAGGATGCCCGGGGTGCAGATGCCGCACTGGAGTCCGTTGATTTCGAGGAAATTGCGCTGCAGCGGATGAAGCTGTTCGCCCTGCGCCATTCCCTCGATCGTGTTGATCTCCTTGCCTTCGCATTCGACCGCCAGCACCAGGCAGGAGCATACCAGCCTGCCGTCCAGCGTAACGCTGCATGCGCCGCAGTCGCCGGTCGAGCAGCCTTCCTTGGTTCCGGTCAGTTCCAGCTCGTTTCGCAGCACGTCGACAAGGGTCTGCTGCGGTTCGCACAGGAACTCGTACTCGTCCCCGTTGACCGTCGTGGTTACATGTACTTTCGCCATTATCTTTCCCCGCTCAGTTGGCTTTGGCGCGTTCGAGCGCCTTCTCTGCGGCCCGGCGCGCCATCACGGCGGCGGTTTTGATCCGGTATTCCTTGGTGCCGCGCTTGTCCGAAATCGGATTGCAGGCCGCGCTGCAGGCCTTGCCCATCGCATCCAGCGCGGCATCGTCGACCTTGGTGCTGACCAGCGCGGCGGCGGCATCCGCCACCAGAAGCGGCGTCGGCGCCACGGCGCCGAGCGACACGCGGGCCGCCGTGCAGGTGCCGCCATCATCGAGCGTCAGGTTTACGCCTGCGCCGACAACGGCAATGTCCATTTCGGTCCGCGGGGTAAGGCGCAGATAGCAGTCGCCGGAATGCGCCGGCTTTGCCGGGAAGCTGAAAGAGACGATGATTTCGCCGTTTGCCAGCGAGGTCTTTCCGGGACCGGTCACGATCTCCTCGACCGCGGCTTCGCGATTACCGTTAGGGCCGACGATATTAGCGATGGCGCCTGCCGCGATCACCGCAGGGACGCTATCGGCTGCCGGAGAAGCGTTGCACAGATTGCCGGCCAGCGTCGCACGGCCCTGAATCTGGGTCGAGCCGATGAGCGACAGCCCTTCGATCACGCCCGGCCAGGTCGAGCAGAAACCTTCATGCTCGCAAAGCACCGCCGCCGGAACAGAGGCGCCGACCGTGTAAGCGCCGCCGGATTCGGAAATCTGGGTGACTTCGGGGATGTTCTTGATATCAACGACCAGTTCGGGCTCGATGACATCCGAGTGGATCAGCACCAGTACGTCGGTGCCGCCCGCCATGATTTTTGCCTGCCCATCGGCGCCGGCCAGCAATGAGACCGCCGCGTCGAGGCTTGTGGGCGCTTCGTAGCGCATGTTGCGATTCCTTTCCTTCGCTCCCTGAATTTTGGTGGGGACAGTCTAGCGGCAATCGGCGCCAACCGCCAACCTTGCCGGAGAAACTTGAACGTCCTTTAAATCGCTTCCAGATGCGGCATGACCTCATGCCGGAACAGATTTAGCGACCGTTTGGCGTTTGCCAGCGGCATATCGCCGAAGAACATGTAGGAAATCAGGTAGTTGATGCCGATTTCCTCGATCTGCTCGCGCAGGATACCGAGCACCCTGTCGGGCGTGCCGACGATAGCCATGCCGTTGGCTTCCCATTCCTCGAAGCTGACGCCGCGATGAATATTGTTCCGTTCGGTGAATTCGGTCTGGCCGTGCAGGTCGCGCAACCAGTTGAGCCGCCCCGCGTGATGCTCGATCGCCGGCTTCGCCACTCGACGGGCCTCCTCGTCGGTATCGGCGACATGAATGTGCCGAAGCGTGCCGATCGCGATGCCGCCGGGAAAACCGGCCTTGGGACTCAACGCGGCGCCGCGCCCGGCAAAAGCCTCACGGAAAAACCCGACATTTTCCTTCGCTTTGGCGGTTGGACCGTTGGACGCGAAATGCAGCCCCTGCTCGCCCGCCCAGCGGCTGCCGATCTCGTTCGACGAGCCGTACCAGAAAGGCGGGTGCGGGTCCTGCAGCGGACGGATGGGCAGCGGCACTTCATTGTATTCGTAATGCGGCCCCTTGTAGCTGAACGGATTGTTCGCCAGCGCCGCCTTCATGCATTCCCACGCATCGAAGAAAATATCGCGCGATTCGTCGTGGTCGATCTTGTGATAGCCGACCTCGTAAGGCGAAACGCCGCGCCCGATGCCTATTTCCAGCCGTCCCTTGCTGAGATGGTCGAGCATGCCGATCTCCTCCGCAAGGCGAAGCGGCGAATAGAGCGGCAGCAGATAGACCAGCGGACCGAGCCGGATGCGCGACGTCGCCCGCGCCACCGCCGCAAGCCAGACGCTGGCCGCGGAGATCATGCAGAGCGGCGAGGAATGATGTTCCGCGACATGCAGGCAATAGAACCCGGCCTCCTCGGCAGCGGCGATGAATTCGAGCCGTTCGTCGTACTGGGTCGCGAGCGGCCTGTCCTCGGTACGCTCAAGATGGTCGAAAAGGCCGATTTTCATACGGCGTCTCCCTGTTTTTGTTGACGGCAATCTAGCTCTTTTGGCCGGCGCGGCAAGGGTTCTGGACGTTGTGGCAAAGCGAAGTAGACTGCCGGGCGGAGGACAAGAAGATGAATCAGGATCTCAGAAGCTTTCTCGGCGAGGCGCGCCAGGCCGGGCCGGATTATTTCGTCAGCGTGTCGAAAGAGGTCGACCCGGTACTGGAAACATGCGTAATCCAGCAGAAACTGGTGGCAGACGGACGCTATCCCGTAATTCGTATGGACAGCATCAAGGGCAGCGAACTGCCGCTGGTGACCAGTGCGCTCGGCAGCTACGAACTGCTCGGTCTCGCGCTTGGCGTCGATCCGGGAGAGCCGAAGAGCGCCATCCTGCACCGGTTCCGCGAACGCGCGGCCGAGCCCAAGGAACCGGTCTCGATCGACGCGGCGGATGCGCCGGTCAAGCAGGTGGTGCTGAAAGGCGACGATATCGATCTGGGCAGGCTGCCGATCACCCATCACGCCGAACGGGATTCCGGAAAATACATCACGGTGGGCGTTCTGGTCCTGCGCGATCCGGATTCGGGGGTGCTGAACGCCGGCATGTACCGGCACGAGGTAAAGGGCAAGGACAGGCTCGGCTGCATGTTCAACCCGGCCCATCATGCCGCCTATATCTATCGCCGCTGCGCCGAACTGAAAAAGCGCATGGAAGCCGTCCTGTTCATCGGTCATCACCCGGCAGCGCTGCTGGGCGCGCTCGGCGAAGGATCGATCGATACCAGCGAACTCGACCTGATGGGCGGGCTGATGGGCGAAGCGCTCGAAGTGACCGATGCCGAAACCGTCGATTTACCTGTCCCGGCCTTCGCCGAGATCGCCATCGAAGGCTATCTCGACCCGGCTGAAGAAACAGCCGACGGCCCGTTCGCCGAGTTCACCGGCTTTTACGGCCCGGCCAAGGACCCGATCGGGCTGATGAAGGTCACCGCGATTACCATGCGCTCGGACGCGATCTATCACGATCTCGACCCCGCCCATCCCGAACACAACCTCGCCAACGCGCTGTCGCTCGAAAGCGCGGTCTATGACAGCGTCCGCCGTCTGGTGCCGTCGGTGCAGGCGGTCTACGTGCCGGTGTCGGGCGCCTGCCGCTTCACGACTTACGTCTCGATCAAAAAGAGCGTGCCGGGCCAGGGCAAATCGGCCGGGCTCGCCGCGATCACAGCCAACCCCAACCTCAAGATCGCCGTGGTGGTCGATGACGATATCGACATCTATGACGAGCAGCGCGTGCTGTGGGCCATCGCCACCACATTCGAGGCCGACCGCGACCTCGTAACCGTCCCCGGCGCGATGGGATCGCACCTCAACCCGTCATCCTACGGCGAAATCCGCACCCAGCACGGCCCGATGAACACCAAGATGATCATCGACGCGACAAGGCCGGCGACGCTGCCGTTCGAAGAACGCGTCCGCCCGCCGCAGGAAGTGTGGGACCGGATCCGACTGGAGGATTATCTGGATTAAACGAAGCATCGTTTTCGTTATAGTAGAGGTGGAGATTCGCCATGATCGACCTCATTGAGAATCGAAAACAGGACATCGCAGCTCTTTGTATGCGGTGCCGCGTAAGACGCCTCGAACTTTTCGGTTCAGCGATTGATGAAACCGGCTTCGACCCGTCCCGGAGCGATATCGATTTCCTTGTCGAGTTTGAAGAGGGACAGGATTCAGACGCTTTCGATACATTCTTCAGTCTGAAAGAAGGCCTCGAAAACATACTGGCGCGCCCTATCGACCTGATCGTCGATAGAGCGCTAAAAAATCCGTACGTCCGTGCCCAGATAGAAGCAAACAGCGAACCGGTCTATGGCGCGTGATCCTTGCGCCTGCCTGTCGGATGCATTGCAGGCGGCGAACGCAATTACCGAATTTTGTGACAAGAGGTCTTTTGACGACTTTTGTTCGGACAAGCTGTTGCAGTCTGCAGTCGAACGGCAATTCATGATCATCGGCGAGGCGTTTGCACAACTTGCTCGGCTCGATATAGCGCTGGCCGAACAGATTCCAGATTGCCGGCGTATCATCGCCTTCAGAAACATTCTCGTGCACGGCTACGCCATCGTAGACCATGAACAGGTATGGAGCGCAGTAACAACGCACTTACCGCCGCTCCGCGACGCTATCAACGCGCTGATAGCAGAAGACTAACCCTCCCGCACGGGATTTTCTGAGACGGGCTTTCGAACCTCCTCAGAGCAAGGTTGTCCGAATCCGGAGTCCACGCCGAGGAGCCGCTGAAAGCGGCATCTCGAAGCACGAAGTCGTTGCCGCTCCCTAAAACCGCGCCTCGTCCCAGTGCAGCGGGTCCTTGAACAGGCGGTCGCCGCCGGTGTTTTCGGCCCAGATGCGGCGGTGGGCTTCCGCCAGATAGGGCTTTAAGCCCTCCACCCGTTCCTCGATCTCGGCGAAATCCTTCTGGAAGCCGGGAATCACGTCGGCGATCTCGTACAGCAGGTCGCGTTCGTTCATGGTCTGCAGCTTGCCGTCCTTGATGATCACGTTCCCGTCGACGATCACGGCGCGCACGCCGCGCCCGCCCTCGGTATAGACCACCTGCCGCGTCGCGCTGTTGAGCGGCACGTAGGACGGATCGTTGAGGTCCAGCAGCACGATATCGGCCTTTCTGCCGATCTCGATCGCGCCGATCTCGTCGGCCATGTTGACGGCCCGTGCGCCGCCCGCCGTGGCGGCGGCGAGCGCCTGCGGCGCCTGGGCGGGGCCGGCTTCCTTGTGGCTGATCGCCGTCATCAGGCAGAACAGCTTCATCGCCTGGAACATGTTCTGCGCGTCCGAACAGGAACAGTTGTCGCAGCCCAACCCGAGACTGACCCCGGCATCCTCCAGTGCGCGGATCGGCGGGATGCCGCTCTTAAGCTTCAGGTTGCTGAGCGGGTTGATGACGACATTGGTGCCGGTCTCGCCCAGCAGATCGATCTCTTCCTGCAGCAGCCAGACGCTATGCGCCAGGTTGAGGCGCGGGCCGAGCAGCCCCTCCTCCTTGAGCCGGCGGATCAGGGAACCGCCATGCTGCGGATATTCGAGCCTGGCCTGCAGCGCCATGCCCTTGGACTCGTAAATGTGCGAGAAAATCGGCAGGTCGTATTTCGCCGACAGCTCCACCGTCCGCGCGATCAGTTCGGGCGAACATCGTTCCGGCGCAGACGGGCCCAGCGCCCAGGTGATGCGGTCGGACGTCGCGCCGGTCTCGACATATTTCTCGATGAAATGGCCGAGCTGGTCGTAGCGCGCGTCGGGTTCGGCTGCGGTGGTGAGATGTTTGTGCATCTCCTCCGGGAAGACCTCGCGCCAGAACGGGATCGTGTCGATGCCCTTGATATCGCCATACTGCAACGCCACCACGGCGCGGATGCCGATCTCCTCATACGCCTCGATGACGGCTTCGAGATGTTCGGGGTCGAACGGGTACAGGGTCACCATGTCCTGCACGGTGGTCATGCCGGAACGCAAACATTCGAGCGCGCCGAGCAGGGTCCGCGCCCGGATTTCCTCCCGACTGCGTTTGGGATAGCCCGGCGGCAGGGCCAGCAGCCGCCAGGTTTCCAGCGGCGTTTCCTCCATCGTGCCCTTGGCCAGCGTGTCGTGCGAATGGTAGTGCGCGTTGACGAAGCCGGGGAGCGCCAGCATCGAGGATGCGTCGACAATCTCCACCCCCGGCCCGGCGGAGAGCCCGTTGCCGATGCGGTCGATCACGCCGTTCTCGATCACGATGTCGCGCCGCGGCGGCTTGTGGGGATCGGCATCGGGCATCATCACCCGCGCGCCGCGGATCATCAGGTTTCCTTTTTTCGCTGGCATGGTTCTTTCCTTCGTGAAAAATCGTGCCAACGCTGCCCGAGATTGGGGCTTGCCGCAAGCGCTGGCCTGCGCATAGTCGTCTTATGGAAACGAACAGAACCATTGCCGTGATCGGCGGCGGCATCGTCGGCATAACGGCGGCGCTGGAACTCCAGCGGCGCGGCCATGCGGTCACGCTGATCGAACGCGGCGAACCGGGGCGGGAAACATCCTACGGCAATACCGGCGTCCTATCGGATGCGTCCATCGTCATATCCAACAATCCCGGCCTTTTGAAGAAACTGCCGCGCTTTATTGCGGGGAAAAGCGATGCGCTGCGTTACGATCCCGTCTTCGTCGCGCAGCGGCTACCATGGGTGCTTCGCTTTCTGGGGCACTGTACCGAAGAACATTCGGACCATGCAGGCAGGTCGCTGCGCGCGCTGCAAAGCGTTTCGCTGGACATTCACAAGCAGCTGATCGGGGAAGCCCGGGCAGACGATTTGCTGCGCCATACCGGCTGGCTCAAGGCGTTCCGCAGCC
The DNA here is from genome assembly GCA_038120295.1 of Rhodospirillales bacterium. Lineage (GTDB taxonomy): Bacteria > Pseudomonadota > Alphaproteobacteria > MPNO01 > UBA2964 > JAYOEY01. Next base: position 29,999 of record JAYOLL010000025.1, on the reverse strand, counting down.
CGGCCGGACTTGCCGGTTACAGGGCCGAACTCGAACTGCTGGAAGCCAACGGCGTCAGCCTCATCCATTACGGCGCGGATGAGCTGCGCCAGATCGAACCGGGGCTGAAGCCAGTGTTTCACGCCGGCATTCTGCTCGATTCGTGCTGCAGCGTATCGAGCCCGGCGAAACTGTGCGACGCCTATGCAGGGCTTTTCACGGCTGCTGGTGGCACAGTGCTGCGAAACGAGGTTCGGAACATCTCGCCGGTCGATGGCGGCTGGAAAATCGATTTCCCGGATGGGGGGTCTTTACAAACGCATATCACCGTCATCGCCGCCGGTCCCTGGTCGCGTGAGGTTGCCGGATGGCTCGGCTATCGCATCCCAATGGCCTGGGAGCGCGGCTATCACCTGCATCTCGACCCCGGGAACGGCCCGCCGCTCCGGCGCGCGATCCACGATGTCGAGCGCGGCTATGTCATGACGCCGCAGGAACAGGGAGTGCGCGTGACGTCGGGCGTGGAACTCGCCGCCCGTGACGCTCCGATAAACGACCGGCAGATTCGCGCCTGCGTCGCTTCAGCGCGAGAGACCGCCGATTTCGGCCCCGACATCGAGGACGACCCCTGGATGGGACGCCGCCCGTCGATGATCGATTCCCTGCCTGTGATCGGCCGCGCCCCGCGCCATGACGGGCTATGGTTCGATTTCGGCCACGGCCATAGCGGGCTCGGCGGCTCGACCGGCAGCGCGCGCCTGCTGGCCGATCTGATGCACGATACGAAGCCGCCGTTCGACGCCGCGCCCTTCAGCCCGACCCGATTCCGGCTCTGACGCCTTCCCGTCGCCCGCGTTTCATGGTTCAAAGGCATCTTCGTATCTGAAGGAGCGCCGCCGTGGACGACATGGAACAGGAAGAAATCGATCTCAGTACGCGGTTTCTGGTCGATCCCTATCTGAACTGGGCCAACGGCGAAGGCATCCCTGTCCATCTCGATTTCGGCCATAACCTTCTTGCGCTCGAAACAGCTCCCTGGGACCGGTATGAGGCGCGCGGCTGTTTCGCCCATACGCACGGGCGGGGCGACTTCATGGCGAATTACATCGTCGAGGTGCCGGAAGGCGGAAAAACCGCACCGGTCAAGCACATCTACGAGGCGTTTTTTTACGTGCTGTCCGGGTACGGCTCGACCACGGTAACCTCGCCGGACGGCACGCAGCGCACCTTCGAATGGGGGCCGAAGGCGCTGTTCACCATTCCGCTCAACTGCGAATACCGGTTTTTCAACGGCTCAGGTCAGGAACCGGCGCGGCTGTCCTGCACCAACGACGCGCCGCTGGTGATCAACCTCTATCACAATCTCGAATTCGTCTTCGAAAACCCGTTTGCGTTCCCGGAACGGATGGGCGACGACGCGCATTTCGAAGGCGAAGGCCAGCATCTGAAGGTCGACAGGGGGTCCAATGTCGCGCCGGTCAACCTGTGGGAAACCAACTTCGTCCACGACCTGACGTCGTTCAAGCTGTATGAGCTGGACGCACGCGGCAAAGGCTCGTTAAACGTGTCCTTTATCCTCGCGGATTCGACCATGCATGCCCATTCGTCGGAAATCCCGCGCGGACGTTACAAGAAGGCGCACCGGCATGCCGCCGGCACCCATGTGCATGCCGTCGACGGTATCGGTTACACGCTGCTGTGGTACGAAGGAGACCAGGAGTTCCGGGAATTTCCGTGGGAGCACGGCTTTATGTACACGCCGCCCTTCTGGATGTTCCACCAGCATTTCAACACAGGCGACAAGCCGGCCCGCTATCTCGCCTGTTCGATGGGCAGCCGGCGATACCCGTTCATCGCGTTGCGTCGCGTCAGCGCCGAAGGCGGCGGGGCGACCTCGATCCAGAACGGCGGACGTCAGGTCGAATACGAGGATCAGGATCCGCGCATCCACCGTAAATGGCTCGACGCCATCGCCGCAAACGGCGTGAAATCCGAGATGGGCGATATCTTCGACGAGGACGCCATCCTCGCGATCCCGGATGAGGAACTGACCGGCGCGATCTATACCCCGCCCTCGACCGGTCCGGCGATTTAAGGGATTTCCTCCCCTAGCCTCATACCCTCACGGCTGTTAGGCTTTCCGCGCCCCTGACGGGCTCCGATCAACAGGGAGAAAATTATGACAGACAGAAAATTTCGTCCGAACGGCCTGATTGCCGCGGGCGCCGTCGCCATGGCGCTCGGCGCGCCGACCGGCGTCGCCGCAGCCGATGACGTCGCAGGATTTTATAAAGACAATATCGTGACGGCCGTGCTTGGCGCGGGACCGGGCGGCGGGTACGACGTTTACGCCCGGACGGTGATGAAACATCTGGTGAAGCACATTCCCGGACAGCCTGCGTTCATCATGCAGTTCATGCCTGGCGCCGGGGGGCAGAAGGCCGCCCAGTATTTCTACAACGTGGCGTCGCGCGATGGTTCCAAAATCGCCAAGCTGTCCAACATGCTGCCAGCCTTCCAGCTGCTGCGGAGCGGCGTGAAGTACAACGTTTCCAAACTGAACTATATCGGCCGTGCCGCCTCCATGCAGTACGTCACGATGGTTTGGCACACGACGGGCGTCAAAAGCCTTGAGGACGCGCAGAAGGCCAAGAACCCTATCGTGTTCGGTTCCTCCGGCAAGAGCCAGTCGAACTACATCGTCCCCGCGGTGATGAAGAATCTGCTGGGTCTCAACGTAAAGGTGATTGCCGGCTACCCTGGAACCGCCGACATCAACAAGGCGCTCGAACAGGGCGAGGTCACCGGCCGGGCCGGCGCCTGGTCCAGCTGGATCGCCGCCGGCGCACGGCTGGTCAATACCGGTAAGGTCGTTGCGATAGCGCAGGCAGGCACCGAAAAGGCCACCGACATCAAGAATGGCTATGGCGAGCCGGTACCGCTGCTGCTCGACCTCGCCAAGAACGACGAGGAACGGGCGATCCTTAAGCTACTGGCCTCAGACGCCGCGATGGGCCGCAACTTCTCGGTTCCCCCGGAAGTGCCGAAGGCGCGCGTCACGGCGCTGTGCCGGGCGTTCGACGCCACGATGAAGGACCCCGAATTCCTGGAAGAAGCCAAGAAGCGGAAGCTCATTATCGAGCCCAAGCCCTGCGAGTGGCTGAATGCGTTCGCCCAGGAAGTCGTGGCCACGCCAAAGCCGCTGGTTGCCAAGGCGAAGCAGATACTCGGCTGGAAATGACTGCAAAGCAATCGTGAGGAACTGACATGATACGCAAATTCATCAAGACGGCTGCGGCCGCTTTGTCGATCGCGATGCTCGCGGTCGCCGTTCAACCCGCCCAGACGATGGCGATGGAGGATGTCGAACTCGTCGTCGGCACCGCCGGCACCGATCACCCGCTCTTTGCCGCGGGCAACGGCATCTCCATGGCATCGGTCATCGCTGCCAAGGGGGTGAAGGTCTATAACTTCGGAACCAAAGGCGACAAGGACAACATGAAGCGCATCAGCAAGACGAAGCGCGCCATCAACCTCGCCCTCGTGTCCGGCAAGGGCCTCGCCGCCGCGAACGACAAGATGAAGAAGGAAGTCAGCGGACTGATCGCCGTCGGCCAGCACAAGGGCGATACCATCCTGCTGATCGCCCGCAACAAGGCGCCCAAGGGCCTGTCCAAGGATGCCTACACCAAGGCGCTGTCTTCGGTTGTCGCCGCACTCAAGAGTGCCAAGGGCAAGAAGTTCGTTTCGAAGGAATGGAAAGCTTTTGCACCCGCCAACGCCGACGCCGCCTTCAAGGCCGCCGGAGTCGCGGTGCACAAGGCCGCGATGATGTAAGGCTCACCCCAGTCTGAACGATTAAGGGCCGTCCTTCGGGGCGGCCCTTATCTTATCTGGACGGATTAACCCCCACCCCTGCCCTCCCGCGGAATTGGGGGAGGGGGAATACCTTTAAAGTCGCTTCACTGGTGGAGTCCCTTCCCCCGCTTGCGGGGGAGGTCAGGGAGGGGGCAGGCGCTGTTCAGTACAGATTGTCGCCGCCATTCACCACGATGCACTGGCCGGTGACAAAATCGCTGTCGGACGACGCCAGATAGATCACCGTGCCGGCGAGGTCTTCGGGTTCTTCGATCCGCTGAATGGCCCGCGCATTGATGGCGCGGTCGAACTGACCGGGATGAAAATCGGCAGCCGAACGCATGACCTCCGTCGCCGTCAGGCCCGGCGCGATCGAGTTCACGCGGATGCCATCCACCCCGACCTCCTTGGCGATGGCGCGGGTAAAGGCCACAACGCCGCCCTTAGACGAAACGTAATGGGCGAAGCGCGTGGTGCCCTTCATCATCGTGTCGGAGGCGATATTGATAATCTTGCCGTATTGCTGTTTGCGCATAATCGGCGTCGCCGCGCGGCACATCAGGAATACGCCGCGCAGATTGACCGACATGACCTTGTCCCACTCATCGACCGGAATCTGCTCGAACGGCTTGCGGTCGAGCGTCGCGAACACGGCGGCGTTATTAACGAGGATGTCGACCGTGCCGAATTTCGTCATCACCGCCTCATACAGGGCAGCAACCGCATTTTCGTCGCTGACATCGCAGATTTCCGCTATCAGCTCGGCGCCGGGCACGGCGTCGGCCACCATCCTGGCGGAGTCCCCGCAATCCTTGATATCAACCAGCACGATCTTCGCGCCTTCTCTCGCCAGCTCGCGCGCATAGACTGCGCCGATCCCCTGCGCCGCGCCGGTGACAATGGCGACTTTCCCTTCGAGTCTTCCTGACATGTTGGACTCCTCTCCCAATCTCAGGCCGAAACCGGTTCGCGCATGGTGACGAACTCTTCCGCCGCGGTCGGGTGAATGCCGACGGTGGCGTCGAACTGGGCCTTGGTCGCGCCGCATTTGAGGGCGATGCCGAGCCCCTGCGTGATCTCGGCGGAATCGGGGCCCACCATGTGGCAGCCGACGACTTTGTCGGTCGCCGTGTCCACGATCAGCTTCATCAGGGTGCGCGCCTCGCCGCCGGTCAGCGTGTCCTTGAGCGCCCGAAACTCAGAGCGGAAGATCGTAACGTCGCCGTATTTCTCACGGGCCTGTTCCTCGGTCAGCCCGACCGTACCGATCGACGGGTTAGAGAAAACGGCCGTCGGAATATTGTCGTAATCCATCTCGACGGGCCGGCCTTTATACAGATGGGCGGAGAGCTGCATCGCCTCGGCGATCGCCACCGGCGTCAACTGGAACCGGTTAATTACATCGCCCAGCGCATAGATGTTGGGCACGTTGGTCTGGAAATTATCGTCGACCGGAATCGATCCGTTCCTTGCGATCTCCACGCCCGCATTCTCCAGCCCAAGCCCCGTCGTGTTCGCGTGCCGGCCGGTCGCATACAGGATGCAGTCGGTCTCTATGGTGGAACCGTCTTCCAGAGTCGCGACCAGCACGTCTCCGTTCTTATCGATACTTGCGATATTCTCATTAAAGCGGAGGTTTACGCCCTTCTTGCCCATCTCGGACGCCAGATGGGTCCGGATGTCGCTGTCGAACCCGCGGAGGAACAGCTCTCCGCGATAGAGCTGCGTCACGTCGACCCCGAATCCGTTGAGGATGCCGGCGAACTCAACCGCGATATAGCCGCCGCCGACAATCACTGCGCGCTTCGGCAGCTCATCTAGATAAAACGCCTCAAGCGAGGTGATGACGTGTTCGTTGCCGGGGAAATCGGGCACGGTCGCCCAACTGCCGGTTGCGATCAGGATATTTTCCGCCGTCACGGTCTCGCCGCCGACGTCGAGCGTATGCGCATCCTTTATCGTCGCGCGGGCTTCGTACAGCGTAACGCCGTTGCTTTGGAGGATATTGCGATAGATACCGTTGAGCCGTTCGATCTCCCGGTTCTTGTTGTCGATCAGCCGCTTCCACTCGACCGTCCGTTCGCCGACATTCCAGCCATAAGCCTCGGCGTCCTCGAAATCCTCGGCGAAATGAGATCCGTAGGAAAACAGCTTCTTCGGAATACAGCCGACATTGACGCAGGTCCCGCCGAGGAACCTTTCCTCCGCCACCGCGACCCGCGCACCGTAGGAAGCGCTCATGCGCGAGCCGCGCACGCCGCCGGAACCGGCGCCGATGACAAACAGGTCGTAATCGTAGTCAGCCATGTCTTTTCTCTCGTATCGCTGTCTTCAAAAAAAACGGGGCGGGTCATTGCCCGCCCCGGGTAACGGAAAGATGGAGTCGATCAGCGGTCGATTCCACCCATTAACGCATATTTGATCTCGATGAAGTCCTCGATCCCGTATTTCGAGCCCTCACGCCCGACACCGGATTCCTTGATGCCGCCGAACGGCGCAACCTCGGTCGAGATGATGCCTTCATTGATGCCGACGATGCCGTACTCGAGTCCTTCCATCACCCGCCAGATTCGGCCGATATCGCGGCTGTAGAAATAGGAAGCGAGCCCGAACTCGGTATCGTTGGCGTAGTTGATCGCATCTTCCTCGGTTTCGAACTTGAACAGCGGCGCCAGCGGCCCGAAGGTCTCGTCCTTGGATACCATCATGTCCTGAGTGACGCCGGTGAGAACGGTCGGTTCGAAAAACGTTCCGCCGAGTTCGTGCCGCTTGCCGCCGAGCGCCACCGTCGCGCCCTTGGACACCGCGTCGGCGATATGTTCTTCGATCTTCTCGACCGCCTTCATTTCGATCAGCGGCCCCTGCTGCGTTTCGCCTTTCAGCCCGTCTCCGACCTTCATCGCGGCGACGGCGGCCTTCAGTTTTTCCGCAAACGCGTCATAAACGCCCGCCTGGACGTAAATGCGGTTCGCGCAAACGCAGGTCTGGCCGGTATTGCGGAATTTGGAGACCATCGCGCCTTCAACCGCTGCATCGAGATCGGCATCGTCGAACACGATGAAGGGCGCGTTGCCGCCCAGCTCCATGGAGACCTTCTTCACCGTCCTGGCGCACTGCTCCATCAGCATCTTTCCGATTTCGGTAGAGCCTGTGAAAGTCAGCTTGCGGACGATGGGATTGCCGGTCAGCTCGCCGCCGATAGCGCCGGCGCTGCCTGTTACGACATTGAAGACCCCCGGCGGAATGCCGGCGCGTTCGGCGAGCTCGGCCTGCGCCAGCGCCGAATACGGCGTCATGGTCGCAGGCTTCACGACAATGGTGCAGCCGGCGGCGAGCGCCGGTCCGGATTTCCGCGTGATCATCGCCGCCGGGAAGTTCCACGGGCTGATCGCGGCGACCACACCGATCGGTTCCTTGGTGACGATAATGCGCTTGTCCGGGGCGAAACTCGGGATGGTGTCGCCGTAAATGCGTTTGCCTTCCTCGGCAAACCATTCAATGAAGTTGGCGGCGTAGACCACCTCGCCCATCGCTTCGGCTTTAGGCTTACCCTGTTCCGCCGTCATCAGCGTGGCCAGATCTTCCTGATGCTCAAGCATCAGTTCGTACCAGCGGCGAAGGATGACAGAGCGTTCCTTGGCGGTCTTGGCCTTCCAGGCGGGCAGCGCGGCGTTCGCCGCTTCAATGGCGCGACGCGTCTCGTCGGCCCCCATCTTCGGTACGGTCCCAAGCACTTCGCCGGTCGCCTTGTTTGTGACCTCGACGGTTTCGCCGCTATCCGCATCGCACCATTCGCCGTTGATATAGCACTGCTCGCGAACGAGTTTTGGATCGTTTATGGGAACGTTCATGTCACGTGGCATGTCGGCTTTCTCCGTTGGGATTTGACTCGCCGGCAAGCAACGGTTGCGGACCGGTCGGCCATCGACCGTCGCAATATACGCCACGGGGCCGTTTCTGTTAACCGCCCGATTTTTTCGCTTTGATCGCCTCAAGACCGGGTGCCAGGCGGACGCCGGGGCGCAGCGACCCAAGCCAGGCGACGACGGCGAGCGCCGCACCAACTGCCACGGCCAGCTGCAGCCCGAAATACGAGGCAAACCAGCCCATTGCCAGCGCTCCGAGGGCAGGCAGGCCCCAGGAAACAAGGATAAACAGGCTTACGGCCCGTGCGCGCATGCCGGAGTCGACCGCGTTCTGGATCAGCGTCTGGGATCCGATCCCGCCCATCAGCATGAAAAACCCGAAGACGATCAGGAAGGCGCACCCGACGAAGATATTCGACGTCATCGAAAACAGGATAAGCGCGAGGCTCTGGGCCAGCAGGGAGTGCACGACCAGCCGCGTGACGCCATCGGTCCGCCCCCGGCGCGCCATCCACAACGCGGCAACCAGGGCGCCGCCGCCGATCGAAGACAGCAGCATGCCGAACCCGTCCGGCCCGCGTCCGAACACATCTGCGGAAAAAGCGGGCGCGAACTCCATAACAGGGCGCAGCAACATGCCGACGACGACCAGCATCAGCATGATGAAACGGATACCGACATGCTTCCAGGCGTAGATCACGCCCTGCTTCATGTCCTCGACCAGCTCCCAGGAAATGCGCCCGGTTCCTCCGGCGTCACCCCCGCGAGCATGGATAAAGAAGGTCACGATATAGAACTGGATAAAGGCCGCCGTTGCGACCGCCATGACCACCTCCGGGGTCGTCCAGAGTAACAGCGCACTGCCGATGGCCGGGCCCAGCACGCGGCAGGCATTGAACATGGCGGACCCCATCGCGATGGCGGCCGACAAATCTTCCTTGCGCACCAGCGCATGAACCAGCGAAATGCGGGGCGGCGTCGCCAGCGCCTCCATCGTTCCGTGAAAGATCGACAGGCAGACAATCAGCTCGATACTGAGATAACCGGCGGAAATCGTCCCTATGAAAGCGATTCCAAGGACGATCATGCCCAGCTGGGTCGACCGGATGACCTTCATGTAGCCGATCCGGTCCGACATCGCGCCGGCGAAGATCGACAGCGCCACCATGGGAAAAATGTCGGCGAAAGCGACAATGCCGAGCCATTTAGGGTCCTCGGTCAGTTCCCAGGCAAGCCAGGCCACCGCCGTCCGGTAGACCCAGCGGCCGATAGTGGAGACGGCATTGGAACTCCAGTAGAGACGGAATTGCGGGTTGGAGAGCGCCGCGGCGATCCCGCCGAAAAATCTCGATTCCGCCATTAGCTGTTCTCGATGTCCTGTATGAGAATTTTCAGGACATCGAGAGTCGTACGGTCGTCGGGGATCAGCTCGCGCCGTTCGGACCCCAGCGAGGTGTCGTTGAGCATGCGGAACAGTTGGGCGGAAGCATCGTGAAATCCATCCGGCATGCCGATGGAGGCAAAGGTCTCTGCGACCTGTTCCATCTCGCCGACATATCGCCCCGACAACGACGGCAGACGATTGATCGCGGCGTCGAGCTTGTCGACCGTACCGGCCTGGCTCTTCGGCAGGCGCTCGCGCAGAATTTCGGTAAAGCCGTAATGTTCGGCCGCCAGCATGACGGCGGTGTAGAGCGCGAACGCGCCCTTGTTCCACGCGCCGTTGCAGATCTTGATGGCCGAGCCAGCGCCGATTTCGTCGCCAACCTTCAGGATTTTGACGCCCTTGCCGTCCAACGGCTGCAGCAGCTCGGCATGCGGGCCTGAAGTGCAGAAATTTGGGAAGTTTTCTTTTCGGTCGGGCGCGCCGCCGATGATCCCGACATCGACGAACTTTCCGCCGGCCTCTTCTATGAGGCCGTTCAGCTTCTCCGCAGTCGCGGGCGACGTTGCGTTGCAGTCGGCGAAAACCAGCGACTTGCCGGCCTTCTTCATCGCCGCCGCGGTCGCCTCCGCAATTTCCTCAGCCCTGGCGGGATCCAGAATCGACAACACCAGATCGGACGCCGCAACCATATCGTCGATCCCGCCGATATCGCGGATGCCGTACTTCTCCGCCCGCTCACGCGTGAAGTCCGAACGCTCGCCGAGACAGGCAACGACATCGAACCCGCCCTCGACAAGAAACCGCCCGACGGCGCTCCCCATATTGCCGGGGCTGAGAATGGCGATGGTGGAAATGGGCATGCCCCCCTACTCCACCGTAACCGATTTGGCGAGGTTACGCGGCTGATCGACGTCGGTGCCCTTAAGCACCGCCGTGTGATAGGCGAGCAGCTGCACCGGAATCGTGTAGAGGATCGGCGCGACGAACGGGTCGACCGCCGGGTGTTCGATGGTCGCCGCCGCCATGCCGCCGAGCCTGGCGATGCCCTCCGCGTCGGACAGAAAGATGACGCGGCCGCCGCGGGCGATGACTTCCTGCATGTTGCTGGCAGTCTTTTCGAACAGCTCGTCCGACGGTGCGATCACGATCACCGGAACGTCTTCGTCGATCAGCGCGATGGGTCCGTGCTTCATCTCGCCGGCGGCATAGCCCTCGGCATGGATATAGCTGATTTCCTTGAGCTTGAGAGCGCCTTCGAGCGCGATGGGAAATCCGGTGCCGCGGCCCAGATAGAGCACGTCCCGCGCAGCGGCGACCTCCTTCGCCAGCATGGCGATGGCGCTGTCATGGTTGAGGATTTCGTTGGCCCGCGAGGGCACTTCCTTGAGCGCCTGGCAGAGTTGCGCGGCGCGGTTCTCGTCGATCCTGCCGCGCGCCGTCGCCATGTCGATGGTAAGACAGGCGAGTACGGTCAGTTGAGTGGTGAAGGCCTTGGTCGAGGCAACGCCGATTTCCGGGCCGGCATGGGTCAGCAGCACGGCGTCCGCTTCCCGAGCCATCGAGCTTTCCGGAACGTTGACGATGGAGAGCGTGTGCTGCCCCTGGGATTTCGCGTAGCGCAGCGCGGCGAGCGTATCCGCCGTCTCGCCGGACTGCGAGATAAAGATCGACAGCCCGCCCTGTTCCATGTCGACGGCGCGGTAGCGGAATTCGGAAGCGATATCCAGATCGACCGGCACGCGTGCGACCTTTTCCAGCCAGTATCTGGCGACCATCCCCGCATGATAGGACGTTCCGCAGGCGATGATGGTGACGCGTGAGACTGCCGCGAGATCGAACGGGAGCTCCGGAAGGGTGACGAGGTTGCTCCACGGGTTGACGAAGGTGTGCAGCGTGTCACCGATCACCGCGGGCTGCTCGTAGATTTCCTTGAGCATGAAATGCGGGAACCCGCCTTTACCGGTCATCGCGCCGGAGGTCGCGGTCTGGCGGACCGGGCGTTCAACAACCGCGTCGGTGTCGTCATGCACGACGGCGCCGTCCGCTGTGATTTCGGCCCAGTCTCCTTCTTCCAGATAGGAAATCCGCTCGGTCAGCGGCGCCAGCGCCAGCGCGTCCGAGCCGATATACATCTCGCCGTCGCCATAGCCGATGGCGAGCGGGCTGCCGCGGCGCGCGCCGATCATCAGCCTGTCCTCGCCAGCGAACAGGATGGCGAGCGCGAACGCGCCCTCGAGGCGTTTCAGCGCGGCGGCGACCGCTTCCTGCGGCGATTTGCCTTCGGCCAGCAGCGAGCTGACCAGATGCACCACGGCTTCGGTGTCGGTGTCGGTCTCGAAACTGTGGCCTTTCGCCGTCAGTTCCTCGCGCAGCGCCTGGAAGTTCTCGATGATGCCGTTATGGACAAGCACCACGCGCTCATCGGCGTGCGGGTGCGCGTTGGTTTCGCTCGGCCCGCCATGGGTGGCCCAGCGCGTATGGCCGATGCCGATCGTGCCGCCGAGCGGTTCCTTCTCGACCCGCGCATCCAGATTGACGATCTTGCCCTCGGCGCGGCGACGGTCGATTTTCCCGTCAACCAGCGTGGCGATGCCGGCAGAATCGTAGCCTCGATATTCGAGCCGCTTCAGCCCGTCGATCAGCAACGGGGCCACCGGCGCCCGCCCGATAATGCCAATAATGCCGCACATGAGGGGCTAGCCTGCTTTCTTCTTCGTGGTTTTTTCCGCCTGCTTGCGGACCCGGTATTTGAGGGCCCAGCCGGCGAGATCCTTCTGCGGCGCGCGGGTGACGGCGAGCGCGTTCTCCTCCACGTCTGTCGTGATTGTCGAGCCCGCCCCGGTGATCGCGCCGTTTCCGACCCTGACCGGTGCGACCAGCGCTGTGTTTGAGCCGATAAAGGCCCCCGCTCCGATCTCGGTGCGCGATTTCAGGATTCCGTCGTAATTGCAGGTGATGGTGCCGGCGCCGATATTCGCGCCCGCCCCGACAAAAGAATCGCCGATATAGCTCAGATGGTTGGCCTTCGCGCCCTCATCCAGCCGCGCTTCCTTTACCTCGACGAAATTCCCGATATGGACCTCGCGCCCGATATCCGCGCCAGGCCGAAGCCGTGCATAGGGGCCGATAATGGCGTCGTCTTCGACCGTCGCGCCCTCGACATGGCAGAACGGACGGATATCGACATTGTCGCCGATGGTCACGCCGGGGCCGAACACAACATTCTGCCCCACCGTGACGTCGCGTCCCAGCACCGTATCGGTGCTGAACCAGACCGTTTCGGGATCGGTCAGCGTCACCCCTTCCGCCATCCAGTGCGCACGCAGGCGCTTTTGCATCGCTGCCTCGGCCTCGGCGAGCCCGGCGCGCGAATTGACGCCCATTACCTCGTCCGGATCGTCTGTTTCGACGACCGAGCAGTTCCACCCCCTGGCGCGCGCGATGGCGACGATGTCGGTCAGGTAGTATTCGTTCTTCGCGTTGTCGTTGCCGATAGCATCCAGCAGGTCGACCAGCCGCGCGCCGTCTATCGCCATGATACCGGCGTTGCAGAGCGGGATCGCGCGCTGCGGCTCGGTTGCGTCGCGCGCCTCGACGATCTGTTCAAGGCTGCCGTCGCCGCCCTGGACAAGCCGCCCGTATTCGGAGGGATCGTCGGGCCGGAAACCCAGCACCACGACGGCGGGATTGTCCGGGCCGCGCCGCGCCTCGACCATCGCCCTCATGGTTTCTCCCGTCAGGAGCGGCGTATCGCCGAACAGCACCAGCACGTCTCCCTCGAACCCCGAGAGCGCGTCGCGCGCCGCCATCACCGCATGACCGGTGCCGAGCGGCGGGTCCTGCTCGACGGTAACCGCCGGTGCGACAAATTCAGCGACCTGCGGCATGCCGGGCGAGACAACCACGATTGTCCGGTCGGCGTCGAACCCGTCGAGCGCCGTCAGGATATGGCCGATCATCGGCTTGCCGGCCACCCTGTGCAGCACCTTCGGCGTCGCGGATTTCATCCGCGTCCCGAGCCCGGCGGCAAGAACGATTGCAGCGATCTGTCTGTCGCTCACGTCTCAGAAATCTCCTGAATCATCGGCGCGAGTATAGGGAATCGCGCCGCTAAACGGAATCGGGAAGGGAGTCTAATCCGAATTTCCGGATTTTCCGTGAAATTTCGATTGTTGTGCGGGCAGCGTCACCCCGCCGTTATCCAGCGCAGCCTTCACCAGGTGCAGCCGCAGCGGTCCGAACACGGTCTCGACCTCGAGCCGCATCAGCACCGGGGGTGCGTCCGGCAGGGCGCGACCGAGCCAGACCGTCGCCCGGTTGCCGCCAGACATCCAGCGATAGCGGGACTGGCGCAGGCGGAAGCCGGAAATTCGCTCGATCTCCAGGCTGCAGCGCAGCGCCTCTCCCTCGTAGGGGGAAAAGTCGGTTTTCTCCAGCCGGTCGCGCCCGACTTCTTCGAACTTCATGTCGAAACGCCGCCGTCCGTCGAACACCGGTTCCGCATGGGTGCAGCTATCCTTGATCCCAACCGAAATCAGCGTCGACAGGATCGCGCCGGCCAGATCGCGCACGCCGATGCGGTCCTGCTCCTTGACGATGCTGCGCTCGTCGCCGCCCCCCTTCGGCACTGTCTCGACCACGGGAGGGCCGTCGCCCCTCGACCAGTCGAGCCGGATGCGGCGATGCTTGCCGCGCCATTCGCTGTTATGGCCGGCGCGCACCGGTACCACGCGGCGGGACTCGAAACTGCCCTCGGACCAGGCGGTCATCTCCCAGTCGATGATGGTGTTCAGGAACCCGACCGCCTTGAGGTCCATGCCGATCCGGTAGTCGGCCCGATCGAGCCTGGCCTTGAGCGCGATATCGATCATGCGAAACCCGCCGATATAGATCGCGTAATCGAGCGCGACCCGCCGGTTCTGAACCGCGCCGAGCGGATTCGGTACGGAAAAAGCGAGCTGATCGGCGGCGGCCGACGGTCCGCCGGTCGCAAGCCCTGCGAGAAGCGCGACGGTCGCGACCGGGGACGCGATATGACGACGTCGTTTCATGGTCCGAAAGATAGGACGGCGGCAGCCGAACGCAAGCCGCAATTTCGCTACGGGTAATGTCATTCGGACAGGTCGCGCCTCGCTTGACTATCGCCGGGCCCCGGCCTTATATGCGGGCCTTCCTGACAGGCCGTTCCGGCCTCGATAAGGGCGCGTAGCTCAGCGGGAGAGCGTTCCGTTCACACCGGAGAGGTCGCTGGTTCAATCCCAGCCGCGCCCACCATTTTCCTGGACCGTGGCCGAAGGCCGCGTAAGCCAGGAAAATCCCCCGGAGGGAAGAGCCCTGCGGGCTTCGGGTGGCAGGCCAACTGGAAATCTCAGAGGCAGCAGTGTCGTCAACGCGCCCGACGTGACACGGGAGGCGCTTTGGTTCGATAATCCCAACGAACCATTCGGACGACAGGATTCAGGCACAGGGGGAAAGAGACGATGGCGGACGGTTTTGACCGGCAGTTCGATTTCGTTGTGGTCGGCGGGGGCGCAGCGGGCTGCGTGGCGGCGGCGCGGCTCAGCGAACGGTCTTCCAATCAGGTCCTTCTGATCGAGGCGGGAGAGGATTTCGCCCCCGGCGCGGAACCCACGGAGCTCCGCGAACTGTTCTCCGGATCGGCGCACAGCAACCCGCGCTTCACCTGGACCGGCCAGAAGGTGATCTTCGGCCCGAAGCCGGGCAACGCCCCGGATCGCCGCAAGCGGGTCCGCATGGCGCAGGGGCGCGTGATCGGCGGCGGCTCGTCGGTCAACGGCATGATTTCTATTCGCGGCCTGCCGAGCGACTACGATGGCTGGGTCGAGCGCGGCGCCGCGGGCTGGGGCTGGGATGACGTTCTGCCGTTCTTCTGCAAGATGGAAACCGATGTCGACAAGGACGGCCCGATGCACGGAAAGGACGGGCCGATGGCCATCCACCGTGTGGCGGAAGACCGCTGGCCGAAATTCACCAAAGGCTTCATCGCCGCGGCCGCCGACGAAGGCTGGCGCGATCTGGGCGACAACAACGCCGTCTTCGAGGACGGGTTCTTCCCGATCGCGACGGCCAACAGGGAGGGCAGGCGCACCTCTACCGCAACCGCCTATCTGACGGCGGAGGTCCGCGCGCGGTCGAATTTCCGGGTCCTGGGGGAATCGGTCGCCGAAAAGCTGCTGTTCGACGGCACGCGCTGCACCGGCGTGCGCATCCGCCGCCGGGGCGAGACGATCGATATCCGGGCCAGGGAAGTCGTCGTCAGCGGCGGCGCATTCCATTCGCCGGCCATCCTGCTGCGATCCGGCATCGGGCCGGCGGCCGAGCTGGCGGAACGCGGCATCGAGGTGGTCGCGGACCGCGCCGGCGTCGGCCGGAACCTGATGGAGCATCCCGGCGTCAATTTCGGCTGCTACATGAAGCGCGAATCCCGGCTGCTGCCCGGCCTGCGCCTGCCGATGTATGCGGGTCTTCGCTGGTCGTCGGAGGTCGAGGGCTGTCCGACCGGCGACATGTACATGATCCCGATGAACAAGTCGTCGTGGCATGCGGTGGGGGACCGGCTCGGGCTGATCATGATGTGGGTCAACAAGTCCTTCTCGACCGGCGAAGTGCAGCTGAACCCGGACGACCCGATGGCCGAGCCGGACGTCGATTTCAACATGTGCTCCGATCCGCGCGACATGCAGCGCCTGATGAAAGGCACGCGGCTGATGGCGAAACTGGCGTCGCATCGATCCTTCCGGGACACCGTGCTCGACGTGTTCCCGCTGAGCTACAGCGACCGGGCGCGGAAGTATGCCGTTTACAGCCAGTCGAACAAATTCCAGACAAGGGTCGGCGGCGCAATGATGGACATGTCGTCCTTCGCGCGCCGCTGGATCATCGAAAACATGATCGCCGACGGGCCGACCGTCGAGGACGTGCTGAACGACGAGTCGACGATGATCGACTGGATCCGCTCCGCTGTCGTCGGACACCACCACCCGTCCTGCTCGTGCCGTATGGGAGCGGCGGACGACCCCGGCGCGGTGACCGACCCGTCGGCCCGGGTCTACGGCGTTTCCGGCGTCCGCGTGTGCGACGCGTCGATCATGCCGGCCATCCCCTGCGCCAACACCAACTTCCCGACCATCATGGTCGGCGAAAAGGTCGCCGCGACGATTCTGGCGGAACAGGGGTAGGGCGCGAGGCGCGTCGCGTAGATGGCGAACTTTCAGTTCACGCAGCGGAGGTCGTTGGTTCGATCCGAGGCGCACACCCCTTAGAGACTATGATCTCGACATCCTATTTTCGATCAATATGTATAATTATGGATACGTTTTCGGATGTAAAAACTCATATACTTGTATTTATGGATATATTCGGATAATTTTTCGGGTATGATCATAAATACAGACTCTCTCACGATCACGCCGGAAATACTCTCGCTGATTGCGGAGCTGGACGAGTTCAAGGGCGCATGGAAGGCGATCGGAACGCTTGCGCCGGAACGCCTGTCGGCATTGCGCCGCGTGGCGACGATCGAAAGTGTGGGTTCCTCCACCCGTATCGAAGGCAGCAAGCTCTCGGACCGGGATGTCGAGCGCCTGCTCTCCAGCATAGAAATCAGAAAATTCGAGACGAGGGACGAACAGGAAGTCGCCGGTTACGCGGAGGCGATGGAAACGATTTTCATCCACTTCCCGGAAATTGGGATCACCGAAAACCACATCAGACAGCTTCACCGCGACCTTCTCGCGCACAGTACGAAGGACGAGCGTCATCGCGGTGAATATAAATCCAGCCCGAACAATGTCAGCGCTTTCGATGCGGAGGGCAACGAAATCGGCATCGTCTTCGAGACCGCCTCGCCGTTCGAAACGCCAAGACAGATGGCCGACCTTGTCGAATGGACGAATGCCGCGCTCGACGGCAATCGACTTCATCCGCTCCTGATAATCTCGATCTTTATCGTGACGTTTCTGGCCATTCATCCGTTTCAGGACGGCAACGGCATGCTCTCCAGAATTATGACCACGCTGTTATTACTGCGCAGCGGCTACGCCTACGTGCCATACGCATCGCTGGAAAGCGTTATAGAGCAAACGAAAGAAAACTATTATCTTGCGCTGCGCCGTACCCAAGGCACGATCCGGAACGACGCTCCGGACTGGTCGCCCTGGGTGGTGTATTTCCTGCGCGCCCTGAAGCAGCACAAGGATCGACTGCAAAAAAAAATCGAGCGCGAACGCATCATGGCAGACAGCCTGCCGGCGCTCTCGCTCGAGATTCTGGAGCTTGCCCGGGAACATGGCCGCGTCACAATTTCCCAGGCGGTCATGCTAACGAACGCAAACCGCAACACCGTCAAAAAGCATATACAGTCTCTGGTATCCGCCAATCGTCTGACTCGGCACGGAAAAGGCAAGGGTACTTGGTATTCAGGGACAGCGTGATGCCGGACTGCAAACCATGGTGTCGATTTTTGGGGCTGCTCATAGCACGAGCATCAGCATACAACGCTGCTCGCCGATCCGGTCGTCCGGCAGTCGAGCTACCGCCCTTGGACACATGGAACAACTAGAAAAACCCGTCTATCGCTTTAATGGCTTCGTGCGCGAGGAGAACGGCGATATCGAACCGATTTCCGTCGATATCTTTGCGCCGAAAGACAGCGGTAAGGACGATTCGGTGTGTCTGCTGTCCTGCCCTTATATGCGCACGAAGCCGTTTCTCATTTACGGCGTGGATCACGCTCAGGCGCTCGAGCTGGCGCGCCAGTATGTCCTGTGGTGCCTTGAATACGGAAATGCCGACCTCGTCGATGCGGACGGTGCGGCGGTCGACCTGCCTCCGGTTCCCAAGGCTGACGAGTTGGGCCCGGACCAGGTCCTCACCCCGCCCGGAGCAGCCTGAGCGTATTGCCGCTGGCCACCATTTCCTGCTCTGCGGCATTGAGGCCGGCGGCATCCAGCGCGGTTTTCAGCCGTGCGGGCACATCCTTTTCCACCGCGACGGGCCAGTCGGTGCCGGCCAGCACGTGATCGGCGCCGAGCAGGTCGACGACCGCGCCGACGAGCGCGGGGTGGATGCCCATCGTGTCGATATAGACATGGCGGCGCATCAGTTCGGGCGTGTCGGCGCGGATGCCGTGCCCGTCGGCGAATCCGCCGGCCATCAGCACGCCGCCGATGGCGAGCGTGGTGACCACCACCTGGAGCTTCGGCAACTCGTCGAACACCCCCTGGTCGAGCATGGCGAGCAGCGTCGCCGAATTGACGGTGCCGCGCGCCAGACGATGGCCGAGCCGGCCGCGCGGGGCGAAACGCGCATGCAGCTGCGGGTCGGTCTGCGGATGCACGAAAACAGGGATGCCGAGTTCCTCCGCCGCCGCGAGCGTCGGGCGCGCCTCCTTCGCGTCGAGCAGCAGGTCGCCCGACGCGCTCTCGACGAAGATGCCGTTTATGCCGAGTTCCTTGTGGGCACGGTGAACCTCGCGCGCGCCGTCATCGCCGGAGAAGACATCGATCGTGGCGAGCCCGTGCAGCCTGCCGGGGTTCTTCGCCACCATGTTGGCGACTTCGTCGTTGATTTTCCGGTGCGTATCCGGCGGCACGTTGCCGTCGGCGTCTTCGAGAAAGGCGGTCGGGATATTGATCACCCGCGCCGATACGCCGGTTTCCTCCAGCGAGTCGACAAGCGCCGCCGGGCTGTCGAGCAGCGCGTCGATCCGGCCCCACTCGGCGCGCGCCTTCGGGTCTTTCAGGCGGTCCAGTATCGTTCTGTTAAAGGACGGCCCGGTGAAATGGCTGTGAAAATCGATCACGCCCAGCGGCGCATCGTTAGCGGACTCGGTCATCGGTCTCCTCCTTGCTCGGTTCGTATCGCCCTAGTCGGGATGGTAGGGCGGAAAGGCACAAGACGGAAAGCCGGCCGGATCGGACCGGCAGCGCGTTTCCCCGAGAGCGGATCATGCTCTAGACTTTTCGGGCGCTGCAGGAGTCCCAGCGCTGCGTGAACGGGAGAAGGCTGCATGAAAACACCATCCTCGCTGATCATCCTCGGCACCGCCGGCGGGCCGTCACTGACGCCGCACCGGGCGCAGACCTCGCATCTGATCACTGTCAACGGGACCTACTACGTGCTGGACGCAGGCGACGGGGTTTCGCGGCGCATGGCGCGGGCAGGCGCCGACGTGCGCAGGGTCGGGACCATCTTCCTGACCCATCATCACGACGACCATACCGCCGGGCTGAGCACGCTGATGTCGCTGGCGTGGGACGGCAAGCGCACCGAGCCGATCAATGTCTACGGCCCGCCGCGGACGAAGGAGCTGGTCGACGCCACCGTGCAGTATTGCAGCATCAGCGCCGATATCCGCATCGCGGACGGCGGGCGCTCGATCCCGCTGGATAAGATGTTTTTCGGTCACGATGTCGGCGTCGGCGAAATCTACAGGGATGAAAATATCCGCGTCACGACAGTCGAAAACACCCATTACAGCTTCCATACGGGCGACGCCGCCGGGCTCTACAAATCCTACTCCTACCGGTTCGAAACACCCGACCGGGTGATCGCCTTCACCGGAGACACCGGGTTCAGCGATGCCGTCGCCGAGCTGGTCAAGGGCGCCGACGTTCTGGTGACCGAGACGTCTTCCTGCGATGAGCGCCGCAACTTCATGATCCAGGACGGCAGGTGGGATACGATGACCGAGGCCGAACGCGACGGCATCATGCGTCAGGCCACGATGGGCCATATGAGCCTCGACGGGGTCGGCAACCTGGCGACAAAGGCCGGCGTGAAGAAGGTTGTACTTTCGCACCTGACACAGCGCGTCGAAGCCGACAATTACGAGGACTGGGCCGAGGAAGTCAGGAAATATTTCTCAGGCGAGGTCGTCGTCGCCGAGGATCTGATGGAGTTTTAGGGGAAAATCTTGTTAGGCGGCGCCAGCGCACGTCCCTCACCACCCCAGCTGCTCCCGTACCCGCGCCACCACCTCCAGGTGCCTCTCGTTGTCGCCGGCAAAACGGAGTGCGAAGTGGCGGGCGCCCTGCTCGGCGAACTCGTTGAGCCACTCGGCAGCGCCGGCAGCGGTGCCCGCGTAGCTGCCGTGCGAGGCGCGTAAGGGCCCAGGATCCTTTACGCCGTAATATTCGGCGATATAGCGGTCAAGCTCCGCATCCGCCGCCGCCTCGTCCTCGTCGATGGAGAGGTTCAGCACCACGGCGGCGATCAGATCGTTCAGGTCGCGGCCGGCTTCGCGGGCGTGATCCTCGACCTCGCGCCACCCTTCGCCCCATTGCTGCGCGCTCGCGGAGACCGGCATCCAGCCATCGAACAATGTCCCGGCCCGTTCCCGCACCTTCGGCGAGCCGCCGCCGATGACGATCGGCGGGCCGCCTGTCCGGTGCGGCAACGGCGCGAGCTCGACGCCGTCGACCTGCCAGCGCCCGTCCCAGTCTGTCTTCTCGCCGGTCCATAGTGCGCGCATCAGGCGCAGCCCTTCGAGCGTACGCCCGGCGCGTTGTTCGAACGGCACGCCGAGCGCCTTGTATTCCGTCCGCACAGCCTTTGTGTCCGGGCCGATACCGAAGCCGAGGATCAGCCGCCCCTCGCTGATCCGATCCAGCGTCGCGATCTGCTGCGCCAGCGCGACTGGGTTGCGGAGCGCGGTCAGCAGGACCGAAGTGCCGATGGTCACGCCCGGCTCGCGAACGGCGACAGCCGCCAGCATGGTCAGCGCATCCTGCCGCTGACGGGCCGTCACCGAATCCCCGACCCACAACGAGTCGAACCCGAGCGATGCAGCCCGTTCCGCCAGATCGAGAATCGGCGTCGCCTCATGCCGCCCCCGCATGATGAATTCGCGGGTAGGCAGGATGTAGCCGATCTGGGGCATCTGCGCCCTCCTACCCCTTCAGCTTCGACACCGCGTCGTCCGGCGGGGTGCAGCCGCACATGTTGGCCATAAGCCCGGTGGTGCAGAAATGGCCGATCGTGTGGACCAGTTCGGACATGCGCTTGTAACCGAGCGCAGCCTCTGCGGCCGCGAATCCTTCGTCCGACAGGTTTCCGGTTTCCAGCAGCTCCCGCGCGGCGCGGTAGACGGCAAGATCGTCGTCATTGCCGAAATCGGGCTCCGTGCCCTCGTTGATGGCCTCGACAACTTCCCTGGACAGGCCGGCATTCATCGCCGTCTTCGACTGGGCGCTCCACGGGTAGGCCGCTTTCCAGTGGCGCACGGTCAGGAGCGAGATAATCCGCACCTGCGCGTTGGTCAGCGTGCAGTCGAGCAGGAAACTGCTCGATTTGTTATGGAAATCCCAGACCGGGCCGGAATAGGCGTAGCCGATGGCCGGGCCGAACCCGACGCGCCCGCCGTCGCCGACGATGCGGTCAAAGATCGCACCGTTTTCCTCGTCCATCTCCTCACGCGCAAGCGGCGGAATTCTGGTCATGCTGCTTCTCCCTGAAATGAATTATTGAGTGATCGTACAGCGCGGCGGTCAGCCTGCAAACGCGGCGGCGCGGCATTTCGCGAAGCCTTCCGCCAGCGCCTTGCGTTCCAGCCGCCGGCCGATGAAGACCAGGCGCGAGCGGCGCGGCTCCTCGCCCCAGTCGCCGACATAATCGCCCTCCAGCATCATGTTTACGGCCTGCAGCACCAGCTTCCGGTCCTCGCCCTCGACCGACAGGATGCCCTTGGTGCGCAGCAGGCTGGCGCCCCACCGCGCCAGTACGTCCTGCATCCATTCTTCCAGCCGAGCGCCGTCGAGCGGTTCGTCGGCGCTCAACGACAGGCTCTCGACGCCGGATGCGTCGATGTGGTCGTGATGCTCGTGGTCGTGCCCATGATCGTGACCGTCCTCTAGCTCGGGTAGCTGCGCCTCGACGCGGTCGAGTTCGAACCCGTTCCGGTTCAGGATCGCTTCGGCCGGCACATTGGCCCGGTTGGCGCGGGTGATTACCGCGAACGGGTTCAGAGCACGCAGCCGGGCCTCTATGTCTTCCAGAGGCGCGGCGGCATCGTCCGCCTTGTTGAGCAGGATATGGTCGGAGAACGCGACCTGGTCGGCGGCGTCCGCCGCATCGCCCTCGTCCGACAGCCGGTCCAGAATGTGCGCCGCGTCTACCACGCAGACGACCGAATCCAGCCGGCACTGCGCGCCGATCACCTGGTCGATTACCAGAGTCTGGATGACAGGGCTGGGATTGGCGAGACCGGTGGTCTCGATGACGATGCCGTCGATATCCGGTTTCTCCGACAGCAGGTTCCGCATGGTGCGGATCAGATCGCCCCGCACCACGCAGCAGATGCAGCCGGACGACAGCTCGATCAGCTCTTCCTCGCCGGTGGCGATCAGATCGCCGTCGATTCCGATATCGCCGAACTCGTTGACGATGACGGCGAAACGCCGATTATTATTCGAGGCCGAGAGCTGCCCCAGCAGCCGGTTGACCAGCGTGGTCTTGCCCGCGCCGAGGAACCCGGTGACGACGGTGACGGGTATACGCCCGTCTTCGCCGTTACCGGTCACAGACTATTCCCCCGTTTACTCCCAGGGCATCAGCGAGCAGTGGATCACGTCGCCGCTGCCGCCGACCGCGTTGATCGCCTCATGCACGTCCTTGAGGCCGTACTTGTGGGTGGTGATCAGGCCGATGTCGTACCGGTCGGAGGCCAGCTGTTTCAGGCCCAGCTCGCAGCTTTCGTAATTGTGGCCGCGCGCCGCCTTCATGGTGATGTACTTGTTTCCGACCTTGTTCATCGGAAATGCCGGAAACTCGTTCACGTCCTCACCCTGGAACTGCAGCGTGCCGCCCTTGCGCTTGAGCGCCTCGATGCCGAGCAGCGTCGGGATGGTGCCGGCGCCCGCCGTACAGTCGAGCGACACGTCGACGCCTTCTCCGCCGGTAATGTTCATGATGCGCTCCAGCGGATCTTCCTCATCGACTACGATGACATGGTCCGCGCCGAGTTTCTTCGCCACATCGAGACGCTTCTTGTCCTTGGACGTGCCGGTGACGATGATCAGCGACGCGCCGGCGGTCTTGGCGGCGATAGTGTTGCAGAGGCCCTGCTGGCCCGGCCCCTGGATCAGCACGCGGCTGTCATAGCCGACCTCGCAGTCGAACAGCGCCCACTGGATGCCGTTGGCCATCGGCGTCACCACGCCGGCATATTCCGGCGACAGCCCGTCCGGCACCTTGTGGATGACCGAGTTCCACGGCAGGTACATGTAATGGGCGAACCCGCCGAACAGGTGCGGCGCGCGCTCCGCCAGCGTATAGCCGAAGCGCAGTCCTTCGGGCATTTTGCGCCAGTCGGTGAACATGCAGAGACGGTAATCGCCCCGGTGACAGTGCTCGCAGTTCATGCAGCCGACATAGTGCTCGACGAACACCAGATCGCCTTCCTTGAGGCCCTTGCGCTCCTGGAAGACCTTCCCGGCCTTGGCGATGTAGCCGATATTTTCGTGCCCCATGATGACGGGGCCCTCGAAAGGCGGCTTCGAATAGAATTTGACGTCGGTGCCGCAGATGCCCGCGACCTCGACTTTCAGAAGCGCCGCTTCTTCCGGAATGTCCGGCATGTCGTATTCGCGGAATTCGGTCGTCTGGGGCGCCGTCCGTACGGCGGCGACTACTTTTTCTGCCACGTTGTTCTCTCCCGATATGATGTTGACCCTGATTTAGCAAAGCGGCAAAGTCGCGGCAACCGGGATCGCGGCCCCCAACGGTCGACTGCCCGGATTTCCGCGGGTTTCAAGGCGCAATACGGCACATGTTCAGACGGTTGGGACCGGACACCGACATCCTGCGGGACATTTCGCGGGTCGAGGGGCTGCTGCGGGCGCGCTTCGATATCGACCTGCACGACATTGTGCTGGTCTCGGAGGACCGGGGCACCAAGCCGGGCTTCCCGCCGCACGAGACCAATGCGATCTTCTGGAAGGGCGACACGCGCTACCGGCTGAAGATTTTCTCGCGCGTTGCGGATGTCACGGACGCCGATTTACCGGTCGCCTGGCTGCTGCCGGCGCTGGAAGATCTTGGCGAAGGCGAATGCTGCTGATTGATCGAATTTCAACACAGGAAAGACATTTCAACACAGGAAAGACAGGGAACAGGATGAGCAAGACCAGACTGCACGCGGTATCGCGCACCCAGGGCAACAACCGGGCGCTGAAGGAGGGCGAGGTATCGATGCCCGATTTCGAGATGGACTGGGAGGAAATTCCGGTCCTGGTGCAGGGTTTCCGCCGCATGGTGCGGGAGATGGAGTTCGACGTCTGCGAGATGGCGCTGACCACCTATATCTGCGCCAAGGCGCATGGGGTGAAATTCACCGCCATTCCGGTTTTTCTCGTGCGGGATTTCCATCACGCTGCGATCGCCCATCACGTGCCATCGGGTCTCAAATCCCCGGCCGACCTCGCCGGCAAGCGGGTCGGCGTCAATCGCGGCTATACCGTTACCACCGGCGTCTGGGCGCGCGCGATCATCCAGGACGAATACGATGTCGACCTGTCGTCGATCACCTGGGCGCCCTCCGGCGACGAGCATGTGGCGCAGTATCAGGCGCCTGAAAACGTCGTACCGCTGGAGGACGGCGATCTCGAAGCGCATCTGGCGTCGGGCGATCTGGTCGCCGCGGTCGGCGCAAAATTCAAGAACGAAAATATCGGGGAACTGATCCCCAACGAGTTCGAGGCCGGACTCGCCGCTTTCAGGGGGCGCGGGCTCTATCCGATCAACCACACGGTCGCGATCAGCGACGCGGTGCTGGAAAAGAACCCCGACGTCGCCGTTCAGGTGTTCGAGGCGTTCGCGGAATCGAAGCGCCGCTACGTTGCTGCGCTGAAGGCAGGACAGATTTCCGAACCGACGCGCGCAGACAAGGTCCACATGGCGGTGATGGAAACGCTGGACGACCCCCTGCCCTACGGCGTCGAGCCTAACCGCGACACGCTTGAAGGGCTGATGGCCCATGCGGTGACGCAGAAAATCATCCCCGGCCCGATGCCGCTCGACAGCCTATTTGCCGAATCGACCCTGAATTCGGTTGGCTAGTCAGACGGAAACACCATCAAGGAAGTCGAGCACACACTGCGGCGCATTGTCCTCGGTCTGCTCGTCTACCGGCATATCCCAGTATTCGGAGCCTTCCAGACACTCGTGCAGGTAACGCGCGGCGGAGGTCGCGTGAAACGGATCGTTGCCGGGCACGATCAGGGCGGGAATATCGAGCTGCATCAGCTCTTCCGGCTCGGCGCCAGGGGATGTGTCGCGGTCCATCAGACCGCGCACCATCGCGGTGACGCTTAGAAGATACTTCTCCTTTTCCATCGCCGAATAGGCGGCGGCAAATTTGTCCGAATTGCGGATCGGCTGACCCCACGGGCCGCCCCGCGGATCGGCTGAGAAGTTTTTATCGTGGCTTCGCACCAGATCGACGACCGCCTGCAGCCCGTTCTCTTCGACGAACGCCATGTGACGGGCGAAACGCTGATGGCTGCTGATCCTGTATTTCGCACCGCCGACCGGCCAGTAATGCACTATTGAGAGCGTACGCTCGGGCAAAGCAACCCCAAACGCAGACACGGGGCAGCATCCCATGCAGCCACCCATGATATGGGCCTTATCGACGCCGAGCGCGTCCAGCAGCCCTGCGCCCTGCCGTACGTAATGGTTCCACGTGATGCGCTCAACACGCCCGCCGGACTGACCGTTTTCGCGCCGGTCGAACAGGATACATCGGTATTTCCCGGGCAAATGATCGAGCAGTCGAATTCGCTTGTAGACTCCGAGATCGCTCCACTGCTCGATTCGCGCGTCGAACCCGCCCGGCGAATACATCAGAATGGCCGGCCCATCGCCCATTTCCTCGTAGCGTGTTGCGATCCCGTCGATATCGACTGTCGGCATGCTGCTTGCCCTGCTTTTTTTTGCGAATAGGCAGGATAATCCTGTTTCCGGCTCTATTCGGCAAGCTCTGCTCAATAGACCCAGCGGCATTGACGAAATTCGCATGTTCCTTTAGTTCTTCTGCCGATTAGCGGTCCCTTGCGGCGCGTCAATTCTGGACAATACCGTGCTTCGCGCGCGGCGCCTGTTTCGCCTGAGGACTTTGGCGACAGAAATCGATTGTTTAGGAACGTTTCGCGCGATTGTGGAGTATTTTCGCGCCCTACGGAGTTAATTGGGGCGCCAAACGACGGAGAGGAGAAGAACCATGTCGCTTCGGAAGGAAGTGAACGATCTGCTGACACAGACCGACAAGGGCACGCCGATGGGCGAGCTGTTCCGTCAGTACTGGATCCCGGCGATGCTGGCCGAGGAACTGCCGGAGAACGACTGCCCGCCGGTTCGTTGCGAGCTGCTGGGCGAGAAGATGATCGCATTCCGCGATTCCGAAGGCCGCTACGGGCTGATCGAGGAATTCTGCGCCCACCGCCGCGTGTCGCTGTGGTTCGGCCGCAACGAGGATTGCGGTTTGCGCTGCCCCTATCACGGCTGGAAATTCGACGTTGAAGGCAATTGCGTCGAAATCCCTTCCGAACCCGACAACGACAAATTCCGCGAAGAGGTCAAACTTCAGGCCTATCCCTTGATCAAGGTCGGCGACATTTTGTGGACCTACATGGGCGACCCCGCAAACACGCCGCCGGAACCGGCGTGGGAGTTCTGCACGGTAGCGCCCGAGCAGACGGTCTCCACCAAGCGCCTGCAGGAATGCAACTGGCTCCAGGCGCTGGAAGGCGGCATCGATTCGAGCCATGTCTCGTTCCTGCATTCTCAGGAACTTGAGCGTGACCCGCTATTCCAGGGCGCCAAGGCGAATAATTACAATCTGGGCGATCTGAAGCCCTATTTTGAAGTCGCCGAGTCCGAGGGCGGCCTCTATATCGGCGCGCGCCGCAACGCCGAAGAGGGAAAATATTACTGGCGGGTTACCCAGTGGGTCATGCCCTGCTTCACCATGATCCCGCCACGCGCCGACCATCCGCAGCACGGCCATTTCTGGGTCCCGATCAACGACGAAAACTGCTGGACCTGGAGCTACGACTACCATCCGAACCGTCCGCTCACTGACACGGAACGACAGGCCTGCCTCGACGGCAAAGGGGTCCATGTCGCAGTTATCCCCGGCACCTTTATCCCGGTCCAGAACAAGAGCAACGACTATCTGATGGACCGGGAAGCGCAGAAACGCGGGGAGTCTTATTCGGGCATCGCCGGTTTCGGCATGCAGGACGGCAGCCTCCAGGAATCGATGGGCGCCATCGTCGATCGGTCCCGCGAGAATCTGGTCCAGTGCGACTACGGCATCGTCCTGACACGCAACCGGCTGCGGCGCGCCGCAACGGACCTGCGCGACAAGGGAATCATGCCGCCGGGACGCGATCCCGAACACATGAAGGTTCGCTCCATCGCCACCGTGCTCGATCCTGAATTGAACTATGCCGAGGCCTGCCAGGAGGATTTTCGGGCGGCGCCTGACAAGATCCGGACCACGGTCTGAACCGACATTATCCGGGGAGCGCCCTGTCGGGTCCTCCCCGGAATTTCTCTGGGCCCGGTTATTTTGGGCCCGGTTTTTTTTGGGCCCGGATTTGCTTTTGCCCGAAAGCGCCTTACGATAGGCGGGTCAGTCCACAAAATCGGCAGGGTCGATCAATGGCTTTGAAATCCAACCAGGTTGAAACCGCTGTTTCAGCCGCGCCGGTCGTCCCGGCGCTGTGCGCTCTGTTGCTGGGCGCATTCCTCGTGCTCGGTGTCGGCTTCGCCCATTCCGACACGATCCATAACGCCGCGCACGACAGCCGGCACAGCATGGCATTCCCCTGTCACTGACGCTTTATTTCCGGCTTCGGTACGTTGTTCAGGCGCATCGTCTTTACCGCGCTCATCGCAGGCCTGCTGGGCGGGCTCGCTATATCAGCCCTTCATGAATTCACTACAACGCCCCTGATTTTGGCGGCGGAAAAATTCGAATCCCGATCCGGCGGCGCGCACAGTCACGGCAACCACTCGCACGAAGCGCCCGGCCATGACGCCGTCCCGGCCCCCGGCGATTCGCCGGGCGAGGCATGGGCGCCGGAGGACGGCTTCGAACGAACCGCCTACACGACGATGGCGAATATTCTGCTGGCCGTCGGATTCTCGCTGCTCCTGACCGGCTGCTTTTCCCTGAACCAGGGAACGATCGGCGCGCGCGAAGGCGTGATCTGGGGCGCGGCCGGTTTCGCTGTTTTCAACCTCGCCCCCGCACTGGGCATGGCTCCGGAAGTACCCGGCGCAATCGCCGCTGAACTGGGGGCCCGGCAGGGGTGGTGGCTGTTATGCGTGCTGTCGACCGCCGCAGGCCTCTGGATATTGGCGTTTAGACACGGGGCGCTATGGGTTCTCGCCGGGTTAGTGGCTCTCGCCCTTCCCCATATCGTCGGCGCGCCGCATCCGGAGCAGGTGGGAGGTTCCATCCCCCCCGAGCTCGCCGCTCAGTTCTCGGCGACGTCGCTGGCCATGGCGGCCGTTTTCTGGATTATGCTGGGTTCCCTGTCAGGCGCCGTCTGGCGCAGACGGATCGGCGACTGAGCCCTCTCCCTCAATCCGGTGCCGCAGAAAATCGATGTGCAGGCGAAGCGTATAGGCGCTTGAGGCGAACCCTGCCGGCACGGTGACCTGTTCGACGGCCTGCTCGATGCGGTCGATTTCGGCGCGCGCATCCCCGTTCGAGATAGCTCCCGAGCGCACCCGGTCGTCCAGCGCCTGCAAATCGCGGTACCAGCGGTTCACCCGCGCCCGCATGCGCCAGTTATACATGGGCGGCAGTATCTTGAAGAGCGGATAGAGCAGCGTCAGAAGCGGCAGAATCATGATCTTCAGACGGTCGATCAGGTTGGCCGCCCAGAACGGCAAATAGCGCTGCAGAAAAGGCGGACCGCGTTCATAGAAACGTTCCGCCGCGGGCTCCATTGGAAAGGTCACGAATTTGCCCGAGGGAAAGTCGCCGGGAGCTTCGAGCAGACCGCCGGACCGGTGAGCGTCCCGCATGGTCAGCCGGAAGAGATCGATCAGGGCGGGGTGAAGGTCGGGGTTAGCAACGACGGTCGCCGTCGGCGCCAGCAGGACAATATCGCGCCGCGGCAGATCGCGCGCCAGATCGACCGCTCCCCGCGGCAGCGTCACGGCGGACAGGTAGCGGTGGCGTCGCAGATAGGCTTCGGCCCGCCCGAAGCTCGTCAGCTGAATACCGGGCGAGGCAACAAGATCCCGGATCGTTTCCGAGGTCGCTGACGTAATGAAGAATGCCGCGTCGACGTCGCCGCGCTTTAGCGCCGCCGCTGCATCGGGACCGCCGAGGTCGACGATGGTGGCGGTTTCGCCTGTAACGCCGTTCTCGGCCAGCAGCTTCAGTGCGAGCGTTCTGGTGCCGCTACCGCTTCCGCCCACGGCAAGTTTCCGGCCGGCGAGATCGGTCAACTGACCGATCGGCGCATCGCCCCGGACGAACACCCAGAGCGGTTCGAAATAGATACTGCCAAGTGAAAGCAATTCGGGATGCTGGACGGCTGTCGCCACGCCCCCCTGAATAAAAGCAACCGGAACATTCCTTGACGGATCGCCGATCAGCGACAGGTTCTCGGTGGATCCTGCGGTCGATCTGAGCGAGAGTTCGATCCCTTCCTTTCGGAAGCGCTCTGCGTAAAGCTTTCCGAAAGCGTGATAGGCGCCGGTCTCGGACCCCGTGGCCATCACCAGATGATCAGGCGGCGCAGGCCCGACGAACTGATAGGCCAGAACGAACCCGGCGATAACAAGCAACAGGGCCGGCGCGACAATGACGAGCTGTGATGCAGCAGGGCGCGCTCACCGACGAACACCAGCGTACCCTGGGCATG
>JAYOLL010000024.1:0-57427 GCA_038120295.1 Rhodospirillales bacterium | reverse complement strand
TCATGCCGCTCATCAGGATCATGTTGGCGTATTCGCCGAGGAAGAACAGCGCGAACGTCATCGACGAATATTCGACATTGTACCCCGACACCAGCTCGGCCTCGGCCTCTGGCAGGTCGAACGGCGCGCGATTGGTTTCGGCGAGACCCGATATAAAGAAGATCACGAACATCGGCAGGAGCGGAATACACAGCCATACCGTTTTCTGCCATTCGATGATGTCAGACAGGTTGAGCGAGCCGACGCATAGCAGGACGGTGATGATCACGAAGCCTATGGAAACCTCGTAGGACACCATCTGCGCCGCAGAACGCAACGCGCCGAGGAACGGATAGACCGAGTTCGACGCCCAGCCGGCCATGATGATCCCATAGACGCCGAGTGAGGAAATCGCAAACAGGTAGACAATGCCGACGTTTATATCGGCCAGCACCATGCCCTCATCGAACGGAATAACCGCCCAGGCGACGAGGCTAAGAATGAATGTGATCATCGGCGCGGCGAGAAACACCACCTTGTTCGCGCCAGACGGCAGTACGGTTTCCTTGAACAGCAGTTTCAGCCCGTCCGCCATGGGCTGGAGCAGGCCGAACGGACCGACGACATTGGGCCCCTTGCGAAGCTGCATGGCGGCGATGACCTTGCGCTCGGCATAGGTCAGATACGCGACGCCGATTAGCAGCGGCAAGATGATCGCCACGATGTACCCGACGGTGATCAGCGTCGGCAACGCATATGACGACCAGAACTCAACCATCCGTGCCGGTCCTGTCTGCGTCGCGGCCAAGCACCGTGCGGGTGCATCCGGCCATGGTTTCGGAGGCCCGGCTGATCGGGTCGGTCATGTAGAAATTATCGATCGGTGTTTCGAACGGCGCGCTGTTCATGTCGCCTTCGACACCGAATTCCGACCACGTTGCGCGGGGCGGCTCGTCGAGCGTCCCGAAGAGCCGTGCTATGTCCGCCATGCGCCGTCGCACGGCAGCAATGTCGTCGTATGGAAGCCGGCAACCGAGCACGTCGGAAAGAGCGCGAATGATCGTCCAGTCCTCGCGCGCATCGCCCGGCGGGAATACGGCGCGCCACGCCCGCTGGACCCGGCCCTCTGTGTTTACATAGGTACCGTTTTTTTCGGTATAGGCGGCGCCCGGCAGGATCACGTCGGCGCAATGAGCGCCAGCATCTCCATGATGGCCCTGGTAAACGACGAACGCGCTGGAGAGCTTCGCTGTGTCGATTTCATCTGCACCGAGCAGGTAGACAAGTCCGATCTCGCCCGACGCCGCTCCGGCGAGGATGCCCGCGACATCGCGGCTCCCCTCTCCCGGCACGAGTCCAAGCTCAATGCCGCCGACACGCGCCGCCGCAGTATGCAAAACGTTGAACCCGTTCCAGCCGTCCTTGATCAGGCCGCATTCATCGGCGATCCGTCGCGCCGCGAACAGGACCGCTTCGCCATCCTCGCGCGCAAGCGCCCCCTGCCCCAGGATAAGCATCGGCCGTTCAGCATTCTTCAGGACGTCGCAGAACGGGTGGTCGCCGTCTGCGATCTGTCTCAGCGTCTCCGGGCCTGCCCCGAGATGCTCGGTCCTGTAGGTCAGGTCCACATCCGGCCCGACGACGCCTACCGTCAGGCCGCCATTGGTGTAGTTCTTTCGGATGCGCGCATTGATGATCGGCGCTTCCCATCGCGGATTGGTTCCGATCAGCAGAACCGCATCGGCCTCGTCGATCCCGGCGATGGTCGTGTTGAACAGGTAACCGGCCTGCTCGCCACGCCCGACCTTGGCGCCATCCTGCCGGCAATCGACGTGGACAGACCCAAGGGCCGTCATCAAATCCTTGAGGGCCATCATGGACTCGCAATCGGCGAGATCGCCGGCAATGGCGCCGATCCGGCTACCGTCGAGCGATTTGACCTTGTCCGCAATGGTAGCGAAAGCCTCTTCCCAGCTTGCCGGTTGGAGCTTTCCGTCGCGCCGTATATAGGGCCGGTCGAGCCGCTGGCGCTTAAGCCCGTCGCAGGCGTACCGGGTCTTGTCCGATATCCATTCCTCGTTGACGTCATCGTTCAGGACCGGCAGGACCCGCATGACCTCCGATCCGCGCGAATCCACGCGGATATTGCTGCCGACAGCATCCAATACGTCGATTGTTTCGGTCTTCGACAGCTCCCAGGGACGCGCGGTAAACGCGTACGGTTTCGACGTCAGCGCGCCGACCGGGCACAGATCGATGATGTTGGCCGACAGTTCCGACGTCAGGGTCTTTTCGACATAGGTGCCGACTTCCATGTTTTCGCCCCTGCCCGTCGCGCCAAGCTCCTCGACGCCAGCGACTTCAGTAGCGAAACGGATGCAGCGAGTGCAGTGGATGCAGCGCGTCATCTGGGTCTTGATCAGCGGCCCCATATATTTGTCGGTCACCGCGCGCTTGTTCTCGTCATAGCGCGAGGTCCCCGCGCCGTACCCCATGGCCTGGTCCTGAAGATCGCACTCGCCGCCCTGATCGCAGATCGGACAGTCCAGCGGGTGATTGATGAGCAAAAACTCCATCACCCCTTCGCGCGCCTTCTTGACCATCGGCGATTTCGTTTTGACGGTCATCCCCTCATTGACGGGAAGCGCGCAACTGGCCGCCGGTTTCGGCGGTCCCGGCGCGACTTCAACCAGACACATGCGGCAATTGCCCGCGACCGACAGTCGTTCGTGATAGCAGAACCGGGGTATCTCCACGCCAGCAAGCTCGCAGGCCTGCAGAACGGTGATGCCGTCGGGGACTTCGATTTCCTGATCGTCGATGGTGATTTTCGCCATACCGTCGTTCCCGTCAGGCCGCCGCGACCGAGCCGCGAATGCGGGCATTGATACGTTCCTCGATCTCGCTGCGGAAATGCCGAACGAGGCCCTGGATAGGCCATGCCGCCGCATCGCCCAGCGCACAGATCGTATGCCCCTCGACCTGCTTGGTAACATCCAGAAGCGTATCGATTTCATCCACGGTGGCGTCGCCCTCGACCAGCCGCTCCATCACCCGCCACATCCAGCCGGTGCCTTCACGGCACGGCGTACATTGGCCGCAGCTTTCGTGCTTGTAGAACTTGCTGAGCCGTGCGATGGCCGCGATCACATCGGTCGACTGGTCCATTACGATGACGGCCGCCGTGCCGAGACCGGACCGGACTTCCTTGAGACTGTCGAAATCCATCAGCACAGTGTCGCAGATCGATCTGGGCAGCATGGGCACCGACGACCCTCCGGGAATGATTGCCTTCAGATTTTCCCAGCCGCCGCGCACGCCGCCCGCATGTTTCTCGATGAGTTCCCTGAGCGGGATGCCCATCTCCTCCTCGACGTTGCACGGGTTGTTCACGTGTCCTGAAATGCAGAAGACCTTGGTCCCAGTATTGTTCTCCCGCCCAAAGGAGGAGAACCAGCTCGCGCCGCGCCGCAGGATGGTCGGCGTCACAGCGATGGTCTCGACGTTGTTCACCGTAGTCGGACAGCCATAGAGCCCCATCGCCGCGGGAAAAGGCGGTTTAAGGCGCGGCATGCCCTTCTTGCCTTCCAGGCTTTCGATCAGGGCCATCTCCTCGCCGCAGATATAGGCGCCTGCGCCGCGGTGGACATAGACATCGAAATCATATCCCGAACCGCATGCATTCTTCCCGATCAGCCCGGCATCGTAGGCTTCGTCGATAGCGGCCTGCAGATGTTCGGCCTCACGATAGAACTCACCGCGGATATAGATATAGGCCGCGTTCGCCCCCATCCCGAACCCCGCCAGCAGACATCCTTCGACAAGCTTGTGCGGATCGTTCCGCAGCATGTCGCGGTCCTTGCAGGTGCCCGGCTCGCCCTCGTCGGCGTTCACCACGAGATAGTGCGGTCGCCCGGTCGGCTCCTTGGGCATGAACGACCATTTCAGTCCTGCCGGGAACCCGGCGCCGCCGCGTCCGCGCAGACCCGACCCTTTCACCTCTTCTACGATCCAATCACGGCCCTTGGCCATGATCTCCCTGGTGCCGTCCCAGTCGCCGCGCTTCCGGGCGCCCTCGAGCCGCCAGTCCCCGAACCCATAGAGGTTGGTGAAGATACGATCCTTGTCGTCCAGCATAGCCGTCCCCTACTCCCCGCCGCTCGTAAGCGTGGTCAATCCGCCGGCAGGCTCGGACCCGCGCCGCGCGCTTTGCGGACCCGGCTCGGGCGAACCGCCTTCGCGCAGCGACTTAAGAACCGCGCGCGTACTGTCGGCATCGAGATCTTCGTAGTAATCGTCGCCGATCTGCATCATCGGCGCGTTGACGCAGGCGCCGAGGCATTCGACCTCCAGAAGGGTGAACTTTCCATCTTCGGAAGTTTCGCCGAAATCGATGCCGAGTTCCGAGCGGCAGGCATCGACGACAGCGGCGCAGCCCCGCAAGGCGCAGGGCGTCGTCGTGCAGACCTGCACAACGTGCTCGCCGACGGGCTCCAGATTGTACATCGTGTAAAACGTCGCGACCTCGTAAACCCGGATCGGCGCCATATCCAGCATGTCCGCAACGTGATCCATCGCCGCACGCGGCAGCCAGCCGCCAGACTGGCGCTGCGCCAGATCAAGCAGCGGCATCACCGCGCTGGCCTGCCGCCCTTCCGGATAGCGGGCGATGATCGTCCGGGCCTTCGCGCCGTATTCGTCGTCGAAGGCGAACGTCTCGGGCTGTTGCATCTCGCCGGTCATCGATCGATCTCTCCGAAAACGACATCCATCGACCCGATGATGGCGACGACATCCGCCAGCATATGCCCCTTGCCGAGGAAGTCGGCGGCCTGCAGGAAAGCGAAGCCCGGCGCCCGGATCTTGCAGCGATACGGCTTGTTGCTGCCGTCCGATACCAGATAAACGCCGAATTCGCCCTTCGGCGCCTCTACCGCCGTATAGGTTTCGCCGGCCGGTACGTGATACCCCTCGGTATAGAGCTTGAAGTGATGGATAAGCGCTTCCATCGAATTCTTCATTTCCGCCCGCCGTGGCGGTGCGACCTTGCGGTCTTCCGTACGGACCGGTCCTGCAGGCATTTTCTCGATGCACTGCTTCATGATCGAAAGCGACTGGCGCATCTCCTCGACGCGGACAAGGTAGCGGTCGAAGCAGTCCCCGTTCTTGCCGACGGGAATATCGAAATCCATCCGGTCGTACACGTCGTAAGGCTGGGCCTTGCGGAGATCCCAGGGCACGCCTGAGGCACGAAGCATCGGACCCGAGAAGCCCCAGTCCATCGCCTGTTCCGCGGTTGCCACACCGATATCGACCGTGCGCTGCCGGAAAATCCGGTTTTCGGTCAGCAGGCTTTCGACATCGTCGATCATCTTGGGGAAGCGATCGATGAACGCTTCGACATCGTTGGCGAGTCCCGCCGGCAGATCCCGGTGAACGCCGCCCGGACGGAAATAAGCCGAATGGATACGCGCACCCGACGCGCGTTCGTAGAACTCCATCAGAATCTCGCGCTCCTCGAAGTACCAGAGAAGCGGCGTCATCGCTCCGACATCGAGCGCAAAAGCGGAAATATTCAGCAGATGGTTCAGAAGCCGCGTAATTTCCGAGAACAGGACGCGGATGTACTGCCCGCGCTCGGGAACCTCGATCCCCAGCAGCTTCTCGGTGGCCAGCGCAAAGGCATGTTCCTGGCACATCGGCGACACGTAATCGAGCCGGTCGAAATACGGCACCGACTGCAGGTAGGTCTTGTGCTCGATCAGCTTCTCGGTGCCGCGATGCAGCAGCCCGATATGCGGATCGGCGCGTTCGACAATTTCGCCGTCCATTTCCAGGACGAGCCGGAGCACGCCATGAGCCGCCGGATGTTGCGGACCGAAATTGACGGTCATGTTCTTGATTTCGGTGAGCGCCATCAGCTACGGCCCTCCCCCGAGTTCTCGGCTTTTTCGTCCCCCGGCAGAACGTATTCGCCGCCTTCCCATGGGCTCATGAAATCGAAACTGCGGAATGCCTGCGTCAGTTTGACGGGTTCGTAGACGACACGCTTCTGGGCCTCGTCGTAACGAACTTCGACATGACCGGTAAGCGGAAAATCTTTCCGCATCGGATGGCCTTCGAAGCCGTAATCCGTCAGAAGCCGCCGCAAATCCGGATGATCCGAGAACATGACGCCGTAAAGATCCCAGACTTCGCGCTCATACCATGTCGCTGCGCTGAACACGCCGCTCACGGATGGCACCAGATCGTCTTCGGACGCTCGAACCTTGATGCGGATACGCTGATTAAATCGCAGGCTCAGCAGATTATAAACGACATCGAAACGCTCTACCCGCTCCGGATAGTCAACGCCGCAAATATCGATTAGCACCTTGAACAGGCAGTTCGAATCGTCGCGCAGATAGGTCACCAGGCGAACCAGCCCGGCACGCGTCGAAACGATGATCAGCTCGTCATGATCCTGCTGCACGTCGGTAACGGCCTGCGGCAGCGCAGACTGAATGTAATCACCGAGGTCCTGAAGCGTCTCGTCCATAATGTTCTGGCGTTATTTGTCCGTTCGAACGATCTAGCGGGCGATAGTGCTGGTGCGACGAATCTTCTTCTGGAGCTGCAATACGCCGTACAGCAGCGCTTCCGCGGTCGGTGGGCATCCAGGCACGTATACGTCGACCGGCACGATCCGGTCGCAGCCGCGCACCACGGAATAGGAATAATGGTAGTAGCCGCCGCCATTGGCGCAGGACCCCATTGAAATAACCCAGCGCGGCTCGGCCATCTGGTCGTAGACCTTGCGCAGCGCAGGCGCCATCTTGTTGGTCAGCGTTCCGGCGACGATCATGACGTCCGACTGGCGCGGGCTCGGACGGAAAACGACGCCGAACCGGTCGAGGTCGTAACGGCTGGCGGCGGTGTGCATCATCTCCACGGCGCAGCAGGCCAGCCCGAACGTCATCGGCCAGAGCGAACCGGACTGCGCCCAGCTCACGAGCTTGTCGAGCTGGGCGACGACGAATCCCTTATCGGTAATTTCGTCGGATATGCGCGACAGGATTGCGTCCTGCTGCGCGCCGGGAACAAGGGGTTGCTGCGGAACATTTACTCCCATTCCAGAGCTCCCTTCTTCCATTCGTAGATAAAGCCGATCGTCAGGATTCCGAGAAAGATCATCATCGACCAGAAACCGAACATGCCGATGCCCCCCAGCGAAATCGCCCAGGGAAACAGGAACGCAACCTCAAGATCGAAGATGATGAACAGGATCGCCACCAGGTAGAACCGGACATCGAACTGACGACGCGCATCGTTAAACGGCGGGAAACCGCATTCGTAGGGCGATACTTTCTCGGTATCCGGCTTTTGCCGGGCGACGATATAGGAGGTCGCCACGATAACGAGCGCCAGCCCCGTGGCGATCGCCAGAAAAATCAGTATGGGAAGGTACTCCCGGAGTAACCCGTCCATGATGCTACGCCATAACCCCTTTGCTGCCCCCCGATGCAGTCGGAAAGCAATTTATGGCCAGAGAATAACGCTTTTGGTTAATACCGCGTTAAAGACATCCGTATTTCAGCGCCGATCCGGCGCGCCGGGGGCTTTATACGGTTAATGTGTCGGGATTTCAAAGCCTTTACGAGCAAGATTTACGGATTTTGCGCCAGTAGCGGTGAAGTTTGACCGCAGGCTGAACCGTTCATAGAGTCGCCATACAGAAATTCACTTTCAAGGATTCGATGATCCCTATGGAAGCCGCTGAAAATTCTCCCCAGAACCCTTCAGGCGACCCCGTTTTTCTTCACGACAACTATCTCGAATGGTGCGGCAACCAGGGCGTTCCCGTGCACGAGGATTTCGGGATGAATCTCATGAAGGTCGATGTCGCCCCATGGGATTTTTACGGCATGCACGGCGCGGTCTGCCTGCTCAAGGGGCGCGACGACTTCAATTCGATCTTCCTGTTCGAACTGCCGGCGGGCAGCCATTCGCGGCCGCTGCAGCATATATATGAGGACGTGGTCTATGTGCTCGACGGGTACGGCTCGACCACCATCGAAACGCCGGACGGCCAGAAGCACAGTTTCGAATGGGGACGGAATTCGCTGTTCTCGGTGCCGATCAATACGAAATATCAGCATTTCAACGGTTCGGGACAGGAGCCTGCGCGACTGGTGTCGGTCCATAATTTCGCGTTTCTGATCAACATGTTCCGAAACGAGGAGTTTATCTTCAACAACCCCATGACCTTCCCGGAACGGCTGGGCCCGAACGGCTATTTCAACGGCGAAGGCCAGATGATCGAGCTACGTCCCGGTCGCCATCAGTGGGAGACCAATTTCGTCGCCGACATCATGAATTTCAACCTCAAGGGCTGGGCAGCGCGCGGCAAGGGATCGTCCTCGCTGCGCTGGGTGCTGTCGGACGGCACGCTCGGCTGCCACACTTCGCAGATCGTGCCCGGCACCTACAAGAAGGCGCACCGGCACGAATGCGGCACCAACGTCATCACCATCGACGGGCAGGGCTATTCGTTGCTGTGGTATGAGGGCGAGGAGGAGTTCGTGCGAATCGACTGGGACCATGGCGTCGTCGTTACGCCGCCGGAACAGATGTTCCACCAGCATTTCAATACCGGCGACACGCCCTCGCGTTATCTCGCCATCCAGTTCGGTACCGTGCGCTACCCGATCCGACAGGTGAAGAAGGACACCTGGGGCGGACGCGTCGACAAATCTGTCGAAGAAGGCGGCGCGCAGCTGGAATACGAGAATCAGGATCCGCGCATCCACAGGATGTGGCTGGACGAGATGGACCGCAACGGCGTCCCGTCGGAGATGGGCGACATCTTCGACGAGGAAAAAATCCGGGCCGGGAACTGACGGGAAAAGCAAAGAAAATGGCGGGAGTGACGGGACTCGAACCCGCGACCTCTGGCGTGACAGGCCAGCGCTCTAACCAGCTGAG
The DNA here is from genome assembly GCA_038120295.1 of Rhodospirillales bacterium. Lineage (GTDB taxonomy): Bacteria > Pseudomonadota > Alphaproteobacteria > MPNO01 > UBA2964 > JAYOEY01. The sequence goes on along the minus strand of JAYOLL010000024.1, from coordinate 48,484 downwards.
CTACACCCCCGCAAAAGCGGAGCCGATGGTTTAGTCCCTTCGCGCGCCCCCGTCAATCGTTGCTGTCAGCATTCCGGACTGAAATCGTTTCGCCTCTCAGATCAACGGACGCGGCCAGTCGCCCTCACCCCTCGCGCCGGGCGCCCCGATGCCCGCCGAAGATGTTCGACACTCCATATCCTTTGCGATTCGGGAGGACTGTCGTCACGCCTGAATATCACCGCTGTCGCGCGACTGAGAAAACACGCACCTGCCCCTTACGACAACGGCTCATTTGTCGCCAGCAATCGTTGTCACTAAGCTTGAAAACCAATCGCAGGATCGTTCTTCACAAAAAAATCGGGTTCGGCCATGACCAGTTTCGCTTTTCTGCACGGATTGCTCTCGGACCGAATTGTCTGGGAACCATTGGCCGAAAGTCTCGGCGGAGAGAGTTTTCATGCCGATCTTACGAGTCAGTCGTCGATCACCGGCATGGCGGAATCCGTTCTTGCAGAAACCGAAGGTGACCTGATCGTTATCGGGCATTCCATGGGCGGTCGCGTCGCCATGGAAACAGCGCGGCTGGCGCCGAAGCGGGTCAAGGCGCTTGTCCTTGCAAATACCGGCCATCACCCTTTGGCGACCGGTGAACGGGAAATCCGCCAGTCGAAAATCGACGAGGGATACGGGGATTTCGAAAAACTGGCCGCTGAATGGCTTCGACCGATGGTGGCGCCGGACCGCCTGGCCGACACCGTGCTGATGACGAACCTCATGAACATGGTGCTGCGACAAAGCCCTGAAATACACGAACGTCAGATCACGGCCTTGATCGACCGCCCCGATGCCGCGCTTTTCCTGCCCCATACCACCTGTCCGATCCTTCTTGTGACGGGAGAGAACGACAGCTGGGCGCCGGAACCCCAGCACCGCGAAATGGCCGAACTGGCGCCGGATGCAGAATTTCACCTGATTGTAGGCGCGGGCCATTTTTTGCCATTAGAGCAGCCTGTCAAACTGACTGCCATTGTCCAGGACTGGCTTGCCAGGCACCGGGAGGCCATCGGCGACTGAGATTGTAGAAAAATCTTCTCGTGCGCAGGAAGGCTACTTTCAGAGGCGGCCGCCTCAACGAGCTGGCGAAGGCCCTTCCGACAACGGAAATGCGGACCGCCTTCGCTACGCTTCGATCTGACTTGCCGGGCCGTCGTTCGCCCAGCGATCGAAGGCTGGTGGGCGGTGACGGGATCGAACCGCCGACATCCACGGTGTAAACGTGGCGCTCTCCCAGCTGAGCTAACCGCCCTGATCCAGACAGGCGGTCTCCTGACACGAAGACCGGAACTGTTGGTATCGCAGGATGCCGACGGAATAAAGCCCAAAAAGAAAACCGGCCGCCGATTGGCGACCGGTTTATTCCTTGCGGAAACGCCTTCGTTAGTTGACGGCGTCCTTGAGGCCCTTGCCTGCCCGGAACTTGGGCTGGTTGGAAGCGGCGATCTGGATGGTTTCGCCGGTCCGCGGGTTACGCCCCGTGGAAGCCCGGCGACGCGTTACGGCAAAGGTGCCGAACCCGACCAGACGCACTTCATTGCCGCCCTTCAGCGACGCGGTAATGGAATCGAAAACCGCGTCGACCGCCTTGGCCGCATCCGCCTTCGACAACCCTGAATTGGTCGCCACGCTGGCGACGAGATCATTCTTGTTCATAAAACGCCCCTTTCATCTGGGAAAGAATACCGCCCTAAATCTGGGCCAATTACCTCAGCGACACACCATATACTGAGGCATGGACGTAGTTTAGGAGAGCGAAATCGCAGGGGTCAATCGCAGAAATGTGCGATTCTTGGCAAAAAACCGCCGATTTCAGGCGATTCGGCGGCGCTTTTGCGAATCGCCCCCGGACTCAGGCTGAATCCGGGGGCTCGTGTTCGTTTATTCCATTGGCCGGGAAAGACGTCAGTGAGTAACCACCCCGCCGACATCGTCGCCGGATTCGGCCTTTGCAACAGGCGTAACCTCTTCCCATTCGATCGGCACCAGCTTGCGAACAAGCGCTCGATCGAGCACTTCGTCCACCGTGGTTAAGGGAACGATCTCCAGACCGCGCTTCACATTATCGGGGATATCCGGCAGGTCTTTTTCGTTGTCCTTGGGAATAAGAACCGTCTTGATCCCGCCGCGATGAGCCGCCAGCAGCTTTTCCTTGAGACCGCCGATCGGCAGCACCCGGCCGCGCAGCGTGATTTCGCCCGTCATGGCCACATCCTTGCGGACTTCAATACCGGTAAGCGCCGAGACCATCGACGTACACATCGCCACACCGGCCGACGGGCCGTCCTTGGGCGTTGCGCCTTCCGGGACATGAACATGAATATCCCGTTTTTCGAACAATGTCGGTGCGATGCCGAACTCGATCGAGCGCGAGCGGATATAGGACCGCGCAGCCTGCACCGATTCCTTCATCACATCGCCGAGCGTACCGGTATGGGCGACATTGCCCTTGCCCGGCATCGTCACCGCCTCGATCGACAGCAATTCACCACCGACCTCGGTCCAGGCCAGACCGGTCGTCACGCCGACCAGGTCGTCCTCTTCCGCAACACCGAAGCGGTATTTCCTGACCCCGGCGAATTTCTCAAGATTGCGGGGTGTAACGCGAACCGACTTGCCTTCCTTCTTGGAAGCGACGATATCGCGCAACGCCTTGCGCGCCAGATTGGCAATTTCCCGTTCGAGGCTCCGAACGCCCGCCTCACGCGTGTAGTAGCGGATCAGATCGCGCAGCGCATCGTCGGAAATCGACCACTCGCCCTTCTTGAGCCCGTGAGTTTCCAGCTGCTTTGCGATCAGGTGCCGCTTGGCAATTTCCAGCTTTTCGTCCTCGGTATAGCCGGGGATACGGATCACTTCCATCCGGTCAAGCAGCGGCCCGGGGATTTTCAGTGTGTTGGCCGTGGTCACGAACAGCACGTCAGACAGGTCGTAATCGACCTCCAGATAGTGATCCTGAAAAGTGTTGTTCTGCTCCGGATCGAGCACTTCGAGCAGCGCCGACGAAGGATCTCCGCGCCAGTCGTTGCCGAGCTTGTCGATTTCGTCCAGCAGAAACAGAGGGTTCGATTTCTTGGCCTTTTTCATGCCCTGAATAACCTTTCCAGGCATGGAGCCGATATAGGTCCGGCGATGGCCGCGGATTTCCGCCTCGTCCCTGACGCCGCCGAGAGACAGCCTTACGAATTCGCGGCCTGTGGCGCGCGCGATTGATTTTCCGAGCGATGTCTTGCCGACGCCGGGCGGACCGACGAGGCACAGGATCGGACCCCGGACCTTTCCGACCCGCATCTGAACGGCGAGATATTCGAGGATACGCTCTTTGACCTTTTCAAGACCGTAATGGTCGGCGTTGAGGACCTTCTCGGCAAGCGAGATGTCCTTTTTGACGCGGCTGCGCTTCTTCCAGGGAATGTTCAGCAGCCAGTCGAGATAGTTGCGCACGACGGTGGCTTCGGCGGACATCGGGCTCATCGAACGCAGCTTCTTGAGCTCCGCCTCCGCCTTCTCCTTGGCTTCATTGGAAAGCTTGGTCGCGTTGATTTTCTCCTCGAGTTCGCTCGCTTCGTCACGACCGTCCTCTCCCTCGCCGAGCTCTTTCTGAATGGCCTTCATCTGCTCGTTCAGATAGTACTCGCGCTGCGTCTTCTCCATCTGCCGCTTGACCCGGCTGCGGATACGCTTTTCAACCTGAAGGACGCCGATCTCGGCCTCCATCAGCGAGTAGGCCCGTTCCAGCCTGTCGGTGATGGTCGGAAGTTCCAGAAGTTCCTGCTTCTCCGGAATTTTCAGCGCCAGATGCGATGCCACTGTATCGGCGAGCTTGCTGGTGTCCTCTATCTGGTTGAGCGAGACAAGGACTTCCGGCGGAATTTTCTTGTTGAGCTTGATGTACTGCTCGAACTGGGTGATCACCGATCGGCCCAGCGCCTCATACTCCCGTGGGTCTTCGTCGCCATCGGACAGCATTTCAGCGTGAGCCTGGAAAAAATCGGCATTCTCGGCGAACCCGACGATCCGGGCCCGCTGCGTCCCTTCGACCAGCACCTTGACCGTGCCGTCGGGCAGTTTCAGCAGTTGCAGAACCGTCCCAACGGTCCCGACGCTGTACATGTCCTCCGGTGTAGGGTCGTCGTCACCTGCGTTCTTCTGGGTGACCAGCAGAATCTGCTTGTCATCGTTCATCACGTCTTCAAGCGCGCGCACGGATTTTTCGCGCCCGACGAATAGCGGTACGATCATGTGCGGAAAGACGACAATGTCGCGCAGGGGCAGGACGGGGAGCAACGCGTCCCCAGGATCATCGGGAGACAGATCGGAGGGCAGTTCAGACATGGGACCTCTTACTCGGAATGCCGACGGTGAACGCCAGCCTGTGTGAAATCTCTATGACTATCAGATAGAGCGTATTCCGCCCATTTCAAGCCATGCCGGGTATCGGAAAGGTCGTCAGGCGCTGCTCTCGACCTCCTCAGACCTCTCCGAATAGATAAGAAGCGGTTTGGCGCCGCCATCGACAACCTCGCCGCTGATGGCGACTTCTTCGACGCCTTCGAAGCTCGGCAGATCGTACATGGTGTCGAGCAGAATCGACTCAAGGATGGACCGGAGACCCCGGGCCCCAGTCTTGCGCGATATGGCCTTGCGGGCAATCGACCCCAGGGCGTCATCGGCGAAGGTCAGCTTGACGTCCTCCATCTCGAACAAGGCGGCATACTGCTTGACCAGTGCGTTCTTCGGCCGGACAAGAATTTCAATCAGAGCGTTTTCATCCAGGTCCTCAAGCGTCGCAATGACGGGCAGACGCCCCACGAATTCCGGGATAAGGCCGAATTTGAGAAGATCCTCCGGCTCGATCTCCCGCAGCAACTCACCGGTCTTGCGGTCGTCAGGCCCCTTGACGTCGGCGCCAATGCCAATCGAGGTCCCCTGCCCACGACCGGATATGATCTTCTCCAGTCCGGCGAAAGCCCCGCCGCAGATGAACAGGATGTTTGTGGTGTCGACCTGCAGGAATTCCTGCTGGGGATGCTTGCGTCCGCCCTGTGGCGGAACGCTGGCGACCGTGCCCTCCATGATTTTCAGGAGCGCCTGCTGCACGCCTTCCCCCGAAACATCGCGGGTAATCGACGGGTTATCGGATTTACGGGAAATCTTGTCCACTTCGTCGATATAGACGATTCCGCGCTGCGCCCGTTCGACATTGTAATCGGCGGCCTGGAGCAACTTCAGAATAATATTCTCGACGTCCTCGCCGACATAGCCGGCCTCCGTCAGCGTCGTGGCGTCAGCCATCGTGAACGGCACATCGAGAATGCGCGCCAGAGTCTGCGCCAGCAGCGTCTTGCCGCACCCTGTGGGTCCGATCAGGATGATGTTCGACTTCGCCAGCTCGACATCCGTATTCTTGCCCGAATGCGACAGGCGCTTGTAATGGTTGTGGACCGCGACGGAAAGCACGCGTTTCGCATGCGCCTGCCCGATCACGTAATCGTCGAGGACCTCGCAGATATCCTGCGGCGTCGGAACCCCGTCGCGCGATTTTAACATCGTCGTCTTGTGCTCTTCACGGATGATATCCATGCAGAGCTCGACGCATTCGTCACAGATAAATACAGTGGGGCCCGCAATCAGCTTGCGAACCTCATGCTGACTCTTTCCGCAGAACGAACAATAAAGGACGTTTTTGGCTTCGCCACTGCCGGACTTGCTCATCAATACCCCACTGCACTCGGCACTATCGCGCTATGTTAACCGAGGCTCCCAGAAGCGTCCATCCGCAAAAATCGATGAAAATCCGGGAGAAACGCCCGAACTGGCTGCGTAACAGCCTCCGATTCACGGAAATTCCCGTGGGCGCTCCGACAGGTCACCAGAATGGTTTGAATAAACCCTTAACCGGCGCCTATGCGTCGTCCGAATCCGGATTGGGGCCGGTCGTACGTTTCTCGACGACCTCATCGATCAGCCCGAAACCAACGGCTTCCTGCGGAGACAGGAAGCTGTCACGGTCCATCTTTTGCTCGATGGCCTCGAGATCCTGACCGGTATGCTCGACATAGATGTTGTTGAGGCGCGCCCGCAGGCTAAGAATTTCCTTGGCGTGAATATCGATGTCGGCGGCCTGGCCCTGAAAACCGCCCGACGGCTGATGGACCATGATCCGGGCGTTGGGCAGCGCAAAACGCTTCTCCTTCGTACCGGCGCACAACAACAGCGAACCCATCGATGCCGCCTGGCCGAAGCACACCGTCGATACGTCCGGCCGGATGTAATTCATCGTGTCGTAGATCGCCAGCCCGGCCGTCACCAGCCCGCCGGGCGAATTGATGTAGAAGCTGATGTCCTTGGTCGGGTTTTCCGATTCCAGGAACAGAAGCTGCGCGCAGATCAGGCTCGACACCATGTCGTCAACCGGCCCGGTCAGAAAGATGATCCGCTCCTTCAGCAGGCGCGAATAGATGTCGTAGGCACGCTCGCCGCGGTTGGTCTGTTCGACCACCATCGGCACAAGCGCATTCATCATCGGGGCGTTCTGGTCGACAGGGCTCATGGATCTCACTTTTTCTCGTCTGGTTTCGCAGCTGCCTTGCCCTTGGGCGTTTTTTTGCCCTTGGCACGTCCGGCCTTTTTCTTCGGAGCGGGCTTTTCTTCCTCGACCTCATCCGGGTCGCGCATCAGCTCCTCTATTGTAACTTCGGTTTCGGTAACCTTGGCCATTTCGACAATAAAGTCGACAACCTTATCCTCGAAGATCGGCGCCTGCAGTTCCTGCATGGCTTCCGGGTTTTCCTGAAAATACCTTAGTACGGCTGCCTCCTGACCGGGAAGACGCGAAGCTTCGCGATGCATGGCCCTGTTCAGGTCGTCCTGGGTCACCGTGATGTTGTTTTCTTGGCCGATTTCCGAAATCAGCAGGCCGAGCCGGACACGACGGGCGGCAATACCGCGATAGCGTTCCTTCAACTCGTCCTCGCTCATCGCCTTGTCGTCCTCGTCGAGCGCATCGCGCTCCTTCGCATCCTGGAGCTGCTGCCAGATCGAGTCGAACTCGGCGCCGAGTATGCTTTCAGGAAGTTCGAAATCGTGCGCGTCTGCCAATTGGTCCAGCAACGAGCGTTTCAGATGGGTTCGGCTGAACTGAGAATACTCGCCTTCGATCTGTTCGCGGACCATGGCTTTAAGCGCTGCCAGATCGTCGATACCGAGCGATTTGGCGAAATCGTCATCGATCGTAACCGGCGCCGCTTCCCTGATTTCCTTCACCGTCACGTCGAAAACGACTTCCTTGCCCTTGAGGTCATCGTTGGGGTGGTCTTCAGGCATGTTGATTTTGACTTCCCTCTTCTCGGAAGCCTTCATGCCGTCGAGTTGCTCGTCGAAACCGGGCAGAAAGCCGCCCTGCCCCAGCTCGATCTGGAAATCGTTGACCTCGCCGCCGGCAAACGGTTCGCCATCGACCATACCGGTAAAATCGAGAACAACCTGGTCGCCCTCCTTGGCGCCGCGGTCTTCGGATACGGCTTCATATGTCCGGCGATTCTCGCCCATCCGCTGCAACGCGGCATCGACTTCACCGTCATCGACCTTCACGACCCGGCGTTCCAGCTCGATGGTCGAAAAATCGACCGCTTCGATCTCGGGCAGCAGTTCAACGTTGAGCTTGTATTCGAGGTCCTTGCCTTCCTCGAAAGTGACGATCTCTACCTTCGGTTCAGCGGCCGGCCGGAGCCCCTTGTCAGTCAAGGCCTCCTGCCAGCTATCCTGGATGGTTTTTTCCAGCACTTCGCCGCGCACGGAATCGCCAAACCGCTTCCGCAGAATTCCAACCGGCACCTTTCCCGGCCGGAATCCAGGCAGCGAAATCGTCCGGCCGATTTCCGAGAGCCGGCTGGCCATCTGGTTTTCAACGTCACCCGCCGGAACCACGACGGAAAACTCTCTCTTCAGACCTTCTGAGGTCGTTTCTGTTACCTGCATCGACATCCTTGGAACTGATCCTCAGGGTTATTCTGTTTTCTAGCTGACTGTCACTGAATTGGAAGTGAAGCGCTCAGTCAGGGCGGCAACGTGGAGGCAAATACTGGTGCGGGCGGAGGGACTTGAACCCCCAAGGCGTTTCCGCCACCAGGACCTAAACCTGGCGTGTCTACCAGTTCCACCACGCCCGCCTGTCCGGACGCTGTCGCCACCATACGGACGGCGGGTGCTTATAGCATAGTTGACGCCCTGTAAAATACTTGTGCGCGACACGGCACGGAGGAAACGGCAAAAGAAGAAAAAACAGGCTATGAACCGCCTTCAGGCCGTAACCCGTTCACGATACCGTTCGGCGAACGAACGGAGCGCCAGCATGCGGTTTCCCTCTTCGTAAGCGAAACGGTTCGGTCGGGAGAAGGTAACATTGAACTTTACATGCGGGATGCCGTAAGCATCCGTACCAACCGAGAGAATTTCAGCGGTTTCTTCAAGGTCGTCGTCGTGGACGCACCGGAACATGTTTCCGGGCCGCACATATTCAAACGCCTGCCCGCGCCTGAAGAACATGCTTGCCAGCGAACTGCTTTTTCTCCGGCTCAGCCAGCCCATTGGATTTCCCTTGTCCATGTGAATTGTCACTCAACCATCGACTGAAGTTACATACGAAACGTTAATATATGATAAAAGTAGGTCTTTCAAGCCATTGCACGGAATGGCTTTTTTGGCCTTATCCCCAGACCGCTTTCTTCCCTGAGCGAGGTGCGTCACGAGTGGGGATCGATCGACCGATCCGGCAGGTGTTGCAGCAGGACGGCAATCTGATCCGGAATATCAGCGGCTACCATTCCGGGCCCCGTGGCCGCCGCGCCATGTAGCCAGGCCCCCATCGCGGCCGCGTCCGGCGGGGAGCATCCCTGAGCAAGCAAGCCCGCAATCATTCCGGCAAGAACATCACCGCTGCCAGCGGTCGCAAGCTCTGGAGGGCCGTTGGAGTTGATGACGATTCGACCGTCCGGCGCAGCAATGACTGTATCGGACCCTTTGAGCAGGACTGTCGCGCCGCTTCGTTCGGCCGCAATACGACACCGGTCGAGCTTGCCGCCCTCGATGTCAAACAGCCTGGCGAACTCTCCTTCATGCGGAGTCAGGACGACTCGTCCTCCCTCAATGGCGTCGAACAGCGCTCCCGGGTTATCCCGAAACACCGTGAGAGCATCGGCATCGAGAACCGTCTGTTTGCCGGATCCGAGCGCCGCCAGCGCCAGGCTGCGCGTCTTCTCCGATGTACCGCCACCCGGCCCTACGCAAACCGCGCTAATTCTCGGATCGGCCAATAGCTCTGTCCACGCTTTCTCGCCCTCGATTCCCCTGAAGAGAAAGGACGGCCAGTCGGAGGCATAGATGGGCCCTGCCTGCGGCGCCGCCGCGATCGTCACCATGCCCGCTCCGATCCGGGTAGCTCCCCGCGCAGCCAGGCGGGCAGCCCCGGTCATGTCGGACCCGCCAGCGATTACCAGATGGCCACGAGAATATTTGTGGCTGCCGGCGCCGGGCCAGGGGAAACGGTCGAGCCAGAGCCCCGGCCCGTTCGCGTTCGCCACCGACCCTGCGGTTTTTGCAACATCATCCGGAATGCCGATATCGGCCACCAGCACATCGCCGCAATGAAGACGTCCGGGCAGCAGCAGGTGCGCCAGCTTCCGTCGACAGAACGTTACGGTCAGAACGCAGCGGGGCGCTGCTCCAAGAACGGCGCCGCTGTTTCCATCAATCCCGCTCGGTACATCGACAGCGATGCAGGGGATCGACATGCGGCTGATGGACTCGACAATGGCTGCAGCGCTTCCTTCCAGCGGCTTGCTGAGACCCGCGCCGAACAGTGCGTCAACCACCAGCCCCGCACCGTCGAGCACTGCACCCGATAGCGGCACGACTTCTCCCGCCCAGCGCCGGGCATTAATAGCTGCGTCCCCTTTCAGCCGGTCGCGATCTTCAAGCAGAGCTACAGAGACATCCCAGCCGCTTTCAGCCAGCAGACGCGCGACGACAAATCCATCGCCGCCATTATTACCAGGTCCGCACAGGACAGCGACCGGGCGAGGCGACCAGCGCAGACGGATCGCATCGGCAATGGCGCGCCCTGCATTCTCCATAAGCGTTTCGCCCGAGATGCCCGACGCCATCGCGGCGGCGTCGGCTCGATACATCTGATCGACGGACAGGATTTCAGGCCGGTCAATCAGCACCGGCGACAGGGCGAATTCGTCTGGCATCCGTCGAGCATAATCCTCACAAGCGGGGCGGAAAATCTCTTTTCCCTGCAACCGGTTCCGGTCGACCCGGCAAACCCTGCCGGTCGTTCAACCGCTCACTTCCCGGAAATGGCTTGATTCCGCGCCCTGGCAGGCTGGCACGCTTCATGCATGGCTACGCCCAATGCAGAGAAAACGGAGCCGGACATGAGCACCACCACCGCCGATTTACTGAACAGCCTTCCGCAAGCCGCCGCCAGTGAAGACACGCAGGCGCCGCTGCCGCATGAAATAATCGAAGACGCACGGCAGGGCGCGGCTCGCCTCTTCCAGATGCAGCCGCAAGAGCTTCAGACGCTGATCGCCCGACGCGTCCGAATGCTTGAAACGGAACTGAACGAACGGGAGGAAAGGCGGACGGCGATCGAAGAAGCGATGGCCGCCCAGCGGATTCTCGGGGTTCGCCGGCAACGCGCACCCCGTATCCGCCGTAAGGTGAATATCGGCAGTTCGCTCGTCGCGGCTACCTTCGCCGGCTTTATCGTGGTGTCGCTATTGCCCTACTGACAAATCGCAATCAGGCAACCTGCGCCGCGGCGGAGTTGCTGGCGCGCGATTCGAGCACTTCGGCGACTTCGTCGAGTTTCATGACATCGGCGTATTTGTGGTGCATGTCGAACAGATTCACCTTGTGAATCGTTTCACTGCGGTCGAACACGCATTCCTCGACGACCGAGACGTGCAGCCCGAACATATGCGCTTCGAGCACGCTGGCGCGGACGCACCCTGACGTGCTTTCGCCGCAGACGATCAGGCTGTCGATGCGGCGCTGGTTCAGATGCGCGATCAGCGGCGTACCGAAGAACGCGCTGGGACGCTCCTTGCGGAATACGGTGTCCTCCGGCTGCGGGGCGAAGGCATCGTGGATTTCGCAGTCATGCGCCGTGATCGGCAGCGAGCCCCGTCTGGTCGATTGGACCCGGTGCGGGGAAAACTGCGCCGTCACATAGAATACCGGAATACCAGCCGCCCGTGCTGCCGCAAACAGGCGCTTGGTTGGTTCAATGGCATCATTGGCATATTTACCGCAGGAGTTCGGGTACTGCGCATCCAGCTCGTGAGGCAGCCCATCACCCCCTTTATAGACAAGGTTATAAAGATCAATTGCCAGCAAGGCCGGCCTCTCGCCGATATAGGTCTCGCGCGCGTACGGCTGGTAGGTCGTCAGATCCTCCGGCGGGATGACATCCTTCCAGCAGTGATTCTCGAACTCTTCCGGTTTGGCCATGGCTTTCGTCTCCCAGTCTCGTCAACGCAATCGAAGACAACAGTGTCCGGGATAACGCCGGATCGCGCAAGCCGCGTGAAGGCCCATGTGAAGGCCCATGTGAAATCCGGGGGGGGGCATTCAGGCTACGAGCCGCATCCGAGGGAAGTGCAAGGTTACGCGCGTTCCCTTTCCCGGACGGCTTTTAAGATCGAGCGTGCCGCCATGCTTCTCGACCAGCGATCTGGCGAGCGGCAGGCCGAGCCCCGTCCCCTGACTGGCGACGTCTTCGAAACCTTCGGACGCGACCTGACCGAATGGCGTCAGTGCAGTCACCAGGTCCTTTTCATGCATTCCGACACCGGTATCGACGACCGAAATTCTGAGCCCCGTCTTTTCCCTGGCGACAGCCGAAACGCTGATCCGACCGCCATCCGGCGTAAATTTGGAGGCGTTCGACAACAGGTTGAACAAAACCTGCCGGATCCGCCGTTCGTCTCCGCGCAGGGCCGGGAGCTTTCGGGCGACACGAACGGCAAGCTTGATACCGCCGGCGGCTGCGCGTGTTTTCAACACAGCGAGACTGCTGTCGATGACGCGCGCGATATCCACGCGATCTGCGTTCAATTCCATCCGGCCCGCTTCGAGCTTTGAAAGGTCGAGAATGTCGTTGATCAGGCTCTGCAGGTGATGCCCGCTATCGACGATGTCGCCACCATATTCCCTGTATCGCTCCGACCCGAGCGGCCCGAACATTTCCTGCTTCATCACATCTGCAAACCCGATTATAGCGTTCAGCGGCGTCCTGATTTCATGGCTCATGTCAGCGAGGAACGCGCTCTTCGTCCTGTTCGCCAGCTCTGCGGCTTCCCGGGCCATGAGGAGTTCGTTGCGCGCCCTAACGACGGCGCGGTTGTCGCGCAGAACAGACAGAACCGCCGGCTGCCCGTTCCAGTCGAGTTCAAGATCCGAGACAAGGACATCGATTCGGTCGCCCGCAACCGTCATCCTGACGCTTTCTTCCCGCCTGGCCGGAACACGTCGCCTGACGCCATTCGACTCCGGTTCCAGCCCCCCTGTTTCCAGTTCGCACAGGAAATCGTCGGCCATCCGGCCGATCAGGTCCTCCGGGCTCCGGGCGGCGAAGAGTTCGACGGCCGCGTCATTGACGTATACGAGAACGCCCTTGCAAACGATCTGCACGGCATCCGGCAGGTCGCGCAATAAAGTGCGGTAGCGGTTGTCGCCCTCGTTCCGGACCGCTTCCGCCTCAAGAGACGCCACGCGAGATTTGAGCGCAGCAATTTCCGCGATCAGTTCTTTTCTGGTCTTTTCACGGCCGGATGTCGCCATGACACCCTCCAACGCAATTTTCCATTAACCATGGTTAAACTATGGGAAAAAGAGTTAACGAGCAGTTAACAAAAAATGGCAAATGAAAGGCGAATTACAACCCCACTGAACGGACCGTTCAGACAACCACACTCCTTACCGTCCCTTTCGAGGCAGCAGGAGCATGTCGACCTAAGCCACTATTTTTACTGGATTTTGCTGTAATCCACGTTGTTCAGATCCAGCCTTTCGCCAGCTTCGGGCATCGGATATTTGAGGCCGGTCGCGCAGTTGAACAGGACGCACCGGTCATTGGAGCCGATTCGGCCGTCGGCGAGAGCCGCCCTGAAAGCGGCATAGGTCGCGCCCCCCTCGGGACAAAGCAACAACCCCTCGTCGGTCGCCATGTCAGAGACCGCCTCGGAAATTGCCTCGTCGCTCACAGCGACGGCGAAGCCGTCGGACTTGCGGACCACGTCGAGAATGATGAAGTCGCCGACCGCGATCGGCACCCGTATACCGGCGGCATAGGTATGCGCGTTCTCCCACAGAGGTGCGTGGTTTTCGCCGTCTTCCCAGGCCTTGACGATCGGTGCGCACCCTTCGGCCTGGACCGCGACCATGCGCGGCCGTTTCGAGCCAATGAAGCCGATCTTCTCAAGCTCGTCGAAGGCCTTCCACATACCGATCAGTCCGGTGCCGCCGCCTGTCGGATAGAAGATGACGTCGGGCACGTCCCAGCCGAGCTGTTCGGCGAGTTCCAGCCCCATCGTCTTCTTGCCTTCGATCCGGTACGGCTCTTTGAGGGTCGAACAGTCGAACCAGCCCATCGCCTCCTTGCCCTCGCCGACGATCCGGCCGCAATCGTTGATCAGCCCGTTGACCAGAAATGTCTTCGCGCCCTGCAGAGCAATCTCGCGAATATTCACTTCCGGCGTGTCGTCGGGACAGAACACATAGCTCTCCATGCCGGCGCGCGAGCAATAGGCGGCCATCGCCGATCCCGCATTGCCATTGGTCGGCATCGCCATCCGCGTGACCCCGAGCTCCTTGGCCATCGAAACCGCAAGGGCCAGCCCCCGTGCCTTGAACGAGCCGGTGGGCAACCGGCCCTCTTCCTTCACCAGCAGTTCGCCGCAACCGAGCTTCTTCTCGGTATTGTGCGCACGGACGATGGGCGTCATCACCTCGCCCAGCCGCAGGACATTTTCCTCTTTCCGGACCGGCAGCAGTTCGCGATAGCGCCAGAAGCCGCCCTCGGCGCGCGCCGCCAGCTTTTCCTTGGTCAACGCCTTCGCCACGCCGCCAAGATCGTAGCGAACAAGCAGCGGCTTTCCGGTGTCGGACAGGTTATGAAGCGTGTCCGCCTCGTAATGCTTTCCGGTTTCGCTGCATTCCAGATGGGTCGTAAAAGTCGGGATTTCAGTCATCGCTCTCTCAGTGGTGAAGAATACGGCTCAGGAATTGCCGGGTCCGTTCGGATTCGGGCGCGGTAAAGAATTTCTCCGGCGGCGCGGCCTCGACGATGCGTCCCTCATCCAGCAACACGACGCGATCGGCCATGGCGCGCGCCAGCCCCATCTCATGGGTAACGCATATCATCGTTCTTCCCTCTTCGGCCAGTTCGACGATAACATCGAGCACTTCCTTGATCATTTCCGGATCAAGTGCCGAGGTTGGTTCGTCGAACAGCATGATCCTGGGCTCCATGCAAAGCGCCCGGGCGATCGCGACGCGCTGCTGCTGTCCGCCGGAAAGCTGGGCCGGATACTTATCCGCCTGTTCCGGAATGTGAACCCGCTCCAGATAGTTCCGGGCCTTCTCTCCGGCCTCGGCCGCCGAAACGCCGCCGGCGCGGATGGGAGCGAGACACAGATTTTCCATCACCGTCATGTGGGGAAACAGGTTGAACTGCTGGAATACCATGCCAACGGACCGTCGGATTTGCTCAAGCGTAGCGCGGTCTTCCTTCAGCGCCACACCGCCAACGACAATATCGCCACGGTCGATTGCCTCGAGGCCGTTGATGCAGCGCAAAAGAGTCGACTTGCCCGATCCCGATGGCCCACACAGCACAACGCGCTCGCCTTCTGCGACCGACAAATCTATTCCGTCGAGGACATGAAGTTTCCCGAACCATTTGTGCACCCCGCTAACGCGTACGGCTACCGTTTCGGTCATGCTACTCCTCCGACACCCTGATTTTCGACCCGTCGGCTCGCTCGGGACATCGCAAAACAGAGAACCCAGTATACCGCGGCAGCGAACACATAGCCTTCGAGGGCCAGTCCGAGCCATTCAGTGTCGGTCAGCGCCGCCTGGATGATGCCAAGAAAATCGAACAGACCGATGACCAGCACCAGGGTCGTGTCCTTGAACAGGGCGATGGCTGTGTTCGCCAGGCCAGGAATGACATGGCGAAGCGCCTGCGGCAGAACGACATGGAGCATCGTTCTGCCGTAACCGAGCCCCAGAGCCGCAGCAGCCTCATACTGGCCGCGCGGCACGGCCTGCAGACCGCCTCGAATGACTTCCGCCAGGTAGGCCGCCGCGAAAAGAGCGACGCCGATCAGCGCCCGCAGCAGCTTGTCGACCGACGCGCCCTCGGGCAGGAACAGCGGCAGCATCACCGACGCCATGAACAGAACGGTGATCAGGGGCACGCCCCGCCAGAACTCGATAAAGACGATACAGATCGCGCGGATGGCTGGCAGCGACGTCCGCCGGCCCAGCGCCAGCAGCACGCCCAGCGGAAACGCAGCGAACAGGCCACCGATGGTGATGACCAGCGTCAGCGTCATCCCGCCCCACTGACGGGTTTCGACAAGCGGAAGACCGAAAACGCCGCCATGGAGCAGGACCCAGCCTGCCACAATCGCCAGCGGCACGCCGGCGAGCGCCATCCCGACGCGCCGTGACATGGGAGGCACGAACAGGAGGACAATTGCTCCGATGTTGAGCGCCGCGGCCAGAACGACCCGCCAGCGTTCCTCCTCCGGATAGAAACCGAACAGAAACTGGTCAAGCCTGCTGGACACGAACACCCAGCAGGCGCCCTCGCCGCTGCAGTCCGCGCGACGGGTCCCGCTCCAGGTCGCGTTCAGGAACGCCCAGTCAAGGACAGGCAGAGTCGCGAAAACAACAATGGCGCCAAGCGTAACGGTGATCGCCGTATTGCCCCAGGACGAAAAAAGGTTTCGCCGCAACCAGCGCGCCGCCTGCATTGTCACGCCCCCCGCAGCGCAATCGCGCGGTTGTAAATATTCATGCCGAGCGCAATGGACAGGCTGATAACAAGGTAAACCGCCATCACTAGCGCGATCATCTCAACGGCCTGCCCCGTGATGCTCAGCGCCGTCCCGGCGAAAACGGAAACCAGATCGGGATAGGCGATGGCCGCCGCCAGTGACGAATTCTTGGTGAGGTTGAGATACTGGTTGGTCAGCGGCGGGACGATCACGCGCAAGGCCTGCGGCAGGACAACCTTTTGCATGACATCGCCGGGACGTAGACCCAGGGCACGCGCCGCTTCGACCTGCCCCCGCGGCACAGCCTGAATGCCCGCCCGTACCACCTCCGCAACGAATGCGGCGGTATAGGTCGAGAGCGCAACGGTCAGCGCGACGAATTCCGGGCTGAGAACGATACCACCCCGAAAATTGAAGCCTTGCAGGACAGGCGCCTTCCATTCGGTCGTCGCCAATGCCGCCGCGACCAGCGCAGCACACAAGAACCAGACAGGCGCGGTCCCAAGCTTTCGGCGGCAGGCCGGCACACCCACCAGCAATACACCGACACACAGAGCGGCCCAGAACCCCGCGCCGACCTCCATTCCCGGCAAATAAAGCCCGCGGTTATTCAGAAAAACCACATCGCCGATCGCATGGCTGCCGCGCGGTGACGGGAGCGTTCGCAGCACCGCGAAATACCAGAAGAATATCTGGAGCAGCAGCGGGATGTTGCGCAGAACCTCTACATACAGTTCTGTGATTCGGGCGAGCAGCCAGTTCGAGGACAGGCGTGCGATACCGACCGCCGTTCCGACAACCGTCGCAATCAGGATTCCGAGAACGGATACGAGAAGGGTGTTCAGCAACCCGACGAGAAACGCCCGTGCCATTGTGCTGGATTCATCGTAGGCGATCAGGCTTGTCCCGATGCCGAACCCGGCGGTCGAGGACATGAACCCGAAGCCTGAGGCGATACCGCGGTCGGCCAGATTATCGAGCGTGTTGGAGACCGCAAAGACGCAAACAGCACCGACCGCGACGACTGCGACAACCTGCCAGAGGACCGGACGAAGCCCTGTTGCGCGCCACGGACCGTGGGACATCTGGCGGCCTATCGAATGGGCGGCGCGTAGTGCAGCCCGCCTTCGGTCCAGAGCCGGTTTAACCCGCGATCGATTTTGAGCCGCGACTTCGGTCCGAAATGACGGTCGAAAATTTCCCCGTAATTGCCGACAGCGGCGATGGCGCGCACGGCCCATTCCGGATCGAGCCCCAGATTGGCGCCCGCCTTGCCCTCTGCCCCGACAAAACGCTTTATGCGAGGATCGTTTGCCGACTTCTTCAGCTCTATGACGTTTTTCGACGTAATGCCGAGTTCCTCAGCGCCGATCAGGGCAAAGAGCGTCCAGCGAACGATGTTGAACCAGGCGTCGTCGCCCTGTCGCACCACCGGCCCCAGCGGTTCCTTCGACAGGGTTTCCGGCAGAACGATATGCGCGGAAGCATCCTTCAGCTTGAGCCTCTGTGCGTAGAGGCCGGACTTATCGGTGGTGTAGACGTCGCAACGCCCTGCCGCATAGGCCGCTACCACCTCGTCCGATTTCTCGAACACGACGGGTGTATAACGCATGCCGTTCTTACGAAAATAATCCGCGAGGTTCAGCTCGGTTGTCGTTCCCGCATTTACGCAGACCGCAGCGCCGTCGAGCTCCCGGGCGCTTTTCACCCCGAGCGACTTGCGAACCATGATCCCCTGCCCGTCGTAGAAATTTACACCGACGAAATTCAGACCCAGCGCAGTGTCGCGCGTCTGCGTCCACGTCGTGTTGCGCGGCAGGATATCGATTTCACCGGACTGAAGCGCGGTGAAGCGAACCTTCGACGTCAATGCGGTAAATTTCGATTTCTCCGGATCGCCCAGCACCACCGCCGCAACCGCACGACAGAAATCGGCGTCAATGCCCCGCCAGCGGTTCTTTGCGTCCGGATAGGTGAAGCCCGGCAACCCTTCGCTCGCGCCGCATGACAGCCAGCCCCGTTTCAGGACGGTATCGAGTGTCGCCGACGAGACCGCTGAACTCCACAGGACCGAAAGAGACAGGATCGTGAAAATTCTTCGTATATTCATTACGCGCCCTACCCTCCTGAATAATTTCTATTACACTTAGGGTATCAAGTCACACTGACGGAGAAAGCTGGAAAATGGGCGAATATGCGTTGGGGCAGGCGGTCCCGCGATCCGAGGACCCGCGTCTTTTGAGCGGTGGCGGACGCTATGTCGACGATGTCAAACTCCCGAATACGGCACGCGCATGGATATTGCGCTCACCGTTTGCCCATGCTCGCATCAAGTCGATCGACACCGCTGCAGCCGAGGCTGCACCCGGCGTCGCACTTGTTCTCACGGCGAAGGACTGGGACGCCTCGGGCTGGGGCGACCTGCCGGTCGGCTCGGGCCGCAAGCGTCCGGACGGTTCTCCGATGTTCGTGCCGCCGATGAAACCGCTGCAGGGCGAATACGTCCGCCGGGTCGGCGATTACGTCGCCGTCGTCGTCGCCGAAACCGAAAACCAGGCCAAGGACGCCTGCGATCTGGTCGAGGTGGATTACGAACCGCTGCCCGCCGTCACCGATGAGGAAAAGGCGCTTGAACCCGGCGCGCCCGCCGTCTGGCCCGACTGCCCGGACAATATCTGCTTCGTTCACAGCGTCGGCGACAGGGACGCAACCGATGCGGCGATCGGAAAGGCCAGCCGTGTCGTCAGCCACAGGTTCGACGTCACCCGCGTCATGGCGGCCACTATGGAACCACGCGGCTGCACCGGCGATTACAACCGGTTCGAGGACAGCTATACGCTTTATACCACGCTGCAGGGCGTCCACCCCTACCGCACGACGCTCGCCGGGCGTGTGCTCAAGGTTCCGGAAAGCAAGGTCCGGGTCGTCGCGGGCGATGTCGGCGGCAGCTTCGGCATGAAATCGCCGATCTATCCGGAAGGCCCGCTCTGTCTGCTCGCCTCCAGGCTGCTTGGACGCCCGGTCAAATGGACCGGCGACCGGTCGGAGGCTTTCCTGTCGGACTACGGCGGACGCGACAATATTTTCGAAATCGAACTCGGGCTGGATGACGAAAACAAATTCGTAGGCCTGCGCGTGAAATCGATCGCCAATCTCGGCGCGTATATCGGATCGGCCACGCCCAACCCGGCGATCAACAATCTCGGCACAATCGCCGGCGTCTACACCACGCCGTCGATTTATGTCGAAGTCACAGGCGTCATCACCAACTGCAACCCGGTAACGCCCTATCGCGGCGCGGGGCGGCCGGAAGCGGCCTACGCCATCGAACGGATCATCGACATCGCGGCCCAGGAAATCGGCATCGACCCGGTGGAGTTGCGCCGGATCAACACCATTCCTCCGGACGCGATGCCGTTCAAGACGGGACTCACCTTCACCTACGATTGCGGCGAGTTCGAAAAGAACATGGATATGACGCTGGAGATGGCCGATTACACCGGCTTCGAATCGCGCCGTGCGGAAGCTGCAAAATCCGGCAAGCTGCGCGGCATCGGCGTCTCGAACACCATCGAACGCGCTGCCGCACCAGGGATCGAAGCCGCCGAGATCCGCGTCGACCGCAGCGGTACGGTGACCATCATGGCGGGTTCCTGCACCCAGGGTCAGGGACATGAAACCGTGTTCAAGCAGATCGTCTGCGACAAGCTCGGGCTGAAGCCGGAGGACGTGCATTACGTCTGGGGCGACACCGAGAAGGTCGCGTTCGGTCACGGCACCGGCGGCTCGCGCTCGGCCACGCTCGGCGGCTCGGCCGTCCTGATGGCCACCGACAAGGTCATCGAGAAGGCCAGCAAGATTGCTGCACACCGGCTTGAAGCCGCGGAAGAGGACATCGTCTTCACGGAAGGGCTTTTCTCGGTCGCCGGAACCGACCGGACGATTACCTTTACGGAAGTCGCCAAGGCCGCTGCCAATCCGGGCAACCTGCCGGACGGCATGGAGCCGGGCCTTAATGAGGACGCGACCTATACCGCCAACATCATGAACTACCCGAACGGCTGTCATGTGTGCGAGGTCGAGATCGATCCGGACACCGGCGTCGTCGATGTGCTCGAATACAACATCGTCGACGATGTCGGCACGGTGATGAACCCTCTGCTGCTCAAGGGCCAGATCCAGGGCGGCGTCGCGCAGGGGCTCGGCCAGGCGCTGATGGAGGTCATCGCCTATGATGACGATGGGCAGCTCATCACCGGCTCGTTCATGGACTACGCCATGCCGCGGGCTTCCGACATGAGCTTCATGGAAGTGAAATCCAACCCCGTGCCGACCGAGACCAATCCGCTCGGGGTCAAGGGGTGCGGCGAAGCCGGCAATGTCGGCGGGCTGCCGGCTGTCATGAACGCGGTGATCAATGCGCTGCAACCGCTCGGCGTCACCCATGTCGACATGCCGCTGACACCCGAAAAGCTGTGGCGCACCATCCATCAGGCGAAAGCCGCCTGATGACGACGCGGCTGGCGCTGCTGGCTGCAGCCGCCCTGCTGACGGCTGCGCCTGTTTTTGCGCAAGGCGCGCCGACACCGCGACCGACCGGCGTCGACCTCGAACTTGCCTTCGTCGTGGATGCATCGGGCAGCATCGACGAGGAGGAAATGGCGCTGCAGCGTCAGGGTTACGCCGACGCGCTGATGCATGAACGCGTGCAACGCGCCATCACCAACGGCTTCCTGCGCTCCATCGCAGTCGCCTATATCGAGTTTGCGGGCTTCGAATGCACCCAGATGGGGGTCGGCTGGACCCGCATCCACGACAGGGCAAGCGCCGAGGATTTCGGCAAACGCGTGCTCGCCGCGCCGCGCAATCTCTGTTTTGGCGGCAACGCCGTCAGCGAAGCGCTTACCTTCGCCGCCGCTTCGATCGATGCCAACGAATTCGAAGGCACCCGCCGCGTGATCGACATCTCCGGCGACGGTCCAAATACGATGGGTGAAACCGTCAATCTGGTGCGCGACGCCATCGTCAAGCGCCGCATCGTCATCAATGCGCTCGCCATCCACCGCGAAAGCATGCCCGATTTGCCCGACTATTTCCGGACGCTGGTGACGGGCGGGCCGGGCTCGTTCGTGATGCAGGTCAAGGATCGCAAGAGCTTCGCCGAAGGCATTCTGCGTAAAATGATCCGCGAAATCGCCGACCGAACCCCCTGGGATGATAAGAAACGGGCTGAATTGTTTCAGTAATCTGTCGTTCTGCTCTTTTTGTCCTACATATAGCGCATGGCTGCCATGCAACCCTTTGCTGGTTACGGCGTAGCCATTCGGTTAAGAACAGGCGCCGGAGCCATTTAGGGAATGCCCGAACCATGACCGATAAGCGGAAACCTGACGACGCATCCGATTCCAGCGCCGCATTCAGCGACGCCTTTCAGGGCATGGCCGATCTCGCAACCCAGGGCCAGGCGCTGATGACGGAATGGATGAAGAGTTTCGCGGCCTCGATGCCGGATACGCCGTCTGCGCCTGAAGGCCCTTCGGCGAACGAGATTGTCGAAACGCTGTTAAAGACGAGCTTCGACAATAGCGCGCTGATGAAAGCGCAGACAGAACTCTGGAGCGGGTATCAGAAGCTCTGGATGTCGACCACCCAACGCATGCTGAACGGCGGGACAGAACCCGGCGAACCGGTCATCGAACCTGAACCCGGCGACCGCCGCTTCCGCGATCCCGACTGGACAGCCAACCCCTGTTTCGACTTTATCAAGCAGTCCTACCTGCTGAACGCGCGCTGGCTGAAAGAGGTGCTGACGGCGACCGAAGGGCTCGACGCGGATACAGAGCAGAAGCTCGATTTCTATACCCGGCAGATGATCGATGCTTTCGCGCCGACCAATTTCCCGCTGACCAACCCCGAGGTTATCCGCGAAACGCAGGAAACCGGGGGGGAGAACCTGATCCGCGGCGCGCGGAACTTTCAGGCGGACATGGAGCGTAGCAACGGCGCACCGGTGATTTCGCAGACCGACATGGACGCCTTCGAAGTCGGCAGGAACATCGCCGTCTCGCCCGGCTCCGTCGTCTTCCAGAACGAGCTGTTCCAGCTCATCCAGTACGAACCGCTCACCGAGCAGGTCTACAAACGGCCGCTTTTGATCGTGCCGCCCTGGATCAACAAGTTCTATATCCTCGATCTTCAGCCCGAAAATTCATACATCAAGTGGCTGTCGGAACAGGGATACACCGTTTTCCTGATATCCTGGGTCAACCCGGACGCATCGCTCTGCGACAAGGGTTTCGACGAGTATGTTCAGGATGGCATCCTCGCCGCCCTGCAGGCGGTGGAAATGGCCTCCGGCGAACGGGAGGTCACGACCATCGGTTACTGCATCGGCGGCACGCTGCTGTCTGCAACGCTGGCCTGGATGACGGCTCATGGCGACGACCGGGTCAAGGCGGCGACCTTCCTAGCCGCGCAGGTCGACTTCACCGAGGCAGGAGAGCTCCGCGTCTTTACCGACGACCAGCAGCTCAAAGTGGTCGAGGCGGAGGTGGAAAAGAACGGCTTTCTGGACGGCAAGCAGATGGCCTGGACGTTCAACATGCTGCGGGCCAACGACCTGATCTGGTCGTTCGTCGTTAACAACTACCTGATGGGCCGCGACCCTGCGGCGTTCGATCTTCTGTTCTGGAACGCGGACTCGACGCGCTTCCCCGGCCGGCTCCTGCTCGAATATCTGCGCAACATGTATCAGGACAATCTGCTTGTCGAACCGGGCGGGGTAGAAATACTCGACACGCCGATCGATCTCAGCACGATCGAAACGCCTTCCTTCTTCCAGGCGACGAAGGAAGACCATATCGCGCCCTATAATTCGGTGTTCAAGGCGATGAACCTGTTCGCGGGCGAGAAGCGTTTCGCGCTGGCCGGGTCCGGCCATATCGCCGGCATCGTGAACCCGCCCGCCAAGCAGAAATACCAGTACTGGACCAACGCCAAGCGAGAGAAATACGCGTCGGGCGACGAATGGCTGGCGGACGCCACCGAGACGCCCGGTTCCTGGTGGCCCTACTGGCACAAGTGGAACCTGCGCAAGTCTGGCGCCAAGATCGCCGCTCGCAAACCGGGGGACGGCCTGCTCAAAATCATCGAGGCCGCACCCGGATCCTACGTGCAGGTCAAGACGTGAAGATCACCTTCGACATCGACTGCACGCCGGCAGAGGCCCGCGCCTTCCTCGGCCTCCCCGATACCGAGGCGCTTCATAAGGAAATGCTCGACGAAATGCGCAAGCGGCTCGAAGATATGAAGCCGGAAGACATGCTGAAGCTCTGGTATCCGGCAAGCAACGACGCGATGCAGCAGATGCAGAAAGCCTTCATGGACCAGATGTCCCAATTTGCGGGCGGCAAGAAAGACTAACCCCTATTCAGGAGCAAGACGTGGCGACTATCGACGAGATGGAGGTCGGCCAGAGCGCGACCTATGAGCGGACCGTAACGGAAGAAGACATCGTGAAATTCGCGGAGGTGTCGGGAGACGACAATCCGGTCCATCTGGACGAGGAATTTGCGGCGAAAACCCTGTTCAAGGGGCGTATCGCGCACGGCATGCTGGGCGCCGGATTCATCTCCACCACGGTCGGGACGAAACTGCCGGGTTACGGCTGCATTTATATAAGCCAGTCGCTGAAATTCCGCGCCCCGGTTCGGATCGGCGACACGGTCGTCACAACCGCCACCGTCAAGGCGCTCGACCGCGAGCGCAAGCGCGTCACCATGGAAACGGTCTGCGCGGTCGGCGACAAGGTTGTGATCGACGGCGAAGCGGAGCTGATGCTGACGTCCTGATTATCTGAGGTAGATTTCCGCGAAGGCGGAATACCTGCAAAAAACAAAACGGGCGGGATCCGAAGATCCCGCCCGCTGTTTTTCCGGATCGGTTGAGTTCGATCAGGCGGCCTTCATGGTCATTTCCAATACCTCTTCAGCGCGCGCCTTGGCCGGCGCGGCAGCCTTGGCGAACATGTCGAAGGCGATCTTGTTGAGCTCGATCGCGTTGGCGACGGACTTCTGCGAAACCTCGACCATGGTCTCCATCTGAACGGTAGCCATTTCCTGCGGATTCTGCATGCCCATCATCTTGTCCATGCAGGCCATGTTCATGGCGGCCATGTCCTTCCAGCTGTCGAGCATGCGGGTGCGGTACACGTCCATGCCCTCGGTCCACGCCTTGGTAACGGCGTCAAACGTGGCAGCATTGTCCTTACCGAACTTCTCGGCCTTCTTCAGGGCGTCGGTGGTCTTGCCGAGCTCGGCGGCGCTGTAGGCGGTCGCCTTCTCGTAGCCCTTGGTGGCGGCGTCGACGCTGGCCTTGACGATGTTGTCGAAGGTCTGCGCGCCGGTTTCCATAACGGTTTCGAAAACCTCTTCCGCGGCCTTGGCGGTGGTTTCCGTAGTTGTCTTTGCCTTGGTGGTCATTGTGTCCTCCTGTCTGGAACGAAACGGTGCGAAATCAGATATTTTGCGTTGCAAAAAGGGATATAGGGGACAGGAGCGACTCTTTCAACAAAATTTTTGCATTGCAAAAATTTCATGAAAGGACAAAGATTGCGCCATGAAAAAGAAACCATCGTCCGCTAAGGGTAAGAAGCCGCGTCCTGCGACGCTGTCCCGGGAATCGCCCGGCGCAGCCGATGGCGACCACGCGTTTGTGACGATCCGAAAATACGCTAACCGTCGACTGTACAACACCGATACCGCCAAGTTCGTCACGCTGGACGATCTCCGCCACATGGTGATCCGAAACGAACCTTTCGTCGTGGTCGACGCCAAGACCGATCAGGACATTACCTCATCGATCCTCGCCCAGATCGTGGCCGATCAGGAAAGCAGCGGCGAGAACATGCTGCCCAACGAGGTCCTGCGACAGATCATCAGCTTTTACGAAAAAGGCATGTCGGAGAGCGTATCGGCCTATCTTGGGAAATCGATGGAAGCGTTTACCAACAACTGGCAGCAGGTCGAGCAGATTGGGGAGATCGGCCGGCGCAATATGGAGCTGTTTCAGCAGAACCTGGTCAATATGTTCGGCAATATGGCCACCGCCGGGCAACCGGCCGCTGCGCAGGACGACGAAGAGCTCGAAGAAGAGCTTGAGGACCAGCTTCGCGAGATACAGGCGAAACTCGACGCACTCAGGGACAGGCGCGGCTAGCGGTTCAGATTTCGGACCAGAGCCCGTTATCCATCAGGAAACTCGTTACCAGCCCGTCGAATGTCGCCGGGTCTTCCAGAATACAGAGATGCCCGGCATCTTTGATGATTTCATGACGCGCGCCGGGGATCAGAGCGGCGGTCCGGCGACCGCCTTCGAGCGAATTGTCGTGCGCGCCATTGACGATAAGCACCGGCTCCGCGATCGAAGCCACCTGGGGAGCCAGGTCGACGTCATCAAAGGAATGAAACAGCGTCGCAATGGCGGCGCCTGACATTCTCCCGGTATCCTGCAGGATGGTTCCGCACAGATAGCGCCCGCGGTCCGTATCCGCAAATCCCGGGGCAAACAGTTCTTTCAGGTGCCCTGCCCGGTACGGGCCGAGTTCCTCGGTTTCGTAACCGACGATCCGGCCGTCATAGGACGTGCCGCGAAACGCATTGCCGCCGACATGCACATGAGCCTGGAACAGGCCCGGCCTTTCCACCGCCAGCCTGAATGCCATTTTCGATCCCATGCTGGCCCCTGCAAGTATGCCGTTCTCGACTCCCTCCTGTTCGATAACCCCCAGCACGTCCTCGATCAGCGCATCGAACGAATATCGTTCGAGCGGCTTGTCGGTCCGACCGTAACCCCGCATGTCGGGGGCGATCACCCGGAACCGCTTCGAAAAGCTGGCGATCTGGTACGACCACATCCAGTGATCGCAGGGGTTTGCATGCAGCATGACGAAGGGCATTCCCTCCCCGACTGCGTCATAGTAGGTCCTGACGCCATTCCGTTCGCTGTAGGGCATTACATCGATCCTTTCCGGGGTCTCAGGGTCCGCAGAACCCGCCTTCCATATTTTTCATGTCATGCGGCAGCTCGACCCAGGGCTGTTTGCCGGCGGTATAGATATTCCATTCCGGTTTAACGAGCGCCGGGTCATCCAGCGTTCCCGACATGACCACGGCGAAGTCCGGCGTGACATCGTACTCGGCCAGGATCGACGATCCGCATTTCGAACAGAAGCCGCGCCGCACCTCCTGTCCGCTTTCTCCTTTATGGACGAACACCTCATAGGAGTCGCCGGTCACTGTCACGTCGTCCTTCTGAAATATCGCCAGAACGGCGTAGGCGGCGCCGGTCTGCTTCTGGCAGTCCCGGCAGTGACAGGCGCCCTGCATGACCGGCGGCGCTCCGCATTCGTACCTGACGGCGCCGCACAGGCACCCGCCTTTCGCATAACACGGCATCGAACTTTTCCCCTGCGTATCTGGACAGGCCCCAAGGCTGTCTCATAACCTAGCCAGCGACAAGACCCGCAAACAGAAATTCAGGGAGCCCCCCATGCCGCTCAGCAACCAGGATGTGCTCGACGCCATCGACCAGATGCACAAGGACCAGCCGATGTACGGTCACCCGTTATGGACCGGCATGGTCGAAGGGAAATGGAACCTCGAACAGACCCGCTACCTCTGCAAGCAGCATGGCGGCATCCCGCTGCACAATCACAATTACCACGGCAATCTCTACGTGATCTGCCCGGACCCGCACTGGCGCGAAATGATCGCAGAAGTCGCCTACGAGGAATCGACCGGGCGGATGATGTCGGACGGCGTGTCGCATCATCGGCTCTATCTCAATTTCGCCAAGGGTCTCGGCCTCAAGCCCGAGGAAATGTACGACCCGCCCTACTGCCCGGGCGTCGCGGCGTTCCAGGCCTGGTTCACCATGATTTGCAGCAAGACTTTCCTCGAAGGCGTTGCGGCCCATATGCTGGCCGGCGAAGCGGCGATCCCTGGCCTTTACATCCAGATCGCGCACAAGCTTCAGGAAAAATTCGGGCTGGACGACGAGGCGGTCGCCTACTGGGTGATTCACGACTCGGCCGACCAGGAACATTCCGATGTCGGCGTCCGTCTGCTCGACCAGTTCGCGACGACCGAAGCGGACCGTCAGCTTGTCATCAAGACAGCCAAGATGATGCTGGACGTCCAGCACCTGATGTATGACGACATGCTGAAATACACGCTGCAGGTAGGCGACGAATCCGCCGCTGCCTAAGCCCTGGCCTTCCGTCGGACGTCCTCGACGAACAGGCGCGCTGCGGCGGAGTGATCCGTTCGGCGGCAGGCCAGCCGGATCGGGGCGCGCGGCGCCTCGTTTCTGGACAGCGCGCGGAACCGGACACCGTCAAGGTGCATTGACGACAGCGATTCCGGCACCAGCGTAACGCCCAGCCCGGCCGCCACGAGGTTCAGCGTCGCAACAATGCGCGGCGCTTCCTGCTCAAGACGCGGCGTAAACCCCGCCGCGTGACAGGCGCCCGTAATTGCGTCGTACAGGCCGGGACCCGACGCGCGCCGATAGAGAACGAAAGGTTCGTCGGCAAGCTCCGCGAGCCGGATCCGCGCCGGCCTCTTGCGTTGTCCCAGCCTGTGCGCCGCCGGCAGGGCGACGACCATGGGTTCGTTCAGGAGCTCATAAACAGCGATGCCCTCGGCGTCGGATGCCGGCGACCGGATGAAGGCCACATCGAGTCGTTCGGCCGCGATGGCAGCGACGAGATCTGCGGTGCCCCCCTCTTCCAGCGGCATCGACACCAAAGGGTGCGACTCCCGATAGTCGCGCAGCGCCTCCGGTACGAAGGGATGGAAGGGAACCGAGCTGGTGAACCCGACCGCAATCCTCCCCTGCTCGCCCCTTGCCGTTCGCCTGACCCTGAGGAGCGCTGCCTCCACGTCCGCCAGAATGCGCCGTGCATCGGGCAGAAGCGCTTCACCCGCGTCGGTCAGCTCGACACCGCGTGGCTTGCGATGAAACAGCCGGACCTCGAGTTCCTCTTCCAGTGCCTTGATCTGCTGGCTCAATGGGGGCTGCTGGATTCCGAGCCGTTCAGCGGCACGCGTCACATGGCGCTCCTCGGCGACCGCGACGAAATAGCGAAGATGGCGAATATCCATTCGATATTTTTTTCATATGAAAATTAATAAATCAATATATTGTATTAATTGAATGGCCAACGATAGCGTCTTCCTGTTCTTCGCAAACGAACACAGGAATGAAAGACCATGAAAGCCGTACAGATCGGTACACCAACAAGGATAGCCTCGGTACAGCGTTCCGGCCCGAGCGCGATAATCGACCGGATCTGCCGCCTGATGATGCTGATCCGCGCCTACAATGATCTCGCGCGCGTCGACGCCGGAACGCTGAGACGGATCGGCGAGAACGAAGTCGAACTCGACCGCGTTCTAAACGGTTATTCCCCGCGAATTCCTCGACAATAGGCGCGTATCATGGAACGACCGCAACCGCTTCGATTTCGATCATGAATTCCGGCCAGGCCAGCGCGGAGACTTCGCAGATAACGCTGGCGGGACCGTCCTTGGGGAAATAGCGTTCGCGGATATCGGCGATATCGTTGAACGCCCTGATATCGGTTACATAGACCGTAACCTTGACGATATCCTCCATGCCCGCACCGGCATCGGCGAGAATCGCCTGTATATTCGTGAGCACCTGCTCGGCCTGCGCACGCAGATCGTTATCGCCGACAAGATTTCCATCGCCGTCGAGCGCAACTTGACCCGAGATCCAGAGAAGCGGCCCAGCGTCAGACCGCACGGCGTTCGAGTAGTAGGGTTTCAGGGGCGGCGCAACTGCCTCCGCGTTAAGCGCTGTCTTCCGGTCGACGGGCATCGGTAACCTCCCTATGCTGGACGAATTGGAATACTTTCGGTATCTCAACCATTCGGGTCAAGGAGAGCGTTTTACCTTTTGCCGGGACCCGAAGAATTGCTAAGGTACCTAAGCAATTCTGATAACGAACCGCTCACTGACACGCGGAATACAGGAAGACTTAAATGGCAGCGCGCAAAAAGGCCTCGCGACCTAAAAAATCCACCGCCGGCGGAACAGCCGGCATCACTCGAAAGAAGTACAAGCTGCAACAGGCGAATATCGTTGTGGAAACGATGGGCAAGGGAAAACCGCTGCTCCTGCTCCACAGCGAGGATTATTACGAAAAAGGCGCCGCCTTCGTCGAGGAACTGGCGAAGACGCGCCAGGTCATCATGCCGTGGATGCCTGGTTTCAACGGTTCGACCCTGCCGGACTCGATCCGGAAACCCGAAGACATCGCCTATCTCTATCTCGACCTGCTCGACGAGATGAAGCTGACCGATGTGGATGTGCTCGGTTTCTCGGTCGGCGGATGGCTCGCGCTCGAGATTGCGACCAAGAACGATACCCGCCTTCGCAAGCTGGCCCTCGTCGCGCCGGTCGGAACCAAGTTCGGCGGTGCCTATGACAGGGATATCGAGGACATATACTTCCACACCTTCGCCCGTGTGAAAGGGTTCAAATTCCACGATGTCGAAAAGGACCCCAAGATACTGACTGGAATGTCGGACCGGGACGCGCTGTTCGAGGCGAAGGCCCGGGAGGCCACGGCGCGCCTCTGCTGGGACCCTTATTTCCACAATCCCAGCCTCCGCTACCGGCTTAACCGGATAAAAAAGAAGACCCTGCTGATCTGGGGGGCGAATGACGGGATCGTCAAACCGTCCTACGGGCGCAAGTACGCGAAGGCCATCGCTGGATCGAAGTTCGTCAGCCTTCCGAAAGCCGGACATTTTCCGCATGTCGAACAGCCCGACGCCTTCATGAAAGCGCTTCGACCGTTTCTGCGCTGATCAACCTCTCCGACCGCTGCCACCGATTTCAAGGACACCGAAATGGAATTCTATCACTTCACCGAGTTCCCCTGGCCCAACCTGCCGCCAGATGACGAATTTACATCCATGCGGGTGAACCTCCCCAGCCAGGTCTACGACCCGGATATCGGTTCAGATCTGTTTCATTCCTATCTCGACCAGCATGTTCTGGCCGACGAGCTCGGGATCAACTGCATGATCAACGAGCATCACCAGACGGCAACCTGCCTGAATTCGGCGGCGCCTCTATCGGTGGCCATCGCCGCGCGGGAAACCAAGAACGCGCGCATCTGCATCCTCGGCAACCCGGCCGCCAACACGCGCGACCCGATCCGGAACGCCGAAGAGATGTCGATGATCGACAATATCTCGCACGGGCGGCTCGAGTGCGGTTTCGTCCGCGGCGTTCCCTACGAGCTGTTCGGTTCCAATTGTAATCCGACCGAAACAAGCGAACGACTTTGGGAAACCATCGACCTCATGAAGAAGGCCTGGATGACCCATGACGGCCCGTTCAACTACGAAGGCAGATGGATTCACAAACGGCAGGTCAATGTCTGGCCGCGGATATATCAGGACCCGCACCCGCCGATCTGGATGACAGGCGGTTCCGACGTCAATCACGCCACCCGCTCGGTCGAGAGCGGCTACACCTTCACCATGTTCCTGACGCCGGTCGAGGGCATGAAAAAGATGTTCGACGGGGTACGCGCAAACCTGAAGAAGAAGGGTCTTCCGAAGCCGGCCGACGATCTGTTCGCCTTCATGCCGCTGGTCGCGGTTGGCGAGACAGAGGAAGAAGCGCTGAAATTCGTCGAGCAGGTATTCTGGTACGTGACCAACAACAAGGCCGAGCCGCAATTCCGCGCGCCTCCCGGCTATGTGGAAAGCCAGCTTTACGCCAACTTCCTGTCGGGCAAGTTTTCCGGCGGTCGAACCGATGCAATTCGTAAAAAGGGCATGGAGTATTTCCGAGAAACCGGCGTTGCGGTTTATGGCACGCCCGATGTCGTCGCCGCGCGGCTCAAGGAGATGTACGAGCAGATCGGCGGCTTCGGCCACCTGATCGCCATGCTCCATTCCGGCGACATGCCGTTCAAGGACTGCGCCAAGAGCATGAAACTGTTCGCCGAGGAAGTCGTCCCCCAGATCAAGGACATCGGCACCGTCAGCGAGAAAGTCGGTCCGCTGAAGGATCGTGGCACGCCTATCCCGGCCAGCAGGTTCAAAGGCCGGACCGAGGCTCTCGAAGCCGCGCGCGCAAAGAGCGGCGTGACGGTTCGCGGCCCCAACCTCAACAAGAAAAAGGGCAAGGCTGCCTGACCCTGCCCGCCTGTCAAAAACTCTGGGAGGAACAATATGGCAATCAAGGGTATCAAGAGCCGATACATAAACGTAGACGGCATCAGGACGCATTATCTTGAAGCTGGCGAGGGCCCAACGGTCGTCTTCATGCATTCCGGCGAGTTCGGCGGCTGTGCGGAACTGTCCTGGGAATTCAACCTGCCCGCTTTCGCCAAACATTTTCGCGTTATCGCGCCGGACTGGCTTGGCTTCGGCCATACCGACAAGGTCTTCGACTTCGCTAACGGGCGCGACCGGGTATTCAACCACATGATCCGGTTTTTCGAGATCATGGATATTCAGGAAGCGGATTTCATCGGCAATTCGATGGGGGGCAGCAACCTTGCCCGCATCGCCGCCGCACGGCCGGTAATCTTCCCCATCCGCTCTCTGGTCCTGGCATCCGGCGGTGGTTTCGCCCCGGCGACCGAAGCCCGCCAGCAGCTTCTCGACTATGACGGGTCGCCCAAGGCGATGCGCGCCCTGCTCGACGGGCTGTTTTACAACAAGAAGAAATGGGTCGATAACCCGGCCTATATCCGCAAGCGGCAGAAATTCGCAACCATCCCCGGCACCTGGGAATGCACTGCCGCGGTCCGGTTCAAACGCCCGACCA
This sequence comes from Rhodospirillales bacterium, assembly GCA_038120295.1. Taxonomy (GTDB): domain Bacteria; phylum Pseudomonadota; class Alphaproteobacteria; order MPNO01; family UBA2964; genus JAYOEY01. The sequence goes on along the minus strand of JAYOLL010000024.1, from coordinate 16,490 downwards.
TCAAGAAGGCAGGAGGCCAGTTCGGCAATCCGGACGCCACGCCGTACGAGAACATCGACGTGCCCGTTTACATGGTTGCCGGCAAGCAGGACCGGCTGCGCGAACCCGGCTATGCGCCGAAACTCGCCAAGCGGATCAAGGGCGCCAAGGTCGCGGTTTACGATCAGGCCTGCCACTGCCCGCATATAGAACACGCGGCTCGCTTTAACCGCGAAGCGATCGCGTTCCTCAAGGGCGTTCACAAGAAGCTCGGCGTCAAAAGCTGACGATGCCAGCGGACGCTGCGCCGGAAGCATCAGCAAACCCGGTTCTGGTTGAGGCCGTCCGCGGAGACAGGGCGGAAAGCCTTCACCGCGGGTCGGTCGCAGTGGTCGATGCTCACGGGCGGGTAGCGCTTTCCATCGGCGACGCGGAATCACCGGTCTTTCCGCGTTCGGGGATCAAGCCTGTCCAGGCGCTGGCGCTGATAGAGACCGGCGCGGCCTCCGCTTACCACCTCGCCAACGCCCACATAGCATTGGCCTGTTCCAGCCATAACGGCGCGCCGACCCATGTGGAAATCGTCGGGAACTGGCTCAAGCGGCTCGACCTGACGGCTGACGATCTCGTTTGCGGTCCTTCCCTGCCCTGGACCGAAGAAGCAAGGAAAGCGCTTTACGACGCTGGCGGAGAGCCCAGCACCCTGCACGACAACTGTTCGGGAAAACATGCCGGCTTTCTGACCATCGCGAAGCATCTCGGCTATCCGGTCGAAGGCTATAACCGGATGGACCATCCGGTGCAGCAGCGGGTGATCGGCATCCTCGAACAGATGACCGGCATGGATCTGTTCGACGCGCCGAAGGGCACCGACGGGTGCGGCATTCCCACGATCGGCATACCGCTAGGCAATCTGGCGCTGGCCATGGCGCGGCTGGGCGATCCGCACGATCAGCCCGAGGAACGGCAGAAGGCCTGCGCGCGCGTTCGGCGCTGCATGGCGGCGGAGCCATACCTCATCGCCGGCAAGGACCGGTTCTGTACCCGCGTGATCGACGCGCTGGAAACGGCGGCACTGGTCAAGACTGGCGCAGAGGGCGTCTATTGCGCGACATTGACCGATTTGGGCCTTGGCGTCGCCATCAAGATCGATGACGGCGCGCGGCGCGCGGCGGAGGCCGTGATGATCCGGCTGCTCGATAAATTCGGCGTGCTGACGGAACGCACCCGGGGCCGGCTCCTCAACCTGCTTGAACCGGCTATCATGACCCGGTCAGGCGAACTGACCGGCTGGCTGCGTTGCACCCACCCGGATCTGGCGCTGGAAAATTAATCCCCCTGCACCACCGGATTGCACAGCTCGCCGATCCCGTCGACGGTGATCCGCACGGTGTCGCCCGGCTTCAGGAAAATGCCGCGCGGACGGCCGACGCCCGACGGCGTGCCGGTCGAAATCACGTCCCCGGGCAGCAAGGTCATGTTCTGGCTCAATGACGCGATCTGATCGGCAATATCGAAGATCAGATCGGCGACAACTTCGTTCTGCATTTCCTCGTCATTGACGAACAGCTTCATTCGGCACTGGTACGGGTCGCCGATCTGGTCCGCCGGCGTGATCCACGGTCCCATCGGCGCCGCGCCGTCGAAATTCTTGTGCGAGAACCAGTCGGTGGCGAATCGCGGCCAGTCCTTGCGGGTGCCCAAGTCGCGGGCCGAGAGATCGTTCATGATGGTATATCCGGCGACGTAATCGAACGCGTCATCGAGCGCGATGTTCTTGCCTTCTTTCGAGATTACCACGGCAAACTCCGCTTCCCAGTCGACCATCTTTGAGACGGCGGGAAGCCTTATGTCCGCCCCCGGCCCAATCACGCAGTGACGCGGGTTCTTGAGAAAGAAATACGGCTTTACTTTCGTCTTGTCTGGGAACGTCTTACCGTCGGGCGACATCTCCATCGCATGTTTCTTGTAATTCGCGCCGGCGCAATAGATCGCTGGCGGATACAGGATCGGCGCCAGCAGGTCAACATCGGCTAACGGCCGGGCATCGTGCGCGGCATCGGCGATTTCGTGCAGCGCCGGACAGGCGACGTCCCAGGCCCCGATGATCGCCAGCGTGGAACCTGACCAGGGTGCGCCCCTGCTCGCGGACTGCACGTCCACCACAAGGTCGTCGCCGACCAGAATGCCGGGGCGCGGTTCGCCGGCCAGCCCGGCATAGTTCAACAGCTTGAAGTCGGCCATGTCTTGCTACTCCTTGAATTGGGGGAACAGCGTCTCGGCAAGCTCCATGCTCGCCACCCAGTCCCGGCTTTCCATATTGTACTGGCCGATCCGGCCGAATTTCTTCGCGCGTTCGACGGCGACCTCATGCTCCATTTCGATCAGTTCACCCCCGCCCGACAACGCCCCCGCCTGCGCGCGGCAGGCCAGCTCGAAGAAATGGTGATAGATATAGGCCTCGGCCAGCGACGTACCGCAAATCAGCGCGCCGTGATTTTCGAGGATCATGAACCAGTGTTCGCCCAGCGCGTTCGCCAGATGGGCCGCGCCCTCCGGCTTGGTGTCATCGACCTCGTTCGGGTAATACGCGATCTGCCCGTAGAACCGGGTCGCCTGCTGCGTGATTGGACGGAGCCCGCCGCGCTGGGCCGAAACGGCCAGGTTCGCCGGCGAATGGGTATGGACCGCGGCCATGATTTCAGGACGCGCCTTCAACACCGCCGAATGCAGGTTGTAGGCCGCCGGGCTCGCCGAATAACCGAAATCGGTGACCTGGTTGCCCTCAACGTCATACTTTACGAGGTTCGACGCCGTCACCTGCTCCATAAACTTGTCCTGCGCCTTGACGAGAAAATGGTCGGGTTCGCCCGGCACCCGAACGGAAATGTGGTTGTAGGTCATATCGACGAATACGAAGTGGGACACCAGCCGATGCGCCGCCGCCAATGCGCACCTGGCTTCCCATTCCTCTTCGCTGACCTGTTCGCGAACGGACATTTTCCGTTTCGCGTCGATCGATGTAACGCTCATACCGCCCTCCTCGCTTCGTTCCCGTATTTTCCCATGTTAAAAGAACTGCGACAACGCCACGTCTGACGGAAAGGATTTCCCTATGAGCAACGTCACTCTCGATCAGGCCTCAATCATCGTCGATACCGCTATCGCCAAGGGGCGCGAGCTTGAATTTGCGCCGATTACCATCGTCGTGCTGGACGCCGGTGGCCATCAGGTCGCGATGAAACGCGACGACAAATCATCGCTGCTACGGCCGCAGATCGCTCACGGCAAGGCGTGGGGCGCGCTCGGCATGGGACTTCCCGGTCGCAAGCTGCGAGACCGGGCGCAGGCGAACCCTGCCTTCTTCGGAGCGCTTTCCGATCTCGCCGGCGGCAACATGGTCTGCAATCCGGGCGGCGTCCTGCTGCACGATCAGGACGGCAATCTGATCGGTGCAGTCGGCGCCAGCGGCGACACGGGCGAGAACGACGAGATCTGTATCGTTGCGGGGATAGAGGCTGCAGGACTGGTGGCTGTAACCGGCGAATAGGTCCGGCGTTGCGCCGTGTATATCCGCTACCAGAAATAATTTCTTCTGACCGACGGAATTGATGCCCCCAAAGCGTTGTTGTAGGTTACGAAGCTCTGTCTCCAAGGCAGGGCACACGATTTTTCGGCTTCCGAGACAAGCTCTTTTTATGGAGAAAACGATGAAGACAAAGACCTATTTGAGCGCACTGGCGCTCGCCGGGCTGGCAGCCCTGGCCACACCGTCAGCTGCAGCCGATCTTGAGAACCTGTACAAGGATAAAAAAGTTACCATCCTGTTTGGATACGGCGTCGGCGGCACATACGGTAAGACCTCGCTCGTCCTGAGCCGTCACCTGGGCAATTTTATCCCGGGCAACCCTACCGTCATCACCCAGTCGATGCCGGGCGCCGGCGGGCTTAAATCGGCAAACTACGCCTATAACGTCATGCCCAAGAACGGTATGAACCTGCTGATGCCGCCGGACATGTCGATGGTGTCGCAGCTGCTGCGCCCGACCAAGGTTAAATACAACGCCAGGAACTTTACCTGGCTCGGCCGCGTGTTCGGTTCGAACAACCTGATCGCGGTCCGGCGCGATGCCGGTGTGACCAGCATCGACCAGGTCAAGAACAAGCAGATCCTGATGGCTTCAACCGGCAAGGGCTCTCCGACCTTTATCGTGACCGCGCTGGTCAACGGGCTGGTCGGCACCAAGTTCAAGATCGTCGAGGGCTACAAGGGCTCACACAACGCAAAACTGTCCATGGAGCAGGGCGAAACGCAGGGAATTTCACTTGCCTGGGCGTCCTGGAAGAGCGACCGTGCCGCCTGGTTCACCGGCGGCGACAAGTCCTACGCCCTGCCGCTGGTGCAGAGCGGCTTTGAACGCGATCCCGATCTCGCGAATGTCCCGATTGTCCAGGAACTGGTCAGCGACCCGGACGCAAAATCTGCAGCCGACCTGATCGCCACGTCGTCCCTGTTCGGACGCGGTCTCGTTCTGCCGCCCGGCGCGCCGAAAGAGCTGATCGAACCGTTGCGCGAAGCCTTCTGGAAGACGGTTCAGTCGCCCGAATTCCTCGCCGAGGTAAAGCGGACCAAGCTGGACTATTCACCGATGAAGGGCGCAGACATTCAGAAGACCGTCGATAAGGTCCTGAACATGTCGCCCAAGGCCGTTGCCATGGCGCGCACGGCCATCTTCGGCAAGTAACAAGAACAGCACTTCCAGACTTCGAGGGTCGGGGCATCGCTCCGGCCCTTTTTCTGGATTCTCTATTGTCGTCGTCATTGTCGTTGTGGCGCCGCCCGCCTATGATTTTCCGATGGAAAACTCGTCTGATGCCGATCCCGACAATCTCGTCCGGCTCGATCTTTCTTCGTTCACAAAATCTGACCTGCAGCGGATAACGGCGCTTGGAGAAAAACTGAAGCTGCTGTACCGGTGGTTCCGGGCCGAACGCACGACCAGGCCCGGGCTCGACCAGTATTTCATCTATTCCGGGGACAGGACGAAGACACCTTACGCCGCGTACCGGGTCGAAGGCTATCGGGACGGCGAATACCGGCTGTGCAACCAGAAGACCGACGAGTGCCTGGCAACCGGGCGAACAATTCAGCAGGTCCTGGCATCCCTGCCCGACGAGTTTTTCTATTCGAAGTAAGCAAGTCGGTTTCTAAAATTCCAGGTCATTGACACCGGCGGACTGGAACTGAATACGCCCGTCGACGGCACGAAACAGAAAACAGCCTTCCCGATTGACGATGTCGTTGCGGCTGATACGGACATCGAAACTGATACACTAAATCCCATGGAGAACCATCAGGGATCGGCGCCACTTGATCCTTGCCGTTCGGAGGTCTGTGATTCCATATCTGCGTCACTTCGAGCGGTGCGCTGCTCGTCGCATACTGCTTCTGGAGATACTGGCTCAATTCCAGCATCACGAGGTTTGGCGACTCCTTCAGTACCTGGTCGAAACTCATCCGCGATTGCGGCTTCGGTTCAGGCGACGACTGCGTGGCAACCGGACCGGTCGGTGGCGGCGCTTCGGCCTCCCGTTTCTGTTCCCGAACCCGGTTCTTCGCCAGCCCGGCGAAAACACCGTTCGGGAACTGTGCCAGATAGGCCCGGTAATCCGCCGGATTCTCGCTGTCCTTGATCGATTGCCAGAACAGCGTGTCCTGTTGCGCCGCCGTGTTGTCCCGGCCTTTTAATCCCAGGGCAGCGGTCGGCGCGGCTGGCGCCGCCGACGACGTTTTTATCCCCTGTGGCGCGCTGAACACGAACTGTCCCAGACCATGGCCGGGAAGCGTTCCGTCGCCCGGCGTCTGGTAGTCGTTGGTCGCGCGCGGCACCAGATAGCCGGCAAGTTCGGAAAGCGTGATGTAGCCATCCCCGTCGAGATCGCCCAGCCCCTTCTCCAGCGCTTCCAGAAGATAGCCCGTGAAATAGCTGTAGCCATTGGGACCTCCATCGAGCACCTGCTGGCCCTTGCCGCCTGCCGTCAGGAACTGCCGCGCGACCCGGCTGGTGACTTCCGTAATGTAGCGTGGATGGTCTCGCCGGATTCCGTCGGTGCGCGCCTTGGTGGGCGCAAACAGACCGCCGAAACAGGCGTCGATGATGAAAAGGTGATGCTTGGCGGCCCCCATCTTGTCCGACAGGTTGCGCAGCGTATTCATCGAGATCATCGACCCGCGGCTACCGCTCGCATCATGGGGCACGAGATACCCGAAATCCTTACCGCCCAGCGTCTGCGTGTCACCATGGCCGGAAAAGAACACCAGAACGCGGTCATCTCTGGCTAGCCGGGGCGCCAGATAATCCTCGAAGACCGAGACGATCGACTTTTGGGTCGCACGCTCGTCGTAAAGCTCGATGACCTCGAAACCCTGCCGCTGCAACAGCCGTGCCATCGCTTCGGCATCCTTGCGCGCGTAGGACAGATCGTTCCACTGGGACGACGGGTAGCGCCCTACCCCGACCAAAACCGCATAGCTGCGGCTGTAGAAGGAGAGATCTTTCGCAGCGACGGCCGAACTGGCGACGAAAAGGGGGCAAATCGCGGCAATCGCCAGCGCCATCCGCCGAAGGGTTCTCAGGATCGCCACGACGCTACCGCTCCGCCTGCCGAAGGGCGGCGTCGGCCTCTTCCGCAAGCCCGTTCGCGCTGGCGGCATTTGCAAGGGTCCTGAGGAACTGGGCGCTTCCCTTATCGATCTGGACCGCCAGCCGCGCCATGGCGAGCGCCTCCAGCTTGCGGCCCTGTTTCAGATAAACCTTCGCCATACCATCGGCTACGCGAGCGATATCCTTCGCCGTTGCATCATCGGAAGCTGCCAGCGCGCCATAGGCAGAGATAGCCGCCGACGGATCTTCGCCATCGGCCAGGCTCTGCGCGCGCCGCCACACATCCGTCGTACCGGCGCCTTTTATCTGAACCGTCCGGGCATTGCCCTGGCCTGTACTCGAAGAAAAGGACGGCGGCGCCTCGACCACCATGGCGACGATGAGCGCCGCCCCGAACAGGGCGAAACATGTGCCGGGGGCGGCGTTCGAAATCGATAGCTCGAAATTGCCGACGCTGGCCTCGGCGGAGGTGCCATCCGAACCGCCCGACACCCCTTTCAGAAACAGCCGGTAGCCAAGCACGACGCACACAACGCCCGCGGCAATAACGCCGAGCCGGTACAGCGCCGCGTAGATCAGATAACCTGTTTCGACATCCATTACACCCAACTCCCGGGATATCTGACCATTATCATGACAAGTTTTTCGCCCGGTTTCATCAACTTGCTGTGGAGTGGGCTGCGATGACAAAATGCATTGAAAGGATTGCGCCATGAGTAAAGAGAAAACGGTCTATCGCGTCGGCAAGCTGTCGGAAGCGCTCGACGCCGCCAACGTGCCGCTGTCGCCGGCGGTAAAAGCGAACGGGTTCGTGTTCGTTTCCGGCCAGCCGCCGCTGGATGCGGCCACCGGCGAACTGGTCAGGGGCGATATCCGCATCCAGACGCGTTACGTGCTCGACAATGTAAAGCTCTGCCTGGAAACCGCCGGCAGCTCGCTGGACAAGGTCGTCAAATGCAATGTCTACGTGACCAACATCGCCTATTACGACGCGGTCAACGAGATCTACGCCGAATATTTCCCGACCGACCCGCCCGCCCGCACCTTCGCTGCGGTGGCGTCGTGGCCATGGGAATTCGACATCGAGATCGAATGCGTCGCGCTGGAGTAAAGGAGAGAACGATATGAGCGGACTTGCTTCCTTCAACCTGATGCAGTGGGTCGAGGACAACCGGGACCTGCTGCGACCGCCGGTCCTCAACCAGACGATCTTCAGGGACAGCGATTTCATCGTCATGGTGGTCGGAGGCCCGAACGTACGCACCGATTACCACGACGACCCGTATGAGGAGTTCTTCTACCAGCTTAAGGGCGACATGATCCTCAAAACGGTCGAAGACGGCGAGTTGAGGGATGTGCCGATCAACGAAGGCAATGTCCTGCTGCTGCCGCCGCATGTGCCCCATTCGCCGCAGCGCCCCGATCCGGAAAGCATCGGTCTTGTGGTCGAACGGGCGCGCCCCGAAGGCGTAATGGACGCGTTCGAATGGTACTGCGAGAACTGCGGCACCCGCGTCTGGCGGCGCGAAGTCCGGGTCGACAATATCGTTACCGACCTGCCCCCGGTCTTCGAGGAATATTACGGCACCGTAGCCGACGGCAACTGCGCCGGCTGCGGCCATCCGCATCCGCGAAAGATCAGCGCGTGAGGAATTGTTCCCTGCTCGCGGATTACCCGGCCTTCGGACCTGTTCTTATAACAGGCTTGTGATTTGAGCCTACATAGTCGATTGGCGAGACTGCCAATCTGAGACCATCAACCGGGGAGTTCGATAATGAATTTTGCACACCGGCTGGGCGCTATCGGCCTGGCGTTTTTACTGGCTTTCTCCATCGGTGCGGCGAGCGCCCAGAAGGCGCCGAAGCGCTCGATTACCAAGATCGCCGGCGATGTCTACCGGTTCCAGAACAATTTTCATTTCTCGGTCTTCTACGTCACCGAAGAAGGCGTTCTGGTAACGGACCCGATCAATGCCGACGCCGCGAAATGGCTGAAGGCGGAGATCGCCAAGCGGTTCAACAAGCCGATCAAGTATCTGGTCTACAGCCACGACCACCAGGACCACAGCGCGGGCGGCGAGGTCTTCGCCGATACGGCTACCATCGTCGGTCACGAAAACACCCGCGCGGCCATGATCGGCGAGAAGCGCCCGACTCCGCCGCCGACCCTCACCTTTTCCGACGGGATGACGATTCATCTCGGCGGGCGGGATATCGAACTCGTTTATGTCGGCAGGGGTCATTCCGACAACAGCATTGTGATCCGGTTTCCGCGGGAACGCGTGCTGTTTGCAGTCGATTTCGTCTCGGTCCGGCGACTGCCCTACATGACCCTCAGCGACAGCTACATCCCCGACCTGATCGACCAGTTGCGAATGGTCGAGAACATGGATTTCGATATTCTGGCGCCGGGGCATGGCGGTCTCGGCAAACCGTCGGACGTAAGCGATCACCGACAGTATGTCGAAGATCTTTACGATGCCGTTCTGGCCGGCGTCCGCGCAGGCAAGTCGCTCGACCAGCTCAAGGCGGATATAAAGCTTCCCAGATACGCCGGGTGGAGCCAGTACGATGCCTGGTTGCCGCTGAATATCGAGGGCATGTATGCACGGATTGCGCTTCAGCGGCGCGCGACGCAGTAACAGCGTCGCAATCGGAGAGAAACCGAAAGCACACCGCCCCTGCTGGCGCCTACCCCGCCCATACCGGGCGGGGTTTTCTTTTGCCCGCTATCATAGGATCATCGGAAAAATAACGTAAGGAGCGGCTATGGAATTCGGCGTCTTCGACCATGTGGATCGCGCGCGGGACGATCTGCACGCCTATTACGAGGATCGGCTGCGCATCGTCGAACTGTACGACGAAATCGGCATCGACCGATATCATGTGGCCGAGCATCACGGAACGCCGCTCGGCATGTCCGCCTCGCCCAGCGTCTATCTGGCCGCCGTCAGCCAGCGGACGAAGAATATCCGTTTCGGGCCGATGATCTTCGCCGCGCCTCTCTATCACCCGCTCCGACTGGCCGAGGAAATCTGCATGATCGACCAGATGAGCGGCGGCCGGTTCGAACTGGGTTTCGGGCGTGGCGCTTCCCCCATCGAAGCATCGTTCTGGAACGTCGAGCGGGAAGAGATGGAACCCGTCTACCAGGAAACCAATGCGATCATTCTCGACGCGTTGCAGACCGGCGAATTAAATTACAACGGCAAGTACTACAGTTTCGACAGGGTCCCGCTCTGCCTTGAGCCGCGCCAGAAGCCGTACCCGCCGATGTGGTACGGCATCCATTCGGTCGAAAGCGCCGCTCGCGTCGCGCGCGAAGGGTTCAACGTCATCAGCCTCGACAGCGCGGAGGAGACAGGCGAATACGTCGATTCATACCGCGCGGCCTGGCGCGAGAAGAACGGCGACGCGCCCGAACCCTGCATCGGCATCAGCTATTTCATCGTCATCGCCGAGGATGAGGATGAGGCGCTGTCCGTCGCAAGACGCTCCTACCCTGTCTGGCATGACAGCTTCAACTATCTGTTCCGGCGCAACGGCACCGTACCGCGCCATCAGCGCCCGACCGACTGGGACGGGATCGTCGCCGAAGGGCGCGCCTTCGCCGGCACGCCCGACCAGGTCGCGGCCTTCCTGAAAGACGCCTGCGAGACGTCTGGCGTCAATTATCTCGTCAGCCAGTTCGCATTCGGCGACCAGACGGTGGATGAGACGTTCCGTACGGTCCGGCTGTTCGCCGATCACGTCATGCCCATCCTGAAATAGCGAAAATGCCTAGTCCTCGCGCAGAACGATGCGGTCAGGCGACGCGTGAATGCCGCAGGTCACCAGGTTTCCGTCGCCCACCGTTCGGAACCAGTGTCTGGCATTCGGCGGAAAAACCATCGTATCGCCCGTAGCGATCGGCTGCGGGTCGCCTTCTCCCTCGATCCAAGCTTCCCCGTCGCCGGAAAGCACGGTCACCACTTCGAGATAGGGATGGTAGTGCGATCCGGTATTGAAGCCCGGCGGCGAGGTCTGAACGCCCACGCGTAGCGGCGTCGAGCCCTTGTCATCGCCGACCAGCGTGCGATAGGTCGCTCCCCCTTCGAAACTATCGAGTTGCCCGTCGTTTTCTCTCAGGATCGGCATGACCTTCTCCTCCTGAATGCGTCCCTAGTGCACTCTCAGGGGCCGGATTGCTCCGCCAGACCGGCTGCGCAGCGTGTCCATCGCCCGGTCGAGCCCGTTGAGCGTCATCGGGAACATGCGGCCTTCCATCAGCCGGAAAATCAGCTGGGTCGACATGGTCTGCGGCCAGCGCTGCCGGTCTTCCGGGTTGAGCCAGACGACGTCGGGGAAATGATCGGTCAGGCGCTGCATCCAGACCGCGCCCGCCTCCTCGTTCCAGTGCTCGACCGAGCCGCCGACTTCCGTCACCTCGTACGGGCTCATCGTCGCATCGCCGATAAAGATCACCTTGTAGTCCGACGTATAGGTATTCAGCACGTCCCAGGTCGGGATGTAGTCGCTCCGCCCGCGCCTGTTGTCGCGCCACACCCGCTCATAGAGAAAATTGTGGAAGTAATAATATTCGAGATGCTTGAACTCGGTCTTCGCCGCCGAGAACAGCTCTTCCGACACTTTCACATGGCTGTCCATCGTGCCGCCGATATCGATAAACAGCAGGACCTTCACGCGGTTCTTGCGTTCGGGCCGCATGCGGATATCGAGCAACCCGGCATTCTTCGCTGTGCCTTCGATCGTGCCGTCGAGATCGAACTCGTCCTCCGCGCCCTCCCGCAGGAACTTGCGCAGCCGCCGGAGCGCTACCTTGATATTACGGGTGCCGATTTCGACATCGCCGGTCAGGCTGCGGAATTCACGCTTCTTCCAGACCTTGGTGGCGCTGCCGCCGCCCCCTTCCCCGCCGATGCGAACGCCCGCCGGATTGACGCCCGAATTGCCGAACGGAGAGGTGCCGCCCGTGCCGATCCACTTGTTGCCGCCCGAATGCTCGCCTTTCTGTTCCTCCAGCCGCTTGCGGAGCTCTTCCATCAGCTGGTCGAAATCCATCTTCTCCAGCTTTGCGATCTCTTCTTCGGAGAACACGCGCTGGGTCATCGCGCGCAGCCAGCGTTCCGGGATACCCCCCTCGAACAGCTCCCGGCTCTGACGCATCAGCCCGTTGAAGAACTCACCGAAGACCTGATCGAACCGGTCGAAATATTTCTCGTCCTTGACCAGCGCGGAACGGGCCAGGAAATAGAAATCGTCGACGTTTGACTCGCAAACGCCCGCTTCCAGCGCTTCGAGCATCATCAGGTATTCCCGGATGGTGACCGGGATCCGGGCGGCCTTCAGATCGTAAAAGAACTCGACGAACATGTTCCGTTTCTATCACGGGCACCGGGTAACGAGAAACAAACGAAAAACGGCGGCCTCCGGGGAGACCGCCGTTTCCGCAACGATGTACGCCGACGTTACTTCTTCACGCGTTTCGGCGCCGAGCGGGCCGATTTCAGCAGTTCGCCGTAAATCCGGCGCGCCGCTGCTATATCCGTATCCGACATCTGCATCACCTTGGCGATGCGTTTCTCGATCTCCTCGCCTCGCATGATGTTCAGCGACGCGCGCCGTTTCGCAGCGCCCTCGCGGAATTCCTTCGATGCGACCATCGCATCCCAGCCCTTGCGAAGCGCGGCAAGACGGTCAGCCGGGACATTCGGCGGCATATAGGCGGAACGGCCGATCATGCCGCCCGAAGCCCAGAAATTGAGGAACTTCTTTTCCTCGTCATTGCTGCCGAATTCGGTAATGGCGGGCACGTCCGGATATTCCGGAAGACGCTCAAGCGCCCAGGTAAAGACCGGCACCAGCGCACCGCTCTTGATCTTCGGCATGTGGAACGCCTTCATCACGACCCAGGTCGCCGTCACGGCATCCAGTTCGCCGCGCTGCACGGCTGTGAACATTTCCGACGTACCCTTGTACCCGGCGACCACCTTGAAGTTGGTGCCGGCGAACCGGTTGAACGCCAGCGGGCCGAGCGCGTTGGCCGCCCGGGCGCCGGTCGCGCCGAAGATGACCTGCTCCTTGCGCGCCTGGTCGAGCGTCTTGACGCCCTTCTTGCCGGAAACGAACCCGACATATTCCACGCCGACATACCTGCCCAGCCAGCGGAAGTTACGGACGTCAAACTTCGCCTTCGGGTTCAGGACGGTCTCCTGCAGCACTTCCTGATGGGTGCCGAGCACGACCGAGCCGTCCTGCGGCGCAACGTTATAGGCATAACCGAGCGCCTTCATGCCGCCGCCGCCGGGCATGCTCTGGATGACCATGCGCGGTTTGCCCGGAATATGGGGGCCCAGGAACTGCGACGTCAGTTGGCCGTAGAGTCCATAGCTCCCCCCCATGCCGGAGCCGATCACCACCGTGACGGTCTTGTTCTTGTAAAAATCGGCGACAGCCTTGTCGTCGGCCTGTGCCGAGGATACCGAAACGACCGCAGCCGCAATCCCCGCCGCGAGGGCGCGCGTATAACCATGTTGCATATAATTTCTCCCTGAAATTCAGGCCGGAAAATCGACCACGGAGAAATTAGACACCCTTGCCAGCGATCTGGCAAGCAGGCCCCCTCACCCCTGGCGGCGGGACAGGAACGCCAGGCGTTCGAACATGTGAACATCCTGCTCGTTCTTGAGCAGCGCGCCGTAAAGCTGCGGGATTGCCTTGGAAGCATCCATTCGGATGGCCTCCGAGTCGATATCCTCGATCACCAGCAGCTTGATCCAGTCGAGCAGTTCCGATGTGGACGGCTTCTTCTTGATCCCGTTGACCTCGCGCAGCGAATAGAACACTTCCAGCGCTTCCCTGAGCAGGCGCTGCTTGATGTCCGGGAAATGGACCTTGACGATCTTCTCCATCGTCTCGTTGTCCGGAAAGCGGATGTAATGGAAGAAACAGCGGCGCAGGAACGCGTCGGGCAGTTCCTTCTCGTTATTCGAGGTGATGATCACGATCGGGCGCTTCTTCGCCTTTACGGTCTCCTGCGTTTCGTAAACGTAGAACTCCATCCGGTCGAGTTCCTGCAGCAGATCGTTGGGAAACTCGATATCCGCCTTGTCGATCTCGTCGATCAGGACAACTGCCTGTTCGTCGCAATCGAAGGCCTGCCACAGCGGACCTTTCTCAATGTAATTGCGGATATCCCCGACCTTATCTTCGCCAAGCTGCGAATCGCGCAGGCGCGAAACAGCGTCGTATTCGTAAAGCCCGTGCCGCGCCTTGGTGGTCGATTTGATATGCCACTGGAACAGCTGCATTCCGAGAGACCGTGCAACCTCTTCTGCCAGAAGTGTTTTTCCGGTTCCAGGCTCACCCTTGATCAGGAGCGGCCGTTCGAGCGCGACGGCGGCGTTGACCGCCATGTTGAGATCGTCGGTCGTGACATAGCTCTCTGTTCCGGTAAACTTCATGGGTGGGGCTGTCCTGCACAGGTTGAAACCATTGCCCGTCCGGGCGTCGCTCGACCGTAGAGCAGGCCCGAAACGGGATCAAGACCGGGGGAAAGACCATGGGCGCATTCGTTATCCTGCATCTTCTGGCGGCAATCGTCTGGGTGGGCGGCATGTTTTTCGCCGTCTACATCATGCGGCTCGCCGCGGGTCCGATGGAGCCGGCCGACCGCGTCAGGCTCTGGGGCCGGGCCTTTCCGAAATTCTTCCCATGGGTCTGGATCTCAGTCGTGATCCTGCCGGCGACCGGGTACTACATGGTCTTCGGCGTTTATGCAGGGTTCGCCGACCTGCCCTTTACGCTCCATATCATGCACGGGCTCGGCTGGGTGATGATCCTGATCTTCCTGCATCTGTGGTTCGCGCCTTACGCGCGATTCCGCAGGGCGCTGGCGGCGAACGACATTCCCGAAGCCGGCAAGCAGCTCAACGCAATCCGTATCCTGGTGACGACCAATCTCTGGATCGGGCTGATCAATTCGGGGTTTGGCGTCGCCGGGCGCTACTGGGGCTGACCGCTCCCGAAAAGCTCGTTCAGCACGGCGCGCAGCTCTCAAATCGTCGGGTTCATTTTGGTCGCGCCCTGTTTGTGGATGAAGTGGAAGCGTTTCGCGCCTGTTCGGTCGAAAATGAAAACAGTCGGAATCCGCTGAACGTCCTCGAATGCCTTTCCGACCGCTTCGCCGCCCCGTACGACCGAAAAACGGGGATTGTACTGCTCCAGAAACCGGTTGAGCCGGTCCTCACCGGGGTCCGGTCCGGCGTAATCCTCGAACTGGTTGATCGAGACGATCCGGAACCCTTTCCGCCCGAATTCCGCATGGAGATCGTTCAGATGCCGGAATTCCTTGTGACAGGGCGGGCACCAGCTGGCGAAGAACGTCACCAGGACCACCCTGCCCTTCAGGTTTCGGCGGTGACCTTCTTGCCCGCCAGCGGCGGCAGGCCGGCAAGCATCGCGCGAATGTCAGCCGTCAGCTCGGCCTCCCCCGCCCAGGCGGGCGCGGCAAAAAGCAACAGGACGATCGCTGGCAGGATGCGCTTCATTGAGCGAGAATAGCGGCAAACTGAATAACGCGCGTTCACATGAGCGCGAGATCAAGGGGAGAGAACGATGGCGCTGCTGCTGAAGGCGAACGAACTGGTCGGGCTGATTTCACTGGAGGAGGCCATCGAGGCGGTGCGGCTCGGCTATCGCGATCAGGGCGAAGCTCCCGCCTATTCCGCGCCGCGTTCGCGCATGCAGCACGAGGACCGGCGCGTCACCGTCCATTCGGGCGGGTGCTGCAATCTGGAGGTCGCCGGCACCTTCATCCATGTCGAGCGCTTCACCTTCCATGGCGGGGCGCAGCAATATGCCGGCGCGGGCAAGCGCGTCTATGTCGTCTATGACAGCGAGACGGCGGCGCTCCGGACCATCATCGTCGGCTCGCTGCCCTTGTTCGATTTCGAGCCGGAAGAGGACTGGTACGGCACCGAAACGCCGATCACCAGCGCGGTCGGCACCAACCTGCTGGCGCGGCCCGACAGCCGAATCCTCGGGCTCTACGGCACCGGGCGTCAGGCGCGGCGGCATCTGATCACCCACTGCACCACCCACCCCATCGAGGAAGTGCGGGTCTACAGCCGCAGCGAAGAAAACCGCGCCGCCTTTATCCGCCAGATGCAGCCCCTTACTAACGCGCGGCTAAAGGCCGTGGACGCGCCGGAGGCGGTCGCCGAAGGCGCCGACATCATCTGCTGCGCCACCGGCAGCAACGTGCCGGTCCTCAAGGGCGAGTGGCTGGAGCCGGGCCAGCACGTGACCTCCATCGTCAACTCCAACAAGGGCGTGAAGGAACAGGCGGGGCTGAAGGCCCGCCGCCGCGAACTCGACGACGATGTCGTGGCCCGCTCCGACGTGATCCTGACGGTGCTGACCGAACAGGCGATCATCGACGAGCACGGCGACCTGTTCGAACCGGTCGAGCGCGGCCTCGTCTCATGGGACGACATGTGCCAGCTCAGCGAGATCCTGACCGGCCAGGCCGAAGGCCGCACGTCGGACGATCAGATCACTTTGTTCAAACAGAATTCGGACCAGGGCGTCGGCTACATGGCGCTCGGCAAGCTCGCCCATGACAAGGCGGTCGAGGCGGGCATCGGGATGGAGATTTAGTCCGGCAGCGGGATCGCATTCATCCCGTCATGGTCGGCGAAGGCCGACCATCCATGAGTTTTCTTTGCCGCCAGAAAAAAGGAAAAAAGTGGATGGTGGGGGCAAACCCCACCACTTAGCCGGGGGGGGGGGGGGCGCGCCTCCCCACCAGCACCCATTGGACCTATGCGGGCGGGCGGGGCACAA
>JAYOLL010000023.1:0-64297 GCA_038120295.1 Rhodospirillales bacterium | reverse complement strand
AGCTGTGATGCAGCAGGGCGCGCTCACCGACGAACACCAGCGTACCCTGGGCATGGACGATGTCGCGGGCACCCTCTACGCACAGACCGGTATCGACGAAATCGCCGGGACGGCGGACGACTACACCATGAATCTGGAATTCGTCGGGCTGGATGCCGGGGCCGATATCGTGATCGATTTCGACGACGGCGAGACTGGCTTCGCGCAGTCCAACAACAGCGGCGCGTTCATCTCGGCGGACCACGTTCGCATCACCAGCACCTCGATTTTCTTCAACACCGGGTTCAACTGGTTCTTCAATCAGGTCGAGAATGAGTCCCCGCCGACTGTGACGATCGCTACGCCGGAATCTGCCTGCCTGTTTGCCTTCGGCCTGATCGGCATGATGACTCTGCGCCGCCGCGCCTGATATACAAAAAATTCGTCTTTCCGACCTTTCCCGCTGCCGGGAAATACTTATGCTTGCCTGATTAGCAAGACAGGAGAGCAGAATGCCGACGATCGACGCCGATGCACACGTGCTGGAAACCCCGCGGACCTGGGAACATATGGACCCGGAACACAAGCGCCACGCCCCCATGGTGGTGACCCAGCAGACCGGTGAGACAAAATACGGATCGAGCGGCAACGTGCTGCGCGAATACTGGGTGGTCGACGGCCGCATCCACAACAAGCAGTTCAATGTCGGTCTCGACACCTCGATGGAATCGCGCGAGATGAGCGACATTCAGGCCCGGCTCGACCACATGAAAGAGCTGGAGATCGACGTCCAGGTCCTGTTCCCGACCCTGTTCCTGCGGCCGCTCACGATCAATCCGGAAATCGATTACGCGCTCTGCAAGGGCTACAACCGCTGGCTCGCCGAGATCAACAAGGCCGCGACGGAGGAACTGCGCTGGGTCGTCTGCCCGCCGCTTCTCGATATGGACAAGGTCCGCGAGGAGCTCGAATTCGGCAAGGAAAACGGCGCCTGCGGCATTTTCGTCCGCGCGCTTGAGGCGGAACGGATGGCCTCCGATCCGTATTTCTTCCCCTTCTATGACATGGCGGGCGAACTCGACATGCCGATCTGTCTGCATTCCGGCATCGCCAGCTTTACGATTCACGAAGCCTACCGCACCGACCCGGGCTTCAACCGGTTCAAGCTGTCGGGCGTCGGCGCGTTCCACGACCTGCTGTGGAACAGCATCCCCGAAAAATTCCCCAAGGTCCGCTGGGGGTTCGTCGAGCTGAGCGCACAATGGGTGCCCTACGCGATCAACGACCTGAATCTCCGCCTCAGCCGCATGGGCCGCGATCTCGGCAGCGATCCTCTGGGCGACAACAACATGTATATCGCCTGCCAGGTAACCGACGATCTGGATTACATCCTCGACGCTGTCGGCGACGACAATATCGTCGTCGGCACGGATTACGGCCATAACGACACCTCGACCGAAATCGAGGCGCTGCGCCGGCTCCGGAGCGACGGCAAAATTCCCGAGAAATCCGCCGACAAGATCCTCGACGACAACGCGAAGCGGCTCTACGCACTGAATTGAGCCAGCGGGCTTCATTGCCTGGCGTCACATTGCCGCCATTTTCGCTTTTCAAACTGGGGTTTCCGCACCACAATGCGGCAACCTCGCCGATGGGTATGGTAATCGGCGGGCGTTTAACACATTGACAGGGAGTATTTGATGAAACGCACTCTTATTTCATTCGCCGCTGCGGCTACGGCTGTTGCCCTCGCGGCTCCGGCGACCGCCCAGTCGGCCGCCGATGTCTTCAAGGACCGCACGGTCACCATCCTCGTCGGGTATGGTGCGGGCGGCACGTACGGGCAGACCGCCCTGCTTCTGTCCAACCATCTCGGCAATCATATCCCGGGAAAGCCGAACGTCATCGTTCAGCACATGCCCGGCGCCGGTGGTCTTAAAGCCGCAAACTACGCCTATGTTGTGATGCCCAAGAATGGACACAACATCCTGATGCCGCCGGAAATGTCGGTCGTGTCCCAGATGCTGCGGCCCAAACGGGTCAGGTACGATGTTGCCAAGATGCACTGGCTCGGCACCGTATTCGGCGCAAACCAGATCATGATGGTCCGGCGCGATACAGGCATCAAAGGCATTGAGGATCTCCGGAAAAAGGAAGTCATCGTCGCCTCCACCGGAACGGGCTCTCCGACCTATATCGTCCCGGCAATGATGAACGGCATCCTGAAAACCAAGTTCAAGATCGTGACAGGTTATAAGGGCTCTGCCGGAACCTCGCTGTCGGTCGAACAGGGTGAGACGTTCGGTATGAGCAACAGCTGGGTCTCCTGGACGGCGAACAAGCCTCAGTGGTTCAAGGGCAAAAGCGACGATTTCGCGCTGACGCTTGTTCAGGTCGGATTTACGCGGGAGAAGGACCTCCCCAATCTGCCGCTCCTGCACGAACTCGCCAAGACCGACGACGACAGGGCAGCTGCAGCGATGCTGTCGACGGCGTCGGTTATCGGCCGGGGTCTCGCCTATCCCCCCGGCGTCCCTCAGGGTCTCGTCGAACCGCTTCGGACGGCGTTCTGGTCCACGGTTAACGATGCGGCTTTCAAGTCCGATGCGGTTAAGCGGAAACTGCCGGTGATCCCGATTGCAGGCGCCGAACTTCAGAAGACGCTGGTCGATGCGATGAAGACAATGTCTCCGTCAGCCGTCGCAAAGGCGACCAAGTACGTTTTCGGTACCAAGCCAACGAAGAAAAAGTAGGCGCTGAGACGTTTACGAAAAGGCCGGGGAAATCCCCGGCCTTTTTTTCGCCGGCCACTTGATTCCCTGTAACGAATACCGAAATACACGCCGCCCTGAACGCCGATGGAAAAGCGGCGGGACGCCGAAACCGGCCAACCGGTCCACAGCCTCCAAAGAAGGGTTATTCGTCCCGCGGCAACCCCGGGACGCACCTTTCGCCTCTGCCGATAACCCATATAACCCGTTCACAGGAGGAATTCCGTGACAAACAATCTGCTGCGCGGCGCGGCCGCGCTGGTTCTTGCGACCGCCATTACGACACCTGCGCTCTCCAGCGACGCAGCGCTCGAACGCCTCTTCAAGGGCAAGAAGGTCACCATTACCGTCGGCTTCGATGCGGGCGGCACCTACGGCCTCTATTCGTAGGTCATGGCGCGCCATCTTCAACCGCTTATACCGGGCAAGCCCACGATTGTGGTCCAGTACATGCCGGGCGCCGGCGGGATTAAAGCAACTAACTATTCCTACAACGTCGCACGGAAAACCGGGCTTAACCTGTTCATGCCGCCCGATACGATCGTGATTTCGAACCTGCTCGATCCCAAGACTGCGCGCTACAAGGCCGACCAGTTCTACTATCTGGGCAACGCGGTGCAGACCAATTCGGTCCTTGTGTTCCGTTCCGACAGGAACATCAACACTCTGGCAGATCTGCAAAAGACGTCGGTGAATGTAGGCTCGACCGGCACCGGCTCGCAGACCTTCCTCGTGCCGGCGTTGCTCAACGGCATGTTCGACACGAAGATCAAGATCATCCAGGGCTATCAGGGATCGCAGAAATCCATGCTGGCGATGGAGCAGAAGGAAACCGACGGCGCGTCTCTGACCTGGGCCTCATGGACCGCGACCCGCGGCAAATGGTTCGAAACCGGATTCGCCAAACCTGTCCTGCAGCTCGGCGTCAACAAGCATCCGGAACTGCAGAACCTGCCGATGCTCACCGACCTCGCCACCACGCCGGAGCAGAAGGAAGTCGTCGGCTTCATGGCCTCTCTGGGCGCCATCGGCCGGTCGCTGACCGTACCGCCGAAGACGCGGGCGCATGTCGCGGCAATGCTGAGGGATGCATTTGAAAAGATGGCATATAGCGGGGCCTTCAAGGACGAAGCGAAAAGCCGCAAGCTCGAAGTCGATCCGATGAAGGGCGCAGACCTCCAGAAGGTCGTGACCGACATGATGAAGGTGTCGCCCGCCACCGCGGCAAGAGCCCGCCAGGCGATTATGGTCAAAGGCCGAAAATCGAGCTGATTTGCCGCCAGCACACGAAAAAGGGCCGGCCCGAAAGGACCGCCCCTGCTCGTTCGAGGAGAGAGTTCAGCCGTCGAACCCGTAATCCCGCTTCGCGCCTTCGGGCGTGACGTAGCCTTCCTTCAGGTCCCGGCGAATGGCCTCGGGATCGCGCTTCTTCGGATCGCCGTAGCCGCCGCCGCCCGCCTTGTCGAGATAGAACCCGTCGCCTTCCTTCATGTCGAACCGACCGGCCGCTGGCAAGTCGGTTTCATCTCCGTTATGGCCGATGGATACGAACCGGCTTGCCTTGCCGTCCTTGCCGCCTTCCATGCCGGTCGGCGGAAACTTGGCGCGCTCGTAGCGCCGCACCACCATGGCATCCTGCAACAGCTCATAGCGGCGCCGGAAAGCAACACCGCCCCGGTACTCGCCCGGCCCGCCGGAATCCGGAATAAAGGAAAATTCGGTGATGCGGCAGGGAAACTCCGACTCCAGAATTTCGATCGGCGTGACGTGCAGGTTGGAAAGGTGCGTCGCCGTCATCGACGTGCCGTCATGCCCCTTCCCGCCGCCATAGGCCGAGCCGAAAATCTCGTACTGCATGGTCGAGTGCCCCTCGCGCCCGCCGCCCTGCCAGGAAATCAGCAGCGACCCGGATGAGCCCGACCCGGCAATGGCGCGCTCCGGCGCAAAATGCGCCATCGCTTCCAGGATAACGTCGACCAGCTTCAGGTTGGCTTTCTGGTATGACGACACCGGCGCCGGCGGGCTGGCGTTGGTTACCGTGTTGGGCGCAAAGCGAAGCTCGACCACATCGCCCATGCCGCCATTGTAATGCAGGTCGTGCGGCCCCAGCGCGCCAACGAGGCAATAGAACGTGCAGGCCTCGACCATGGCCGGGCGGAGATTGACCGGCCCCTTCGCCTGCGGTCCGCTATCCGAATAATCGAAGATCGCTTTGTCGCCCTCGATGGTGACGGTAACGGCGAACTTGACCGGCTTGTCGCGTTCGACCCCGTCGTCGTCCATGTATCCTTCAGCGGACGAGGTTCCATCCGGCAGCGCCGCGATGGCCGCTCGCAGCTCCTCCGCCGCGCCGTTGAGGATTGCATCGAACGCACCGATCACGGTATCGGCGCCGAACCGCTCGGCGTTCTCCTTCATGCGCTCGACGCCCATATTGGTCGCCGCCACCTGCGCGTGGATGTCGCCGCGCACCAGGTCCGGATGACGGCTATTGCCGAGAATGACCCGCAGCAGGTCTTCGTCAAGCTCTCCCGCGCGATGATACTTGATCGGCGGCAGGAGAAGCCCTTCGTGATAGAGCTCGGTCGAGTTGGCCGAGGTACTGCCCGGGTTGGTGCCGCCGATATCCGCCTTGTGCGCGATGGAGGCGGAGAAGCCGACCAGCGTACCGTTGGAGAAAATCGGCGCGACGAACCCCATATCGGACACGTGCGGCATGCCCGCCTGATAGGGGTGGTTGGAGACGAAGACATCGCCGTCCTCGATCTCACTTTCCTCGTAAAGCTCGAAAATACTGTCGACGAAGGTCCGGTAAGCGATGCCATGGAAAAACATCGGCGGCGGCACGATCAGCCGGCCCCGGCGGTCGAGAATCACGCAGGAGAAATCCCGAGATTCCCGGATGATCGTCGAATAACCCGACCGGTAGAAATGGTAGTGCATCTCGTCGACAAGGCTGGCGACCTTGTTGCGCAGCACCTGGACAGTAACGGGATCGACGGTTGCAGAGGCGGTTTCGGCCATTCTATCTCTCCCTGCTCAGGATCAGGTTACGGTACCCGTCGACCGACGCCCGCCATCTGTCGGGCACGACGATGGTCGAATCGAACTGTTCGATAATGGCAGGGCCGTCGACATACGCGCCGACCGGCAGGCGATCGCGCTCGTACAGCGTGGTTTCGGTGCCGGTATCGGCGGTGAAATAGACCGTACGGGTTCCCTTGACCGCATCTTCGGGCGCCGGCGCCTCGACCGGGTCTCCGACCGGTTGCGGCACGTATTTCGGGACATCGACCCGCAGCCGCACCCGATAGGACACGATCTCCACCGATCGGTCCTTTGCCGCATGGCCGTGAATCCTTGCATGGTGGTCGTCAAACCGGTCGCGAGCGGCTTCCATGTCGGCGGCGTCCAGACCGTCTTCCCCAAGTCCATCCAGCGACACGCGAAGCTCGTAACCCTGCCCGGTATATCGCATGTCCAGTTCGCGCTCGAACCGGGCGCCGTCCGCCGCCAGACCTTCTTCTTCCAGTTCGGCATGACCGCGCGATTCGAGCTCCGAGAACACCGCTTCCGCATGATCCGGCGTCACCTGCTCCATCGGACGCAGTTCGGACCGTACATAGTCGTGCACCACGTCCGTGCAGAGCAGCCCGAGAGCGGAAAAAGCCCCCGGCCGCGGCGGAACGAAAATCCGGTTGATGCCCAGCTCGTCCGCGACCGAACCGGCATGCACCGCGCCCGCGCCGCCGAACGGCAGCAGGGTGAATTCCTGCGGGCTCACACCGCGTTTCGCGCCGAACACCTTGACCTCGTCCGCCATACGCAGATCGACAATACGGCGAATGCCGGCTGCTGCCTCGCGGATCGACATGCCGAGCGGCTCGCCGACCTTTTCCCGGAGCGCCTTTTCTGATGCCGCGACGTCGAGCGTCTGCGCCCCGCCGAGGAAGTAATCGGGATTGAGATAGCCCAGCACGATATCGGCGTCGGTGACGGCGGGCTCGTCGCCGCCCTTGCCGTAGCAGGCCGGTCCCGGATCGGCGCCCGCGCTGTGGGGCCCAACGCACAGGAAACCGCCCTTGTCGACCCAGGCGATGGAGCCGCCTCCAGCGGAAATCGTCGTCATGTCGAGCGCCGGCACGCCGAGCGGACGGCGCGCCAGCATTACTTCGGTAACCTCCAGCGGCGTTCCGCCCTCGATAAAGGCGATATCGGCTGATGTGCCGCCCATATCCAGCGTCACGATCCCCTTCATTGCATCGTCGCCCGCCAGGTAGGCGCTTGCCTGCGCGCCTGCTGCGGGACCGGAGAACAGCGTGTAGACCGTCTTGCCGCCTTGCACCGCGGCCTCGAACGGCATGACCCCGCCATTCGACTGCATCAGGAAGCGCTGCTGCGTTTCGACCCCGCCTTCGTCGAGCCCCTTATTCAGATCGGCGATGTAATCGACCAGAACCGGGCCGAGATAGGCGTTGAGAAGCGTTGTCGACAGGCGCGGCCATTCGCGGATGCGCGGCAGCACCTCTGACGATAACGAAACATGCGCTTCCGGAAATTCTTCCAGGATGATGGCGCGCGTGCGTTCCTCGTGGCTGCTGTTGGCGTAGGAAAACAGGTAGCAGACGGCGATCGACGTCACGCCGTCTTCGCGGAACGAGCGGGTCGCCGTCCGCACCGCGTCCTCGTCGAGCGCCTCGATCTCGTCGCCTTCCCAGCCGATCCGGCCGGGAATTTCCCGCGTCATGCTTTGCGGCGCGATCGGTTCCGGCTTCTTATAGAAATAATCGAAAGGATTGCCGTCGCGCGCCTGGGTCTGGACCTCCTGCACGGCGCGGTAGCCCTTGGTGATCATCAACCCGACCCGCGCGCCGCGCATCTGCAGCAGCGCGTTGGTCGTGATCGTCGTGCCGTGGCTGAAGAATTCGATAGAGCCTGGCGGCGTTCCCCTGGCGATGTAATTATTCACCCCGTTCAGCACGCCGAGAGCCGGGTTGGCAGGGGTGGACGAGACCTTTTCGACAGCGATCTCGCCGGTATCGACATCGAGCAGTACGAGGTCAGTGTGGGTGCCGCCGACATCGACGCCGAGGCGGTAACGCGAATCCGTAGCCATTCCTGTTCCAGACAAGTGAATATCCAAGGAAAAGCCGAGTTTTATCCTAACGCCGGGAACCCGTCACCCCCAGCGCGAAACGCCATGGACGGGATGTTTCCTGCCACGGAATTCCAGCCTATTCTTCTCTTATGAGATTAACGCAGGGAGCCTTGTGATGATCAGGACGCCGGTCTGCGACATGTTCGACATTGATCACCCGGTCTTTCTCGGCGGCATGGGATCGATCTATTCGCCGCCGCTGGTATCCGCGGTTTCGGAGGCCGGCGGGCTGGGCGCCATGGGATGCCACCGTCTCAGCCCCGCCCAGATAAAGACTGCCGCCAGCGAAATCCGGAGCCAGACCGACCGCCCGTTCGCCCTGAATTTTCTGATCTTTCACGCCGAGGAAGAGAGTTTCGAAGCCGCCCTGAACGAACGCCCGCCCGCCATGGCGTTCGCCTGGCCGCGCCCAGACCAGGACGTGAAATCCTGGGTCGGACGCGCCAGGGATGCGGGCTGCAAGGTCACCTACATGGCGGGCGGCGTACCGGAGGCGCTGGCCGGCGTCGAAGCCGGCGCCGACGCCATCGTCGCGCAGGGCACCGAAGGCGGCGGCCATGTAAGCTGGATGGCGACGCTGGCGCTCGTCCCGATGGTTGTGGATGCCGTGGGCGACGTACCGGTGATCGCGGCCGGCGGGATCGCCGATGGGCGCGGGCTGGCCGCGGCATTGGCTCTGGGGGCGCAGGGCGTTTTGCTGGGAACGCGTTTCCTCGCTACCGGAGAATCCCCGCTTCACCCCAACTTCAAGCAGGCCATCGTGGATTCGGACGGTCACGATACGGAGCTGACCGAGATTCCCGATATCGCACAGGGAATCGTCTGGCCCGGTGCCATGTCGCGCGCCAGGCGCAACCGTTTCATCGAACGCTGGGCCGGACGCGAATGGGCGCTGCGCCAGAATCAAAGGCAGGCTCACGCCGACCTTATTGAGGCGCGCAGGAATGGCGATGTCGAGAATGGCTCGCTGTCGATGGGACAGGATGCCGGGCTGATCCACGACATCCCGCCGGCAGGCGAGGTGGTGGAACGCATCGCCCGGGAGGCGGAGGAGATACTCTCCACCCGCCTGCCCGGGATGCTGAAATAATCGCTGTTTACTTCGAGGTTGCGATCGCCCAGCGCGCGAGCTTCTGGATTTCCGGATCCGAGGTATAGATATTACGGATCAGTTCCTCGACGCGCTTGCCGCTGGCCGGGTCCACCGTCAGCCGCGATTTCTTCATCGCCGCAAGGAACTCAGGATCCTTCATCGTGGCGTCAAACGCTTTACGCAGGGTATCGACTCGCGCCTTCGGCACACCCGGGGGAGCGATATAGGGACGCCCGAATACCTGGGTCGACGCAAGCAGTTCCAGCGCCTTGCGCTTCTTCTCGTCCTTTACATACTTCCAGACGCCGGGAATGCCGCGCTTCGTCATTTCTGCATGGGGGTCGAGACCGAACTGAACGACGACCCGCACGATGTTGTTATTGATGAGATGCGGCGCGCGGCTCATCATCGACGCCCACGCATAGCCACAGAAACCGTCGATTTCCTTCTGCTGGACGGCGAGCACGAGATTCTTGGTCCCGCTGTAACCCTTCACCAGCTTGATATTCGCGCCGACAAGGTTACGCATCATATTGGCATGATCATGCGTCGTGGAGCCGATCTGGTCGCCGCCGAACACAACCTGCTGCTTAATCATCTGGTCGAAGGATTTAACAGGATTGTCAGTGCGCACGAGACACATGGTGGTAAAGCCGGAAGCGCTGCCGATATAGCTGAATTCAAGCGGCTTGTATTTTACGCGCTTGGGATCGCCCAGAATGGGTTCAACCAGCGACCCGGGCATCGTCCCGAGCATGTTTGAGCCGTCCTTTGGCGCGATCTTGTCCAGCCATGCCGTTGCCTTGCGGCCGCCTGCCCCCGGCATGTTCTTGACGATAATCGTCGAATTTCCCGGGATGTGCTTGACGATAAACTTCGCAAGGTTTCGGCCATAGGCATTGAAACCGCCGCCGGGACGCGATGCGATGGTCAGGACAAGCTGCTTGTCCTTGTAGAAATCGTCAGCGGAAACGTCGTTGGACGCGCTTGCGCCGGAAATAGCCGAAACGGCGACGGCCGCAGCGAGTAACTTCTTCATTGGTAGCCTCCATGTCGAAAGATGCCGCAGGGTGCCATAGGCACTAACCCGGAGCAGCGACGAACCGAATGTCGTCGCCTAATTATTGTTCGTGATTCATTTTATGTCACCCTCTCGCTCTCGCTGAACCGGCATTCGACATGTACGAACACGAAAAACGGCGGCCCAGGGGCCACCGCTTCCGTTCCAGCGATGATTCCAGTATCAGGCCGCGGACCGCCGCCGCTGCAGATAGGCCGCCGTCAGGTGCTCGGCGCAGTAATGGCGACCGGGCTGGGCCGTTTTACCGCAGATATGCAGACCGAGCCGACCCGGTTCTTCTGTCGACCAGCGGCACATCCAGGGTTTTACGTCCGGGCTAAGCGGCATCGGCGGCACGACCGGGACGACGGGTTCCGGCTCCGGCGCCGGTTCCGGCACGGGTGCGCCGCGCTGCAAATTGAGCCGGTGCGCCTTGCCGATGACGGCATTTCTGGTGACGCCGCCCAGTTTCTGCGCAATCTGACGCGCTGACAGGCCCTCGGACCATAGCCGCGTGAGAATGTCTACTCTTTCCGGTGTCCACTGCATTTTTAGCCGCCCTCCTTCTAACGCCGGGTGGTTTTCGCCCCTGATCGCCCGATATACACAATTGACAACATATCGTGTGCGACAACAACACAACCACTATATCTGGGTAGCAGGGCGATTCAATCCCAAAATGGGCCGGGAAAGACAGTTTCTGTGGAAAACTGGCGGAAATCAGGCGATTGGAAGGAATTTTCCGGGTTATCCGTCCTGTTAAACCGCGTGCCTCAGCGGTGCGGTGCATTCCGGCCCGTCATTCCGGACATTGTTAACCGCCGTCCCTACCCGGTAGAACGCCATCGGCTCCGCCGGATAGGGCCTTAACAGCGACAGCAGCCCGCCCCGGTCATTGGCCGCATCCAGCCACGGCGCATAGGCCTCCGGCGGCAGGATGACGGGCATTCGTGCATGAATAGGCCGCAGCTTGTCGTTTGCGACCGTCGTCACGATGGTCACGGATCTTACGGTCTCTCCTTCGGAAATGCCGGCGCCGTCCCCGGTCGCCGTCCATTCCTCCCATAGCCCGGCGAAGGCAAAGGGGCCGCCGCCCTTCATACCGATGCGAAAGGGCTGCTTCCGCCCCTCTTCCATTCGCCATTCATAGAATCCATCGGCGGCAACGAGACAGCGACGGGCGGCGAAGGCCTCCCGGAAGGACGGCTTGTCCGCCACCGTCTCGGCACGGGCGTTGATCATTCTGGCGCCCATCGATGCATCCTTCGCCCAGGACGGGATCAGCCCCCAGCGAAAAAACTCCAGCCGCCGCGCCCCGGCATCGTTGGCCGTAATACAGGCGACCATCTGGGTCGGCGCGACGTTAAATCGCGGTTCCAGATTGGGCAGATTCTCGTAATCGAACAGCGCTCGCATCGCTTCGGGCGCAGTGGTGATGGAGAATCGACCGCACATGGGCCGATGGTAGCGGCAGCCGGGAGTCATAAAAAGTCCGACCATCATGGATCGGCAACAAACCTTTAACCGAGAAGTCACGGCCTCGTCACCCGACTGCAACAACACTGTTGTTCATGGGGGTCATGACAGTCCTGAAACGAAATTCCCGACAAGAGCTGGGCGCCTGATGATCCGGACCGACAGTCTCGGCGTCCGCTACCCGAACGGCACGGTCGGTCTCCTGCCGACGACGATCGCCTTTTCGGCATCCGAAATTACGGTCCTGCTGGGCCTGTCCGGCGCGGGAAAATCGACGCTGCTGCGCAGCCTCAACCGTATGGTCGAACCGACCTCCGGCTCCGTGCAGGTCGAAAATCTCGGCGACCTCTCGGTTCGCTCCGTGCTGCGGCAGCACCGCCGGGCGACCGCGATGATTTTCCAGCAGCACCAGCTCATCCGCAGGTATACGGCTCTCCAGAACGTGCTTGTGGGGCGTATCGGGTATCACACTGCGCTGCGCTCTATTCTCCCCTTCAGCCGGTCTGAGCGCCTGCTCGCGCTGGAATCGCTGGATCGCGTCGGGCTCCTGGACAGGACGCTGGCGCGCGCGGATGCAATGAGCGGCGGTCAGCAGCAGCGCGTCGGCATCGCCCGGGCGCTCGCCCAGCAGCCCAGTCTCGTACTGGCCGACGAGCCAGTGGCGAGTCTCGACCCGGCGACATCCGAACTCATTCTGAGAATGTTGCGGACCATTTGCCGGGAAGACGGCATCCCCGCCATCGTCAGCCTTCACCAGATCGACCTCGCCCGCGCCTTCGCCGACAGGATCGTCGGTCTGGCGGGTGGCGAAGTCGTGTTCGACGGACGCCCGGATGAGCTGGACGGTCGTCAGATCAGACGGATTTACGGCAAAACCCCGCTTGGCACCGTCGCCGAGGAAAAGCCGACCGTCCCCCCTGTTGAGACCCCCCGACCAGAACCGATTGGAGACTGTGAAATGAAACATATGACCAGAACGCTCGCCACCGGCGTCGCCGCCGCGCCCCTTAGCCTGTCTATCGCCTCCGGCGCCGCCGCCAACGGAAAGAACAATCCCGACACGCTGCGTGTCGCGCTGCTGCCCGACGAGAATGCATCGACCGTCATCAAGAATAACGAGCCCCTCAAGGCCCATCTCGAGAAATCGCTCGGCAAGAAGATCAAGCTGGTCGTGACGACCGACTACTCGTCGATGATCGAGGCAATGCGGTTCGGACGTCTGGAACTCGCCTATTTCGGCCCGCTGTCCTACACGATGGCCGCTTCCAAGAGCAAGATCGAGGCATTCGCCGGTCTTAAAAAACGGGGCTCGACGAGCTATCACGCCGTGGTCATCGCCAACAAGAAGGCGGGCATCGACAAGATCGCCGACATCAAGGGCAAGAACATGGCCTATCGCGACACGGCCTCGACGTCCAGCCATCTGATCCCGAAGAAAATGCTGGTCGATGCCGGCCTGCAGCCCAAGCAGGATTACAAGGAGCATTTCCTTGGCGCCCACGACGCGGTTGCCGTCGCTGTTCAGAACGGCCATGCCCAGGCTGGCGGGCTGAGCCAGCCGATTTTCAAGTCGCTGGTCTCGCGCGGAATCATCTCGATGGACAAGGTCAAGGTGCTCGGCGTTTCGCCTGCTTTCCCCCAATACCCCTGGGCGATGCGTTCGGACCTCGATGCGGGCCTCAAGCAGAAGATCAAGGCCGCTTTCATCGAACTCAAGGACAAGAAGGTCCTGAAACCGTTCAAGGCTGACGGATTCGGCGCGATGACAGACAAGGATTTCGACGTCGTCCGCGACCTGTCGAAAGCGCTCGGACTTCGGAAATAAGGCGAGCGAGACGCTGCGATGAACACCGCCCTGGACAACACGCCCCCTGATCAAACGACCGTTGCCGATATTCTTTCGGCGGAACGGCGCGGCTGGGCTCGGGCCGGTTTCCAGGGCGGCCTCATCGTCCTTGTGATCCTCGGCTGCGCCGCACAGACAGGCCTCGCCGACTGGCAGCGTCTGTCTGAAGGCGTTCCGGCCATGATGACGCTGTTCGGCGACATGATTCCGCCGGATTTCTCTTCAGCTGAAAAATGGATCGTTCCCATCCTCGACACGCTGGCGATGAGCATTGCCGGCACTGCGCTGGCAGTGGGACTGTCGCTCCCCCTCGGTTTTCTGGCCGCCCGCAACACCGCGCCTAACCCAACAGTCTACTGGATCGCCAAGGGCACGCTGAATTTCCTGCGCGCGGTGCCCGAGTTGATTATGGGCATCGTGTTCGTCGCCGCCGTCGGGTTTGGCGCCCTGCCGGGCGTACTCGCACTCGGGCTTCACTCGGTTGGCATGATCGGCAAGTTCTTTGCGGAAAATATCGAGCATGCCCACCCCGCGCCGGTGGAAGCCGCACGCGCGGCGGGCGGCTCGGAACTACAGGTCATCACCCACGGCATCATGCCCCAGGTAATGCCGCATTTCGCCGCCGTGATCATGTATCGCTGGGAATACAATTTCCGCGCCTCGACGGTCATGGGCATGGTCGGGGCCGGCGGCATCGGGCTCGAGCTGATGGGGTCGCTCCGCATCATGCAATACAACGAGGTACTCGCGATACTCATCGTCATCCTCGCGATGGTCACTCTGGTGGACGGCGCCAGCGCCCTGCTGCGTCACCGATTCAAATAATGAGCGCGAAACCCCGCATCGTGCTTACGCACCGCGTTTTCGAAGAAACGCTGCAACTTCTTGAGCCCGTCGGAACGATCGTCCCGAACCCGACGGGCAAAACCCTGCCGCGGGAGATAATCCTGCAGCAGATCGGGGAGGCCGACGCGGTCATGGCCTTTATGCCCGACCTGGTCGACGCCGAGTTTCTAAATGCGGCCCCGAATCTGAAGATTGTCGCAGGCGCTCTGAAGGGCTGCGACAATTTCGACATTCATGCCTGCACGGCGCGCGGCGTCTGGGCGACGATCGTTCCAGACCTCCTTACGGTCCCGACCGCCGAACTCGCCATCGGTCTCGCCATCGCGCTGTCGCGCCACGTCCGCGCCGGCGACCTCCGGGTGCGGAGCGGTGACTTTTCCGGCTGGCATCCCGACCTGTACGGTACGGGGTTCGCGGGATCGATAATCGGCATCGTGGGGATGGGCCGTATCGGCCGGGCACTCGCCCAGCGTCTCAGGGCGTTCGACGCCACGCTGATCTACACCGACACACAGCGTCCCGCGCCGAGCGAAGACCTGAAAGCAGGCACCGAGTATGTGAATTTCGAGACGCTGCTCTCGGCATCCGATTTCGTTTTTCTCGCCGTTCCACTGACCGAAGCGACTCGTCACCTGATCGACGGGCGGACGCTCGCCCGAATGAAGCGAACGGCATTTCTTATCAATCCCTGTCGGGGGTCCGTCGTAGACGAGGAAGCCGTCGCCGACGCGCTCTCGACGAACGGGCTCGCCGGGTATGCCGCCGACGTATTCGCGTTCGAGGACTGGGCGCTGCCAGAAAGGCCTCGCGAGATTCCCTTTCGCCTCCGCGCCCAGGAAAACAGAGTCATATTCACGCCTCATCTCGGATCGGCGGTTGTCGGCATACGCAAGGAAATAGAGCGTTCCGCCGCGGAAAGCATCGCTGCCGCGCTTCGGGGGGAAGTTCCACCCGGCGCGGTAAATGCCCTTGCCGTTTCGCCCGCGGCTATCGCTGAAGTACCCTGACGCCGCCGGGTTGTCGCCCGTCGCGCTGCCGCCTATTCTCGCTCGGAAGTAAACGATCCGCATTTCAGGGAGGAAACCAGCATGGCAACGCGCGATCTCAACGGAAAAATCTGCATCGTCACGGGCGCAGGCAGCGGCCTCGGCAAGGCTATGGCGCTCGGTCTCGCCGAAGCGGGCGCGACGGTCGCGGGCGTCGACATCAATCTGGATGCAGCCAGGTCAACCGCTGACGAGGCGGGAAAGAACCTCAATCCCTTCGCCTGCGACATCACCAGCGTCGAGGACACCGAAGGCACGATCAAGTCGGTCATCGACCAGCTCGGCGGCTTTCACGTTCTGGTCAACTGTGCGGGTCTGGGCATGTCGATGATCAGGCGCGATTACTGGCGCAACCGACTCAATTTCTGGGATGTCGAGCCCGACCTCTGGCAGAAGCTTATGGATGTGAACGTGCGCGGTGCCTTCCTGATGAGCCGCGCCGCTGTCGGTCACCTGATTGACCAGAAATGGGGCCGCATCGTCAACGTGACCACCAGCATGAACACCATGATCCGCGGCGGCAACATGCCGTACGGCCAGTCCAAGGCGGCGCTCGAAGCCGCCAGCTCCGCCTGGGCGGACGACCTTGCTGAAACCGGCGTCACCTGCAACGTGCTGGTCCCTGGCGGCGCGGCCGACACGCCCATGGTGCCTCATGAATCGCCCTATAACCGCGAAGAGCTGGTCCAGCCGGACGCGATGGTCGCGCCGATCTGCTGGCTCGCCTCGAACGATTCCGACGGAATCACGTCGATGCGGTTTCTGGGCCGCAACTGGAACCCGGAGGCCTCCGACGAGGACAACATCCAGGCTGCCGGTTCGCCAGCCGCCTGGCCGTCGCTGGCCGACCAAGCCGCCGTCGGACAGCCCACGACCAGCATCGGCAAGAACATGCCCCGGACCGCCTGAATGGCGAAAACCGACCGGTCCGGACCCAATCTGCAGGGAAAGGTTGTCATCGTCACCGGCGGGGGCGGCGGCCTCGGCCGGGCGATGGCGCTCGGCTTTGCCGAGTGCGGCGCGCGGGTTGCCGTGCTCGATATCGACAGGGGCTCTGCCGAAGATGTCGCAAATGAGGTAAAGCAAGCGCATGGCGAAAACGCCGCCATCGCGCTTGCCTGCAGCATCGCCAATCAGTCGGAATGCCGCATCGCGGTGCAGCGCACCATCGACGAGCTTGGCGGGTTGCATATGCTGGTCAATAACGCGGCTATCGGCATGCGGTTTATCAGCGAGGATTTCACCGATATCCCGCCCAAGTTCTGGGAATACACGCCGGACCGGTTCCAGGCGCTGATGGACGTCAACGTCACCGGTACGTTCCTGATGTCCCAGGCCGTCGTCCATCACATGATGGATCAGCGCTGGGGCCGCATCGTCTGCGTCACCACCAGCCTCGATTCGATGATGCGGGGCGGCAACATGCCTTACGGACAGTCCAAGGCGGCGATAGAAGCTGCGGCGGCGAGCTGGGCGGAAGACCTGGAAGGCACGGGCGTTACGGTCAACGTCCTGATCCCGGGCGGCGCGGCTGATACGCAGATGATCCCCGCCCATTCGTCACTCGACCGCGACCGCCTCAACAAGCCGGAAGTCATGGTCGCCCCGATCTGCTGGCTGGCGTCGGATGCGTCGGACGGCGTGACAAGGCGGCGCTTCATCGGCTGCGACTGGGACCCGTCCCTGCCCGCTGCGGAAGCCGCGGAAGCCGCCGGCGGACCCGCGGCCTGGGGCGCCCTGCCGATGCGACGGAAACGCGCGACGTAAATGGAGAACCGGGCAGAAACTCTCGCCGCCATCGTCCGGCTCGCTGAAGAAGCCGGCGCCCTGATCCTCGAAATCTACAACACCGATTTCGATGTCGAGAAGAAGGGCGATGGCTCGCCGGTGACGGTCGCCGACGAACGCGCAGAAGCGCACATCATGGCCGGGCTCCGGGCGATGACACCCGACATTCCGGCGGTGGGCGAGGAAGAATCGTCTCAGGGCATTACGGCGGAGGTGGGCTCGGGCCCGTTCTGGCTGGTCGATCCGCTCGACGGCACGAAGGAATTCATCGCCAAAAGGGACGAGTTCACCGTCAATATCGGCCTGATCGAAGACGGTCGCGCCACCATGGGAGTCGTCCATGCACCGGCCAAAGCCGTGACCTATGCAGGCGACACAAAATCGGGCGCCACAAAGCGCGAAGGCGGCAACCCGGCAAAACCGATCTCGGCCCGCGCCATGCCGGACAAAGGCGCGGTGGTCACGGCAAGCCGTTCGCATGGCGACCAGAAGCGCATTCAGGACCTTATGGAGTCTCTGTCGAGCGACCGCATGACCATAACCGGGAGCTCGATCAAGTTCTGCCTGATCGCCGAGGGAGAAGCCGACATCTATCCCCGCTATGGCCATACGCGCGAATGGGATACGGCGGCGGCCCATGCCGTACTGTCGGCGGCAGGCGGTTCGGTCCGTACCCTGTCGGGAGACGACATGTGCTACGGAAAGGAACACCTCCTCAATCCGGAGTTCATCGCCCGGGGACGCGACTCCTGAAGACCGCCGGCGCTACAGGACGAACGATCGCAGACGCCGCCGCGCTGATCCGCGACGGCAGGCTCGTCGCCTTTCCGACCGAAACGGTTTACGGGCTGGGCTGCGACGCCACGAACGACGCGGCCGTTGCCGCGGTGTTCGAGGCCAAGGGCCGGCCGAGCTTCAATCCTCTAATCGTCCATGTCGCGACGATTACTGCCGCCCGCGAGCTGGTCGCCTTTGACGACCGCGCCGAGAAACTTGCCGATGAATTCTGGCCGGGGCCGCTGACCTTCGTCCTGCCGCGCCTCACCGACTGTCCGGTCAGCCTGCTGGCCGGGGCCGGCCTTGATACGCTTGCGATCCGCGTGCCGGCGCACCCCGTGGCCCGCGCGCTGATTGAAGCAGCCGACCGCCCCATCGCGGCGCCCAGCGCCAACCGGTCGGGTGCGGTCAGCCCGACCTGCGCCGAACATGTGGCGGAATCGCTCGGCGACACAGTCGATCTCATCATCGATGACGGCCCGTGCGCGGTCGGTGTGGAATCGACTGTTCTGGACCTCACGGGAGACAAACCGGCAATTCTGCGGCCCGGCGGGATCACAGGAGAGGAAATTTCCATGATTACCGGCGCCCTGGCAGAAGCCGGCGATGCCGCCACGCCACGCTCTCCGGGCCAGCTCGAAAGCCATTACGCAACGCAAACGCCGCTGAGACTGAACGCAATCGATGCTGCGCCGGGCGAAGCCCTTCTCGGCTTTGGCCGCGACCTGCCCGACGCGGACTTCGTCGAAAATCTCAGCCCTTCCGGTAACCTGAAAGAAGCCGCCGCGAACCTGTTCGCCATGATGCGAAGACTCGATGCGCTGAATCCGGCTGGCATCGCTGTCTCACCCATTCCACAGGAAGGACTGGGCGCGGCAATCAACGACCGGCTCCGGCGCGCTGCGCATGGCTAGCAACTTGCCGGAATGCTGCCTATCGGCTAAATCTCCCTCTCTCATCTAGCGAGGAATTCCGGTGGACGCTCCGACAAATCCCGTCAGCCAGACCGTACTGGACCGCATCGCAGCGGTGGTCGGCGACAATGGCCTGATCACCGACCCGGCCGATATTGCGCCCTTCGTGCTCGACCAGCGCAAATATTACGAGGGCCGCACACCTATGGTGGTGCGCCCGGCGAACACGGAAGAGGTCGCCGAGGTCGTGAAGATCTGCGCCGAAACCGGAACACCCATCGTACCGCAGGGCGGCAATACCGGCCTCTGCGGCGGCGCCACCCCGCATGACGATAACAGCGAGATCATCCTGAGCCTGACGCGGATGAACCGGATCCGCGAAATCGATGCTCTCAATTACACGATGACGGTCGAGGCTGGCGTAATCCTCGCCGATATCCAGAAGGCGGCGGAAGAAGCGGACCGGCTGTTCCCGTTGAGCCTCGGCGCGGAAGGCACGGCGCGGATCGGCGGCAATTTATCGACCAACGCGGGCGGCACCGGCGTTCTGCACTACGGCAATGCGCGCGATCTGGCCCTCGGGCTCGAGGTCGTCCTGCCGGACGGGCGCATCTGGGACGGGCTGTCGTCGCTGCGCAAGGACAATACGGGTTACGACATCAAACATCTCTTTATCGGGGGCGAGGGTACGCTCGGCATCATCACCGCCGCGGTGCTGAAGCTATACCCGCGGCCGCGCGACGTGCAGACAGCATTCGCCGCCGTGAGAGACTGTTCCGCAGCGATTGAGATACTGGCGCGGGCAAGGACCGCCAGCGGAGACCGGGTGACGACTTTCGAATGGATGGCTCGAACCGGCATTTCCTTCGTGCTCGACCATATTCCCGACACACGCGATCCGCTGTCGCAGGAATGGCCGGAATATCTGCTGATCGAGCTGTCCTCGGGGCATGACGACGGCACGTTGCGCGAAACGATGGAGACAATCCTTACCGACGCCATGGAACGCGGCGAGGTACTGGACGCGACCATCGCCGAAAGCCGGGCGCAGGCGAAGGATTTCTGGAAACTGCGCGAAACCATCCCGGAAGCGCAGCAGATCGCCGGCAAGGGCGTGAAGCACGATATTTCCATTCCCGTGTCTCAGGTGCCGACGTTTCTTGAGCGGGCCAACAAGGCTGTCGCCGAAGCCGTGCCGGGGGTCAAGATCTGCTCGTTCGGCCATATCGGCGACGGCAACGTTCACTACAACCTGAACCAGCCGCCGGAGGCCGATGGCATCGCCTTCATGGCGCGTCAGGAAGAGCTAAACCGGATCGTTCACGACATCGCCACCGACCTGCGCGGCTCGATCAGCGCAGAGCACGGAATAGGGCTTCTGAAACGCAACGAGCTTCGTCATTACAAGTCGCCCGTTGCCATCGATGTGATGGAAAGCATCAAGCGCGCGCTTGATCCCAAAGGGATCATGAACCCCGGGAAAATCCTGTAATATTTCCGTGGTCTGCACGCGCTCACGCGGGTGCAAAAAATCCTGCATTATTCCCTTGCAAACCCTCTCGATTTGGGCGAAACAACGCGGCCTGTTTTTTGGCTCATTTCCGACAGAATTCGTCGATCGGAGGAATATGGATGGTCCAGAAGTCTTTGCTTGCGCATGAAACCGTCTTTGCCGATGCGCCGGCAAACGACATCGCCGCTCCCAAGGATTATTTCATCGAACGCGATGGGCAGGTTTTCGCCGGTTCGCATGTTCTGGCCGATCTCTGGGGTGCCGAAAATCTGGACAACCAGGAACTGATCGAAACCGCGCTACGCGAAGCAATCGACGTATGCGGCGCTACTCTCCTGCACATTCATCTTCACCGGTTCACCGAGGGTGGCGGCATTTCGGGCGTCGCCGTCCTGGCCGAATCCCATATCAGCGTCCACACATGGCCCGAACGCGGCTTCGCCGCCTTTGACGTCTTCATGTGCGGCTCGTGCGACCCGGAAGAGGCCCTGCCTGTCCTGCGCCGCTATTTCCATCCTTCCGAAATGAAGACCAGTCTCGAACGGCGAGGCACCGTCGAGTGACCGGCGACTGGTTTGCGGAAGCGCTCTATCCGGGCTTCCGGCAGAACCTGAAAATGGACGAAACCCTGTTCCGCGGGCGGACCGCGTTTCAGGAAGCGATCATCTTCAGGAATGAACATTTCGGTCGCGTTCTCGCGCTCGACGGCATCGTCCAGACCACCGAGGCGGACGAGTTCTGCTATCACGAAATGATGACACACGTGCCGATTTTTGCGCATGGGGCGGTCGAACGCGTCCTGATCATTGGCGGCGGCGACGGCGGTATTCTGCGCGAAACGCTGAAACATCCGGATATCGCGCCTGTCATGATCGAGCTCGACGAGACTGTGGTCGATATATGCCGCGAACACATGCCGACGCTGAGCGACGGCGCCTTTGACGATCCGCGCGCCGATGTCCGGTTCATGGACGGTATTAAATTCGTCTCGGAAACGGATGAAAAATTCGACGTCATCATTGTCGATTCCACAGACCCGATCGGACCTGGCGAAGTCCTTTTTACCGACGAGTTTTATGCGGACTGCGCACGCTGCCTGACCAAAAAAGGGATACTGGTTTCGCAGAGCGGTGTCGCCTTCATGCAGCGCGAGGAGGCGCAAGGGACCTGGCAGCGCATGAACAGGCTTTTTGCCGACCCGTCACTCTACGTGACCCAGGTGCCGACCTACGCAGCCGGGTTCATGACGCTCGGATGGGGTTGCCATAGCCCGGAACCGCGCCGGACGACGCTGGACGTCCTTGTGAACCGCTTCGAACGCGCGAAGATCACGACCCGCTATTACACCCCCGCCGCCCACCAGGCCGCGTTCGGTCTGCCGGCCTATATCGAAGCCCTGAAAACCGATTGACCGCCTATTTCGGCGGCGCCGCCAGCACGAGAACCCAGTAATCGCGATAGTCTACCTTGCCGGGATCGGGGTCGCGGCGGACATGGGCGAGCCCCGCATGGACCATTTCCGGGATCAACATGTTCTTCCGGTGTCCCGGGCTGTCGATCCACATGCCGACGATCCTGACCGGATCTTCGATACCCGCCGCAATATTCTCGGCCACCGCCCGCCAGACATAACCGGCTTCGCTGACCCGCTCGCCGATGATGGAGCCGTCGGCGCCGGTATGGCTGAAAAAATCCCGATCCGCCATTGCCTGCGCATGGCGCCGGGCGGCCCGGTCGAGCCGGGCATCGCGCGTAAGCGCCGCATGGCTGTTTTGCGCGCGAAACTTATTGATTTCCTGCAGCGCCCTCGCCGGCGCGCTTTCCGCGCCCATGCCGAAAACGGCGTGCGACGCCAGGAACCCCAGCAGCATCACAGCGACGAAGGCCAGGATCTTGGTGAGATTCGAATCCATATCAAGCTGTACCGTCAGGCGGTTCCGTCGGCTTCGGCCGCCTCGGTCGCGCGCTGGATCAGGAGCTTACGATCGATCTTGTTGGTGCCCGCCAGCGGCAGCGCATCGACGAAAAACACCCGGCGCGGGTGCGCATAGGCGGGGGCGTTCGCCAGCGCGAACTTCTTGACCTCGTCCTCGGTCAGGGTTTCGCCGTCGCGCAGCACGATGAAAGCATGCGGCACATGCGCCTTAAGCGCGTTTGGCGCCGGCACCACGACCGCCTGCATAATCGCGTCATTCCGTTCGAGCATGGTCTCGACATCGCCGGGATAGATGTTCTCGCCGCCGGTGACGAACATGTCGTCCGACCGGCCCACGAAATAGAACCAGCCGTTCTCGTCGCGCCGCAAAATATCGCCGGTATCGAGCCACCCGTCCTTGAGCGCCTTTGCGCTCTCCTCGGGCAGATTGTGATAACCCAGCATCACGCCGGGATTTCTTGTATGGAGGATGCCCTGGTTTTCGTCCGGGCCGTCTTCTAATCGGATCTCGACATCCGGCAGCGGATACCCGACCGAAACGCGAGGCCTCGGGATCCCGTCCGGATGCTTCCAGGACAGCAGCACCGGCCCACCTTCCGTGATGCCGTAATTCAGGTTGATACGGGCGCCGGGGAACCGTTCCTGCAGCCGGTCGAGCAGAACTTCCGACGCGGGCGCGGAGCCCATGCTCATTGCCCGCACCGAGCTGCGGTCGATGGAATCCAGCAATTCTTCCTGCTGCAGCATCAGCGCATACATCGTCGGCACGCCGGTCAGCATGGTAAGGCGATAGCGCTCGATAGAGCGGATATAGAGTTCAACGTCGAAGCGGGGCAGAAGCACAACGCGCCCGCCGGGCGCCAGCGCAGACTTGACCGCGAGAAGCGCATTCTTGTGGTAGAGCGGTGCGGAGATGACGCCGCAATCGTCTACCCCCATGTCACGGCTGTCGACCAGCTGGTCGATCATCCAGCACTGGCCATGGTGATGCAGCAGCACGCCTTTGGGACGCCCGGTGGACCCGGACGTATAAGGCTGCTCGGCGATATCTTGGGGGCCCGGCACGAACGATTCGAATGCACCCGGATCCTTGAAAGCATCGTAGTCGTCATCGAACCGGACGATATTGGTATCGTCGGCGCAGAGATGGGCGAACTCGGGATCGCTGAACACGATCTTCGCCCCGGCATCGGCGACGATATATCGCACCTGCTCGGCCGGCAGCTTGGCGTTGATCATCACCGGTACGCAGCCAGCGCGCATCGAGCCGAACAGGACTTCCAGGAATTCGACCCTGTTGAGCGCCAGAATGCCCACGCGGTCTCCCTTGCCAAGTCCGGCGCCAACCAGCCCGCGCGCCAGCGCGTCGACTTCGGCGTTCAGCGTCCGGAAATCGATCTCGCGCGGTGCATCGCTGCGATAGAGATCGACGACGGCTATCCGGTCGCTGTCGCGGTGCGCGGCGAAGACATCTCCGAGATTTAGCGTTTCAGGAGCCATTCCCCGACCTTTACGGCGTAATGACGATCTTTCCGATCACTTCGCGGTCGGCCAGCATGCGGACGCCCTCAGCGGTCTTGTCGAGCGGCAGAACCGTATCGATCACCGGCTTGAGCTTCTCTTCGGCGATCAGCTTCATCAACGTTTCCAGATCGGACGGCTGCCAGCTGTTGGAGCCCAGAATCTTAAGCTCGAATGTCCAGATGTAGCGGAGATCTGTCTTGGGATCGAACCCGGCGGTTGCACCGCAGGTCAGGATCT
Source organism: Rhodospirillales bacterium (assembly GCA_038120295.1). Classification (GTDB taxonomy): domain Bacteria; phylum Pseudomonadota; class Alphaproteobacteria; order MPNO01; family UBA2964; genus JAYOEY01. Next base: position 40,333 of record JAYOLL010000023.1, on the reverse strand, counting down.
TGCCGCCCCGCCGCGTCATCTTGAAGGACGGCACCCAGGTATCGCCGCCGGTGAAGTTGATCACGACATCGACGCCGCCCTCGTACTTGCGGCGGTGGGGTTTTTCGAACTTCGACCAGATCCACTTGGTCAGGTCTTCCTCGACATAGTTGACCACATGATCGGCACCCCAGCTTTTCAGCGCATCGAGCTTTTCCTGGGTGCTGCCGCAGGCAACAACTTCGCAGCCCATCATCTTGGCAAGGAGGACACAGCAGGAACCGACGCCACCGCTGGCGCCGAGGATCAGCACACGCTCACCGCCCTCGATTCCGCCATTGGAAAACATCATACGATGCGCGGTCCCGTAGGCGACCGGCAGGGACGCCGCCTGTTCGTAGCTGCAACCATCGGGAATGGCGATCAGCCGAGTCGCATCGACCAGGCAGTACTCGGCGGTGCCGCCCGGCAGCATTTCGCCCATCAGCCCCTTGGTCGGGTCGGTGGGATCGAGCGGATTGACCAGCACCCGGTCGCCGACATTCCATCCCGTCACGCCGGCGCCGATCTCGGCGATTTCACCGGAGATATCCAGACCGATAATCATCGGCAAAGGGAGCTTGATGCCCGGCATGCCGCGGCAGGTGAAGACATCGTGGTAGTTCAGCGAGGTCGCCTTGACCCGGATCACTACCTGGCCTTCGCCCGGTTCCGGATCGGGAAAATTCGTCTCCAGGACGAGATTATCGATACTTCCCTGTTCGTGCAGGCAAACGGCTTTCATAACGACTCCTGAAATGGATGCAGATTACAACGGGAACGCGACAGGCAGGTTGACCGCCCGGCGCCGATAGCGGGGATTTGCCCGACTAAACCGGGTCCGTCAAGACCTCGCCGTATAGACGGTGTCGACGTTGGGACCGGACTTTTCGCAATTTCCGCCGTAAACATGCAGCGAAATGGCGGAAGTCGAACCGGGATTGTGCATGCAGTGAATATGCGTCGCCGCAGCCGGCATATGGGCAGTATCGCCGGGACGACGCAGATTCACGGCAATCGGCCGAGCTATCGCCTCGCCATTCTCCACGCCGGTTGCTTCATAGATGGTCTCCTCGACCGTCCCTTCATAGACGCCGTAAGCGCACCATTCCGAATGATCGTGGATCGGGGAATAGATACCGGGCGGCCAGACCACTGCCATAAGAGAGAAGCGGTCTCCCGGACAAATGAACATCGGGTGCCGGCAATAGGCGTCGGCGGGCGACTGTCGCTGGTCCGACGTCAGCAAATCCGAACGCCCCAGCACCGACGGAAGCCCCGACGCGATACAGCCGGGAATTTCGCTTACGGGCAAATCGGCGGCCATTTGCCCAATCGTCCGACAGAAATTTTCAAGCGGGCCCGGCATCGACGCCCGGACGCCTTCCTGTCCATCAAACGCGAGAAGATCGTGCATGTCTCTTTAATCCAAGAAAACTGGAAAAATTCTCTTTACACCATGAATTTTAGAATTTTTTCTATTATCTTGCAAATTAGAAGGTAATTTTCTCCCATCAAAACGAAATATAGAAATTTATTATCTCAGATAGTTTTTTTAGAAAGATTTTTTTGCACACCAGCCTTCAACGCCGCTTCAGCAGAAGCAGATGCCGCTCGACAGCAAACACATGTTCGTCGACTGCGTTCATTTTTCGTAGCGAATCGGCCAGATTCAACACGTATTCGTCATTGGGCCCGCTCGGGCCGACGGATCGCAAGGCGGTTTCCGCGATTTCCGCATCGTCGGCGGGCCCCAGATAGTTCGGATTGTCAGGCGTCGCCACATAGACGTGACCAAGAGGATTTTCATTCCGGTCCCGCAGCGAGAGCGACATCGTTTCAAGCGCGTAGCCGCCCTTCTCCCGGTAATCGAGGTAGGCAAAGACATTGTCGCGTTCGCCTGCCTCAACCCGATAGGCCATACCCCAGCACGCCGCGCCTTCCTCTTTTACCAGGGTCACAACGCGGCCCGGATCTCCGGGAACGCCGCGGTGATCGGTCGATCCCTGCCAGAACCGGCGGCTCCATCCGCTGATCGTCGCGGGGTGACATTCGGCGAAGGGTATATCGGGCCGCCAGATCAGGGACCCATAGCCGAACACCCAGAAATCGGACTCGCTGCCCGTCGGCATGGCGATTCTTTCCAGGTTCAGGCTGAGGGCGAGGGAGGCCAGACCGTCCGCTCGTCGCAAACAATCAGCGCGGCGCCGCCTGCTGCGGATGGAGAGATGCGGGTCGTCCCGTCGTCGGCTGGCAGCAGATCGATTTCCGCCGCCTCACAACGCGCCCTGATGATCTCCGGATCCTCCGCCTGCAACGCGATAGCGCCGATAAACGGCATCGAAGGCGGCTGTACGCCGGGTAAAAGGCGTGAAAACATGTCCGGCGACGCGAACCCCAGCCGTCCGCGGTCGAGCGCGATCACCCTGTAATCGTCACCATTATCGCTGGGGGCTTCCGCTTGCCTGCCGGTAAACCGTTCGTACCGCTCCGCGACCGCCGCCGGGTCCTCAACGCACAGCAATACGCCGGCCAGCGCATGGATTCCATTGTCCCGGGCGAGGAGATTTTCCTGCCAGACGAGATCGGGCGTCTCCTGGCGCAGCATCTGCACCCGTCCTTCCGCCATCGCGCCGGGAGGCACCCGAATGACGGTAAAGGCCACTTCGGCTTCCGCACCGCTGGCAAGCGTCAGCGGGCGGCGCAGATGCACCGGTTCCAGCGGATCGAACCCTTCGCGCGCCAGACGTTTATGCGCCGCATGCGCATCGTCGACGGTAAAAGCGATCAGGTGAACGCCGCCATACCGATCGAGCGCATCGTTGAGCTGGCGCGAGAGCGGGGTATCGACCTCCGGAACCGCGGCCAGGAATTCGAGGTAACCGCGCCGCAGCATGGCGCAACGATTGCCGGTCCCCGCAGGAACCGGTGCGCCGCCGTTGGGATCCGCATTCGTCTGAGCGACGAACGGCGTCAGGATGAACCCAAGCCGCTCGAATAACCCTGCAGTGGCCTGCATGTCGGGCACGAACCAGCCAACATGGTCGAGAAAAATCTCGCTGCCCGCCGGCGTCTGCGCCATGCCGGAAAGCGGATGGAAACTGTCATCGACGGTCATGGCGTTTCGGATCAGCCCTTCTTTGCGGCGATCGCTTCGACCTCGACCAGGAATTTCGGGTTCGCCAGACCCGAGACAAGGAGGAATGTCGACGCCGGTTTGTGATCGCCCCAAACCCGGCTCCTGACCTTCTGATATCCATCGCGATCTTCGCGGCGCGTGAGGAAGCTCTTCATGAACACCACGTCTTCCAGACCGAACCCGGAAGATTCCAGAATCTTCACCAGGTTGGAAAAGGCTACCTCCGCCTGAGCTTCGATCCCGTCGGGGATGTTGCCGTCGGGATCGACGCCTGTCTGTCCCGCAACGTAAAGCGTGCGCGAACCGGCCTCGACCTCCACGGAGTGGGTGTAGTTGTTGCCCGGCGGACGGACACTATCCGGATTGTGAAAACGGTTAGTCATATTCGCTCCTCCTGCGTTTCGATCGCATCATATCACCCGCATCCCGCAGGTCATCCGGATCGTGCCTGCTACGAAATTGATTGAAATAATTGTTGAAATCGGATTCAAGATGGACAGAATTAGCTTCGATTCGATACCGGGGAAAAAGTATTCCCAGGTGAGAGGAGTAAATCCACAATGTATTCGGCTCGTATTACCCTGGCCGCCTCGGTTTTCGGCGCGGCAATTCTTGCGATTCCACAGACTGCTTCGGCGGCAGAAAAGGGATTGTATCTGGAAGGTCGGGCCGGATATTCGATTCCAGCCGATTCCGACCTCGATTCGGCAACAGGTGGCCAGAATATCGAGTTCGATAACGGATTCGCCGGCAGCCTGGCGTTCGGGCACGCCTACGAACTGGGATTGCGGGCCGAGATCGAGCTGGGTTTCCGCAACAGCGATATCGATTCGATCACGGGCGGCGGGAGCGGCGCAGGCGACGTATCGGCCTTGAGCTTCATGGGCAATCTTTATTACGACCTCGACATGGACGGCCCGCTTAAACCGTATGTCGGTTTCGGACTGGGTGTCGCGCGGCTCGATGCGGACGGTGCCGCGCCGTCTACGGGCGTTGCCATTGACGACACCGACACGGCGCTGGCCGTGCAGGCGATGGCGGGCGTCGCGTACGAGCTCAACGACCGGACCAGCCTTACACTGGGCTATCGATACTTCGCGGTGCCGGATGCAGATTTCACAAGCAACACCGGCGCCAACTTCGAGTCGGAATACACCAGCCACGATTTCATGGTGGGCCTGCGTTACAAACTCGGCGGCCCGACGAGGAAACTGGCCGAGCCCACGCCCGTTGCGATGCCGAAACCCGCGCCGATACAGGAACCGGCTCCGGTGCAGAATCCCGCCCCCGTTGCTGCGGCTCCGCAGCTGACGCCACCCGGCCCGTCCGGCCCTCTGCCGACACCGCGCAACTATCTGGTCTTCTTCGATTTCGACCGGGCGAATATTACCGCGGATGCCCGCGCCATTATCGAAAGCGCCGTGAGAGCGGTGAAAGAAGTCTCGCCGGTCAAGCTGCGCGCAACGGGTCATGCAGACCGCGCGGGCTCCCGGCCTTACAACCAGAGACTTTCGCTTAGCCGGGCGCTGGCCGTGAAAGGAACCCTGATCCGCCTCGGGATCCCGGCAGATGACATCGCGGTCATGGCAAAAGGTGAAACGGACCCGCTGGTCGCAACCGCGGATGGGGTCCGCGAACCGGCAAACCGGCGGGTTCAGATCATTCTGGAATAGGTTTCCCGGCTGACCGGGATGCGGACGTCCGGAAACCGGTGACCGGCCTTATTCAGGGATGTTCTATTCAGGGACGTTCTGCGACAGCGCCTGACAACCGGCGGGAATATCCTGCCGCCAGCTAACCTCCAGCGCGACGCTGTGAAGAATCCTGCGCGATTCGGCACCCGGCGCTCCAAGCAGTTCGGCGAATGCAGATCGGCTAGCGGTGCAAAAAGCGGCCCGGTCGTTGATGCTCTTCATCGACGCGTTATTGGCAAGGGAGGTCACGAACCGGTCGATTTCGCGCGTAGAGCGGCCCCCGTGAAGTTTCCGGAACCAGCGGCGCAGCGAGACCGCATGATCCGCAAGGTACGGCGTATAGCGGCGGACAAAATCATTGTAATCGGAACGCGCCGAACAGGTGAGCGCCGCCACCATCAGCTTCGACTGAAGGGCGCGGACGGTCAGGGAATTCTGTTCGTCCGACGCCGGACAGGTGAGCGCCTGGGCGGGGCCCGACATAATTGCCGTTACCGCCAGGGCAGCGCCGAACAGGCGCATTCCGCCTGCAATCCGGCCGCCTGCAAACCAGACGAATTTCGATTCACGTCCCTTGTACATACGAGAAGGTTCCCCCCATCCTCGAAGCATCAAAAATCGCACGAATACGCTGCTGCTGTCGAGCGTAAACGCCGATTGGGAAACAGGTTAGGCGAATTTTGCTATGAAGACGTTAACCGGTGTCCAGAACGGTACTGAGGCGCCTCAGCGGGAAGAATTATTCATTCGCCCCAGACATCGTTCCAGCTTCCCTGGGTCGCGGCCTTGGAATACTCGGTCGCGCGGTTCTCGAAGAAGTTGGCATGCTCGACACCGTTGAGGATTTCATCGAGCCAGGGCAGCGGGTTCTTCTCGATCCGGAAGATCGGCTGTAACCCGAGCTGCGACAGGCGCCGGTCGGCGATATAGCGGATATACTGCTTCACCTCCGCCGCGGTCAGCCCTTCGACCCCGCCGAGCTCGAAGGCGAGATTGATGAACGCGTCTTCGTGCTCCACAACCGTGTTGCAGGCGAGATAGATTTCGCGCTGCAGGTCCTGATTCCAGATTTCCGGATTTTCCGACACGAAGGTGCGGAACAGCTTGATCATCGATTCGGTATGCAGGCTTTCGTCGCGCACCGACCAGGAAACGATCTGTCCCATCCCCTTCATCTTGTTGAAGCGCGGGAAGTTCAGCAGGATCGCGAAGGATGCAAACAGCTGCAGCCCTTCTGTAAAGCCGGCGAACACCGCCAGTGTCTTAGCGATATCAACCTTGCTGTCGCAGTTGAAGCCCTGCATGTAGTCGTACTTGTCCTTCATCTCCTTATAGTGGAGGAAGGCCTGATACTCGGTCTCCGGCATGCCGATCGTATCGAGCAGGTACGAATAGGCCGCGATATGCACGGTCTCGATATTGGAGAATGCGGCCAGCATCATCTGCACCTCGGTCGGTTTAAAGACCTGGGTGTAGTGCTTCATGTAGCAGTTATTGACCTCGATATCGGCCTGGGTGAAGAAGCGGAAGATCTGCGTCAGCGTGTGGCGCTCGGCCGGCGACAGCTTGTTGTGCCAGTCCTTGACGTCGTCTGCCAGCGGCACTTCCTCGGGAATCCAGTGAACCCGCTGCTGGGTCAGCCACGCGTCGTAGCACCACGGATAGCGAAACGGCTTGTAGACGATCTTTTCTTCCAGCAGCGACATATCTTCTCTTCCTTCCTGCATCCCCTGACGAGTTCGGGGCCGAACAGGCCCCGGCTCGCGGTCGGGAATATTCCCATTACTGCCTTACTGGCAGGCCAGGCATTCCTCGTAATCGTTGTCGTTCCCCGACTCGGTTGCAGACGCGGCGGCGAGCGGAATTTCGATTGCATCCGGTGACGGGATCGGCAGCGCGCCACCGGCATCCAAAGCCGAGACTTCCTGCTTGTGCGACACTGCCTCTGCTCGCTGGATCGACTTGGACCGGCAGTAGTAGAGGCTCTTCACGCCCTTCTTCCAGGCGAGCCAGTGGATGTCGTGCAGCGTCTTCTTGTGCACGTCGGCGGGCAGGAACACGTTGATCGACTGGGACTGGCAGATATATTCCGCCCGGTCGCCGGCGAGTTCCACGATCCAGCGCTGATCGAGTTCGAACGCCGTCTTGAACACATCCTTTTCGTCGTCGGTCAGGAAGTCGAGATGCTGGACCGACCCCTCATGGGTGGTGATTGACGACCAGATTTCCTCCGTATCCTTGCCCTTCTCCGCCAGCAGAATCTTCAGATACTTGTTCTTGACGCTGAACGAGCCCGACAGGGTCTTGTGGGTAAAGGAATTCGCCGCGTTGGGTTCGATCCCCGGCGACGAACCGCCGCAGATGATCGAGATCGAGGCGGTCGGCGCGATCGCCATCTTGTTGGAAAACCGCTCCATGATGCCGAAATCGGCGGCGTCAGGGCACGCGCCCCGCTCTTCCGCCAGCTCGCGCGAGGCGACATCGGCCTGTTCGCGGATATGCTTGAAAACCTTCTTGTTCCAGACCTTGGCCATCACCGACTCGATCGGGATCATCTTCGACTGGAAGAAGGAGTGCATGCCCATGACGCCGAGTCCGACCGAGCGTTCGCGCATCGCCGAATAGCGGGCGCGTTCCATCTCGTCAGGCGCGTTATCGATGAAATCCTGCAGCACATTGTCGAGGAACCGCATCACGTCGGGGATAAAGCGCGTGTCTTCGTTCCACTCGTCCCAGGTCTCGAGGTTGAGCGACGACAGGCAGCAAACGGCGGTGCGCTGGTTGCCGTCCTTGTCGACACCGGTCGGCAGGGTGATCTCGCTGCACAGGTTCGACATCTTGACGTCGAGCCCGGCGAGCTTGTGATGCTCTGGGATCGCCTTGTTTACGTGGTCGATATAGATGAAGTACGGCTCGCCTGTCTCGACCCGGCAGGTCAACAGGCGAATCCAGAGCGACCGCGCCGATACGGTGCGCACCACATGCTTGTCCAGAGGGCTGCGAAGCGGCAGCTCGCCGTCGGATTCGACAAGGCGCATGAATTCGTCGGTCAGCAGGATCCCGTGATGCAGGTTGAGAGCCTTGCGATTCGGATCGCCGCCGGTCGGCCGGCGCAGCTCGATGAACTCTTCGATTTCAGGGTGATCGATCGGCAGGTAGATCGCCGCCGAGCCGCGACGGAGCGAACCCTGGCTGATCGCCAGCGTCAGCGAGTCCATTACGCGGATGAAGGGGATAATGCCGGAGGTCTTGCCGTTCGAGCCGACGCGCTCGCCGATCGACCGCAGATTGCCCCAGTAGCTGCCGATGCCGCCGCCCTTGGCCGCGAGCCAGACATTCTCGTTCCACAGCCCGACGATGCCTTCGAGAGAATCCGTCGCCTCGTTCAGGAAGCAGGAGATCGGCAGCCCGCGCTTCGTGCCGCCATTCGACAGAACCGGGGTGGCCGGCATGAACCAGAGGTTGCTGGCGTAATCGTAAAGCCGTTGTGCATGCGCCGTATCGTCGGCGTAATGGGCGGTTACCCTTGCAAACAGGTCCTGGAAGCTCTCACCCGGCATCAGATACCGGTCAGACAGGGTCTCCTTGCCGAATTCCGTGAGTTTTGCGTCTCGGCTGCGGTCGATCTCGATCCTGATACCGCGCTCGTTTTGATAGATTTCCGCAATTTCTTCCGTGCTTACGTTATCTAACACCCCAAAACCTCCCATACTCGATACAGCACCAACCCCGTTTTCGTCGGCGATCTTGCGGCGATTCTTGAGTGAATCGGAGTCGGGAACCCGCCATCTGCCGACTCTTCGGGCCTGAACGAAGCAGATGTTGAATAAGCCTTCCTGACTCTCACCTGACGGAACATCGTAAGTTTGGCGAAGGATTAAGAAAACGTCAACAACAATTGGTGTGTTGGGGCCATTAATATACAAGATTTTGTGCACAGAGCGCTGGGGACAGGCTTGTACAACCTCTCATTCGAGGCTGAAAAATGGCGGAAAACCTGTGGATAAGCTGTGGATAACCGACTGTTCGACTCGACAGGGACACCGAACGAAAATTTCGACCCCCAACATATTGGGGGTGTTCTATGGGCTAACCCACAAGCACTGCTGTCCCGCTGAAGCCGGAATCGGGCGAGTTATTCAGAACCCGTACAAACGGGCGGGATTATCCACCAGAATCCGGTTCCTCTGAACCTCGTCCGGTGCATAGAGTGCGAGCAGGTTCATCAGGTCGCCGTCATTGGGCATGACACCCTCTATATTTGGGTGCGGCCAGTCGGTGCCCCACAGCACCCGGTCTGGCGCCGCCTCAATGCAGGCCTGGGCAAACGGCACCGCGTCCGTATAGGGCGCACCGGTCGACGAAATCCGTTCGGCGCCGCAGATCTTGATCCAGAAATCGTCCTTTTCGCGGAGCAGCCCAAGCAGAAGCTGGAAAGCCTCCTGCCCAACCCCGTCCTTTGTCTTTACCCGGCCCATATGATCGATCACCACCGGCGCCGGCATATCCTCCAGCACCTTCACGTTCTCAACGATGTCCGGCGCTTCCATGTAAAGAACGACGTGCCACCCCATCGGTGCGACCTTCTCGACCAGCGGCAGGACCCTGGAGAAATCCGGCGCATTGCCGATATGACGGGCGAAGGAGAACCGAATTCCCCTGATGCCGCCGTCATCCAGACGTTTGTAATCGTCGTCGGTGAAGCTTTCGTCGACCAGGGCAACCCCGCGATAACGCCCGTTGGAGCGCGCGATGGCGTCGAGCGTGACCGTGTTGTCGGTGCCGTGACAGGTCGCCTGCACGATGACCGCGCGTTCAAGACCCAGCGTCTTCTGCAGGTCCTGAAACGCCTCGAACGGCGAATCGGGCGGCGTATAGGACCGCCCCTCGGCAAACGGAAACACCGCGGCGGGCCCGAAGACGTGGCAATGCGCATCGCAGGCGCCGGGCGGCGCGGTGAAGTTCGGCGATTTGGTATCGGGCGCCGGCCCCTGACAGTATTTCATGACGGAAGTCTAGCCGCCGGCGGAAACGTCAACAAGCATCCGCGACGGAAACCGACCGCCCTAACCGTGAAAAAGCAAGAGGCCAAATGTTGGCAGTTCGGCAAGACAGGATCCCATTCATGAAATCGACGATACTCCCCCTCCTCCTCTCGACCTTGATGGGCTTCGCCGCCCCGGCCGCTGCGACCGGGCTTGCGACCTGCGATTCCGGGGCCCAGTCGGGTTGGAAATCGCAGGATGACCTGAAGGCGCAGCTTGCGGCAAAGGGATGGAAAATCCGCCGCATCAAGATCGACGGCGGGTGCTACGAGGTATACGCCATCAACGAAAAGGGCGAACGTGTGGAATCCTACTTCCACCCCGTAACGTTCGACCATGTCCTCACCAGCAAGCGGTAATCCCAAGGCGGAAGTTCGCGTCTGGGACATCCTCGTCCGGTTTCTGCACTGGTCGCTCGTTGCCGGAATTGCAATCGCCTGGCTGACCGAAGACGGGCCCGGTGTCCTGCATGACGGGGCCGGATACGTCGTTCTCGCGATCGTCGCAATCCGTCTCGTCTGGGGGCTTGCCGGTCCCAGAAGCGCGCGATTCGTCCGTTTCCTGCGATCCCGGCCGGCCACCCTGGCCTATGCCCGCGCCATACTCAGCGGCGCCGAACCCCGCTATCTGGGCCACAACCCGCTGGGAGGGTGGATGATCGCGGCGCTTCTGCTGACGGCAGCCGGTGCGGGCGTATCAGGCTGGCTTTATACGACCGACGCATTCTGGGGGCTGAGCTGGATGGAGGCGATTCACGAAGCCTTCGCGAACCTGCTGCTGCTTCTGATCGCGGCCCATATCGCCGGGGTCGCATTCACCTCGTGGCGCCAAAAAGAAAATCTGGTCAGAGCGATGGTTTCAGGCAGGAAAGAAAGCCGCCCCCGGGATATAGAGCCCTAGCCCTGCCGGTTTTTGACAAAGGCCTCGAACGCGGCCAGCGTTTCCGGGCTGCAGCGATGTTCCATGCCCTCGGCGTCGGCCCAGGCAGTTTCTTCGTCGACCCCGACAGCCTGCAGGAACTGCACGACGATATGGTGTCGCGCGCGGGACGCCTCGGCCATTTGCCGTCCCTCTTCGGTAAGGAAAACCGACCGGTAGGGTTCGGTCGTCACCAGTTCCATCTGCTTGAGACGCGCGATCATCTTGTTGACCGTCGCCCCCGTCACGCCGAGACGTTTGGCGATATCGACCGAGCGTGCTTCGCCCTGCTCGTCGATCAGGTCGGCGACCAGCTCGACATAGTCCTCGACGATTTCCGTCTCCCGCGCCAGACGCGCGCGGCGGAAATGGCTCGCCTGGCGGTCGGGCGTCATATGCGCCGAAATCGCGCCGGTGCCTGCCGGCGGCGGCGAAAGACGATGGCTGGAGTCGGAATCTGTCATGGCGGCGAAGTATGGGGACAGGGGCAACCGTTGACAATGAAATTGCGGTTGCTGATAATCTTAGCCAAGGCTAAGATTGGAAAAATATCCGGCGAAAAACGGCGGGTTCAAAACGGCGGAATCTCAGGGATGATTCAGGGATAAGGGCGCATGACCACAATCGGTCTCGTCACACGACGCGGAATAGAAAATACGGCGCGATGGGCCAACAGGTTCGGCGCGGTTCGGCTGGGCATTCTGGCAGCTCTTGCGCTGCTCGCCGTTCTGTCGCCGGAAGCAGGCGGGATTATCGCGACCAGCCTTTCCGACGCGTTCCTGCAGGTCACCGTATTCGTCGCGGCGACGCTGGCGATTTTCTATACACTCGAAGCCTGGTTCCGGATCGACCCGGCGGAACTGCTGGCGCGTTACCGGATATGGCAGGTACCGATCGCCGCTGCTCTGGGCGCGCTGCCGGGATGCGGCGGGGCCATCATGGTCATCACGCAATATATCCGTGGCGGCATCAGCTTCGGCTCTGTCGTTTCCGTCCTGACCGCGACGATGGGCGATGCAGCATTTCTACTGCTGGCGCAGGAACCCCTGACGGGTCTCGCAATATTCTTCGCCGGTTTCTGCGTCGGAACGGTATCAGGCTATATCGTCGATGCGATCCATGGCACAGACTTCCTGCGCTACAAGGGAGACGGGCTGGATCCTTCCTGCAGCCCCTGCATCCGTCGGGTCGACTCGAAGATGTGGCGGCGGATCTGGACGCTGTTTCTGCTTCCCGGTCTGGTATTTGGCGGGTTCGTCGCTTTCCAGGCCGATACGGAGGCACTGTTCGGAAGTTTCATGGGAGTCGAGACCGTCGTCTGGGTCGGCGTAATCGGCGCGGTGATCTCGTTGCTGCTGTGGGGAACCGTCGCGCCGACGCGCGCCTCTATCGACGAGAATTCGCAATCCCTCGGCTGGGCTTCGGCCAGCGAGGGACGTCTCGGCGATGCGCCCGCGCGGGTGGTCGGTGATACCTGCTTCGTCACCGTCTGGGTTGTGTTCGCCTATCTCATCTACGAACTCGGGGTCCATTTCACCGGCGTGGACCTGAAAACGCTGTTCCAGGTCTGGGCGCCGCTGGTGCCGATGATGGCGATCCTGATCGGCTTCATCCCCGGCTGCGGCCCGCAGGTGGTGGTGGCCGCGATGTATCTGAACGGGCTGGTGCCGTTCTCGGCAGAGCTCGGAAATGCCATCAGCAATGACGGCGACGCGCTGTTTCCCGCCATAGCCATGGCGCCCAGGGCGGCGATTATCGCCACGCTGTACAGCGCGATCCCGGCCTTTATCGTCGCCTACGGTTATTACTGGCTGTTCGAATAACGGTATTTATATTTTTTTCGGTACGGTTCCGAGAGCAGACCGCAGGCCTACGTCAGCCCACGCGGCGTTCGCCAGCATGGCATCGTCCGTGTCCCGCTTGCCGACAAGCTGAACGCAGACTGGCAGACCGTTCGGCCCTTCGAACAGCGGCAGGTTGACCGAGGGCGTATACATCTGGGTCCACAGACGCGCGAACACGGCGGAACGGACTTCGGTGAGTCCCACCGGCGCCTCCCCCGTCAGGCTCGGCGTCAGGAACAGGTCAAACCCGTCGAACAGCGCGTCCATTTTCGCCCGCGCGCCGTCGAGCACCCGGCCCGATTCGAAATAGTCCGCCTCCGTCAGCCCGTCGACATAGCCAATGCGCTCGCTATTATGCGCATTGAAACTGTCCGGGCACTGTCGGATTTCATCGGCCAGCATCTGACACCCTTCCCAGCCATTGACCACGGCGAAATGATCCTCGATCTCGACGAACAGGGCGGGCAGGTCGATTTCCGTCACCGTCGCGCCGGCGTCGCGCAACATTGCCGCCGAGTCTTCGACCGCCTTCTGCATGCAGGGCTCGGCCTGGTCCCACCAGGGCGTGCGCAACAGGGCGATACGAGGCGCACCGGATGACGGCCGCACGGCCTCCCCGCCGACACTCGCCGCGCGGGCCAGCAGCAGGTCGTCCATGCAGCGGCCCATGAGCCCCAGCGTATCGATCGATTTCTTGCAATGCCGGAAACCGCCACGGTCCAGCCCGTCGAGACTCGCCTTGTAGCCGTAGACGCCGCAATTGGCGGACGGGCCGATTACCGACCCGCCGGTCTGAGTCCCGTTGGCGAGCGGCGTCATGAAATCCGCCACCGCAGCGGCCGATCCGCTGGACGAAACGCCGGGTGTCCGCGTCGGATCGTGCGGGTTGGTCGTGCGGAGAGGCTGAGGACAGGCGAACTCGGTCGTCACCGTCTTGCCGAGGATCACCATGCCGGCTTTGCGGAAGGCGGCGACGCAGGCCGAGTCGACTCCCCAGCTTTTGCCCTCATAGGGCGGGAAGCCATGCGCGGTCGGCATGTCGGCGGTATCGAAAATGTCCTTCACGCCGATGGGCACGCCGTGCAGCGGCCCGCGCCTCGGTTCGGCGTCGCGCGCCCTCGCCTGTTCCAGCGCGAGATCCGGATCGAGAAACGCCCAGGCGTTAACAACGTCTTCGCGCGCTTCGATCCGCGCCAGACAATCCCGCACAAGCGCCTCGGAGGTAATCTCCCCTGAAGCCAGCTTTTCTGCGGCCTTTGAGGCTGTCAGCGCGTTCAGCGCCATCGGACCTTTTGTCCCCAGATCGACCATGATTTTTCCTATGGATTATTTTTTCGGATAGCCATATTTAACGATGGAATGACTGCCGGTGAAACCCTGTCTGCAGGGAAACGGCAGCCCCATACAGACAGGTTACAGACAAGTTCAGGCTTTCGGGCGCGTTCCCATCGCACCGGGAGCCGAGACCCGGTCCAGGATCCCCTCCAACCGGGTTGAGGGAACCGGTGGCGTTCTCGGCGCCACCGGTTCTTTAATCCATGATTTATTGCCGAAGCTGGAACCGCTGGATCTTGCCGGTCGCGGTCTTGGGCAGGTCGTCCACGAAGTTGAACCAGCGCGGATATTTGTAGCGCGCGAGCCCGTTCTTGCAGTGTTCCAGCAGTTCCGCGGCGAGGTCGTCGCCGGCGTCAGACGCATCGTTGAGGACGATAAAGGCTTCCGGCTTGATCAGATCGTCATCGTCGGCGCGGGCTACGACGGCGGCTTCCAGCACCCTGGGATGCTCGATCAGCTTGGCCTCGATCTCGAACGGCGAACACCAGATGCCACCGACCTTCATCATGTCGTCGTTGCGACCGCAATAGACGTAGAACCCGTCCTCGTCCTGGTAATAGGTGTCGCCGGTGTTGATCCACTCGCCCTGCATGGTGGCGGCGGTCTTTTCCGGATTGTTCCAGTAATACTTGGCGATGGAATCGCCCTTGATCATCAGGGCGCCGGACTCGCCCTGCGTGACCTCCTTGCCGTCCTCGTCGAGAATTTTCGCCTCGTAGCCCGGCACGAGACGTCCGCTGGCGCCCGGCTTATGGTCGTCTTCCCGGTTGGAAATAAAGATATGGAGAATTTCGGTAGAGCCGATCCCGTCGAGGATCTTCCCACCGGTCTTTTGCTGCCAGCGGCGAAAAATATCGGGCGGCAGGGCCTCGCCGGCGGAGACATAGCAGCGCAGCGACGACATGTCCGGCATGGACTCTTCCATCGCACGCAATTGCGCGGCGTAGAGCGTCGGTACGCCGTAATAAAACGTCGGTCTGAACGCCTCGATCACCTCGAACGTCATTGCCGGGCTGGGCGGGCGCGCGTCCAGCACCGCCGTCGCGCCGACCCAGAGGACAAAATTCATCGAATTGCCCAGCCCGTACGCGAAAAACAGCTTTGCAGCCGAGAAACAGATGTCGTCTTCCGCGAGCCCGAGCGCGCCGACCGCGTAATTGATCGCCGAAACCGGTATGTCCCTGTGGGAATGAACCGTCCCCTTGGGCCGGCCGGTCGAACCGGATGAGTAGAGCCAGAAACAGTCGTCGGTCGGAGCGGCCGGCGCCGCGTCGAGCGCCACCGCTGCGCTGTCCATCAGCGCGGAGACCGAACCTTCGCCCTCGGCCAGCAGCACATGCTTCGGTCCCGGCGACGCGCCCTTTACCGCCGGTTCGACCTCGCCGGCGAACTCGGCGGAATAAATAACCGCCTCGCAGCCGGAATCCTCGACCATGAACTGGTAGTCGTCCTGGCGCAGCAGCGTGTTGAGGGGCACCGGTACGAAGCCCGCCTTGATTGCGCCCCAGAAGACATAGAAAAATTCCGGGCAGTCCTTGATCATCATGACCACCCGCGCGCCCGGATTGAGGCCGAGCCCGACAAGCGCATTTCCGCAGCGGTTCACCCGTTCGGCAAGCTGCGCATAGGTCACCTCGCCGAACGCGCCGACGATGGCGGCCTTCGCACCACGCCCTTCATCGAGATGCCGATCGATAAAGGGGACCGCGACGTTGAAACTCCCGGAAAATTCTATCGTGGCCTGACCGGACGCCGAAACGACCGTTACGCTGTTTTCCGCCAATTTCTGCCTCGTCTGCTGTTATTCGTCTCCCCGACGCTTCGACCGCGCGCCGTTTTCCCCTATTATGCCGTTCAGGCAGAGATTTGAACACAGGACGGCTTGAAGGAACCATGAGCGATATCGATCTTGGAGGCCCGATTATCATTGCGGGCGGTGGCATTGGCGGGCTTGCGCTGGCGCGGGCTCTGGCGCTGAATGGACTTTCCAGCATCGTTCTCGAACAGGCGCCGGAATTCGGCGAAATCGGCGCCGGCATCCAGCTCGGCCCCAATGTCGACCGCATGTTCGAGCGGCTGCAGGTGCGCCCCGAAATGCGCGATATCGCGTTCTATCCTGACAACATGATCATGATGGACAGCGTGACCGGAGAGGAAATCACGCGCATCCCGACCGGCGATGCCTACCGCGATTATTTCGGCGGCCCGTACGGCGTGATCCACCGCGCCGACCTGCATACCGTGCTGCTGAATGCCTGCCGGTCTATGCCGGACCTGATAGATCTCCGCGCGAATACGCGCGTGCTGGGCTATACCGACAAAGGCGACTCCGTCTCGGTGGAAACCGAATCCGGCGGAACCGTCGACGGCGCTGCGCTGGTCGGCGCCGACGGACTCTGGTCGAAGATCCGCCCGACCATTGTCGACGACGGCGATCCCATCGTGTCCGGCCATATCGCCTATCGCGCCGTGCTGCCGATCGACGACGTGCCGGACATCCTCGAAAAATACATGAACGAGGTGGTGCTGTGGGCGGGGCCGAAGAACCACCTGGTGCATTACAAGCTACGCCGGGGCGAGCTGTTCAACATCGTCGCCGTGTTCCACAGCGACCGCTATGTCGAGGGGTGGGACAGCGAAGGCGATCCGGAGGAGCTGTTCAAACGGTTCGCAGGCACCGCGCCCGAGGTCCAGGCGCTGCTGGACAAGATCGAGACCTGGCGCATGTGGGTGCTGTGCGACCGGCTGCCGGTGCGCGAATGGTCGAAGGGTCGCGTGACGCTGCTGGGCGATGCGGCGCATCCGATGCTGCAATATCTCGCCGCCGGCGCGGGCATGGCGATGGAAGACGCGGTGTGTATTGCCGATACGCTTAGCGCCAATAATGGCGATATCGAAAAGACGTTCCAGGAATATCCGGAGATGCGCTATCTGCGTACCGGACGGGTGCAGACCACGGCACGCTATTACGGCGACATCTATCATGCCGCCGGCGTGGTCCGCGAGCTTCGCAACATGGCGCTGGGAGGTCGCGACCCGGAAGCGGCCTATCAGGGAATGGCGTGGCTGTATAAATATCGGGATTGAGTGGGCAGAACCGCGAACTGCCTGATTGATTGTCCATTTGGAACAACACCGGATCGCGTGATGTCTTCTTCTCTCGCCACTCTCGAAAGCTTGCCGTCCGTGGCGGATTTCTATGCGCTTTACTGGAACAGGAAGCCGTTCCTTGTGCGGGATGCCGTCGATCGGGCCGCGATGAACCGGTTGATCACCCCGGACGAACTCGCCGGGCTGTCCATGGAGGAAACCGTGCGCTCCCGCATGGTCTCCCGGAAAGACTGGGCCTGCCGATTTGGGCCGTTTACCGAGGACGATTTCGCCACCAGCGGACAACCGCCCTGGAGCCTGCTGGTCCAGAACGTGGAACAGTTCCATCCCGACACCGCTGACCTGCTGCGGGCGTTCAGTTTTGCGCCGCGATGGCTGATGGACGACATCATGGTCAGCTTTTCCACCGAGGGCGGCACCATCGGCGGCCATGTCGACAGCTATCACGTCTTTCTTGTGCAGGGCCAGGGCAGGCGCCGCTGGACCATTGGCCATGAGCCCGTGTTCGAGGAGGACTATATCGACGGGCTCGACCTCAAGATCCTGAAAGAGCCCGTTGAAGGCGATGTAGTTGACGTCACGTCAGGCGACGTTCTCTATGTGCCGCTCCATTTCGCGCACGAAGGCACCACGCTGGAAGACGCGCTGACCTTTTCCGTCGGGTTCCTCGGACCGAAACTGTCAGAGCTGTATGACGCCTACGGCCTGTACCTCGCCAGCCATGAGACGCTCGATCTCCGATATACGGGCGACGGGCTGGGGCCGGACAGCGCTGGTTTTCTGCTTTCCGCCAATGCCGTCAGGACGCTACGCGATCATCTCAACGACTCTTTGGGAACGCCTGCCTTTTCCGAGTGGCTGGCATCGTTTTTCAGCGCCTCAACCGGTGAAGACCGGGGCGGGTATGGGGAACGCGACGATCTGCTCGATCCACGCGAATTCGCCACGGCCCTGCAGGCCGGCGGCGGGCTGGTTAAACCCGCCTCGGTAAAATTTGCGCTTACCCCGTTACCCGCCGCATCGGCGGCGGGGAAGACCTACAGCCTTGGCTTTGATGGAGAAACCTTTGACATCGACAATGCCGCCCTGGCCATTTTCCTGAACCTGATGACAGAAAAAACGGTCACCGCATATGGAACGCCTGCCCTGCGCAATCACCTCGATCTGCTGTATGCGCTCTATGACCGCCAGGCGCTGGAGATCGTCCAGGGCGACCGGTAAGCCTCCCAGGAGGATCTGGCGTGGCTGTACAAATTTCCCGATTCGGCCGCATAAACGCAAGTGGCCGCGCACAAACCCTGTCTGCGTCCGCTTTTCGCGTGCATGTCCGAGGAAGGATATCAACATGAACAAAGCAGATCTTGTAAACATCATGGCCGCCAGCGCCGGTATTTCCAACGCCCAGGCGGCGAAGGCGCTCGACGGGTGCCTTGACGGAATTGCCAACGCCCTGAAAGACGGAGACAAAGCCACCCTTGTCGGTTTCGGCACCTTCTCCGTCAGCCAAAGGCCCGCCCGTACCGGCCGGAACCCGCGGACCAACGAGGAAATTCAGATTCCCGCGAAGACGGTGGCGAAGTTCAAGCCCGGCAAAGCCCTGGCGGATGCCGTTTCCGGCTGATCAGGCACCCCGAAAACGGGATAAAAAAATAAAGGGGCGGGTTTCAGACCCGCCCCTTTTTCTGTCGTCCCTGACGGTTCCGTCAGTGGAATTTCACATACTCGAAATCGAGCGGCTTGCCGTCGATGCCGCGGCCCGGAGGGGCGACCCAGCCAGCGAACTTGCCGGGTTCGGTGACGGGCTTCGTCATCAGCGAAAGGACGAATTCGCGATCCGCCTGCGACGGCAGCCATTCCGTCGAATGTTTGGTCCATTCCGCCTCGGTCAGCACCTTGCCCGAGGGCGAGATGCGGGCGCCGGCGAACGAGCCAATATGGCGGTTGAACCCGCGATGCGGCAGGGCAAGTTCGAAATCGACGCCGGCCTTTTTGATGATCTTGCTCCAGCGCGTCACGCCGAGCTGGCAGTCGGCGATGTAATCGTCCCGCAGCCGCTCGTTGACGGCAAGCAGCCTGTTCTGCTCGATCTCGCGGATTTCGTTGTTTTCCAGAAGCGTCACGTTATAGCTGTCATCCGACAGGACGTGATCGTCCTCGTTCCTGCTTTCCTCGAACCGGCCCTTTAGACCCGCCGTGTAGTAATTCGCCGCGTTGGTCGAAAGCTCCTGCCCGAACAGGTCGAGCGACACGCTGTAATGGAAATTCAGGTAGCGCTGTATGGTCGGCAGATCGATGGCGCCCGCCGCACGGACCTTGTCGGGTTCTTCCGACCTGATCTCCTTCATCACCTCAAGCGTCCGCGTCACGACGCGCTGAATGCCGGTCGTGCCGATGAACATGTGGTGGCCTTCCTCGGTCAGCATGAAGCGGCAGGTGCGCGCCAGCGGATCGAATCCGGATTCCGCCAGTGAGCCGAGCTGGAACTTCCCGTCGCGGTCGGTGAAATAGGTAAACATGAAATAGGCCAGCCAGTCCGGCGTCTTTTCGTTGAAGGCGCCGAGAATGCGCGGCTTGTCGGGATCGCCGGAATGGCGCTCCAGCATCGCTTCGGCTTCCTCGCGCCCGTCGCGGCCGAAATAGGCATGCAGCAGATAGACCATCGCCCAGAGATGCCGCCCCTCCTCCACGTTGACCTGGAACAGGTTGCGGAGATCGTAGAGCGATGGGCAGGTCAGGCCGAGCAGCCGCTGCTGTTCGACCGAGGCAGGCTCGGTATCGCCCTGGGTCACGATCAGGCGGCGCAATGTCGAGCGATGCTCGCCCGGAACCTCGTTCCATACCGGCGCGCCCCTGTTTTCGCCGAAACCGATGGTACGGCCCGGCTCCGGCTCCGCCAGGAAGATACCCCATCGATATTCCGGCATTTTGACGTAGCCGAAATTGGCCCATCCGTCGGAATCCACGCTGATCGCGGTACGCAGATAGACATCGAAATCCATCGTGCCGTCGGGGCCGAGATCCTTCCACCAGTCGAGGAAGCTGGGCTGCCAGCCTTCCAGCGCGCGCTGCAGGCGGCGGTCGTCGCCGAGATCGACATTGTTCGGTATGCGGGCCGTGAGATTGATCGACATGGTCAGACCCTCTTCCTGTCAAACTGGCTTCGCTGTCCGGTGCCGTAGCGCTTGAGCGCGCCCTGTTCGCCGGCGGCGTTCGGGCGCTGGAAGATCCAGTTCTGCCACGCGCTGAGCCGGCCGAAAATCTTGGTTTCCATCGTTTCCGGCCCGGCGAAGCGCAGATTGGCTTCCATTCCGATCAGCCCGTCGGGCGAGAACGAGGCGCGTTCCTCGATGGCGATGCGGACTTCGTCTTCCCAGTCGATATCGTCGGGAATGAAGGTGACGAGTCCGAGATCGTCGGCGGCCTGTGCGTCGAGCGCCGCGCCGATTTCCTTCTTTGCGTCCGTGACCCGGTCCGGTTCGCCCAGCAGACGCGTTTCCAGCCGCGTCAGCCCGTTCCCCATCGGGTATGGGCCGAAATTCATTCCCGTCAGCGTTACGGTCGCATCCGGCAGGTTCGAGCCCTCCAGCGGCCCGTCCAGCATGTAGGACCGGTCGGCAATCAGCACGAGCTCCAGCAGCGTGCCGGCAAAGCAGCTGCCCGGCTCTATCAGCGCGATCAGGCTGCGCGAGGACACATCGACGCGCTTGAGCGTCCGCTTGAGATAGAGCGTGATCTCGCGCACCAGCCAGTCGCCGGCCTCGCGCTCCAGCAGTTCGTCACAGGCGGCGACCATCGCGCCATCGCCCTTCGTCCGGAACACCCAGGTGCCGATTTCTCGTTCGTTGACGCGCAAATGCATGATCGCGGCGTCAAGCTCGCGCGCCAGCGCAAACGGCCAGAAGGCGACGCCCTGCTCCGCCACGCCGGCGGCATCGGCGGGCGGCGCATCGGCCGGGCCGGAAATTGTGAATTCCGCGACGTTCTGCCCGCGGTCGATCGCGATGGAAACATGGTCGTATTCGATCGCATCGCCGTCGATGCTGACATTGAGCGGCGTCAGTTCGACGCCCTTCGCATCCACAGGCCGGTCGGATTTCGCAGCGAATTCCTGCGCCCGCTCGGCCACCGCGTCCTCGAAGCGCGATTTCGGCACGCTTTCGTCGATGATATTCCAGTCGACGGCCCGCTTCCCGCGCAGCCCTTCGGACGTCGTGCAGAAGAAATCGGCGCGGTCGTGCCGCACCTTGCGCTTGTCGACCAGCCGCGTCAGCCCGCCGGTGCCCGGCAGCACGGCAAGAAGCGGCAATTCGGGCAACGACACGGTCGAGGATCCATCATCGATCAGCATGATGTGATCCGTCGCCAGCGCCAGTTCGTACCCGCCGCCGGCCGCCGCCCCGTTGATCGCGCAGATATAGGTCTGGTGCGAATGCTCTGTCGCGTCCTCGATCCCGTTGCGCGTCTCGTTGGTGAACTTGCAGAAATTGACCTTGTGGTCGTGGGTCGACATGCCCAGCATCCGGATATTCGCCCCGGCGCAGAACACGTTGGGCTTGTTCGACCGCAGGACGACCGCGCCGACTTCGGGGTGCTCGAAGCGCAGACGCTGTATCGCGTCGTACAGCTCGATATCGACCCCGAGATCGTAGGAGTTCAGCTTGAGCTCGTAGCCGGGCTTCAGCGTCGCCGACTCGTCGACATCCATCGCCAGCGTCGCGACATTGCCGTCAATCGTCAGCTTCCAGTGGCGGTACCGGTCAGGGCTCGTGTCGAAACGGATCGGCTCTTCTGCCCCCGCCGCCGCAGCGTCCTGTGCTGCCATTTTCTGTCTTCCTCCATTCGCCGAAGCCGCCTGCCGGCCCCGCCTCACGCCGCATAAAAGGCACGGCATCTTGCCTCAATCACTTGCGGACTATATAGAGTTTTTCCGCAGAATTCCAAGGCTGACAAAAACTTCGATTGCTAACTGTTGACCAGTCACATATTTTGTAACGGCTCGAATTTACAGGGTCAATGTCGGGTTTCCCGACTTACTTCTGTCGGGTAGCCTCCCGGTTCCCGGAAAGGCATATGGCGAGATGGACGATTCACCAAACCGCGATCCAGCAAAGGTCGGCGCGCCCGAAACCAGCCTGCGCGACTGGATCGAACGCAATGCGGAGCGTTATCCCGACAAGGTTTTCATCCATAGCGTCGACCAGAACAAATCGATCACGTGGGGTCAGTTCCGCGAGATCACCAACCGCATGGCGCAGTTCCTCAAGGCGGAAGGAATCGGCCCCAACGACCGCGTCGCGATGCTGTCGAACAACTGCATCGAGCATCTGGCCGTCTATATCGGCGTCATGGCCTATGGCGCCACCGTCTGCACCATCCATGTGGAGATGAACGCGGTCTATTTCGAAGCGATTCTTAACGCACTCGAACCTAAGCTGACCCTGTTCGAGGATTCCGAGAACCGGATCGACGCCGATGGGCTGTCGAGCGTGACGCCGGGCGACTGGATGCCGCTCGGCGAATGGCATGCGGAATTCGCCTGCACCGGTTTCTATGGCGAGCTAGACCGGTTTGCGCCTGACCCGGTGGAACCGGTCAGCTGCTGGGAGGACGACGCCTCGATCTATTACACATCGGGCACGGCAAGCGCTCCCAAAGGGGTGATCGTCACCTTCCGCGAGCTGATCTCCAACACCCCGCCGACGGCGGAGGCGCTCGGCATGACGGAAGAGGACCGCATCCTCGAATTCCGGGCCTTCAACTGGATTTCGGCGCAGGTGCTGTCGGGGCTGAGCTCGCTCTATAAGGGCGCGACACTGATCCTCGCCCGGCGTTTTTCGCAGAGCCGGTATTTCAACTGGGTCCGCGACAATGAGGCGACCATCGGCGTGTGCAACCCGACCGGGCTCGCCATGTTCCTCAACCGCCCGATCGACATCCACCGCGACGATATCCCGCATCTGCGCTTCATGACCTCGTCTTCCGCGCCGCTGATGCCGGAAACCTGGAAACAGTTCGAGGAGAAGTGCAGTATTCCCGTCGCGCAGGGCTATGGCTGCTCGGAAATCGGCTGGATCGGCGTCTCCAACGAGCACAGCCGGAAGTTCGGTACGGTCGGAAAACCGCTCGACTATCTGGAGCTCGCCATCGTCGACGAAAACGGGACCGAACTGCCGCGCGGCGAGATGGGCGAGGTCGAGCTCGGCGGGTTCGAGACCAACCTCTACCGCTATATCGACGAGACCGGCAAAGTACAGATTCACGCCCGCAACCGGCTGCGCACCGGCGATCTCGGCGTAATGGACGAGGAAGGCTATGTGCGGATCACCGGCCGCGCCAAGGACCTCATTATCCGCGGCGGGGTGAATATTTCGCCGGCCGAGATCGACAATATCCTGCTCCAGATGCCCGCCCTCGCCGAAGCCGCCACCATCGGCGTACCGGATGCGATCTACGGCGAGGAAGTGGTCTGTTACGTGGCGGCGAAAGACGGGGAGTCGACCACGGCGGACGCCGTAATGGCGCATTGCACAGGCAGGCTGCCCGAGTTCCGCATGCCAAAACAGGTGATCGTCCGCGACCATCTGCCCAAAACCGAACGCGGCAAGATGCACCGGCTTCAATTGCTGGAAGAATGGAAGGAAGAGTTCGGGGGGTAAGCCCCGTTATTCCTTTCTGGTTGCGACGATCAGTCCGATTGCGATCAGCACAATGCCGACGATGTGAAACGCCCGGAACGTTTCGTCGAGGAAGATCAGCGCCATCACGACGGTAAAGGCCGGGATGGTGTGAATAAACTGCCCGGCCCGCGCCGGACCCATCTCCCTGATCGCGTAATTCCACATAAGCATGGCGATGACCCCGGGCCCGATGGCGAGCGCGATCACGGTGGCGACGACCATTTCGTTTACCGGCATCGGCCGCACGAAGGCGATCTCGACAAGGTGCAGCGGCAGCATGAACAGCGCGCCGAATCCCAGCAGCGCGCAGAGCAGTAGCTTGTGATCCATCTCGCGCGGCGCCTTCCGCAGGAACACGACATAAAGTCCCCAGGACAGATACGCGCAGGTGACGATGATGTCGCCGACATTGAAGTCGAGCGCCATCAGTCGGTCGAGCGACCCTTCGGATATCAGCGCCAGCACGCCGCCGAGCGACAGCGCCAGCCCGATCCCCTGCCGCCAGGTAAACGGATCGCGGAAGATCAGCGCCGCGAACAGCACGATGAAGATCGGCTCGGTCGAGTTGATGACCGCGGCGTTGAGCGCGATGGTGTATTGCAGCGACAGAAACAGCAGGGCGTTGCCGCCGACCCACAGCAGCAGGGCAAGCAGCGCCAGCCATTTGATGTTCGCCACGATGAGCGGCCATTGCGTCCGCAGCGCCGGCGCGGCGAACGGCAGCAGGATCAGGAACGCCACAGTGGTCCGCCAGAAAGACAGGCTGAGCGGCGGGATCTCCTCGTGGAAGTAGCGCACCACTACCGTTGTCGTCGCCCACAGGAAAGTGGTGGCGATCACTGCTGTAACCGGCGAGGTGAAGAATCCCATCGGTCCGGTTCGGGCGTCAGGCTGGTTGGACAAGATGCAGGTCTTTCAGAATGAAGGCGCGCGCACTGTAGCGGGAAAAACGCGTCTGCCAACCGCGGCGCGCAAAACTGAAGTTTTTGTGAGGTTTTTGCGCGGCGCGCGATAGCGTTTCCGCATGGGAGGCGCAAAAACAACCGAGTACAGACCGGTTCGCCGCATCCTCGCCGATCAGGCGCAAGCGTTCGGCGACAAGCCCTACATGATCTCCATCGACCAGAACGACAAGGTTCTGAGCTACCGCAATCTCTGGCGGCTGGGCAACCGGATGGCGCATTTCTTCCGTGATCGGGGGTTAAAGGCCAACGACCGCATCCTGATGCTGTCGGAAAACTCCGCCGAGTTCCTCGCCGTGCAGCGTGTCGGCGCCACCATCGCCACCGCGAATGTGGAGATGAACCGCGCCCATATCGCAGGGATCATTTCCGCCATCGCGCCGAAGCTGCTGCTGGTGCAGGAAGGCATCGGGCTGACGGCGGAGAACGTCATCGCCCATTACGGCGAAACACTGGCCCCGTTCAAGACGCCGAAACAGGTGATTTTCGTCGACAGCCTGCCCAGGACCGAGCGCGGCAAGCTCGACCGCAAGAGCCTGACGGAGGCCTGGAAGAAGTCGAACCCGGCGCCGGCATAGGCCGGTTCGGAGATCGCCGGCCATGGGCGTGAAGCGCACGTGGGCCCGGCGATGACGAGTCTATTATCGCCAAACCGGCGCCTACGCCCCCGCTTGCTCCTCCTCGATCATCCGGGCCAGCAGGTTCCGCGCCTGGATCGACGGCGCGTCCATCGCCACGTCGATTTCGGGCGCGCCTGGGAAACGGTCGCGGCAGGCCTGTTGCGCCTCGCACATGGCGATATCCTCGCGGAAGATGCGGCGGATGATGTTGAGCTTTTCGGTCGTCGCGTCGTCGCCGACGTCGAAATCGCGCGAACTCGCCCAGAAATGATGCAGCGTCCCGTCGGTTTCCGGCGTGATGGCGTGAACGTTATGGACGGTGATGCCGAATTCGCGGTTGCCCTCGAACGCGCCGGTGCCTGCCTGCGCCGCGCCGACATCGAACATGATGGTCGCCGGCGGGGTGTAGACCCAGCGGTTCCATGAATCGCCCTTGCCCTCGATCTTCGCCGCCTTGGCCCACAAGGGCGGCGGGTCGTCATCCGGCATGAGCCGTTCGCAGTGCACCGCGCGCTCCTCGCGCGTGACCTTCGGCTTGACCCGCAGCTTGGCGGCATTACCCAGCGTGTCGGGGTGGACGAAGGGAGAATGGGTCTGGTCGAGCTGGATATCGATATAGGACTGGTAGTGGCATTTGACGTGATAGGTATCCTCGATCGTGGTCCAGTCGGCGCTGTCCAGCCAGAAATAATCGGGGATCAGGCTTTCGTCCGCCCTGGCCGGCTCGCCCATCCAGATCCAGACCTGCCGGTTCTTTTCCACTGTGGGATAGGACCGGATGCAGGCGCCGGGCGGCACCATGTCCTGGCTCGGCACCGCGGTGCACTGGCCGGTGCGGTCGAAGCGCAGCCCGTGATAGCCGCACTCGATCTCGTTTCCCTTGTGCTTGCCGAGCGACAGCGGCGCGCTGCGATGACAGCAGCGATCCTCCAGCGCCGCGACCACGCCGTCCTCGGTGCGGAAGAACACGATGGGCTCGTCGCAGATGGTCCGCGCCAGAATGCCGTTCCCGACATGATAGCTCCATCCGGCTACGTACCAGGCGTTTCTGAGATACATCGGCGTCTCCCTGTCTCGTCCTTTGCGCGTCTCGGAATTTATTGGACACATTATGCGTTCCCACCTCCCCTGTCCCCTCCCCCCAATGGGCGAAGGGGAACGCGGCTAAAACATCTACATGGCACCCTCTCCGCCCTCGGGGGCGGAGAGGGCCGGGGTGAGGTGGGGGACATTTCCACCACGACCTGAAACATATTTGACCAATGATGCCGCGAGGTCGGAGAACCGGCAAGAAAAAGGGCGGCCCCGGAAGGCCGCCCTGTCGCGTGAGATATGCCGCCCGGGCTTACCGGCCGGAATCGGCGAGGGAGAGCACCCAGCCCTTGCCCTGCATGTACTTCTTGGCCTTTTCGATATCGGCGTCGGAGAAGAACTTGTCGGGAAACACCTGGTCCACGGGATAGACCGGGCGCAGGAAGTCGCTCTCGTAGCCGAACGGCACGGTGGCGTCGATGCCCATGCCGCCCTCGAACACGGTGTTCGACGCCGTCCATTCGCGGTCGCCCGCCGTCATCCGCTCGGCCGGCATGAAGGTCTGGCCGCGCCCGCCGGGAAGCGGGTTGAGGATGTCGGTCTTTGGATTAACGCGGGTGGTCAGGTTCCAGATCACGTCGTCCATGTCATAGATGTCGGTGTCCTCGCTCATCGCGATGGCGAGACGCGAACCCTGCGAAGTGGCGAGGATCGCGGCGAGGAAGTTGCGCTGCCAGCCTTCGTCGATCTGGCTGCGCTTCTTGACCTGGATGATGGCCCCGCCCCAGTCGGTCATCGGATACGGAATGTTCACATCCGTGCAGATGCCGGGCTGCATGCGGTGGCACAGCTCGTAGATCGCGGATTCGCGCACCGTGGTGTCGATGTTCTGGCAGTCCATCGTGTGAACGCCGAGCGGGAACACGATCGGCTTGGACTCGCGTTCGCGCATGGTGACGGCGGTGACGTGGAAGGTCGGCGCCTTGTACGCCTTGCCCATGTAGCCGGCCCATTCGGGATGGAAGTGGAACCGGCCCTGAACGCCAGCTTCCTCGGCCTCCGCCGTCTCGTAGCGACGGTCGCGGGGATGCAGATAGCCTTCCAGCGTGATCTCGGCGTCGGCCAGCGCGTAGGCGCCGGGGACCGTCTTCGCCTCGACCATGCGCACCGGCTCTCCGGCCAGACGCCCGGCCACGCCGAGCTCATCGCAACCCATCGGCAGAATGACGTAATCGAAACCGGCGCCGGCCAGCAGGTTGGGGCCGTACGGGATGCCGAAATTCATGGTCAGCGGGATCGGCTTGTCGTCCCGATAATGGTTGGCCATCAACTGCCAGCCATGCGAGCCGGGCGAAATCTGGAAGGTGCCGACATTGCCCCAGCGGAAATTCATCCGGTTATAGGCCATGTCCGTTCCGCCATCGAAATACTCGCCGGCGAACAGCCGCTGCCCCGACCCGACGGTCAGCTCGGATTCGTAGGTCGTGTGCCGGATCGGCACCATGAATTCGTTGACTTCCGACGGGTTCTCGATGATTTCCGTGTGGCTCGGCGCGTCCTTCGAATCGACAACCACCGGCTTGAGCGGGTTGCGGATGGCCTCTGCGATCTTGACCGTGCGGTCCCGGTGATCCTTGAAGCCGAACAGCTTGTGCATGATGCCGTGATCGGCGAACAGGTTGGTGATCGCGCGATGGTGCGGTTTGCCCTTCACGTTGTTGAACAGGATCGGGCAGGCGCCGTCGAGATGCTTCTGGACGCCGGTGATCTCCAGATCGGGATCCACCTCGACGTCTGTTTCAATCAGGTCTCCCTCGGCGCGCAGAAAATCGATTGTCGACCGAAGGTCCCGCAGCGCATCGGTCTGTGCGTCGCCGACCGCTTCTTTCCTGGCTGTGCTCATCTCTTTCTCCTGAAACCGTCCTTGTTTATCGGATATCAATTCGTTTAACCGCTTAGTCGCGTTATGTAAGGGGAACGCGCAGGGAATGCAAGACGGACTCTTCGGAAAATTGGCGAAAACCCTTGCAAAACCGGGAAAAAATGGATTGTTGACGGCTAAATACTTAGATTTCTATGTATTTTCCCGGGCGGCGCAAACGGACTGAATCTTGACGCAAACGCCGTTCGCCCGCATGACTCTCGCATCGACCATCCGAATCGAAAGAATGCCATGACCGACCAGCCCCTTCTCCCGCCAGTCCAAAAATTCGTCGACACGGTGCGCAGCCTCTGCGCCGAAGGCCGCGAGGGCGAAACGCTCTGGCCCGAGGTCGCGGAACCGCTGCGCGACCTGTTGGCCGATCCAGAGCTTCAGGCCCACACGAAAAACTGGCCCGACACCAAGCAGGGCGACGGCGCGCCGGGCAACCTGCTGTTCTACGAGGATCTGGATTACGGGTTCGTCCTCAACGCGCTGGTCAAGGCGCCGCATTCGACCACCAATATCCACGATCACGGGCAGAGCTGGACGCTGTACGGCGTGCTCGAAGGCGGCGAGCATATCGAGCGTTACGTCCGCACCGATGGCGGCGCGCCGGGCGACGAACCGGCCACCATCGAAAAGGAAGGCGATTTCGACGTCACGCCGGGCTATATCGACGTGGTCCCGCCCTGGCAGATCCACCAGGAGAAGAACGGCGACGACCGCACGATCGGTTTTATCGTCCGCAGCCAGCGCTCGGGCACGTTCGTGCAGTACCGGTTCGATCCGTCCACCGGCGACGTCGCCTCCTATAACGGCCCGCGCCAGATCCCGTTCGAACTGGCGTAACGGATGACAAATGTCCGGTCCCTCCTCGAACAGGGGCTGGCCCATCACCGGGCCGGGCGGCGGGATGAGGCGGAAGGGTTCTACCGTCGGGCGCTCGAAGCCGAGCCGGAGAACGCGAACGGGCTGCACCTGCTGGGCGTCTGTGCGCTGGAAGCCGGCCGGAACGAAGAGGCCGCCGATCTGATCGGCCGGGCCGTCGCGCGCAATCCGAAGAATGCGAATATGCGGGTCCATCTGGGAAGCGCGTTGCGGGCCGGCGGCAGGCTGGAAGAGGCCGCCGACGCATACAGCGAAGCCGCCACCCTCGCTCCCGACGATCTGGAGGCGCATTACCACCTGCTGAGGACGCTCAGCACTCTCGGCCGGCAACGGGACGCCGCACCGGTGCTTCTGGCGTCAACAGAACGCTTGCCCGACAGCGCCGAACTTCACCTGATGCTGGGAATCTCGCTCAGGGATGCCGAAGACCTCGACGGCGCCGAACGAGCGTACCGGAAGGCGCTTGAGTTGCGGCCAGACTACGCCGAAGCGCTGGGCAACCTCGGCAACGTGCTGCAGAAGCAGCGGCGTCTGGACGAGGCGATCGAAAACTACCGCGCCGCCATCGCGATCCGGCCCGAATTTTTTCGTCAGGCCGCGAGCAACCTCGCCAGCATGGGGCGGGGACGCATATGGCTGAAGCTTTCAGCCGCCCGCAACTATCTCAGCGGAACATGATGTAAAGCCCGAGAAGAAGCAGCGCCCGGAACAGGGTCTTGCGGAAAGCGGCCTCTGACAGCAATCCCCTGATCTTTTGCCCGATGACCATGCCGAACGCGGCGGGTATGACGGCGGCGGCGGACAGCGACAGCTCTTCGAGGGCGAGCAACCGCTTGCCCCCCAGCGCAATCCCGAGCGCCAGCGTCGAGACGGTAAACAGGATACCCATCATCTGCACCAGCGCGTCGCGCCCCAGCCCGAGCGCCTGCAGATAAGGCACGCCGGGCACGGCAAAAGACCCTGTCAGCCCGGTCAGCACGCCATTGACCGCGCCGGCGACCGGCCCGGCCCAGCCTTCGCAGGAAGACGGCAGGGACAGTTTCGGCGTCGTCAGACCCAGAACGGCATAGGCAGTCAGCAGCAGACCGAGCAGCCGTGCAAGGAGGTCCGCATCGGCGCCAGCCAGAATTTCCACGCCCAGCAAGATCCCCACCGCCGCGCTCAGCAGAAACAGCCGGAAACGCCGAAGCAGCTCGATCAATCGTCCGCCGACGCAGGCCTGCCAGATATTGGTAACGATGGAAGGGACCAGCATCAGCGCCATCGCCGGCTGGAGCCCGAAAAACACCGTCAGGATGCCGAGCGAGACCGACGGCAGGCCAAGCCCGACCACGCCCTTGATTGCACCTGCGAGGAGGAAGGTCAGACAGACGATGGCTACGGTGTCAGCCGCCCACATCGTCCTGTTCGCCCTCTTCGTCGTCGTCTTCGCGCGCTTCGGGATTGCCCTTGAGCGACACCCAGAAGCCGCCCCCGACATCGGGCAGCGGATTGCAACGCAGGATCAGCCCCGCCTTCATGGCCTCGACCAGCTGGCGTCCGATCGGCTGGAACAGGGTCTCTCCGCTTGTCGGCGACGCCTTGTCAATCCGGATATTGACCGAGCGCGGCGGCCGAAACCGGCTGCGTTCCAGCATGCGTTCGACGCTCGCCTCAGCATGCAGCCGATCGAGCCCGCGGAGATCGAGCTCGTACTCGGCGCTGTCGCGCAGCCCCATAAGGCGGCGGATATCCTCATCCTTCAGATACGGCATGGCATCGAAGCCTCAATCAGGGCCTGTCGCGGCGGATATGGTTCTTGTAGTAACCGCGCTCGACCTTAACCTTGTCCTTGAGCGCGCGCGCCGCCTCGTACTCTTCCGCGCTCATCGTCGCGATATCGAGCTCCAGCCGCGCCCGCTCGATCGGAAAACACTGGGCCACCGGCGTTCCCGCCTCCAGCACGCCCTCGAAATCCGGGCCGATCCAGACCGACGGGAAATGCACCGGCAAAGCGTCGAACCCGTCCGTATCGACCAGCCCGGACAGGGTCCGAAACGGCAAATCGTGCCGGTTGAGCGGGTGGGTAAACAGGGTGGCGTAGCCGGGCTCTGTATGGATCGCCCAGAAATTATGGAACTTCATCACTACCGAATCCGGATCGACAAACGGCACGTCCGGCGCCTGGGTCGGGAAATGAAAACCCAACGGGCTCTCATCATGCGGCCAGTCCCAGGTGAACTCTCCGTTTCTGACCGTGATATCAGCCTGCAGCGGGATGACGAAACCGAGCGTCAGCGCGTCGATAAAGGGCAGGCAGTGCTTGACCGTCAGGTCGTCAGGCCCCTCGCCGGTCGGCTGCTCCATCGGCAGTCGCTTGTACCAGTCGGGCGTCGTGCGCCGGGCGAGCCTGGGTTCGGGCAATATCGCGCGAAGCTCGGGCGGGCAGGAGAATCGGATTTTCATGCAGGCATTGTCGCGAGGTGGCGTGAAAGTGCAAGAACGCCGGTGGGCGGTCTGTTAGGGTCGTTTCAAACAGGAGGATACAATGTCGCGCATCACCCCCCTGCCCCGAGAAGAGCTGGGCGAACTGGAAGACGTGTTTCTTCGCGCCGAAAAGGCGCTCGGCTTCGTGCCCAACAGCTTCTTTATCATGGCGCGCCGTCCGGGCACGCTGAAAGCATTTTCACTCTTGTCCCGCGAAGTACTCGGCGTTCCGGGACAGGTCTCGCCCGACCTGAAATGGATGGTGGCCCATGTAGCCAGCCGGTCGGCAGGCTGCCAGTACTGCATGGCGCATACGGGAGACACGGCGGCCGCCGCCGCGGGCGTCGCCCCGGAAAAGATCGAAGCGATTTTCGAATACGAACGCAGCGACCTGTTCAGCGCCGCGGAAAAGGCGGCGCTTACGGTCGCGCAAGGCGCAGGGCAGGTTCCCAACATGGTGTCGGATGCGGACATGGATACGCTGAAAGAGCATTTCGACGAAGATCAGATCGTCGAGATCGTCGGCGTGATCTGCCTGTTCGGCTGGCTCAACCGGTTCAACGACACGATGGCGACCGATCTGGAACAAAGGATGCTCGCCTTCGGCGACAAACATCTTTCGAAAAGCGGCTGGACCGCGGGTAAGCACGTCTGACCGAGAAGCCAGCGACAGTGTGGAATCGTCAGGAAGGCCGTCTGCCGAAATAGGCGTCTTCGATCGTTTTGCCGATCGCCGCGCGGTCGAGAGGGCGGGTGTTGAAATGCAGCGTGCTTTCCATCGCCAGGTCAGCGGCTCGGTCGATATCGTCTTCCCGCATCCCGATATCCTTAAGCGCCGTCGGCGCGCCACAGCGCACCAGCGCATCGAACACCGCCCCCGCCCCGTCTCCATCGTTCGCACCGAGAGCCCGGGCGATTGCGGTTTCCGCCTCGGGACGCGCGGACCGGTTATAGTTCACCACATGCGGCAGCATGATCGTGTGCGCCTTTGCATGGGTCAGGCCCAGATCGCCTGCCAGCACGTGGCAAACGCGGTGCTGTAATGTCGTCCCCGACGCCATGATGGTGGAACCGCACAGGAATGCGCCGTAAAGCGCATCGCCGCGCGCATCGATATCGGCAGGATCCTTCGAGATTCGTTCCAGCGCAGACGACATGGCGCGGATGCCGGCCTCGGCGTTCAGAGCGGAAACCGGGTTGGTGTCCCGGCCGAAAAAGCACGACACGGCCTGCGCCATCGCGTTGAAGCCGCTGGGGATCGCGATCTCCGGCGACAGGCCAAGCGTCAGCTCCGGGTCGTATATGACGGATTTCGGCAACATCCGGAGCGATTTGAGCTGCACGCGCTTGCCGTCTTCCCTGACTGCCTGCAGCGTCGTGGTCTCGGAACCGGAATAGGTCGTTGGAATGGCAACCAACGGAATATCGAACTCGTCCGCCAGCATCTTGCCGAGCCCGGTGGCGTTGCCGCCGCCATAGGAAACGACGCTGTCAGCCTCGACATCGCGGGCATGATCGAAAGCTTCGCGGACGTCCTCGATGGGCGAAAAGGGTAACGCGTTAGCGGCGATTCCGACGCATTTTTCCTCGAGCCTGTCGCTGATCGATCCCACCTCTTCGGCTCTCCCGGGCGACACGCAGAAGATTGCGCGTTCCGTACCCAACGCTACCAGTTCGTTGCCGAGCTCGCTTACACGGCCGGCTCCAAAGACGACGCGCCACGGAAGGGCGTTATAGACAAAGGGCTGCATTGAACAGGAACTCGCTTAGCGAACGGGAATTTCGAGGCCCTTTCCTTGCCGTCCAGCACCGGTCTGTCAATAT
Organism: Rhodospirillales bacterium; assembly: GCA_038120295.1. Classification (GTDB taxonomy): domain Bacteria; phylum Pseudomonadota; class Alphaproteobacteria; order MPNO01; family UBA2964; genus JAYOEY01. The sequence continues at coordinate 6,836 of JAYOLL010000023.1, read as the reverse complement.
GGGCCCGATCGAAAATCAGAACGAGGATTGGTGAAATGGGTTCCGCAAACAAGATCGACTCCCCCTTTGTCATCCACAAGGCGAAGGACAACCCGTTCAAGAGCGGCGGCTTGCGTACATATCGCGAATACCGCGATTTCGGCTTCGCCGAAGCGACGGGCGGCAAGGTCCATGCCCATATCATCCGCACAACGGCGCCGGCGCCCGAAGGCGGCACCGGCATGCATTACCACGATCTGGATTTTCAGATGGTCTATTGCCTGAAAGGCAAGTCGCGGGTCTGGTTCGAAGGCCAGGGAGAGATCGAAATCGAGGAAGGCGACGCATGGATCCAGCCGCCGGGCATCAAGCACAACGTGATGTGGTACACCGACGACTACGAGCTGCTGGAGATTACCCTGCCGGCCGATTACCCGACGGTGGCAGTTGAGGAGTAGCTCCCGTCCCTATTTCGACCACTTCGTGACCGGCTTCTCGGCCTCCTCGCCGTCGACCGAGATCGCGTCGATGTTTTCGTGGAAGAAGCAGATCAGGTCCTTGATTTTCGGACATTCGGGCACCGGGTTTTCGTATGACCAGGCGATGTCTTCGAAGGTCTCGCCGCTGATTATCGCGCTGAAATAGGACGCGTCGCCCTTGTACGGGCAGGTCGATTTCGTCTCGGTCGGCGTCAGAAGGTCCATACGCACGTCAGCGCGCGGAATGTAGTAACGGACCGGTTGGTTGGTTTCGAACACGAACACGGCGTTTTCCGTTTCCGCCACCGTGTCGCCGCCCAGCGTCACCGTAACGGGACGGTGCGACAGGATGGCGTCGACCCGGTGCCTGGGATCGCGCGGGTGCTTGAATATCTCCTCGTCTTCTTCCCACCAGCTGTCGACGCGGTTCCAGTAAAATGCGGCGTAATCCTTTATCTGCAGCATCTCGTCATAGGGGTTGCGGTAAGACCACATGACGTTTTCCTCGACCCGGTCGCCGACGGTAAGCGTCCAGTAGGAGGCGTGTCCCTTGTAACCGCAATGGGTCTCTTGATCGGTCGGCGCGAACAGCTCCCTGCGGATGTCCGCCATGGGGAAATAATAGACCGGCAGGTGGCCGCCCTCGCGCATCAGCATCACGCCGGTCGAATCCGCGACGGTCTCGCCCGCCACCTTGACTCGCACCCGGCGCGGACAGGGTTCGAAATCGAGCAGCTTGTCGGGATTTTTGGCAAAACCGGGTGCGGGACCGGGCGCGGCGGCGACAATTGCCATGATGAACTCTCGTAGCTCGGAACGACGACCGGAAGGATGGTATGGCGTCAGCCCAGGCGCAACCCCGAACCTGCGGCGAAAACGTCAGATGGATACCGCCGGCCCGGGAACGAATATTTCGCGAAGCCCGTCCAGAGCGACGGAGATTCTGGCATCGGCAGCCTGTTCGGGCCGCAACAGGTAGACGGGTCGCTCGAAGCGGGGGGCCGACGCGACGGGGTGGAGATTTCCGGATTTAAGATGTTCCTGCACCATCCTGTAAGGGAAATAGGCCGACCCGCCGCATTTCAGGATGACATCGAGTGCGGGAGATCCGATTGAGAACCGGAGAGACGGCTGCTCCCTGTCGCCGAACGACAGGGCGTGGGCCGCCCGATAATCGGCGCCCCAATCGACAAACACATACCCGGGATCACCCGGCCGTCCTGCATCAGGCCCACACCCAACAAGAATGAGGTCGTCTTTAAACAGTTCCTCCGCAACCAGCCCATCGGCCTGGCGGGGCCGATACACGATGGCCGCATCCAGTAACCCGTCCTCAAGCTGACGGAGCAGGAGATCGTTATCGGCGACTTCCGCGCGAAGAGCGACAGCGGGACAGGCATCCCGCAACCAGGCCACCCATTCGACAAGCCCCCCGTCCCAGTGCGTAACCTGCGCGCCCAGCGTCAGCCCGACGGACAACGAGTTCGGCAGAGCGGCGTCTTGTCGGGCCTGAGCCCAGGCACGAACGATGGTGGTCGCGGGTCCCTGAAACCGGAGGGCCGCCGTCGTTGGACAAACGCCATCGCGGTTGCGCGTAAAGAGCGCCGTTCCCAGCTGGTCTTCAAGAAGACGAATGCGCGCGCTGACGGTCGATTGCGTCACGAAGAGCTTACCCGCTGCACGAACGAAACTGCCGCAATCGAGCACGGTAAGAAAGGTGCGCGCAAGCTCGGTATCCATTGATTTTCGATCCTGGGAATTCGCCGAAACGAATGAGAACTGGCTATCGGAGATCCCGATATCAAGAGCGAAGAACTTTCGTTTTAACCGCGGGCGAATCCACCCCATCTTTGCGCTGGACGGTCGATGACAGCGCCGTGAAATAGGAGCGTCGCAGACAGGACGCTACCGACGGCGCCGGAAACCGATCGCTTCGACACAGTCTTTCGGCTGTGCCGAACCCTTGACCCAAGTTCGAAAGGAACTGGAACAATGAACGAGCTTCTTCGCTCCGCGCTGATGGTTTCCATCCTGGCTTTTGGCCCGGTTGTAGCCGCCACCGCATCCTACGCCCAGGCCCAGCCTGAGACAGAACAGCCGCAGCCGGCACCGGCGCCCACCGAGGGCGGTTCCGAGAGCTCCGGCGGCTAAACATCCCACCGGACCCTTTATTCGGGTCCGTTGCATACCCCCCCATTACCTGCCGGGCCGTCCCTGAGACGGCCCGGTTTTTCTTTTCCTGCACCGTGTGTCCCCGTACGGTGCCGGCATGACCCGTATTCCCAAAAACCGCACCACACACGCACAACGATTTGCCGACGCCATCGTGCGATTCTGCATCCGCGCCGGTTATCGCGTGATGCGCGTCTACTGGCGAAAACGCGGCGTCAGGAGGAACGGTGTGGGAGTGGTGATCCGTCATGGCGACAGGGTGCTCGCGGTGCGCCATTCCTACCGCCCGGAATACACCATTCCGGGCGGCGGTATAGGAAGGAACGAGACGCCGGCGATGGCAGCCGCTCGCGAGCTGGGCGAGGAGCTGTCGCTTGCCGTCGCGCCGGAAGACCTGATTTACGTCAGGCGGCTAAGAGTGACGCATCTCATGGAGCTACGGCTCGACGCCCCGCCGGACATCCGGATCGACAACCGGGAAATCATCGACGCGGTGTTTCTTACGGAAGAAGAAGCCGTCCGCCGCAACCCCTCATTCCAGCGGTTTCTGGAACGCTGAGCGGCGACGAGGACGGGATAGCAGCCAGCCGTCTTTCATGTTTTTATGCGACACGGTTCGACGACATCAGAAAGGATTCACCGGTTATGAGCAATGGCATCGGACAACCGGTTCCGCGGACGGAAGACCCCCGTCTTCTCACAGGCCGGGGCACCTATGCGGACGATATTACGCTGCCGCAGATGGCCCACGCCGCCATCGTCTATGCCACGGCGGCGCACGCCGATATTGCCTCCATCGACACCGCGGAAGCCGAAGCCGCGCCCGGCGTAATCGCTGTCCTGACCGGAAAACACGCCGAAGAGGACCATATTGGCGGACTGCCGCCGCTCTTTATGCCGGAAGACATGGGCGGCCCGCCCTGTTTCCGGACCCTTCGCCCTGTGATCGTCCGCGATCGGGTGCGCCATCTCGGCGAACGCATCGCCGTCGTCGTGGCGGAAACCGCGGAACAGGCAGCGGAAGCGGCCGAGCTCGTGATTGTGGAGTACGAAAACCTGCCCGCCGTAGCGCGCGCGGCAGATGCAATCGAGCCGGGGGCGGCGCAAATTCATGACGGCGCAGAGAACAACACTTCCTTTACGCTGCGGTTCGGCGACGAAGCGGCGACCGACGCCGCTATCGCGGGCGCCCACCACGTCACGACACTGTCGCTTTACAATACGCGGCTGACCACCAACGCGATGGAGCCGCGGACCTCCATCGGCCATTACAGCGTCGCCGACGACAGCTATACGCTTTACGCCAGCCTGCAGAACCCGCACGGCACACGTTCCACACTGGCGCAGGAAATCTTCGGCGAACCCGAGGCCAAGTTCCGGGTCGTCGCGCGCGATGTGGGCGGGGGTTTCGGCCTCAAGGGCGGCACCCACCCGGAAGATGCGCTCGTGCTCTGGGCCTCGAAGCGGACAGGACGTCCTGTAAAATGGACCGGCGACCGCTCGATGTCGTTGCTCGGCGACGATCAGGCGCGCGACCAGACGGTAACAGGCGAGCTTGCGCTGGACACGGACGGCAAATTCGTCGGGCTGCGCGTGCGCGGGCTCTACAACGCCGGGGCCTATGTCGTAGGCTCCGCCTGCGTACCGATCATCTTTTCGCTTCGCCTCGCGCCAAACGCCTATGTCATACCGGCGGTCGACGCGCTGCAGAAGATGGTCTTCACCAACACGCCGCCGACCGTCCCCTATCGCGGCGCAGGAAGGCCGGAGGCGATCTATCTGATCGAACGGCTGATCGACAAGGCGGCGCGTGAAACCGGCCATGACCGGATCGAGCTGCGGCGGCGCAATCTCATCCAGCCGGACGCTCTCCCCTACACTACCCAGGGCCATTTCACGTACGATTCGGGCGAATTCGAAACGACGATGGACAGGACCATCGCTCTGGCCGATGTCGCCGGTTTCGAGGACCGCAAAGCGGCCAGTGAAAAAGCCGGCAAGAAGCGCGGGCTCGGGCTTACTTACTACATCGAGGACAGCGGCAATTTTAACGAACGGATGGTGCTGAAATTCGATCCGTCCGGTTCGGTGACAATCCATTCCGGCACGTTCTCGCACGGCCAGGGACATCAGACTGTCTACGCCCAGATGGTGTCGGACTGGCTGGGCGTCGATTTCGAGAAAATCCGGCTCGAACAGGGCGACACCGCGCAGATCGCGTTCGGACGCGGCACCTACGCGTCCCGCTCGATGACCGTGGGCGGCAGCGCGCTCCGCAAAGCGGCCGACGATGTAATCGAGAAAGGCAAACAGCTCGCAGCGCATCTGATGGAGGCCGCGGCCGACGATATCGAGTTCGAGGACGGGACCTTCACGGTCGCCGGGACAGACAGGGCCATCGGGCTGACCGATGTCGCCCGCGCTTCGTTCCGGCCGCAGGGTATTCCAATCGAGCTCGGCATCGGGCTGGAAGGCATCGGCGCGTTCGGCGTGGAAAGCCCTAGCTTCCCTAACGGCTGTCACATCTGCGAGGTCGAGGTGGACCCGGAAACAGGGGTAACCGAGATCGACCGCTATACGGTGATCGACGACATCGGCGTCGTGCTCAACCCGCTGCTCGCCGACGGGCAGATCCATGGCGGCATCGTGCAGGGGATCGGCCAGGCCCTCTGCGAGGAACTGATTTACGACGAGGACGGGCAGCTCGTGACAGGCAGCTACATGGATTACAACATGCCGAAGGCCGACGATGTGCCGTCCTTCTCATCCGAATTCCACGAGGTTCCCTGCCGGACCAACCCGATCGGCGTCAAAGGCTGCGGCGAAGGCGGCACGGTCGGCGCCACGCCCACCGTCATCAACGCCATCATCGATGCGCTGGCGCCGCTCGGCGTGGACGACCTGAAAATGCCGGCGAGCCCCCACAATGTCTGGAAGGCGATCCAGAGCGCTGCCTGAGACATCTGAAAAACTCGCCCTTGCGCTGCCGGGAGCGGAACCGTACAACCGCGCCCATTGCAGAACACCGACACAAGAAATAGCTGGAGACAGGAATGGCCGACCTTCCTTTGACGATGGCGATCTACGATTACGACCACGTGCGCGACATGTCGACCGGGCGCGTCAAGCCCGAGGGCATCGACCTCACCGTCATCAATCACGAGGTGGAGGAAATCTTCCACCGGTTCATGTTCGGCCAGGAATGGCAGGTCTCGGAGATCTCCATGGGCATGAGCACGTCGCGCTTTTCCGAGGGCGACGCACCGTTCGTCTATCTGCCAATTTTCCCGTCCCGCGTTTTCCGGCTTTCCGGCATCTACGTTCTGGCGGACGGCCCCATCAAGAAGCCCGAAGATCTCAAGGGCAAGCGGATCGGCTGCCCGGAATGGGGCCAGACTGCGACCGTCTATATCCGCGGATGGATGGAGCATGATGTCGGCGTCAAGCTGACGGATGTCGAGTGGTTCCAGACCGGGATCAACCAGGCGGGCCGCGTGGAAGCCGCCAATCTCGACCTGCCCGAGGGCGTGAAGCTCACCGTCGTCCAGGACCGGTCCCTGACCGACATGATGTTCGACGGCGATATCGACGGCGCGTTCGCCGCCCGTCCGCCACAGGCTTTCCTCGACGGCGACCCGCGCATCGTCCGGCTCATCCCCGATTTCCGCAAAGCGGAGCTCGAGCATTTCAAACAGACCGGTATCTTCCCCATCATGCATACGGTCGCGTTGCGCCGCGACGTGTTCGAGGAAAATCCCTGGGTGGCGATGAACCTGATGACCGCTTTCGAGGAAGCCAAGCTCCGCAGCCAGCGCCGGATCGAAAATTTCACGGCCTCGCAGATCCCCGTGCCGTGGCTGTATTCGGATGCGCTCGAAATCAACCGCCAGGTGTTCGGCGACGATTTCTGGCCCTATGGCATCGAGCCTAACCGCATCACGCTGGAAGCCTTCCTGCAATACGCCTACGAGCAGGGTACGCTGCATCGGCGCCTCACAGTGGACGAGCTGTTCCCCGAAGAGGTCAAGCACCACTTCAAGTTCTGATTGGGGACTATTGCAGGGTGCTGCCCGCGGGCGGTCGCGCCGCGCCGGGAAGCTTGCGCTTCAGGCGCAACACATAGCCAATAATCTCGGCCACTGCCTTGTAATGTTCGGCGGGGATTTCCTCGCCAATCTCAACGCCGGCAAAAATCGCGCGGGCGAG
>JAYOLL010000022.1:19169-70063 GCA_038120295.1 Rhodospirillales bacterium | reverse complement strand
GCTGATCATCACCGGCGCGCTGGTCGGCTCCTCCGGCGCGATCCTCAGCTACATCATGTGCAAGGGGATGAACCGGTCCTTCTTCAACGTCATCCTCGGCGGGTTCGGGGCCGAAGAAGGTGTGGTATCCGCGGCCGCCGGGGACCGCAGTGTGCGCCAGGGCGGCGCGGAGGATGCGGCCTTTATCATGCAGAACGCCGGCAAGGTCATCATCGTGCCCGGCTACGGCATGGCCGTGGCGCAGGCCCAGCACGCGCTCCGCGAAATGTCCGACGTACTCAAGGATGCCGGGGTCAGCGTTTCCTACGCGATTCATCCGGTGGCCGGCCGCATGCCCGGCCATATGAACGTGCTGCTGGCCGAGGCCAATGTGCCCTATGACGAGGTGTTCGAACTCGAGGAAATCAACCACGAATTCTCCACCGCAGACGTGGTCTATGTGATTGGCGCGAACGATGTCACCAACCCCGCCGCAAAGACCGATCCGGCCAGCCCGATCTACGGCATGCCGATCCTCGACGTCGAAAAGGCGCAGACAGTGCTGTTCGTGAAGCGCGGCATGTCATCAGGCTATGCGGGCGTCGATAACGAGCTGTTCTTCCGCGACAACACGATGATGCTGTTCGGCGACGCCAAGAAAATGACGGAAGAGATCCTTCAGGCGCTCGACTGATCCGGTTGGCTGGCAGCCAGATCCCGCAGAATTCTATCTGTTTCCGCCCCGCCCGGATCGCCTTGACCGCATCGGTTTCGCGCAGAAGATCGGGCGTCATGCGGCGCACTCTGGCGGTCGCCCCCGTCCGGAGAAACAGCGGCGACTTCTCTTGAATTGATTTGGCTGTTCGGGCAGCCCATATTGTCAAAATGTCCATATTGAAAATCGCCCGCATGGGGCACCCCGTTCTCAGCGAACGCGCCCAGGAAGTCGCCGACCCGACTTCGCCCGAAATCCGTCAACTCGTTAACGACATGCTGGAAACGCTGGACGATATCTCGGGCGCCGGACTGGCCGCGCCGCAGGTCCATGTTTCACAGAGGGTCGTTATCTTCGCCGCGCCGCGCGGCGAGGGCGAGGATGGGCCCGATACGGATTTCACGCCGATGACGATACTCGTCAATCCCGAATGGATGCCGCTGTCGGATCGGATGGCCATCGGCTGGGAGGGCTGTCTTTCCGTGCCGGGGCTGACGGGCGCGGTGGCGCGCCATACCCATATCCGCTATCGCGGCGTAACGCCCGCGGGGCAGGCAATTGATCGTGAGGCCACGGGGTTCCATGCCCGCGTGTTTCAGCATGAATTCGATCATCTCGACGGCGTTCTTTACCCGCAGCGCATGCACGATCTTTCCCTGCTTGTCTTCACCGAAGAGGCGCGCAATCACGGGCTGCCGGAAATTCGGTCCCCCGGAGCGGGCCCGGATTCCGACGATGCCGCGGCCTGAGCGCAGGGGTCCGATGAGCGGTCGCGAGGACGAAAGAGACGCGCTTCTGCTGGCGGCGCTGCCGCATGTGGCGTTCGATGGCTGGACCGACGCGGCTCTCAAATCCGGCGCCATGGATGCCGGGTTTGACCAGGCGGATGTCATACGGTTCTTTCCCGGCGGGGCCGGCGAAGCGATCGCCGCGTTCAGCGGCTGGGCCGACCGGCAGATGATCGAGGCGGTCGCTGCGGCAGACCTCTCCGCCATGCGGCACAGCGAAAAGATAGCCTTTGCCGTGAGAGCGCGGCTTGAAGCTGTTGATCCCTACCGGGAGGCGATCCGCCGGTCGATATCCTTTCTCGCGCTGGCGCCCAACGTGCCGACGGGCGCGAGCCTGCTTTACCGCACGGTCGATGCGATGTGGCGGGCCGTCGGCGACCGGTCGGTCGATTTCAGTTTTTACACAAAGCGGGCGTTGCTGGCAGGCGTGCTGTCTGCGACCACGCTTTACTGGCTCGACGACGAGAGCGAGGGGCGCGTTGAAAGCTGGGCGTTTCTCGACCGCCGGCTGGCCGATGTTCTGAAAATTCCGAAACTGCGGGCTCGCGGCGAAAGGCTCCTCGGCCGTTTGCCCGACCCATTCCGCATCCTGAGGGGGATGCGAGACCGCGCCCGGAGAATGGCCTAAACCCAGCCCTTCAGGGCCGTATCGACCGCGCCCGGCTTCCAGGGTCCGCGGTCGTAAAGTCGTGTCATATGCCCCATTTTCCGGCCGGGCCGCGCTTCGGCCTTGCCGTACAGGTGCAGCTTTGTTTGGGGCGCTTCAAGCCATTCATGCCAGCGATTAGCGGAATCGCCGATCAGATTGCGCATGATGGCGTTGGAATGGCGCGCCGGCGACCCCAGCGGCAGGCCGCAAACCGCCCTCACCATCTGTTCGAACTGGCTGGTGACGCAGGCGTCGATGGTCCAGTGCCCGGAATTATGAGGCCTTGGGGCGATCTCGTTGACCAGAATGCCGCCGTCTCGTGTGACGAACATTTCGATGGCCAGCAGGCCGGTAAGGTCGAGCGCTTCGGCAACGGCGCATGCCGTCGCCAGGGCCGATTCGGAGGTTTCTGGTGAGATCTCCGCCGGCGCTATGGTGATGTCGAGAATATGGTTGGCGTGCCGGTTCTCGACGACATCGAAACATTCCATCGCGCCGTCCGGTCCGCGCGCCACGATCACGGAGACTTCGCAGGCAAAATCGACGAACCCTTCGAGAACGGCCCGCACCCGGCCCGTCTCTTCCCATGCGGCGGAAAGATCCTGCGGCGAACGGACCATGGCCTGGCCTTTACCGTCGTAGCCGAACCGCGCCGTCTTGAAGACCGCGCCTTCATCAATCCGGGCCGCCGCCGCCGTGAGCGTATCGGCGTCCGATATCTCGACCCACGGCGCGGTTCCGATCCCATGGTCGTTCAGAAACGATTTTTCCACGATCCGGTCCTGCGATACCTCCAGGATCTTTGCGCTGGGGCGCACCAGCGCATGCCGGGTGAGCCAGTCCGCGGCATCGGCCGGAATGTTTTCGAATTCGAACGTCACGACGTCAACGAGATCGGCGAAACGGGCCAGCGCGTCCGGATCGTTGTAGGGCGTGGCGACCACCGTGTCGCATACCTGGGCTGCCGGGTCTTTGTCCGATTCGCAAAAGATGGCGCACCGGTAACCGAGCCGGTAGGCGGCCATGGCGATCATGCGACCAAGCTGACCGCCGCCCATGATGCCGATAACCGAACCTGGCGGCAGCGCCGCCGATTTGTCGACTGTCATTTTCCGGAAACCGGAATATCGGCCACCGAAGCGGTCTGTTTTTCACGCCACTTGTCCAGCGCCGCCGCGATCTTCGTATCCGATGTCGCCAGGACCGCCGCAGCCAGCAGGGCGGCGTTGACCGCACCGGCGCGTCCGATGGCGAGCGTTCCGACCGGTATGCCCGCCGGCATCTGGACGATCGACAGAAGGCTGTCCATGCCTTTGAGCGCCCGGCTTTCGACCGGCACGCCAAAAACCGGTAGCGGCGTCATCGCCGCCATCATGCCTGGCAAATGGGCTGCGCCGCCGGCGCCCGCGATAATGACCTTCAGACCGCGATCACGCGCTTCCTTCGCATAGGTCGCGAGACGGTCCGGTGTCCGGTGCGCCGACACGATCCGGGTTTCGCACGGAACGCCGAGCGATTTCAGTGTATCGGCCGCGTGTTGCATGGTTTCCCAGTCAGACTGGCTCCCCATGACGATGCCAACCACTGGCTCCACGACAGGCGGCGGATCATTCTTTTTTCGGCGGGCAGGCGCTTTCGCCATGCGGGGGTCCTCTGGCGGTCGTTTCCGTGACAGGGGCGGCATTATAGGGGGGCAGGACAAGGGCGCAACGCCCGGGATTTTCGTCAAACTCTAATCATTCCTTAACAAAATCCGCCTTTACTGGTCCCGCTGAATCCAGAACCGAACCGTCGCGGGGCGACCGTTATCGCATGAAGATTTCACCAACCAGGTCAAGTTCACCCGTAGCCCGATCCGCCGCTGCTTACAGCCGGGCCGACGCAGCGGCTTCTTCACCGCGCATTGCCACGGATAGCACTTCCGTGCTCGGCATACCGGAATCCGAACTGACGCCCAAGGTGCAGGGCACGATTATGCGCCTCATGGAGGAGGTTGAAACGCTGCGGAGAGAAATCGAACAGTCGCGTCAGCGGATATCCTATCTTGAACAGCGTGCCGACCAGGACACGCTTGCTCCGATTGCCAATCGTCGTGCCTTTGTGCGTGAACTGTCGCGTATCATGGCGTTTGCCGAACGCTACGGCACGGCGAGCAGTCTGATCTATTTCGACGTCAACGATCTCAAACCCATCAATGATACGCACGGCCACGCCGCCGGGGATGCCGTTCTGATGCAGGTCGCGGAAACCCTGCTCGGGAACGTCCGCGAATCGGATGTCGTAGGCAGGCTGGGCGGCGACGAATTCGCTGTCATACTGTCGCAGGCCGACGAAGACCAGGCGGTGGAAAAAGCCGCCGATCTGGTGCGGCGGATCGAAGGGCAGACGCTAGACTGGAATGGCACGGACATCGCCATACACGTCGCGCACGGCACCTATACGATCCGGGGCGGCGATTCGGCGCAGGAGGCCCTGGCGGCTGCTGACCGCGCCATGTACGAACGTAAAATGGCAGGGCGTCGGAAAGCCGCGGGCTGACAATCGCCTAGGCAATATCGTCAGGAATTAACCGGCTTCGATACAAATGTATCTGGTCGCGCAGCATCAGTTTTCGCTTCTTTAGCCGCTGCATCTGGAGCTGGTCGAAGACGACTTCTTCGGAAATCCGCTCGATGACATCGTCCAGATCCCGATGTTCGGACTCCAACTCCGCGATCCGTTGCAGCAGGCGCTGCGTGTCGTCTTCTTCCAACTCGTCCATGGCCTTCTCTCGGACCGAACCCCTGTGCGGATGTGTACCAGAAATTCCGGGGCCTGGTGAATTCGAAAGTGCCAGGCCCTTCGGTTTGTCTTGGGCAATGCCCGGGGCGGTGGTTACAATAATGCTGTTTCAGATGAAATTCACAGGAGAGCACCATGATGACGGAAATGTCCCTGGAAACGCTAGAGACCCAGCACGCGGAACTGGAGCAGCAGATTGAACAGGAACTTAACCGTCCCATGCCCGACCAGGCCCTGATTGCCGATCTGAAGAAACAGAAACTTCGAATAAAGGACGAGATCGAAGGCCACGCGTCGCACTGACGCAGGCTGCCCTTTTTCAGCGGTCGGGATTCAGTTCAGGCGCCGGTCACGCCGATAACGGAGATGAGACAGGAAACCTGAAAGGGGAGGGTTCTCCATGACAGGAGAATACGGAACCGCATACCGGCATTCTCTTGATTCTCCGGACGCGTTCTGGGCCGAAGCGGCAGAGGCGATCGAATGGGACCGGAAGTGGGATAAGGTCCTCGACGACTCGAACGCGCCGTTTTACCGCTAGTTTAGCGGCGGTGTCCTGAATACCTGCCATAACGCGCTTGACCGGCATGTCGACGACGGTCGTCGCCAGGCTGCCAAAGACGCGATCCGGGAAGATCCTGCGCGGCACAATGCAGAAAATCGCCGATTGCGATCCATGGACGATGCCCGCCACGATCGAGATTCCGGAGGTGCTCGACGAAATAGCCGATGCGTTGAAAACGTGCGGTTACGCCGGGAGCCGGTAATTTCCGTCACACATGCCGGCTTACGATTCTGCGTTCTTCTGAAGTCCAGCCATCCGTAGCGTTATACCGTTGTGCGACCGATTCCGGCGAATGCCATAACGGAATCGTCTGGCCGATCTGCTGCGCGGCGATCGTCGGCGGCGTGCCCTGTCCCGACCGGACGAGGCGTTCGACATGAAACAGTTGGGCATCGCCCTGCGTTGCGACCTCCCGCGACGGAGACCGCACCGGTCGGACGATTTTCAGTGGTGCGACGGCCGGGCTCTTCGACTGACCGCGGTGGACAGGGTCGATTGGGGAAATGATACGCATGCAGGCCTCCAAGTCTTTGGAGGAATATCGGCGCTTTATCCAAAAATTCAAGATAAATTAAGATATATTTCAGAATTATTATCTAAATGTACAATATTAACCAAGTAAATTAAAAATTATTAATATATTTCTCTCAATTTATGATTAATGATAATTAACATTTTAGAATGATAATTCTCCTCCTTTAACGAAACTGAAACGAGTGCCGCCATATCCTTTGCGCTGAAATCTCGCAATCGTGTTTCCGAAGACGTCGGGCGATGCGAATGCGCGCTGTCCCAGGAAGGGACGACAGGCAATGCAGGATGCGGTACATGGGTGATATACAGGCAGAGCTCAGGAGGTTGCGTGCCGCACTGACGGCGTCAGGCGATATGCCTTACGACTGGAACCTGGTCAGCGACAATCTGACCTGGTTTGGCGATGGCGGCGTGGCCGGTTTCCAGGACCAATCGCAGGAAACGAACGGCGAAGAATTCAATACGCGTGTGCATCCGGAAGATCTGGGCCGCCGACTGGAGGCGATTGCCGCTCTTGAGAAGGGGACGGCGGACTTCGAATGCGAGTTCCGGCTGCAGAGCGGAGACGGCGAATACAAATGGTACCACGACCGGGGTATCGCCGAATTCGACGAGCTTGGCAGGCCGACGCGTATTTTCGGCACCATGCGACAGGTCAGTCGTCGGATGGAGGAACATGCGCGGATCGAATTCTGCGCCAACTACGATGAACTGACCGGGCATTTCAACCGGACCCGGCTCCGCGAATCTCTCGACCAGGCGCTCTATTACAGCACGCGTTACGGTGTGACCGGAGCATTTCTCGTTGTCGGTATCGATAACATCAATATGGTCAACCAGGCGTTCGGATACGATGTTGCCGACGCCGTCATCGTTGCAGTCGGGCACCGGCTCGATCGTTGTCTCAGGGCCTGCGACATTATCGGCCGAATAGGAGGCGACAGGTTCGGGGTTGTGCTGAGCAACTGCCCGGCGGAAGACCTGCATGTTGCAGCCGAGAAGATCCTTGAGGTTTCGCGCAATACCGAGGTCGAAACCCAGGCCGGGCCGATCCATGTCACGGTTTCGATTGGCGCCGCCGTCTTCCCGGACTCGGCGCAAAGTTCGAGCGACGCCATCACAAAAGCTGATATCGCCCTGCAAAGCGCGAAGCGGAGCGGCCGCAATACGTGGTCGGTTTATCGCTACACCGAAGCGCAGCGGGAAGGGCATCGGCGCAATATGGTCATCGCGGAACAGGTAAAGCAGGCGCTCCGTGATCATCGACTTATCCTATCTTACCAGCCGATCGTCCGTTCGGATACGCTGGAACCGGAGTTCCACGAATGTCTGCTGCGGATGCGGCAGCCAGACGAAGAAATTGTCGTCGCAGGCCAGTTTATGCCCGTCGTCGAAGAGCTGGGACTTGTTCGGCTGATAGACCGCCGCGTTCTCGATCTCTCGATCGATGTCCTTCACACATATCCCGATGCCCGGCTGGCGGTGAACGTCTCCGCCCTGACCGCCGGAGATCGCTCCTGGCTTCGTCATGTCGTGAATGTTCTCCGTCACGAGCGCGCCCTCGCTGAACGTCTGACAATTGAAATCACCGAAACAGCGGGGCTCGAAGACGTTGAAGCCTGTGCGAAATTCGTTTCCGTTCTGCAGGAGCTGGGCTGCCGGGTAGCCCTCGACGATTTCGGGGCCGGCTATACATCTTTCCGCCATCTGAAAACGCTGGCAGTCGATATGGTCAAGATCGACGGGGCATTCGTCCGGGATCTCAAGGAAAATCCCGCAAACCTCATCTTTATCCGCTCTCTTCTGGATCTTGCCCGAAATTTCGACCTGGTGACGGTCGCGGAATGCGTCGAGGACGCCGATCTCGCCGACATGCTCCGAAGCGAAGGAGTCAATTTTCTCCAGGGCTGGGCGTTCGGCAAACCCGAGATTGAACCTCCCTGGATTTCTCCGGCAAAACAACTTCTCCCGGCCGTGCCTGCATTGACCGTCGCAACGGAGAAGCGTCGCGCTGTTCAATAGGCCGCCGCCCGGGTCCTCCCGGAAATTTCTTTTCCTTTGAGCTGGTTTGCGGTGGTCAGCCTGGCTGCGCCCTCGCGGTTACTGCCATGCGAATTTTGCATGACTCCTTGCTTCAGTGGTTAACTATATAACTTCCAGATTTTCTCAACGGGGACGATTGAATGACCGATATCGTAATTGCCGGCGCCGCTCGGACGCCGGTCGGAAACTTCAATGGCGCTTTCGCCGGTTTGGCCGCCCACGAGCTGGGCAGGGTGGCCATCGGCGGGGCTTTGGACCGCGCCGGCGTCGATCCGAACGATGTTTCGGAAGTCATCATGGGCCAGATCCTCACCGCAGGCGCAGGCCAGAACCCTGCGCGTCAGGCATCGATCGCCGCAGGTCTTCCGGTCGAAGTCCCCGCCTACGGCGTCAATCAGCTTTGCGGTTCGGGCCTCAAGGCCGTCGCGATGGGAATGCAGGCGATACGGAATGGCGATTCCGCCATCGTCGTCGCTGGCGGTCAGGAAAGTATGACCCAGGCGCCGCACTGCATGCAGCTTCGCGCCGGCAAGAAGATGGGCGACGCCGAACTGATCGACACCATGATCCGCGACGGGTTGTGGGATGCCTTCAACGGTTATCACATGGGCTGCACGGCTGAGAACGTCGCTGAAAAATGGCAGATCAGCCGCGATGAGCAGGACCGGTTTGCCGCCCAGTCGCAGCAGCGCGCCGAAGCAGCCCAGAATGCCGGACGGCTGAAGGATGAGATTGTCCCGGTCACCGTCAGGTCGCGCCGTGGCGAAACGGTGGTAGAGGCTGACGAATATCCCAAGCACGGCACGACGATCGATACGCTGGCAGGTCTGCGGCCTGCCTTCGCCAAAGATGGCACGGTCACGGCGGGCAATGCGTCCGGTATCAATGACGGCGCGGCTGCGGTCGTGCTGATGAACGGCGCCGAAGCCGAAAGGCGCGGCGTCGCGCCGCGCGCCCGGATCGTCTCCTGGGCCCAGGCCGGTGTCGATCCGGCGATCATGGGCTCGGGTCCCATCCCCGCCAGCCGCAAGGCGCTGGAGATGGCGGGCTGGTCGATCGGCGATCTCGACCTGGTCGAAGCAAATGAGGCCTTCGCCGCGCAGGCGCTTGCCGTCGGCAAGGATCTCGGCTGGAGCGAGGATATCGTCAATGTGAATGGCGGTGCGATCGCCCTCGGTCACCCCATCGGCGCGTCGGGTGCGCGGGTTCTTGTCACGCTGCTCTACGAGATGGAACGGCGCGACGCGAAGAAGGGGCTAGCCACGCTTTGCGTCGGCGGCGGCATGGGCGTCGCCATGTGCGTTGCGCGCGACTGATATTCAACACCGGAAATTCTGACGGAAAGGAATTTCATCATGTCTCGAACGGCGATCGTCACCGGCGGCACGCGGGGAATCGGCGAGGCGATCACCCTCGCGCTGAAAAATGCGGGGCACTCGGTCGCTGCGGTCTACGGCGGCAATGACGATGCCGCCAGGGCCTTCAACGAGGCGACCGGTATCCCTGTCTACAGGATCGACGTATCGGATTTCGAGGCCTGCCAGGCAGGCGTCGCCAAAATCGTCGAGGAGCTGGGGCCGGTGGACATCCTCGTCAATAATGCCGGCATAACCCGCGACGGCACGATGCACCGGATGGGACACGACAGCTGGCAGGCGGTGATCGACACCAATCTCGGCGGCTGCTTCAACATGTCGCGCTGCGTGATCGAGTCCATGCGCGAGCGGAAGTTCGGTCGTATCGTCAATATCGGATCGATCAACGGGCAGGCCGGTCAGTACGGTCAGGTCAACTACGCCGCCGCCAAGTCCGGCATTCACGGCTTCACCAAGGCGCTGGCGCAGGAGGGCGCAGCGCAGGGGATTACCGTCAACGCCATCGCGCCCGGCTATGTCGATACCGAGATGGTGCGGGCAGTGCCGCCCAACATTCTCGAAAAGATCATCGAGCGCATCCCGACGGGCCGGCTTGGCAAGGCAGAGGATATTGCGCGCGGCGTGATGTTCCTTGTCGCGGACGACGCCGATTTCGTCACCGGCGCGACGCTGTCGATCAACGGCGGCCAGCATATGTATTGAGATTGGTGGAGACCGTTTTCCGGCGCTCCGCTCTACTCAGGCGCGGTGTCGCGCATTGACGGGCGCGCGCTGAATTCATCGTACCATTTCGCGGTGCTGGGCCAGTCCTCGCGCCAGTCGCCCAGCACGTCTTTCATCCGGAACTCGATCCAGCCCAGCCCGCAGGCGACGGCGATCTGGCCGATATTGATAGGGCCGCGCAGGACCTCGTCAGCGCTGCCTTCGATCCAGTCCATGGCGCTTTCGAACTTGTCCCAGTGGCGTTCGACGACAGTCGCCATCCGCTTGTCTTCCGGCCGTCCGCGTTCGCGTTGAACCGTGATGGCGGCTTCGGTCATACCGTCGCCCAGCCCCTCAAGGCTGAGTACGCGCCAGCGTTGCGCCGGATCGTCGGGAATGATCTTTGCGCCGTCATGCAGGGAATCGAGATAGGCGCAGATAACCGAGGAGTCGATCAGGATCGAGCCATCGTCGAGAATCAGCGCCGGAACCTTGCCAAGCGGATTGTGATCGGCAATGTCGGAATCGGGGTCGTGATAATCGGTCGGCATCCGTTCGATCCGGTTGTCCTGACCGGTTTCCATGGCGGTCACCATGACTTTGCGGACAAACGGCGATGCTGGCGCCCAGCGCAGTTTCATCGTTCAAGCTCCCTGAATGAATTCTTTTAAAAATTATTATGCTGTCGATATCAGAAATTGTCTTTCCGGGTCCGGACCTCGGCGAAAACCGAAACCGGATCGGCGGGATCGAGTCCGACGGCGGCGGCGACCGATCCAATATCAGCGCGCAGGAACGGGTTGGTTTCCTTCTCCCGGCCCAGCAGGGACGGAACGGTCGGCTCGTCGCGCTCGCGTTTGTCGTCGATCTCGCGCACGTAATCCTTCAGCGCGTCATTGGTCGTTTCCACGGTCAGCGCGAATCGCGCATTCGCCTGGGTGTATTCATGGGCGCAGAAAACGCGCGTATCGTCGGGCAGCGCGCGCAGCTTCTCGATCGACGTCCACATCTGCTCCATGGTGCCTTCGAACACCCGTCCGCAACCCAGAGCGAACAAAGTGTCGCCGCAGAAAAGCGCTTTGCTGTTCGCGAAGTGATAGGCGATATGTCCGCGCGTATGGCCGGGCGTGTCGAAGACGGTGGCGGTTTCGCTGCCGAACTCGAAAATGTCACCGTCGCCTACATCGATGTCGATGCCTGCGATGCGGTCATGATCCGCGCGTGGGCCGACGATGGTGACGTCGTATTTTTCCTTGATTTTAAGATTGCCGCCGGTGTGATCGCCGTGATGATGGGTGTTGATGATATGGGTCGGCGTCCAGCCAGCCTCTTCCAGCGCAGCGATGACGGGTTCCGCGTCGGACGGATCGACAATCCCGACCTGACCGCTTTCCGGGTCCCGGAACAGGTAAACGTAATTATCGGTCCGCGTCGGAACCTGTTTGATTTCCAGTGTAGCCATGTCGAATATCCGAATGCTCTTGAAATACCGGCGCGAAGCCTAGCAAAGGGCTGGCGGGCCGCCAACCGGCGGAGACAGATTTCTCCGGCGTTGAGAGGATTGATGGTAGAATCGCCGTCATGTGGAGCGATGTCGTTGATCTGCGCGATTTTTACCGGTCCAGCCTCGGACAGATGGCGGCCAGGACCATTCGGACGCGCATACGAAGCATATGGCCCGATCTGACAGGCCAGTCTGTGCTCGGGTTCGGCTATGCGACACCGTATCTGATTCCGTTTCAGGACGAAGCCGCCCGCGTCATCGCCGCCATGCCGGCCCAGCAGGGCGTCCTGCACTGGCCGGCTGACGGAGACGGGCGCGTATCG
Organism: Rhodospirillales bacterium; assembly: GCA_038120295.1. GTDB lineage: Bacteria > Pseudomonadota > Alphaproteobacteria > MPNO01 > UBA2964 > JAYOEY01. Next base: position 58,104 of record JAYOLL010000022.1, on the reverse strand, counting down.
CTTTGCGATGAAACCGAAATTCCGTTGCCTGACGTCTCGGTAGACCGGGTCCTCCTGGTTCATGGGCTGGAATGCAGCGAGCAGCTACGCCCCATGCTGCGCGAAATATGGCGTGTCATGGCGGATGGCGGGCGTCTGATCGCGGTCGTTCCCAACCGCAGCGGGATCTGGGCGCGTCTTGACCGGACTCCGTTCGGGCACGGCCATCCATTCACGCCGACCCAGCTGTCCCGCTTGCTGCGGGACACGCTGTTCACACCGGTTCATATGGAAAGGGCGCTGTTTTTTCCGCCCAGCCGGTCGCGCATGATTCTGACCGCGGCGCCGGCATGGGAAAAGATCGGTTTCCGGTTTCTCAACACTTTTGCCGGGGTTCTGATTATCGAGGCGGGCAAGCAGATTTACGCGGCGACTCCCGCGCAGACCGGCGTACAGGTCGGTGCGCGCCGGCGCCGTTATGCAGGCACCGTGCCGCAGCAGTAACCCCGCTTATTTCTTCGAAAGCAGGAAAATCGCCTGTTGTCCGCGAAGGTTCGACATGATGCCCGCGGTACGGATCTGCCCTACCCGGTTATGCCGGTTAAGTGATCTTGCCTGAAGGACGGACAGGTCGAGCGCATCGCAGAGCTCGACAAAGTCCTGTAGCGAACACTGGTGAATATCCGGGTTGTCGTACCAGCTGTATCCCCCACCCGATGCAACCGGAATCCGTCCGCCTGCCAGAAGCGCGAGGCGTATGCGCCAGTGGCCGTAATTCACGAAGGAGACGATTGCGTGCCGGCCTATTCTCACCAGGTTCTCAAGAACCGCTCTCGGATTGCGGGTCGCCTGCAGCGTCCGGCCCAGAACGACGTAATCGAACGCCTGGTCGGGATAATCGGCGAGGTCCGTGTCGGCGTCGCCCTGGATCACGGACAGGCCGCGCGCCACGCAGGCGTTCACGCCGTCCTGGCTCAGCTCGATGCCGCGTGCGTCGACATTCTTGTCCGCGGCCAGATGCGCCAGCAGGGCTCCATCTCCGCAGCCGATATCGAGAACCCGCGAGCCCGGTTCGATCATGTCGGCGATAAGCCTCAGGTCGGGCCTCAGATCGCCACGAGAGATGCCTCCGTCGTCGAACGGCATCAGATCAGCCCTCGCCGCCGCGCCGTGCCGTCGAGGAAACCGCGCAGAGTCCGGTGAAGTTCCGGCTCGTCCAGGAGGAACGCATCGTGCCCCTTGTCCGTCTGGATCTCGATAAAGCTGACATTGGCCGCCACCGCGTTGAGCGCGTGTACGACGGTGCGGCTTTCGGCGGTGGGGTAGAGCCAGTCCGACGAAAACGAGACGACGCAGAACCGCACATCGGTATCGCGGAAAGCGCCTGCAAGGACGCCGTCATGCTCCGCGGCCATGTCGAAATAATCCATCGCGCGGGTGATATAGAGGTAGGAATTGGCGTCAAACCGGTCGACAAAGGTGCTGCCCTGATGGCGCAGATAGGATTCAACCTCGAAATCGGCATCGAAACCGTAGGTTACCGCGTGTCGGTCCTGCAGGCGGCGGCCGAACTTGCGATGGAGCGCTGCTTCCGACAGATAGGTGATATGCGCTTCCATCCGGGCGACAGCAAGGCCGCGCCGAGGGCGTTTGCCTTCCTTGGCGTAATTGCCCTGGCACCAGTCCGGGTCTGCGGTGATGGCCTGCCGCCCGACCTCATGGAAGGCGATATTCTGCGCTGAATGACGCGCCGCGCCGGCGATCGGGACCGCGCTGAACAGGCGGTCTCCATGCCGTGACGCCCATTCCAGTACCTGCATGCCGCCCATGGATCCGCCGATCACGCTGAACAGCTGATCGATTCCCAGCGCATCGATCAGCATTTTCTGGGCGCGGACCATGTCGGCGATGGTGAGGACCGGGAAGCGCAACCCGTACGGCTCGCCCGTTTCCGGATCGATCGAACTCGGTCCGGTCGTGCCCATGCAGCCGCCGAGAACGTTCGTGCAGATCACGTAATAGCGGTTCGTATCGATAACCTTGCCGGGCCCGACCATCAGATCCCACCAGCCCGGCTTGCCGGTGACGGGGTGCGGGTCGGCGGCGAACTGATCGCCTGTCAGCGCGTGGCAGATCAGGATCGCGTTGGATTTGTCCTCGTTCAGTAGGCCGTAGGTCTGATAGGCGATGGTAAACGGGCCGAATTCAATTCCACTGTCGAGGCGCAGCTTTTCCGGCGCGCCAAGTTCCATCCGGTGGCACGGAAGCTCGCCGTTCGCAATCTGGCTCAGTGACAGGCCGGATGTCGCCATTCCAAGCGGTTCCCGAAAAAATTCCTTAATTGAACAAGATAGCTATGTCGCTCCGGCGAATTTATCAATGTTTTCTTCGCTTTTGGTTGACGGCGGCTCGCGCTATAAACGCGCGGCCCGGTATTGGCTGTCCTCAGGCGAGGTGCCTCTATCCGGCGTTTGACGAGGCCAGAATGACGACCCCCGAATGACGAACACGGACGACAGCCTGTCCGATCTGCGCGGTCGAATCGACGAAATCGACGACGCGCTGCACGATCTGATCATGCAACGGGCCGATCTCGTTGCCCGGATCCGGGATGCGAAAGGCGGCACCGATCCGGTGTTTTTCCGCCCCGAACGCGAAGCGCGGATTCTGCGGCGGCTTTTGGCCCGTCATCAGGGCGTGTTGCCGCATGGCGTGATCGTTCGCATGTGGCGGGAAATGATGTCCGCCTTCGTCTCTCTCCAGGGTCCGTTCGCGGTTGCCGTCTGGGAAGGCGAGGAGGGCGCTTACTGGGATATGGCGCGCGATCATTTCGGATCCGGTATTCCGATGCGACGTCATGCAACGCCTCGCGGTGTGGTGCAGGCGGTCGCTGAGGGCACGGCCCAGGCCGGTGTTGTCCCCGTGCCCCATGGCGGTGAGGAGCAACCCTGGTGGCCCCTGCTGGGTGTCGGGGGGACGCAGGTAAGGGTTTCCGGTGCTTTGCCGCTGATTCCCGGAGGCAACAGTCGTTCGGGTGACCGGGAGGCGTTCGTCGTCGCGACCGGGCCGTTCGACGAATCGGGCGAAGACCGTAGCTTCCTGTCGATCGAGTGCGCTGAGGCCCTGAGCCGCAGCCGGCTGACCGCAGCGCTCGGGAAAAGCGGATTGACTCACCGGATGATCGTCGAGGCCGGTGGCGCGGTCACGCTGGACGGGCGCGTGCGCTATCTCGTGGAGATCGAAGGTTATTACGCAGAGAATCACGCCGCTCTGGCGGCGCTCGTCGAGGACGAGGAGATCATTGAAGCCGCCCGTATCGTTGGCGGGTATGCTGTCCCTCCCGGGATCGGCTGGGATGGCTCGAAGCGGGACGGCGGCAGATGAGCGTACCCGTCCCTCGCCCGGGGATCATGGAGCTCAAGCCCTATGTTCCCGGAAAGTCCGCGGCGCCGGGCAGCGCCGAACCGGTCAAGATTTCCGCCAATGAAAGTCCGCTCGGCCCCAGCCCGCGCGCGATAGATGCGTTTCACAAGTCAGGCGGCAGGCTGCACCGCTATCCCGATGGCGATGCGACCGACCTCCGTATGGCGATCGGAGAGGCGTATGGACTCGATCCCGCGCGCATCGTGGCGGGCGCCGGCTCCGACGAGCTCCTCTACAATATCGCGCGCGGCTATGCAGGGCCCGGCGACGAAATCGTTATGAGCGAGCACGGTTTTAACGTCTACCCCATCGTGACCCATTGCGTCGGCGCTACCCTGGTGACCGCGCCCGAGAGCGATCTGATCTTCGACGTCGATGCGGTTCTCGACCGGGTGACCGACCGGACGAAAATCGTTTTCATCGCCAATCCGAACAATCCGACGGGCAGCTACATTCCCGCCGACGAGATGCGTCGTTTGCGCGAAGGCCTGCCGGCGCAGACGGTTCTGGTTATCGACGCAGCCTATGCCGAATATGTGCAGAAAAACGACTATTCGGTCGGCGTCGAGCTGGTGGACGGGACCGACAACACGGTCATGACCCGAACCTTCTCGAAAATATACGGGCTGGCGGCGCTTCGTATCGGCTGGGCCTATTGCCCGCCCGCCATTGCCGACGTGCTCAACCGGCTGCGCGGCCCGTTCAATATATCGACGGCGGCGCAGAAGGCCGGCGTGGCTGCGGTTCAGGACCGGGCCCATATCGCCCGGTCGCGGGATCACAATTCGGTCTGGCTGCCATGGTTCGCGGCGCAGATGGAGGCGCTGGGGCTTCATGTCTACCCGTCAGCGGCGAATTTCGTGCTCGTCAAATTTCCCGACGACCCGATGAAGAATGCGTCAGCGGCGATGGAATACTATATGGAACAGGGGGTGATCCCCCGCGAAACCGGCGGGTACGGGCTTCCCGGCTGCCTGCGCTTTACCATTGGAAAAGAGGACGAGTTGAAGCGTGCCGTAGAGATTGCCCGCGACTTTCTGGCATCATGACCGATAAACCGCACTTCAAACGGATCGCGCTGATCGGCGTGGGGCTGATCGGCTCCTCGCTCGCCCGCGTAGTGCGCCGCGACGGTCTGGCTGACGAAATCGTCGGTTGCGCCCGGCGGCAGGAAACGCGCGACGCGATTTTACGGCTCGATCTAGCCGACAGCGTGACAGAAGACGCTGCGGAAGCCGCTACGGGCGCGGATCTGGTTATCCTTTGCACGCCCGTCGGTGCTTACGAAACGCTTGCGCGGGCGATTGGCCCCGTTCTGTCGCCCGGCGCGATCGTCAGCGACGTCGGATCGGTAAAGAAATCGGCGATTGAATCTATTGCGCCGCATTTGCCTGACAATGTGCATCTGGTGCCGGCGCACCCGATCGCCGGTACCGAGAATTCTGGACCTGAATCCGGCTTCGAGACCCTGTTCGTAGACCGTTGGACCATACTGACGCCTGAAGACGGAACCGACGCAGCGGCGGTCGAAAAGATCGCCGCGCTGTGGCGCCAGACAGGCAGCATGATCGAGACCATGGACGCCGAGCATCACGACCGGGTTTTGGCGATCACGTCGCATGTGCCCCATCTGATCGCCTACACCATTGTCGGAACTGCGACCGATCTCGAGGAGCGAATCCGCTCCGAGGTCATCAAGTTCGCCGCCAGCGGATTTCGCGATTTCACCCGAATCGCGGCGTCGGACCCCGTCATGTGGCGGGATATTTTCCTCACCAACAAGGACGCCGTCCTCGAAATGCTCGGTCGTCTGAACGAAGACCTCAGCGGTCTGCAGCGTGCGATTCGCGATGGCGACGGCGAAAGCCTTCAGTCGGCGTTTGCGCGAACCCGGGAGATCCGCCGCTCCGTGGTCGAGGCGGGGCAGCACATACCGCCCCGGAACCCTGGCGACGCGGGGAGCTGATAGGCGTTTCCGGCGCGCTGCGATAGGATAGCGGGCGCAAGATCAGCCGGAGAGACCGATGGTCAGGAAATTCCTTATTCTGCCGCCCATCCTGATCGGAGCGGCCGTCCTTTGGTATATGGCGAGCGGCCGCGAAGGGCCCGAACAGAGACCCGCAGCGGAGGCGGCGAGGAGCGTACGCGCCATCACGATTGAGCCGACTGAATTCGTGCCGCGCGTGGTCGGGTTCGGCAGCGTCTATCCCGGCAAGGTATGGAACGCCACCGCGCAGGTCGGCGGCGAGGTGGTCCATGTTCATCCCGATCTGAAAAAGGGCGCGATCCTGCCAGCCGGGACGGAAATTGTCCGCATCGCGCCCGACGATTTCCAGCTCGCGATCCGGCAGGCCCAGGCAAATATTCGCTCGGCGGAGGCGAAGCTCGCCGAGCTGGAAGTTACTGAAAAGAACACGACCGATCTGCTCGCCATCGAGCAGCGCGGACTCGATTTGCGCAACTCCGAACTTTCCCGCAAACGGAACCTGCTGAAACGCGGCACGGTCGCCCGGGCGGCGCTGGAGCTGGAGCAGCGCGAAATGCTGGCCCAGCGCAAGAAGGTGCAGGATCTGAAGAACACGCTACGCCTGCTGCCGACGCAACGCGCCGTCCAGCAGGAGCAGATTGCGGTCTATGACAGCCAGCTCGCCTCCGCGCAGCTCAATCTCGAACGGACGCGGATCACGCTGCCGTTCGATGCCCGGATCGCCTCCGTCTCTGTCGAGGAGAAGCAGTTTGTCCAGGTTGGCGGCGCCCTGGCGACCGGCGACAGCCTCGACGTCGCCGAGGTTGAGGCCCAGATGCCCATCGCCCAGTTCCGTGCGATGATTCGGGCGAGCACGCCGGATGGCCTGTCCGGTGGCTTTACGCCGCAATCCTTCTCCGCGGCAATCCGGTCGTTCGGGTTTTCGGCGACGGTGCGCCTTAGAACCGGAAACGACGTCATCGAATGGCCGGCGCGCTTCGCCCGCGTCAGCGACACGGTCGATCCCAAGACCCGGACCATTGGCGCCATCGTTGCGGTTGACGGCGCCTATGCGAAGGCGGTGCCGGGCGAACAGCCGCCGCTGACCAAGGGCATGTTCGTTGAGATCGAGATCAGGACGCCGTCGCGGACGGGAACCATCGTTGTCCCGCGCGCCGCGCTGCACGGCGGCTCGGTCTATATTGCGGATGGCGGGAACAGGCTGAATATTCGGCCCGTCTCGGTGTCTCTCTACCAGGACGATTTCGCCGTTGTCGAAAAGGGACTCTCGGCCGGCGACCGCGTCGTGGTCTCAGACCTTGTGCCCGCCGTGCCCGGGATGCTCCTGAAGCCGGAAGACGACCCTGACGCGGTTGCCGGACTTAAGGCCCAGGCCGCCGGCCGGGTTTCTCCCAGATGATTTCCTATTTCGCGCGCCACCCTACGGCCGCCAATATCCTGATGTTCGCCTTTATCGTCGGCGGGCTGTTCGCCGCACCCGGTCTGCATCGTGAGACTTTTCCCCGGATCGAACCCAACAAGGTCGAAATCCAGGTGCTCAACCCCGGCATGCGCGCCGAGGACGTGGAAGAAGCGATCTGTCAGCGGATCGAGGACGCGGTCGACGGGATCGACAATGTTGATGAGGTGACGTGCGAGGCGCATGAGGGGCGCGCCCGCGCCGTTGTCGAAATGGCGGAAGGCGCGACATTCGACCGGTTTACCACCGATGTACGTACCGAAATCGACGCGATTACCGAATTCCCGGACCAGGCCGAAGACCCCGTGGTGAAGCAGCTGGGCCGTACCGATTTCGTCGCCTCCATCGTGTTGACCGGCCCGAAGGACCAACCGAACCTCAAGGCCTACGCCGAGGCGCTCAAGGACCGGGCGCTCCGCTTCGGCGGTATTCCCAAGATCGAGATTCAGGGATTTTCCGATCATCAGATCCGGATCGAAATACCCGATGCCGCGATCCGCCAGTACGGGATCAGCATCTCCGACGTTGCTCGCGCCATCGAACGCCAGAGCCTGGATTTGCCTTCCGGCAGCCTGCAGACGCGTGATCAGGATCTGCTGATCCGCGTCGCTGACGAGCGCAGGACGCCCGACGATTTCCGCGACGTTATCGTCGTGGCGGCGGAAGGCGGCGGCCAGATCCGGCTAGGCGAAATTGCGAGGATCACCGACCGGTTCGAGCTTGACGAGGCGAAGGTTCTGTTTAACGGCAAGCCTGCCGCCCTGCTGGAGGTCTCCAAAACGGAAGCGGACGACACACTGACCGTTATCGATGCGGTGACGGCGTTCCTCGAACAGGAGCGCGCGACCGCGCCGCCCGGCATCGGGCTGGCGGTGACGAAGGATATCTCGTCTATCGTTCGCGACAGGCTGAACCTTCTGCTCAGGAACGGCGGGCAGGGGCTGGCGCTGGTGCTGCTCGTGCTCTGGCTGTTTTTCGGTTTCCGCTATTCCTTCTGGGTCGCCGCCGGACTCCCCGTGTCGTTTCTCGGTGCGCTCGTCCTGATGGTGTCGGTCGGTTACACGGTAAACATGCTGACCATGGTCGGGCTGCTGATCGTGATCGGGTTGCTGATGGACGACGCCATCGTGATCGCCGAGAACGTTGCGACGAAGCGCGCTCAGGGGCTTGAGCCTCTCGACGCCGCGATCGAGGGCGCGCGGCAGGTGTTTCCCAGCGTGTTCGCATCCTTTGCCACGACGACCTGCATTTTCGGCTCGCTCGCGTTTCTCAAGGGCGATATCGGCCAGATTCTGCGCGTCGTGCCGGTGGTGATGCTGTTCGTCCTGGTGATCTCGCTGATCGAGGCTTTTCTGGTTCTGCCCAACCATCTGGTGCACACGCTGGCAAGCGAAGAAAAACAGGGACGAGTTCAGCTCTGGGTCGATCGCCTTGTTGCGACGATGCGCGACCGGTGGGTCGGGCCGCTGGCCGACGCGGCGGTGTCGTGGCGCTATATGACGGTCGGTATTGCAATCGGCGCGATGCTGCTGACGCTCGCCACCATCGCTGGCGGCTGGCTGAAATTCGCTGCCTTTCCCGAACTCGACGGCAACGTGATGGAGGCGCGGGTGCTGTTGCCGCAAGGTACGCCGCTCGCACGGACGGAACGGGTGGTCGACCGCGTTACTAAGGCCCTCGAGCGCGTCAATAAAAGGCTCAGTCCGCAGCAGCCCGATGGCCGGATGCTGGTGCAGAAGGTACTGACGCGGTTCAACCAGAATTCCACTGCGAACGAAACCGGTGCGCACGTGGCGACGGTTACGGTCGATCTTCTTAACTCCGAAATTCGGAACAGCCGGATCGACGACGTGATCGCGCTTTGGCGTGAGGAAACCGGGGACATGGCGGATGTCATTTCAGTCAAGTTCGCCGAGGCGCAGCAGGGCCCCGCCGGACTCGCCTTCGATATCCGCCTGACCGGGGACAATCTGAAGACGCTCAAGGCGGCATCGCTCGATCTTGTCGCGGAACTGGCGCGCTATCGCGGCACTTCGAACCTGACCGACGATCTCAGGCCGGGCAAGCCGGAGCTTCGCATTCGCCTGAAGGAAGGGGCCGCCACGCTCGGTGTCGATGTGAGGCAGATCGCCGACCAGCTTCGCGCGGCCTATTTCGGTACGAAAGTGAGCGAAATCCAGCGTGGCGCGGAAGCCTACGAGATCGACGTCCGGATCGACCCGCGCGACAAGGACAGCCTCGCCGATATCGACAATTTCACGATCTCGCAGTCCGACGGCAGTCTGATTCCGTTATCGGCAGTCGCCGATATCGACATTTCCCGCGGCTATGCCCGTATCAACCGGGTCAACGGGCAGCGGACGGTTACCGTCCAGGGCGATGTCGACGTCAAGATCGCCAACGCCAATGAAATTCTCGGCGCACTGGGCGGCAAGTTCTTTCCCGAATTGCAGCAGCGCTATCCCGGCGTATCCGTCTCTCTTCAGGGCCAGAACAAGGAAGCCAACACGACTCAGCAATCGATGGTCGCCGGTTTTCTGCTCGGTCTGATCGGCGTCTATCTGCTGCTGTGTTTTCAGTTCCGCAACTGGGTCGAGCCGGCCATTGTGATGGCGATCATCCCCTTCGCGCTGGGCGGTGCGATCATCGGGCATCTGCTGCTGGGACTCGATTTCACCATGCCGAGCATTCTCGGTTTTGTGGCGCTGGCCGGGGTGGTGGTCAACGATTCCATTCTGCTGGTGAATTTCATCAAGCACTATCACGGCGAAACACAATCGGTCGCCGCCGCCGCGCCCCAGGCCAGTAGGGCGCGATTCCGCGCTATTCTGCTGACCTCGCTCACCACGATCGTCGGGCTGTTGCCGATCCTGTCGGAAGGCAGCCTGCAGGCGCAGGTCCTGATCCCGCTGGTCGCCAGCCTCGCCTTCGGACTCATGGCGACGACCCTGCTGGTGCTGTTCCTGGTGCCGGCGGTCTACGCGATTTTCGACGATTTTGGCTGGGCGAAGCTGGATTGAGCGCTCTCAGCGGTTCCAGAGGATTGGCGGCACTTTCAGCAGTTTTACCGGCCCCAGGTAGAGCCAGCCGTCCTGGATCGAGAGCGACACGCGGATTTCGGGCCGGTCGCCCCGTTGTTTGCCGCCTTCCAGAAAGGTCAGCGCCATGCGCACGATCAGCGCTTCGCCCGGCTTGAGAGCGCCGCTGGCTGTGAGCGCGGTCAGGGTTTCCTGATGCCCGCTTATCGTGCCGCTGGCGCTGACGACGGGCTGAAGCGACCGGTCGAGCGCGAACGAGCCGCTTGCATCGAGAACCAGCCGCGACCAGCCGAGATGGAACCGGTCGATTTCGACGAGTCCACCGTCGTTGCGCCATGCGTCAAGCGCGTCGCGTGTTTCGGTCCTCGGGAGCCTGCCCAGAATCGTTGCGTCGAGTGCGATACTGCCGATTGTTCGGCCCAGCGGCGATTTCACGCTTTCCGGCAGGGTCATGCCCAGGATCGAGGCATTGATCCGCGCACTGGGCGTCTTGCTGTCGGCGCTGCCTTTGCGGGGCGCAGGTGCGGCGTCGAAGGCCGCATCGATCCTGTCAATTCGTATACCGGGCCGATCAGGGGGAGCGTCGAGGCTGCCCGGGATCGTCGCCAGTATGGCGCCGTCGATATGGGCGCTCAGACCCTTCAGCCCGTCCGGGCCGCCGAACACGATCTCTCCCGTCGCCTGGTTCGACGTAAGCGCAGCAGTTGTTTCCGAGGACGGGTCGGTCGCGACGAGGCGGTGGGCGCCCGGTGCGTCGAACCCGATCCGTTCCGCCTGCCAGGGTTTCCAGTCGAGCAGGATGACCGGGCCTGACCAGCGGAAGGGCGGTTTCGCCGCTGGCGCGTCGAGAACAGGTTCGCGAATGCGGGCGCGCCAGGCGAATGGAAAACCCTCAAGCGTCAGGCCCGCATAGGTCGCCGTCCAGCCCTGTGCGCGCCGTTTCTCGACCCAGGCCGTCACGATTGTGTCCAGCCGGTCCGCGACGATATACCAGCCCGCGGACCAGAGCAGCGCAAGCGCGGTGAGTGCGATGGCAAGCGTCCGCAGTATTCGCTTCACCGAAGAGCTTTCTTTTTCATGCAGCCTTTATAGTGCCCGGCTTTGCGATTGGGGAAGCGCCCGATACACTCCGCCCGCCATGACGACACCTGCACCGGCAACCCAGTTGAAATCCCTCTCTCCCGCCATGACGGCCGGGGCAGGGGCGCTGTTCATCTTTTTCTGGGCAAGCGGGTTCGTGTCGGCGAAGTACGGTTTTCCCTATGCCGAACCTTTTACCTTCCTGAGCCTGCGGTTCCTGCTGGCCGTCGCCATCCTCGTGCCGATGGGCCTGCTCTGGCGCGCGGAATTCCCGCGCGGAGCGGCGACCCTTCGCCATATCGCAGTGGCCGGGTTTCTGGTTCAGACGGTCTATCTGATCGGCGTTTTTTATGGCATCTGGCTTGGCGTCTCCACTGGGGTGGTGGCGCTTATCGTCGGACTCCAGCCGCTGCTAACCGGCGCGCTCGCCGGTATTGCGTTGGGCGAAACCGTGTCGAAGCGGCAATGGGCAGGGCTTGCGCTCGGCTTCGCCGGTCTTGCGCTGGTCGTGTGGGAGAATGTCGATTTCGCGGGCAGCCAGGGGCTGGGCGCAGCGCTCTGCGGATTGTCCCTGATCGGCATCACCTTCGGCACACTCTATCAGAAGCGCCACTGCGCCGATGTCGACATAAGGTGGGCTGTGGCGATCCAGAACGGGGTGTCTTTCGTCGTCATCGCTCCGATGGCGCTCATGATCGAAACCACGCGGATCGACTGGAACGGCCATTTTATTTTCGCGCTTGGCTGGTCGACCATCGGACTCTCGGTCATCGCCATTGCGCTCTACTTCCTGCTGATCCGGCATGGCGCGGCGGCCAGGGTGACCAGCCTGATCTATCTCAGCCCGCCGACCACGGCGCTGATGGGCTGGCTGCTGTTCGGGGAAACCTTCACTGCGCTGGCGCTCGCCGGGATGGCGGTGGCGGTGACCGGCGTCGCGCTGGCCAACCAGAGAGCGAAATGACCGAAAACCGCCGCCGTTTCGTCGTACAGGAACCGGGCGATGTGTGGATCTTCGCCTACGGGTCCCTGTTGTGGGACCCGGGGTTCGAACCGGCGGAGACGCGGCCTGCCCTGCTGCGCGGCTGGCATCGCTGTTTCTGCGTATCGTCCCGGATCTATCGGGGAACGCCCGAGACGCCCGGCCTGTCGCTCGGACTCGACCGGGGTGGCTCGTGCAGGGGGGAGGCATTGCGTATCGCCGAGAAAGACCGGGAAGCGGTGCTGGCCTATCTAGAGGAACGCGAGATGCCGGAGGAGATCTACAGCGTGCGGCCTATAAAGCTCGCGACCGACGGTGGGGCGCTTGCCGCCCATACGCTGACCGTTAACCGCGATCACCCCCTGTATGTATCGGGACTTGGACTCGAGGCCTCTGCCGCCCGCATCGCGGCGGGCGTCGGAAAACGGGGCGCAAACTCGGATTATCTGGCGCAGACGGTTGCGCATCTGGATACGCTCGGCATTCACGATGCGGCGCTGCACCGGCTGCTTGACAGGGTGCGCGAAACCGCGTCACGTGGGATATAGGAAAGAGACTTCAAGGAAGAGGAAACCAGCATGAAACTCGTGAGCTATCACCGCGACGGCAAGGAAGGCTTCGGCGCGGTCGTTGACGGCGGAATTGCCGATCTTTCGGGGCTTCTTTACAAGGAAACGCGCTTTTCCAATTTGCGTGAGGCGCTGACCGCGGATGCCATAGAGGATTTGCGCAGGACCGCCCAGGGCGCCAAGGCGGATTTCGGATTCGACGACGTCGCGATGCGGCTTCCCATCGACAATCCGTCCAAGATCTTCTGTGTCGGGCGCAACTACTACGCCTATCACGAGGTGCTGGAGGACGGACGCCCCGAATGGCCCAGCATCTTCCCGCGCTTTCGCGATTCGTTCTCGGCGCATGACGAGGCCATCGTGCGCCCCGCCGAAGACGGAGACGAGCTGGATTACGAGGGCGAACTGGTGGTCATCATCGGCCGGCAGGGCCGCCGCATATCGGAAGACGATGCGATGTCCTATGTCGGCGGCTATACCATCGCCAACGAAGGCAGCGTGCGGAACTGGATTGGCCGCGGTACCCAGAACTGCCCGGTCAAGAACCACTGGCGGTCGGGTTCGATCGGACCGTATATGGTGACGGCGGATGAGATCGCCGACCCGATGCATCTCGGCATCAGGACCCGCGTGAACGGCGACGTCCGCCAGGACGGCAACACCGACATGATGATCTTCGACATCAGGTTCGCGATTTCCTATATCTCGAAATTCTGCCTGCTACAGCCGGGCGACATGATCTGCACCGGCAGTCCCGGCGGCTCCGCCATCGAGCACGACCCGCCCGGCTATCTGAAGCCTGGCGACATGCTGGAGGTCGAGATCGAAGGGGTGGGGACGCTCAGGAACCCGATCGCGGCGGAGTAAGCCGGGTATCATCCGGTTCTAGCGGCGCCGGCCCGCCGCTGCCTGTCGTCTCAGACAGGCGCGGCGGTTTCGGGCATATAGCGGCGGCGGCTGAAACTATGCAGCCGCCACGCCAGTAATATCGCCGCACAGCTCAGCCCGGCGATGAATCCCAGCCATAGTCCCGTGCCCTGCATCCCGGCGCCGAAGGCGAGTCTGATGCCTGTTCCGAGCCCGATTGCCCAGTAGCTGACGGCGGCAATGGCCATCGGCACGAAGGTGTCGTTCAGACCCCTCAGAGCGCCTGCCATGACAACCTGAATGCCGTCGGCGATCTGGAAGAACGCGGCCAGGAACAGGAACGAAACGGCGAGCGACAGAACGGCGGCGCTGTCGGGGCGCGTTACGTCGAGAAACAGCGCGGCGAAAAATTCGGGAATGCTGAGTACAACAATCGTCATCAGCAGCATGAAGCAAACAGTCACGGCAAGCGCCACCCAGCCGGCCCGGTAAGCGGAAGCGGAATCGCGCCTTCCGACGGCATGGCCGACCCGGACCGTCGCGGCCTGTGACAGCCCCATTGGCACCATGAAGGTGATATGCGGTAGCTGCATGGCGATCATATGCGCCGCGATGGCCTCCGAGCCGAAACGGCCGATGATAAAGACCGCGCCGATAAAAAAGCCGGCTTCCATCAGGCTGGTCCCGGCGATCGGCAGTCCAATCCGGAAGATCTGACAGAACTGGCCCCAGTCGGCCCGCCAGAACCGGCCAATGATTGCGTATCTCGAAAACGGCCGCCGAAGAAGGACGAAGACCAGCAGGCTAAAGAAAATCGCCGCATTGATAATCGATGTGGCAATGCCGGCCCCGGCCAGTTCAAGACGCGGCAGGCCGAAATTGCCGAAGATCAGGCCGTAATCGAGGGCGGCGTTCAACGGCACCCCTGCCATCATGATCCAGAGAGCGGGTGTCGGGCGACCGAGCGCCGAGACGAAATTGCGCAGCACCGTGAAAGCGATCGCAGGCGGCAGGCTCCACATGAGGGTGCTCATATAGGTCGTCGCATGCGGCAAGGTCTCCGGCGGTTGCCCGAACAGCGCCAGAATGTCGCCGGTAAAGCCGAACAGGATCAGACAGGGCGTCGTCAGGACGATGGTGACCCACCAGCCCTGCCGAACGATCCGCCGGACCTGTCGCGGCTGGCGCGCCCCATAGGCCTGCGAGGCAAGCGCGGCGGTTGCCATGACGACGCCAAAACAGGCGATATAGGCCAGGAAAAACACCATCAGGCTGAGCGTTGCCCCGGCTAGTGCGCCCGCGCCGAGATGGCCGATCATGGCGGTATCGGTCGTCATCATGGCGACCCAGGCAAGCTGTGTCAGCACAATGGGTGTCGCCAGCCGCGTCATCGCGCGAAATTCTCGACGCCAGAGCGGCGCATCCTGAAGGAAGGCGAGAGAGCTGCGCGGTGCAGTGTTCTGCGGGACCATGTTCCGTGCTCGTCGTATAGTCATTGAATCCGGCCCACAAAAAAAGCGGACCAAAGGTCCGCCTCATATGCGATGCCGAAGGTTGGACATCAGCGCAAAGGCGGACGGTCTAGGGGGCGAAATACGCCCGGCATACCGGTGACAGCGGTGGGTGCTGACAGGGTGGCTGCGATTGTGTTGATTGCCGGGGCGATATGCTGGAGCGGTTTCATGGCTGCGGCTTATAGAGGCCGACCGAGCCGAAGAGAAGAAAAATCGCTGCGGCGAGCGAACTGTTCTTGATAATGCGTCGGTCCGGCCGGTCTAGCCGCACTTCGAGTGACCGCAGGCGGTGCAGAGGTCGCAGCCTTCCTGACGGATCAGGGCGGCCTCGCCGCATTTGGGGCACTGGCGCGGGATCGCGCCGTTGCCGGGCGCGCGGCCGCCGGTCGGTTCGCCGCCTGCTGCGGCCCCGTCTGCTGCCAGGGCCGCCTGCGCGACATCGGTCTCACCCTTGCGCGGCAGGAAGCCGATATCGGTCATGTGACGTTCGATCACCCCGCCGATGGCTGCCAGCAGGGAGGGTACGTATTTCCCTTCGAACCATTGACCGCCGCGCGGATCGAACACGGCCTTGAGTTCCTCGACCACGAAGGACACGTCGCCGCCGCGGCGGAACACCGCGCTGATCATGCGGGTCAGCGCCACCGTCCAGGCGAAGTGCTCCATGTTCTTGGAGTTGATGAACACCTCGAACGGTCGCCGCCTGCCGTCCTGCACGATGTCGTTGACGGTGATGTAGATGGCGTGCTCGGAATCCGCCCAGTTGATCTTGTAGGTGTTGCCCGGCAGTTCCTCCGGTCGGTCGAGCGGGCGCGTCATGTAGACCACGCCGCCGGCTTCGAACGGGTCGGCCGGCCTCGGCGGCGGCGTGTCCAGCGGCAGTTCGGGCTGCTCTGCGGCGGAAGACGACGGGGCCTCCAGCACCGCGCCGGTGACGTCGTTCGGGCGGTAGGTGGTGCAGCCCTTGCAGCCCATCGCATAGGCGTCCTCGTAGACGGTCCTGAAAGCCTCGAACGAAATCGCTTCGGGGCAGTTGATGGTCTTTGAGATCGAGCTGTCGATATGTTTCTGCAGCGCCGCCTGCATGACGAGATGGTCGCGCGGCGTGAGCTGCGCGGCATCGACGAAATAATCCGGCAGGGGCGCATCCGCGCCGCGCAGACGGCGGTAAAGCCGTACCGCGTAGTCGGTGACCTCTTCGGCGCGGCGCTCGCGGTCCGGCATCAGGATGTTGCGGCGGTAGCTAAAGGCAAAGACCGGCTCGATGCCCGAGCTGACATTATCTGCCAGCAGCGAGATGGTCCCGGTCGGCGCGATCGAGGTCAGCAGCGCGTTGCGAATTCCGTGGGTGCGGATCGCCGACTGCACGTCTCCGTCGAGCCGCCCGATATGTTCTCCCTTCAGATATTTTTCCGTGTCGTATAGCGGAAACGGTCCCTTTTCCGCTGCCAGCGCCGCGGAGGTCAGATAGGCATGGCGTTCGATCGCCGCCATCCAGCGTTCTGCAATCTCCGCCGCTTCGTCGGACCCGTAGCGCAGTCGGCACATGATCAGCGCGTCGGCCAGCCCGGTTACACCCAGCCCGATGCGGCGCTTGGCATGTGCTTCGTGTGCCTGCTCCTCAAGCGGGAAGCGCGAGACGTCGACAACATTGTCCATCATGCGGACGGCGACGGTCACGAGATCGTCCAGCGCCTCCTCGTCCAGCGTGGCGTCTTCGGTAAACGGGTCGCGGATCAGCCGCGCCAGGTTGATCGAGCCCAGCAGGCAGGCGCCGTAGGGCGGTAAGGGCTGCTCGCCGCACGGGTTGGTGGCGGCGATTTCCTCGCAGTAGGACAGGTTGTTGAGCGTGTTGATGCGGTCGATAAAGATCACGCCCGGCTCGGCATAGGCGTAGGTCGCGCGCATGATGCGGTCCCACAGATCGCGCGCCTCGACCGTCCGGAACACCTGCCCGCCGAAACTCAGATCCCATGAGGCGTCCTCTTCAACAGCCTGCATGAAAGCGTCCGTGACCAGCACCGACAGGTTGAACATGCGGAGCCGGCCCGGCTCCTGCTTGGCCTCGATAAACGCCTCGATATCGGGGTGGTCGCACCGAAGCGTCGCCATCATCGCGCCCCGGCGTGAGCCCGCGCTCATGATGGTACGGCACATCGAATCCCACACATCCATGAAGGAGAGCGGCCCCGATGCGTCCGCGCCCACGCCCTTCACCGGCGCGCCCTTGGGACGCAGGGTCGAAAAATCGTACCCGATGCCGCCACCCTGCTGCATGGTCAGCGCTGCTTCGCGCAGATGGGAGAAAATGCCCGACATGTCGTCGGGAATCGTTCCCATGACGAAACAGTTGAACAGCGTCACGTTACGCGCTGTGCCGGCGCCGGCGACGATGCGTCCTGCGGGCAGGAAGCGGAAATCCTCCAACGCCGCGTAGAATTTCTCCCGCCACGCCGCCGGGTCGTCCTCGACAGAGGCGAGGGCGTCCGCAATCCGTTTCCAGCTGTCCTCGATGGTCCGGTCCAGGACGGTCCCGTCAGCAGCCTTGAAACGGTATTTCATGTCCCAGATTTGCTGGGAGATAGCGGAAATCGTGGCCATGTGAATTTCCCTGCCGCATTCTTGCAAGCCGCAGTCGCGCACGGCGAATTGTCACTGCATGATAGGGCAGGCTGACGCCCGACTCAATCTTGTTCTTGTTATGTTCTTTATTTCCGGCGCTGTCCGATCTGAGAAATCCCTTCCAAATTTTTTTTCCACAATTAATCCACATATTTGTCCACAGAAAAGGGACTTGTTTTCTGCCCTTTTCCAAACTGTCCACAGAGAGAGCCGCTTGTCGCCAGGCGCGGGTGGCGTCTTCAGGGAGAGCCGGAAAGGTGCTTCGCTGCGGCTGCGTCGAGTTCGCCCTGCGCTTCCGTCAGATCCTCTTCGAGGCGTTTCATGAACGCCTTGCGGTCGAGTCCCGGAGCGACAGGTGGAAGGAAGCGCATTGTGATGTCGCCAGATCTTCGGATCAGGCTGCGGCGCGGCCAGAAATGTCCCGAATTCAGAGCGACCGGCACTACCGGAATGTCGAGATCGCGGTAGAGCGCGGCAATCCCCGGCTGAATGGGCCGAATTTCTCCCGGTGGCGCGCGCGTTCCCTCCGGAAAGACCACCAACGAACGGCCCGATTCCGTGGCCGTGCGGGCGTCGCGCAGCATTTTTCGCAGCGCGGCCGCGCCCTGACCCCGGTCGACGCCGATACAGCCGTATTTCTTCGCGTACCAGCCGTAAAACGGGATAAGGAACAGCTCCTTTTTTATGATGACGACCGAATCGCGGATGAACCAGGGAAAGATCATCGTATCCCAGGTGGACTGGTGTTTGGATGCATAGATAACCGGTCCTTCCGGGATGTTTTCTTCTCCCTCGATCCTGAAACCGAGTCCCGTCGTGGCCTTCAGCAGGGCGAATACCGACGTTGTCCAGAACCGCGCCACAAAGCGGGAGGCCGCATAGGGCATAACCAGCGAAGGCAGGAACGCGAAACACATCGAAAACGCCCAGATCGTGTATACCCCCTGATAGATCAGAGAACGGGCTAGCGTCATTTTATTCTGTCCGTCAATTGCCTGACGCCATCGCCAAGCGCGAGCCGGGCGATGAGGAATTTGTTGTATTCACTGGCCAGCAGCATGGCCGTACCGCGAAAGCGCCACCAGCTATCGCTCTTGAACTGCTCCGGAAAAACCGGATGTGCGACGATCCGTGCCGTCGGCATGGCGCGCCGGAATTCGAGCAGGCTGCGCGGCATATGGTAGTTCGCCGTGACCAGTGTGAGCGAGCGGGATCCCCGCTGTTCCATCCAGACCGCGGTTTCGGCGGCGTTTCCCGCAGTATCGTCGGCCTTGTACCCGACCGCGATGCAGCAGGCGAGGTTGTCGGGGCTCCGGCGGGCGACTCTCAGCAGGGCGGCGACATCGACGCCCCGTGCAACGCCTGAAACGAACAGGCTTTGCGCGCGCTTGGCGGCGAGAAGCTGCAGCCCGGCCTCAAGCCGTCCGGTTCCCCCTGTAAGGACCACGATAACGTCCGTGGTTTCGGTATTGTCGGCGGGTGTTCGCGGAACCTGTCCTGCAAACCAGATCAGTCCCCCGGCCCATCCGGTCGCGGCCAGGAGAATGACCAGGACGAAGCGCCGAAACCGCCGGCGAAACCTGTCTCCTCGCCGGCGATTGCCGAACCGGGTCATGGAGCGCTGTCCGTCACGGCAAACGTCCGATTGCCTTGATGACGGTCGCACGCGCCGTCAGGACGCTGATCCCCGTGGTGCACAGCACGACGGCGGTGAGCGCTCCCCATTGCCAGGGGGTGAGATCGAGCGGCGGCAGCATTCCCGCTTCGATACGGGACATGAAAAAACCCAGAGCCGCCAGTGTCCCGGCGGCGAGCAACAGGCCCGTGATCCCGCCTTTCAGGGAAAGCCAGAGCGTCTGCCGCTGGAAGTGGGCGGCGATGTAGCCTGCCCGCGCGCCCATCAGGTGGAGAAGCTCGATAACATCGTGGTGGATGGCGAGCCCGGCCCGTGTTGCGAACACGACGGTCGCGGTTGCGGCGATGGCGATAAAAACCAGCACCGCGATGGCCACGATTTCGATGGCCCGGGCCAGTTCGATCAGCCTTTCGAGCCAGAGTCCATGATCGTCCAGCAATGCGCCGGGTACTGCGGATGCAAGCGTCGCGCCCAGAGCCTGAGTGTCGATCGGCGCGTCCGGTCTTAGCCGGACGTCGATCAGGACCGGCAGCGGCAGGTCAAGCGCGCCTGCTTCGGCGATTCCACCCAGCCAGGGCTCGAGCAGTTTTTCGACACGGTCTCTGGGAAGCGGATCGGCGGAAAGGATAGCGGGGTTCTGCCTGAGAATCCGCAGTACCGTCGCAATTCGCTTGCTGGCGACCGCTTGCGTTTCGTCCGGTCCGGGGACGATCTGCACTGTCAGGGTTCCCGAAAGACCGCGGCGCCAGTCGTCACTCATCGATGACAGGGCCATCACGGCGGCAAGCGCAAGCGTCGCCAGCCATACCATGAAGGCGATCAGCCACGGCAGGAACCGGCTCGAAGCGTCGCGTGACAGCGGCATGATTGGCGACTGGCCGAACATCATCTGACAGTCCCGGACTTTTGAGGGGCCGTGATATGGGTCAATTCGCCGTTGGCCAGATGAAACTGGGGATGAGAAAACCGCGATACCAGCTGCTGGTTATGGGTTGCGACGACGACGGTCGTTCCAATCCGATGCAGCTCTTCCAGCAGATGCATCAGCCGCATCGCGATGCTGTCGTCCACATTGCCGGTTGGCTCGTCCGCGAGCAGGAGGTGCGGGCGTGCGATGACGGCCCGTGCAATGGCGACGCGCTGTTTTTGGCCGCCCGACAGAGTCGTGGGGCGTGCGTCCAGCTGATCCGCGAGCCCTACCCATCTGAGGAGCTGCGGTACGTGCTCGTTGATTTGCGCCTCGCTGGCGCCGGCGATCCGAAGTGGCAGTGCGACGTTTTCCGTAGCCGTCAGATGGTCGATCAGCCGAAAATCCTGAAAGACGACGCCGATGCGCCGCCTCAGCGCCGGCAGAACGCGCCGGGGCGTCGTCGCGACGTCGTGGCCGAAAAGCGTTACCAGTCCGCGCGACGGGCGCTGGGCAAGATACATCAGGCGCAGCAGCGTCGATTTGCCCGCGCCGCTGGCGCCGGTCAAAAAGTAAAACGACCCCGACTGCAGGCGAAAGGAAACGTCATGGAGGATTTCCTTTCCAAGACCGTATCGCATGCCGACGTTCTGAAACCGGATGATTTCGTCGATTTCGGGCAATGATTTTTCCTTTCCCCGGCGCGCGAACGCAGAATGACATAGCGCGAAACCGCCCGTCCAGCGCGCGCGGACATCCCCTTGAGTTACTTGCCAGAATCGGGACGACTTCGTATACACGAAAACTGTCTTGTCGGTATCTGTTCGAAAATACGGGTTCGTCCTGGGATTATGATCCTTACCTGTCCGGAATGCTCGACGCGCTATGTGGTCGATCCCGTGGCTATCGGGCCGACCGGAAGGACTGTCCGATGCACGCGGTGCCGTCACAGCTGGCAGGAGCCTCCGCCGCCGATTGAGGAGATTGTCGCCGCTCCGGTTCAGTCCGAGCCGTTGCCCCCGCCGATCGATTATGCGGGCCGGGCGCGGCCCAAGGGGACAAACCTGCCCGCGGTTTCCGGCGAACGCGCTAGCCGGGCGCCCGTTATTCTCTGGACCGTGCTGATCCTGTTTCTTGTCGGCGTTGCCGGCGTCGCCATATGGCAGCGCGACCGGATCATTGTCCGGGTGCCCGAAACGGCGCCGGTCTATGAGTTCTTCGGCCTTGGGGCGCAACCGGAAAGTTTCGGGCTCGCCCTTGAGAATGTCCGGCTGAAGATGTCCACCGCTGACGGCGTTCGCGTTCTCCGTATCGACGGCGTGATCGTAAACATCTCGGATAAACCCAGGCCGGTGCCGCAGCTGCTTGGGCTGCTGCTCGATGTCTCCGGTCGGGAGATCCACCGCTGGACATTTTCGCCACCGCTTCCCAAGCTTCTGCATGGCGAACGTGTTCCGTTCTCGACTGAGGTAAAGAACCCGTCCCGCAGGGCGTCGGAGGTTCGGGTCATGTTTGAAGACGACCGTCGAAAGGCCGGGCCGCAGAACCCTGGCGCAAACAGGGAGAAATCGTGATACAGAAAAATGGCGAGGAACGCATCGACGTCCTTTTTAGCGCTGACGAGATACAGGAACGGGTCGAAACGCTGGCACGGGACATCGTCGCGCAGACCGATGGCGACCTGCTCGTGGTCGTCATCCTGAAGGGAAGTTTCGTATTCGCTGCCGACCTGGTCCGGGCTCTCGAACGAAATGGCGCATCCGCCCGGGTCGATTTCATCACGCTTTCCAGCTATTACGAAGGCACCGAAAGCACGGGCCGGGTCGCACTGACGCACGACCTGTCGGACGATGTAACCGGCCAGAATCTGCTCATCGTTGACGATATTCTGGAATCCGGCCGGACGCTCGCTTTTGCGCGGAAAACGATGCTGGAACGCGGCGCGGCCAGTGTCAGAACCTGCATGCTGCTCGACAAGCCGGACCGGCGAAAAGTGCCGGTCGAAGCGGATTTCGTCGGCTTCTCCATCCCGCCTGAGTTTGTCGTCGGGTATGGGCTCGACCTGGCGCACCGATACCGCGGCCTGCCCTATATCGGCCGGGTCACGCAGGGCGAAGGGTAACCAATTCTCAATAATTTTTTGGCATCATCGTCGCCTACCGCCCGGTAATTTTGAAGGGGAGTCTGCGTTGGCCAATATCCTGCTCGCGGAAGATGACAAGGCTGTCCGCGAATTCGTCAGCCGCGCCCTGCGTCAGGACGGCCACGAAGTTATGGCGGTCAGTGACGGGCAACAGGCGCTGACCGCGCTGGAAAACCGTATCTTCGACATGATGCTGGCCGATATCGTCATGCCGCAGGTCGATGGAATCGCGCTGGCGCTAAAAGCGTCGAAAGATTTTCCGGATCTGCCCGTTCTGCTCATGACCGGCTACTCCGCCGAGCGCCAGCGAGCGCACAACATGGATGCGCTCGTGCATGAGGTCATTTCGAAACCCTTTACGCTCGATCAGATCCGAGAAACGGTGCGGCGTGTCCTCGCACCGTCCGGGAACGATTCCACGCTCCATTGAGGAGCGTTGCCCCGGTCAGAAACGCTGCAGCAGGCGATTGATGTAATCCAGCTCAAGGCGCGGACGGTTCGACTGTCCGGACCGGCGGCGCAGCTCGTCGAGAATGTGGCGCGCGCGCTGGATGGCGCTGGCGTCGGGAATCGTCACGTCATGCGTATCGACATCCTCGCCCATGACCTCCCGGCCTAACGGGTCGCGACGGGGCTGATTGCGACGGTTCTGCTGATTGTTGGGCTGTCCCGATTCGCGGGCGAACCTTTCCATCATCTGGCGCATCATGCCGCGTCCGGCGCGTCGCAGGCTCTCAAGAGCGCGGCCCTGAGCGCCGACGGCATCCATCCGCTGCCCTCCTTCGAGCGCTCTTAACGCCCGTTGCATTTCCTGGTCGGCACGGTCGAGCATCTGCGAAGGTCCATTACCCTGCTGCTGTCCCTGGCCCGGCCCCGGCATCATGCCGCGCAGCTGTTGCAGCATCTGACGCAGCGCCTGCTGATCGGCGGCGCCCGGCATAGGCTGCCCGGGCTGGCCGCCCCGGAAGGTCCGGTTCTGGAGTTGCTGTTGGCGACGGATCAGGTCCTGAAGCTGCCGCATCGGGCCGCCGGCGCGTCCGCGGCCCTGCCCGCTACGCATCCGCACCATCTGCATCGAGCGCATGTTCTGCAACATCTGTTGCAGCCGCGCGAGCATCTCACGCGCCGCCTGGCGAGCCCCGGACCGCATGAGATCGCGAATCTGCTCCATCATGCGGGCGAGGTCTTCCGTGCGCATCATCCGCATCGTGTTGGGATCGAAATCGACGACGTTCTGGTTCTGCGGATTGCGCCGCATCTGTTCCGCCAGCGCCTGCATGTAACGCGCGATCGCCTGACGAAGCTCGCGCATCAGTTTCTCCAGCTCGGCGTCCGACGCGCCTTCCGCCAGGGCTTTCATCAGGGCCTGCTGGATTCGGCGCAGCTCGCGCTCGGCGACCGAAAGCCGACCGTCTTCGAGGCGCAAGGCCGTGTCCCACAGCAACGCCAGCACCGGTTCGATCGCGTCTTCGGTCGAATCGTGGAACAGGCGTGACCGGGCGGCGGCAAGAGCCAGATAAACCACCGAATCGTGATTGAAGGCGCCCGGCACGGACGCGATCTCGCCCAGCCGGTTGACGGCGCGGCGCCGGTTTTCCGGTTGCTCGGCGAGCCGCTTTCGCGTCTCGATGATGGCGCGCGCCACCGGATGATTGAACTCACGCTCCGGCAGGATCATCTTCAACGGTTCGCTGACGCTTTCCTGGCCGGCGGCGTCCCTGGCGAAAAGCTGCAGGATGACGGGCTGGCCCGCCCACCGGTGCGGAGAAAGGTCGACCGTCATGGTCTCGCTGAACGTCCGCGCACCGCGAGCAGGCATTGCGAGTTCGATCGTGTGGACGGCCTTACCGACGACGGCGCCGCGCTCATAGGTGCGCTTGATTTCCGCGCGCGCTTCGATCACGCCATAATCGTCGCTGCCCTCGTAGAAGAGTTGCAGCGCTGCTGTAGGAGTCGCAGACGGTTTCGCCTTTTCCGGAAACGCGATGACCGGCGGCGTGTCCGGGATAATTTCGACCGTCCAGGCAGCGAGCTCCTGATCTGCCGAGGTGACCCGCAAAGGTCCGCCTTCGACAATTTTGTGTGTGATTCGACTGAACGTTTTGTCGACGGCCTCGAAGTCATGCGGGGCGGCCCCGCTTTCGAGCTGGAACGTCTTGCCGTCAGACCCCTGCACCTGGGCCATCAGAACGCTCCCCACCGGAATTTTCAGCGTCGGCGGCGCGGGCTCGGCCTTTGCCGTCTGGTTATCAGCCGCCTCGACCGGGACTGCTTTCTCCGTTGCGGGCGGGTTCCCAGACCCCTTGCCGCGCAGGGGAAACATGGGCGGCAGACCGGTATAGTCTGGCGGCGTGATCCAGAGATCGAGCGCCATGGCCTGCTTGCCCTTGTCGCCGCCCAGAGCGGGAGACAACGCCCGTTCCAGTCGCAACAGGGGATCCTGCCAGCCGATGGCGACGGCGATTACAAGCGAAAGAGCCAGGGCCGAACGCAAGGCCCACGGATCGCGGCGGGCGAGTTCGGGCGATGGGGCGCCGATCCGGAGCCGCTTCGCTTCCTCGGCCATCCGCGCGCGATGCGCTTCCCATAACGCTCGCGTCGCGGGATCGTTGCGGCCAAGCGAGAGCGTGTCGTCCATCGCCTGCAGGGGGCGGTGGTCCAGCCCGCTGGCCGTTTCCAGCCGCCGTCTTGCCTGTTCGCGATCAGGCCATGTCAGACACCGGATCGCCCGGTAGGCTGTGAAGCAGACCAGACCGGCGCCCAGCGCGAGTATCGCGGCATGCAGCCAGGGGGTAAATTCCGGTAGGACGTCGAACAGGGCGAGGGCAAGATAAACACCGATTACGGCGACGACCGGCCAAAGCGCAGGCCACGCCGCTTCCCAGGCAAGCACCAGCCGCGCGAGAAAAAGTTTCGTTCCGGCAAGCGACGGGGCAAGCCGTCTCGGCCGCCGCAATAAGTTTTTCATGACCTTGTCGCCCTTTCTATCCGGGCAAAAACGCCAGTCTAACGCCATCCTTCGGGCACCGGCTTCTAGCCGGATGCGGAAGAATGTTTCGCCGCAAAGTCTTTCAGCCAATCGGGCATACGGTCAAGCGATATCAGCGCGTCCACGTCCATTCGAGGGCGAATAACGCAATATTGATCGCCGTTAACCAGAATCTCCGGCACGAGGGGACGGGTATTGTAGGTCGACGCCATCACTGCGCCATACGCGCCGGTCGACTCGATGGCCAGGAGGTCGCCTTCGTCGCACGGCGGCAACGTTGCGCCCTTTGCCAGAATGTCGCCGGTTTCGCATACCGGACCCACGATTTCCGCCGGTTCGTTGCTGGTGCCCGGGGCAGGCTCGTGGACCGGGACGACGCGGTGCGTCGCGTCGTACAGCGTCGGCCGGATAAAATCGTTCATTGCCGCGTCGACGATGACGAATTTCTTCGTTTCGGTCGGCTTGATCCGGATTATGCCGGTTACCAGGATCCCAGCATTCGCGACCAGCAGGCGTCCCGGTTCCACCGTGATCTCCACGTTCAGGTCGCCCACCGTCTCCTTCATCATGCGCCCGTAATCGTCGGGATGGGGCGGGTTCTCGTCGATGTAGGGAATGCCCAGCCCGCCGCCGAGATCGAGCCGCGTTACGGCGAGGCCGTCGGCCCTGAGCGCGCGGACAAGGTCGGCGACTCTCAGGAAGGCTGCACGGAAAGGGTCGAGCGATGTCAGCTGCGATCCGATATGAACCGCGATGCCCACGGGACGAACGCCCTCCATCGATGCAGCGGCTGCGTAGAGCGCCGGCGCCCGGTCGATATCGATGCCGAACTTGTCCTGTTTGCGTCCGGTGGAGATTTTTTCATGCGTTTCCGCGTCCACATCCGGGTTTACGCGAAGCGCTACGGGCGCCTCCAGACCTTTCGCCTGCGCGATCTCGGCGATGAGCGACAGTTCGCTTTCGGATTCGATGTTGAACTGTCCGACGCCCTCTTCCAGCGCTCCGGCGATCTCCGAAGCGGTCTTGCCGACGCCGGAAAAGACAATGTCGCCGGCATCGATTCCGGCGGCGCGCGCCCGTTGCATTTCGCCGATGCTGACCACGTCGCCGCCGGCGCCCAGTTCGGCCAGCGTACGGATCACCGCGATATTCGAATTGGCCTTGATCGCATAGCAGATGCGCGCACCGACCGGTTCGAGCGCGCGCGCGAACACCTCGTAATGCCGGCGCAGCGTCGCTGTCGAGTAGCAATAGAATGGCGTTCCGATCGCGGCCGCGATATCGGCAACGGCGACATCCTCCGCAAACAGGTTTCCATCGCGATAGTCGAAATGGTTCATCGGCGCGGATACTTTCGCGGGAAATCGCTCTCCGATCCCGGCGGCGGCTCCGGATCGGCCTTCTTGCCGCATCCCGTCATCGGCATCAGGAGGGCGAGGGCCAGGATCGTCATGAGCAGATGGCGCATTACAGGAACCTCCGTCTCGCTTCTGCGGCGGCGGCGCGCACATTGTCCGGCGCGGTGCCGCCCTGGCTCGTCCGGCTGGCGACCGATTTCTCGACGGCGAGGACCGAATATACGTCCTCGGTGATCCCCGCCTCGACCGCCTGCATGTCCGCAAGCTCGAGCTCCGCCAGCGTGCAGCGCTTTTCGTCCGCCACCCCGACCAGCGTACCGGTCACGTGATGGGCCCGGCGGAAAGGCAGGCCGAGAACCCGCACCAGCCAGTCGGCGAGATCCGTCGCCGTGGTGTGCCCGTCGCCCGCCGCATCGCGCAGCCGGTCTACGTCGAACGCGATATCGCGGACCATGCCGGTCATTGCGGCGATTGTGAGGGCCATGGCGTCGACTGCGTCGAACACCGGCTCCTTGTCCTCCTGCATGTCCTTGGAATAGGCGAGCGGCAGACCTTTCATGACGGTCAGCAGCGTCATCAGGTCGCCGACGATCCGCCCCGTTTTGGCCCGCACCAGCTCGGCGGCGTCCGGGTTGCGCTTCTGCGGCATGATCGAGCTGCCCGTGGTGAAGGCGTCGGTTAGCGAGGCGAAGGAGAACTGAGCTGAACACCAGATGACGATTTCTTCGCCCATCCGCGACAGGTGCGTCGCCGCGATGGCGCAGGACGACATGAATTCCAGTGCGAAATCGCGATCGGATACGGCATCCAGCGAATTGGCGGTCGGCCGGTCGAACCCGAGCGCTGACGCCGTCCGTTCCCGGTCGATCGGGAACGATGTGCCGGCCAGCGCCGCCGATCCCAGAGGAGACTCGTTCAGCCGCCTCCGCGCATCCGCGAACCGGCTCCGGTCGCGCCCGAACATCTCGACATAAGCCAGCATGTGGTGTCCGACGGTGACCGGCTGCGCGGCCTGCAGATGCGTAAAGCCGGGCATCACGGTGGCTCCATGTTCGTCGGCGCGGTCAATCAGCGCCGCCTGCAGGCCGCAAAGTGCGGCATCCATGTCGTCGATAGCGTCGCGCACCCACAGGCGGAAATCTGTCGCCACCTGGTCGTTGCGCGACCGTGCGGTGTGCAGCCGGCCGGCGTCGTCGCCGATCAGTTCGCTCAGCCGGCCCTCTATGTTGAGATGGATGTCTTCCAGCGATCTGCGGAAATTGAACGAACCGGATGCGATTTCCTCCCGGATGGCGTTCAGCCCGCCGATAATCTTTTCGCCAGCTTCCGCGTCGATGATTTCCCGGGCGACCAGCATCTCGCAATGCGCGATGGAGCCCCTGATATCCTGCTCGAACAGGCGGCGGTCGAACCCGATGGAGACGTTGATCGCCTCCATGATGGCGTCCGGTCCGCTCGCGAAGCGGCCGCCCCACATCTGGTTCGAATCCGTTGCCTCTGCATAGGACGATTCCCCAGGAGATTCCGGGACGGGCGGGTTGGTGTTATTGTCTGCCGTCATAGCTGCGTCCCGAGAGGGTTTGGGTGTAAACGCGAAGTTCGATGAACAAAAAACTTGTTTTTCCGGCCATTGCGATCCTGGCCGGGGTTGCGATTTGGGCCATTACGGCCCCGAAATCAAGCAAAAACCCCGATCAGCCGCCCATCGCCGGCGCAATGAAGAAGTTTACCCCGACCCGGCCGCCCGGGCCAGCGCTGGAGGGGACGTTGATCGCGAAAGACGGGCGGAAGCTAGACCTGAAGGATTTTCGCGGGCGGCTTGTGCTGGTGAACTTCTGGGCCACGTGGTGTTTTCCCTGCATCCGCGAAATGCCGCATCTGCTCGCGCTGCAGAAACGGCGCGGCGGCGAAGATTTTACGGTTCTCGCCCTGTCGCAGGATTTCAACGGATGGGAGAAGGTCGCGCCCTTCATCGAAAAGAACGGCTTGCAGGAGCTTCCGGTCTATCTGGACGACAGGCTGGCGATTTCGCGGTCGCTCAAGATTCCCGGCCTGCCGGTCACGGTTCTGCTCGATCGGGACGGTACGGTTCTCGGACAGCTGGTCGGCGACGCCGACTGGGGCAGTTCCGATGCGGTGGAGCTGATCGATTTCTATGCCCGGCGCGGAAGCTGGCCCGCAGCTACGAACTGAGCAGCCTGTCCACCGCCCCTTCGACTGAGGTGCCCTTGAAATAGTCCGGGTTCATCCGGGTCGCGAAGGTCGCCGGGTTGGTGAAGACGAAATCGCGGAAATCCTCTTCCGTCATCAGCCCGTCCTCGACGGCTTCGTATGTCTCCGACAGGATGTCGCCGTAATCGACCACGTCCCAGTGGCCGATATCGGACGAGAACATCGCCTTGAGCCTGACGCCGAACTTGTTCGCCTTCGTGTTGAAGGCCGTGTAGTTCAGCGCGTCATCCGCCTCGCATCCGAAATAGAAATTGTTCACGAACAGGTCGCGGATATCTTCCTTTTTCTCGATGTCCAGATGTTTCCAGTCGTCCACGAACTCGGGCGTTACGCCCGGCTCGATGCGACCGTCCTTCATGAACATTGCCGCATTTTCGACGAAGCGCTCGCCGGTCTGGTAAGGCTTCTTGCCGTACAGATCGAACATCTCCCGCGACATTTCCACGTCCCAGTTTGCCGGATCGTGCAGGCGGAGAAGCTGGTCGCGATTGCGTTTCTCCCAGAATTCGAACAGATCGTTATAGAGCGCGGCGGCCCACCACACGCCACCTTCGAGGAAGCCGACATTGAGGCCCGGGAAGCGCCGCGTGACGCCGCCCATGAACATTGCCCGACAGGCTGCATTCCCGCCCGTCGCGAACAGGCCGAGCCGGTTATAGACGTAGTTGGTGGTCGAGGCGTGCGTGCCGCCGTAATTGATCGAATGGCCAGCCGGCGCCACGCCGAGTTCGACGCATTTCGCCCAGAACGGGTCGTAATCATATGGCGAATCCAGCGCCAGAGGCGTCCAGTGCAGGGCGTAATCAGCCAGCTCCGGTGCATTCTTCATGACTTCCGGATGCGGGCGCAGAACCTCGTTGCAGGTCATCGCTGCCTTCATGCCGAGTTCCTTTACGGCGAACTCCAGCTCGCCGATGGCCTCGTCAGGCGTGTGCATGGGGATGGTCGCCGCGGGCCTCATTCGGTAGGCCACATCCGAGAACAGCTCGGCATTCATCATGTTAAGCGCGCGGCAGGCGGCGGCCCGCACCTCGTCGTCGGGCAGGACCTGGAGCCGGAAGCCGTATGTCGGGTACAGCGTGCAGAAATCGACGCCCGCCTCGTCGATGCGCTGCTGGTAGAGCGGCGCCAGCATCGTGGTCAGCCGGTCGATCGTGTATTTGCCGGTGTGGGCGGGCCAGAAGTTCGATTTCGGCTCGCCGGGACGTACCTCTTTGATCGACTTCTCGAACCGTTTCACCAGATCGGCGCCGCCAACCTGTTTCAGGAAGTCGGGCAGGACGAACGGGCATTCGATGATATGTGCGTCGCCATCGATCACCGGGTGATCGAGTTTTGCCCTCAGTTCCGACGATTCAGTGGTTCTGACCTGATATCCGTCCATGACCGGCTCTCCCTTCCTGGTGGATCGGGAAAAATGGTAGCGCGGTCCTTGGGATTTGGGGAAGGGCTGTGGCCCTATTCGTCAACGCGTAGGAACCGGGCGCTCTCCGGAATAATCGTAAAAGCCGCGACCCGTCTTGCGACCGTACCAGCCGGCCTCGACGTATTTCACCAGCAGCGGGCAGGGGCGGTACTTGCTGTCGCCAAGCCCTTCATAGAGAACCTGCATGATCGACAGGCAGGTATCCAGCCCGATGAAATCGGCGAGCTGCAGCGGCCCCATCGGATGATGCGCGCCCAGTCTCATCGCATTATCGATGTCGAGCACCGTTCCGACGCCTTCGTGCAGCGTGTAGACCGCTTCATTAAGCATCGGCAGCAGGATTCGGTTGACGATAAAGGCCGGGAAATCCTCGGAATTGACTGATTTCTTGCCGAGCGTTTCAGCGACAGCGCGGACCGATTCGTATGTCGAATCGTTGGTCGCGATGCCGCGGATCAGCTCGACCAGCTCCATCGCCGGAACCGGGTTCATGAAGTGGAGCCCCATGAAGGCCTGCGGCCGGTCCGTTGCAGCTGCAAGGCGCGTAATCGAGATCGACGACGTATTGGTGGCCAGAATCGCGTCGGGACGCAGATACGGCGTGACGTC
Organism: Rhodospirillales bacterium; assembly: GCA_038120295.1. GTDB lineage: Bacteria > Pseudomonadota > Alphaproteobacteria > MPNO01 > UBA2964 > JAYOEY01. The sequence continues at coordinate 27,284 of JAYOLL010000022.1, read as the reverse complement.
AGCGAAAATCTTCGACTTGACGGTCTCGTTTTCGGTGGCGGCTTCGATCACGAGATCGCAATCGGCGAAGGCTTCGTAATCGGTCGTGGTTTCGATATTGGCGATGGCCGCATCGGCTTCTTCCTGCGATATCCGCTCCCGGTCGACCTGGCGCTTGTAGCGCGACGCGATGCTCTGGACGGATTTCGCCAGAATGTCTTCGGAAATGTCGGCAAGCGCGACAGGAAAGCCGCTCTGGGCGCAGACCTGCGTGATGCCGCCGCCCATCTGACCGGCCCCGATGACGCCGATCTTCCTGACGGTCAGCGGCGCGGGCGCGGCTTCATCGTTGTCGTTGTTTTCCACCACCTTGAGGGCGGCCGACTCTGCACTGCTCATATTGAATTTAGTCCTGTCTCTTGCGGTTAACGGTTAGCGCGGTTTAACGCCCTGTTTCTCTAGTTCCTCGTCGAGCGCCGGGACGGCGTCGAACAGGTCGGCGACCAGCCCGTAATCGGCGACCTGGAAGATCGGCGCTTCCTCATCCTTGTTGATGGCGACGATGACCTTGCTGTCCTTCATGCCGGCCAGATGCTGGATCGCGCCGGATATCCCGACGGCGATATATAGCTCCGGCGCGACCACCTTGCCTGTCTGGCCGACCTGGAAATCGTTGGGTTTGTATCCCGCATCGACTGCCGCGCGCGACGCGCCGATCGCGGCGCCCAGCTTGTCGGCGACCGATTCGATCATCGAAAAATTGTCGCCCGACTGCATGCCGCGTCCGCCTGAAATCACGATCCGCGCGGCGGTCAGTTCCGGTCGTTCTGATTTGGTCAGGTCCTGGCCGACAAAGCTCGAAATGCCGGGGTCGGAAACTGCAGCGACTGCTTCGATGGCAGCGCTTCCGCCGTCAGCAGACGCCGCCTCGAAGGCCGTGCCGCGCACGGTGACGACCATCCTGTCGCCGTCGGCCTGCACGGTCGCCATTGCGTTGCCGGCATAAATCGGCCGGACAAAGGTATTCGTCGACTGCACTTCCATGATGTCGGACACCTGTACGACATCCAGCAGCGCGGCGACGCGCGGCGCGACGTTTTTTCCGAATGCGGTATGGGCGAAAACGATGTGGCTGTAGTCGCCGGCGAGTTCGACGATCAGCGCCGCCAGCGGCTCCGCCAGCGCGTGCTCGTACTGTGCATCGTCGGCCAGCCGGACTTTCGAGACGCCCGGGATTTTCGCCGCCGCGTCGGCGGCAGCCTGGCAGCCTGCGCCGGCAACCAGCATGTCCACGTCGCCCGCGCCGAGCGCGGCTGCGGCAGTCACGACGTTAAACGTGGCGCCCTTAAGCGCTTCGTTATCGTGTTCAGCAATGACCAGAACGCTCATCAGATCACCCCCGCTTCGTTCTGCAGCTTGTCGACCAGTTCCGCCACGTCGGCGACCTTGCCGCCGCCCTGGCGCGCGGGCGGTTCGTCCACCCGCAGCGTTTTGAGTCTTGGCGTAATATCGACGCCGAGATCTGCGGGCGAAAGCTCGTCAATCTGTTTTTTCTTGGCCTTCATGATATTGGGCAGAGACGCGTAGCGCGGCTCGTTGAGGCGCAAATCGGTTGTGACCACCGCCGGCAGGGTAAGCGCGACCGTTTCCAGCCCGCCATCGACCTCACGCGTGACATTCGCCTTGCCGTCGGCGATTTCTACCTTGGAGGCGAAAGTGCCCTGCGGCCAGCCGAGCAGGGCGGAAAGCATCTGGCCGGTCTGGCTGCTGTCATCGTCGATCGCCTGCTTCCCGAGTATGACGAGTTCCGGGCCTTCTTTTTCCACGATCGCCTTGAGCAGCTTGGCGACAGCCAGCGGCTGAAGCTCGTCGTCCGTCTTCACGTGGATGCCGCGCTCGGCGCCCATCGCCAGCGCGGTGCGGATTGTTTCGGCGCATTTGGCTTCGCCCATCGAGACCGCAATGACCTCGTCGGCGATTCCCGCCTCCTGCAGCCGGATCGCCTCTTCCACGGCGATCTCGTCGAACGGATTCATCGACATTTTGACGTTGGCGAGCTCGACGCCCGTATTATCCGCTTTCACGCGGACCTTGACGTTGTAGTCAATCACCCTCTTTACGGCGACCAGGACTTTCATGATCTCATCGTGCCCTTATGTTCGGGGCGGTGTGCGCCGCCCGCTTCCCTTCCGGTTTTCTTCGGAATTCATATGTGTGCGAACAAAATCGACGGCGGCACGCTATCAAGCCCCCGACCCTGCGCGCAAGCCCTCTTTTCGCAACGCAAAAAGATTTTCTCCCGCAATCAACGGTTCATCAGGAAAGCTGTCGCGATCAGAATGACGGCGGCTGCCTGAAAGAACAGGCGAAATCGCATAAGACGCTGGGCACGGCGGGGCGTGTTCGGGCCCGGTTTCAGCATCGTGATTATACCGGCAATCAGAACAGCGATGGTCGCCACGACGGCAACGATGACGGCCCATGAAAACTCCTGTGAAAACTCCTGCTGCATGACCGAACTATAGGGTTCGGGAACGGCTCGGAACAGGGCCAAGGGTGGCGGCAATCCGGTGTGGATGTCATGCTCCGACTGTGCAGCAGCAGGAAAGGAATGGATGGTCCTATGGCAAACAGCATCGGCATTCGATTCGACGGGTTCGCCAACACCCGCGATTCGCTGGCTGTGGTACGCGAAGCGGAAAAATTCGGCGCGTCCCAGGTCTGGATGGCGGAACATATGGGCTATCGCGAGGCGGTCGTATCGTCGATGGCTTATGCGACAGCCACGGAAAGGGCGACGATCGTGCCAACGGCGGTGTCGCCCTACATGTTTCACCCGACGCCCACTGCCATGGCGCTTGCCACCATAGCCGATGTTGCTCCGGGCCGTATCGCCGTCGCGGTCGGGGTCGGCAATCCGCTTTTTCTGAAGGAATCGGGCATCGAGCCGGTAAAGCCGATCCGCGCCATACGCGAATTCATCGAGGCGCTGAGGGCGCTCTGGACGGGCGAGGCGGTGCAGTACGATGGCGAGTTCGTTCAACTGGATGGCGCGCGGATGGCCTGGGCGCCGGAACAGGATATCCCGATCTATGTCGCAGCGACCCGCGAGCAGATGCTGCGTCTCACGGGGCGAATTGCGGACGGTGTGGTGCTGTCGGGCGGGCTGACGGTCGAACACGCAAAATACAGCCTGGGCCAGATGGCGGAAGGCGCTCGTATGGCCGGGCGCGATCCGTCCAGCTTGCGGGGTGCCGGGTTCCTTTATTTTTCCGCCTCTGAAGACGGGCGCGCGGCGGTCGATTACCTGCGTGGGCGTCTTGCCTTCCTGTTCCGCAACCGCACCATGGCCGACAACATAAAATCGTCCGGCCTGCCGATCGATCACGAGGCGATCATGGCGGCGGTCGCGAAGCGCGACATGGATACGGCGAAATCGCTGGTGCCGGACGAGGCCGTCGACGCCTTCGCGGTCGGCGGCACGCCGGCCAATTGCCGCGACAGGCTGCAAGCCTATCTGGCGGCGGGCATTACCGAACCCGTTATCGAGATCAGCGGCGATGAGGAAAGCCGCCGGCTGGCGCTTGAGATTTTACGGGACTTCTCGGCCGCGTAATGAGCGCTTCCTGGCTTCGGGATGAAGACCCGAGACTGCTGACCGGCGGCGGTCGATTTCTCGACGATATCGATGTTCCTGGCGGCGTGTGGGCCGCGTTCGTGCGTTCGCCGCACGCCCATGCGGAGATTGGTAAGATCGATGCGGCGGGTGCCCGGAACACGCCTGGCGTTATCGCCGTTCTGACCGGTGCCGATTATCGCGCTGACGGGATGGGTTTCCTTCCCTGTCAGGATTCGTGCACGCGTCGCGACGGGACCGCCATGAGGGCGCCGGAACATCCGGCCCTGCCGCATGACCGGGCGCGCTTCGTCGGCGAACCGGTCGCGATGGTTGTTGCCGAAACGCAGCAGGCCGCCCGAGATGCGGCCGAGGCGATATCGATCGACTGGTCCGTCCTTCCGTCGGTCGTTGCCGTCGGCGAAGGACCCGGGCTGCATAGCGGTTTCGATGACAACGAGGCTTTTTACGCCATGGTCGGCGATCCTGAGAACCTGCAGGCGGCGTTTGACGGCGCCGCCCATGTCGTCGAGCAGACCCTTTGCGATCAGCGCGTTACGGCCAACACGATGGAACCGCGCGGTTATGTCGGCGACTACGATAAAGGGACGGGACGGTTCACGCTCCGCGGCGGGGTCCACAGCCCGCACACCCTGTGTCGTCAGCTCGCGGAGCATGTGTTTCGCCTGCCCTCGGACCGGTTTCGCGTTGTTACCGGCGACGTCGGCGGCAGTTTCGGGATGCGGGGCGCGGTCTATCCGGAAATCGCGCTGGTTCTGTGGGCGGCGCGGCGGCTCGGCCGTCCGGTCAAATGGGTGGCGACACGCTCGGAGGCGTTGCTTGCCGACGACCAGGGACGCGATATTTTCAGCGAAGCGGCGCTCGCGCTCGATCGGGAGGGGAGCTTTCTCGGTTTGCGGGTCGATCTGACCGCCAATCTCGGCGCCTGGCTCGGCGTGAAGGGGCCGCGCTCGCCGCTCAACGCGCTCAACCTGATGTCGGGGGTCTACCGGTTTCCCGCGAAACAGGTATCCGTGAGAGGCTGTTTCACCAATACCAATCCGGTTTCGCCCTATCGCGGCGCGGGCGGACCGGAAGCAGGGCTGATCGTCGAACGGCTGATCGATAAGGCGGCGCGGCAAACAGGACTCGACCCGGTCGAATTGCGCCGCCGCAATCTGATCCGGCCGCAGGATATGCCCTACGATACCGGGCTCGGCCTGACCTATGATTCCGGCGATTTCGCCGTCGTCATGGACAAGGCGGCAGAGCTGGCCGATGTAGCCGGGTTCACGGAGCGGCGCGCGCAATCGGCAGCAAACGGGTGTCTCCGCGGTCTCGGCATCTGCAACGCCATCGAGCAGACCGCGCGGCCGGGGATCGAATGCGCCGTCCTGGAAATCGACAAGGACGGCAACGCAGTCGTTCGCGTCGGTACGGCATCCCAGGGGCAGGGACACGAAACGATCTGGCGGCGGATGGTCTGCGACCGGCTGGGCCTGTCGCCCGAATCGGTCCGGATTGTCGACGGCGACTCCGATGCGCTCCCCGGTGGCGGCGGCACCTTCAACTCCCGTTCCGCCGTCAGCGGGGGGATGGCTCTCATGGGCGCCGTCGAGAAGATTGTCGAACGGGGGCGCGATGTCGCGGCCGATATGCTGGAAGCCGCTGCGACCGATATTGTCTTTGAGGACAGCGTCTTCGCGGTCGCGGGCACCGACAGGTCCGTGGCGCTGTTGCAGGTCGCTGCGGAAGCGGGCGGACTCGCCGAAAGTGCGGATTATTCCCCCGATTCGCCCACCTTCCCCAACGGGACCCATATATGCGAGATCGAGATTGATCCGGAGACCGGGCGGGTCGATATCGTGTCCTATGTCGCCGTCGACGATGTCGGAACTCCGTTGAACCCCGTCCTGCTTGACGGCCAGATTCATGGCGGGGTCGCGCAGGGGATCGGTCAGGCGCTGATGGAGGCGGTCGTGTTCGATCCCGACAGCGGCCAGAACCTGACAGGATCTTTCATGGATTACGCCATGCCGCGGGCCGACGATCTTTGTTCCATCCGTACCGACAGCCATCCCGTTCCCACAACTCTCAACCCGCTCGGCGTCAAAGGTGCGGGAGAGGCGGGGACAGTGGGCGCGTTGCCTGCCGCGATCTGCGCGGTCTGCGACGCGCTGGGAACCGACGAGATCGCCATGCCCGCGACTCCCGAAACGGTCTGGAAGGTGTTGACGCGCATGAGCGAACATGGCGGAAAGAGCGCATGAGCCTGCTTGACCGCGTACTCGCCTGTAATAACGGCAATGACACCAACGCCTATTTCCCGTTTCGCGTGGGCGACATACGGGTCGGCTGGATCCATCGCGATTTTGCGCCATCGCTTGCACCGCTGGGCGAAGTCTTCGTGCAGGGCGACTCCGATATCGCGCTTGTCGATACGCTGGCCGATTACGAGACAAGGACGCAGGGCGTCGATGCCGCGCTCCGAATCCTCGACAAGGCCGGCTGGTTTTCGGGGTGGCGCGATGAACCCTACCCGGTCGGGACCGGTTTCTACCGCCCGGCCCTGTTCGAGATGGAGCGCGCCGCCGTGCCGCGCTTCGGTGTGCCCGCCTACGGGGTCCATATCAACGGGTTCGTGCGCGACGGCAACTATATTCATATGTGGATCGGTCGGCGCGCAGATGACAAACCCACCTATCCCGGCATGCTCGATAACATGATCGCGGGCGGGCAACCTGTCGGTATCGGCCTGAAGGAGAACGTCATCAAGGAAGCGGGCGAGGAAGCCGGTGTGCCGGAAGAAATCGCGGCAACCGCGAAACCGGTCGGCGCGCTGTCTTACCGGCACGAGGATCAGGGTACGCTCAAGCCCGACGTGATGTTCGTCTACGATCTCGAACTGCCGGCCGACTTTACCCCGCAGAACACGGATGGCGAGATTGCCGAATTTCGTCTGCTGCCCGCCGAAGAGGTTATGCAGATCACCGCCGATACCGGCGAATTCAAGTTCAACTGTTCGGTGGTGAATATCGATTTCTTCATACGGCACGGTCTGCTGACGCCGGACGATCCGGATTACGTCGACATTCTGCGCGGCATGCACCGGTGAAGATTCTGACGAAGAAGACCCTGGCCGAGGGGCTGAAGGAGGTCTGCGCTCTTGACCCCGACCTCGCCGGCGTGGTGCGCGAACTCGGTCCCCCGCCGCTATGGCGACGTAGGCAGGGTTTCGAGACGCTGATCTGTCTGATCCTCGAACAGCAGGTTTCGCTCGCGTCAGCGCGTGCGGCCTTCAACCGGCTGATAGAGGCTCTCGGCGGACGACCTGAAGCCGAACCGTTTCTCGCGCTCGACGACGATACGCTGAAAGCGATCGGGTTCTCCCGACAGAAGATGCGCTACGGGCGGATCCTGGCGCAGGAACTCGTCAACGGTACGCTCAATTTGGGCCGGCTCCGGCGGCTGCCGGACGAAGGCGTGCGCGCCGAATTGACGCGCCTCACCGGAATCGGAAACTGGACGGCGGACATCTACCTGCTGGAGGCTTTGGGTCGCCCCGATGTCATTCCGGTCGGCGATCTAGCTCTGCAGGAAGCAGCGGGCCGCGTCAAGAACCTGCCGTCTCGTCCCGACGCCGCGACGCTCAATGAAATCGGCGAGGGCTGGAGACCGTGGCGCGCCGTTGCGACCCGGATTCTGTGGCACTATTACTTGAACGTCGTGCGTAAGAGTACGCAGACGAGTTTTCCCTGATTTCGACCGAAAGGCGATGACGATGGCCGATCTTCCCACTCTCTCAGGACCGAGCTACGGCCCGGCCTCCCACGGCGCGGCGAAACAGCTCGTCGTCATGCTGCACGGTTACGGCGCGAACGGGGACGACCTGATCGGACTCGCGCCGCCTCTGGCGCAGGTCCTGCCAGACGCCATTTTCGTCTCGCCCAACGCGCCCTACCCGTGCCAGTCGAACCCGTTCGGCGGGTTCCAGTGGTTCGATGTCTGGCAGGGCGAGGGCGCCGATCGGCTGACCCAGGTGCGCAGCGCGGCGGAGATCGTCAACGCCTACATCGATTCCGAACTGGCGCGGCTGGGTCTGTCGGACGACAGGCTTGCGCTGCTCGGGTTTTCGCAGGGCACCATGCTGTCGCTTCATGTCGGGCTGCGACGGGCGCAGGCGCCGGCCGGAATACTGGGCTATTCGGGCCGCCTGGAATCGCCCGAACGGCTGGAAGACGAAATCGCTGTTCGGCCGCCGGTCATGCTGATCCACGGCGATCAGGATCCGATGCTGCCGGTCGAACTGATGGATCAGGCAGCGGCGCGGCTCGTGGAATGCGGTGTTTCTGTCGATGCGCACAAATGCCCCGGGGTCGGGCATGGCATCGACGAAAACGGCGTTCGGCTTGGCAGCGCGTTTCTGAGCGGCATATTCAGTCGGACCTGATGCCGGACGATGTTTGACAACATCATTGACCCGCTGTCATGAACCTGTAACCTCTGAAGGGTAATGTCGC
>JAYOLL010000022.1:0-19069 GCA_038120295.1 Rhodospirillales bacterium | reverse complement strand
TAACGACTACATATAGGGTTATCGTGTCGCCGCCATCCGACTCCCCGGCTCTGGTTCTTAACGCCGATTTCCGTCCTTTGAGCTATTTTCCGCTGTCGCTCTGGTCGTGGCAGGACGCGGTCAAGGCGGTGTTTCTCGACCGCGTCAACATCATATCCGAGTACGAAAACGAGGTTCGTTCGCCCAGTTTCCGCATGCGCCTGCCGAGCGTTATCTCGCTCAAGGAATACATCCCGCTGGCGCGCCGACCGGCCTTTACTCGGTTTAACGTGTTCCTGCGCGACCGGTTCGATTGCCAGTATTGCGGCGAAAACTTTCCGACGCACGAGCTTACCTTCGACCATGTCGTGCCGCGTTCGAAAGGCGGACGCACGAGCTGGGACAACGTGGTGACGGCGTGTTCGAGCTGCAATCTGCGCAAGGCCAATATGATGCCGCGCGATGCGGGCATGTTTCCGCGCATGACGCCGCGTCAGCCCTCGACCTGGCAGTTACAGGAGAACGGTCGGGCGTTTCCGCCAAACCACCTGCATGAAAGCTGGCGGGACTTCCTTTACTGGGATACCGAACTGGACGATTGCTGACATAACGTCGCCGGGGTAAGAGGCAATTCCTTAATGTTGAGCCCGGTCGCATCGGCGACGGCATTGGCTATGGCCGCCGCCACGGCGACGATCCCGCCTTCACCGGCGCCCTTGAAGCCCATCGGATTCATCTTCGACGGCGAATCCTGAAGCGCGATGGCCGTGACCGGAGGCGCTTCCGCCGATGTCGGCAGCAGATAGTCGGAGAAGCTTGCGGTCAGGAACTGGCCGTCCTCGTCGTAGAGCATCTGTTCCAGCAGCGCGCCGCCGATCCCCTGGATGACGCCGCCGACCGCCTGGCCCTGCACCATCGCAGGGTTGAGGGCGCGACCGATCTCTTCGGTCAGCAGGTAGCGTTCGATTTCGACGCCTCCCGTTGCCGTATCGACGCGGACCAGCGCGACATGGGCGCCGTAGGAATAGGAGACCCGGCCTTCATTGGCGTAGGTCGCTTCGGCGGAAAGCGGTCCGGCGAAGTCGGCGATCTCCGTCAGGGAGAGCGTTCTGCCTTCATGGCGGGCTCCACCGTCTTCGAATGCGATGGCATCGGCCGCGACGTTCCAGCGGAGTGAGGCCTGTTCGACGCATTTCTCGCGCAGCGCTTCCGCGGCCATCCGGACGGCGTTGCCCGCCATCACTGTGTTGCGGCTGTTGAAGGTGCCGCCCCCCGATTCCAGCAGGGTCGTGCTGCCGTGCAGGACGGTCATATCGTCAGGCGGGACACCGAGCGTGTCGGCGCAGATCTGGGCCATGCCGGTCTCGACTCCCTGGCCGACCGATGACGCGCCGATCCTGATCTCGATTTTGCCGTCATCGGACAGGCTCACGCGGGCGCTCTCCGGCGGGCCGGCCGCGCTGCTTTCAATGAAGCAGGCGAAACCGATGCCGAATGCCCTGCCGTCCCTGATCTCACCGCTGCGCGCCTTGAGTGCGGGATAGTCGATCTCCGCCAGCAGTCGCCGGAAGGCCGCCGGATAATCGCCGTCATCGAGCGTCGCGTCCGGATCGTTCAGCACCAGTTCGCCCATCCGGTAGGGCAGCTCGTCCGGCGTCATCAGGTTCTTCATCCGGACGTCGACCGGGTCGAGCCTGAGGTCCCGCGCCATCATGTCGATCATGCGTTCGCGGCAAAAATTCGCTTCGACCCGGCCCGGCCCGCGATAGGTGCCGACCGGCGTCTTGTTGGTGACGAGCGCCTGCATGTCTGCGGCGAAGGCGGGAACGCGGTACGGGCCCGGCAGGAACTGGATCGTCTTCGACGGCACCACGCCGCCGTTGGTCCGGATATAGGCGCCCATGTCGCCCTGCACGGTCGCTCGCATGCCGAGGATCGTTCCGTCCCGACGGGCTGCGATTTCCAGGTCGCACACGACTTCCCGCGAATGATTGCACGCCATCAGGTTTTCGCGCCGGTCTTCTATCCATTTGACCGGCCGGCCCGCGCGTCTGCTGGCGACTGGAACGAGATAGTCCTCGGGATAAAGCTCGCCGCGCGCGCCGAACCCGCCGCCGACATCCTGCTCGATCAGTTCGATATCGCTTTCCGCGAGACCGAATGCCGGCGCCAGATGCCGCCGGTTGAAATAGGTCACTTTTCCCGCGCCGATCAGGCGCAGGCGCTTGCCGTCGAAATCCGCGATCAGCCCGCGGGTCTCCATCGGGCAGGCGGCGTGTCGGTTCGTGACGAACCGTTCGCGCCGAGTGTAGTCGGCCTCGGCGAACGCGGCGTCGATATCGCCCCGTCCGACCTGATAGCGCGCACCCATGTTCTCGCCCGCGTCTTCGAACAGGAGGACCTCGCCGGAGGCCGATCGGGCGATGTCTGTGACGGCGGGCAGGATTTCGTACTCGACCGCTATTTCCTCCAGCGCGTCTTCCGCGATGTAGCGGTTTTCGGCGACCACGACGGCGACCGGCTCGCCGACATAGCGGACCCTGTCGGATGCAATGGGCGCCTGCAGCATGCGCTCGAACCCCGGAAAGGGCGCAAGGCGGAGTGGAATTCTCGGTAGTGCGCCGCCGAATGCTGCCGCGACCTCGGTCCTGGCAAAAGCGTCGATGACGCCCGGTAAGCCGTGGATACCGGAAAAATCGATGCCCAGGATTCGTGCGTGGGCATGTGGGCTGCGAAGGATCGCCATCACGGCCTGTCCGGGCAGAGTGACATCGTCGACAAAGGCGCCGTTGCCGGTCAGGAAGCGAAAATCCTCCAGCCGGTTTACGGATTTTCCGATATATCGGTTTTCCTGTGTCTTGTGCATTTTGCCACATTAATGCGCTATCATCCGTCGCACCATACGGACGAATAACCTGGGGAAAAATATGGAATTGCAGCTAGTCGGCAAATGCGCGGCGGTGACCGGCGGCAGCGCCGGAATAGGCAAAGCGATTGCCAGGTCTCTTGCGCAGGAAGGCGTCGATGTCGCCATCTGCGCACGCAGCGCGGAACCGCTGGAAGCGGCGGCGAAGGAGATTGCTGACGAGACCGGCCGGAAGATCGTTCCCATCACCGCCGATCTGACAAAGACCGAAGAGGCCAACGAATTTATCGAGCGTGCCGCGAAGGAACTCGGACGGATCGATATTCTCGTCAACAATGCCGGATCCGCTGCTGGCGGCGTTCTGGAGACGCTGTCGGACGAAGCCTGGGAGGCGGCGCTGCAGCTTAAATTCTTCGGTTACGTGCGCTGCACCCGCGCCGTCATACCGCACATGAAAGCCCAGGGCGGCGGACGCATCGTCAATTTGATCGGCAATGACGGGATCAAGCATTCCTACTGGGAGATTGCGCCCGGCGCCGCCAACGCGGCCGGTCAGAACCTGACCATGTCGCTCGCCATGCAGTACGGGCGCGACAATATCAGCCTGTGCGCGGTCAATCCCGGCCCTGTGCGGACCGAGCGATGGGACGGGCTGGTCGATGCGATGGCGCGCGACATGAATATTTCGCGCGAAGAAGCAGACCAGCTGGCACCGCGCAGCATCCCGCTGGGCCGTATTGCCGAGGTCGAGGAGGTCGCCAACCTGGTGACCTATCTGGCATCGCCACTGGCTCATTTCGTCAACGGTACACAGATCGAAATCGATGGCGGTCAGCTTAAACCGATCATGGATGCCGGCCGGGACGGGTAAGGGTTAACTCACCAACCGCGACAGGAAATCCTCCAGTGCCCGATTGAACGCTTCCGGTTCTTCGCTGTTGATCGTGTGGCTGGCGTTCGGTACGACGTAGAGAGCGGCGTCGGGCGCTGTGCGCTTCATCATCAGCGATCCCTCGAGACAGGCCGCGTCCTCGTCGCCGACAACGATCAGGAGCGGCATCCCGAGTTTCGCGATGTCGTCCCGCATCTCGAAAAGGGTCGGACGCTCGCCCTGAACCTGTTCCATGGTGTGCGCGCTGCCGATGGCGGAATGCTGTGCCATCATCGCGGCGAACTCGGCCCAGCCCTGAGGGTCCTTTTCCCGGAACTTGTGGCGCATCGGGAAATCGGCGTAACGCCTGGCCGCTTCTTCGATGCCTTCTTCGCGAAACATCCGGGCGATATCGGCGATAAGCGCTCTGCTTTCTTCGCGCGTGCCTGGGTCCGATCCCCAGCCGCATCCCGCGACCGTCAGGGATCGCACGCGCTCGGGTCTCCGGATGCCGAGATGGAGCGCTGTGTAACCGCCCATCGAATGGCCGACGACATGGGCAGAGTCGCTGCCCGCCGCGTCGAGAATGCAGAACGCGTCTTCTATGGCTATGTCCTGACTGTAGCGGTCGGGATCGTCCGGCGCGTCCGACGGCGGGTAGCCGCGCGCGTTGAAGGCGATACAGCGATACTGTCCGGACAGGTGGCGCACCTGCGGCGCCCATTCCTTCAGCGTGCCGGCGAACTCATGCAGGAACAGAATGTCCGGTCCGTCGCCCGCGATCTCGTAATGAAGTTTCGTGCCGTCGGAAGCCGTTGCCGTCGGCATGGTCTCAGACCTTGCCCAGCGCCTTCAGGATCAGCTCGGGCGTCATCGGCTGCTCGGTCACATAGGCGTCGAACGGGCGCAGGGCATCGTTGACGGCGTTCATCATCACCGCGGGTGCCGCGCCTGTGCCGGATTCGCCGACGCCCTTTGCGCCGAGTTCGGAAACGGTCGTCGGGGTCTGGATATGGGTGACATCGATATCCGGCATCTCGCCCGCCATCGGCGTCAGGTAATCCGCCATCGTCCCGTTCTGGAGCTGGCCTGCCGCATCGTAGATGCAGTGCTCGTACAGCGCGCCGCCGAGTCCCTGAACGCAGCCGCCGCGCACCTGCTCGTCGGCGAGCTGCGGGTTGATGACGCGCCCGCAATCCTCCACTACCCAGTGCTTGAGCAGTTTTATGAAACCGGTATCGGGATCGACCTCGACATACGCGCCGTGAATGCCGTTGGTGAAGATGTAGAGCGCATCGCGCAGCCGGAAACGTCGCGTTGCGGACAGGGTCGGCTGCACGTCGTTGGGCAGTTCAGCGACCTGAAAATGGCCGATGCGGCCGATCTCGGCCAGCGATATGCGCACATTGTCGGTGCCGGCATCCACCACGTTTCCTTCGACGATATCGAGCGCCGACGAATCCGCCTGCAACAGAGCGCCGGCGATGTGAAGAATTTCTTCCCGCAAAGCGCGACCGGCCTGCCAGGTCGCTTCGCCGCCGATGGCCGTAGCGCGCGACGCATAGGTGCCGCCGCCATAAGGCGTCGCGTCGGTATCGCCCTCGATCACGCGGACATGATCCATGGGCACGCCGACTGCTTCCGCCGCGATCTGCTGCATCACCGTGTCGACGCCCTGGCCCTGATCGGTGACGCCGACCATGCAGAGGACGCCGCCCGCGGGTTCCAGCTTGATGGTGCAGGCGTCCTGCGACGCGATAGGCGCGCCGCCTGCGCCGTAATAGCCTGCGGGACCCGGCGCGGTACCCTTGATGAAGGACGCTATCCCGATACCGCGATAGACGCCTTTTTCGCGCAGGCTGACCTGTTCCTCGCGCAGCGCCGCGTAATCCATTTTCTCGACCAGCGCATCGATACAGGCTTCGTGCGACATGTCCTGCATCTGAATCCCGGCGGCGGAGACGCGCGGATAGGAATCGTCCTTCATCACGTTGCGGCGGCGGAACTCTATTGGATCCATGCCGATGGCATAGGCTGCGCGGTCGACCAGCCATTCGCCGACCGAGTTTCCGATCGGATGGCCGACCGAGCGGTACTGCGAGGTCGGCACGAGGTTGAGATACACCACCTTCGCCGTCGCCCGGTATTCCGGATGGGCGTATGGCCCGGCTGTGATGTTGAGAATCTGGTTGGCTTCGAAAACGGAGGTCCGCGGGTATTGGGAATAGGCGCCGGCGCCGGCAAGCACATCGATATCGACCGCCTTGATATCGCCATCCCTGCTTACCGCGATGCGGCCCGTCACCCGGTTTTCGCGGGCATGAATGTCGGTCAGGAAGGATTCCAGCCGGTCGGCAAGAAACTTGACCGGTCGGGCGAGAACCATCGATGCAGCCGTCGCCGCGACCTCGTCGCCGAAGGAATGAATCTTGAGCCCGAAAGAGCCGCCGATATCGGGCGCGACCACGCGCACGTTATGTTCCGGGACACCGAGCGTTCGTGCCAGCAGCGCCTGGATCATGTGTGGCGTCTGGCTCGAGGTGTGAACTGTAAGGCGCTGGGTTCCAGGATCGTATTCAGCGAGAAGCGCGCGGGGTTCCAGGCTCACAGCCGTATGGCGGCCGAATTCGAACGTATCTTCGAGGACGATATCGGCGCCCTCGAACGCGGCATCGACATTGCCGGTATCGATGGTTTTTTCGAATGCCAAATTGTCGCCCAGCGCCGCATGGATCGGCGGCGTGCCTGGCGCGAGCGCTTTCTCCTTGTCGGCGACGACCGGCAGTTCCTCCCAGTCGATCCCGACAAGCTCGCAGGCGTCTTCGGCTTCCGCGCGCGTCCCCGCTACGACCATTACGACCGGCTCGCCCTGCCAGCAGGCGCGGTCCACCGCCATCGGGTATTGCGGCGCGGACTTCATGTTGTCGAAACAGGTCAGCGTGCCGACCCACGGGCCCGTGCAGCGTTCCGCCAGCTCCGCGCCGGTCATCACCAGCACGACGCCGGGCGCTTTCTTCGCCGCCTCGACATCGATCGACGTAATCTTCGCGTGTGCATAGGGGCTGCGGACGAAGGCGGCGTGTACCATGCGCGCCGCCTGGATGTCGTCGGTATAGCGCCCACGCCCGGCAACCGCGCGTTTCGCGGCGTCACGGCTCAGCGTGCGGCCGACATAGGAGTGCTGGCGGTCCAGCGGCGTCAGGGAATTGATCGGTCTGGTGTTCATGAGATTCTTTTGCGTTTACTGGCCGGCGCGCCGTTTCATGGTTGTCTCAACCGCATCGACGATGGCGTGATAGCCGGTGCAGCGGCAGAAATTCCCCGACAGATGTTCGCGGATGTCTTCACGCGAGTGTACTTCGCCATCCTTCATCAGCTCCGCCGCCGTCATCAGCATGCCGGGCGTGCAGTAGCCGCACTGCATGGCGTTGCGCTCGACGAAGGTCTCCTGCAAATCGGCGACCTCGCCGCTGTCGGTCAGCCCTTCGATGGTCGTGACCTCCGCTCCGTCGGCCTGCACCGCCAGAATCAGGCAGCCGCGCACGACCGCTCCGTCGACCCGCACCGAGCACGCGCCGCAGATACCGTGCTCGCAGCCGATATGAGAACCGGTCAGTCCAAGCTCCCCGCGCAGGAAATCGACCAGATGTTCGCGCACCCTCACGGCGCGCGTAACGGTTTCGCCGTTGACAGTCAGCGTGATTGTCTGGGTTTCTTCGCTCATGCCGCCCTCTCCATCGCCGCGTCGAGCGCACGCCCGGTCAGCACCCGCTGGAGATGCAGCTTGGTCGCCGGGCTGCCGAGCAGATTATCCATCGGATCGAGATCGTCACCCAGCGCCGTCAGCACCGCTTCCCTTGCCGGGTCGGGCCAGCACTGGCCCTTGAGCGCCGCCATGGCGCCCGTCGCCAGCGTCGGTTTTACCTCGCTGCCGAAATAGACCAGCCTGGAGTGCGCGACCGCACCGCCCTCGATCTTGGCGCAGCAGGCGACGCCGGCCATTGCGAAATCGCCCTTCCGGCGGGCAAGCTCCATAAAGACGGAAATGCTGTCGGCGGCCTGGACCGGGATGAGGGCCTCGACAAAGATCTCGTCCGGCTGGCGCGCGGTCTCGTACAGGCCGAGGAAGAAATCGTCAGCGGCGATCTCGCGCCGTCCCCGAACGCTTTCGACGACCAGCGTTGCTTCCAGCGCCAGCGCGCAGGCCGGCATCTCCGCTGCAGGATCGGCCATCGCAACCGATCCTCCGAACGTGCCGCGATTGCGCACCGCGACATGGGCGACATGCGGCATGGCTTCGGCGATCAGCGGCAGATGGTCAGCCACGATTGGCGAATTCAGAACCTCGACATGCCTGGTCAGCGCGCCGATCCGCACCCGGTTGCCTTCGAGCGAAATACCTTTCAGATCGGCCAGCCGGTTGATGTCGATCAGGAGGTCAGGCTGCGACAGGCGCATGTTGAGCGTCGGCATCAGGCTCTGCCCGCCCGCGAGAATGCGCGCATCCTCGCCATGCTCAGCCAGTAGCGCCAGTGCATGATCGAGGCTTTCCGCGCGGATATAGCTAAATTTGGGGGCTTTCACGTCTATGCATCTTGATGAATTGCGTTGCCCGACAATCTCACCTTGCCGCTCATTTCGCAAGCTGTACCCGTTCCAAAATCGGGCGAAACAGGCTAACCATGTTGGTGACAGAAGACGGAGAGTTATACGTGGCGAACAAGGATCTCAGGGACTGGCTCGATTCGATCGAGGCGGCAGGCGAACTGCACACCATCAAGGGCGCGAATCTCGAAGAGGATATCGGCGGCATTGTCGATATCGTCCAGCGCCGGATGGGCGATCCCGCGCTGATGTTCGATGAGATTCCCGGATTTCCGAAGGGCCACCGGGTGATGGCCAATCTGCTGACGTCGACGCCGCGTATCAATGTGGCGCTCGGCCTGCCGCCTGACGCGTCCGAAATGGATCTGATCCAGTGGTGGCGCGACTATATGGGCCGCGCGCCCAGCCATCCGCCGAAAGAGGTCAATGGCGGACCGCTGCTGGAAAACATTCAGGAGGGCGCGGACGTCAATATCGTGTCGATCCCGACCCCGGTGTGGCACGAGTACGATGGCGGGCCCTATATCGGCACTGCCTGCATGGTGGTGACGAAGGACCCCGAATCCGGCTGGGTCAATTTCGGCACCTACCGGGTGCAGTCGCACGAACCCAATGTCGCGACGCTGATGATGTCGCAGGGCAAGCACGGCCTGCACATCATGGAGAAATATCATGCGCGCGGCGAAAAATGCCCGGTCGCCGTGGTGGTCGGTATGCATCCCGCCTTCCTGATGATTGGCGGGCTGGAAATTCCTTACGGCAAGAACGAGTTCGAAGCGGTCGGCGGGATCATGGGCGAGCCGATAGAGATCATAAACATGCCGAAGACAGGCCTTCCTGTGCCGGCCAATGCTGAGATTGCGTTCGAGGGATTCATCGCACCCGACGACAAGATCACCGAAGGCCCGCTCGGCGAATGGACCGGCTATTACGCCGGCGGACAGCGGCCCGAACCCGCGATCCGGATCGAAACCGTGATGCATCGCGACAACCCTGTCCTGATGGGTGCGGTGCCGGCGGTGCCGCCCAACGACAACACGTACTATCTCGGCACCTATCGCTGCGGCGCGGTGTGGAACCAGCTCGAAGCCGCCGGCATTCCCGAGGTCAAGGGTGTCTGGGCGCACGAGGCCGGCGGCAGCCGCTTCTGGCTGACCGTGTCGATCCGGCAGTTATACGGCGGCCACGCCAAGCAGGCCGGCATGGTCGCGGCGCACTGTCATGCCGGGGCCTACTGCAATCACTGGGTCGTGGTGGTGGACGACGATATCGAACCGACCAACATGAATGACGTGCTGTGGTCGATGTGTACGCGCTGCGACCCTCGCGAGGATATCGATATCATCGATGGCGGGTGGAGCTCGCATCTCGATCCAATGTGCTACGACGACGACAACGACCGTCGCAATTCGCGCGTTATCGTGGATGCCTGCAAGCCGTTCCGGCGTCGCGACACCTTCCCGGTCGTTGCCCGTAACAGCCCCGAACTAGACGCCCGGATTCGTGAAAAATGGGCCCATGTCCTGCCGAAGGACTAGGGGCTGCTATTCGAGCAGACACATCACGGCGTAGCAGGCGTCGAACAGGTCGCGGAAGATCGTGTAGAGCGCCAGATCGAGCAGGAAACCCAGCCCCAGCAGGGGGACGCATACGAACAATGCGAAATAGACCGCGGCCCAGCCGGTGAATCGTCGGGGCGGGATGATGTGGCCATGGATCGGTTTCGGCGTGCTGCCTGCGAAGCGCATGGAAACGACTCTATCATCGGGTGAATATGGCGGGAACGATTTCGTCCGCCGCCTGCGTCAAACGCGAATCCTTCCACTAGGCCCCGGTCAATGAACGGTATCGACAACCTAACGGAAGATCCTGCGCGATTGGCTGACCTGTTTGCCGACGCACCCGGGTCGGCGCTCGAACAGTCTTTTATCTTCGGCGAAGCGTTAGCGGCGACCGCATCGGTTAAGGTCGAGCGGTTCGCTGTTGAGAGCGATGGAAAACCGGTGGCGCTGGTGCAGGCATTTCGCCGGCAACTGTTCGGCGGGCTGTCGCTGGTTCGTGTCGTGCGGGGGCCGATATGGCTGAGCGAGGCAGGCAATGGCGCTGTTGAAGCAGTTTTTCAGGCTCTTCGCGCCAGGTGGTCTAGGCGCCGAGGACAAATCCTGTCTCTCGTGCCGGAGCTGCCGGACACTGAGGAATCCGATGCACTCCTGCGGCGATGCGGGTTTCGCCGGATGGCGACCGGTTACAGTACCGTACTGATCGACCTGTCGCCTCCGCTGGAGACGTTGCGCTCCAGCCTCTACGGCAAGTGGCGCAATGCCCTTGTAAAGGCCGAGGGTGGCGATCTCAGGGTCGGGGTCTCTGCGGGCGGCGATATCCTGCACGACCTTGCCTCCAGATACGATGCCTTCAGGAAAGCGCGCCGGTTCAGCGGACCGGAGGGGGCGCTGGTCAGGGCTCTGGGTCGGGAAAAGGGGGGCGTCACGGTGTTGAGCGCGCACCGGGCGGACAGGGTTGTTTCCGGAATTGCGGTGGCGCGTCACGGTAACTCTGCTACCTACTATATCAGCTGGACAGGAGACGAGGGGCGGGAGGCAAACGCCCATAATCTACTGCTCTGGCGGGCGGTCGAGCTGCTGAAGGCGGACGGCGTGAAGCAGTTTGACCTGGGCGGGGTCGATGCGGTGCACGCGCCCGGTGTTGCCAGATTCAAGCTGGGACTTGGCAGCCCGCCGATCACGTTTGCAGGCAGCTATCTTTGAGGAAAGCGTTTTGACCGACGCCGCATCGCGCACTCGCTCGTATATTGCAGGGCCTGCCTGGATGATCTTCGCCGGACTGGGCTGGGTCGCGATGGTGTCCCTGGTGCGCGAACTGTCGGCCGACTATTCGGCGTTTCAGCTGCTGTTTTTTCGAAATGTCGTTGCGGTGTGTCTTTTGCTTCCGCTGGCGCTGAAGCGGGGTGGGTCGACCCTGCGGACGAACCGTCTGCCGCTCCATACGCTGCGTTCCGCTTTTTCCTACTGTGCGGTCCTGGCGCTTTATTTCGGGATTGCAACGGTGCCGTTGCCGGAGGCGACCGCGCTGAGCTTTACGCAGCCTCTGTTCGGCACCGTGCTGGCGGTGCTGGTGCTGCACGAAGTCGTCGGGCTTGCCCGCTGGCGCGCGGTCGCCATCGGGTTCGCAGGGATCCTGATCATTCTGCGGCCGGGTTTCGCCGACGTGACCCTTGGGACGCTGGCTGTGCTGGGCTCTGCGATCCTCTATGCCTGCGCAAATATCTGCGTGAAGCGGCTGATGACCACCGACACGCCGCAGCAGGCAGTGTTCTATTTCAACCTGATCATGCTGCCGATCGCGCTGGTGCCGGCGCTGTTCTTCTGGGTTGCGCCGACAGCAGGCGATTTCGCCCTGATGATCGGGGTCGGGCTGGCTGGTACGGCCGCGGTTTGGGGTTACGTGAAGGCGTTCGACGAGGCGGATGTCAGCGCGGTCGCCCCGTTCGATTTTCTGCGTTTGCCGATGGCGTCTCTGGCGGCGCTTCTTCTGTTCGACGATACGGGGGATATGTGGACCTGGATCGGGTCCGCTGTCATTTTCGGAAGTGCGCTGGTGCTCGCCCGAAGCGAGAGAAAGAAATCTTAGGTGCGACGACGGTGCGCGAAGCCGAGACCGAGCAGGCCGAGGCCGAACAGCGCAAGCGCGCCGGGCTCGGGGATGGATTCGAGGCTGTTGAACGTAACCAGGTTATTGATTTCGCCCTGCGACAGGGCGTTATCGAAAATATAGACTTCGTCCATCAGCCCGTTGAATTTCTGCGACGCACCGCCGGAGTTCTCGCCACCGCCTGCAGAAATATTACGAGTTCCGATTGCAAAGGCGTTGCCAGTCGTGTTGCCCGATGCGCCACCGACGGTACTGACTAGAACGCCATTAAGGTAGAGTTCAAGAGTCGAGCCGATCTTCTGGTAGACCACGTGATGGAATTCACTCTGATCGTCGCCTGGCGTTGCGGTGGAGACCGTGCCACCCGTACCGTCGTTCAGATCGCCGGTAACCAGCGTGGAATGGTTTATTGCCCACCCGGCATCGCTGTTGGAGGTATTCTTGCCGATCATCGTCGAAAAGCTGGATTGCGCCGCCTGATACCACAGGGCGACCGCGAAATTGCCGTTGACGAGATTGAAGGCGCTGCTGGCACTGAAAAGAAACGTGCCGCCTGCAAAGTCAGCTGCGTTGCCGAATTTGCCCGTCGTTGAAGAGGGGCCGCCCGCACCATTTGCCAGTGTGTGACCGTTACCGCTGCTATCAGCGGTCAGCGCGCCATCAAAGCTGTAATGGGCGATCAGCCCAGCATTCGCGCTGACCGACAGGGTCAACGTCGCAACAGAGATGGCCGCAAATTTCGAAAGCCGCGCAAACGTATTTATGTATATATTCCTAACCCGGTCTCCGGGGCGGATTCAACCCCCAAAAAATAACAGTTTTATGACGTTTTCAGGCGTAGCTGAGTTCGCGTTCGCCCTTTGCCTGCATTTCACGGTAATCCGATACCGACATCGCGCCGCTATAGATTTCGAAACAGATGCCGTTCGGGTCGAGGAAAAAGATCGCGTAGGACCCGCTGCCGGCGGTCAGCCCGTCGCCTTCCGGTCCCTGGATGCTCGGCCCGTTGATTGTCAGGCCGGCGGCTTCGAGCTTTTCCTTCCACTTATCGACCGACTCGCGCGACTCGGTCGGCATGGCGATATGGTGGATGCCCTGCGTCTGCTTGCGGGAATCGCCGTTTTTCATGCGTTCCCCGTCCTCGAACAGGGCAAGATTATGGTGCCGGTCGCCGTCGATGCTGACGAAGGCGATGCGATTGCCGTTCCCCATCCGGTCCATCGATGTCATCTCGCCGCCGATCAGCGCGAGAAACTCAAGCTCTTCCTCGATATTGCGGACATGAAGCCCGACATGGGCAATGGAAAGACCGAGAGACATGATCGTTTCTCCTCAACGGCGAAGTGCGATTGAGGAGAGTTTAACCCGAAGTCGCCGTTTTCCAAGCGATGGTGCGTTTAACCGCCGCGCTGCGCCGCGCTACGGCGTTCGATTTCATCATGACGCCGTTGAACCTGTTCCGGCCATCGGCTCTTGATATAGCTCAGCACGTCCCAGATATCGCGGTCGCTTAGCCGGTCGCCGAAACCCGGCATGTTGGACGAGAATGCGCCGCCGGATGCTTCGAGACGGCCCAGCTTTGTCACGTCGAACAGTTCCTGCCCGTTGTGATGCCATGTATGACCGGTTTCATCGTGCGGTGGGGCCGGGATCGACCCGTCCGGCAGGCGGCGTTTCCAGTCGGGCACCTGTCCTTCGAGGTTTTTGCCGTGGCAGGATGCGCATTCGCGGGCGTAAATCGCTTTTCCGCGCGCGACAGCGCCGCCGTCGTCGGGATCGATCCGCGCCGCTTCGGCGGTACCCACAGCGGATAACCAGTAGCCGGCGGCCCCTCCGACAGCAATCAGGACAACGAAGATTCCGATCCAGCGCACGGTCGGGCCTTTTCGATCTGGACGATACTTGGCCGGATAGAACCAGACGCCGGATGACGTTTCAACGTGAAATCCTTCAGGGCGCATATGTCTGGCGATTTGGCCTTGTTGGCGCCGCATTACCCGAAGCATGATGGCCGCAGGCAGGATGCAAGAGGCAAGAATGGCGAAGGCAGGCGAATTCAACACCGGCGGTCACTGGGGCGTGTTCAGGGTCGCGGTAGATGACGCAGGGGCTATGACGGCGATCCCGTCCCCGAAGGACCCGGATCCGACGCCGCTGATCGGTTCGGCCGTCGCCGCCAACGCTGCGTCGAGCCGCGTTCTCGCGCCGATGGTTCGCAAGGGCTGGCTGGAAAACGGGCCCGAAAATACGGGTGCGGGCAGGGGCGGCGAACCCTTCGTGGAGGTGAGCTGGGACAAGGCCATTGAACTGGTCAGCGGCGAGCTTCAGCGGCTTTACGATGCTTATGGGCCGTCCTCGATCTATGGCGGGTCATACGGCTGGGCCAGCGCCGGGCGCCTGCACGCGGCGCAGAACACGCTCAAGCGGTTCCTCGCGATGGCAGGCGGGTTCACCAATTCAGTCGGCAATTATTCCAACGGCGCTGCCAGCCTTCTGGTGCCTTATCTGCTGGGGTCGGGGCAGGCGACTAACGGGCCGCTGACTTCCTGGAGCGCCATCGTCGACCATACCGATACGCTGCTCTGTTTCGGCGGCGTGCCGCTCAAGAACACGCAGATCAATCACGGCGGCCTGCCGGAGCACGACGACCGGGCCTGGCAGAAGCGGATTTCCGACTCGAAGGTCGACGTGGTTTATGTCGGGCCCACACGCGACGACGTGGCGGAACTCGCCGGCGCGGAATGGCTGGCCGCGCGGCCCAATACTGACACCGCTCTGATGCTCGGCCTTGCGCATACGCTCCATGCCGAGGGGCTGCACGATACCGAATTTCTCGCCCGATACTGCAGCGGATTCGAGAAATTCGTTCCCTATTTGACCGGCGAGAGCGACGGGCAGGCGAAGGACGCGGACTGGGCGGCGGCGATCTGCGAGATCCCGGCCGATACGATCCGCGTGCTGGCGCGCAAACTGGCGTCCGGTCGCACAATGATCACTGCCTGCTGGTCGCTGCAGCGCGCCGATCACGGCGAGCAGCCCTACTGGGCGGCGATCACGCTGGCGGCGATGCTGGGCCAGATCGGCCTGCCCGGCGGCGGCGTCGGGTTCGGCTATGGATGTCTCGGCGGGATCGGCACGCCGCGCGCCCGGGCGCAGTCGCCGCGTCTTCCGGTGCCGTCCAACCCCTGCAAGGACTTCATCCCCGTAGCGCGCATTTCAGACATGCTGTTGAACCCGGGCGCGGAAATCGATTTCAATGGAAAGCGGCTGACCTATCCCGACATTCACGCGATCTACTGGGTCGGCGGCAATCCCTTCCATCATCATCAGGACATCAACCGGCTGCTCGAAGGCTGGCGACGCGTCGATACCGTCATCGTCCATGAGCCGTTCTGGACGGCGGCGGCGCGTCACGCGGATATCGTCCTGCCCTCGACCACGACGCTGGAACGCAACGATATCGGCGTCGCCTCGGTGCCGGCGACCTGGTTCGCGATGGAGAAGGCGATCGACCCGCCGGGCGTGGCCCGCAACGATTTCGACATCTTCGCCGACCTCGCCGGCGCGATGGGGTTCCGTGAAGAGTATACCGAAGGGCGGAATGAGGAAGGCTGGCTGCGGCACCTATACGACATTGCGCGCCAGCAGAACGCCGAAAACGGCGCGGAAATGCCGGGTTTCGACGCGTTCCGGGAGGAAGGCTTCTTTGAGTTCCCGCGACCTGACAGGCCGGTCGTTCTGCTTGAATCGTTCCGCAAGGATCCCGCAGGACGGCCTCTGAAGACCGACAGCGGCCGGATCGAGCTCTTCTCGGAAAGGATAGCGTCCTACGGGTACGACGACTGTCCGGGCCATGCGACCTGGATGGAGCCGGCGGAGTGGCTTGGATCGGACAAGGCAGCCGAGTACCCGCTGCACATGGTCTCCAACCAGCCCCGCACGCGTCTGCACGGCCAGCTCGACGCCGGGCCGGTCAGCCGCGGCTCCAAGATCATGGGGCGCGAGCCTGTCTGGATGCACCCGGACGACGCGGCGGCACGCGGGCTAGCCGAAGGCGACGTGGTACGCGTGTTCAATGAGCGCGGTTCCTGTCTGGCCGGGCTGGTCGTGACCGACGCGATCCGGACCGGCGTGATCCAGCTCGCGACCGGCGCCTGGTACGATCCGGCGGAACCCGGCGTGCCCGGAACCCCAGACGCGCACGGCAACCCCAATATGCTAACGCTGGACAAGGGCACATCGAAACTGACCCAGGCGCCGGTTTCGCAGACGGCGCTGGTCGAGGTCGAGAAGTTCGATGGCGAGCTGCCGCCGATCAGGGTCTTCGATCAGCCGCTGACGGCGTAACGGCGGCAAGATGAAGCGTTTCGCCGGACCAGTCTTGCTCGTAGTGGCTTTTCTCGCCTGGTTCTGGATCACGAGAGATGCCACCCAGGCCAATTCCGGCGGCAGACCAATCGTCAAGGAACGGCTTACGATGATGAAGGGGCTTGCCGCCGAAATGAAGACCCTGCGACTGATGGTTCAGAAGAAAAAGCCATTCGACGGGGAGCGCGGCGCGCAGGCGGCTATAAGGATTGCCGATGGCGGTTCGCGCATTCCAGACCTGTTCCCGCGGGAAAGCGTCACCGATCTGACGCGCGCCAAGTCGCGGATTCATGACGATTGGGACCGTTTCTCGGAACTTGCCGGAAACATGCGCGATGAAGCGACGCATCTGGCTGACGCGGTGCGGAAGAAAGACCTTGCCGGGGTCGCTGCCTATTTCCAGGGGCTCAGCGACAGCTGCAAGGCTTGTCACCGGGAATTCCGGCGTCCCTGAACCGGACGAACACTCAGATCCGGCTCGAGAGGAAGATCGCCAGCCTGGAGCCCGCCTTGACCAGCGTTGTCAGCGCCTCGTAGCCGGGCGCTTCCTCGGCGCCTTCCGCTACCGCACGGTCGCGATGCTCGATCTCGTCGGCGCGGTAATCCTCGATCATGTCGCGCAGCTGTTTCTCATCGTCGCCGAGCTTTTCCGCCTGGCTGGCGTAATGCTCGTCGATGACTTCCTCGACCGCCTGGGTACAGGCCATCGCCGCCTTCGGGCCGAGCAGCGCCGAGCCCGCGCCGAGCGCAAAACCTGCGGCATGCCAGACCGGCGAGAGCAGGGTGGGTCGGACGTTGCGATCGGCGACGAGCTCGTCGAACCCGTTCAGGTGGCGTTGTTCCTGTTCCGCCATTTCGCGGATCGGCGTTTCGGCATCGGTGCCTTTCAGAACCGCGAGCTGGCCTTCATAGATGCGGACTGCGCCGTATTCTCCGGCATGATCGACGCGGATCATCGCCTCGACCAGATCTTCTTTCGTCGGGTCGCCCGGAAGCCGGTCTTCCGCCGTGCGGCTGGGTCGTTTTCTCTCGGTCATGTTCCTGCCCGCTTCGGCCTTCTCAGCGCGGCGTAGGCGGCGAAGGCCGCCAGCGCGCCGGACGCCAGAAAATTATAACCCGCCAGGGAGATCCCAAACAACGACCAGGGCGCTTCGTCGCAGCGCACCACCGGCGCGTTCATCAGGTTCCGCCGCAGCTCCTCCAGCGTTTCGCCGGTAGCGAGCCCGGTGCAGCTGTTCGGCCCCGCGATAAGCCCGTACTCCACACCCGCATGGTAAAATCCGACGCCGGCGGTAATCGCAAACGCCAGCGCCGTCAGGCCCAGCAAAGCGCGGCGAATCTGGAACGGCATGGGCGCAAGACATCCCATGCCGCTGATAATGATCACGGCCGCGTGCGGCCAGCGCTGCGTGAGGCAGAGCGGGCAGGGCGCAAGGTCGGCGAGGAACTGCATGGCGATAGCGCCGCCCAGCAAAAATGTCGCGGCAATTTTGCAGATCGCGTGCGCGACCTGAATGTTGAGCGCCGCCTGAATCAGGATTGCGGTATTGAAATTCTGCATGGACCGGCAATTCTGCAGGGACCGGCTCCGGCCCAACGGATCAGAGCAGGGCCTTGAGGGCCACGAAGCCGCCGATCAGGAGAACGCAGAACAGGGTGATCACCAGCCCCAGCTGCCGCTCGATGAACTGGCGGATCGGCGGGCCGAGCCAGTAGAGCAGGCCTGCGACCAGGAAGAAGCGGAGACCGCGCGACACGATCGACGAGATCGTGAAGGTCCAAACATCCAGCTGGGTGACGCCGCTGGCGATCGTGATCACCTTGTACGGGAACGGGGTCACGCCGAACACGAACACGATCCAGGCGCCCCAGTCGTTGTAATGCGACTGGAAGTCGACGAACTTGTCGGCATAGCCGTAGAAATCGAGCAGCGGCTTGCCGAGTCCTTCATACAGGAACAGGCCGATGGCGTAGCCGAACAGTCCGCCCACGACCGAAGCGACGGTGCAGACGAAGGCCAGATGCAGCCATTTGGTCCTTGTTGCGAGCACCATGGCGATCAGCAGAACGTCTGGCGGGATGGGAAAAAAGGAACTTTCGATAAAGGCAATAATCGCCAGTGCCCACACGGCATCCGGGCGCGCAGATAGCGCCATTACCCAATCATAGTAGCGTCTTAGCAAAGAAAGTTCTCCGACTCCCGGACGGCAACAATGTTTGGTAACAGCCCTTCTGCGTCGCTGCAACAACATTCAGGTGGCGTCGGCGCGGCCTCTGGATTATTGACCGTGGGCGCGTGCGCAGTAAGATCGCCCGCACCGCAGACCATCGTGCCTCACCGCGGCGATCCGCCCTCCGCTGCCGGGAGGCTGCGGGCTACTCGCCGCTCAACAAACAGTCTAAACTAACCGCTGGTACTAATCGTGGGGGCAGGTCAGAGATTGACAGAATCCCCTCGATCTGTCAATTTCACCTGGGCGGCTCCGACCCTTGGCGCGTTGGTATAAAGGACTGAGACCGGGGAGAATGGGGCCTGATGGTACAGATGCAAAATTTTACTGACCGCTGCTGCTGCGGCGATTCAATTGCGCGTAATGAAAAAAATCAAAGAAAAGATCAAGTGTTTGGCGTGGATAATTACGGCTGTATTTATTACGTCAATTTCCCTCTCGGTAACTGCCGGGGCTGCTGAAGAGAGTGGGGAAGAATTT
>JAYOLL010000021.1:0-70117 GCA_038120295.1 Rhodospirillales bacterium | reverse complement strand
GCCGCTCAACAAACAGTCTAAACTAACCGCTGGTACTAATCGTGGGGGCAGGTCAACCTGTCGATTGATATCGGGGACAGCCACGAAAATCTTGGTGAGGCGCTCGGCATTCGCCTCGTCAATCTCAACGTGACGCCGCTCGGGATTTCGCCCGTTCCCGGACTGCAGGTGGATTTCGACGATGTCAGGCTGGATGCCACCCCGTCGGAGGAAACGGTCGCGCCGACCGGGCCGGGCGGTTCGGTCTTGCTGGGGCTCGGGATCGTCTGCCTGGCGCTGGGAAGACGGCGGCGCAGAGTCGCCGCTTTGCCCTGTCGCGGCAGGCGTTCATTTGATACATAGCGCTCTGATTTCAGAATTTCGCTGACAAGGAACGCGCCATGACGACAACGATCTATCCAAGCCTCAGGGACCGCGTGGTGATCATCACCGGCGGCGGGCAGGCGCTCGGGCGCACCTATGCGCACGAGTTCGCGGCCCAGGGCGCGATCCCGGTGATCGCCGAGCTGAATGCCGAGAACGGCGACCGAGTGGTCGCCGAGATCGAGCAGAAGGGCGGCAAGGCGCTTTCCGTACAGACGGATGTTTCGAACGAACAGGCCACGCTCGACATGGCGGCGAAGGCGCTGTCCGAATACGGACGCATCGACTGCCTGATCAACAACGCGGCGGTGTTCTCCAACATCACCATCGCGCCCTTCTGGGAGCTGCCGGTCGATGAATGGAACGCCGCCATGCAGGTCAATATCAACGGTGCGTTCTTCGCTGCACGCGCCGTGGTGCCGGCCATGATGGAGGCGAAATGGGGCCGCATCATAAACGTGGCGTCCACCACCGTGCCGACCGGGCGCGCCAACTACCTGCACTACATCACGTCGAAATCGGCGATGATCGGCATGACGCGGTCGATGGCGCGGGAACTCGGCCCGTACAACATCACGACGCATCTGTTCTGGCCGGGCGCGGTGGAAACCGAGGTGGAGCGCCCGTCGGTTTCCGGCGACATGTTCGAAAAGCTCGCCGCCCAGCAGGCCATCCCCCGGCCCGCCACGATGGAGGAATATGCGGCCTATATGCTGTTCCTGTGTTCCGACGACGCAGAATACATGACCGGCCAGGCGCTGGCCGCCAATGGCGGGCTGGCCTTTACCTGAGCGGGGCGGCTCGCCGTCCATCCTTGGACAACCATCATTGTGTGATGGTTGTCGCAAATTATTCGTACTGACCGTCGATCCGCCGCCCCGTTGGTGTATGGTCTGCGAGGAGACGGAAAAGGAGGCTTGCCATGGGCAAGTCCCGCGAAATGGGCCAAAGATTCGGCATTTTGCCCCTGGCGGCGGCAATCGCTCTGCTTTGGGTGACGTCCGCATCCGCCCTGACCATCAACATCAATCCCGGTGCGACGCTGGCCGGGAATACCGCGGCGCTCGATGCGTTCAACCGCGCGGCGGATCAGTGGGAAGCGATCTTCACCGACGACATCACCGTTACGATCGACGCCGATCTCCTGAATCTCGGGCAGCCGAACATCATCGGCCAGGCGAGTTCAGTGCAACTGTTCGCCGGATACGATGTCATCCGCGACCGGATGGTCGCCGATGCGGCGGACGAATTCGACAACGGGGTTGTGGCGTTCCTGCCGACCGCGGCGCAATTCAACGCGGTCGTTCCGGTAGGGTTCGGGCTTGACGGGACGCTTCAGGCCACCAAGGCAAACCTGAAGGCGATGGGTTTGGCCGGGCTTGACGGGACGTTCGGTCTCTCCGACGGCACCATCGAGTTCAACACGCAGTTCGCCTTCGATTTGGACAATTCCGACGGTATCGGCGCGGGGCTGACCGATTTCGAGTCCGTGGCGGCGCATGAGATCGGTCATACGCTCGGCTTCGTATCGGTGGTTGATACGATCGATTTTCTGGTCGACCAGGGTCTTACCGCCGATGTGTTCCTCAATCCGCTGGATCTGTTCCGGTTCAGCGATTGCTCCGGCAACCCTGAGAACGTCACCGAGTTCACCAATTTCGACCGCAGCCTGGTGCCTGGCGAGCCCGCTTTCTTCGACGATCTGTTCACCGAACTCGCCATGTCGGAGGGTGTTTTCAACGGCGACGGCAGGCAGGCCAGCCACTGGAAGGCCAACGAGCTTACCGGCTCGCTCATCGGAGTCATGGATCCGACCCTTGCGAGCGAGGAACTGCTGACAATCACCGACGACGACATCAGGGCGTTCGACCTGATCGGCTGGGACGTGGCGCAGACCGAAGCGGTCCAGGTGCAGGCCCCGGGCGGTCTTGCGCTTTTTGCCGCCGGCCTCATCTGGCTGGGACGGCGGCGCGCAGCGGCTCAGTCGCCGGCCGGTTTCTGGTCTTCCAGCATTTCCAGCGTGATATCGATCTGGGACCGGAGTTTCTTCAGCCAGGTCGTCACCCGCTCGTAATCCTCTTCCGAATATTCCTCGCGGAACAGCTCGTGCTCCGCCATCAGCTTGGCGAGAATTTCTACAAACTGAAGCTGGTCGGGATCGAGTTTCTGCACGGGGTGTTCCTTTATCCGGTTGTGCCGACCGGGGTAACGCAGCGTGACGTTCCATGCAAGCGCATGCTAGAACCCTCCGCCATTTAGCGGAATCGAACATTGGAAACCTTTACACAGCTTCTGACTCAGGGCACCGACCTGACCCTTGCGATATTTTTCGGGCTCTGTGTGCTGTCCTTCGTCGGCAGCCTGATCGCGGCGTCGCTCGGTCTCGGCGGCGGGCTGCTGGTGCTCGCCACCATGACTCTGGTGCTGCCGCCGGCGGTCCTGATACCGATTCACGGGGTGGTTCAGATCGGTTCCAATGGGTTCCGCGCCCTGATCATGATGAAGCATGTCAAATACACGCTGGTGCCGGCCTTCGTGATCGGTACGCTGATCGGGTCCGCCATCGGCGGGAAGACGGTGTTTGCATTGGAAAACTGGGTGCTTCAGGCCGTGCTGGGCGTCTTCGTGCTGTACGCCACCTGGGCGAAGGGGTTCCGCAGCTCAAACCCCGGTCCGGGCAAGTTCTTCGGCGCGGGTGTCGCCGGCGGGTTCGCCACCATGTTCATCGGCGGCAGCGGACCGCTGGTTGCGCCTTTCGTCAATGCGGCCTGCGGGGAACGACAGCAGGTCGTGGCGACACATGCCACGCTGATGACGTTCCAGCATCTGTTCAAGGTGATTGCGTTCGGCGTGCTGGGATTCGCATTTGGTCCCTATATCCCGCTGCTGATCGGGCTGCTGCTGTTCGGCATGCTGGGCACGTTGACCGGCAGACAAATTCTAAACAAGCTGCCTGAACGCGTTTTCCGTGTCGGGCTGCAGGCCATCCTCACGCTGCTTGCCCTGAAGCTGCTCTACGAAGCGATAATCTTTCACTTCTAGCGTGCGCCGAGGCAGTCCTTCAGCGACCGCGCTAGCGTCAGCATCGTCGCGTTCCAGTGGTCCGGTCCGCTCGCGATTGCCGATCCCAGCGGATCCAGCATGGCGATGCGGATGTTCGTGCCCTCGGTAAGGGTCTTTAGCAACGATGACGGAAATTGGGGTTCCGAGAAGACGCAACCGACATTTCGATGCGTAAAATCGTGTCGCAGGGCGCTTAGCCTTTTCGCGCCCGGTTTGCGCGATGCGTCGACGGCGACCCAGGCGCCGCCGGTAAGCCCGAAGGTGCGCTCGAAATACTGGAAAGCGTCGTGAAAGGTCGCGTAGGGCGCGCCCGCGATGGGCGACAACAGGACCCTGATATCCGTTTCCGTTTTCGCGATGCCGGCGAGTGTGTTTTTCAGGTTGCGGGCGTAAGCGTCTTTCCGATCCGGATCGATGGCGGCCAGCCGTGTCGCAATGGCGGTCGCGATTGTCTTTGCGTTATCCGGAGAAAGCCAGAGATGCGTGTCGAAGTTGCTGCCGTGCCCATTCCCGTGCCCATTCCCGAGTTCGTGCCCATGACCATGCCCGTGACTATGCCCATGCCCCTGCTCACCAAGGTGCCCGCTACGTGCCTTGAGAAGTGTAATGCCGCGAGTCTCGGAGAGCGTCAGAAGGCGATTTTTCTTCGCGAGCGCCTTGAGCGACCGCTCCATGAAATTTTCCAGCGCCGGACCGACCCAGACGATCATGTCCGCCCCGGCAAGAGCGCGTGCCGACGAGGGGCGGAGCGAGAAGCTGTGCGGCGTTGCGCCCGGCGGCAGCAGTAGATGCGGTTCGGCGACCCCCTGCATGACCGAGGCAGCGAGCCCGTGCAGCGGCGCGATCGAGACGACGAGAGCTGGCGGTTTTGCGCCGACCTGGGCGACCTGGGTTGCCTGTGCGGTCGACAGGGTAAACGACAAGGTAAATGACAAGGCAAACAAGGCTGCCAGGAAGAACGGGATGCGGCGCATCGGGGATCGATCCGGGAAGTTTTTACGGCAGGAAATACCCGAATATGATATAACATAACGAAATTCACCCGTCGATGGAGTGCCGATCATGGCATCAGAAAAAGACGTCATCGCCCCTTTTCCTCAGGAGAGCCACGATCACGGTCACTGTGTCGAGGAAGCGCTCGATGCGGCCGAACATAAATGCCGTGACGAGGGGGTGCGCCTGACGCCGCTGCGGCGCCGGGTGCTGGAGCTTGTCTGGTCAAGTCATGGGCCGGTCGGGGCCTACGATATTCTCGAGATGCTGCGCGGCGAACGCGCCGGCGCCGCGCCGCCGACCGTCTATCGCGCGCTGGATTTCCTGCGCGAACACGATCTGATCCACCGTATCGAATCGCTCAATGCCTTCGTCGGGTGCGGAGATCCGGCACGGCATCATGGCGGGCAGTTCCTGATCTGCACCGATTGCGGCGCGGTGGCGGAACTCGACGACCCCGATATCGCCGGCACCGTGGCGCGCCGCGCCGGTGCGCTCGGCTTCAGGGTCGAGCGCCAGACCATCGAGGTCAGCGGGCGCTGCGGTCCCTGTATGGCCAAGGAGAGCTGATCGTCCATGGATGCTTCTACGGCAACCGTCGCGGATCCGATGATCGCGGCGCGCAGCCTTTGCGTGTCGTTCGGCGCGGACCGGGTGCTGGACCGGATCGATCTCTCGCTTCGCGCCGGCGAGATCGTGACGCTGATCGGCCCCAACGGGTCGGGCAAGACGACGCTGGTGCGCACCCTGCTCGGACTGGTTCAGCCGACCGAGGGCGCGGTCGAACGCGAGCCCGGGATCACTGTCGGCTACGTGCCGCAGCGGCTTGAGATCGACGCGACGATGCCGCTGTCCGTTGGGCGGTTTCTTACGCTCGGCACCCATGCGAACGCAGACGACTGCCGGTCGGCACTGGAGGAAGTCGGTGTGGCAGGCGCGATGGCGCAGGCGGTGCAGGCCCTGTCCGGCGGGCAGTTGCGCCGGGTGTTGCTGGCCCGCGCTCTGTTACGCGACCCCGACCTGCTGGTGCTGGACGAACCGACCTCGGGCGTTGATTTCACGGGACAGGCGGAACTCTACGAGCTGATACGCCGCATTCGCGACAAGCGCAGCTGTGGCGTTCTGCTGGTATCGCACAACCTGCATCTGGTGATGGCGGCGACCGACCGCGTCGTGTGTCTCAACCGTCATGTCTGTTGCGAAGGGCGGCCGGAAGCGGTGTCGCGCAACCCATCCTATCTGGAGCTGTTCGGAACCGACGCGGCCGCCGCGCTCGCGGTCTATACCCATCAGCACGATCACGCGCATGACCTCGCGGGAGAGCCGGTCGGACCCGATGACGACCATAACCATGTCCGTGAAGAACGCGCCCGAGAAGCCCGCGCCCACGAAGATCGAGCCCACGAAGAAGAGGCGCGCCATGGATGATTTCCTGATCCGCGCGACGGCCGCCGGGATCGGCGTCGCGCTGGTCGCCGGGCCGCTCGGCTGTTTCGTGGTTTGGCGCCGCATGTCCTATTTCGGCGCGGCGATGTCGCATTCGGCGCTGCTGGGCGTGGCGCTCGGTATTCTGATCGACGTCAATCCGATGATCGGCATTACGGGAATCTGCGTCGCCGTCGCGCTCGGACTCGTTGCGCTCGAGCGCGATCCGCGCTTCGCCCGCGACACCATTCTCGGCATCCTGGCCCACGGTACGCTTGCCATCGGGCTGCTGGCGGTGGCGTTCCTCGACTCGGTCCGGCTCGACCTGATGGGCTATCTGTTCGGCGACATCCTGGCCGTGTCGAGCGACGATCTGTGGTGGATCTATGGCGGCGGCGCGGCCTGCCTGTTGGTCCTCGCGCTGATCTGGAACAGGCTGCTGATCATGACCGTGCATGAGGAGCTGGCTGCGGTCGACGGCGTCAATGTGGCGGCGACGCGTCTGGTCTTCATGCTGCTGATCGCCTTTGTGATCGCCGCCGCGATGAAGGTGGTCGGCGTGCTGCTGATTGTCTCGCTGCTGATTATCCCGGCCGCCGCCGCACGACGTTTTGCCGCGACACCGGAACAGATGGCGGCGCTGGCCGCGCTGGCCGGTTCCGTTTCGGTCGTCGCCGGGCTCAGCCTGTCGGCCACCGCCGACACGCCAGCCGGCGCGTCGATTGTTGCCGCGGCGACGGTTCTGTTTTTCGCAACTTTGGTGGGGCGTCGAACGGCCTAGAGTGGCCTGTTCTAATGCCCGCCGCAGCCGCAGGCTTCCAGATGGAAAAGCTGGTTGGCGAGCGTGCCGAGGATGCTGGTCTTTTCTGCGTCGGTGAGGGCAGTGGACGCCTCGATGATCTTGGTCGGCTCCAGATCGCCGAGGGCGAACGGATAGTCGGAGCCCATCACCACCCGGTCGGCCCCAAGCGTGGCGCAGAGGAATTCCAGCGTCCCGGTATCCTGGACGACCGTGTCGTAATAACACCCTTCAAGGCTGGCCTGCGGATCGCCGTATTTTGGATTGAGACTCTGTACGCAACGCATCCTTCCCAGCAGAAAGGGCAGCCCCGCCCCGCCATGGCTGACGACGAAGTTCATGCCGCTGTATTTCAGCAGCTTGCCGGAAAAGATCATCCGCCCCATGGCGGTCATCGTGTCGGTGGCGCGGCCCAGCGTGTTGATCAGGCTGTAATCCAGCATGCGTTCGTCGCCGCATCCGAACATCGGGTGCAGATAAACCGTCGCTTTCAGTGAAGCGGCGGCCTCCCAGAACTGGTCGAGATCGTCATCGTCGAGATTGCCCGACCCGCCCTTGGGCTGGGTGCCGATCATGACGCCCGCGAAGCCGTCTTTGATGGCGTCTTCGAGCACCTTTGTGGCCATCCTGCCGTTCTGCAGTGGCACGGTGGCGAGCGGCGCCAGTCGGTTGGAGCCGTCGGTCGCCTTCATCAGGTGTTCGTTGATGAGCTGCGACCAGCGAAGCCCTTCCTCGTCCGGAATTTCGTATCCGAAACTGTCGAGCCATCCGGCACAGACCTGAACGTCGACCTTCTGTTCGTCCATCCATTCGATGCGTTTGCTGGCTTCGCGCAGCCCGGGCATGATCGGGCGCGTAAGCGCCCGACCGGCAAAGCCCAGCTTCCACGCGCCGTCCTGTTCCATGCAGTTGACCGACGGAAAATCCGACGACCGGTTGGCGGCCTCCTCAAGCAGAGGCTGCGGCAGGTAATGGGCGTGTGTGTCGACGATCATGCCGGGTGCTTCCTCAATGATCCTTCTTCATCGCCTGGGCGGTGTTCACCATCGAGTGGAAGGCGCGGGCGTAATCGGTGGCGCCGCGTTCGTTCATGTGCGGCGCGTTGTGGATGTACTCCTTGAGCGCGAGGATCGCCGGGCGCGGTCGGCTCAGGATCTGGCCGCAGAACTTTTCGACTTCCGCTTCGAGCCTGTCGGCGTCCACCGCACGGCTGACGATTCCGTACTGGACCGCCTCCGCCGCGCTGATGAATTCGCAGCTATAGGTCATCCAGGCGATGGCGTTGCGGTTCATCCGGTCATAGACCGCCGACATCACCATGGTCGGCATGACGTTATGTTCCATCTCGGGGATGTTGAAGGTCGCGGTCGAGCTCGCGAAGGTCACGTCGCAGACCGAGGCGACGGCGGTGCCGAAACCCATGCACCTGCCTTCGATCACGCCGAACACCGGTACGATCGCATCCTTGATCGCCTTGTAGCAGAAGAAGATCGGATCGTATTCCGGGCGGCGTTCGTAGGCGCCGGGGGCGGGCGGGCCCTTGCTCGCGTCGCGGATACGTCCGGTGCAGAAATCCTCGCCGGCGCTCCTGAGCACCACCAGGTCCGAGGTTTCGTGCGCCGTGGCCAGCGCGTCGATCAGCTCCGCCGCCATGTTGTCGGAAACGCCGCAATCCTCGGTGCGGTTGAAGGTGGCGCGGAGGATCCGCCCGTCCTGTTCCAGAATAAGGTCGCTCATGTCTCTCTCCCGTTGATAAGTCGTTCGATATCGCGCACCCGCATGGGCAGCGTATCGAGGTGAAGTCCCAATGGTTCCAGCGCGTCGTTGACGGCGCTGGCGACGCCCGCCGGCGCTCCCAGATAGCCGGATTCGCCCGATCCCTTCTGGCCGAACTCGGTCAGCGGCGACGGTGTCGAATGCTTGACGATCTCCACCGACGGCACCTCGTGCGATGAAGGTAGCAGATAGTCCATGAAGGACCCTGCCAGAAGCTGGCCGGTTTCACGGTCGTATTCGAATTTTTCATAGAGCGCCGCGCCGATCCCGTGAGCGATCCCGCCAAGCGTCATGCCGCGCACGATGTCGGGGTTGATAACCGTCCCGCAATCGTGGCCGATGAAATAGTCGTGGATTTCCACCTGGCCGGTATCGCGGTCGATGGTGACCAGCGGAATATGCGCCTCGAAGGCATAGCACGGGTACATCTGCACCGTGCCGTCCTCGGCCGGCAGCGCGCCGCCTGTCGGCACCTCCCAGGTGAAGTTCGCCTGCAGGCCTGGTTCCGAGCCCAGCGGCATGTCGTGGTATTTGCGGTGCGCGATATCGACGATCTCGAGCCAGGTCATTTTACGGTCGGGTTCGCCGTCGACGAAGACGTCTCCGTCCTCATAGACCAGCCGGTCTGACGGCAGCTGGAAATTATGGGCGGCGATATCGATCATCTTCTGTTTGATCTTTTTCGCCGCGCCCGCAGCCGCGCCGCCCAGCATGATCGCCATGCGCGAACCCACCGGGCTGTTGGACGGCAGCGCGTCGAGCGATTCGGCATGGATCGCCCGGATCTTGTCGGGATCGATCCCGAGCGTTTCGCCGACCGCGACAGAGACCAGCGTTTCGTGCCCCTGGCCCGAGGTCGAGGTGTTGATGGTCGCCGTCACACCGCCCAGCATGTCGACCTTGATCAGGCAGGCTTCCATCCAGGTGGTGGTGTCGTTCTTCGGATTGAACAGAGGCTCGAAGGACGAATTGCCGCCGGACGGTTCCAGACAGGTCGAGAGCCCCAGCCCGGCGAGCTTTCCTTCCGCGCGCAGCGCATCGCGCCGCGCCACCAGTTTGTCCCAGCCGGCGGCCTTCATCACCTTGTTGAGCACGGTGTGATAGTCGCCGCTGTCGTATTCCGAGCCCGACGGGATGCGCCAGGGAAACTCGTCGGCGCGGACCAGATTGCGGCGGCGAACCTCGTCCCGGTCCAGCCCCAGCGTCCGCGCGATCTTGTCGATGCCGGTTTCGATGGCGAAGTTGGTCGGCGCCTGGCCGAACCCGCGCACCGCCTCCTGGCTGGTCTTGTTGGTGGTGACCGACATGGCGCGGTACTGCGCGCTGCCGATCCGGTAAGGACCGACGATGGCGCTGACCGGCTTGCCGAGCTGCAGCGGCGCGCGGCCCGGATAGCAGCCGGCGTCGTCGGTCGCGTGGATGCGGATCGAGCGGATCGTCGCATCGTCGTCATAGGCCATTTCGATATCGAAGATGCGATCCGGCCCGTGCATCTCGCCGCCAGACAGGTTTTCCAGCCGGTCCTCGATAAAGCGCACCGGCGCGCGCAGCTTGCGGCTCAGATAGCCCACGATGATGGTCTGGCGGATGCCGCGCTTGAGCCCGTAGGACCCGCCGACGTCGATATCGAAATGTACGTTGACGGCATTGACCGGCATGCGCAGCCCGCGCGCGATCTGCTCGGGATATTTCGGCATCTGGATCGACGCCCAGACATCCAGAACCTCGCGGCCCGGATCCCAGCTCGCCGTGACGGCGAAGGTCTCGATGGGGATGGTCGAGCAGCGGCTCCAGCGCGCGCGATACTCGATCGAATGCGCGGCTGCGGCGAAATCCTCGTCGACCGCGCCCCATGTCCAGGTCTTGTCGAACAGAACGTTGGAGCCGTGCTCGGGATGGACCAGCGGCGCTTCGGGTTTTATGGCTTCTTCCGGGTCGATCACGTGATCGAGCATGTCGTAATCGATCTCGACCAGCTCCGCGGCGTCCTCGGCGATCGCGCGGGTCTCTGCGACCACGGCGCACACCCATTCCCCGGCATAGCGGGCGCGACAGTGCGCCAGCGGGACGCGCTTGACGTGCGGCAGGTCGAGTCCGGACAGCAGCGGGTTGATGTGCTCGAACAGCTCGTCTCCGGTCAGCACGTAGCGCACGCCCGGCATTGCCAGCGCGGCGCTTGCATCGACGCCTTTGATCTCGGCGCAGGCATACGGGCTCGGGACCATCGCGACATGCAGCATGCCCGGCAGGCGCAGATCGGCGGCGTAGCGCCCGCGGCCGGTGATAAAGCGGCGGTCTTCCTTTACCCGGCGCTTCTGGCCGACATACTTAAAATCGCCGTCCATTACGCGCCTCTCATCTTCGCGGCGGCCATCTTCACCGCCTCGACGATCTGCTGATAGCCGGTACAACGGCACAGATTACCGCCGATGGCCTCACGAATCGCCTCGTCGTCGGGATCGGGGTTTTCCAGTAGGAGCGCATGGGTCGCGATCAGCATGCCGGGCGTGCAGTAGCCGCACTGCATCGCATGGTTTTCCCAGAAAGCGTCCTGCAGGGGGGACAGCTCGCCATCGGCGCCTTCGAGTCCCTCGACGGTCGTGATCTGCGTGCCTTCGGCCTGCACCGCGTAGATCAGGCAGGACCGGACGGGCACGCCGTCCATGACGACGGAGCAGGCGCCGCACACGCCGTGTTCGCATCCGACATGGGTGCCGGTCAGATCCAGCGCGTCGCGCAGAAAATCGACCAGTGTCGTGCGCGCCTCTGCGCGACCCTCCATTTCCCGGCCGTTGACGGTCAGTTTGATTGTGTGCTCGCTCATTCTTTTGCCTCGTCCCGCGCCGATGCGATCGCGCGGATCGCCATCACGCGCACC
This sequence comes from Rhodospirillales bacterium, assembly GCA_038120295.1. Lineage (GTDB taxonomy): Bacteria > Pseudomonadota > Alphaproteobacteria > MPNO01 > UBA2964 > JAYOEY01. The sequence goes on along the minus strand of JAYOLL010000021.1, from coordinate 58,820 downwards.
ACCCGGCGGCGGTAATCGGCATTGGCATGCACGTCGCCCTGCGGTTCCACCAGGTCGGCGATTACCGCGCTGGCGTCCTTGATGGCTTCGTCCGACAGGTCGGTGCCGGTCAACGCGGCCTCCACCGGGCCGAGACGCATCGCGGTCGGCGATGCTCCGCCGATGGCTACGTTAAGCCGCGTGCAGTTGCCGGCGGCGTCCAGCGTCGCCTGCGCCGCAGCGGCGGCCAGCGCAAAATCGCTATCGCGGATGCTGACTTCGTGAAACCCGTGGCCGGTATCCGGGTCGCGCCAGATCGGGAAGCGGACTTCCGTAAGGCATTCCTGCTGCTCCAGCGACGTCGTCATGGCGAAGTCGAAGAAGTCCGCCGCCGCGATCCGGCGTTCGCCTGCCGCGCTCCTCGCCGTCATCGTGGCGTCCAGCGTTCGCGCGATGAGCGGAATTTCGGCCGATGGATCGGCATTGCATAGCGATCCGCCGACCGTGCCGCGATTGCGCGTCTGGGTATGGCCGACATGCGACAGCGCGTCGGCCAGCAGAGGGCAGGCCTCGCGCACGATGTCGGAGGCCAGCGTATCGGCCTGCCGCGTGCAGGCCTTGATGACGAGTTCGTCGCCCTCGACCGCTATGCCGGTAAGTTCCTCGATCCCGTTGATATCGATCAGCAGGGAAGGGCGCGCCATACGCATCGCCATCAGCGGCACCAGCGTCTGTCCGCCGGCGATCAGGCGCGCGTCGTCGCCAGCCTCGGCCAGCGCCTTGCAGGTTTCGTCGATGGATGCGACGCGCATGTAATCGAAGGGAGCGGCTTTCATACGGGTACCGGCTGTTCGATCCCGACAAAGGGACACTGCGAAATCGCAGCGAACCTATGTGGCCCCGTCGGGGGTTGTCAATCCGGGGCGGAACGGCATATTGGCGCCGAATTCCACAAACCCTGTGAGCATAGCGCCATGAGCACCGATCGCGGATACCCCGACTTGCACGAACATATCAGGAAGCTGGACGAAGCCGGCCTTCTGGTCACCGTCGATGAGGAAATCGACAAGGATGCGGAGATGCATTCGCTGGTCCGCTGGCAGTTCGTCGGCGGGCTGAAGGAAGCCGAACGCAAGGCGTTCCTGTTCAAGAACGTGGTGAACGCCAAGGGACAGAAATACGACCTGCCTATCGTCGTGGGCGCGCTTGCGGCGAACCAGGACATCTACAGCGTCGGCATGGGGGTGTCGGTCGAGGAGATCGGAAAGCGCTGGGATCATGCGATCGCGAACCCGGTAGATCCCGTGATCGTCGAGGATGCGCCCTGTCATGAAGTGATCCTCGAAGGCGAGGACCTGATCGGCGACGGCAAGGGGCTCGATGCCTTGCCGATACCTGTCTCAACGCCAGGGTTCGACGCCGCGCCGACGCTGACCTCGACCAACGTTGTTACGCGGGACCCCGAGACCGGGGTGCAGAACATGGGCACCTACCGCGCGGCCTTCAAGGCGTCCGACCGGCTGGTGGTCCGCATGGCGACGCGGGTCGGCGGGGCCGGGGGGTATCAGCATTACCGCAAGCACCGCGCGCGCGGCGACAAAGAGATGCCGGTCGCCATCGTGCTTGGCTGCCCTCCCTGCGTCGCCTTCATGGGGCCGCAGAAGCTCCCCATCGACATGGACGAGGTGAAGGTCGCCGGCGGGTTGGCAGGGGCGCCGATCCGCATGACAAAGGCGCGCACCTCCGACCTGCTGGTGCCCGCCGAATCCGAGCTGGTGATCGAGGGCGTCATCGATACTGAGATGCTGGAGCCGGAAGGCCCGTTCGGCGAGAGCCACGGCCATGTCGCGCTTGAGGAATTCAACATGCCGATGCGGGTTACCGCCATTACGCGGCGCAAGGACGCGGTGCTGACTTCCTATATCAGCCAGGCCGCGCCATCCGAATCGAGCGTCATCAAGCGGGTCGCGTACGAACCGCTGTTTCTTGCCCATCTGCGCGACGGGCTTGGCGTCAAGGGCGTCACCAAGGTGTCGCTGCACGAGCCGCTGACCGGCCTGCTGCGCGTCACCATCGTCACGCTGGAGCGCGGCACGCCGAAGACCGAGATCTGGCGGGCGCTTTACGGGGCGGCCTATTTCAAGGGCGATTGCAGCAAGATCTGCATTGCGGTGAACGAGGATATCGATCCCGATAACGCCGACGCGATCCTGTGGGCCATGGCCTATCGCCTCAACCCGACCGAGGACGTTCAGACGCTGGCGCATCGCGGGCAGGGGCACGGGCCCAAGCGCGAACATACCGGCGAGGAGGATTCGACGTTGCTGATCGATGCGACGATGAAGAGCCCGATGCCGCCGGTCGCGCTTCCGACACAGGAATATATGGAGCGCGGGCTGGAAGTCTGGAACCGGCTCGGCCTGCCGCCGGTGCGCCCGCAGCCGCCGTGGTTCGGCTATTCGCTCGGCGACTGGACCCAGGACTGGGCCGATATGGCGAAGCGGGCCGCAGAGGGCGACTATCTGGAGAACGGTCGCCGCACCCTGCAACGCCAGCAGAAGAACCTGATTCCGGAGACCTCGGTGCGCGATGTCGAGGACGGCTGGGACGACAAGGAGTATTTCTGAGCCGGATTACAGAGCCTGTCCGGAAGAATTGACTCGACATGTCTGTCTGAACAGTATACGTGCCCGATTTGAAATCGAGTGCAAATCAGCGGCTGTACGTAAAGTTTATTGCCGCGACAACCTGATAGGGAGAGACCCATGAAATTCGTGAAACTCGGCTTCGGCGCTGCCGCTGCCGCCGGTCTGATCGCTGCCGCGCCTGCCGCGTCCATCGCCCAGACGAAGACGCTGAATGCCGTTACCGGCCTTCAGCAGACTAATATCCTGGCGAAATCCTACCTTGAGAAATTCGTCAAGGTCCTGAATACGGTCAACGGCCCGGTCAAGATCAACTATGCCGGCGGACAGGAAGTCGTTCCGCCGCGCAAGGCTGCGGCCGCCCTGAAACGCGGGCAGTTCGACATGCTGTCGAGCCCGACCGCGTACTATATCGGAACCGTACCGGAAGGGTACGCGCTGCTGGCTTCGAATCAGGGCCCGCGCGTGCTGCGCACCAATGGCGGCTGGGAGCTGCTGCAGAAGATCTACGCCGAGAAAGCCGGCGCGCATCTTCTTTCCTGGGGCGCCAACATGACGTCCTACAACATGTATCTGTGGAAGGAGCCCAAGATCGGTAAGGACGGTCTTCCCGATCTGACCGGCTACAAGATGCGGGCGACCGGCACCTATCGGCCGCTGTTCCGGGCCCTTGGCGCGACCACCATCAACATCAAGTCGTCGGAAGTGATCACCGCGGTCCAGCGGGGCACGGTCGACGGGTTCGGATTCACCGACGTGTCGCTGCCGGCGATCGGCCTGCACCAGGTGACCAAGTATCGGGTGCAGCCCAACTTCTACCAGACTAACACGGTCGAGACGATCAACCTGAACACCTGGAACTCGCTGACCAAGGCCCAGAAGGACCTGCTGGAGCGCGTCGCGATCGAGTTCGAGACCTCGTCGATTGAGTTTGTCGAGGAGGAACGGCTTCGCGAGGAAGAGGTTATCAAGAAGGCCGGTATCAAGGATATCGTGCTGAAGGGCGATGCTGCGGCGAAATATCTGGAGATCGCCCACGGCGAAATCTGGAAGGAGCTCAAGACGCGGTCGAAATATCACGATCAGCTGCGCCCGCTGCTCTACATCCCCGGCAAGGCCAACCGGAACATGGACCTCGCTGGCCGCAAGCTTGACGAAAAGCGGTAAGAAGCCGGTTTCAGGCGCTGTTTCGCCTGCGAATCAGAGGGGCCGCCCCAAAGGGGCGGCCCCATTCTATTGGGGATTTGACAGCGGCGATATCGCTCGCCACTATGCGCGCCAATACCGTTGCGTAATAGGAAGGCCGCCCGGAGAACAGGCGGCAAACCCAAACGTTCGACAGGAGAGATTTACAATGAAGGCAAGAATTGCATTTGGAACGATTGCTGCCGGAGCGCTGCTGGCATCCGGCGCGATTGCCGCCGAACGCACGCTGACCTCGGTCACGGCGCTCCAGCAGACCAATATTCTCGCGAAGTCATTTCTGACAACCTTTGTTGGCCAGGCGAATGCGCTGGGCAAGGGCGTGATCCAGGTGAAATATCTCGGCGGCCAGGAAATCGTGCCGCCGCGCAAGGCTGCCGCAGCTCTCAAGCGCGGTCAGTTCAATGTACTCAGTGCGCCGACGGCCTATTACATCGGCACAGTTCCCGAAGGGTTCGGCCTGCTCGCGTCCAACAAGGGGCCGCGCGCGCTGCGCGCCAATGGCGGGTTCGCGCTTCTCCAGAAAATCTACAAGGAGAAAGCCGGCGCGCATCTTCTGGCCTGGGGCGAGAACATGACCTCCTACAACATGTTCCTCGGCGTCAAGCCGAAGATGAAGGACGGCCTGCCCGACCTGACCGGCATCAAAATGCGCGCCACCGGCACCTATCGTCCGCTGTTCCGGGCGCTCGGCGCGACCACGATCAACATCAAGTCGTCGGAGATCATCACGGCGATGCAGCGCGGCACCGTACAGGGCTTCGGCATGACCGACAGTTCCGTAATGGCGATCGGCCTTGGTCCGGTGATCAAGTATCGCGTGCAGCCGAACTTCTACCAGACCAATCAGGTCGTCACGGTCAATCTTGACGTCTGGGCCTCCCTGACCAAGGAACAGAAGGACTTCCTTAACAATCTGGCGCTGCATTACGAGACCTCTTCGGTTCTGTTCGTCGAGATGGAACGGCAGAAGGAAGAGGTTCTGGTTCGCAAGCAGGGCATTCAGGATATCCAGCTGAAGGGTAAGGACGCCCAGAAATATCTTGAGATCGCTCACGGTGAAATCTGGAAAGAGCTCAAGAATCGGTCCGAATATCACGACCAGCTCAAGCCGCTGCTGTACACGCCGGGCAAGCCCGACCGTCAGCTCGACCTGGGCGATACGCGTCTGCAGCAGTAACCGGCGCGTACAAGGACATTCAGGGGAGAGCCCGTCATGGAGTCGTTCGACCGGCTGCTTGGCAAGGTGAGTGCGGCGCTCGCATGGTTCGCGTGCGCCCTCATCCCTTGCATGTTTCTGATGATCACCATTGACGTGTCGATCCGGACGTTCGGATTCCGCCCGCCGCTCTTCACGTCGTCGGTGGTCGAATATGCGCTTCTCTATCTCGCGATGTGTTCCGCGCCGTTCCTCGTGCGCGAGCGTGGACATGTCGTGATTGAGGCGCTGGTGACGGCGATGCCGCCTTCGGTCCGGCAGCCGCTTGCCAAAATCGTATATTTCACCTGTATGACGGTGTCCCTGCTGTTTGCCTGGCTGTGCTGGGGAATTTTCTGGGATTACTGGGTCGGCGGCGAACTCGATGTTCGCGGCGTCGATATGCCGTACTGGTTACAGTTCCTGCCGTTGCCGCTCTGTTTCGCAATGGTAGGGCTGGAATTCCTGATGTATCTCGCGGGTCTGAGGTCCTACTACTCCTACGACCTCGGCGAAGTGAAGGACGGGGTCTGATCCATGGAGTGGTACGAGGCCGGAGGGCTTCTTCTCGGTTGCGTCGTCGGCGGTATGGCGCTGGGTTTCCCGGTCGCCTTCACCTTCATGGTGACCAATATAATCGGTATCTTCGTGTTTTCCGGCGGCTGGCCGGTTCTGCCGCAGATCGCCGATAACGCCACCAACCTGATCACCTCCTTTACGCTTTCGCCGATCCCGATGTTCATCCTGATGGGCTCGCTTTTCTTTCATACAGGGCTCGCCATCAAGGTGTTTGACGCGCTGGACAAGCTGCTCGGCAAGATCCCGGGCCGGCTGTGCTTCCTGACCGTCATCGGTGGTTCGCTGTTTTCGACGCTGACCGGGTCGACCATGGCCAACACCGCGATGCTAGGCTCGCTGCTGGTGCCCGAAATGACACGGCGCGGCTACAGCAAGAAAATGTCGATGGGGCCGATCCTCGGCACCGGCGGCCTCGCCATGATCATTCCGCCGTCCTCGCTCGGCGTGCTGCTGGCCTCGATCGCGCAGGTCGATGTCGGACGGTTGCTGATCGCCGGACTGTTGCCCGGGATCCTGCTGGCGACCCTTTATGCAGCGATGATCGGTTTCCAGCTCTGGCGCAATCCGGAATCAGCTCCGAGCTATGAGGTCGAGCCGACGACCTGGGGCGAAAAATTCTATCAGATCGGCGTCAACATCCTGCCGATGGGCCTGGTGGTCTTTATGGTCATCGGCTTTATCGTGCTGGGCTGGGCGACACCGTCCGAATCCGCGTCGTTCGGCGTTGTCGGCGTGCTTATCCTGGCCATCGCGCGGCGCATGTTCACCTGGGAGGCGTTTACAACGTCGCTGATGGGCACGATCCGGGTCGCCGGCATGGTGTTCTTCATCCTGATGAACTCCACCGTGTTCAGCCAGCTCCTGTCCATGTCGGGCGCGAGCCGCGGTCTTGTCGGATGGGCGACCGGTTTCGACGTGCCGCCGATCCTGATCCTCGGCTGCATGTTCCTGGTGCTGATCATGCTCGGCATGTTCATGGACCAGGTCTCCATGATGCTGATCACCGTGCCGATCTTCTATCCGCTGGCGGGATCTCTCGGCTACGATCTGATCTGGTTCTCGCTGATCGTCCTTATGTCGCTGGAGATGAGCGCCACCACGCCGCCGTTCGGGCTGCTGCTGTTTATCATGATGGGAATGGTGCGAGGGACGACCCTGTTCGAAGTCGCCGCCGCCGCGATTCCGTTCCTTTTCTGCGATTTCATCCTGATCCTGATCCTGATTGCCGCCCCGGGGGTGGCGCTCTATCTGCCAGGCTTGATGGGCGGTTAGCGACAGTCACGCAAATGAATTCAGGCGGCCCGGTCTAACGACCGGGCCGTTTTTTTTGCCCGGGCGCCCCGCTTGTGAGGGCACAGACTCGCTGATACGCTTTTTCGGCACAACGAAACAGCCTGAAAGGGAGGCATCGAAATGGCGGGCATGAAATCGCTCAACAACGTGAAAATGGAAAAGAAGGACGGGATCGGCTGGGTGATTCTCAACCGCCCGGAGAAGCGCAACGCGATGAGCCCGGCGCTGCATGCCGACATGAATGAGGCGCTCGACATCATGGCCGAGGACGAGGACGTCAAGGTCGTCGTGCTTACCGGCGCGGGCGAAGCCTGGTGCGCCGGGCAGGATCTCGCGCTCTATTTCCGCGCCAATGACAATGACCCGAAGGCGCGCGCCCGCGCAAACAGGATCAGTCACGAATGGCGCTGGAACAGGCTGGTCAAGTTTCCCAAGCCGACCATCGCCATGGTCAATGGCTACTGCTATGGCGGCGCGTTCACCCAGCTTTGCGCCTGCGATTTCGCGATCGCCGCCAACGAGGCGATCTTCGGCCTGTCCGAAGTCAACTGGGGCATCATTCCCGGCGGCATTGTGAGCTGGAACGTCGCCGATGTGTTGAGCTATCGCGACGCGCTCTACTACGCGGTGACCGGCGATCCGTTCGATGGCAAGGAAGCCGAGAAAATCCGCCTGGTGAACTATTCGGTGCCAAAATCGAAACTGCGCGCTGAAACCATCAAGCTCGCCAAAAAGCTGATGACCAAGAGCCCCAACGTGCTTCGGTTCACGAAGGACGCGATCCGCGCCGTGCGGCGTATGGCGGATACCGAGGCGCAGGATTATCTCGCGATGAAGGGCATCGCCTGCAAGGCGACCGATCCGCTGCCGAGCCGCGAGGAAGGCATGCGCCAGTTCCTCGACGAGAAGACCTATCGCCCGGGTCTGGGCCAGCTCGACCTCAAGACAGCGGCGCAACGCGGCGGCAAGAAAGCCGGGAAAAAGGCGGGAAAGAAGACCGCCAAAAAGGCTGCAAAGAAGCGCGCGAAAAAAGCCGGGAAAAAGGCTGCCCGCCGCTAACCCTCCAGTTCGCGGCGCACGATCGCGGCGCCTTCGGCAAGTGCTTTCAGCTTGCCGAAGGCGATTTCGCGGTCGAGATATTTCATGCCGCAATCGGGGGCCAGAATCAGACGCTCCGGCGCAACGGCTTCCAGCCCGGCGCGAATGCGGTCGGCGACCGTGTCCGCGCTTTCGACCTGCATGTCGCCCAGATCGATCACGCCGAGGATGATCGTCTTGTTCGACAACGCCTCGAGCGCGGCGATGTCGAGACCGGGCTGAGCCGCCTCGACCGAGACCTGGTCGGCATCGCAGGCGGCGAGCTCCGGCAGGAAGGAATAGCCTGACGGTTTGTTCTTCACCGCATGGGCGTAGCCGAAACACATATGGATCGCGGTGGCGCCGGTTGCGCCTTCGAGCGCCCTGTTGACGGCCTTGACCGCGTATCGCCTTGCCTCATCGGGTTTCGCCTGCATCCAGGGTTCGTCAATCTGGACGATGTCGGCGCCCGCCGCGAACAGGTCCCTGATCTCCTCGTTGACCGCCTCGGCAAACGCCATGGCGCATGCCTCGCCGTCCCCGTAATGTTCGTCGACTGCGGTCTGGGTCATGGTGAAGGGGCCGGGGATCGTGATCTTTACCGTCCGGTCCGTATTGGCGCGCAAAAATTCGATGTCGCGCACCTCAACCGCATGCCTGCGCCGGATCGGCCCGGTGATGCGCGGCACGAGGATCGGCTTGCCGCTGCGGCCCGGGACCTCCGCCGGATTGTCGATATCGACGCCGTCCAGCGCCGTGGCGAACCTGTTGGAATAGCTCTCCCGCCGGATTTCCCCGTCGGTGAGAATGTCGATCCCGGCGCGCTCCATGTCATGGATGGCGGCCAGCGTCGCGGCGTCCTGCGCCTCCTCCAGCCCGTCGGCATCGATCTTCCAGATATCGCGCGCCCTGATCCGCGGCGGTACGATGGACCGCAGCATGCCCAGATCGACAAGCCAGCCCGGCTGGGTATAGGAGCCGACGACGGTTGTTGGCAGAAGGCGCGATGACATTTTGTTCTCCGTACATTCGTTCTTCCGGGACGCCGCGTTGTGCGCTGCGGCCGTTTTGTCGATAATCGCCGTAACTTCGACCGAAAGCAAAAGTGAAGGATATCCCGTGACGATCGAGCTTTACCACAACGGCATGTCGACCTGTTCGCAGAAGGTGCGAATCACCCTGGCGGAAAAGGGTCAGGATTTCGTGTCCCACCATTTCAACCTGCGCGCCGGGGATCAGCACAAACCCGAATACATCGCCATCAACCCGAACGGGGTGGTGCCCACGATCATTCATGACGGCAAAATCGTTTATGAGTCCGCCGTGGTCGACGAATATCTCGACGATATCTTTCCCGACCCGCCGCTCAAGCCGGCCGATCCCTACGGGCGGGCGAAAATGCGCCTCTGGGTCAAGCAGCTCGATGAGGGATTGCACGCCGCCTCGGCGACGATCAGCGCCTGCATCGCCTTCCGCTACCAGTTCATGGAAGGCAAGACGGACGAGGAGCTGAAAAAGACGCTCGACGGCTATGTCGATCCGGTCAAACGCGAACGCATGACCGAGAACGTGCTCGAAGGGGTCGAGTCGCGTTTCTTCAAGCCGGCGATCCGCCGTGTGGTGAAGATGCTGGACGACATGCAGGCGTCGCTGTCGGAGACGACCTGGATGGCGGCCGACAGCTATTCGCTCGCCGATATCGCTTTCGTACCTTACGTGACGCGCGTCGCGCATCTGCAGCAGACCTGGCTGTTCGACGAACGCCCGAAAGTCGCCGACTGGCTCGAACGTACGCGTGAGAGGGCATCCTATCAGAAAGGCATGGTGGAATGGTTTAACCCGGACTTCCTGTCGCTGATGGAAGAAAAGGGCGGGGAAAACGTCGACGGCGTAAAGGCGGTGCTGGCCGCCGGCTGAGAGCATGTTGCAGCTCTATCACAACGACATGTCGACCTGCGCCCAGAAGGTGCGGCTGACGCTCGCCGAGAAGGGGCTCGACTGGGAAGGCATTCATTTCAACCTGCGTGAAGGGCCGCAGCACAGGCCGGACTATCTGAAACTCAACCCGGCAGGCGTGGTGCCGACGCTGATCGACGACGGCAGGGTCGTGATCGAATCGACCGTCATCATGGAGTATCTCGACGACCGGTTCCCCGATCAGCCGCTACGCCCTGCCGACCCGTATGGCAGGACGCGGGTGCGGCTCTGGATGAAACAGCTCGACGAGGGGCTGCACGCGATGACCGGCGTGCTGTCGTCATCCATCGCCTTCCGATACCAGCATTTTGCGATCAAGTCCGAGGAAGAAGTCCGGCAGACCATCGAAAACATTCCGGACCCGGGCAAGCGCGAGCGCCAGCGTGAAAACATCCTGAAGGGGCTGGATTCAAAGTTCCTTCCCGGTGCGGTCAGACGGTTCGACCGTCTGATCGGCGACATCGATGCGGCGCTTGCCGACGGCGACTGGCTGGCCGGCGATGTCTTCTCGCTCGCTGATGTCGCCTACACGCCCTACATGGTGCGACTCACCCATCTCCAGATGGGCTGGCTGTGGGATAGCCGTCCTCGCGTGCCCGAATGGTTCGAGCGCATCCAGGCCCGTCCGAGCTTCAAGGCCGGCATCGGCGACTGGCTGAACGAGAAATACCTGCCCCTGATGGCGGAGAAGGGCTCGGAGGCGGCCGGGAAGCTGCGCGCGATGGCGGGTTAGGGACGGCGCCGCATCCTTCGAGACGGCCTCTCTCCTGTCGGCCTCCTCAGGATGAGGAGTTTTTTCTGACCAGGAGTTTTTTGCCGCCCCAAGCATTCCTCATCCTGAGGAACGAGTGCAGCGAGTGTCTCGAAGGACGAGGAATGCGCTCTATCCCCTCGACGGCAGCACCCCGCTCCACACGTCGGTCGCTACCTCGACCACCAGCGACAGCTTGGCGATTTCGTCTTCGACCGTGACCGGATTGCCCTTGTCGCGGCTGGCGAAACCGCATTGCGGGCTGAGGCAGAGGCGGTCGAGCGGCACAAAGGCCGTGGCCTCGTCGATCCGGCGTTTCAGATCGTCCTTGCTCTCCAGCGCGCCGCTCTTGGTGCTGACCAGCCCGAGCACCACCACCTTGCCGTCAGGCACGTGGCGCAGCGGGCCGAAATCGCCGGCGCGCGGGCTGTCGTACTCCATGAACAGCGCGTCCGCTTGCAGCCCGCCGAACACGATCTCCGAGACCGGGTCGTATCCGCCCTCGGCGACCCATCTTCCCATCGAGTTTCCGCGGCAGAAATGCACGGCTACCGTCATGTCGTCCGGCCTTCCCTCGATGATGCGGTTGATCATATCGACATAGAGCTGCGACAGCCGGTCCGGATCGTCGCCCCGCGACCGCACCACGCCCCGGATACGTTCGTCGCACAGATAGGCCTGGATGACCTCGTCGAACTGTACGTAGCGTGCGCCCATACCGGCGAGTTCCGCTAGCTCCTCGCGGTAAATGCGGATCAGGTCTTCGACATATTCGTCCGGGTCCGGATAGGGGCCTTCGTCCGGTGCGCGATAGAAATAGTGATAGGACGGTGCCGGCAGGCAGACCTTGGGCGTGCGGCTCGTATGGTCCTTCAGGAATGCGAACTCGTCGGTGGCGATTCCCCGGTTTCGCTGAAGCCTGGCCACCGCGACCGGCGCATCGCCCAGCGGGTGAGAGTGCCCGTCGGAGTCGCGCGCCGCCCAGACCGGGTCCTGCGGCACCGTTTTGAACCCGTCGATCCGCGAGACCACGGGCGAACGGAACGATCCCCGCCGGAATTCGCCGTCGGTGATCGATTGCAGCCCCACCTTTTCCTGTAACGCGATGGCGTCCGGGATGAACCGGTCCTCCATTTCCTTCAGCTGCGCCTCGCTCGGTTTTGCGGCACCTGCGGCATAGCGCGCATCGATCAGCTCAGCCGGGCGCAGCAGGCTGCCGACATGGTCGGCGCGAAAGGGTGGTTTTCCAGTATGGTTCGGCATGAAAAATTCTCCGGCTGGGCGTTCTCCTCAGTCTAGGCGATACTGCCAGACCTGTTCAAAGAAGAAGGGCCGACATGCTGACGCTTTATCATGGGCTTCCCTCGACCTGCTCGAAGAAGGTGCGGATGTGCCTCGCCGAAAAGGGGCTCGAATGGGAAAGCCGGCTGCTGAATCTCCAGAAATTCGAGCAGCATGACCCCGACTACCTGAAGCTCAACCCCAAGGGCGTTGTCCCGACACTGGTGCATGACGGCGCACCGATCTGCGAATCCACCTTCATTATCGACTATCTGGAAGAAAAATTTCCTGAACCGTCTTTGTCGCCGGCCGATGCGGACGGCCGCGTGCGCATGAAGGAATGGGAGCAATGGTCGGACGAGGTGGGCTACGCTGCGGTTTACGTGCCGACATGGGACAGGCTGAGCCGCCCGGTGGCGGAGAAGCTTTCGGATGACGAGCTGGCAACGGTGCTCGGGCGCGTGCCCACCGAGGAACGCCGGTCGCGCTGGAAGCAGGTCGCGCGCGGCGGATTTTCCGAGGCGGAACTCGAGGGCGCCTATGACCGGATGCGCCAGACTTTCGACCGCATGGAGGATGCGCTGGGGCAGGGCGCCTATCTCGCCGGCGATACGTTCTCGCTCGGCGATATTGCGATGGTCCCGTTCGTCGAGCGGATGACGGACCTTCGGCCCGATATCGCCGACGCCTATCCGCGCGTAGCCGACTGGCTTAAACGCCTGTCCGCACGGCCGAGCTGGCAGGATACGTTCTTTTTCGGCGGTATGGATGCGCGAACCGGCGCGGTGGCCAAAGCCGTCGCCGAGATGGCGGCTGGAATGTAGCCCAACGCATGGAATACAGGCTACAGACGGCATTGGCCCTCAAGGGCACTTGGGATACTATTCGCCCCGAAAAAGGTTGCTCAAGGGAGAACAGCACAATGAAGAAGACATTTCTTTTCGCGATTTCCGCTGTTGCGCTGGCGATGGCCGCGCCTCAGGCGATGGCCATGAAAGCCAGTAAGGTAAAGATCGGTTTCGTAACGACGCTTACGGGCGGGCCCGGCGTGATCGGCAAGGACATGCGCCAGTCGGTGGAGATCGCGCTCGACCATCTCGGCGGCAAGATGGCTGGCATCCCCGTCGAAATGTTCTTCGAGGACGACCAGGTCAAACCCGAGGTCGGCAAGCAGAAGACCGAAAAGCTTCTGAGCAAGGACAAGGTCGACTTCATATCGGGTTTCATCTGGTCGCACGTGGCGCTCGCCTCGCGCAATTCGATCGTCAAGTCCGGCAAGATCTGGGTTATCTCCAATGCCGGTACCTCCAGGATCGCCGGGCGCCTGTGCCATGAGAATATTTTCTCGACCTCGTGGCAGAACGACCAGGTGCCGATGGCGCTGGGCGAGGTGCTCAACAAGCGCGGCGTCAAGAGCCTCTATATCGTCGCGCCGAACTATGCGGCGGGCCGTGACATGGTTGCGGGCGTCGAGCGGACCTTCAAGGGCAAGGTGCTTGGCAAGGATCTCACCAAATGGCCGGGACAGCTCGATTTCTCGGCCGAGCTCGCCAAGGCCCGGAGCGCCAACCCCGACGGGGTGTACATCTTCTATCCCGGCCGCGCCACCAACGCCTTTATGCGCCAGTACGCACAGGCCGGCATGACCAAGACGCCGCTCTACAGCGTGTTCAGCGTCGACTCGCTCAGCCTGCCGAAACTGCAGAGCGCCAAGCTTGAAAATGTGCTTGGCACCTATTCGACGCAGTTCTGGTCACCCGATCTCGATACGAAGGTGAACAAGAAATTCGTGGCCGACTACCGCAAGAAGTTCGGTTCCTACCCGTCGCATTACGGTGCGCAGAGCTATGATTCGATCATGCTGATCAACAGCGCGGTCGAAGCGGCCGGCGGCGACCTGTCGAAGGTCAAGGAGATGCGCGCCAAAATGCGTCAGGCGGATTTCCCGTCCGTGCGCGGCAAGTTCACCTACGGCAACAATCATTTCCCGATTCAGGATTTCTACCTGCGTCAGGTGGTGGCCGATTCCAGCGGTAACTGGACGACCAAGATTGTCCAGAAGGTCTACGAGAACCATCAGGACGTCTATGCCTCCAAATGCAAGATGAAGAAAACCTGGTGATCTGACCCGCGATTGAGGAAACGGGGGCGCTGCCTGCGCCCCCGTTTCCGCGTCCGGACCCGCGTTTCCGCTCCCCATGATCGACACCGTGCTTCTTTTCGAGCAGCTGTTTAACGGCGTCCAGTACGGCATGCTGCTGTTTCTGCTCGCCGCCGGGCTCACGCTCGTCTTCGGCATCATGGATATGATGAACCTGGCGCACGGGTCGCTCTACATGATGGGCGCCTATATCGCGGCGTCGGCGACGCAGTTCTTCGACTCCTTCCTGCTCGGGATCGTCGTTGCCTTGCCTGCCACGCTCCTGCTCGGGATCATTGTCGAAATTCTGGTGCTGAGACGGCTCTACTCCCGTGGTCATCTCGATCAGGTGCTGGCGACCTTCGGGATGATCCTGTTCTTCAATGAGCTGGTGCGCCTCATCTGGGGACCGGCGGGGATCGAGGTTGCGCTGCCGCCTGTCATGAACCAGGCGCTGGAGATATTCGGAGTGCCGCTGCCGATCTACCGGATGGTGGTGATCGGGGTAGGACTGCTGGTCGCTGCATTTCTCTATGTTCTTGTGGTCAAGACGCGCACCGGTATGCTGATCCGGGCAGGGGCGTCCAACCGCGAAATGGTCGGCGCGCTGGGTGTCGACATTAAGAAAGTCTTCACGCTGGTGTTCGGGCTCGGCGCGGCGCTGGCGGCGCTGGCCGGCGTACTGGCCGGGCCGATCTTCGCCGCCACCATCGGGATGGGCGAAAATATCCTGATCCAGGTTCTTGTGGTGATCGTGATCGGCGGTATCGGTTCGATCCGCGGCGCCTTTGTCGGCGCGCTGCTGATCGGGGTGATGGAAATTCTCGGTCGATCCTTCCTCGACGTGTTCTTCGAGCTGTTTCTTCCTGTCAATGCGGCGGAGACCGCGGCACCTGCCGTCGCCTCGATGCTTATTTATATCCTGATGGCGGGCGTCCTTTTCTTCCGCCCGCAGGGCCTGTTTCCGGCGCGGACGGGCTAGACGATGGCGAACCGCCCACAAATCTTCATCGTTCTCGCGATCTTCCTCGCCCTCGCGTTCGTACCCGCCATCGCCGAATGGACCGAAGTCCCGTTCTACGCCGATTTCGGTCGCCGCATGATGATCCTCTCGATCGGGGCGCTGTCGCTCAACCTGATCATGGGGTATGGCGGGATGATCAGCTTCGGTCACGCGGCGTTCGTGGGCATCGGTGCCTATACGATCGGCATCTGCGCCGAGCACGAACTGGTCGACGGGTTCATCCAGTGGCCGCTTGCGCTTGTTGTTTCCGCCCTGTTCGCTCTGGTGTTCGGCGCGATCAGCCTTCGGACCCGCGGCGTCTATTTCATCATGATCACACTCGCGCTGGCGCAGATGATGTATTTCCTCGGCGTCAGCCTTGATCGCTACGGCGGCGACGACGGACTTCCCCTGGTGGAGCCCAGCTATTTCGCGGACCTGATCGATCTGTCGGACAAGACCAATCTCTACTGGCTGGTCTATGTCCTGCTGATCCTGTGCCTCTGGATTTCGCACCGGATGGTGAATTCCCGCTTCGGCATGGTGATCCAGGGGGCTCGGTCCAATGAGGCGCGTATGGAAGCCATCGGTTATCCGACTTTCCGCTACAAGCTGACTGCTTTTGTGATCGCGGGCATGATGGCGGGCCTGTCGGGCATCCTGCTCGCCAATCACACCGATTTCGTTAACCCGGACATGATGCACTGGACCCGCTCCGGCGACCTGATCATCATGGTACTGCTGGGCGGCATGGGAAGCCTTGCCGGCCCGATCGTCGGGGCGGTCGCGTTCCTGGTGCTGGAAGAGCTTCTGGCCGGCGTAACGGAATACTGGCAGCTGATCTTCGGGCCGTTCCTGATTCTCGTGGTGCTGTTCGCCCGCGGCGGTTTGCTCGGTTTTTTCGACCGGAAGGACAGCTGAATGGCGAAGCCTCTTCTGAAGGTCGAGAATCTGCGCAAGAGCTTTGGCGGCGTCAGCGCGACGGACAATTTGAATCTCGACGTCGAGCCGCTCGGCATCCATGCCGTCATAGGGCCCAACGGCGCCGGGAAGACGACACTGATCTCCCAGCTTTCCGGGGCGTTGAAACCGGATTCCGGTCGTATCCTGTTCGACGGGCGCGATATCACGACGCTGCCCGCGCCCGCACGGTCGGCGCTCGGCCTGGCGCGGACTTTCCAGATCACCAGCATTTTTCATGAGTTTACCGCACTCGATAACGTGGCGCTCGCCGTTCAGGCGCATGATGGTCATTCCTTCCGGTTCTGGCGTGCGGCGCGTGGCGAGGCGAGGTTGCGCGCGCCGGCGCGCGAGGCGCTCGACCTCGTCGGGCTTGGCGACCGCGCGGACGTGACCGCGCGTGACATGAGCCACGGCGAACACCGGCAACTCGAAATAGCCATGGCGCTGGCCGGGAAGCCGACGATGCTGCTGCTCGACGAGCCGATGGCAGGGATGGGGCCGGAGGAATCCCGCCTCATGGTCGATATTCTGAAGGGCCTCAAGGGGAAACTCACAATCCTGCTGATCGAGCACGATATGGACGCCGTCTTCGCGCTGGCCGACCGGATTACCGTTCTGGTCTACGGGCGGGCCATTGCCTCCGGCACGGTCGATGAAATCCGCGCAAACCCTGAAGTCCGCACCGCCTATCTGGGCGAAGAGGAAAGCGTCTGATGTTGCAGGTTGAAGGCATCGAGACTTCCTACGGGGCGAGCCAGGTCCTGTTCGGCATGTCGCTTGAGGTCAATGCCGGCGAGGTGGTGACGTTGATGGGCCGAAACGGTATGGGCAAGACCACGACGGTCCGTTCCATCATGGGCATGGTGCCACCGCATGGGGGCGATATCCGGTTCGAGGATATCTCGATCCTCGGCAGGACATCCTATCGGATTGCCCAGGCAGGGATCGGGCTGGTGCCGGAAGGCCGGCAGATCTTTCCCAACCTGACGGTCCGCGAAAACCTGGTTGCGACAGCGCGCGGTTCGGAAGGCGGATGGACGCTGGATCGCGTGCTGGAAAGATTTCCCGCGCTGGTGCCGCGGATCGACGGGATGGGTAACGAACTGTCCGGCGGCGAGCAGCAGATGCTTGCCATCGGCCGGGCGTTGATGACCAATCCGAAGCTGCTAATTCTCGATGAGGCGACGGAAGGGCTCGCCCCGCAGATCCGCGCCGAAATCTGGCAGTGTCTCGCGGACCTGAAGTCCGAGGGGCAGTCGATCCTCGTCATCGACAAGAACCTGTCCGCGCTAATGAAAATCGCCGACCGGCATTTCATCATAGAAAAAGGCGTCTGCGTCTGGTCGGGTAACTCGGCCGAACTCGACGCCAATCCGGGCATTCACGAACGTTATCTCGGCGTATGAAGGATAAAAAAACCGGCGCTCCCTGTTGGGGAGCGCCGGCATGTCCTGGCCCCATGGGCCGGTAGTTTATTCCTTGTAAAGAAGCTTGCGAATCGTGTCGTAAGACAAGGTCATCTTGCGCTTCTTGGCGTCGTCCCAGGTCGAACCGTTGACCGTGGCGTTCCATGCCTTTGCATACTCGCCTTCAAGTTCGATCGCTTTCACGCCAGCCGCGAAAATCTTCGCATTATCGGCATTGGCGATCTTGCGCAGGGTCTCGCCGCTCGCTTTTTCGAATGCTATGGCATGCTTCATCATGAAGTCCTTTTCGGTCTTCGAAAGCGACTGCCACTTGTTCTCGTTCATGACCAGCATGGTCGAGGAACGCCAGAAGCCCGGTCCAACACGATACTTGATGTATTCCTGCCAGCCATACTTGGTCACGGCGCCTTCCGGCCAGGCGAGACCGGTAACAACGCCGCGCTGCAGGGCGGTGTAAACGTCGCCCGGCGAGATCACGACCGGCGTAGCACCCATTGCCTTCAGGAACGGAATATAGAGCGCCGTCGCGCGCATTTTCTGACCGACCAGCGAGATGCCCGTTTTCTTGGAGAGTTCGGGTTTGTTGGTCAGGTAGACATGGAAGTTCGATCCGCCCCAGAAAGGCCAGGCAATGATCCGGGAGCCGATGCCCTTCATCCAGCCCTCGCTCAACCGGTCCATGCCGTTATTGTCCGCACGGATTTCCCACGGCGAACGGTTGGAGATCGCGGTGACACGCGATTCCGGCACCTGGCCCGCATAATACGAACTCGGCGAGATCAGCAGATCGATCAGGCCGCGCTTGATAAAGCTGCCTTGCTGTTTGCGCGGCGTGACTTCGGGTCCACCCTTGTACTGCAGGGTGATCGCGCCCTTTGCGGCATTCACGGGCTGATGGAAATCGCGGAAATAAGTTTCGATCTGGTCATGGTTGCGGGGCAGCCCGGAAACAACCGACAGCGTCTTTGCGTCGACGGCAGGCGCCACATACACAAATGCTGTCGCGGCCACTGCCGCACCAGATGCAAGAAGCCTGTTGATCCTCATATGGTAAAACCTCCCTAATGTCGGAATTTCGTCACTCATAAGGTACGAAATAGTTTCAAAACGTGATCTCCGCGCCAGTCACGGACAATCAACGGCGCTACGATGGCATTAGTGATGCCCTTTCGCAAGCACCTGCTTTCGCTGCCAATCGCATCGTGTCACAGTTCCGCGGCTTGTACTTTCACGTTCGTTCAGCCATCCTGCGCCGACATGTAATAAATCCGGGAATACTCCGGCTAACAGGGAAGGGTCAAACAAGTGGGTGCTATCGTTCAGGGATATAATTTCCTGATTCGTGTTCTCGCGGTCGTATCAGGAATTCTGATATTCACATCGTTTGTGATGATTTGCGTCGATGTGTCGATGAGAATTCTGGGATTTAATCCGCCGATATTCACGATCGGGGTCGTTGAATACACTCTGCTCTGGTTCGCTGTTCTCGCAGCGCCGTGGATTACGCGTATCAAGGGGCACGTGTTTATCGATGCTGTAACGCAGTTCCTGCCGCCGGCGGTGAAGTTCGTGGTCGCGAAGATCGTCTACTGCATCTGTATTTTCTCCTGCCTCGTATTCGCCTGGTACTCCTGGGAGAATTTCTGGACGAACTGGCAATCAGGCACAGTTGACGTCCGCGGCGTGGACCTGCCGCTTTGGCTGCTGTTTGTGCCGATGGCTCCATGTTTCGTGCTTGTCGCGATTGAATTCGGACGATTCCTGATCGGCATAGACGATATGTATTCCCATTCGATCGAAGAGCGGGAGGGGGTCTGATCATGGAATGGTATTGGGCTCTCGCAACCCTTATCGGGTTTGTCATTTTCTTTATGGCGCTTGGCGTTCCTGTCGCGCTGACCTTCATCACGACCAATATTATCGGCGTTATGATCTTCATGGGCGGAATGGCCGGACTGCCCCAGATCGTCGAGAATTCAACCGCTCTGATAACGCGATTTGCGCTCGGGCCGGTGCCCATGTTCATCATGATGGGGGCTTTGTTCTTCCATACCGGGCTCGCGATACGGGTTTTTGACGGGCTGGACGTGTTGTTCGGCAGATTGCCGGGCAGGCTCTGCTTTCTGACGGTCGCCGGCGGCGCGCTGTTCTCGACCCTTACAGGCTCCAGCATGGCGAACACGGCGATGCTTGGCTCCCTGATGGTGCCGGAAATGCAGAAGCGCGGTTACAACTGGCGCATGTCGATGGGACCGATCCTCGGCACCGGCGGGCTGGCGATGATCATTCCGCCCTCGGCGCTCGGGGTCCTTCTGGCCTCTGTCGCCAGTATTGATGTTGGTCGGCTTCTCATCGCGGGCATTATCCCGGGCTTCCTCCTTGCCGGGCTCTACGCGATCATGATTTTCATGCAGCTTCGGATGGCGCCTGGTTCGGCGCCCGCCTACGAGGTTGAGATGCCGCCCGTATTCCAGCGGGTAAAGATCGTCTGCACGAATATCCTGCCGATGGGCCTTGTCGTCTTCATGGTCGTCGGATTCATTATTCTCGGGCTTGCAACGCCGACGGAGGCTGCGGCGTTCGGCGTTCTCGGCGTGATGATACTGGCGGCGGCGTTCCGGGTGCTGACATTTACGAGCATCAAGACCGCGGTGGAAGCAACGGTCAAGGTCGGCGCCATGGTGTTCTTCATCATCATGTCGTCGACCGTGTTCAGCCAGCTTCTCGCCTTCTCCGGCGCCAGCGCGGGGCTGCTTTCCTGGGCTACCAGTTTTGACATCTCCAAATACTGGATTCTGCTGGTGATGTTCTGCATCCTGATCACGCTGGGCATGTTCATGGATGCGACATCGATGATGTTGATCACCGTGCCGATCTTCTTCCCCTTGGCGCAGCAGCTTGGATTCGACCTGATCTGGTTCGGGCTGTTCGTGCTGATGACATTCGAAATGGCGGGTACAACCCCGCCCTTCGGATTACTGCTCTATGTGATGCTGGGGGTGGCGCCCAAAGGGACGACCCTGATCCAGGTGGCGAAAGCGGCGTTCCCGTTTCTGGTCTGCGACGCTATCCTCATCGTGCTTATGATCTTTTTCCCGGCGATCGCACTCTATTTGCCAAGCCTGATGTAGCGCGGCCCGGAAGGGCCTGGAAAAGGGGACAGGATCCCACCTGTCCCCTTTTTTCTTTCGTGCCAGTCGAGGCGCGCGTCCGATCCGCGCCTCGCCAGAGAGCCGGTCAGGAACTGTTCGCCGTTCCTTTTTCGAACCGCTCGATCGTGCTGTTTCCCATTTCGCGGACCTTGCTGCGATAGAGCATGACTGCGCGTTCGTACGCTTCCACGGTGGCTTCGTCGTCTTCGGCGACCGGCGGTGTCTCACGGTCGAAATGGCCGTACCGGTCCTCGCCTCGAACCAGTAGCGCGCTTGTCCGCACGTCGCCCGCCTGGCGAAGATGAGGCGGGTGAAAGATCAGCGTCATCCCCATCCGCAAATCCTCGGTCCGGTTGGGAAGCGATCCGTGAATCAGGAACGCATGGTGCAGTGATGCTTCGCCCGGCTGCAGTTCAATCGGGACTGCATCGACGCTGTTCGGATCGAACTCCACGGTCTGTCCGCTGGTCAGCATGTTCGCGTCGTTGACGTCGTTGCCGGCGAGCGGAAGCTGGCCCAGCCGGTGCGTGCCGGGGAGGAACTGCATGCAGCCATTCGCGACCGTTGCCGGCGTCAGCGCGATCCACATCGACAGCACCTCGCACGGGTAATGGCCGAAATAGGTATTGTCCTGGTGCCAGCTCACATAATGACCGCCGCCCCCGCGTTTGGCCCAGATCGAATTGTGGTAAAGCATGATGTCGGGTCCGATCAGGTCCTCGACGGCATCCAGAATTTCCGGTCTGGTCGCCAGTTCGTATACCCAGGGGAAACGCAGATAAAACTTGGTTTCGCCGCCCCTTGCCCTCAATTTTCCATCGGCCTCCGCGGCCAGGATCCTGTCGCCGAACGAAACGGCGTCGGCTTCGGACATGACCCGTACCGGGAAGACGAACCCGTCCCGGTCATAGGTGGATACCTGATCGTCGTTGAGCAGTTTCGACATGTGTCTTTCCCCGTTGAGGAAGTCTTGGTTGACCCTGACAGCCTAACGTCCTTCCGCCCGCCAGGCGAGTAACAGCGCGCCGAGCGCCAGCAGAAGAACGACGAGCCCCGGCAGCAGCGGTACTTCGCGCACATTGCGGATCGTGAAATTCCGGTTGTCGACGATTCCAAACCATCCGGCGCTCGCGGTCAGCCGGTCTGCGCGTACCCGCCGGAGTTCGGGCGCGCCGTCGTTAAACCAGTGAATACCGCCGCCGGTTTTTTGCGAGAGCGCGGCAAAGCGGTCGCCGGTCGTCCGCATGTCCGAGAATTCCAGCGGGTTGATGTTGCCGACCGCCGCCAGTGTCTTGTGCCTTTGGTCGCGAATTCGGTAGATCCCGGTTTCGCCTACCGGAACAAACGCGCGAGCCCTGCCGCCGATACCCTGTTCGAGGGAAACCGTCTTCCTTTTGCCCGAGGGGAGCGTCAGTTCGACCGGGCTGGTGTCTTCTTCAACGCTGCGGCGCGTGATGGCGAGCCGCGATCCCTGCATCTGAGCGCGCAGGCTGTTCTCTTCGAGTTCCGGCTCCTTCATCAGCCAGTGAGCGATGCGGCGCAACAGTTCCGAGTGGGGGCCGCCGCCGTTATAGCCGCGCGCCCACAGCCAGATATGGTCGCTGGCGAGCTGCGCAACCCGGCCCTTCTGGACCCGGTCCACCATCAGGATCGGTTTGTCGCTGCGGCCCCTCATCAGAGCGATGCCGTTGCGGGGCTGGATTTCGATCTGCCGGAACCAGCGCCCCCAGCGCGGAAGTTCTTCGCCGATGCCTGCGCCGGGCAGATCGGCAGTGATCGTGTGCCGCGCGCCCCTGTCGGTCAGACGCGGGCGAAGCGCGCCAGTCATCACCACGCCGGTGGGCTCGCCCGGCAACACCCGCCCGAGCGGAGTCTGATACAGCGTGTCGATGCCGGAGAATTCAGGGCCGGACGCTTCGAGAATCGCGCCGCCGCCTTCGACATAGCGGGCGATATTGTCGAGATAGATCGACGGCAGCACGCCGCGCCGGCGGTAGCGGTCGAAAATAATCAGGTCGAAATCGTTCAGCTTGACCTCGAACAGTTCGCGGATCGGGAAAGCGATCAGGGAAAGTTCGCGAACCGGAGTCATGTCCTGCTTCTCCGGCGGCCGCAGGATGGTGAAATGGACCAGGTCCACCGATGGGTCGGCCTTGAGCAGGTTGCGCCAAGTGCGCTCGCCCGGGTGCGGTTCACCGGAGACGAGGAGAACTCTTAATCGCTCTCGGACGCCGTTGACCGATACCACCGTGCGGTTGTTGATGGATGTCAGTTCACCGGGCAGGGCTGCTACCTCCATCTGCAGGATATTGGCGCCCGCATGGTCCAGCGGAAGCTTGACCGCATGGTTCTTGCCGACAGGAATTCTGATTTTGCGAGGCGTCCCGACGTCCTGGATAAGTGTGAGATCCACCGGCTCGCTTGCGCCGCTGGTATCCTCGACGCGTACCGTAATCGTTACTTCCTTGCCGACGATTCCGAATTTCGGTGCGTTCTCGACCACGATCCGTCTGTCGAACTCATTCTTCTTGCCGGTCAGGAGGACATGGACAGGCCCGCCGAAGGGGACCGGAGCGTCGGCCGCCGGAACATCGTGAACCTGACCGTCGGTAATGACGATGGTGCCCGCCATGCGCGATTGCGGAATATCGGCGACCGCCCGGCCAAGCGCCCGGAACAGGCGCGTTCCATCGACGGGTCCAGCCGAATCATCCGGTATTCCCGCCCGGATCACGCGCAGTTCGACATTGTTGAGACGTGCTGCCGTCGCGGTCACATGGGCGAGCGCTTTCGCTGTCGCTTCTTCGCGGTCCGCGATTTTCTGGCTGGCAGAATCGTCGACCAGAACCGCAAGAACGTCGTTTCTCGCTTCCCTGTCTTCCTCCACCGCGACCGGGTTGGCGAGGGCGAGAATCAGGCCAGCGATCGCGACAGACCGCCAGCCCATGCCCCGCGCCCTTCGGGCGAGGCCGAATATCACGAGCAGCAACGCGACCGCTGTCAGCAAGCCGATCCAGGCCCATGGGAAAAGAGGAGAAAATTCAACCGTCAGCATGGGGATGTCCGCGCCGTCATTGTCCCAGCCTGTCGATAATGGCGGGCACGTGAACCTGGTCGGTCTTGTAGTTGCCGGTCAGCGCATACATGACCCAGTTGACCCCGAACCGGTAGGCGAGTTCGCGCTGGCGCTCGCCGCCGGACGAAACCGGGAACATGGCGAGGCCGTTTGGGTCCACGGCCCAGGCCCCGGCCCAGTCGTGACTGCCGATGATGACGGACGATACGCCGTCATTGTGCCGCCCGCCGCGCCGTTCGACCCAAACCGTGCCTCCCGACCAGCGGCCTGGATGGTTCTTGAGCAGATAGAACGCCTTGTTCACGACGTGGTCCTTGGGAACAGGGATCAGCGCCGGAATGTCCAGGGAACTCAGCATGCCGCGGAGCTTGGCGGATTCGGGCCCCCCTACGCCGAACGGATCGAAATTCAACTGCGCCTGCTCGCGGGTGTCGAACAGGACAGTGCCGCCGCCCCGCAGATAGGCGTTGAGCTTGGCGACAGCCTGATCCGACAGCGGTCGCTGCCTTACCGAAACTGGCCAGTACAGAACCGGGAACAGCGAAAGCTCGTCGCGTTCGATGTCGACGCCGATCGGTTCGGCCGGTTCCACTGCGGTTCTCTGCCGCAGGATCGTCGAAAGCCCCTTGAGCCCGGCGCGGCTGATCGAATCCAGCGAGGCATCGCCGGTGATGATAAAGGCGAGACGGGTGCTCAGCGTCGCCTTCAGGGCGAACGCTTCCTCCGCATCCTTGGGCGGCGACGCCTTGACGGTCTGGGCTGACGCGGTGTCGGGCGCCACGGCCGCCAAAGTGGCAGCGACCAGCAACACCGCTGCAGTGGCCGATGCGGCGCGCCGCGGGCCAAGGCCGCGCAGTACATAGCTGATGGCAAGGTCTGCGAGCAAAAGCAGGAGACCGGCAAGAAGAAGCCAGGGTTTGGCGTCGAACGCCGGTTCCAGGGCGTAGCCTGTCACTTCTACGCCGCTTGGCGGTTCCCCGAGCGGTTCCAGCGACTCGATCCCTGCGGCGATGTTGAGGGCGCGTCGCGCATCTCCTTTTCCGTAGTAGCCCGGTGGCGTCTTCGGCTCCGGTCTGGCGGTCAGGAAGCTCTTGCCCGGAATGGCGATCGCGCTGGCGAGCGCCGGCCCCAGAACGCCGAACCCGTCGAGAGTCTGGAGAGGCGGATACACGGCCTGTCCGTCATCGCCGGCCACGCCCTGACCGAGATTGGCGATGCGCTGGAGCATTTCAACGAACAGGCCGGACAGGGGGAGGTTAGACCATTCGGTGTTCGCCGTCGTATGGACCAGAATGAGCCAGCCGCTACCGCGCCGGTCGGCCGTAACCAGCGGGGTGCCGTCGCTCAGCCGAAGCCAGGTCCGGGTCTGCAGCTCCAGGCTCGGTTCAGCCAGGACCTGACGCTGGATTCTTACGTCCGACGGAATGATGAGCCCGGCGAACGGGGTGGTTTCCTCGAAGGGCAGCAGCCGGGCCGGTTGCGCCCAGGACATGGCGCCGCCCAGCGCGCGACCGCCGCCACGCAGCCTGACCGGCACCAGCGGATCGGTCCCCTGAGCCATACGTGGTCCCGCGAATCGCAGCAGGACGCCGCCCCCCTCAATCCAGCGGCCCAGCCGATCGACCTCCGACGGCGCGAGCTTGCCGATATCGGCGAGGACGATAACAGACAGCTTTTCTTCGACCAGCTCGTTGACCTTGGCCGTCCGTACGTCGCTAAACGGCTCCAGGGCGCGGGACAGGTAATAGTCCTCGCTCAACAGCGGCTGCGATCCTTCCGACAGACCGCCGGACGCAACGCCAACCGGTCGCCGGCGCCACCGGTCGTCCATTAGAAAGACGGCGCCGGGGCCGCTCTCCCCCTCGATCTCAACACGTGCGACGCGGTTGCGCAGGTTGGGCGGCAGCTTGAATCCGATCTCCGTTCGGGTCTCGCCCTCCGGGAAGACCGCGTTCTGCTGTCCGAGGAGCCGCCCGTCATCGTCGATCAGCCGGACACTTACCGCTGCTTCGCCGCGGTTGTCGGCACGGACGACAGGCGCCGCCAGCCCATCCCGGGTGGAACGCGGCGTTGCTGCCAGTCGTGCCAGAGATCCCGCCGTATCGCGATAGACGCGCAAAGGCCCCAGTTGCTGGAGCCGTTCCATCAGTTTCGTATCGTCTCCGCCGGCCAGTCCGTTCGACAGCCATACGACATGAGCCGAACCGGAAATCGTCAGCCCGCCAAGCGCATCGACCGCGGCAGTGCGGTCCACTGGCCATGGTTTTGGTCTCAGCCCGCGCACAAGCTGGCGCGCCGCAGCGGGCCGCATCAACTCGCTGACCTGCAGCGGATCGGTCGGGTTGGCCTTCGCCGTCGTCAGGATGCGAATGGCGCGGCTTTCCCGCTCCGCCTGGTCGATCAGCGCCTCCATCGACTCGATGCGCTTTCTCCAGCCGGGCCCAGCAGCCCAGCCGTCATCGATGACCAGCATCAGAGGGCCGCTGCCCCGCAGCCTTTCGCCGGGGTTCCAGAGCGGGTGAGCGAGCGCCAGGACGATCAGGGTCGCGATCAGCATTCTAAGCAGGATCAGCCAGAGTGGCGTCCTGGATGGGGTTTCTTCCTGCGGCTGGAGTGCGAGAAGGAACCGTAGCGGCGGGAAATCCCGTATCTGGGGCGAGGGCGGCGTGATGCGCAGCAACCACCACAGGATTGGCAGGACGGCAAGCGCCGTGAGGATCCATGGCGCGGTAAATATGACGGGTCCCAGGTCGAGCATGGTCGGCGCCGTTTCCTAAAAGCCTTCCAGCGGCTCTGACAGCGCGCCGTAGAGCGCCAGCAATGCGGCCTGCGGCGACTGGTGCGTGCCATGCGTGGTCAGCGACCATCCCAGGCTGCGGGCGATATCCTCAATCGCCTTTCGGTGGCTCGCCATCAGCGCGACATACTCGTTTCGTACGGCTTCGACGCGCCCAATCATCGTCGAGCCTTCGCCTTCGAGGCCGTCGAACCGGACCCTGCCTCGAAAGGGAAAATCCAGTTCGGCAGGGTCGTACACCTGCAACAGGTGTCCCCGTACGCCGAGCGAGGCAAAGCCCCGCAGCGAGGTCAGCAAGGCCTCCGGCGGCATCAGAAAATCAGACACCATTACCACCCGGGAATAGCGCGGCAGGGCCGCGCGGGGCGGTTCGCTGACATCCGATCCCGTATCGCCCGGCGACGGCGTTCGGGAAAATTCGTTGGCGTAGCGTTCGAGAGCCGCGCGGCCTGTCGACGGTGGCTCGCTCGACCCCAGAATGGCGAGCCGTTCGCCGCCGCGGACCAGCAACGAAGCGAGCGCAAGGGTCAGAATCGCGGCGCGCTCGAATTTCTCCGGCCGGTCGGGTGCCGAGCTGTAGCGCATCGATGAAGAGCGGTCGAGCCAGAGCCAGACGCTCTGCGCCGCTTCCCACTCAGTTTCGCGGATAAAGACATGTTCGCGCTTGGCGGTCTGCCGCCAGTCGATGCGCGAAAGGGAATCGCCCGGCTGGTACTGACGAAACTGCCAGAAGGAATCGCCCTGTCCGACACGCCGTCTGCCATGGACGCCCTGCGCTACGGTCGCGGCAACCCGGTCCGCCGCCACCATCAGAGGCGGCAGGTGGCTTGACGCCTGCTCAGCATGACGGCGTATGGCGGCCGGGTCTGCTGCGCCCGGTTCGCCGCGCGCGGAACTATTCAGGCTAAAGGAGCGCACAGCCGTTCGATGACCTCGTCCAGCGTAACCCCGTCGGCGCGAGCGGCGAAGCTGAGCGCCATGCGGTGCCGCAGGACCGGCTTCGCGAGCGCAACGATATCGTCAACCGACGGTGCGTAACGTCCGTCGAGGACCGCTCGGGCGCGGCAGGCAAGCATCAGCGCCTGGCTAGCGCGTGGCCCCGGCCCCCAGGCGACGTGGTCGCGGATCGAAGGGTCTGCCGAGTCATCGTTCGGCCGGCCCGAGCGGACCAGCCGGAGGATGGCGTCGACCACCGCTTCGCCTACAGGGATCTGCCTGACCAGCTTCTGCGCCGCGATCAGATCGTCCGCCGTCATGACCTGTTCCGGCACCGGCCGTTCGACGCCCGTGGTCGACAGCAGAACCTCGCGTTCCGCCGTTTCCGACGGATACTGCACGTCGACCTGCATCAGGAACCGGTCGAGCTGCGCTTCCGGTAGCGGATAGGTGCCTTCCTGCTCCAGCGGATTCTGTGTCGCCAGCACGTGGAAGGGATGGGGCAGGGGATGGTACTGGCCGGCGACCGAGACGCGCTGTTCCTGCATCGCCTGCAGCAAAGCCGACTGGGTGCGCGGACTGGCGCGGTTGATTTCGTCGGCCATGAGAAGCTGGCAAAACACCGGGCCCTCGATAAAGCGGAAAGCGCGTTTTCCGTCGGTGTCCTCCAGAATCTCGGAGCCCAGAATATCGGCCGGCATCAGGTCAGGCGTGAACTGCACCCGCTTGTCAGCCAGCCCCAGCACCGTACCCAGGGTATCGACCAGCAGCGTCTTTCCAAGGCCCGGGAAGCCGATCAGCAGAACGTGACCGCCTGCCAGCAGCGTGATAAGGGTTTCGTCGATAACCTGTTTCTGGCCGTATATGATGCGGCCGATGCGGTCGCGAACCGTCGCGAGACGCTGTCCCAGCGCCTCGATGTCGGCAACCAGCTTCGCCGGCGGCTCGGCGGAATCGCCCGTCGCAGCGGTCTGGTCTAGGGAAGCGGTATCGTTCAATCCGGTCTCCATGGGTAGAGGCGAGAAAAGCGGTAAATGGATAAGTCCGGGTCAGCAACTCTCGCGGAATCGTTACAAAAAGGGCTCGGCGCCAAACTGTCCGGACCCGCCGCCGATTCGTCGCCCAACCAGCAGTTCTGCGGCGATATCGATATGCGGATCACGCGCGACGGTACATGGTTTTATCATGGGTCACCTATTGGTCGAAAACAACTGGTAAAGCTGTTTTCATCCGTCCTGAAGCGAGATAATTCCGGCGATTTCTGGCTTGAGACTCCGGTCGAGAAATGTCGAATTCAGGTCGAAGACGCGCCGTTTCTCGCGGTGGAAATGACGGTCGCCGGCGCGGACGACGATCAGCACCTGACTTTCCGCACCAATGTTGACGATATTGTGATCGCTGGACCCGACCATCCGATCCGCGTTTCGATAGATCCGGAGACCGAGGAGCCGTCGCCCTATGTGAGTGTCAGGGCCGGTCTCGACGCGCTGATTGCCCGGGCGGTGTTCTACGATCTCGTGGAACTGGCGGTGGAGCGGGAGACGGCCGATGGACCCGCATTCGGCGTCTGGAGCGGCGGCGTGTTCTTCCCGATCGGAGATCCGGGTGAAATCGTCTAGTAGCGGACCGGGACCGGGTCATGCGTGACTGGGTAAAGGAACGGGTGTCCGGCCAGCGGGCCGACAGCGATCCCATTTGGCCGGTAAACGGAGAAATCTCCACCTCCGGCGAGATGCTGCGTTCGGCGGCGGTGCTGGTGCCGCTGGTTGATCGCGAAGACGGCATGACCGTGCTTCTTACCCGGCGGACGGCGACATTGCCCAAACATGCGGGGCAGATTTCCTTTCCCGGCGGTACGGTCGCTCCCGGCGAAACGGCGCCAGAGACCACGGCGCTCCGCGAAACCCACGAAGAAATCGGCGTGCCGGCCTCTTCCGTCGAACTGGTGGGGCGGCTCGCGGTCCGCGATACCAGTACAGGGTTTCGTGTTGCGCCGGTTGTCGGTTTTCTGACCCCACCGTTCGATATCGTTGAGGAGCCCTCCGAGGTCGCGTCGGTTTTCGAGGTGCCGCTCGATTTCGTGTGCGACCCGGGCAATCACCGGATCGACCGTCGATGGGTACAGGGCGCGCATCGGGAATTTCGTGCAATGCCTTATGGCGATT
This sequence comes from Rhodospirillales bacterium, assembly GCA_038120295.1. Lineage (GTDB taxonomy): Bacteria > Pseudomonadota > Alphaproteobacteria > MPNO01 > UBA2964 > JAYOEY01. The sequence continues at coordinate 29,178 of JAYOLL010000021.1, read as the reverse complement.
ACTATATTTGGGGTCTGACGGCCCGCATACTGCATGAGCTGTCTCAAATTCTGGGGGACGAATGATCCGGATCCTTCTTCTGTTCGTTTTTGCCGTCGGCTTTCCTTTCGTGGCCTTCATCCTCTGGCGTGCCTATATGCCGCCGAAATTCGGCGGTTCGCGCTCCATCGTGCGGGAGGAATGGGAGCCGTTGCCCTGGGTCTGGCTGGGCGTCGCCAGTGCGATCTGCATGTTGGCGGCGTTCACAGTCATGATTCTTTACCCGGAGTGGTTCGGCGCGGTCTGACCGCGCCGTTGCGTCCCGTCTGAACGCGGGCGGCAGGCCGATGGAACCTTCAGGCAGAATAGCCCCCCCGGACTGGATGCGCCGTTCGGATACGGTTTCCGTTATGGCGGCACTGACTGCGGAGGGCCATGTTGCGCGTTTCGTCGGTGGGTGTCTGCGTGACGCTGTCGTCGGCCGGCCTGTCTCCGACATCGATATTGCAACCGCGGCGGCGCCTGACGATGTTATCCGGCTGCTGAACGCAGCAGGGCTGCGCGCCGTGCCGACGGGCAAGGCGCACGGGACCATTACTGCCGTTGCCAATGGCGTTCCATACGAAGTTACGACGCTCAGGCGGGATGTAGAAACCGACGGGCGACACGCTGTCGTGGCTTTCACTGACGACTGGGCGGAAGACGCTGCCCGGCGCGACTTCACCTTCAACGCGCTCTATGCCGATCCCGACGGAGCTCTCTACGACCCAACCGGGACCGGCATCGACGACGCTCGGGCCGGTCGGGTTCGGTTCGTCGGCAATGCCCGCGAGCGCATCGAAGAGGACGTGTTGCGGCTGCTGCGATTCTTCCGGTTCCATGCGCATTACGGGGATGGGCCGGCGGATGCAGACGCATTGTCTGCCTGCCGCGAAATGGCGTCGCAAATCGGCACCCTCTCGGCGGAGAGGGTCTGGGCGGAACTGAAACGCCTGTTGCTCGCGCCCGACCCGACGCCGACGGTGGCCCTGATGGAGGAAGAAGGCGTTCTGGCCTATCTGCTGCCGGAAGTCCGGCATGTCGAGAGGCTCGCGGCGCTGGTGCAGGTAGAAACCGGCCTGTCGGTTCCCGGCGACGTCATTCGCCGCTTGGCCGTTCTTGTAGATGCGGATGAGGCCGGCGTTGCGGCGATCGCCAAACGGTTGCGTATGGCGGCGCGTGATGGAGCCCGCCTGAAAAGGCTGACTGCGCCGGATATTTGGCCTGAACCACGCGCCGGCGATGACGGAAACAGGGTCGTTCTCTACCGGCTTGGGGACAGCCTGTTCCGCGATCTGGTCCTGATCCGTGCGGCAAATGCTGCAGATTCCGGCGAACGGGATGTGTCGGCCTGGAATGCGTTGTATTCGCTGCCCGACCGCGCGCCTGTACCGGGATTTCCTTTGTCGGGACGCGATATCCGCGACGCCGGCGTTGCGGAGGGGCCGGAGGTTGGCGCAAGGCTCGCCGAGATGGAGCGTTGGTGGATCGAGGGCGGCTTTGCCGCGGACAGGAATGCGTGCCTCGAACGGCTGCGGGGCCTTATCCGCCCGTCTTGATCAGCCGTCCCTTTACCACGCGCTGGCGGTCGCCGTCGCTATGGCTCGTGAAGGTCAGGAACATGCCGGATCCGCGCAGTTCGCGGTCATACTGCTGCAGCGTATAGGTGCCGTCCCTGTCGATCGTCATCAGAAAAAGCGACAGCGTCGATCCCTTGATATAAGCCCAGCAGAGTTCCTCGCCGGTCAGCGGATCGCCGTTCCGTGCGCCGCGGAAGACGCCACCCGTGCCTGAGGGCGTGAGGGTTTTGGTCGATTTCCGTTTTCGTATCTTTGGCCTGTCGGGCGCGCCGCCCCTGCGAATGACTGTCGTCCAGTCGATCTGGAAGCCTGCGCCTGACCGGCGAATCGTGACATCGAAATCCCGTACCGTGGTCTGGAAATAGGCGCTGTCCTCGTTCTCCGCGACACCGCCGCCGCTCCAGATGCCGACAAAAGCGTCAATGGAGAGGTTCTGCTGGGCCACGGCAGGCATGCCGCTGAGAACGAACGAGAGTACGAAGGCGAAGGGGACGAAACGTTTCATAGGTAGATCCCGAAAGTCGGTCGATTCGACCGCAGTCTACATCATTGGCTGAGGCAGGCCAGTCTCTACGGCCACTTCGCTTCCGGCGGCATCGACATCAGGATGGCCTCGGTGTTGCCGCCTGTGCGCAGTCCGAATTTAGTGCCCCGGTCGTGCAGCAGATTGAATTCGACATAGCGGCCCCGACGCACCAGCTGGTGTTCGCGCTGTTCTTCCGTCCATGCCGTGTCCTTCCGCATCCGGACGATGCGGGGATAGACCTCCAGAAAGGCCCGTCCCACATCCTGCGTAAAGGCGAAATCCGCGTCCCAGTCAACGGTATCGCGGTAGTCGTAAAAGATTCCGCCCACGCCGCGCGGCTCGTTCCGGTGCGGCAGGAAAAAATATTCGTCGCACCATTTTTTGTATTTCTCATGGTCGTCGCCGTGTGCGTCACAGGCGCCTTTGAGGGCGGCGTGGAAAATTTCGGCGGCTTCTTCGTCTGGATACATCGGCGTCAGGTCCGCACCGCCGCCGAACCAGGACTTCGATGTCACGATATGACGCGTGTTCATGTGAACCGCCGGTACCAGCGGCGAGCGCATATGCGCGACCAGCGAGACCCCCGCCGCCCAGAAGTCGGGATTTTCCTCGGCGCCGGGAATTTCCTTTCGGAATTCGGGCGAAAACTCGCCGTATACGGTCGAGATATTGACGCCGACCTTTTCGAATACACGGCCGCGCATTACCGACATGGTCCCGCCGCCGCCGTCCGCGCCCGAATGGTCGGTGCGGGTCCAGCTCTCGCGCTCGAATCGTCCCGCAGCCTGCCCGTCAGCGTTGGCGCCGCCCTCGTCCTCGATCGCCTCGAATGCCGCGCAGATCAGGTCGCGCAACTCCTCGAACCAGGCGGCGGCTTTCGATTTTTTCTCTTCGATACTCAGCGTTCCTTCTCCATATCTAGCCTGTCATACCCGCCGGTCTGACGCATCGCCTCGCCGAGCGCCATTGCGGCCGCCACGGCGACGTTAAGCGAGCGCACGCTCGGCGCCATCGGGATGCGCAGCCGAGCGTCGACCGCATTGTGTACCATGTCGGGTACGCCTGCGCTCTCGCTCCCGACCATTATCGTATCGCCCGATTCGTACGCGAAGTCGCAATAGGGGATATCGCCTGAGGTGGTCAATAGCAGCAATCGGGATGAACAGGTTCCCACCCGTTGTTTTTCAAATGTTTTCCATGAGTTGTGGCGGATAATCGATACGCTCTCCAGATAATCCATCCCTGCGCGACGCAGCCTCCTGTCGTCCAGCAGGAAGCCGCAAGGCTCGATGATGTCGACTCCGATCCCGAGGACGGCGGCAAGTCGCAGCAGGGTTCCCGTATTCTGGGGAATATCCGGCTCGTACAGCGCAAGGCGCATGGTTAATCTCTGGTTAACGATATTTGCATTATCAGTTATTTCTATTATACCCGTGCCCCGAAATCAGGCACAGATACAGGCCCTGTATTAACCGGGCCTCATATGCTAAATCCCCGCCCGAACCTTGCGGGAGAATTGCGAAGCTTTCAGGTTTCGCCAAACAGACAAGAGGAAAGACATGGCAAGTTCTGCGGATACGGCTGCCACGGATAGCCAGGGTCAGGGCGACGGCGAGTCCCGTCGCGACTTCCTGATGCTGGCGACCGGTGCGGTCGGTGCGGTCGGGCTCGGCGCGGTGGCCTGGCCCTTTATCGACCAGATGAATCCGGCGGCGGATACGCTTGCGGTCTCGACCACAGAGGTCAATCTCGAGCCGATCGAGCCCGGTCAGCGCATTCTCGTCAAATGGCAGGGCAAGCCCGTCTTCATCATGCACCGCACCAAGGAGCAGATCGAAAAGATGAAGGCGGAGGACGGCGGCAACCTGCCTGACCCGCAGAAGGACGGCGACCGGACGGTCAAGCCTGAATGGCTGGTCGTGGTCGGTGTCTGCACCCATCTCGGCTGCATTCCGACCGGCACCAAGCAGGGCGAGGTTCGCGGTGAGTTCGACGGCTGGTTCTGCCCGTGCCACGGGTCGCACTACGATTTGTCCGGTCGCATCCGTAAGGGGCCGGCGCCGACGAACCTGCCGGTACCGCAGCACGCCTTCCCTGAAGAGAACACGCTTAAGATCGGCTAGGAAGGATAAGAACAATGGCTACACCCACGTTCCAGAATCCGATCGTCAAATGGATCGATCACCGTTTGCCGGTGTTCACCTTCATGCAGCACGAGCTGCATGAGTACCCGACTCCCAAGAACCTGAGCTACTGGTGGAATTTCGGCTCGCTGGCCGGGATCGTGCTGGTTCTCATGATCGCGACCGGGATCGTGCTGGCGATGCATTACACGCCGCACGTCAATTACGCTTTCGATTCTGTCGAGCGCATCATGCGGGACGTCAATTACGGCTGGCTGATCCGCTACATGCATATGAACGGCGCGTCAGCCTTCTTTATCGTCGTCTTTATCCATATCTTCCGCGGCATGTATTACGGCTCCTACAAGTCGCCGCGCGAATTGCTGTGGATGCTGGGCGTCGTGATCCTGCTTTGCATGATGGCGACCGCCTTCATGGGCTACGTGCTGCCCTGGGGCCAGATGAGCTTCTGGGGCGCGACCGTGATCACCAACCTGTTCTCGGCCATTCCGATCATCGGCGACTCCATCGTCACCTGGCTGTGGGGCGGCTTCTCGGTCGATAACCCGACGCTCAACCGGTTCTTCAGCCTGCATTACCTGATGCCGTTCGTGATCGTCGGCATCGTCGTCGTGCATATTCTCGCGCTGCATCAGCATGGATCGAGCAACCCGCTCGGCATCGACACCAAGGGACCGCAGGATTCGATCCCGTTCCACCCGTACTACACGGTCAAGGATCTGTTCGGGCTGGGCGTGTTCCTGATCTTCTATGCCGGGTTCGTGTTCTTCGCGCCGAACTTCCTCGGCCATCCGGACAATTACATCCAGGCCAATCCGCTGGCCACGCCGCCGCATATCGTGCCCGAATGGTATTTCCTGCCGTTTTACGCGATCCTGCGGTCGTTCACGGCGGATGCGCTGATCTATCTGCCGATTTCGTGGCTGATGTCGGCCAAGCTGGCCGGCGTGCTGGCCATGTTCGGGTCGATTGCAGTGCTGTTCGTGCTGCCCTGGCTTGATTTCAGCAAGGTCCGCAGCGCGAAGTTCCGCCCGCTCTATATGTGGTTCTTCTGGCTGTTCGTGATCGACTGCTTCATTCTGGGGCTGTGCGGCGCCAAGCCTGCCGAAGAGCCTTGGACATGGATCTCCCAGGCGGCAACGGCATATTACTTCGCGCATTTCCTGGTGATCACCCCGCTGCTGGCCAAGTTTGAAAAAACCAGGCCCGTACCGGCCAGCATCAACGAACCGGTGCTTGGCGGCGGGGACAGTACCACCGGGGCCGCAACCAAGCCGATGGAGAAAGCCTGATGAAAAAGCTGCTCCTCAGCGCCGCCCTCGTTTTCGCGACCGCAACCGGCGCACAGGCCGCCGGCGATGTCGTCGCACCGCCTGCGGAAAAATGGGCGCATCAGGGCCTGTTCGGGACGTATGACCGTGGGGCTCTGCGCCGCGGCCTGCAGGTCTACCGGGAGGCTTGCGCTGCCTGCCATTCGCTGCGGCTCGTCGCTTACCGCAACCTGATGGATATCGGCTTCACGGAAGCCGAGGTCAAAGAAATCGCGGCCGAGAAAGAAGTTCGGGATGGGCCGAATGACGAGGGCGAGATGTTTACCCGTCCCGCGCGGCCGAGCGACAAGTTCGTCAGCCCGTTCCCTAACCCCCAGGCAGCACGCGCTTCGAATAGCGGCGCGTTGCCGCCGGACCTGTCCCTGATGGTCAAGGCGCGGGTCGGCGGTGCGGATTATCTGTACGCGCTGCTGACCGGCTACAAGGAAACGCCGCCCAAAGACGTCAAGATGGCGGAGGGGATGGCCTATAACGTCTATTTCCCCGGTCACCAGATCGCTATGCCGGCGCCGCTGAGCGAGGACGGTGTCGAATACGCCGACAAGACCAAGGCAACCGTGTCCCAGATGGCGCGCGATGTAACCACCTTCCTGACCTGGGCGGCGGAGCCCGAACTTGAAGACCGCAAGCGCATCGGCATCAAGGCGATCCTGTTCCTGATCGTGCTGACCGGCATGCTCTACGCCGTCAAGCGCAAGGTCTGGAAGGACATCAAGCACTAGACGCCTATCCCGCTCTTGATCAGGGCTCGGTCCTGTAGGACAAGAACCGGCGGTAGGCGACTACCGCCGGTTTTCTTTTAGGGATTTCACGCGATGACAACACAACCCGTCCCCCCTCCGGTTCTGGGCGTTATCGGCGGCAGCGGGCTTTATGAGATCGACGGGCTCGAAGACACGGAATGGGTCACTGTCGAAACGCCGTTCGGCGCGCCGTCGGATGACCTGCTGACTGGTACGTTGGGCGGTCAGAAACTGGTATTCCTGCCGCGCCACGGGCGCGGCCACAGGGTACCGCCGAGCGGGCTCAATTTTCGCGCCAATATCGATGCGATGAAGCGTATGGGCGTGACCGAGATCGTGTCGCTGTCGGCGGTCGGCTCCCTGCGCGCCGGGCTGCCGCCGGGGCATTTCGTGATTGTCGACCAGTTCATCGACCGCACCTTTGCGCGCGAGAAGAGCTTCTTTGGAGAAGGTCTGGTCGCACATGTGTCGATGGCGGACCCGGTATGCGCCCGGATGGGCGACCTGATCGAGAAAGCCGCAGCGAATGCCGGGATCCACGACATCGCGCGCGGCGGTACCTATCTGGTTATGGAAGGTCCGCAATTTTCGACCCGCGCCGAGTCCGAACTCTACCGAAGCTGGAACTGCGACGTAATCGGCATGACCAACATGCCCGAGGCCAAGCTCGCCCGCGAGGCGGAGATGTGTTACGCGACCGTCGCCATGGTGACCGATTACGATTGCTGGCACGCCGATCATGACGATGTTTCGGTCGAAAGCGTCATTAAAGTGCTGAACGAGAACGCCGCTCATGCGCGCGATCTGGTGCGGGCGCTGGCGCCGCTGGTTGGCGGGCGCGATGCGGCCTGTCACGCCGGGTGCCATACCGCGCTCGACGTGGCGGTGATTACGCCGGAAAGCGCGCGCGATCCCGCCATGGCGGCGAAGCTCGACGCGGTTGCAGGTCGGGTGCTGGGGAAATGAGTGAGTTTTGCATTCATCGGTTAACCCCCACCCCGACCCTCCCCCAGAATTGGGGGAGGGAGCTCAGACGATGCCGTCGCACTGATGGGATTCTCTCCCCCGCTGGCGGGGGAGGGTTAGGGAGGGGGTATCTCCGCCAATGAATGTCGACGGCTTCCCTTACCGTACAATCTGGCTCGACGAAGACGGTGAGAGCGTCGGGATTATCGATCAGACGCGCCTGCCGCACGAATTCGTCACCATACGGCTCCGTACGGTCGATGAAGCGGCGCATGCGATCAGCGCCATGCTGGTGCGCGGCGCGCCGCTGATCGGGGCAACAGCGGCCTACGGGGTGGCGCTGGCGATGCGTGAAGACCCGTCCGACGAAAATCTCGAGGATGCCGCCCGGCGGCTGATGGCGACGCGACCGACTGCGGTCAATCTTCGCTGGGCGGTCGACGACATACGCACCCGTATCGTCGAGCTTCCGCCGAAGGACAGGGCCGAAGCCTCCTACGCCCGCGCGGCGGAGATCTGCGACGAGGATGTCGATATCTGCCGTTCCATCGGCGATCACGGGCTGGCGCTGATCCGCGCGGCCTGGGAAGCGGCAGGCAGGGACCGTCCGGTCGAGATCATGACGCATTGCAATGCCGGCTGGCTGGCAACCGTCGACTGGGGCACGGCCACGGCGCCGATCTACCGCGCGCATGAGGAAGGTATCCCGCTCCATGTCTGGGTCGACGAGACGCGGCCGCGCAACCAGGGGGCGTCTTTGACCGCCTGGGAGCTTGGCCAGCACGGCGTGCCGCACCACGTTATCGTCGACAATGCGGGGGGGCATGTCATGCAGCAGGGGAAGGTCGATATGCTGATCACCGGCACCGACCGCACCACGGCGGGCGGGGATGTGTGCAACAAGATCGGCACCTACCTGAAGGCGCTCGCGGCGCAGGATAACGGCGTGCCGTTCTATGTCGGGCTGCCGGGTCCCACGATCGACTGGACGATCGCCGACGGGCGCGAGATCCCCATCGAGGAACGTGCGGAAAAGGAAGTAACGCATATCGCCGGGCAGACGGCGGCGGGAGAGATCGAAACGGTCCGCCTGACGCCCGAGACGAGCCCGGCGGTGAATTATGCTTTCGACGTGACGCCGGCGCGGCTGGTGACCGGACTGATCACCGAACGCGGCGTATGCGCTGCCAGCGCCGGCGGGCTGCTGGGACTGTATCCGGAAAGAAGGATCAATCGATGAAATCACTCTGGTCGAACGCGGATGCGAAATCGGCGATACGGGCCTATGCGAAACAGGGCGTCGGCGAAGACCTCGCCCTGCGTGTTTACACCACGCGGCTTCTGGGCGGTGACCCGCGCCTCGTGCTGCATGGCGGCGGCAATACCTCGGTGAAGACCCGTATGGCGGAAATCACCGGCGACCAGATCGACGTACTCTGCGTCAAGGGCTCGGGCTGGGACATGGGCGATATCGAACCTCCCGGCCTGCCGGCGGTGCGGCTCGATGCCATCCGCCGGCTGCGCAAGCTGAAGAAACTGTCCGACGAAGACATGGTCAACGCGCAGCGCAGCGCGCTGCTGGATTCGACCGCGCCCAACCCGTCGGTGGAAACGCTGTTGCATGCCTTCCTGCCGCACAAATTCGTCGACCACACCCATTCCGACGCCGTGCTGTCGGTTACCGACCAGCCGGACGGCGACAGGATCAGCAATGATATCTGGGGCGATCGCGTGGCGCTGGTGCCCTATATCATGCCGGGTTTCGATCTTGCGCAGGCCTGTGCGGCGGCGTGGGAAAAACACCCCGATGTCGAAGGGCTGATCCTGCTCAAGCACGGTATTTTCTCGTTCGGCGAAACGGCGCATGAAGCCTACGAGCGGATGATTTCGCTGGTGACGCAGGCGGAAAAGCGCCTCGCGCAGGCGAAGCCGGTCGCCGTTGTAAAAAAGGCTGCTATGGCGCCGAGACGCATCGCGAAGGCGGCCGATATCGCCCCAATCCTGCGCGGCCTTACTGCTGATGAGGCGGCGGGCTGCAAGCGCATGGTGATGGACTTCCGGACATCGAAGGCGATCAAAGACTATCTCGCCCGGTCCGAGATCAGGCGCATCGCGACGACAGGTCCGGTGACGCCCGACCATGTCATCCGTACCAAGCCCGAGCCACTGATCCTGCCCGAGCCTGAAGCAGGCAAGCTGGACGCGTTCCGGCGCACGGCAGAAAAGGCTGTATCGAAATACGCCGCCGATTACGTGAAATATTTCGAGCGCAATAACAAGCGTCTCAAAGGCATCAAGAAACAGCTCGACCCGATGCCGCGGGTTATCCTCGTTCAGGGCGTCGGCGTTTTCGGGCTCGGCAACTCCGCTGGTGCGGCCTCGGTGGCCGCGGATCTTGCCGAGACGACGTTGCGGGTTATCTCGGAGGCCGAACGGCTCGGAAAATTCCAATCGATTCCCGAAGCAGACATCTTCGATATCGAATACTGGTCGCTGGAGCAGGCCAAGCTAGGAAAGTCGGCAGAAAAACCGCTGGCCCGCCGCATTGTAGCGGTTACCGGCGGGGCGTCGGGCATTGGCGCTGCGACAGCTAAGGCGTTCGCCGCCGAAGGCGCGACGGTCGCTGTGCTCGATATGGCGCCTGAACCGGACGGAATCGTCTGCGACGTTACCGATCCGAAATCGGTAACGCGCGCCTTCGCGGAGGTCTGCGAACGGTTCGGCGGAGTCGATGTCGTGGTCTCGAATGCCGGGGCCGCCTGGCAGGGGCGGATCGGCGAGGTCGACGAAAAGATCCTCCGGAAAAGTTTCGAGCTGAATTTCTACGGTCATCAGCGCGTTGCGCAGGCCGCCGTTTCGATCATGAAGGCGCAGGGGCTCGGCGGCTGCCTGCTGTTCAATACGTCGAAGCAGGCGGTCAATCCGGGTAAAGATTTCGGGCCCTACGGCCTCCCCAAGGCGGCGACGCTCTTTCTGATGCGTCAGTATGCGCTCGATCACGGGGCGGACGGAATCCGGTCGAACGCCGTCAACGCCGATCGAATTCGTACCGGTCTCCTGACCGACCGGATGATCGCCGAACGGTCGGCTGCGCGTGGTCTCAGCGAATCCGATTACATGTCAGGGAATCTGCTGGGGCGGGAAGTTACGGCCAACGATGTCGGCCGGGCATTTGTCGATTTGGCGCTTTCGGAGGCGACGACCGGGGCGGTAATAACCGTCGATGGCGGCAATATCGCTGCCGCTTTACGTTAAACGGGAGTCCCCGGTCAGGCCGCCAGTCCGTCGCCGGAGGCAACGCGCGAGGCCGGCAGCCTGATCGTGACCGTCGTGCCGGCGCCGACGCGGCTCTGCAGGTCGAACGAACCGCCGTGCATTTCTACCAGAGCCTTCGTCAGTGGCAGGCCCAGCCCGGTTCCCTGGTAAGAGCGGTTCAGATCGCTGTCTACCTGACCGAACTGGGACAGCGCCTTGGGAATGTCTTCCGGGGCGATCCCGATCCCCGTATCGGCGATTTGAATGACGAGCCCGCTATCCTGCCGGCACCAGGATCGTACTGATATCCTGCCGTCTTCCGGCGTGAACTTGACGGCGTTGCTCAGCACGTTGATCAGCGCCTGGCGGAGTTTCCTTTCGTCGCCGTTCAGCGGTGGAATTGGATCTTCAAGATCGACCTCGATCGCGATCCTGTTCTTGTCCGCCTGGCCCCTTACGATGGAAAGCGATGATTGCACCAGGTCGCCGACTGCAAGGAGTCCTTCGTTTAGCTCTTCTTTCTCCGCCTCGATCTTTGAGATATCCAGAATATCGTTGATCAGTTGAAGAAGGTGCTTCCCGGCGGCCTGAATGTCGTCCGCGTAGGCGATATATTTGCTGTTGCCGACGGGACCAAAGGTTTGCTCCCGGATGACTTCGGAAAACCCGATGACGGCATTCAGCTGTGTTCGAAGTTCGTGACTCATATTGGCCAGGAACTCCGATTTCGCAATGCTGGCCGTCTCGGACCGGATGACGGATTGCGTCAACTGGCTGTTGATCCGCATCAGCTCCCGCCCCTATTCATCCCCCTTGTCGAGCGTCGCATTGAGCGCCTGTGCGACGGCGGCGAGCTCGTCCTTGCGGTCCAGCGTTATGCGCGCTTCGGTGTCGCCGGCGTTGCGGCGGTCGATGACATTCCTGATCGATTGGAGAGGGGTCAGAACCAGATGTTTCAGCGTGACAAGGGCGACCAGCAGAATAACCAGGATCGACGCCAGGATACCGCCGGCGTATTGCCGGTCGATGGCGAAGGCGCTGCGGGACGTGGCTGCCCGGCTGACCCTGACCAGGATGGCCCCCCGGTACTCTCCCGGCGAGCTCGCGTGGAGATGACCCGCAGCGGGAGCGACGTCAGTTGCCTGCTGTGCGCGGTGCTGTTCGCGGACGATTTCGTCGATGACATGCTGGATTGTTGACCAGCTCGACCTCACCATCGCTGTGTGGTTGATGGCGCTCGCCAGCGTTTCCGCCCGGACCCTGAGTCTTTCGTCCAGCTCCTTATTGGCGGCTTCGTGGGTCAGCCAGAGGCCAATGACGCCTGCGACTGTGCCGCCCAGCAAAAGCAGCAGGATGAACTTGATTTTCAGCGAACGCAGCAAATTCCCGCCCGAACCCGGTAATGAAACGTCTTTGCACGCCGAGGCGCTGGATTTCAACTGCCGATAGAATCTTCCATTAACCTTATCAATTTCTAAATTTGCGCCATTTCCCCGACAAAAAAAACCCCGGGCAAAGCCCGGGGTTTTCTTTGTTTTCGGTTGTTGCCGATATCAGCCGACATTCTCGCCGAAAAGTGCAAGCGTCCGTTCACGGGCACGCTGGCACGCGCCGGCGTTGAAGCTTTCGCGGTCGTCGCAGCAGAAGCCGTGACCCGCATCGTCGTAAACGAAGCAGGGGACATCGGGCTGCGCTTCCTTGATGTCGGAGACCTGGCTGAGCGGAATGCCGCCGTCCTTGTCACCGAAATGGAACTGCACCGGGCATTTCGGGGTGGCGTCCTTCATGGCGTGGATGCCGCCGCCGTAATAGCAGGATGCCGCGGAGACGCCGTCACAGCTTGTTGCCGCAAGCCAGGTGACGAACCCGCCGAAACAGTACCCGACCACCCCGACCTTGCCGGCCGACGACGCCTCGTTGATCGAGGCCTGAACGTCGGCCTGAATGCCGTTATTGTCCAAAGCGCCGCGGGTATCGCGGCCCTTGCCGAAATCTTCCTGGCCGTAGCCGAGCTCGAGGCCCTTCTCGACGCGGTCGAACAACGCCGGCGCGATCGCCAGATAGCCGGCGGCCGCATACTGGTCGGCGACGTTCTTGATGTGCTGGTTGACGCCGAAGATCTCCTGAATGACGACAACGCCGCCCTTGGGCGTGCCCGACGGTTCAGCCTTGTAGGCGCCCAGCGTATGGCCGTCGCTTGTGGTCAGTTCGATCATGCTTCCCATTGTCTTCTCCCTGGTTCGATTACGAGAAATCGCTCGCCCTCATTTGGACGAGCGCCAAAATATCGGGAAGGTTTTATCGTCTTATGACAGGGCGCGCAACGCGGTGTCGATCAGCGAAATAGGCTGTCATTCCTATAAATTTGACGGCCGGGTACCACCTTAAGGTATATTTATGATTATTAATTCTACGATTTAGAGAATCACCGATATCCAGGGTCAGTGCGCATGGAACGCACGGATGGAGAGCGAACATGAAAGCTGGTCTGTTATGGCTAGGGCTGGGGGTTCTGGCATCGGGATGCAATCTGACTTCCCGTATGGAAATACCGAGAGTTTCCCAGACAGGAGCGTTGCAGCTTGAGAACAGCCAAAGCGCTTTACCATCATTTGCGCTAGAGGGAGTAGTCGCAAATATAAGGCGCGGAACGCCGATCGCCCATTTTCCAATGAACGGTGTTCCGGGGACGGAAGGAACGTTCTGCAATGCCCGGCACCGGAACAATTCCGTGATCGAATGGTCGGCGGGAAGCTCGTATCTGGGGAACTGGAGTACCGAACTCGGCGAGGTCTTCTATCGGGCTACAAGGGCCACGGGGTTGAACGTTGTCGGCGACCCCGCTCGCTTGTTCCAGCGCTCCAAGGCGGCGCAGTCCGCAGAATATCTTCTGGATGCGAGAATAACGAAAATTCTCGGTAATTTCTGCGAAGCGCATCACTGGTGGGATGGTCGGCCGCAGGACCGTTTTTCGGGCGAAATGTATGTGGAGGTCGAGTGGACGGTGTTTTCCAGCCTACAGCAGCGCGAAATCCTCAGACTGCCGACCAGGGGTTATTACAAGCAGGTTCAGTCCAAGCGCGACGGTATCATTCTGGCCTTTCACGAGGCGTTCGCCCATGCCGCGGAGGGCATGCTGGCGGACTCGCGTTTCGTAAGAATCGCTTCCGGAAAAAGCGCTTCGACCAAAGCTCCAGTCAAGCCCGCTAGCATGAGTTTTGTCGGCAAAAAGGTTAGCGACAGACCTCTGGCGCGGGGGATCGGACAGGTGCTGCCGGCAGTTGTCACGGTTCGGCTCGGCGCTTCCCATGGGTCCGGTTTCGCAATCAGCGAGGACGGTCTTATCCTGACAAACGAACATGTTGTCGGCCAGTCGGAACGCGTCAGCGTTGTACTCAACAACGGCCTGCTTGCAGAAGGCAGGGTGGTCGCCCGAAGCGCTTTGCGGGATGTAGCTCTCGTGCGTGTTGCTCTTCGTTTTCCATCCTTCCTGCCTCTTCGCCTCGACGCGCCCAAGCCGACGGAACGCGTTTATGTCGTCGGAACGCCGTTGCAGGAAGGTCTTCAGTCCACCGTTACTTCGGGCGTCGTCAGCGCCATAAGGGCCGACCCCCGGACCGGACTGTCGTTCATTCAATCGGATGCGAGCATTTCGCCAGGCAACAGCGGTGGTCCCTTGCTTGATGCATATGGCAATGTCCTCGGGATTAGCGTTGCCAGTATTGTCGGCCAGCACGCCCAAGCGCTGAATCTGTTCGTTCCGATTGCCGAAGCGCTTGAGGTGTTAAACCTGAAACCCGCGTCGCCGGGGAGTTGAGCGAGTCCGTCATACATTAAACCGAAATAAAACTACGTCGCCGTCCTTGACGACGTAGTCGCGTCCTTCCTGGCGCATCTTGCCGGCTTCCTTGGCGCCGGCCTCTCCGTTGCAGGCGTTATAGTCGTCGTAGGAAATCGTTTCCGCCGCGATGAAACCGCGTTCGAAATCGCTGTGGATGACGCCCGCGGCCTGCGCGCCTTTGGTCCCGTTCCGGATCGTCCAGGCGCGGGCTTCCTTGGGACCGGCGGTAAAATAGGTGATCAGCCCCAGAAGCTCGTATCCGGCGCGGATCACGCGGGCGAGCCCCGTTTCCGACAGGCCCAGCTCCTCAAGGAATTCCGCTTTTTCGTCATCGGCGAGCTGGGCGACCTCCGCTTCGATCGCCGCCGATACGACGACATGGGCTGCGCCCTGCGTCCCGGCATATTCCGCGACGCGGGCTGACAGGTCATTACCGTCCGCCGCCGAGCCCTCGTCGACATTACAGACATATAGCACCGGCTTCGCCGTCAGCAGCTGCAGGCCCCGAAACAGCCGCGCCTGTTCGTCGTCGTTCGGCCGTACGGTCCGGGCGGCCTTGCCGTCGCGCAGCACTGCCAGGATCGTCTCCGACAGGTCGAGCGTCGCCTTCGCTTCCTTGTCGTTGCCGCGTGCCCGCTTGACGAGCCCTTCATTGCGCTTCTCAAGGCTTTCCAGGTCGGCGAGCATAAGCTCGGTCTCGACCGTCTCGATATCGTCCAGCGGATCGACCTGCCCCGAAACATGCGTGATGTTGTCGTCCTCGAAACAGCGGACGACATGTACGATGGCATCGACCTCCCTGATATGGCCGAGAAACTGGTTGCCGAGGCCTTCGCCCTTGCTGGCGCCGCGGACAAGGCCGGCGATGTCCGCAAAATCGATCTGTGTCGGGACAATCCGGGCGGATTTCGCAAGCTCGGCGAGTTTTTTCAGGCGTTCGTCCGGCACCGCGATGCGGCCGACATTGGGCTCGATCGTGCAGAACGGATAGTTGGCGGCTTCCGCCGCAACCGTCGCCGTCAGCGCGTTGAAGAGGGTCGACTTGCCGACATTGGGCAGGCCGACGATGCCGCAGGTAAATCCCATCAGCGGTCCTTTCGGTTTTCGTTGTTTTTCGCGCCTTCCGCTTCGCGCGCCGGCTTTGCCGGCTGCGTCGCAAGAGCGACCTTTGTCATGAAACCAGGCGCGTCGCCCGAAAGCAGGACAGGCGCGGCATCCGCCACCGCCTCCAGCATCGGGTTGAGCCACGCTCGGTCGGCCTTCGTGAAATCCCGCAGTACGTGTCCTGTCACGCGGCCCTTATGGCCGGGATGCCCGATGCCGAGGCGGATGCGCCAGAAATCGTTACCGATATGCTTGTCGATCGAGCGGATCCCGTTATGGCCCGCCGCGCCGCCGCCGCGCTTGACCCGTACCTTGCCCGGCGCGAGATCCAGCTCGTCATAGAACACGAATACGTCCTGCGGTTCGATGCGCCAGTAATGCATCGCCTCGGCCACCGGTCGGCCGGACTCGTTCATGAAGCTCAGCGGTTTCAGGACGACGGCCTTTTCGTCGCCGATCATCCCTTCGCTGAACATGCCATGCGGCCGCGAACGCGTCTTTGGCGCGGCAAGACCATGGCGGCGGATGATCTCGTCCGCCGCCATGAATCCGACATTGTGGCGATTGCC
This sequence comes from Rhodospirillales bacterium, assembly GCA_038120295.1. Classification (GTDB taxonomy): domain Bacteria; phylum Pseudomonadota; class Alphaproteobacteria; order MPNO01; family UBA2964; genus JAYOEY01. The sequence goes on along the minus strand of JAYOLL010000021.1, from coordinate 13,101 downwards.
GGCGTATTTCGCGCCGGGGTTGCCCAGACCCGCAAGCAGAAGCATGAGGGCGTCTCCGGATAGCGTTGCGCCTCGCGGCGAAGAGCAGGATCAGTCTTCCGACTTCTCCTCGTCGCCGTCTCCGCTGTCTCCTGCGGCTTCGGTCTCGCCCTCGGCGCCCTCTTCGGTTTCGCCTTCTTCGCCTTCTTCTTCCTCAACCGCAATGACGGTCGGGGCGGCGATGGTGGCGATCGTGAAGTCGCGGTCGGTAATCGTGAGCTCCACGCTGGCAGGCAGCGTCAGCGTGCTGGCATGAATGGAGTCGCCGACCGCGAGACCGGACAGGTCGATCTCGAACCCGTCGGGGATGGAGTCAGCCGTACAGATGACTTCGACGGCATGCCGCACGACGTTGAGCACGCCGCCTTCGCGCAGGCCCGGGCAGGCGTCTTCGTTAAGAAACGCGACGGGCACTTCCACCGTCAGCCTGCGGTTCGGGTTGAAGCGCAGGAAATCGACATGCATCGGTACGTCTGTGACCGGGTGGTACTGCGTGTCGCGCGGCAGCACCCGGTGTTTCGTTCCGTCAACCTCGATATCGACGAGGTTGATGAAAAAGCCCGGACGCTGCAGTTCCTGCCGCAGGATGCGACTCTCGACCGTGATCAGGATGGGGTCTTCGTTGTTGCCGTAAATAACGGCGGGAACCTGGCCGGCGCGACGCGCGGCGCGGGCGATCCCCTTGCCCGCTCCACTGCGTGTCTGCGCGGCAAGGACTTCAATATCAGCCATGCCGATTCTCCAGTTTAAGGGCCGGATTTCTCCGGCAAAAATATCCGTCTCCGGCCTCCAGGGGTGCCGGCACGAACCGTCCGCCAAAATGGCGGGCGAGGGTTTTTAGTCTTATGCGGCGGAATAGTCAAACAGGCTGGACACCGACCGTTCCTCGCTGATCCGGGCGATGGCCTCGCCCATCAGCGGGGCGATGGGGATCTGCCGGATGGTCTCGGACATTCGTACCGCTTCGGTGGCCATGATCGAATCGGTGATGATCATCGATTCGATGGGAGATGCCGACACGCGCGACACGGCGCCGCCCGACAGCACGCCGTGGCAAATATAGGCCGATACCGACTTGGCCCCGTTGTCCATCAGCGCGACCGCAGCATTGCAGATCGTGCCGGCGGAATCGACGATGTCGTCGGCGATCAGGCAGTCGCGACCGGCTACATCGCCAATGATGTGCATGACTTCGGAAACACCTGCCCGTTCGCGGCGCTTGTCGATAATGGCCAGATCGACTTCCAGACGGCTGGCTATGGCGCGGGCGCGCAGCACGCCGCCCACGTCGGGCGATACCATCATCAGGTTGTCCAGGTCGCAGTTCCGTTTGATGTCGCGCAGAAACACCGGCGCAGCGAACAGGTTATCCAGAGGGATGTCGAAAAACCCCTGAATCTGACCCGCATGAAGGTCGACGGTCAGGACGCGGTCGGCGCCTGCCTGGGTAATCAGGTTGGCGACCAGCTTGGCGGAAATCGGTGTGCGGGGGCCCGATTTCCGGTCCTGTCTCGCATAGCCGAAATAGGGCATGACGGCGGTGATACGGCGCGCCGATCCGCGGCGGAGCGCGTCGATGCAGACCAGAAGCTCCATCAGATTGTCGTTCGCCGGGTAGGACGTCGACTGGATGACGAACACGTCCTCGCCGCGGACATTTTCCTCAATCTCGACGAAGCTCTCCATATCGGCGAAACGCCGGATGCTGGCCTTGCAAAGGGGCAGGTTCAGATGGGCGGCAATCGCCTCCGCCAGAGGTCGGTTGCTGTTGCCGGCGACAATTTTCATTCTGATCTTCCCTCGATCATCTCAAACCCGTCCCTGAGACAATCGTTTGTGGCTGTCGGTGCGGGGGCAATTTAACAGTGCCCCCCCTACGCTGTAAACGACACCCGATTCTCTTGAGCGCGGCTCATTGCTCAGCGGCGAACGGAGTCATCTGGCAGGCGATCTATGGCGTCCGAGATGCTGCCGGCGACCGCTGTTGCGACGGCGCGCGAGAGCGTCGCCCATCCTGTATCGAGCTGGGCGTCCGCGACCCTGTTGCGTTGCAGGAGACGTCCGATCTGTATGCCATCGGGCTTCAGCATCGACCATTCGATTTCAATCGGCCGCAAGCCTTTCTGCGCCTGCCCCAGAGATATCTCTCCGGAGACGATCAGCTGCGCTTCTTCCAGCCGGTCGACGACGGATATGCCTGTCTCCTGCAACGCCAGCTGCAACGAGGAGAAAAGCTGCACGTTCAGCGGTTCCCTGGGGCCGACGACGGGCCAGAGATAGAGCCGAACCGGCGCTTCCGGAGAGACGATCCGGCCTTCCGCTTCTTCCGTCAGGGCGGCGGCGAATGCCGTTGCAGCGTCTTCGACAAGCGCCGTCAGCCGTTCCGGCGATGGGCGCTGCCATGCCGTTTCGTGGAGCGTCATCGATGAGGTCACCGTTTTCTGCGAGCGGGAGGCCGGATCCAGAAGAATCCAGTCGATCTGCAGACGGTTTTCGTTCTCTGCGCCTTGCTCGATCCGTGCCATCGCTGACACCCGCCTTATCGCCGGATTGTCTCCGGACAGGGCTGCGGCGATTTCGCGCCGGGTCAGGGCGGCAACCAGGGCTTCCCGCAGCGCACGCGACTGTTGTTCGCCGACACCCGATACCGGACCTACGACGATGCCCGCGGCATCGGGCAATGGGCGAACCAGCGACCGGGTTTCTCCTCCTGCACCTGCAAACGGTCCGTGCGCCGGTCCGCATCCTGCGGGGAGCAATGCCCACAGAACCGCCACGACCGCCAGAGCGGCCCTGATCAGGCGGACAGGCCTACAGAATCGCACAGCTTACGACCAGGCCGAGAAAGCAGAATGCCAGGAACATGATCAGGTGCGGCATGTCGCTCAATCCTCTCGTCCGGGGCTCAGCATGATCGCCGATAGCGCGCGTCCGTAGTCTTCTTCCCCTCTGTGGGTGCTCCGGCGGTAGCTGAACAGTGAGTCGGCGTCTGTGTAAGTATCGCCGCCGATCCAGGTTACCGCACCGAGCTTCGCTGCTTGGAGCCGGGCCGTGACATAACCCGGCAGATCGAAGCGGAAACGGTCCGCGTCGTCGGGCTGGAAATAGCGGCTGTTCTCCGAGGCACTATTCAGAAAAATATCCCGGAATTCTCCGTCCACCTGGTACGATTTCTGGGAAATGCAGGGGCCGATCGCAGCGGCGATGCGGTCGCGCCGCGCGCCCAGCTTCTCCATGGCGGCGATGGTTGCATCGGTAACGCCGTCCAGCGCGCCACGCCATCCTGCATGGCAGGCGCCGACTACCGAGGCGTCTTCATCCGCCAGCAGTACGGGCGCGCAGTCGGCGGTCAGGATGCCGAGAGCGATTCCCGGCCGGTCGGTTGCAAGCCCGTCCGCCTTCGGCGGGTTGTCGGGGTTCCAGCGTTCGTCGACCGTAACGACATCGGTTCCGTGTACCTGGTATACGGTCGCCAGCCTGTCGGCTTTGAGAGCTTCTGTGGCGCGGCGGCGGTTTTCGGCGACCGCGTTTCCGTCGTCGCTGGACCCGGGGCCGCAATTCAGCGATGCGTAGATCCCTTCGCTCACGCCGCCCTTTCGCGTGAAAAAACCATGGCGGATATTCCGGAGTCCCGCGACGAGGTCGGCTTCCAGCGCCGGAGGATGTGATCTGTGCTCATTCATGTCGCAGTCCGGGTTCCGTCCGCCAAACCGTTTCGAGCCCCGGCGGCGCCGGGGCGCCTGCGGGCGTTATCGCCATCACTTTGAACAGGGTGCCCATTCCGTCGGCGGCTATCAAGCGTCGTACGCCGGAAACAAGCGTCGATGCCTGCCGGGCGGTTGCCTGAGCGGCGAGCGCTTCCGCCCTCTGTTCCGCTCCCAGCGCCGCCAGGAATGCGCCCTGCGGCACGGGACCCCAGGTACGCGCGCCTGCGCCGTTCGCCGCCCTGGAGAGCGCGGCGAAATCGACATGGGTCGTCAGGTCGGCGTCGCCGATGTCGCTGAGCGGATCGTGCGGCCTGTGATCCCTGACCGCCTGAAGGGTATCTCCCAGGCCGGAAAGGAAGTGCCCGTAGTCGATAACAAGCGCGGCGCCGCCGTTCGCCGCGATGCGTTGCGAAAGCCTCAAGGCCGTGGCATCGCGAATTGGGCTGTGTTCGAAAATGCTGTCGACCGGCGCGTCGTCCAGGTCCAGCGGGATCGTTCCCGGTTCCGCCGTCTCTTCCGAGAGGACGAATACGAATCCGCCGGAGGACTCGTCGAAATCGATGCGTCGTTCATTCCATCCGTCGCCCGTCCGAACGTACTGGTCGGCCGGCAGGGCGTCGAAAAATTCGTTGGCGATAAAAATTGCTGGCCCGTCGGGAACCAGGTTGGGCGATTCGTGCCAGGTCACGGTGTGACCGTCGAGAGCCTCCCGTTGCCTGTCGCGAAGCACCGGGCTGGTTTCCACGAGATGTACTTCCACCGCGCTGGAAAACTTCGGTACGCCCATGGCCGCCCTGAGCGCGTCCGCCATCAGCGTACCCCGTCCGGGTCCGAGCTCTACCAGCCTGACCGGAGATGGCGAGCCTGCCTGCTGCCAGACAACAGCAGCCCATAGCCCGATGAGTTCTCCGAACACCTGGCTAATCTCAGGCGCGGTAATGAAGTCTCCGACCCGCCCGAGTGGGTCGGCTTTCCTGTAATAGCCGTGTTCCGGGTGCCCCAGCGCGATGGCCATGAAATCCGATACCGGGATCGGCCCTGTCTGCCGGATAGTGTCGCGGAGGATCGTTTCCAGCGGGTTCACGGGAAAATCACGTCACCCTGCATTTTGCGCCCGGCGGATCAGCCATATCCCGATCACGAGCAGCGGCACGGACAGAAGCTGGCCCATCGTGATGAACCCGAACAGGATACCCAGATTGGCGTCGGGTTCGCGGACGAACTCGACCAGGCTCCGGGCGAGGGCGTATCCCGCGAAGAACGCGCCCATGATCGTGCCCGGTTTTTTCAGCGCGTCGTAGCGGTAAATCAGGATCGCAAAGACGGCGAACAGGACGACGCCTTCGAGCATTCCCTCGTAAAGCTGGCTGGGATGGCGCGGCAACTCGCCGCCGCGGGGAAACACGATCGCCCAGGGCATGTCGGTGACACGGCCGTATAGCTCGCCATTGATGAAATTCGCAATGCGACCGAAGAACATCCCTATCGGCGCCGCGGCGCAGATCAGGTCGCCGAAGGAGAGGAAGCTGAGTTCGCGCCTGCGGGCGAACAGCCATGTTGCGACGATGACGCCCAGCGTGCCGCCGTGGAAAGACATGCCGCCCTTCCACATGGCGAGTATCTCAAGCGGGTTCGAGAGATAGTACTCGGGCCGGTAGAACAGGACGAACCCAAGCCGGCCGCCCAGAACGATGCCGAGCGTAGCCCAGACAACGAAATCGTCGACATGGTCTCGCTCGACGGCGCCTCCGGTGCGGGCCGTCAGCCGCAGCATATAGCGCCAGCCCAGAACGATGCCGGCAATGTAAGCGAGTGAATACCAGCGGACTGCGAACGGGCCGAGCTCAATCGCAACGGGGTCGATCGCGGGAAAGGCGATGGCGAACATGATCTACAGATACGGATCTTCGGTCGCGAGAAATTCGGACACGTAGCGTCCGACGCCGTCTTCCAGGCTGGTGAAAGGCCTGTCGTATCCGGAGGCGCGCAGCCGTTTCATGCTCGCCTGGGTGAAGTACTGGTACTTGTCGCGGATCGCCACGGGCGTATCGATGAACTCGATTTCCGGCGGGCGGCCCATGCCGGCGAACACGGCGCGCGCCAGATCGGCGAAGCTGCGCGCCTTGCCGGTGCCGAGATTGAACAGGCCGGATGCTGTCGGCGTCTGCGACAGGAAGATCATCGCATCGACGCAATCGCCCACCCAGACGAAATCGCGCATCTGGCCGCCATCCTCGTAATCGGGGCGGTGCGAGCGGAACAGAACGGCCGGGCCGCCTGCCGATATCTCCCGGAAATTTTTCAGGGGCACGCTGATCATGCCTCCCTTGTGATACTCGTTAGGCCCGTAGACGTTGAAGAATTTCAGCCCGGCGAAGTGCGGCGGCGCACCGCGTCCGGCCTCGACATGACGCGCGACCCACCGGTCGAACAGATGCTTGCTCCAGCCATAGGCATTGAGGGGCCGCAATGCTGCCAGCGCCTTGCGGGTGTCAACGTCGTCGAAGCCAGCGCTTCCGTCGCCGTAGGTCGCGGCGGACGATGCGTAGACCAGCGGGATACGGTAGCGCGTGCAGCGGTCCCAGATGTCGCGAGACAGCCGGAAATTGTTTTCGACGATGAGGTCCGCATCGGTTTCGGTGGTCGCCGAGATCGCGCCCAGATGGAACACGCAGTCGATCCGGCCATGCATGGCGTCGATCCAGCCGACAAGCGATTCCGGCTCGATAATGTCCTCAAGATCGCGCTTGGCGATATTGCGCCACTTGTCTTCGTCTCCAAGCCGGTCGGCGACGACCAGGTCGGTCGCGCCCGACGCTTCGAGCCCGGCCAGCAGGTTGGAGCCGATAAAGCCGGCGCCTCCGGTAACGAGGAACATGGTACGGTCCTTTCGCGAGACTTATAGGGCAGGGGAGCGCGCCGCTTCAAGCAGCCAGAAGCGTGAGAGCGCTTGAAGCGCCCGGTCGCCTTCCCCATACTGAGGCGCATACCGAAAACAGGAACAGCAAATCGCCGGAGAGACCTATGCAGACCCGTAACAGGATGTTCGACGATGCCGCGAAGGTGGCCGGCGGGGCAGTTGGGACGCTGGCCGGTATCCGGCGCGAGATCGAGACGCTGGCGCGCCAGCAGATGGAACGGATTCTGTCGTCGATGGACCTTGTGACGCGTGAAGAGTTCGACGCGGTTCGCGAGATGGCGATCAAGGCGCGCGCCGAGCAAGAGGAGCTGGCGAAACGCCTGGAAGCCCTGGAAAAAGCCAGCGCCCGCGGGTCGAAGAAAAAGGCTGTTTCCCGTAAGGCCGGATCCCCGCCAGAAAAGTAAAACGCAGCGGCTTCGCCGGCCGTTCCAGTCTTTTCCACAGATTCGAAAATTTTCGTCGATATCGGGTGTTTTGGCCCGATATTGCTGTTGCGTCGCGACTCATGGTTTGGCACCCTACATATGGTATTTGATTGATGGCCCGACACAAAATCTTCATGTAGGCTGGATATCTTGTGGTGTAGTGTCTGGAAGGGGCAAAGGGGGCAACCATGGCGACAGCGGCGCTTGACGAACGCAAGACAACGACGTCCAACCCCATAGAGCTGGTCGAACAGATTGCCGGCGCCCAGGGGTGGCCCTTTGAGCGCAGCAGCGACGACGAGGTGTCGATGGAGCTGTCGGGCCGATGGGCCGACTACCGCCTGTTCTTTTCATGGATAGACGACCTCAACGCGCTGCATTTCGCCTGCGCGTTCGAGTTGACGGTGCCCGATCACCGGCGCAGTGCTTTCAACGATACGTTGGCGCGGGTGAATGAGCAGCTCGCGGTCGGCCATTTCGATCTGTGGGCGGATCGCGGGCTGCCGGTATTCAGACACTCGGCGCTGCTGCGCGGCGTCTCTTCGGTCAGCGTGGAGCAGGTCGAGGACCTTGTCGAGATCGGGTTGCTCGAATGCGAACGTTTCTATCCTGCCTTCCACTATGTCGTGTGGGGCGGCAAGACGCCCGAGGAAGCGGTCGACGCCGCCATGATCGAGACGGTGGGCGAAGCCTGACGACGGTACATATCAACGCTTGAGGGCGGGGCTTGGCCCCGCCTTTTTGTTGCCTGTATTGTCGACCGTCAAATTGAGGGAGGTTTCCGATGGGCGCGAGGATACTGTTGGTCGGGTGTGGCAAGATGGGCGGCGCGATGCTGGGCGGCTGGCTGGCCGGCGATGTCGCAGCAGCGGATGTGACGGTCATCGAGCCGTTCGCCGGCGAAGAGGTCGCAAAGCTTTATGGCGTGACCGTCGCAAAGAGCGTGGATGAGGTTGCCGGGGACTTCCTGCCCGATATCGTCATTTTTGCGGTCAAGCCCCAGAATATGGACGACATCCTGCCGCTTTACCGGGATTTCGTCCGGCCCGGGACCGTTTTCCTGTCGATTGCCGCCGGGCGCACGGTCGCCAGTTTCGAGAAATTCCTCGGCGAAGAAGCCGCGATCGTCCGCACCATGCCGAATACGCCTGCGGCGATTGGGCGCGGGATTACGGTTGCCTTCGCCAATGCGCCCGTCACGGATGCGCAGAGGATGCTGGCGCAATCCCTGCTGGAAGCGGTCGGCGAGTTCGACTGGGTCGACGACGAAGCGCTGATCGACGCGGTGACGGCGGTTTCCGGCAGCGGTCCTGCCTATGTTTTCCTGCTGATCGAGGCGATGACCGATGCCGGTATCGCGGCTGGCCTGGCGCCAGACCTGGCCGAACGGCTGGCGCGCGCGACCGTCGCCGGCAGCGGGGAGCTGGCTCGGCAATCGGACGATTCCGCGGCGACGCTGCGACAGAACGTCACCAGCCCCGGCGGCACCACGGCAGCCGCGCTGGAGGTTCTGATGGCGGATGACGGGCTGTCGCCGCTGATGCGCCGCGCGGTTGCCGCGGCGGCTGACCGGTCGCGCGAACTCGCCGGTTAGGGATCAGGCCGTCGCGGTGTCGCCATGGCCTGCGACATTATCGCGCAACGGCTCCAGCAGCGTTTTCATTCTTCCCAATGCGCGGACTTCTAGCTGGCGCACCCGCTCTTTCGACAGTCCGAGCTCGGCGGCGAGCGCCCGGCGGCTCGGTGCGCGCTCGGCCAGGAAGCGCCGCTTGATGATGAGCAGTTCGCGCGGCGGCAGCGATTTCAGCGCCGCGATCAGATTTCGGCGCCAGAGCCGCCGCTCGTTGGCGGCGAGCAGCCTGTCTTCCGGGGTAGGCCGGTCGTCGATCAGCCGTTCCAGGGGAGACGTCGCGGACGAAACTGCCGTGCTTTCCGCAATCGGCGTATCGAGCGACTGGTCGGGCCTTGCGATGCGTCGGGCGAAGGCGACGACATCGCTGACTGACATGTCGAAGCGCGAAGCGAACCAGCGCGAGATATCCTCGCTGACGCGGTCGCCGTCGAGCCGCTGCGCCATGGCGCGCCGCAGATTGAGAAACAGGGAGCGCTGCGCCGCTGTCGTTCCCATCCTGACCAGCGAGCGGGACCGGATGACGTAGTCCTGGATTGCCGCCCGGATCCACCACATCGAATAGGTCGAGAGCCGCACGTTTCGCTCCGGATTGAAGCGTTTGACGGCCTCCATGAGGCCAACCGTCCCTTCCTGGATAAGGTCCGCCAGCGAATGGCCCTGGCTGCGGTATCGGCGCGCGATATGCAGCACGAAACGCAAATGGCTGGTGACCAGCTTCGTCGCCGCTTCCTCATCGCCCCGCCGGAGCCGGAGCAGCAGGTCGCGCTCCTCGCTGCGCGACAGCCGCGGCTGGCGGAGGATCAGGCTCATGAAATTGTCGCGCGGGGCAGGCTTCATGACGTCTTCTGGGAGCGTTTGGGCGACTGACCCCAACAATCGCATAGCCGCTCGCCCAATTCAATCGGGTGCGTCCTGTCCGAAAGATGATTGAAAACCCGCTCTTCGCGTCTAAAATCCCCGTATGGCGAAGAGACCGAAACCCGTAAGAGGCCGAATCGTCGACGGCGCGGTCGCGCTCGCCGAGGAACGGCGCTGGCGCGATGTCGGCCTCGGCGATATCGCCGAGCGGTCCGGCGTGTCACTCTCCCAGCTCCATCGCGAGTTCGGCTCTACTGCGGCAATCGTTGCGGAGATCATGCGCCGTACCGATGAGGCCGTGGTCGCCGGGCGCGATCCGTCATCCGACGGCGAGCCCGCGCACGATCGCGTGCTCGATGCGCTTCTGCGCCGGTTCGACGCTCTGGCGCCGATGAAGTCGGCGCTGGCGTCGATCATGCGGGACATGCCCGCCGATCCCATGGGGCTGCTGTGTCTCGCGCCGCGTTTTTACAGATCGATGGGCTGGACGCTGGAATCCGCGGGCATCGGAACCTCCGGGCTGGCGGGCCGCCTGCGGGTCAAGGGCGTTTCGGCCATCTACGCGGCGGCGTTCCGCGTCTGGCTGCGCGACGACAGCAAGGATCTGACGAAGACCATGGCGTTCCTCGACAAGCGTCTCAGTCAGGGAGAGCGCTTCGCTGCGCTGCTGCCGTTCGGCATCGTCGACAGTCGACCGCGCGCGGATACTAATCGTTAAACCGGCAGGCGCAGGCGCGCCCTCACGCCTCCCTGCGCCGATTCCTCCAGCGTCAGGTCGCCGCCATGCGCGCGCAGCACGTCGCGCGAAATCGTAAGGCCGAGACCGCTTCCTGCCGTGTCGGGGCTGCGTGCCGAATCAAGCCGGTAGAACGGCCGGAAGACTTCCTCCCGCTCGGCTTCGGGGATGCCGGGCCCGTCATCGTCGACCGTAATCTCGACCTGGTCCCCATTCCTTCGGGCGGAGATCGTTACAGAGCCGCCATAGAGCAGCCCGTTATTGACCAGGTTGGTGATCGCGCGCTTGAAACCGTTGGGGCGGACCGGGATTTCCAGGGAGCCTTCCGTTTCGACCGAGACGGGCTCGCCGCCCGCCGGGGCGTTTCGCGCCACGTCGCGGAGGATGGTCCCGATATCCGTCATCACCATGCTTTCGGCGCTGTCGCCGCGCGCGAAGGAAAGATATTCCTCCACCATCTTCTCCATCTCGGCGACGTCGCCGCGCATTTCCTCCGCCGCCTCGTCATTGCCGAGCATGGCGATCTGCAGCTTCATACGCGTCAGCGGGGTGCGCAGGTCGTGCGAAACGCCCGCCAGCATTTCGGTGCGCTGCGTGATGGTGCGCTGGATGCGTTCGCGCATGACGTTGAAGGCCGCTGCGGCCTGCCGGATTTCGGTCGCCCCTTCGGGCTTGAAATCCGGTACGTCGCGGCCCTTGCCGAAACTGTCGACGGCGCGCGCCAGCCGGCGGATCGGGCGGACCTGGTTGCGCATGAACATCATCGCTACCGCAAACAGGACCAGAGACGTTCCCACCATCCACATCACGAAAATATAGGTCGTCGAGCTGAACAGCCGTTCGCGCTCCACGGTGACGTCCATGACGCCGTCAGGCAGCTGGATCTGAATCCGGACTTCGCGATCCCGCGTTTCGGAATCAATCGTGAAAGGCCGGCGCACCCGTTCGCGGAGCGCGTTGCCGAGCAACCGGTCGAGCCGTGTGTTGCCGGCCTGGTCGCGGCTGTTGGTCAGAATGTCGTTGGGACGAAACGAAATTTGCAGCCCCATATTGGCGGCCGCCGAATAGAACAGCCAGACCTGGTTGTCCGGTCCCGGAAAATTGCGGCGGTTGTCGATCACGCTCGAAATTTCTCCGGCGACACCCGTGGCCAGTCTCCGCGTGATCAGCTCCCAGTGGCGGTCGTAGAAGATCCAGGTCGACACCACCTGCAGAAGCACCAGCGGCGTCACGATGATCAGCAGCGACCGCCCCAGCAGGGACTTCGGCAAAAACTGTTTGATCCAGCGCGCCATGCTGCGTCCGTCAGTCCAGCCGCAGCCGGTAGCCCGAACCGCGAACCGTCTGGAGGTAGCGCGGCGCGCGCGGGTCGGGTTCGATCTTGCGCCGGAGCCTGGTGACCTGCACGTCGACCGTGCGGGCGCTGCCGTCGATGCCGCCCTCGCGAATGAGATCTTCCCGGCTGACCGGCGCGCCTCCCCGCTCGGCAAGCGAGCGCAGCAGGGCTACCTCTATTTCCGTCAGGTGAACCGGCAGATCGTCACACAGCAGTTCTCCCCTGCGCGGATCGAACCGGCATGTTCCGAAAGACAGAAGATTGCTGTCGGCGTCGCGCGCGCCGGTGCGTCGCAGGATCGTGGATATCCGCAGAAACAGCTCGCGCGGCTCGAACGGTTTCGACAGGTAATCGTCGGCGCCTTTTTCCAGCCCCTCGATCCGGTCGTCGACATCGCCCCGTGCCGTCAGCAGCAGGATCGGCACCGAACTGGTTTCCCGCAGCGACGCGGTCAGCGAAAACCCGTCTTCGCCGGGCATCATGACATCCAGCACGAGCAGGTCGAATGCGAGCCCGGCCATCAGGTTGCGGGCCTCCGCCGCATCCTTCGCCGCGGATACGGTAAAACCGTTCTCGCTCAGATAGCGGCGCAGCAGCTCGCGCAGGCGCGTGTCGTCATCGACAACGAGTATATGGGATTGCTCAGCCATCCTGCGGCCAGTATAGCGCAGCGGGAAGCGGCTTCTTCAGATGATTTTCAGCCCTTCTTGGGCGGCTGGGGCCGGGTGAAGACCAGCTCGTCTTCGGTCGAGGCCGCGGCGTCGAAGCTGTAGCCGCCGGCGTTGAAATCCTTCAGCCCGTCCGCCCGGTCGACCCGGTTCTCCATGATCCATCGCGCCATCGCGCCGCGCGCATGCTTGACGTAATACATCAGCGCGCGGGACTTGCCGTCCTTCACGTTGAGGAACTTCGCCTCGATCACCCTGCGCCCGAGCGCCTTCGTGTCCACCGCCTTGAAATATTCGTTGGAGGCGAGATTGACCACGGTCGTATCCGCGTGATCGGCGATATCCTCGTTCAGCCGGTCGGCGATGCGCGCGCCCCAGAATTCGTAGAGCGACTTGCCGCGCCCGTTCTTCATCTTCGTGCCCATCTCCAGCCGGTAGGGCTGGATCGCATCCATCGGGCGCAGCACGCCGTAGAGGCCCGACAGGATGCGCAGATGATCCTGCGCGTAAGCGAGCGTGTCGTCCGACAGGCTGTCGGCCTCCAGCCCCCAGTAGACGTCGCCGTCGAAGGCGAGCCCGGCGGGCTTGGCGCTGTTGCTCCGGTTGTCGAGATTGAAGGTCTGGAATCGCTCGAAATTCATCTCGGCGAGCTTGTCGCTGATATGCATCAGCCGCTTCAGGTCGCCCGCGCTCTGCTCCTTCGCGACGGCGGCGAGCTCGCGCGTGTCGTCCTTCAGGCGCGGCTGGGTGACCGGAACCCCGATCCCGATCGGGTCCAT
>JAYOLL010000020.1:39990-71583 GCA_038120295.1 Rhodospirillales bacterium | reverse complement strand
CCCCCCACCCGACCACCCACGAGAGTATCCTGATGGGTGGTCGGGTGGGGGAGAGGCCGGTGCGAACGCGCGTAAGCGCGTTAGGTTAACCCTGCCTTCGCGGCGATAATCTCTATTTCGACCTTCATCTCGGGCATCGACAGCGCCGTGATAACGATACGCGTCGAGGCCGGCGGCGGATCGCCGACGCGGCGCGCGCGCTCGGCCCGGTAGGCGTCCCGAAAGGACGCGTCCGTGATGAAGGCGGTCATCTTTACCACATCCGCCATGGTCATCCCGACATCGGACAGGACCGCCTCGACATTATCGAACGCCGCCGCGACCTGCCCTTCTATCGTGTCGGGAATCGTTCCATCGCGATTCATGCCCAGCATGCCGGAGCTTACGAGGATCTGCGCGCCGGGCGGAATCAGTACGGCGTCGCTATGCGCGCTTAGCGGCGCCGGCGTCTTGTCGGAATGAATATGTTTCAGCATGTCAGAACAGAACACTCGGTAGCCAGAGGGCAATCTGGGGGAACATCAGCAGCAGCGCGATCAGAATGGCATCGGCCACCAGGAACGGGGCGATACCCTTGAACACGGTGACGAGTTCGATATCGGGCAGTTGCGCCCGTATGACGAAAATATTGAGCCCCACCGGCGGCGTAATCAGGCCGATTTCGACCACCACCACCATCAGGATGCCGTACCACACCGAATCGTAACCGAGTGCCGTCGCCACCGGCAGAAAGACAGGCACCGTCACAAGGATGATCGCGACGGCATCCAGCACGCAGCCGAGGATGATGTAGAAAATCAGGATCATCATGATCACGGCCCAGGGGGCGAGCTCGAAATGGGCGATCAGGTCGATCAGCCCCTTGGGCAGCTGCGTCTGCACGACGAAATAGGCGAAGATCCACGCGCCGGTGATGATAAACATCAGCATCGCGGTGGTATGCAGCGTTTCGGTGATACAGCCCCAGAACTGCTTCAGGGTCAGCTGGCGCGTTGCGAACGCGATCACGATGGCGGCGAACGCGGCGATGCCAGCGGCCTCGGTCGGGCTGAACCAGCCGCCATAGATACCGCCCACAGCGAGCCCGAACAGAAGCACAAGCTTCCACATCGCCGCGACGGCGCGAATGCGCTCGCCCATCGGCATCTTCGGGCCCTCTGGTGCCCATTCAGGCTTGAGGCGCGCCATAACGAATACGGTGCCGAGAAACAGCAGCGCCAGCAAAACACCGGGGATCATTCCCGCGGCGAAAAGCATCGGCACGGATTCCTCCGCTGCCAGCGCGTAAATCACCATGATGACCGACGGCGGGATCAGGATACCGAGCGTACCGGCGGCCGCGACCGATCCGGTAGCTAGCTGCTCGTGGTAGCCGTACTTGCGCATCTCCGGCACGGCGATCTGGGTAAAGGTCGCCGCGGTGGCGAGAGACGAGCCGCTGATCGCGGAAAAGCCGGCGCAGGCGCCGATGGTCGCCATCGGCAGCGAGCCGCGCCTGCCGGCGAAAATCGCGTTTGCGGCGTGGAACAGTTCGGTCGACATGTTCGACCGCGTCGCCACCGTGCCCATCAGGATGAACAGCGGCAGGACCGAAAAGGAGTAATGCGTAAGCGAGAACGGCGTCGTACCGAACACGATAAACGCCTTGTCCCACCCGTCGATGGCAGCGTAGCCGATCAGCCCGACAAGCCCCATCGCCGCGCCCAGCGGCACCCGCAGCAGGGTCAGAAGAACGAGCGCGCCGATTCCGATGGCGCCGATGAGCTGTACGCTCATTCCGCCCTCCCCAGGACGCGCGACATGTCCCTGAAAAACAGAACCAGCGCAGTCAGCACCGCCGCCCCGAATCCGGTCATGATCGCCACCGCCTTCCAGATCAGCGGCATCTGCAGGTCCATGGTGATTTCATTGAACTCGATGTAATCGAGCGCCGGCTGGATCATGTGCCAGAACAGCAAAAAGACGAAGGCGAGCCCGCACAGCGTCCCGAAGGCGCGCAGAGTGTCCGTGAGCCATTGCGGCACGACATGATCGATCAACTCGACCGTGATGTGCTGGTCGCGGAGGAACACTTCGGGAATGGCGAGGAAGGCCACCGTCGCCAGCATGAACTCGACGATTTCGTAGGTCCCGAAAATCGGCTCGTTGATGCTCGCCCGCAGCCCGACATCGACCACGTTGATCATCATCATCGCAAGCAGGATTATGGCGGCGACGCGGGTCAGAAACCGCGCCACCGCCGCAAACACGCCGATCATCGTTCCGGTTCTCTGTCAGGCCGTCAGGAAAAGCGGATCACATGCTTTTTCTGTACTTGGCCGCCAGCGCCTGGATCTCGTCATAGACCTTCTGCGCAGGAAGCCCCTTCTTCTCCATCGCGGCGATGCGACGCTTCATCACCTTGGCGGCGACGGCCCGCATTTCCTTGTTGGCGGCATCCGAAACGGAAACCTTCTTCAGCTCCATCGTCTTGTTGTATTCGACGAATTTGGGGAAATCCGACCATGACATCCTCGACATCGCCATCGCGCTTTCCTTACTGCCGAGCCCGTCGATCAGCGTCCGGTATTCCTTCGGCAGGCCGGCATAGGATTTGTTGTTTATCACCAGCCCGAAGCTGATCACCGAATTGAACATGTCCGAATAGTGGTTCACGAGCGAACCCAGCTTGAACGAGAAGATACCCATCGGATCAGTTACGACGCCGTCAATGGTGCCCTTCTGAAGCGATTCCGCCATATGCGTGGCCGGCATGCCGATGGGCTTCGCACCGAGTTCTTTCAGCATCTCGACATCGGTGGGGGTCGGCGCGCGATAGCGGCGTCCCGCGAGGTCGGCGATAGACTTGATCGGCTTCTTCGAGTCGTAAACGCCGGACGGCCGGTTGAAGACGATCCAGATCAGCTTCGTGCCCTTGTGTTCCTTGGCGAAATACTTGTCTTTCAGATCAGCCGCGATCCTGGTCGCCATCTGCGAGCCCGCCGCGCCGTTGGGCACGACATAGGGGCTGTGCATCAGCTCGACGAGCGGAAAACGACCGCGGGTCACGCCATGCTGAAAGAACGCCATGTCGGCGACGCCGGTACGCGCCAGATCGTAATGGCGCGGCATCGGACCCATTGAAGAGCCGTGGAAAAGCTCCAGCACCAGCTTGCCGCCGGTCTTCGCGGCCAGATCCTTTTTCGCCTTGGCAAACCAGCGCGCCGTCGCGGACTGCGGCGGCGTGAAGATCGCGACTTTCAGATTGTAGGTCTTACCCTGCGCGTAAGCCGGAGCCGTCGGCTGGATCCAGGTTCCCGCAGCAATCAGGGCCGCAACGCCAAGCGCAATAAGTTTCATGGTGATTCCTCCTGTTATCCGCGATCTGTTAGCCGCGATCGAAAATTTCTTTCTTGTGATGCAAAGAGTGCCACAGGGGCGGTTACCGCGACAAGCGGGGGCTCATGTATTCGCGGCGGTGTCTTCGTCGCGATCCAGATTGGCCTTTACAGCCCGGAGCAACCTCTTGAGCGTCTGAAGTTCGTCATCGGAAAGGCCGGCCGTCGCGATATCATTGATGCTGATGGCCATCGCCAGGAGCTCGTTCTTGAGCGTTCTTCCGCGCGCCGTCGGATAGATGTTCATGGTGCGGCGGTCACGACGGTTGCGGACCCGCCGCACCAGCCCGTTCTTTTCGAGCAGCCTGAGCACGCTGGCCGTCGTCGGCTCCGTGGTGCCGACCCGGCGCGACAGCTCGCGCTGGGAAAGCCCCTCCTCGATCCAGAGCGCGCGCATGAAATAGTACTGACCCTGCGTCATTCCGTAATCGGACAGCCGTCTTCGCAGCGCCTTGCCTACCGCCAGGTTGGTATCGCGTACCAGATAGCCGGGACTTTCGTCCGGCTCCAGCCATATCTCGCTGACGACTCCCGTCGCCTTCCCCGCCGATTCAATTCCAGCCTTATCGATTCTGGCCTTATCGATTTTGGCCTTATCGCTTGTGGCCTTGGCGCTCATGACAGGAACTCATCGATGTCGACACTGTCGAAATTCTTCGGCATGGCCCGGGCGAACCGCGCGCGGTCTTCGGGATGGGATGCGGGCGGCATGGTCGCATCGATCGCGAGCTTGGTGCCGATGCGGTACATCGGGCTCATACCGGGAACGATGTCGGACACGTTATCGAGCGACCAGATCCGCGTCCTGTCGACCGGCGTCACATCTGTCTCGGCATGAACGCGCGTGGTCAGCGACCAGAACACCTGTCGCAGATCGCTGGCATCGATATCCTCGTCCACCGCGATGGCGAGCTTGGGATGCATGTAGGGGCTCGACAGCGCCGCCATCAGCGCGGTCTTGGCCTGTCCGGCGATACGCGGGCGCAGCTTGATTACCACCGCCATCAGGCCGGAAACGCCGAGACACCTGATATCGCGGATATCCATACCGCCCTCGACCTTGGCAAGATGCTCGGTCAGCGCCGCCTCGATACAGGTACCGGTAATCGACTGCGGATCCGCCATCGGCGCACCCGAATGCATGCCGTAGAAAATCGGATCGTCTCGGTGCGTAATCGCGGTCAGTTTGAAAATCTCTGTTGACCCCTCTTCGGCGTAGCCGCCGGTCACTTCGCCGAAAGGGCCTTCTTCCGTCATGCCTTCAGGCAGGATTTCGCCCTCGATCACCAGCTCGGCATCCGCCGGCACCATCAGGTCGGAGGTTTCGCATTTGACCAGCCGCACCGGGTCTTCCATCAGCCCGCCCGCGAGCAACATCTCGTCGACGCCGTACTGCGTGGTGAAGCCGGCGGCGAACACGATGGCGGGATGCGCGCCGACCACCACCGCGACCGGCATGGCCTTCTTTTGCTCCTGATATTTCTGGTAGGAACGCAAGGCATGGCGCGGGCAGATCAGGAAACCGGTCCGGTCCGGTCCCATCACCTGCTGCCGATGATAGGAGAGATTGTTCGAGCCCGTTTCGGGGTCGCGGATCACCACCATGCCGGATGCGATATAGGGGCCGGGGTCTTCCTCCGACGTCCACATGGCGGGTATCTTCGTCAGATCCGCGTCCGCGCCGGTCAGCACGTTCTGCTTCACCGGCGCATCCGCCGCGTCGACGTGAATCGGGTCGAGCGGCTGCTTGAGACGATCCATCACCGTTTCGATCACCGTATCCTCGGGCACGCCGAGCCCGATCGACCATTTCCGTCTATCGGTGACCACCTGGCTCGCCAGTTTCCAGCCGGGGAACCCCTTAAGGTTGGTGAAGAGTGTGGACTTTCCGAACCGGTCGTAGGTCTTCCAGCCGATGGCGGAGACGTTTTCGCAAACATCGACCTCGGCATCGACGCGAACCAGCTCGCCCTGCTGCTCGAGATTCGAGATGTGCCCGCGAAACGACTGGTCGCCCATGCAAACTGTCCTGAAAAGGGTTAAATCCGCAAAAGGCAGGCATTCTGCGCACGCGGGATCGAAGGCGCAACCCTCACTGCAGCGGGTTTGCGACGAATTCAGGCCACATTTCAGATTTATGTTTTTTGAACGAGAGTACGCGATTGACCCTGACAGGGCCGCCCTCCAGAATGCCGCGCGCGGCGAACGGCGGCGCCAAACGGTACTTCAGAACGGATCTGGGCAGTCTGAATTGAGCATACAGTCCCGAAATTTTCAGCGTTCCGGCTGGCGGTCGGCGGTTGCCGCCGCGCTCACGGTATGCATCCTGTGGCCAACCGGAGCAGATGCGCAGACCTCGTCCGACGACGGCATCCTGACGATGCAGTTCGAGAACGACCTTTTCGGCAATTCCGACGGGCATTTCACCCACGGCACGCGCCTGGCCTGGATGGCGCCGGAAAACAGGGTCCCGGAATGGGTGACCGATGCTGCGTCGTACGTTCCCCTTTTCGACGAAACCGCCAGCAAGCGCGTAGTCTTCTCGCTCGGCCAGAACATCTATACGCCTGACGACATTACGGCGCGCAACCCCGACCCCAACGACCGGCCCTATGCGGGCTGGACCTATATCGGTGTCGGCCTGGTTTCGGTAGACGGCGACCAGCTCGACAATCTCCAGCTCGATATCGGTATTGTCGGGCCATATTCGCTGGCCGAGGACGTGCAGAAGGCCTGGCATGAATGGTTCGGGTTCGCACGGCCCGAAGGGTGGGACAGCCAGCTCCGCAACGAGCCCGGCTTCGTTCTGACCTACGAGCGCAAATGGCGTCAGTGGAAGCGGTTCGGGCTGATCGGGCTCGATGGCGACCTGACGCCGCATGCGGGCGCAAGCGTCGGCAACGTCCTGACCCAGGCGGCGACGGGGTTCACAATCCGGCTCGGCAACGACCTCGCCCGGAACTACGATTACGGACCGCCGCGCATCCGCCCGTCTTTGCCCGGATCGGATTTCTTCGTCTTGGGCGGCGGCTTCAGCTGGTACGTTTTCGCCGGAATCGAAGCGCGCGGCGTGCTGCGCAACATCTTCCTCGACGGCAATACGTTCCGCGACAGCGCCAGCGTCGACAAGAAACCGTTCGTCGGCGATATCCAGGCTGGCGTCGCCTTCATCATCGGACCGGCACGCGTCTCCTATACCCACACCTGGCGGTCCAGGGAATTCGAAACCCAGGACGACACCGACCAGTTCGGCGCTCTCAGCCTGTCTCTGGCGTTTTAAATTGACTGATCAAGGCCAATACTGGTGAGCTTAACTATCAGCTTTGACGACATAATTTGCCTTTATAACTTCGACATAGTCGTTGAAAAAAACGCACTCGCCGTTTCCCTAAACGAGTTGGCGGAAAAAATTCGAGAAGCGCAAAAACTAAGAGACGAGCGCATATACATGGATGCGGTTCACGGTATTGGATACTTAGCAAAACTGATCGAGGGTCGCGGAGGCGGATGGCCAGCCATACCATACGAAGAATTCAGGAAATTGTATGAAGTCGCTGTTAAAGAAGAAGAGCAACAAGTAGCAGATAAAAATACTAAGACCGAATTGACTCGAATTCGCCGGACGGAATTTGGTAGACAGCGCGCACAGTTAAAACTTGCGATGTTGGATGTAGGAAAAAGATACGTTTGCGCCTGGCCAGAATGTGATGAGCGAACGAACCTTACAATCGACCATATTATCCCTATCTCTCGTGGTGGTAGCGATGAGATCGAAAATCTGCAATTCCTGTGCAGGTGGCACAATAGCGCCAAAGGTGATCGATAGGACTACGTTGTCGTCCATCGGGGTTGCCGCCTGCTCGATCCCGGCTAGGATGCGCGCCGCCGTTCTAATGCCAACCGTTCGACAGGAAGCGCCATGACATCCTCCTTCAATCCGCCGGTGCGCCGGCTGATGGGCCCGGGCCCGTCCGACGTTCACCCCCGCGTCCTCGCCGCGCTCGCGCGGCCGACCATCGGGCATCTCGATCCCGCCTTCTCCGCCATGATGGAGGAGTTGAAGGAGATGTTGCGCTACGCCTTCTCTACGAAGAACGAGTTGACCATTCCGGTCTCCGGTCCGGGCTCTGTCGGCATGGAGACCTGTTTCGTCAATCTGGTAGAGCCGGGCGATACGGTCATCGTGTGCCAGAACGGTGCGTTCGGCGGACGCATGAAGGAGAATGTCGAGCGTTGCGGCGGCACAGCGGTAATGGTGATGGACGACTGGGGAAAACCGGTCGACCTGACGAAAATCGAGGATGCGCTGAAGGCCAACCCGGGCGCCAAGGCGGTGGCCTTTGTCCATGCCGAGACCTCGACCGGGGTTCAGTCGGATGCGGCAGCGATCTGCAAGCTGGCCGACGACCATGGCGCGCTTTCCATCGTCGATACCGTGACCTCGCTGGGCGGCACGCCGGTGCTGACCGACGAATGGGGCGCGGACGCGGTCTATTCCGGGTCGCAGAAATGCCTGTCCTGCATGCCGGGCATCTCCCCGGTGACATTCTCCGACCGCGCCGCCGACGTGATCCGCGGCCGTAACCGGACGGTCCAGAGCTGGTTCATGGATCTCAACCTGGTGATGGGCTACTGGAGCGGCGAGGGCGCCCGGGTCTATCACCACACGGCGCCGATCAACCCGCTATACGCGATGCACGAATCGCTGGTCATGCTGGAGGAAGAAGGGCTGGAAGCCGCCTGGAAACGCCATGCGAGAAACCACGCCGCCTTGCGCGACGGGTGGGAAGCGATGGGCTGCTCCTTCGTCGTCGAAAAGGAGCACCGGCTGCCGCAGTTAAACGCGCTGGCAATCCCCGACGGAGCCGACGACGCGGCTGTCCGAGGCACGCTGCTGCAGCGCTACAATCTTGAAATCGGCGCAGGCCTCGGCGCGCTCGCCGGCAAGGTCTGGCGCGTGGGTCTCATGGGAACCAGCTCTTCCGCCGAGCATGTCACTTTGTTCCTCGCTGCCATGGAAGACGTGCTGGCTGAACAGGGAGCAGATATCAATGTCGGCGCGGCGCTCCCGGCGGCAAGGAAAGCGCTGGCCGGATAGTTTCGCTGTCGCGAAATCGCACCAGCCCTCTCCCCCACCCGGCCACCCAACGCCAGTATCCTAGTGGGTGGCCGGGTGGGGGAGAGGACCGGTGCCGACTTAAACTTTTCTGAAAATCCCGACCAGTTCCACGTGGGGCGTGAACAGGAACTGGTCGACGGGCGTCACCGATACCAGCCTGTAGCCGCCGTCGCATAGAAGGCGTGCGTCGCGGGCAAAGCTGCGCGGATCGCAGGAAGCATAAGCGACCACGGGGATATCGGCCCCTGCGATAATTGCCGCCTGCCGCGAAGCGCCGGCCCTCGGCGGGTCCAGCACGACCGCATCCAGCCCTTTGAGTTCGTCCGCCTCCAGCGGCCGGTGATGAAGATCGCGCGCTTCGATCTGCACCATCTCTCCGAATCCCCCGGACCGCGCCGCCGCATCGAGCGCGTCGACATGATCGGCGGCGGAATCGATCGCGAGAACATGTTTCCCGCCCGACGCCAGGGGCAGCGCGAAAGCGCCGCAACCGGAATACAGGTCGACGACGCGCGAAGCCCCGGCGAGGGCCTCTTCGATTCTCGCGCGCAGGGCTGCTTCGCCCTCGGCTGTCGGCTGGAGAAAGGCGTCGGGTGGGGGTTCCACCGGAACGCTGCAAAACGTCACCGTCGCGGCGCGCCTGCGCACGACGGGTTCAGCCGAAGCGGCATCGCCGAACAGACCCCAGCTTATGCGCGCGACATCATGTATCTCGGCGAAGGAGGCCAGACTCTCCCGCTGCGTCAGGTCGGGCTCGTCAGCCGCCAGGACGGTCATATCCAGCCCGCCATCCGTCAGGGTAACGGCCAGCTCTGCCTTGGCTCCGGCCGGAAGCAAATGGCGAAACAGGTCAGGAAGTTCAGCCAGGATCCCGACAATATCCGCGTGCAACACGGGACATTCCGTCACAGGCACGATCCGATGGCTGCGCGCTTCGCGAAACCCGATCACCGGCCCCCTGCCGGTCATCTGCACAAACAGCCGGGCGCGCCGTCGACGGCCGGGCGCACCGGGAACCGGTTCGCCGAGTACCGCGACATCCAGGCCACGCCGCGCCATCGCGGACGCGACGAGATTACGTTTCCATCCGATATAGGTTTCCTGCCCGACATGCTGGACCGCGCAACCACCGCATCGTCCGAAATGGCGGCAAAGCGGTTCGGCCCGGCTGTCGCCGGACGCGAGACGTTCGAGTATTTCGCCCCGCGGCACGCCCCCATTGCCGCGACGGACCCGGATCTTCACCCGGTCGCCGGGCAACGCATCCGCGATATAGATGCGTCCGCGTTCGGTCTCGGCGAGTCCGTCCCCGCCCTCGCCAAGCGCTATTATGTCGACTGTCAGATGGGGGGAACGACTCATATCCGGGCTCTATTCATCGGGCTTCATTCGTTTGGTTTCAACTATCCGGCTTTCGGGCGACGATCAGAAACTCGATATTGCCCTTCGGCCCGGTGATCGGGCTTTGCTCGATCCCAACGACCCGCCATCCCATTTCGCCAGCCAGCCAGTCGCGAATCGTCTCGCAGACCTCATCATGCAGCGCGGGATCGCGTACCACCCCGCCCTTACCGACACGCCCCTTGCCGACCTCGAACTGCGGCTTGATCAGCGCCACCAGATCGGCGCCCGGCACCGCCAGCGCCAGCGCGGCAGGCAGGACCGTCCGCAAGCCGATAAAGCTCGCATCGCAGACAACCATCGACGGCGGGCGATCGATCTCCGACTCCGACAGATGCCGTGCGTTGACCCCTTCCAGCACGGTCACACGCGGATCGTTCCGCAAGGTCCAGTCGAGCTGACCGCGCCCTACATCGACGGCATAGACCGCCTCCGCGCCGGCGCGCAGCAACACATCGGTAAACCCGCCGGTGGACGATCCGACATCGAGACAGATACGCCCTTCGGCGCCAAGCCCGAAACACTCCATCGCATGCGCCAGCTTGAGTCCGCCCCGCGAAACGTACGGATGATCGCGCCCCCGAATATCCAGCGCGACATCGGCCGCGACCTGCTGTCCCGGCTTGTCGAGCCGGGTGTCATCCGAGTAGACCACGCCGGACATGATCAGGGCCTGCGCGCGGCTGCGCGATTCCACGAGACCGCGCTCGACCAGTAGCTGGTCCAGTCGCAGTTTCCCGGGTTTCACCTGTGGCATGACGGCCCTGCTACGGCCGACCGATCAGGCGCGGACGATCTTCTCCGCCGCTTCGATGCCGAGTGCATCGAGCGCCATGGCTACCATGTCGGGCGACGTCATCCTGGCCTGCTCGTATTGCTTGGCCGGCGCTTCGTGATCGATAAAGAAATCGGGGAAGCACATCGGCCGGAATTTGAGCCCGTTATCGAGAAGCCCTTCGAGCGCGAGGTAATGCATCACCTGGGTAGCGAACCCGCCGATGGAGCCTTCTTCAACGGTGATCAGCACCTCATGCTCGGCGGCAAGCCTGCGGACGAGGTCGTGATCGATCGGCTTGGCGAAGCGCGCATCCGCGACCGTCGTGGACAGGCCGCGGGCGGCAAGCACACCGGCTGCATCGAGGCACTCGTTAAGCCGCGCGCCATAGGACAGCAGCGCAATCTTTGTGCCTTCCTTTACGATCCGCCCCTTGCCTATTTCCAGAACATCGCCCTTCTTCGGCAGATCGACTCCGAACCCGTTGCCGCGCGGATAGCGCAGGCCGGAAGGCCGGTCGTCGATGGCAACCTGGGTTGCGACCATGTGAACAAGCTCGGCTTCGTCCGCCGCCGCCATCAGAACGAAGTCGGGCAAACAGCCGAGATAGGCGATGTCGTAGGTTCCCTGATGGGTCACACCGTCAGCGCCGACCATGCCCGCCCGGTCCATGGCGAAACGCACCGGCAGTTTCTGGATAGCCACATCATGCACGACGGAGTCGTAGGCGCGCTGCAGGAAGGTCGAATAGATCGCCGCGAACGGCTTGAACCCGTCGGCGGCGAGGCCGGCGGCAAAAGTCACGGCATGCTGTTCGGCGATCCCGACATCGTAACAGCGGTCGGGAAAGGCGTCAGCGAACATATCCATGCCGGTGCCGGACGGCATCGCGGCATTGATGCCGACGATCCTATCGTCGGCCTTCGCTTCCTCGATCAGCGCATTGGCGAACACCTTGGTATAGCTGGGCGGTCCGGGCGGCGCCTTGGCGAGCGCGCCGGTCACCACGTCGAACTTGCCGACGCCGTGATACTTGTCCGCGGCTTTCTCTGCCGGCGGATACCCCCCGCCTTTCTTGGTGACGATATGGATCAGGACAGGGCCGGGCTCGTCCGAGTCGCGAACGTTGCGAAGGACGGGCAGCAGGTGATCGAGATTATGACCGTCGATCGGTCCGACATAGAAGAAGCCGAGCTCCTCGAACAACGTGCCGCCCGTGACCAGACCCCGCGCGTATTCTTCGCCGCGAGTCGCCGCCTTTTCGATCGGCTTGGGGAACTTCTTCGCCAGGTCGCGCATCAGATGGCGCAGCGACCTGTAGGACCGGGACGAAATCAGACGCGACAGATAGGCGCTCATCGCGCCGACGGGCGGCGCAATCGACATATCGTTATCGTTAAGGATGACAATAAGGCGCGAATCCATCGAACCGGCATTGTTCATCGCCTCATAGGCCATGCCGGCCGTCATCGATCCGTCGCCAATCACGGCAATGGCGCGATTGTCCTTTCCGGACATTTCGCCCGCCACGGAAAACCCGAGCGCCGCCGATATCGAAGTCGCGGCATGGGCCGCGCCGAACGGGTCGTATTCGCTTTCAGTGCGCTTGGTGAAACCGGAAAGCCCGCCACCCTGACGCAACGTACGGATACGGTCGCGCCGACCGGTTAGAATTTTATGCGGGTAGGCCTGGTGGCCAACGTCCCAGACGATTTTGTCATCCGGGGTATTGAAGACGTAATGCAGCGCAACCGTCAGCTCGACAACGCCCAGCCCGGCACCGAGATGCCCGCCGGTAGACGACACGGCATCGATGGTTTCGGTCCGCAGCTCGTCGGCCAGCTGCCGCAGCTGTTTTTCGTCGAGCTTGCGCAGATCTTCCGGCAGATCGACGGTATCGAGCAACGGCGTATCGGGACGATTTCGCAAAAGACTCTCCTAACTCGCACGCATCAGGTCCGCCGTTCGACGACGAACTCTGCAATGGACCGCAGATGTGCTGCTTTTGCGTCGAAAATGTCAAGATGGGCGATCGCCTGCCCAACAAGCAGTTGCGCCCGTTCACGCGCCTTGTCGATCCCCAACAGCGAGACAAAAGTCGCCTTTCCGGCGGCTTCGTCCTTCTGGGTCGCCTTACCCAGGTCTTCCGCCGTACTGGTCGCATCCAGAAGATCGTCGACGATCTGAAACGCGAGACCGAGATCATGGGCGTAGCGCACCAGCGCCTGCCGCGCGACGGCGGACGCCTGCGCGACGATCGCACCCGATTCCGCTGAGAAGCGGATCAATGCGCCGGTTTTCAGCCGCTGTATGCGGGTTATCATGGCTACGTCGGCATCTGTATTTTCCGCCGCCAGATCGATCATCTGTCCCCCGACCATTCCATGACCGCCCGAAGCGATCGCGAGCGCCGCGACAAGCTCCGACCGGACGTCGCCGTTGGGATGGGTTTTCGGATCGGCGAGAACCTCGAACGCCATGGCCTGCAGCGCATCGCCGGCAAGTATTGCCGTGGCGTCGTCGAATGCTTTGTGACAGGACGGCTTGCCGCGCCGCAGATCGTCGTCGTCCATCGCCGGCAGATCGTCATGGATCAGCGAATAGCAGTGGATCAGTTCGACGGCTGCGCCGACCCTGAGCGCCTGGTCGTCGGGCGCGCCGCAAACGCGCGCGCTCGCCAGGGCGAGAAACGGCCGCAATCTCTTGCCGGCGCCCAGAGACGAGTAGCGCATCGCCTCGAAAACGCGCTTCTCCGGTCCTTCGGGCACGGCCAGGACCGAATCGATCACCCGTTCGACGGCAGCCGCGCCGTCGGCCATGGCATCGGCCAGCGGTATCATGGTCGCGACATCACTCAAGATTGGCTGGCTCCGCCGATACACCGCCATCGGCATCCAGTTTTATCTTCTCCACCCTCGCGCGCGCTTCCGTGAGCTTCTTTTCGCAGTGATCCTTCAGCCTGGCGCCGCGTTCATACGCACCGATCGCCTCGTCGAGGCTGCTCTTGCCCTGCTCCAGCTGGCGAACGATCTCTTCCAGTTCGGACAGGGCCGCCTCGAAGGAAAGAGCTGAAATATCGGCGGATTTCTCGCCTTTTGCCATTGTTTCAAATCCCGAAATCAAGTGGGCAAAGTTTAAGGTTAGGCGCGGGCCAGCACAAGGCGAAGTCCGCAGGATTCGCGAATCGGTTCGATCTGATCAGTTGGGTGGCAAAAGCCCGAAGTCAACCGGCACGCATAAGCGAGGACACGTGCGCGGTAACGCTCAGTTCGAGCGCCTCGAGGTCATACCCGCCTTCAAGCGACGATACGATCCGCCCATCGGCATGTTCGCCGGCAATATCGACCAGCCGGTCGGTTACCCACGCATAATCCTCTTCGGTAAAGCGGAGGCTGGCCAGCGGGTCCCGCGCATGCGCATCGAAACCCGCAGAGATGATGATCAGGCCGGGTTTGAAGCTCTCAAGCGCGGGCAGAACCGACCGCTCCATGCCCTTGCGAAACTCGGACGATCCGGACATGCCGGGAAGCGGCACGTTGAAGATATTGCTGGCGCCGGTTTCGCTCTCCGCGCCTGTCCCGGGATAGAGCGGATATTCGTGGCTGGACGCAAAAAGGACCGAGGGGTCGTTCCAGAAAGCAGCCTGGGTGCCGTTGCCATGATGGACATCAAAATCGACGATGGCGACGCGTTCGATGCCGTGCGCATGGCGCGCATGTTGCGCCCCGATGGCAACATTGTTGAACAGGCAGAACCCCATGCCGCGTCCGGGTTCCGCGTGATGACCGGGCGGGCGGACCGCGCAGAAGGCTGTCTTCGCTTTCCCACCGGCGACGGCATCGACTGCCGCAATAACCGCGCCCGACGCGCGCAGCGCCGCATCTCCGGTATCCGGCGACATGGCCGTGTCCGGATCGAGCCGCACGAGCCCCTCATCGGGAACCGCATCGAGAAGCTGCGTTACGTAATCGCGCCGGTGGACCCGCGCAATCTGGTCAATCTCGGCCTTCGGCGATTCACGCCGGTCCAGACTTTCGAACGCAGGCGCCTCGAGCGCCTTAAGCACTGCCCGCATCCTGTCCGGACGCTCGGGGTGCCCCGGACCGGGATCATGGGAGATAGCCGTTTCATGCGTATAGAGGAGCGTCGTCATGCAATACCCTGCTTCCGGGACGGAAAAATTCGACCCGTCGGGCAGAGTTTACCGGGATCCTCCGGCACGGGCCAGCGGCGCGACGGAAACGACGGCAGTCATCCGTGTTCATGCAAACGCTTCACAAGGTCAGGGGAAATTCGGGCAAGCCTCTTGTAATCAACCCAACGAAAATTAGTTACATCGGGTTTGCGCGCTTCTATAATTTACGGGTTCGGGACAGGGAATCACAAAAAACATGAACAGATCGCCCAATGGTCGCCGGCCTTTCCGGTGCCAGCATTATGCAGTGCTCGCGATTTTCGCTGGCCCCGCAATCGGTCTTGCACTTTCGATCGCGCCTGTCGGCCTGACGCCGGCATTCGCCCAGCAGGAAAAACCCGAGACACGGACGGGCAAGAAACCGGCTGGCCAGGAGGGCGGTGCCCGGCGCGGCGGTGAAAACGCAGGTCAGGGGTCGGGAGAACAACGCCGCGGTCGAGGCCGGCGAGGCGGACGCGGTGGAGCAGCGACAGTCGAGGTCGACGCCGTGATCAAGGCCGTCGGCGTGGAAACGATCCCGATTTATGGTCGGGTGGTCGCCGACCAGACCGGTGTCGTCGCAGCACGCACACGGGGCGCCGTCGAATCCGTCAATGTGCGGATCGGCGACCGGGTCAAAAAGGGGGACGTCCTGGCGACCCTCGTCACCGCCACGCTGGAGGCGGAGAAAGCGCTCAAGGAGGCGGAACTCAAGGAATACAACGCCAGCATCCGAACCGTGGGCGCTCAGCTGAGCCTCACATCGCAGGAGCTCGAACGCCTCGAAAAACTGCGCAGATCTGCGGCGTTTTCCGTGGCGCGCTACCAGGACAAGCTGCGCGAGGTCGAACGGTTCCGCAGCTCCATCGCGGAAGCCCGCGCCAAGGTCGATCAGGCAAAAGCCGAACTGCGCCTCGCCGATATCAATCTGTACAACTCGAAGATTCTCGCCCAGTTCGACGGCGTCGTCACGCAGCGCCACGTCGAAGCCGGCAATTTCGTCAATCTGGGCGCGCCTGTCGTCAGCATGATCAACGATTCCTCCCTTGAGGTGGAAGGCGAGGTGCCCTCGCACCGGCTCGGCGGGATGTTGCCCGGCGCGGAAATAGAGGTCATCCCGGAACACGGCAAGCCGTTCAAGGCGGCCGTTCGCGCCGTGGTGCCGGAGGAAAACGCCCTTGCGCGCACGCGGCTGGTCCGGTTCACACCGAAGATCGAAGGGCGCGAGGACATCGCAGCCAACCAGAGCGTCATCCTGCACATTCCGTCGAGCAAGCCGCGCGAAGTCGTGTCGGTCCATAAGGACGCCATCACCCAGCGCCGCGGCAAGCGGGTGGTTTTCGTGTTCGATCCGGAGGAAAAGCGGGTCCGTATGCGCGAAGTCGAACTCGGCGAAGCGTTCAGCAGCCGGTTCGAGGTTCTGAAAGGCCTTACTGTCGGCGACAGGGTGGTCATCAGGGGCAATGAACGTCTCCGGCCCAACCAGCAGGCGTCACTCGCAGGCGAAGCCCGGCGCGGGGGCCGCCGGGGCGGAGGCGGCGGCGAGGGAAGACGTCGCCGCGGCGGCGACGATGAAGGCGGCGAAGGCCGCAGGCGAAGAGGCGGCGACGGCGACGGGAACCGGCCGAACAGCCGCGCCGGTGGAGGCGATCAATGAAACTCATTGAACTCGCGGTGCGCCGCCCGGTCGCGGTGCTCTCCATCGTCCTGATGTCTGTCCTGCTAGGCTGGCTCGCGCTCACCACGATACCGATCCAGCTGACGCCGGACGTCCGCAAACCGCTGATCATCGTCCAGACCACATGGCGCGGCGCCTCGCCGGCCGAGATCGAGCGCGAAATCGTTATTCCGCTGGAAGAGGTCTTCAAGGGACTTGAAGGCCTGGAGCGGATGGAGGCGCGCGCCAGCCGAAACCGCGGCCAGATCATCATGGAGTTCAACGTCGACGTCGACCGCGACAAGGCCGTTGTGCTGATCAACAACCGGCTGACCCAGGTCTCGAACCTGCCGGACGAAGCGGAAGAGCCGGAAATCCGGACCCGCGACACCGACGACAATCCCATCGCCTGGTTTTCGGTCCGCGCCGCGCCCGGAAACCTGAAACCGATTGAGGAATACGGAGATTTCGTCGACGACGTGATCCGGGACCGGCTTGAGCGGATCAACGGGGTCGCGTTAGTCAATGTTTACGGGGGTAGCGAGTCCGAAATTCGCGTCGTAATCGATCCCAGACGTCTCGCCCATTACAAGATGGCCGTGCCGGACCTCACCAACGCGCTGCGCGGCACCAACGTCAATGTCTCCGCCGGCGAGGTCGAAGAAGGAAAACGGCAATATACCGTCCGCACGGAAAGCGAGCTGACCACGGTCGCGCGCGTCCGGGACGTCGTATTGCGAACCGTCCGGGACCCAACGACCGGACGCGTGTCACGTGTGACGGTGGGCGACGTCGCACATGTGGAATTTGGCGCGAAGAAACGCGACGCGAGGCTGCGCGACAAGGGCCGGGACGCCATTGTCGTCAACGCCGTGCGGGACACGGGTGCCAACGTCATCGAGATCATGCGGGATGTCCGCAAGGTCGTCGCGCAACTGAATGCCGACGTTCTGCCGCAGGCGGGCCTGGTCCTCGAACAGGTTCACGACGACACGCTCTATATCAATGCCGCCGTGGATCTTGTGACCCAGAATATCTGGATCGGCGGATCGCTGGCGGCGGTAATCCTGCTTCTGTTCCTGCGCTCGTTCGGCGCAACGGCTGTCGTGTCGCTGGCGATTCCGGTTTCGGTGATCGGGTCGTTCGTTGCCCTCGCGGCCCTGGGACGGTCTATCAACGTCATTTCGCTGGCCGGCATCGCCTTTGCGGTCGGCATGGTGGTCGACGCAGCGATCGTGGTGCTGGAAAACATTTATCGACACCGCGAACTTGGGCGCAGCAAATACGAAGGCGCGGTTCGCGGCGCGGGCGAAGTTTGGGGCGCGATCATGGCATCGGCCGTCACAACGGTCGTGGTTTTTGCGCCAATCCTGGTGATGAACCTGGTCGTCGGTCAGCTGTTCCGCGATATCGCCATCGCCCTGTCGGTCGCGGTGCTCCTGTCTCTCGTCGTGTCGATCACCGTCGTCCCGACGCTGGCCCAACGTCTGCTCGGCGAAAATACCCACCTGATCGCGGACAAGAGGCGAATTCCGGTCGTCGACTGGCTGGCGAGAGGTTTTGTCCGATTTGTTCTCGGGTTCACGCGGATAGTGATCGGAAACAGGGCAATCGGCGCCGCGGTCGTACTCTTCGTTTGCGGCGCAGCGGCGCTCAGCACCTGGTGGTTCCTGCCCAAACTCAGCTACCTGCCTGACGGCAACCGCAACCTGATCATCGCCATCGCCAGCCCGCCGCCGGGATACAATCTGGACTCGCTCAACAGGATCGCCGAGAAGGTCGAAAATGCGACGCGGCCGATGTGGGCGGAACAGGGGGAGAAGATCGACCCGAAAGGGCCCGCCCGTATTGAGCGCTTCTGGTTTGTCGCGCGGACCAACTCCACCTTTATCGGCGCCTCGGCGACCGATCCGACACGCGCCAAGGAACTCGTACCTGTGATGCGGCGCGCGGTGTTCAGCGAACCCGGCACGTTCGGTTTCGTCCGACAGACGTCCCTATTCGGACGCGGGTTCGGCGGTTCCAGCGTCATCGACCTCGACATCACGGGTCCCGAACTCGAGGACCTGCTGGAAATCGCCCGTGAAGGCGTATCCATCCTCAACCGCGAGATGCCGCGTAGTGAGGGAAACCAGATTCGTCCGCGCCCCGGCCTCGAGCTCGGCGCGCCCGAAGTCCGCGTCATTCCTAACCTGATGAGGCTTGCCGATGTCGGGCTGACAGCGCGCGATCTGGGCCAGACCATCGACGTCTTCAATGACGGCGCCCGCGTCGCCGAAGTGACCCGGGGCAGCAAACGGATCGACCTGACGGTCAAGGGGCCCGAGAACCAGGTCACACAGACCCAGGGTATCGGCAACCTGCCCATCGTCACCCGGACGGGCCATATACTGCCTGCCTCATCGCTCGCGACTATCGAAGTGACCGAAGGACCGACGCAGATTCTTCATCTGGAACGCCAGCGCACGGTCACGTTGCAGATCCGCCCGACCGACGATATTCCGCTCGAAGAAGCCATCGACCGGGTCAAGGAGAAGGTTATCGCGCCGCTGACCAAGGCCGGCCTTCCGCCGGGTGTCCGCCTGTCTCTATCGGGAACAGCGGACGAGCTCAACAAGACATGGGAAGCGATGCAGTTCAACCTCGCCATCGCGATCCTGGTCGTCTACCTCGTCATGGCCATCCTGTTCGAGAGCTTCCTTTTCCCATTGATCATCATGTTCTCGGTTCCGCTGGCGACGGCAGGCGGCGTCATCGGTCTGTCGATCCTGAATATTTTCACGTTCCAGGCGCTCGACATGCTGACGCTGCTGGGTTTCATCATTCTGATCGGCACCGTGGTCAACAACGCCATCCTGCTGGTGCATCAGACGTTGCATCACGTGCGGGTCGAGGGGATGGAAGCTCTCGACGCAATCGCCGAAGCGACCCGCAACCGTATCCGCCCGATCTTCATGTCGACCATGACCAGCGTGTTCGGCATGTTGCCTCTGGTGCTGACGCCGGGCGCGGGATCGGAGCTTTATCGCGGACTCGGGTCGGTGGTGCTTGGTGGACTGGCGCTGTCAGCGGTCCTGACGCTGCTGATCATTCCCCCGCTGCTGTCGTTCATGACGCCGCTGCTGCGCCGCGAGAAGGGCGCCATGCAGTACGCGGAAACAGTGGCGGGCGCGGCCGAGTGAGGAGAATAACGCCGACCGGCTT
Source organism: Rhodospirillales bacterium (assembly GCA_038120295.1). Classification (GTDB taxonomy): domain Bacteria; phylum Pseudomonadota; class Alphaproteobacteria; order MPNO01; family UBA2964; genus JAYOEY01. The sequence continues at coordinate 51,876 of JAYOLL010000020.1, read as the reverse complement.
CAGATAACGTCCAGCGGAATTTTCAGATACCGCGTCCCGTTGCTTTCGGGCTCTGGCAGATCGCCGGCGCATATATTGACCTGGATAGAGGGCAGGATCAGGCGCGGGACCGACAGCGTCGCGTCGCGCGTCTCCCTCATCTCGACAAAATCCGCCTCCGACACGCCGCCGCCGACATGGATGTTCTTTCCAGCCTGTTCTGCGACCGTTGTTTCCCAGGCGAAATCGCGGCTCCCTCCGGCCCCGTAATCGTGATTGATGAACATACGCGTGTCGGAGGGCAGGGAAAGAATCTTCTGAAGAGAGCGATAAAGCGTTGCCGCGCTGCCGCCGGGAAAATCGCACCGTGCGGTACCGGAATCGGGCATGAAGAACGTATCGCCGGTAAAGACAGCGTCGCCGATCACATAGCTGACACAGGCTGGCGTATGACCCGGCGTGTGAATAACGCGTCCTTCAAGCTCACCGATGGCGAACGTGTCGCCGTCAGTAAACAGCCGGTCGAACTGCGATCCGTCGGTCGGGAATCCATCCTCCATCCCGAAGATCGGCGTGAAAATCTTCTGGACTTCTTTAACGCCGTCTCCAATGCCGGTCTGTCCGCCCGCCCTTTCTCTGACGACCGGCGCGCCGGTCAGATGGTCGGCATGAACATGGGTCTCCAGTATCCAGTCGACCGTCAGCTTCAGCGTCTCGACGGCCTCGATCACGACATTCGCCGCATCGGTCCCGGTTCGGCCGCCTGCAGGATCGAAATCCCGCACCGGATCAATGACGGCGCAATGCCCGCCCTCGAAATCATAGACCAGATGGGTGGCGTTACTGGTCGCCTTGTCAAAAAATGTTTCTACTTTTGGAGACAATTTTGAGAGTCCTTTCTTGAAGATGCTCTATGGTCGGCAAAATCTGTTCCGATTGCAAATCCAGGGCCGGCGCCGAGGTGGAGCACCCTGATTGACGTGACGGCACTCGCTCTGTAACTAAACCGCGCACAGTAAGGTGGCCGGTTTGTACGAAAACTATTTCGACCCGACGGAAAACGTCGAGCTTTCGCCCGACGTGGCCGACGAGGTCAAGGAAACCACCTGCTATATGTGCGCCTGCCGCTGCGGCATCCGCGTGCATCTTAAAGACGGCGCGATCCGCTATATCCAGGGAAACCGCAACCACCCGGTGAACAAGGGCGTTCTGTGCGCCAAGGGTTCCGCCGGAATCATGAATCATTATTCGCCGGCGCGGCTCAACAAGCCACTTAAACGCGTGGGCGAACGGGGCAAGGGCGAGTTCGAGGAAATCGAATGGGAAGAAGCGCTTGATATCGCTACGGGCTGGCTGCGGGATATTCGCGCGACCGACCCGCGCAAGCTCGCCTTCTTCACCGGTCGCGACCAGAGCCAGGCGCTGACCGGCTGGTGGGCGGGCCAGTTCGGCACGCCCAACTATGCGGCTCATGGCGGTTTCTGCTCCGTCAGTATGGCGGCGGCGGGCCTGTATACGATCGGCGGGTCGTTCTGGGAATTCGGTGAACCCGACTGGGAACTCGCCCGCCATTTCATGATGTTCGGCGTCGCAGAGGATCATGACAGCAACCCGATCAAGGCCGGGCTGGCAGAACTCAAGAAGAACGGCGCGAAGTTCGTTTCAATCAACCCGGTCCGCACCGGCTATTCGGCCATCGCCGACGAGTGGATCGGCATCAGACCCGGTACGGACGGAAAATTCATCCTCGCACTGGTTCACGAGCTTCTGAAAGCCGACCGGATCGATCTCGACTATCTCGTGCGCTACACCAACCTGCCATGGCTGGTGATCCAGGACCCGGGCGGCGCTGAAGACGGGCTGTTCGCCCGCGGCGAGGACGGCGAGCCGCTATGCTGGGACGACCCGACGGGACAGGCGGCAGACGCACGCCTCGCCGGTGTATCGCCCGCTTTGATCGGCGAACGCGTGCTTCCTGGCGGTCGCAAGGCGGTCACCGCGTTCGAGCTGATGGCGCGCCGCTATCTTGACGACTCCTATTCGCCGGACGCCGCCGCCGTGGAGACAGGCATTCCCGCCGCCGACATTCGCCGGATCGCCGCCGAGCTGGCGCAAGCCGCGTTCGAACAGGAAGTCGTCATCGACCAGCCCTGGACTGACTGGGCAGGACGGCGGCACGAGAAAATGATCGGCCGTCCCGTCGCGATGCATGCGATGCGGGGCATCTCCGCCCATTCGAACGGCTTCCAGACCTGCCGGGCGCTGCATCTGCTTCAGGTATTGCTGGGGTCGATCGATTGCCCCGGCGGATTCCGCTACAAGCCGCCCTTCCCGAAAACCGCCCCGCCTCCCCTGAAACCGGCCGGCAAGACGGGCGATATCCAGCCGAACACACCCATGGTCGGCCCGCCGCTCGGCTTCCCGACCGGGCCGGAAGACCTGCTGGTCGACGGGGAGGGAAAGCCGCTCCGCATCGACAAGGCGTTTTCCTGGGAGAGCCCGCTTTCGGTTCACGGGCTGCTGCATATGGTCATCACCAATGCACACAACCGGGATCCCTACCCCATCGATCTGCTGTTCCTCTACATGGCGAACATGAGCTGGAATTCGTCGATGAACACCGGCGGCTTGATCGACATGCTGACCGCGAAGGATGCGGAAACCGGCGATTACCGTATCCCGAAGATCATCTATTCGGATGCCTATTTCTCCGAGATGACGGCCTATGCCGATTTGATCCTGCCGGACACTACCTATCTGGAGCGATGGGACTGTATCTCATTGCTGGACCGGCCGATCGGTTCGGCAGACGGTCCGGCGGACGCCATTCGCCAGCCAGTGATGACGCCGGACCGGGACGTTCGACCGTTTCAGGACGTATTGATCGATCTCGGCGCCCGGATTGGCCTGCCGGGTCTGGCAACGGACGATGGCGCACCGCGCTATCCCGGCGGCTATGCGGATTACATCGTCAACCACGAACGCGCGCCGGGTATCGGCATGCTGGCCGGATGGCGCGGCAAGGACGGGGCGAACCACGGCGCGGGAGACCGCAACCCGGACCAGCTTGAGCGCTATATCGAGAACGGCTGTTTCTGGCGTCAGGAGCTTGAACCCGGGCAACGCTATTTCAAACACGCCAACCGGGACTATCTTGAATATGCGGCGTCCGCCGGTTTCGTAGGATCGGCCGACCAGATCGTCCTGCAACTCTATTCCGAGCCGCTTCAGCGCTTCCGGCTTGCTGCACAGGGGCACGGACGCGTCCAGCCGCCGGATTCGGAGCGGCAGCGCATCGAAACCCATTTCGACCCCCTGCCCTTCTGGTTCCCGCCCTTCGAGGGCGAGGCGATAGACGGTGCGCTGTATCCGCTGCATGCCGTCACCCAGCGGCCGATGGCGATGTATCACAGCTGGGGCTCCCAGAACGCATGGCTGCGCCAGATTCACGGAACGAACCCGCTTTATATGAATTGCGACGAGGCCAAGCGCCTGAATCTGGAGGACGGCGACTGGGTCTGGGTGATCAGCCACCACGGGCGGATCAAGGCGCCGCTCAAACTTATGGACGGGGTGAACGTACACACGGTCTGGACCTGGAACGCCGTCGGCAAGCGCGCGGGCGCCTGGAATCTCGACCCCGACTCGCCGGAAGCGAAAACCGGCTTCCTGCTCAACCACGTTATCTCGGAACTGTTGCCGCCCCGCGAGGACGGTTACCGCTATTCCAATTCCGACCCGGTAACCGGCCAGGCTGCGTGGTACGATCTGCGGGTGCGGATCGAAAAATGCGCTGAAAACGAGTTGCCGGAAACCGCGCCACAGTTCGAAGCCGTTTCCCCGCCGCCCGGCTTTCCTGAACGACCCGACATACTGCGCTATGGACTGATGTATGCACGGCGCAGCCGGACGGGCGGAGACGCGTCATGACGATGCTGCCGCCGGAAAACGCCGGCAAGAAGCTGGGACTTGTCATCGATCTCGACACCTGCGTCGGCTGTCACGCCTGCGCGGTCAACTGCAAGGAATGGAACACCGGCGGTCATTCGGCGCCCCTCCCCGATGACAACCCGTTCGGCGCGGACGCGTCGGGCGTCTGGTTCAACCGGGTCCATTCATACGAATGCGGCGAAGGGGAGAACAGCCGCACCGTCAATTTCCCGCGCTCCTGCCTGCATTGCGACAATGCAGCCTGCGTCGAGGTGTGCCCAACCGGCGCTTCCTACAAGCGGGCGGAAGACGGCATCGTGCTGGTCAACGAGGACATCTGCATCGGCTGCAAGCTGTGTTCCTGGGCCTGCCCCTACGGCGCGCGCGAATACGATTACGACGCGGGCGTGATGAAAAAATGCACGCTCTGCATCGACCGTATCTACAACGAAAATCTCGACGAGGAAGACCGCGTACCGGCCTGCGTTTCGACCTGCCCGGCGAACGCGCGTCATTTCGGCGATCTAGGCGATCCGAATTCCGACGTGTCGCGACTGGTCGCCGAACGCGGTGGCGTCGCGCCGATGGAGGAACTCGGGTACAGGCCGGTCAATCGCTACCTGCCGCCCCGTCCGCGCCGAAAAGGCGCCGAGGGCGGCCCCCAGGCGCTGACGCCCATACCCACACCTGAGGACAGCGCCGCCGACGGGCTGTTCCGCTGGATCGACCGGATCCTGTCGCGGTAAGCCATGTTTCGTTTCGAATCGTCGAGAACACCGACCTCCCCTGTCCCCTCCCCCCTGAAGGGCGGAGGGGGACTCTGTTGCCGTATCGCGGTCACCCCCCTCTCTTCCCTCGGGGAAGGAAAGGGTTGGGGTGAGATGGGGGACTCCCTCTCGACTCGTCCGGTCGCCAGCGAGAACTGACGCCATGCATCCCGCCTATTCCGTCATCGTCTTCACGACATTCTCCGGCGCCGGGTACGGGCTGCTGACCTGCATGGCGCTTTTCGGGATGACCGGAGGCGTGCCTGCAGACCGCTGGTTCGGGGTCGCAGGGTTCGTCCTGGCTCTTGGCATGATCACAGGCGGGCTGTTGTCCTCGACCTTTCACCTGGGGCATCCCGAACGCGCCTGGCGTGCGCTGTCCCAGTGGCGGTCGTCCTGGCTGTCGCGCGAAGGGGTTCTGGCGCTTTTCACCTACCTGCCGGCGCTGCTGCTGGCCTACTGGTGGATAATTCTGGGCTCGCTGGACGGCGCAGCCAACCTGTTCGCCATGATGACTATCGTGTTTTCGGTTATGACCGTGGTCGCGACCGGCATGATATACGCGAGCCTGCGGACCATCCGCGCCTGGTTCAACCCGAACACCGTGCGGGTCTATCTCGCCTTCGCGCTCTGGACGGGGTCGCTCTGGTTCAACATGCTGGCGCACTTCTTCGGCGTCCATTCACCCTGGATCGGGGTCTTCATGGTGATCGCGGGCGTGGTGGCGCTGTTCTTCAAGCGGAAATACTGGATATTTATCGATTCCCACCCGACCTGGGTGCCGCCGGAAAGCGCCCTGGGGCTGCCGGACGCCGGGCCGGTGCGACAGCTCGACCCGCCGAATACGCAGGAAAACTACGTACAGAAGGAAATGGGATACCAGGTCGCCCGGACGCATGCGTTCTCTCTGCGGCGGACGGCGTTCTTCTGCTATTTCCTGATACCCTGGGGCGTCGCGCTGATCACCATCGAACATGAACCGTGGATACGCTACACGGGCGCAGTCGTCGCCGTCATCGTCGGCATGGCAGGTACTATGGTGGAACGCTGGCTGTTTTTCGCCGAGGCCAAGCATACCGCCAACCTCTATTATGGAGCGGATTCGTCCTGATGACGAAGCTGCAGAGGACGTTGGCGCTCGGTATCGCCGCGGCCGTCGCCGTTTTCGCCCTGGCCTTCTTATACGGCAATGTCAGCGATCCGTGGAAACGGGCAGGCTTGCCGCGCCCCGGCGCTCCTTTTCAGCCGGCTTTCGATGTGACATTCGAAAGCGCCGAATCAATGGCCGTAGTGTTCGATGCGGCTGGATACAGGCTCGCCGCCGTCCGGTCCGGCAAGGCAGAAGTCCCGCCGTTTCAGCTCAGAAAACTGCCGGCCGATTTTTCGGGGACCGAAAACGCCGCCGAACGAAAGCGCCTGTTCATCAGATCCGTTCTGCCGCTGGTCCTGCAGGTCAACAAGCATATCGAAAAACAGCGCGCGGCGTTGCTCCGCCTGCTTCGCAAGCAGCAGAGAGGCGAAAAGCCGACCGAACGCGAAGCGGACTGGCTCAAACAAATTGCGCTCCTTTATCGCGTGAAACCGGAACAGACCGCCGAACTGAGGAGACGCATCGTACCGATCCCGCCCGCTCTCGCCCTGGCGCAGGCCGCCGCCGAAAGCGGCTGGGGCACTTCCCGCTTTGCGCTCAAAGGCAACGCGCTGTTCGGCCAGTGGACCTTTGTCGAGGGAGAAGGCATCAAACCGCGCGAGGCAAAGCCGGGCAGCCGTCACGCGGTGAAATCCTATCGGCGGTTAATCGGATCGGCCTGGGATTATGCCCGCAACATAAACAGCAATCCCGCCTATCGCGAACTGCGGATCGCCCGAGCCAGGGGTGCGGATACGGGTCTGGCGCTCGCCGCGCATCTCCAGCGCTACTCGGAACGCGGCATGGACTATGTCGACCTTCTGAAAACCATCATCCAGCAGAACGGCCTCGCACTTCTGAACAAAGCGAAGCTGGCGAACGACCTGCCAGACTGACATCCCCGAATTCGCCAACTCGTGATAGCATTCCGGCCATTGCCGCGAGGAGCCGCGCCATGATCGCCATTCCACCTCATGCCCGCTTGGGCGTCATCCTGTCCTCCGGCAACTGGACGCTGGAAACCTACTTTCGGGCCTACGCGCCGGAGGAAATCGGCGTTCACGTCACGCGTATCCGGCTCGGCTCCGGCGGAGAGCGGCGCGCCGCGGATATCGAAACGGACATCCTCGACTGCGCCGCGCTGCTGGCCGATGCGGGCGTTGATCTGATCTGTCTGCAGGGCACCGCCGTCATGATGGAGCGCGGCCCGGACGGAGAACAGGAAATCGTCGCCGCCATCGAGCAGGCAGCGGATACGCCGGCCTTTACCGCCACTGGCGCCGCCGTGGCGGCGCTGCGCGCGGCGGCCATCGAAAGACCGGTTCTCATCGCTCCGAACGGGGAGGCCGCCACGGAGCGGGAACGCGCCTTTCTCGAAGCATCCGGGTTCAGCGTTATCGACGCGACAGGACTCGATCTGGGAAAGAAATCCAACATGGCGACGCCGGAAGACTGGCTCGCCGCAGCGAAATCCATCGACAGTTCGGACGCGGACGGCGTGTTCTTCAGCGGGTCCAACACGCGCGCGACAGAAGCCATCGCATCCACCGAAACGGCGCTCGGCAAACCAGCGGTCACCAGCGTGCAGGCATCGCTCTGGATGGCGCTTCGGCGACTTTCGAACAGCCTGCCTGAATTCGACCCCGATCCCACGCTCGGCAGGCTGTTCCTCGGGCGATAAGCGCGCATAATGGCCGGCAACTGACAACGACGGGGAACCGGGCTCATGGATGCGGTCAATCGGATACAGGGCGGCACCGCCTTTCTTTCGCTTCTCGCGGACGAAGGCGTCACGCACATGTTCGGCAATCCGGGCACCACCGAACTGCCCGTGATGGACGCGCTCGGCAAGCAGACCGAGATTCCCTACGTGCTTGGCCTTCAAGAATCGGTGGTGATCGGTATGGCGGACGGGTTCGGTCGCGCCAGCGGAAAGCTGACCGCCTGCAACGTTCATGTCGCGCCCGGTCTCGGCAATGCGATGGGCGCGATCTACAACGCGCGCTTCACTCACACGCCGATGATCATCACAGCGGGTCAGCACGAGCAGGGCCACATGCTCACCGAACCGGTTCTCTATGAGCCTCTGGTGCCCATCGCGACGCCGCTGGTGAAATGGGCGGTGGAAATCACGCGGCTGGAAGACATGCCGCGTATTGTCCGCCGCGCCGCCAAGATCGCCATGACGCCGCCAATGGGACCTGTCTTCCTGTCGCTCCCGGGCGACGTGCTGAAAGACGAGGACGGCATCGATCTGGGAAGCGCGACGCGGATCGACACACGGGTCCGGCCGACGGATGAGGCCGTTTCGGCCCTGGCGACAAGACTGATCGCCGCAAAGAACCCCGCGATCATCGCCGGCAACGAGATCGTCGTCTGCGACACGCTGGCCGAAGCGGCTCGGTTCGCCGAAACGCTCGGTGCGCCGGCGCTGCAGCAGACCATCGCCTACGGCTCGCACTTCCTGTCGGAATCGCCCTGCTATATCGGCGAGCTGTCGCGCGGCCAGAAGGATATCCGTGCGGCGCTCGACCCGTACGACCTGCTGGTCTTTGTCGGCGCAGAAGTGCTGCGCACCTCGACCGCGAGCGCTGTCGAACCGATGCCGCCGCATGCCTCCGTCGTTCAGATCGGCCTCGACGACTGGGAGATGGGCAAGAACTACCACGCCGATATCGCGATCCGCGCCGACGTGCGGGAAACGCTGCGCGCGCTGATACCCGAACTTGAACGACAGGGCGGCGCTGCTCTGGCGAAGCTGGCAAATGACCGGATCGCGGAGCTCTCCGGTATCAACTGGACAGCGCGCAACGCCAAGGCCCGCGAAGCCGCGATGGAGAAGGCATCCGCCAGCCCTATCGAACCGGACTGGCTGATGTTCAACGTGGTCGATGCGCTGCCCGAGGACGCCATCATCGTCAACGAATCCCTCACCAGCTCGCGCGCCCTGCCGCATCTCTGGCCCTATCGCGACCGGTACAATTTCCACGGCAATGCGAGCGGCGGCATCGGCTGGGGTCTGCCGGCGTCGCTGGGCGTACAGCTAGCCCATCCCGACCGGCCGGTGGTGTGCCTGTCGGGCGACGGCAGCGCGATGTATTCGATCCAGGCGCTTTGGACCGCCGCCCATCTCGACCTGCCGGTGACCTTCGTGATCGCCAACAACCGCAGCTATCGCATCCTCAAGCAGCGGTTGCGCGTGTTCCACGACAGCGAGGCCTATGTCGGGATGGATTTCGACAAGCCGCCGATCGATTTCGCGGGGCTGGCGGAATCCATGGGCGTGAAATCCGAACGCGTAACCGAGCCGGACGCCGTGCGCCCGGCCATTGACGCGGCGCTGGCAAGCAAGGGGCCGACGCTACTGGATGTGGCTCTTGATAATACGGTGAGGGCGTTACCGCGCTAACCGTTCTGGCCTCTGTGGCGCAGCAGATGATCGGCCAGCACGCAGGCCATCATCGCCTCGCCTACCGGGACCCCGCGAATACCGACGCAGGGATCGTGACGGCCTTTGGTGGCGACGGTCGTGTTGCGGCCCGATTTCGTGATCGTCTGCCTTGGCGTCAGGATCGAACTGGTGGGTTTGACGGCGAAGCGCACGACGACGTCCTGTCCGGTCGAGATGCCGCCGAGTATGCCGCCGGCATTGTTCGACAGGAACTCGACCTTGCCGTTTTTCATCCGCATCTCGTCGGCGTTATCCTCGCCCGAGAGCGCTGCTGCACCGAAGCCCGCGCCGATTTCCACCCCCTTGACCGCGTTGATCCCCATCATGGCGGCGGCGAGGTCGACATCGAGCTTGCCGTAGATCGGCGCGCCCAAACCGGCAGGGACGCCGGAGGCGACGATTTCGATCACCGCGCCAACCGACGATCCTGCCTTGCGCACCTTGTCCAGATGTTCTGCCCAGATCTCCGCAGTCCCGGCATCGGGACACCAGAAGGGGTTTTTCTCGCGCTGCGACCAGACCCATTTCTTCCGGTCGATGGCGATATCGCCCATCTGCACCATCGCGCCGCGAATGCGAAACCCGCGGCCCAGCTCTTTCTGCAGAATTTTCCGGGCGATGCCGCCGGCGGCGACCCGCATCGCGGTCTCACGCGCGCTCGGTCGCCCGCCCCCGCGATAGTCGCGGAAGCCGTATTTCTTAAAGTAGGTGTAATCGGCATGGCCGGGCCGGAACTTTTCGGCGATCTCGGAATAGTCGCGGCTGCGAGCGTCCTGGTTTTCGATCAGCAATCCAATGGACGTACCGGTCGTCTTCCCCTCGAACACGCCGGACAGGATCCTGACCTCATCCGGTTCGCGCCGCTGGGTGACAAAGCGCGACGTGCCAGGCTTGCGCTTGTCGAGCCATTGCTGGAGGTCGGCCTCCGTCAACGGAATACCAGGCGGCGTCCCGTCAACCACGCAGCCAATGGCCGGCCCGTGGCTCTCGCCCCACGTGGTGACGCGGAACAGGGTCCCGAAACTGTTATCGGACATTTTTACTTCGAGCCGGTCACAGCTGAAATATCCGGCGCGTCGACCGCCTTCATGCCGATAATGTTGTAGCCGCAATCGACATGGTGAATCTCGCCGGTCACGCCGGATGAAAGGTCCGACAGGAGATAGAGCCCGGCGCCGCCGACGTCATCGATGGTCGTGTTGCGCTTCAGCGGCGCATTGAACTCGTTCCATTTCAGGATGTAACGGAAATCGCCGATGCCGGACGCCGCCAGCGTACGGATCGGCCCGGCGGAGATCGCGTTGACGCGGACGTTGGATGCGCCCAGATCGACCGCCAGATATTTGACGCTGCATTCGAGCGCTGCCTTCGCCACACCCATCACGTTGTAATGCGGCACCACGCGCTCGGACCCCGCATAGGTCAGGGTTACGATGCTGCCGCCATTGGTCATCAGCGGCGCCGCGGCGCGGCATACGGACGTAAAGGAATAGCAGGAGATCGCCATAGTCCTGGCGAAGTTCCCGGCGGAGGTATCGAGATAGCGCCCTGTCAGCTCGTTCTTGTCGGAAAAGGCGATGCCGTGAACCACGAAATCGACCGAACCCCAGCGTTCGCCAAGCTGAGCAAAAACGTTTTCGACACTGGCATCGTCGGAGACGTCGCATTCCAGCAGCACGTCGGCGCCGATTCCTTCCGCGAGCGGACGCACGCGCTTCTCAAGCGTCTCGTTCTGATAGGTGAAGGCGACTTCGGCGCCGTGTTCGTTAAGCGCCCGGGTAATGCCCCAGGCAAGCGACCGGTCATTGGCGACGCCCATGATCAGCCCCTTCTTGCCGGCCATCAAAGGCACGGATTCCGGCATTATCCCTTTCCTTTCGAAGATTTCCCAGATTTGCACGTAATTTTACACCATCGCGCCGGGTCACGGAAGGCAGCGGTTGAATCGTTCGAGGGCGATCATTCCCGCGAAAGCCGGTCCATCACGAGACGCCGGGATTCCTCCGGAAGCTCGCCTATCGCCTCAGTCAGCGCCCGGATGGTGCGCCTGAGATCGTAGACCTGATCGAGCAGCGGCAGAACGACATCGAAAGCGTCCGAATCGAGCCCAAGGTCATGTTTCAGATCGCACAGCATTTCCACCCGCGCCAGATCGCTGTCGCTGAACCGCCAGCCGCGCCCGTCGCGAACCGGTCTGACCCAGGCGCGCTCGATCCACACCGACAGCTCCGTCCGGTTCACCCGGGTCCGAACGAAGATTTCTTCCATGGTGAACATCAGGCCGCCTCCATGTCCCGGCGAACGTCATAGGGATGCTTCTTCGCCCAGTCGGCAACGAGTTCCTTGAGATCGTCGTCCGGCTTGTCCGGCAACATGACCTTAAGGGCGACGAGTTGGTCGCCGCGACCGCCGCCGGGCTTCGGAACGCCCTTTCCGCGCAGCCGTAGCCGCGCACCGCTGTTCGATCCCGCAGGCACCGACAGATCGACCGGCCCATCGACCGTAGGCACACGCACCCTGGCGCCCAGCACCGCCTCCCCCAGCGTGACCGGCAGGTCCAGGTGGATGTCGTCGCCCTCCCGTCGAAACAGGCGATGCGGCGCGACATGGATTTCGATATAGGCATCGCC
>JAYOLL010000020.1:0-39890 GCA_038120295.1 Rhodospirillales bacterium | reverse complement strand
CATCGCCGAAATGCCAGTAATACCGCGCCCCGTCGCCGCCCTCGGCGTAATCGCGGTAGAAGGTGCGGTCCGGCCTTTCCGCGCCGGTCTCGTCGATTTCTCCGGCGTCGTAGCGCCTGCGCTTCTCCGGGTCCGACAGCAGGTCGTAGGCCGCGCCGATTTCCTTGAACCGGTCTTCTGCATCCCTGTCGCCCGGTCTCAGGTCAGGGTGATACTTCTTGGCAAGCGCGCGATAGGCTTTTCGGAGCTCGTCCGCTGAAACGTCTTTCGACACACCAAGGGTTTCGTATAGGTTCTTCATGTCTGGGTGGCCTTTACCGGCTCTCTTCAGGTTATTCTTTCAATCGGCTAATACGCCACGTCACGGCGCTATGCCGTCTATTTTTGAAATGGTGATTTCCGTGCCCCGTAACAAGACTCCTGTGCGAAGGGTTCTGGCCCGGATCGGACGATAGATGGATGGTAATTCGGACATGAATCCGACGGCGCAGTTCCGCGAGTGGTTCGAGGATGCGCAAAAGAGCGAGCCCGGTCTGGCCGAGGCGATGACTCTGGCGACCGTCGATGCAGACGGCGTGCCAGACGCGCGCATGGTCCTGCTCAAGGATGCGGACGAAGCAGGGTTCGTTTTCTACACCAACACCGAAAGCGCGAAGGGCGACCAGCTCCGCTCGAACCCGACCGCGGCGCTCGTGTTTCACTGGAAGTCGCTAAAGCGGCAGGTGCGCATCCGCGGCCCTGTCGAACCGGTATCGGATGCGGAGGCAGATGCCTATTTCGCGACACGCGCCCGGGGGGCGCAGATCGGAGCCTGGGCATCCGACCAGTCGCGCGAGATGGAGAACGCGTTCGACCTCGAAAAGGCCGTCGCCTCCTATACCGCGAGGTTCGGTGTCGGCGCGGTGCCGCGCCCGTCGCACTGGCACGGCTACCGGGTCAGGCCGGAAGTCATCGAGTTCTGGGAAGAAAAGCTGTTCAGGCTACACAGGCGGGACGTGTTCCGCATGAATGACGGTGAATGGCGCCGCTTGCGTCTTTTCCCGTAATCTCCGGATACGGCAAAAACTTCCCATAATCGCTTGAAATCCAGACTGAATAGGACGACCCTGTTGTCAAGCGGAGCTGGCGTAAAAGCGGACCCGGACACAAGGGAGAAACCGGTATGACAATCAAAACGATCCTTGCCTGCGTGAGCAGCGAAGACTCCGGCAAGACCGTGCTCGAGGCGGCAGGACAGCTCGCCAAGGACCACGATGCGCATGTCGAAGTGCTGCATGTCCGCGCCGATCCGCGCGGCCTCGTTCCCTATACGGGCGAAGGCATGGACGGCTCCATGATCGAGGAAATCATGGAGGTCACCGAGAAGGAAGGCGGGGAGCGCGCCGTCGCGGTCAGGGCCATGTTCGACAGTTTCTGCGCGTCCTCCGGGATCGCCATCGCGGACCAGCCCGGGTCGGTGTCGGGACCCAGCATCTGCTGGCGCGAGGAAAACGGGCGCGAGGACGAAATCGTCGCCATCCGCGGACGCCTGTTCGATATCATCGCCTGCGGTCGCCCGGTCCGCGACTCCGCGCTGCCGTCGCCGATCACGCTGGAAGCGGCGCTGCTCGACACCGGTCGGCCGATCCTGATCGCACCGCCTACCCTGCCCGCGTCGATGGGAAAACATATCGCTGTCGCCTGGGAATCCAGCCCTGAAGCGACCCATGCCATCTCGGCGGCGATGCCCCTGCTCGCGAAAGCGGAGAAGGTGACCCTGCTCGCCTCCGATCCGATCGAGCCGCCCGACATTCCGCCGGAAGACGGCGTCACCCGGCTCGCCTGGGGCGGCATCAAGGCCGAAATCGTGCGCTTCGACGTGAACGAGGATGAGATCGGCCGCGCCTATCTGAAGCACGCCGGAGAAGTGGGAGCCGATATGCTGGTCAAGGGCGCCTATTCGCGCAGCCGGGTGCGCCAGATGATCCTCGGCGGACGCACGCGTCACATCATCGCCAACACCGAAATCCCCACCTTCCTCTGCAAATAGCAGGGGACAAGTAGCGCAGGGGCGCGAACGAAAGAGTGACCGACCGTAAAACCGTCGTCCTGACCGGCGCGAGCCGGGGAATCGGTCACGCCACCGTCAGGCGCTTCAGCGAAGCGGGGTGGCAGGTCATATCCTGCTCGCGCGAAGATATCCCCGACGATTGCCGGCGCGATCCGAACTGGACGCATCATTTTCCGGCCGATCTCTCCAATCGCGAGAGCCTCGACACCTTCATCGACCAGGCGAATGAGGTGATCGGCAAGGGCGGGCTCGACGCGCTGGTCAATAACGCCGCCCTGTCTCCCAAGACGCCCTACCGCGAACGGCTGGGCTGTCTGAACGGCTCGCTGGACGGCTGGCGCGAGGTATTCGAGCTCAACTTCTTCGCCGCGCTGACGCTAAGCCGCGGTCTCGCCTCGGCGCTCCACCGGCACAAGGGCGCAATCGTCAACATCACCTCGATCGCCGGGCATGCGACGCACCCTTTCGCCGGCTCGGCCTATTCGATTTCCAAGGCGGCGCTTTCCGCATTAACACGCGAGATGGCGGTCGAGTTCGCCGAGCTTGATGTCCGGGTCAACGCGGTGGCGCCCGGCGAAATCGCGACCGAGATGATTAGCGAAGAGTACGAGGCGCTGATCCCCCGCATCCCGCTCAACCGTATGGGCACGGTCGAGGAGGTCGCCAGCGTCGTCTACCGGCTGTGCGACGACGATTTCGGCTATGTGACGGGAACGGAGGTTTTCGTCACCGGCGGCCAGCATCTGCTCTGACGGAGGGAAACGTCATCGGCTCCTGCGGGGCAGCAGCCCTTAGCCGAAAGCTGCAACCGTTCTACTCTCTCAGGAGCCTGTTTCCCGAATGTTCCTTGCGTCCGCTTTTCCCCGGTCGAACTCCTTGCGACGTGCTGCGATTTCTTCCGGCGTCAGAATGGCGGCGTTGGAATAATCGCGTTGCCAGTTTCCGGCGCCGCTCCACCGGAACGGGGAACGCTCCGTTGTGCGCGGCTCAATGGCTGTTTCCAGCAGGGCGACGGCTTGCCGCGCGATCCCGATCTGGGAGGACGGGTCGTTCGGCAATCCGGCGCTGTTGCCCAGCGGGAAATTATTGAACAGCAGGCGCGGAACCCCGACATGCTCCACGATGTCTTTCGCGCAACCCGAGATGACAGTCGAAATACCGGCGCTCTCAAGCGCCCGTGCCGCGAGACTGACGGACTGGTGGCAGACGGGACAGTTCGGCACCAGAATGGCGGCATCGATCCGGTCCTCCCGACATCGGGAAACAAGCTCGAAGCAGTCGATTTCAACCGTGGTTTTCTGCGAACGGTTGGTCGGAAGACCGTAAAACTGCGGCGCGACGGCGCCGATCACGCCTTCCTCTTCCAGAACCCTTAACGCGCGGAGAGGGAACCAGGTTCCCTGGTCCTCCGCCGTGGTGTGCGCGCGGTCATAGGCGACATGCGATATCCGCAGATCGGGCTCGACCGACGTAGTGTGCGAATACACGGAATAGAATTTCGCCGAGCCGTTATAGGGCGCGCCGGGTCCCTGATCGCCCTTGTCCGGTTGATACAGCGCCGCCGTCGTGACGATGCCTATCGTTGCCTCCGACAACGGCTTCGCCAACGGGGAAAACGGGACATCCTCGAAATGCGCCCAGCGGTAGGGGGCGCCATAGCCAAGAGCCCGATAGTATTCCTCGATCCGATCCAGATAGGGCAACGGGGATTCGTCAGTCATCGCAATTCCATGGAAAAATCAGGCTCAGCTTCCACGCGCACCTAGCGACCCAGTTTCGTTCGGCCAGGTACACCTGGTAAAAAAAGCCTCCAGCACATCGGAGCGGTCGTCGCCCGGCAGGTCCTGACTTACGTCATAATCTCGGCTACGTGAAGCGATCGGAGGTTTTTGTCGCCGGCGGCCGGCATCTGCTTTGAACTCAGGAACGAATTTTCGGCGTGATCCGGGCGAGCTGCGACCTGTCGGAAAGTCGGCCGGCTGCCAGCCGTTTTCGGTTACCGGTTCACGCCGTAAACTTCAGTCTGGTATGGTGGCAAGACAGCTGCTGTCGCCGACGGCCCATAGCCTGGCAATCCATACGAACGGATGGCCATGCGAACGGATGGCGAAACAGCCACACCGTCAGTCCGAATACAGTTGACCGAACAAGGGAGAAAGAACATGGCAGTCACTGAAATCAATGCCCCCGCCTCGGGAGGCGGCACCATACCCTGCCTGGCGGCGATGCCGGAGAGTGGACCCGGTACGGGCGTCGTGATCGCCCCGACCATTTTCGGCCTGAACGACGATATGGCCATGGTGCTCGAACGGCTCGCCGGAGAGGGCTTCGCCGCAGTCGTTCCCAACCCGTTCTGGCGCGACGAAGAACCGGGCATTATCGGCCATTCCGGAGAGGACAGGGAACGGGCCTTCGCCCGTCTGGGACGCACGCCTTTCGATCAGGCATTCGGCGATATGGCCGACACTATCGACCATGTGCGCAAACAATCCTGGTGCAACGGCAAGATCGCGGTGATGGGGTTCTGCTACGGCGGCCCGTTCGCCCTTGAAGCGGCGGCCAGGTGCGGCATCCAGGCGGGGCTCTCCTATCACGGCTCGTTCGTCCAGGATCACCTCGACGCCGTCCCCGATGTTGGCTGCCCGCTCAGCTTCCACTGGGGCGACAATGACAGGGCCGCGCCGCTCGACGTCATCGACAATATCCGGCAATCCTTCTCGGCGCTCGATAACGCGGATATTTTCCTGTACGAGGGCGGCGTCGAGCACGGCTATATGCTTCCCGGCCACGGGGAAGCCTATAACGAGGCGGCGGCCGAACTTTCCTGGGAACGCAGCCTGAGCCTTCTCAAATCGATCTGAGGGGCTCGACCTGGCGGACAAATCGCGTAACGCAGAGGCCTCGACGGAGGCCCAGAGAGAGGCCAGGACGGAAGAAATGCCCGAACCCAAGGCGAACTGGATCGAGCTTCTGCGGGACGGGCGGGCCGCCTATACCATTCTGCTCAATCTCGGCATCGGGCTGCACGCGCTCGACGTGTTCGTCATCACGACCATCATGCCGGCGGTGGTCGCCGATATCGGTGGCATGTCGTTCTATACCTGGACGGCGATGCTCTACATGGTGGGCAGTATCGTGGGCGCCGCCGCGGGCGGGCATATGCGGGCTAAGCTGGGCCGCCGGAAAGGCTATGTGTGGGGCGGCGCCGTCCTGCTGATCGGCACCATCGGCTGCGCCGTACCGCCCGACATGGCGACCCTGCTAGTCGCGCGGACGGTCAAGGGGATCGGCGGCGGGCTGGTCATTTCTCAATCGATGGCGCTGGTGTCGGACCTGTACGAGCCGCGTATCAGGACCCGGATCCTCGCCACCGTCACCACCACCTGGAGCATCGCCGCGCTGATCGGCCCGGCCATCGGCGGCGCGTTCGCCGAGATCGGCTGGTGGCGAGGCGCGTTCTGGGCGACCGCGCCCTTCACTCTCGCCTTTCTGTGGATGGCCTGGAAATACATTCCGGCCGAAACGGTCGACGCGGTCGCGCGCCGCTTCCCGATTCGCCGTCTCGCCCTGCTGACCGCCGGAGTCATGGCGATCGGGCTGACCAGCCAGTTCCAGAATGTCGCAATTAACGGCGCCCTGATCGCGGTCTCCGCCCTTCTCGTATGGCTGACTCTGAAGCTTGACGGCGCGTCCGATTACGGGCTGTTCCCGTCGCGGCCGTTCTCCCTTCTGGCGCCGGTCGGGCTGTCCTACTGGATGTACATGATCATATCCGTGACCCATTCGGCGCTATTGATCTTCGCCCCCCTGTTTCTTCAGGTGCTGCACGACCTGTCGCCGCTCTATATCGGTTATCTGTCGCTGGTGTTTTCCCTCGGCTGGACCGCCGGCGCGGTGGGCGTCTCGGGCTGGTCCGGCACCGGAGAAAAAGTCGCCATGGTCGGCGGCATGGTGCTTGCCGTGGTCTCGACCGTCGCCTTCATCTACGCGGTGATCGACGGACCGCTCCTGATGGTGACCGTCACCATCACGATTGTCGGGATCGGCATCGGCGCCACCAACGTTATCGCGACGACTTACGGCATGTCGGTCGCGAAGGACGGCGAGGAGCGCATTACCGCGTCGGCGATGCAGACAGTTCGCTCGCTCGGCGTCGCGTTCGGCGCGGCCATCGCGGGTCTCGTCGCGAACGCCGCCGGCCTCGATCAGGACACGGCGCCCGAAACCGTTGTCCGGGTCGCGATCTGGGTGCTGGGCTTCACCGCCTGCGTGCCAGCGATCGGGACATTGATCGCGTGGCGAGCCGCCGGCTGGGGATGGCAGTTCAGGACCGGCAAGTAAGCTTGATCGGCGCGGACCGCGCCCTAGATTACGACACGTTAATTGAACGGACGGAGAGCGGCGCCATGGCATTTAAGACGATTGCGATCCTCAGCGCGGGCGAGATGGGCGGCAATACCGGTGGCGCGCTGGCGAAGGAGGGCTACCGGATCGTGACCAGCCTGGCGGGGCGCAGCGAAGCCACCCGCGAACGGGCGCTCAGTCTCGGGTTTCACGATAGCGGTTCGGTAGAGGACGCGATCAGGGAAGCCGATATCGTCTTCAGCATCCTTCCGCCGGGGCTCGCGGTGGAGCAGGCGGAGAAGGTCGCCGCCGCCATGAAGGCCACCGGATGCACGCCGCCTTTTATCGACTGCAATGCCGTCGCGCCGCAGACCGCACACGAAATCGGCACCATCATTGGCGAGGCGGGCGCAGAATTCATCGATGGCGGAATCGTCGGCAATCCGCCCGGCAAGAACCCCGAGAAACCCACGCGTTTCTATGTCAGCGGCCCCGGCGCGCCACTGATGGCCGAGTTCCATGGTAAGGGGATCGACGTGCGCCAGTGCGGCCCGGATCTGGGCCGGGCGTCCGCCATCAAGATGTGCTACGCGGGCGTCACCAAAGGCACCAGTGCGCTGCACACCGCTTTGCTGATGGCCGCGGAAAAGCTCGGCGTGGCCGACGAAATCCACGAGGAATACGAGTACTCCATCGGCGCCATGTACGCACGCATGGAGAACATGACCCCAGGCCTGCCTGCTGTCGCTGAGCGCTACGCGCCGGAGATGGACGAAATCGCCAAGACGCTGGGCGCGATCGACCTGCCAACCGGTTTCCACGAGGGCGCAGCGGAACTCTACCGCCTGCTGACGCTGTCCCCCTATGCCAGCGAAATCCGTGAAACGGTCGACCGAAACCGCACCATGCGTCAGACGGTCGAAGGATCGGTAGCTGCGCTGGGCCCAAGGGATGCTGCCGAATAGACGCTGACGCCCGACACGGCGCGAAGCGATTTCAGCGACGCGGCGACCGACTCCAGACGCAGCAGGTGCGCGCGGCAGGTCCGGCAGTCGCTGGAGCCGAAACCGCCCACCGGAATGCTGACCCTGGCCGAGGCCTCTAGCGCCGCGACCAGTGCGCATTCCGTGCCGCCCGGCCAGGTCGCCACCTCGGATACGGTGCCCGCAGCTGTCAGCCGGTCGACATGCCAGTGCAGAGGTTTTTCTTTGCGAAGATGGCGCCCAACCCGCGCAGCAATGCCGCCCGGTCCGTTTGCGCTTCCCAGATATGCATAGGCGCCAGCCGGTAGAGCGACGGACCCGAGCGCGCCGACATCGCCGCGAAAGGCCGACCGAAGCCGAATCACCAGCGCATAGGCGCCGCTGTCGCCAGGTAGCAAGGACAACTTCCCCATCCCTGAAGATGGCCGCAGCGGAGCGCTTCCGTCAATCTCGGCCAATTTCAGACTCTGTGATTAATTTCATTGCCGGGCGCCGCTCCTTTCGGGGAAACTCTCCGCATGCCGCCGCAACCGAACTGCGCCCTTGTACCGACTATCCAGGGCAATCCGGACATCGCGATTATCGCCCTTCCCGACGGCAGCGATGCGACCCTGCGCGTACGCCGCAGCGCGCGCGCCAAACGGGTGGCGATCCGGATTCTGCCCAACAGTTTCGCGGCGGAGCTCGTTCTGCCACCCAAGGTCTCAAGGCGTCAGGGCATAAAATTCGCCAGCGAACGCGCAGCCTGGCTGCAGGATCACCTTGCCCGTCTGCCGACGCCAGTGCCTTTCGCCGACGGCGCAGTGTTTCCGTTTCTCGACCGGCCGATCACCATTCGCCGGCTCGACGCTTCCATCGATTCCGTGCGCCGCGACGACGATGACCTTATCGTGCGGATCGCGCGGCGCGACCTGTCGGCGGCGGTCAGGGGATATTTGCGGGACGAAGCGCGGCGCGAGCTGTCGGTGCGGGCGATGGACATGTCGGACCGGATCGGACGGCCCTTTCGACGGCTAACGGTACGCGACACCCACAGCCGCTGGGGCAGCTGCTCCTGGCAGGGCGATCTGAGCTTCTCCTGGAGGCTGATCTTTTCTCCCGAGTGGGTTCTCGATTACCTGGTCGCGCATGAGGTCTCGCACCTCGTTCACATGGACCATTCCGCGAGCTTCTGGCGGCTGGTCGAGGAGCTGGGCGGAAAACCCGACGAAGCGCGGCGCTGGCTGCGCAATAACGGGCCGGGTCTGTATCGTTACGGCGCGGTGACCGCGGCGTGAATCACGGTCGCGCGGGCCGCGGCGTTCTTTCATGCCACGCGTTATAGAATACCGCCGAAAAGACGACGAGCGCGCCCACTCCGACCCAGATCTCCGGCACCTGCTGAAAAAAGAAGAAACCGATCAGGCTGGCCCAGATCACCTTGGTGAAATCGATGGGCAGCACGAGCGTCGCGTCGGCGCGACGAAACGATTCACTGAGCGCCAGCTGCGAAATCGTGCCGAGCGCCGCCATGAACACCAACGTCGCGACGATGCCGAGCGACGGCCAGGTCCAGACGAACAAGGCGCATACGAAAGTCACCGGCGCCTGCAGAATAGTGGCGTATAGCGTGACGGTGACCGAGCTTTCGGTACGCGACAGCGATTTGATTGTCGTCAGGGCCATCGCCCATAGAAGGTTGGACGTCAACGCAAGCGCCGCCCCCAGAGATATCGCCTGCACGCCCGGCCGAAGAATAATGGCGGCACCGAGCAATCCCATGAAAAGCGCAATCCAGCGATAGCGCGTCATCCGCTCCCGCAGAAAAAGAACGGTAAACACGCTGGCAAAAATCGGCGAAAGCAGGCTCAACGATACGATTTTGGCCAGCGGTTCCATCGAAAGAGCGGCGAAATAGGAGAGCTGGGCGCCAACATTGAGGACCGCCCGTACAAGGTGCAGGTTTAACCGCTGGGTGATCAGCGGCCGGAAGCCATTTTTGACAAAAACCGGCGACATCAGGATCACGCCGAACAGCTGGCGGATAAACGCGATCTCGAAGACGTGAACGAAATGGGACAGGTGATGCACCAGCCCGTTCATCACCGAGACTGTCGAGGCCGAGGTTAGCATGAACCCCATCCCCTTGATGCTTTCGGGGGTCGATCGCAGAATCTGACGGAGGGGCATAAAGCGCTCTGACACGGGAGGAAGCTGGCAGCCTGAGAGATATCATAAAATGCCGGACTGCGCGCTTCCGCGTTTCCACCGACCCGTCACCCGTGATAGGGATCGCCCGAAAGAAAACTCATGAAAACCGACGCATTCGATTTCGATCTGCCGCGCGAACTGATCGCGCAACGCCCCGCCGAGCCACGCAATGCCGCACGGCTGCTGGTCGTCGGCGAAAGGCTGAAAGACCGAACGGTTGGCCAGTTGCCGTCCCTGTTGCGGTCCGGCGACATACTGGTCGTCAACGACACGAGAGTCATCCCGGCGCGGCTGCGCGGTCGCCGGGGCGAAGCCGGTATCGAGGTGACTCTTCACCAGAAGCGAGGGGAACGCGACTGGCGCGCCTTCGCACGGCCGGCGCGCAAGCTGCGGATCGACGACCGGGTCGATTTCGCCGAAGATTTTTGGGCGATTGTGACCGAAAAACGCGACGGCGGCGAAATCGGCCTTCGGTTCGAAGGCGCCGATCTCGACGCCGCTCTGGAACGGCACGGCATCATGCCATTGCCGCCCTATATCGAACGCCCGCGCGAAGGCGAATTCGCCGACAGGACGGACTACCAGACGATCTACGCCGCCGAGCCTGGGGCAGTCGCCGCGCCTACCGCCGGCCTGCATTTCACACCGGCGCTGCTGGACGCCATCGGAGAGGCTGGCGTCCAGACTGCCCGGCTTACGCTCCATGTCGGCGCCGGAACCTTCCTGCCGGTCAAGGTCGACGACACGGCGGACCATAAAATGCACGCCGAATGGGGCCGGATAGACCCGGAAACGGCGGCGAGGATCAACGCGGCGCGGCAGGCGGGCGGGCGGATCATCGCCTGCGGCACGACATCGCTAAGGCTGCTGGAAAGCGCGGCGGACGAAAGCGGAATCGTTCACCCTTTCAGCGACGAGACCGAGATCTTCATCACGCCGGGCTATCGGTTCCGGGCCGTGGACATCCTGCTGACCAACTTCCACCTGCCGAAATCGACGCTCTTCATGCTGGTCTCGGCTTTTTCAGGCCTGGATCGCATGAAGTCCGCTTACGCGCATGCCGTCGCCGAACGCTACCGGTTCTACTCCTACGGCGACGCCTGTCTGCTCTTTCCAGGAGAAGGAACATGACAGGAATCGAATTCTCCATCTCGGCCACTGACGGCGCGGCGCGACGCGGGCGGCTGACCCTCGCGCACGGCACGGTAGAGACGCCGGCTTTCATGCCGGTGGGCACCGCCGGCACGGTCAAGGCCATGACGCCCGAAGGCGTCGCTGCGACCGGCGCGGAAATCATCCTCGGCAACACCTACCACCTGATGCTGCGACCAGGAGCCGGACGCCTGGCTACGCTCGGCGGGCTGCACCAATTCATGAACTGGCCAAAGCCGATCCTGACCGATTCCGGCGGATACCAGGTTTTTTCGCTGGCGGGTCGGCGGACGCTATCCGAAAACGGCGTCCTGTTTCGGTCGCATCTCGATGGAGCGGAGCATAACCTGACGCCGGAACGCTCCATCGAAATCCAGCGCCTGATCGGATCCGACATCGCGATGGTGCTGGACGAATGCACCGGCTGGCCGGTCACCGAAGACGAAGCCCGAACCTCGATGGAGCTATCGATGCGCTGGGCGGCGCGCAGCAAGGAAGCGTATGAGCCACGCGCGGGATACGGGCTGTTCGGCATCGTCCAGGGCAGCGTTTTTCCAAATTTACGACGCGAAAGCGCGGAGACCCTTCAGAAGACCGGATTCGACGGCTACGCGGTTGGCGGGCTCGCGGTCGGCGAGGGACAGGCTCAGATGTTCGACGTACTCGATTTCACCGTCCCGCATTTGCCGGCGGACCGGCCGCACTACCTGATGGGTGTCGGCAAGCCAGCCGATATCGTCGGCGCGGTGGCGCGCGGCATCGACATGTTCGACTGCGTCCTGCCCACCCGATCGGGTCGCACCGCGCAGGCCTTCGTGACGGGTGGCACGCTCAACCTTCGAAACGCCCGACATGCCGACGACATGTCGCCGCTGGATGCGACATGCGACTGCCCGGTTTGCGCGCAGTACGGCAGGGCCTACCTGCATCACCTGATCAAGGCCGGCGAAATGCTGGCCGGCATGCTTCTGACGACGCACAATCTGCATTACTATCAGTCGCTGATGAAAAACCTGCGCGACGCGATTGCCGGGGGCACGCTGGCGGAGTTTCGGACAAAGTTCGATCGGGAGCAGCAGGCCGGACTGGAAGACGGACATCATGGCGACCACTGAAGAACAGACCCTGACCCATCTCGGCAACGAAACGGACCTGCCTGCCTCACCCGATGACACGGTGCTGGAGCGCATCGCCAACCCACACCCCGATGTGCCCTACATGGCACGGTTCACCTGTCCGGAGTTCACCGCCCTGTGCCCGGTAACCGGACAGCCGGATTTCGCGCATCTGGTGATCGACTATGTCCCGGGCGAGTGGCTGGTCGAAAGCAAGTCGCTGAAGCTTTACCTCGCGTCGTTCCGCAATCACGGCGACTTTCACGAGGCGTGCACCGTCGGCATCGCCAAACGGCTAGAGGCGCTTCTGCAACCGGTCTGGCTTCGTATTGGCGGTTACTGGTATCCGCGCGGCGGCATTCCGATCGACGTCTTCTACCAGACAGGCGATGCCCCCGACGGGGTCTGGATTCCGGATCAGGGCGTTGCGCCCTATCGCGGTCGAGGCTGAACCTGGTCGCGCCAAACCCTGCCATTCGAAAAAAGGCGTTGGAACTTGGTTTCGACGCCATCGGTTTTGCGCCAGCGACATTGCGCGACGAAGCGCGCCAGGGGCTTGCCGAGTTCCTCGACTCCGGCCACCACGGCGATATGGGCTGGCTCGCCGACCGCGCGGCCGAACGGGGTTCGCCCGATGTTCTCTGGCCCGAGGCGAAAAGCGTCGTGGTCGTGGGCCTCAATTACGGCCCGCCGCGCGATCCGCTGGCGCCGCTGGAACGGCCGGAACGCGCGACCGTATCGACCTATGCGCGCGGGCGTGACTATCACGATGTCCTCAAGAAAAAGCTGCGCGTTCTGGCGCGCTACATGGCGGACGAGCTGGACAGCGACGTCAAGCTGTTCGTCGACACGGCGCCGGTGATGGAAAAACCGCTCGGCCAGGCGGCGGGACTCGGATGGCAGGGAAAGCACACGAACCTGGTCTCCCGCCATTTCGGGTCCTGGATGTTTCTCGGCGAAATATGCACAACGCTGGACCTCGATCCGGACGAGCCTGGCGAAGACCGGTGCGGCGCCTGTTCGCGCTGCCTCGATATCTGTCCGACCAGTGCTTTCCCAGCTCCCTACAGGCTGGATGCGCGACGATGCATCTCGTACCTGACCATCGAGCATCAGGGCCATATTCCGCGTGAATTCCGCGAAGCGATGGGCAACCGGATATACGGTTGCGACGACTGCCTCGCGGTATGTCCCTGGAACAAGTTCGCCAAACCGCTCACCGATCCCGATCTTGCCTGGCGGCTGGAGCTGGTCTGGCCGCGGCTGGCGGATTTCGTCATGCTGGACGATACAGCATTCAGAGAGGTTTTCTCCACCTCGCCGGTAAAACGGCTGGGGCGCGACCGGTTCATACGCAACGTGTTGATCGCGATCGGCAATAGCGGACTTGCCGACCTTGCCGGCAGGGTACGGGAGCGACTCGGCGACGGCTCGCCGCTGGTGCGCGCGATGGCGGTATGGGCGCTTGGAAGGCTGCTGCCGAAAGACGAATTCGAAGCGTTGGCGAAAGAAAGTCTGGGAACCGAAACGGACAAAGACGTCCGGAACGAGTGGATTGCCGGATCGGCCAGCTAGGGAGCAGGGCCTCAGTTCCAGCCGTTAATGCCGGGGCGGATGGTGCAGGAAATCGTGCCGGTCCGCGCTTCGAATGACGATCTCTATAACCCGCGCACCGCGCGTTATGCCGAAGACGATATCGTCTCCCGGGTCGCCCGCCGCCCACATCCGCGCATACATCTCCGACAGCGTTTCGACGGATTCGCCTTCCACTTCGCGGATTATGTCGCCCGGCGTGATGCCGGCGCGGTCCGCCGGTCCATTTTCCATCACATTGGAAACGACCAGGTGGCCGAGCGCCTCGGCGGCATGCATGCCGACCCAGGGACGGGCGAGCGAGCCAGCGCGGCCGGTTTCCAGCATTTCGGTCAGGACGGGCTGCAGAAGCGAGACCGGCACGAACATGTTGCCGGGCGTTTCCACGTCTTCGCCGACTTCCTGAACGAACAGCGACCCGATACCGACCAGACTGCCATCGCCCGGACGGATCAGCGCTGCACCGCTCCAGCGGGGATGCAGCGGGCTGGTGAACAGGGCGGCGTCGATCATATATTCCCACGACCCCGCGAATTCCCTGCGGTCGACCACCCTGCCGAGAATGGAAGAGTCCACCCCGCCAGCGGATGCAATAACCACCGAGTCACCGGCTCCCGGATCATCCGGCGCGCCGGAAAGTTCAAGCGCGGGAACATCAAGAGGCGTTATGGTCCTGATCAGCCCAAAACCGGTAGCGTGGTCATAGGCGACGACTTGGGCCGCGACATCGTGTCCGCCGGGCGCCCCGATACTGACATCTGTCGCCTCGGAAATCAGGTAGCCGATCGTAACCAGCAGACCGCTATCGTCGATCACGACAGCGTTGCCTTCCCGTTCGGTCCCGAGCGAATTGGCGGTCCGCGCGTCGGGCGGCACGTGCGACCGCAGCGACCGTACAGCCGAGACGCTTGCCTCGAGATCGAAGGCAACATCGTTTTCAGTCGGCCTGGGTCCGGGAATTCGCGGCTGGGAAACCGGCAAAATCCCGTCGAGCCGATGGCCGTTCGAACGTGTCACTACTGCCATCTTCTACCTTTCAACAAGAGCGGGAACACTCCAGGGGGCCGACAGGAAAGCTCGTCCATTCACCTGGTCAAATACCGATAAGGAGCATAGGCGGGGACTACCGGCAAATCAATGCCACCTGACCCGCCGACAGCTGGCACGAACCAACTAAATTCTTATTTTTCAATAACATAGAGCGCACACCGCTCCCAAAGACGCCCTTAGTATTTTCAACATTTTGCCGTATGGAGAAAATGCCCTGGCACCCACATACGGGTTGCAGACGTTTTAAGAATTTGGAAATATACATTTATTGTTTTTAACCAAATATGGCGTGACGAATTTGGCTTTGATGCCAACGCGCGGCTGTGTATTTGACAAAATGCAGAACTGGATAGCCAGATTGCGTATCAGGGGGGCCAGCGCGTTTGCCGGAACCGTGATGCTCGCGTTCGCGTTCCTGACCGGCCACGCAAGCGCCCTGCCTTTTCAGGTAACGATTCAGCCCATCAATGTTTGCGACGATAGCGGGCTTAACTGCGGCAACCCGACAGAAGAGACATTCTTCGCGGAAACCCGGAAAATCTGGGCCCAGGCGGACGTAGATGTCACTTTCCTCGAATTCAACCAGTTCAACAGCAGCGCATTTCTGAACATTGACGGAACCACCCAGTCACTGATCGATCTTCGACAGGCGGCCGGCAACGGTCGGAACGCCGATTCCAAGGTCCTCAACATATGGTTCCTTGATAATATCGCCGGCGGCTCTCTGGCGGGTCTCGCCTTTATCAACTCGAACGGAATTGCCATCGCCGACGAGGTCTTCGCCCTTAACCGCATCGATACCATCGCGCATGAGATCGGACATAATCTCGGCCTCACTCATGAAAGCGCGAATGGCGATGATTTCAATCTTATGCAGGAAGGTGGAGATCGAAATATTCCGACGAGTATCCTCGACATCGCACCGGACGGCCTTGGGTTCGACCAGATATCGCTAAACCAGGTTAATCAGGTCCGGACGAGCGTTTTTCTTACGACCCAGGCCGACGCGTTGCCGGAACCTTCAGGCATGGCCATCCTGATCATCGGGCTCGCAGCGACGTTGACACTGTCGCCGAGAGGGCGGGTAAGAACAGTCATTGTCAGGCGTTAGGGACGTCAACTTCGTACTCCGGCAGTAGCGCCGAACGGCGCTTTTTTTGCGCCTTATGTACGCCCGGCCGTCAAAATTCCTCCAGATACCGGACCATCCGGTCCCGAGTCTTTCCGTCGGGCAGCCTGCCCATCCCGGCTTCCACATTATCCACCAGGTGACGAACCTTGGCCGTCCCCGGGATGACGCAGGTCACCGCCTTGTGACCGAGGATATATTTCAGGAAGAACTGGCCCCAGCTCCGGCAATCGAAGTCCGCAGCCCAGTCCGGCAGGTCGCGACCGCGCACCCGTCGGAACAGGCCGCCGCCCTCGTAAGGCCGGTTGACGATGACGGCGATGCCCCGCTCCGCACAGAGCGGCAGAAGCCTGTCTTCCGCCTGACGGACGCCGATGGAAAAAGGCAGCTGCACAAAATCGATCTTTTCCGACGTGATGACCTGTTCAAGCCTGGCGAAAGCGCCGGGCGTATAGTGGGTGATGCCGCTGTAGCGGACGCGCCCGCGCTCCTTCCAGACATTTATCGTCGAAAGCTGCGTGCGCCAGTCGACGAGATTGTGAACCTGCATGAGGTCGACGACATCGGTGCGAAACAGACGGAGCGAGTCTTCCATCTGCTCTATCCCCTGATGGCGTCCCTCGGTCCATACCTTGGTTGCGAGAAACGCTTTCTCTCGCAAGCCGGCCTGCCTCAACAAATCGCCGACCACGCCCTCGGAACGCCCGTACATCGGCGACGAATCGATCACCGAGCCGCCTGCCTCGAACAGCAGTTTCAGCACGTCGGCGAGCGGCGCGCGTTCCTCGGCGACATCGCCGACATCGAAAGTCTGCCAGGTACCCACGCCGACCACCGGAAGCGCCTCACCGCTGGACGGGATGACGCGGGTACTCATCCTGCGCTCTTCCCTTGCCAGAGCCGGCAGACCGGTCGCACCGGCGAAAAGACCTCCCGCGCAGAGGCGCAGGAACGCCGCCCTGGCCAGCTGCATCGATCAGCCGTCCTTTCGGTCATTGCGCTTGAGGTAGATATAGCCGCCATCGACCAGCAGATCCGTCGCGGTCGTGAAAGACGCATCGTCGGACGCCAGAAACAGCACCGCCTTGGCCACCTCTTCCGGCTGACCAACGCGGCCCAGCATATGAAGATAGCCGCGCGCCTCGTGAAATTCTTCAGCCGTGTCGAAGCGTCGGCGCGTTCTTGGCGTTTCGATCACGCCCGGCGAAATCGAATTGACCCGGATATTGTCGGCGGCGACTTCCGCCGCGAGTATCGTGGTCAGGTGGATCAGCCCGGCCTTGGTCGTGCAGTAGGCCGAGCGGTTGGGCACGCCGATCGTGCCAAGTTGCGACGCCATGTTGACGATGGCGCCGCCGCCTTTCCGCATATGCGGGATCGCGTATTTCGCCATCAGGAACGGGCCGGTCAGGTTGACCGCAAAAGCCTGGCTCCATTCTTCCAGAGGCAGCTTGTCCACCGGCGCGTCGGGCGTCACCGCCGCTGCGACATTGACCAGAACCGAAAGCCCGCCGAATGCGTCGACCGCCGCGGCCACGGCGGCTTCGGCCTGCGCCGGATCGGACACGTCGAGTTGAAAGGGCTTTGCCGTCCCGCCCGCTGCAGCGATATCCGACGCCACCGCCTGCGCGCCGGCCAAATTCGCATCGGCGACCAGCACCGCCGCCCCCTCGGACGCCAGAAGCCGGCTGGAAGCGCCGCCGATCGCACCGCCCCCACCCGTGACAATGGCGACACCGCCGTCAAGTTTCCCGATACCCGTCATTCGTTCTCTCCCTGAATTCGCTTGCTTAGTATGAAACGCGAACGCCATCGCGCATACCGAAATTGACAGAATGCCGCGTTGATGCGCACTCTCGCCTTCAGCATTCGCCGGCATCCCGTCCGGCTTTCCGGTGACGCCACGCATGACTTCCGAACCATCCGCCCCGACAGGACCGCTCGCCTGGTGGAACGGGCTCTCCGGCAATATCAGGGGCGCGTGCTTCGTGGTGGTGGGCGCCTTTCTGCTGATCGTCATGGCGGCGCTGGTCAAACATCTCGGCAAGACGCTGCCGGCCTTCGAAGTCCTGTTCGTACGTTTCCTCGCCGGATTACTGGTGATCCTGCCGCTGGTCTGGAAGATGGGGTTCCGCATTCTTCGGACGGAGAAGCTATACCTGCACGGGGCGCGCGGATTCGTCGGATTCATGGGCAATCTGTGTTTTTTCTTCGCGCTGATCCACATTTCCCTTGCCGATACCGTCACCATCCAGTTTTCCCGGCCGATCATCATGATCGTCGTCGCCGTCCTTTTCCTGGGCGAGAAATTCGGTCTCGACCGGGGCGTCGCAGCGCTGGTCGGGTTCGGCGGCATATTGATGATCACCAAGCCCTTCACCGAAGGGTTCGATCCCTGGGCGCTGTCGGCGCTCGCAGGCACGTTCTTCGGCGTTATGGTGGTGCTGACCATCAAGCTTCTGAGCCGCACGGAACAGACCGTGACGATCATGTTCTATTTCGCGCTGTTCACGACGCTGTTCTCCTTTATCCCGGCGATGATTACCTGGCAGACCCCGACCGGTACGGAGCTGGCCCTGCTGATCCTGACCGGCACGCTGGGGATCGTCGGACAGGGGCTTTTCACCCACGGGATCGGGCTGGGCGAAACCAGCTTCGTCATGCCGTTCGACCACATGCGGATCGTCTATTCCTTTATCCTGGGAATTCTCTGGTTTTCGGAGGTGCCGGGCATCTGGAGCTATATCGGCGCGACAGTTATCATCGGGTCGAGCCTGTATCTGCTTCGGGCCGATGCCAGAAAAAAGAAAATCGAGGGGAGTGCTTCATGACCACCATTATCACCGCCGCCGGGCTGGTCGGCACGTCGTTCGCGCAACAGGCCGTCCGCCGCGGCGAGAAGGTCGTGTTCATCGACCCGATTCCGCGCGAGGATTTTATCCGCGCCAGGCTCGGCAACGCCGAATTCGTCCAGATCCGCGACGATATCCGCAATATTGCGGGCCTGATCCAGGCCATCGATATGCACGAGGCCGACACGCTGGTACACAGCGCGGCGCTGATTGGAAAATCGGTCGGCAACCCGATCCATAACGGTTACGCCATCAATATCGGCGGTACGCTGAATGCGGCGGAGGCGGCGCGGCTGACCGGGCTCAAGCGGGTCGTCCATATTTCGACGTTCGGCGTCTATGACTGGCGGCGCATCACCGAGAACCCGGTACCCGAAACCGCGCCTCTCGGTCAGGGCACGGCCTACAGCAACTCGAAGGTGTCGCAGGAAATGATCTGGGAAGCCTATCAGGCCGACGCGGGTTTCGAACTGCTGATGCTCCGGCTCGGGAACGTGTTCGGTATGGGACATTTCTGGGGCGGCTCGGGCGGCGGACAGAAGGTGCAGGACCTCGTCATGGCGGGCATAACGGGAGAGCCTGCCCGCATCCCCGAGGAACAGACGATGGATTTCGTCTATCTCTATTCGAAGGACACAGGCCGAGCGATCGACCTCGCCGCCACCATCGAGGCGCCGAAGGAGATCCAGTTCAACGTCGCCTACCCCTTCGTCACCAGCTTCGACGAGCTGGTCGAAACCATCCGCGGACACCTGCCCGACCTCAAAGTCGAGATCGTCCCCAGCACACCGCCGGTCAACCGGGCGATCCCGCTCGATATCGAGCGGGCGGAAAATGTCCTTGGCTGGAAGCCGGAATTTTCGCTGTCAGACGCGTTCGCCGATTATATCGCGGACGCGAAGGCGCAGATGGGCCGCTAAACCGGGGAGATCGACCGTGCTCGACAGTATCGACGGGAAATACAATGTCGGCGGTATCCTGCTGGACCGCCCGTTCAAGATCAGGCGGCTCGGCCATTTCGGCATGAACGCGCTGAAGATGACCGAATGCCTGCATTTCTATCATTCGCTTCTGGGTTTCAGGATCGTCGATATCCGCGACCCGTACCCGGAAGGGCGCGAAATTCCCGACGAGCTGAAGCAGTACGGCGACCCGCGCGGTTTCTTCTTCCGCTATTCACACGATCACCACGCTTTCGTGCTCTACAATCACGGCTATCGCGGCGCGACGGATAGGCTCGGACGCTGGCGGGAGAACGTCACCGTCAACCAGATCACCTGGCAGTGCGGCACGCTGGCCGAAGTGGTCAACGGCCATCACTGGCTGACCGGGCAGGGCTGCACCATGGTCCGCGCCGGGCGGGACATGCCGGGGTCGAACTGGCACACCTACCTGATGGACCCCGACCATTTCCAGAACGAGCTCTATTACGGAATCGAACAGATAGGCTGGGACGGGCTTTCCAAGCCGTGGGACATGCATGACCGCGAATTCCGGGAGATCGCCGACCTGCCGCAGATTTCCGAATACCGCGAAGTGTGCGATGCGCTCGAACGCGGCTCTGATTTCTCCACCGGCTATCGCGATATCGAGCCGATGGAAGAAAAATACGACGTCGACGGGGTCCTGCTGGGCCGTCCCTTCAAGATTACCAAGATCGGCCCGGTCAGGCTGTTCTGCGAGGACATAGACGCCTCGCTGACGTTCTACCGCGACAGGCTCGGCTTCATCCCGACCGAGGAAATCGACTACAGGGGCCATCGCTGCGTCTTCCTGCGCAACAACACCGAGCACCACTCCTTGGCGCTCTATCCCGTAGCGCTCCGGAAGGAACTAGACTGTCGAGAAGATACGTTGCACTTCGCCTTCGCAGTCCGGCTCGGCAATTACCGGCAGCTTCGCGACGCCGTTGGGTTTTTCCGTGACGAACATGGCTACACGGTGCGCGAGGACATTCCGCAGGAACTGTATCCGGGCATCGACTACACGGCCTTCGTCCAGGACCCGGACGGCTCGCTGATCCAGCTCTACGCCACCATGGAACAGGTCGGCTGGGACGGAAAGCCACGCCCTGCCAATCAGCGCCGCAAGGTGACGCCGGGTGTCTGGCCGGAAACGCTCGAAGCCACCAGCGACAGCTATATGGGTGAGCCGTTCCTGGGACCTCTGGGTTAGGAATGGAGGACGACAGACTCCCCACCCATATCTGGGTGGACGCGCATCTGCGCCGATGCATGGCGGAAGGCATTCCCGTGACCGTCGTCAACCGGGGCGAGAGGATGGGCGGCACGGTGATGCTGAAAATCTACCAGGCGGGCGTCGGCTGTCGGCTGCTGTCGCAGATGCGCGATCTGGACGGCAACCTGTCCTGGTATCCGGCCCACAAGGAAGAAATCATCGACGAACCGACCGCAGACGAGCAGATCCGCCGAACAGTTTCGCGCGATCCGGATCTGTGGGTGATCGAGATCGAATCCCGCGACGGAAGAGTACCTGTGGACGGGCTGGAATAGTTAAGCAGGCGGCGTTAACCCCCTCCCCGACCCTCCCCCAGAACCGGGGGAGGGAGTCTCCGGAGGAAAAGCGGCGCATGTGGAGTCCCCTCCCTCGCCCGCGGGGGAGGGAAATGGAAGAGGTGGTGCAGCCGGAAACGCTGCCTAATCTTCTTCGAGAAACGTTCTGACCCGTTCGAACAGGGACCGGCGTCTCTGGACAGGCTGGCGCCGGCCGGAGCGCGCAGGTTGTGCCGCAGCTCGTCGCGCGGGTTTCGGCTGTTCGGCGTCAGGATTGTCGTAACTGTAAAGGGTTTTGAATCCGCCATCCTCGGACAGGCGGTAATAGGCGATCTTTCCAATCGTCGGGTCAGCACTGCATCTTCGCTCGGCATCTGACGCCGCTTCGGCACGCGTTTCCAGATCGGCGTATTCAACCCTGCCTTCCTTGATCTCCTGCCCCGGCTTGCAGATATAGATTTCCGTGGCGCCCGCCATGTGAGCCCTGATCTCCTGTTCGATGGTTCAAGTGAATTCGCGCCCGAGTCTCCCCGAATCGGGTTGGCGAAAATTTAAGGCGCTTGGTTAACGCGGCCGTGGCATCGGGATTTCTGTGGATAACCGGCGGTGTTCTGACCGAAATTCAGAACTGGGCGGCGTACTGCGCCGGATCGATGGTCGCGCCGATGACCAGCGGCCGGTCGTCCGGGCCGCCATCGGCGAGGATCTTCGCGAGCCCGTCGGCGCTGTCTGTCGCCACCCCCGCACAGCCCATCGATTCCGCCAACTGTACGATATCGGTGGGCTCGATCAGCGTGCCCCAGCTGGGATATTGCCGGGCCATCTGCTTGAGCTCGATCCGGTTCAAACTGTTGTCGCAGAACACCACGACGGTGAAATCGAGTCCCAGCGAAGACGCCAGCCGCAATTCGCCCTGCACCATGGCGAGCCCGCCATCTCCGGTAAAACACACCACTGGCCGGGTCCGGTCGATCAGCCGCGCCGTCATCGCCGCCGGCAGCGAATAGCCCATGGAGGACAGCCCGTTGGTCATCAGCACGCCCTTCGGCGCATGTGTCTTCCAGCCCTGACCGACCAGCAGCTTGTGCGAGCCGACATCGCTGGTAACGACGGTATCCCGCTGCATGGCAGCCCGTACAACGTCGATGACGTCGGTCGGGTTGAGCTTGCCAGGCACGCGCCCGGCGTAATAGGCCTCGAAAAGCCCTTTACGGTGGCGCCTGATATCCGCGTCGTCCCAGCGCGATTCACCGGAAAATCCGTCGGACAGAAAATCCAGCGCTTCGCCGATCGGCCCCACCAGTTCGATCGTCGCCGGGTAGATCTGGTCGGTATTAGGCGTCATGTCGATATGGATAACCGGTGCGGAGGGCGACCAGGGCTTGATCAGTTCGACCGCGTCGAACCCGACGGCCAGAATCAGATCGGCCGTGCCGAGGAAATCCCACATATAGTCGTTGCACGCCATGTCGAGTGTGCCGGCGAAGTTCGGATGGTCCTCATCGACTATTCCCTTCGCCATGGGTGCAACGACAACCGGACAGCCCAAAGCCTCAGCAAGCCGCGTCACCGAAGAGCCTGCACCGGCGCGCACGGCAGCAATGCCGGCAAGGATGACGGGCTTGCGCGCGGCAGCGACCGTCTTCGCCGGATCGGCGCCCGCTTCTGACGAAAAGACAGAAAGCCCCTGCTGTGTTGCTTTCAACGGCGGCAGCTCGATCGCATTGTCGCTTGCTTCCGCTCCGATCACGTCGGCCGGCGTCGAGATATGAACCGGGCCGGGCCGTTCGGCGACGGCTGTGCGCAAGGCTCGGCGCATCACCTGACCGACCGTGTCGGTCCTGATATCGGTGGTCCATTTTGAGATCGGGCCGAACATCAGGTCGTGATTGAGCACCTGATGGGTGAAAGTACGCACCCGCTTGCCCTCGATCTGGCCCGAAATGGCCAGCATCGGGATCCGGTCGAGCAGCGCTCCGGCCACCGCGTTGGTCAGGTTGGACGAACCCGGCCCCAGTGTCGTCATGCACACGCCGGGAAGTCCGGTGATCTGCCCGTAGGCCTCCGCCATCAGTCCTGCCGTCCCTTCGCGCCGCGTGAGGACGAAATTCACGCCCTCGGTCCTGAGCGTTTCCATCAGTTCCACGTTTGGATCGCCCGGATATCCGAACACGTGATTGATCCCGGCGGCGGAAAGGTAGCGGGCGATGACGGCGGCGCAGTTCATGACGATCCTGAAGGCTGAATTGCGACCGGGCTGTCAGCTACCGAGCGCGGGTTGACGGAACGGCGGCGATGTTAGTTGATGTGGCAATCGCCGTACAGCAGAGCCGCACCATGACAGACGCTCCCTACCCGATTACCCGGGAAATCGTCGATTTTGCCGCAGGGCTTACGCTCTCCGATATTCCGGAGAACGTGATAGAACGCGGCCGGATCCACATGCTGGATACGCTGGGCCTCGCGCTGGCAGGGGCGCGGTCGCCGGTCTGCGATATCCTCGGGGATTATGCCGACCGGAATAGCGCCAAAGGTGCATCATCCTGTTTCGCGACCGCAAGGCGAACCGCCCCGGCCGCGGCGGCGCTGTTCAACGGCACCGCCATGCATGTCGACAATTTCGACGACACCGCGCCGCAGGCAACGCCGGACCGAAACGGCGGGCTTCATGCGAGCGCCGGCGTACTGGCCGCTATCATCGCTCTGGCCGAGGAAACCGGCGCGGGCGGCGCGGCGGTTACGGTCGCCTTTCACGCCGGCAGCGAAGTGGCCTGCAAGCTCAACCACGCGCTCGACGCCCGCCACTACCAGGGCGGGTTTCACGTGACCTCGACACTTGGCGTGTTCGGGGCAACTGTCGCCGCCGGGACGATCCTTGGGCTTGATCGGGAGCAGATGGCCAGCGCGCTGACCTTTGCGTCCAGCCGGTCGGCCGGTGTTCGGTCCAGCTTTGGCACGATGGTCGAGCAGATGCATACCGGGCTCGCCGCCGAAGGCGGTGTCGTTGCGGCGGAACTCGCGAAAGCCGCCCTGTCGGGGAGCCCCAATGTCTTCGAGGCCCCCGCCGGCTTCATCGATGCGGCAGCGGGCGGCTGGATCGAGAACGCCATCGCCGGGAAGCTCGGCAAACCCTGGGCGATTATCGACCCCGGCACATGGATCAAGGCCTGGCCCAACGGCTCGCTGGTCCACCCCGCGATGACTTTGTTCGCGGAGCTACGCGAGACGCACGGGCTGAAGCCGGAGAATATTGCCCATGTCACGGCGCGCACCAACCAGAGAGCCGCACGGACGCTCCGCTCCGCCCTGCCGAAGGATTCAATGCAGGCGCGCTTTTCCATTCCCTTCGCTCTCGCCACGCTCGCCATCGAAGGCCGCGCCGGGATTGACTCCTTTACCGATGAGACGGTCAGACGCACCGATATCCGGGAGATGATGGGACGCATCGATCATGTCGGCTATGACGAAGCCGGAGACGACTACACCAACGTCACCACCTTCATCGAAATCAAATGCTCCGACGGCACACGGCACGAAGGCCGCGCCGACTACCCGCTGGGCAGCCCGCAGGCGCCCATGTCCTACGATGACGTCGCCGACAAGATCCGCGGTTGCGCTAAGTATGCGAACTGGCCGCAAGAGAAAACCGAGGCGCTGATCGAAGCGATCTCACAGATGGAAGGGATTGGTAATATCAGAGAGATCTCCGCTCTACTTTCGGTCTGATACGCTGATCGACCGGGTCGGGATGGAAAACCCCGCCCCGGCCAATCAGTCGTCCAAGAGCAAGTGACCGAAATAGGCGAAAATCCCTATGGCAACGCCAGTGATCAATTGTGCGTGCACGAAATAGGACCAGCGTTTCAGGTTTTTCGGCACCTGTCTCCAGGACAAGAAAAACCCGAATCCTGCCTGCCACAGGACGAGGGCCAGGATGACGGGGAAGAACCAAATCTCGGCATGCAGCCCCATCAGCGCGATATGGAGGAGGGCGAGCGCAACTGCAGCGATTCCCAGAAATACGTGGGAGCGGTCAAGAAACGACAAGATGCGCTGTATGAGCGACCCGTTTACCTGCGGCCTGTAATCGGGCAGCAGCCGGCGAGAAATCGGTCCCTTCCCCAACGCTATCTTGGCCAGGGTACGGATATAGATCGCAACGAACGCCCAGAGAGCGATTTCGCCGATCCCCTCCCCGACCTCCGACAGAAAAGTCTCCTGCATCGGGGACGGAGGGTGCGCCGTCAACACGTACACGTAATAGCTGATCGCAATGGTCAGAATGGCGCAACTGTAGCCTAGTAATCTGCGGAGGGCCGGGCTCATCATTGGGGTATGCAACAGGGACGACGACAAAACAATCTATACCGCACTGGCGCACCTGCCCCCTTTTGGTAGACTTCTTACTCAACGACATGAGTCACGGAGAAAATTATGGCGGATCCGAAAGTCTTCATCTTCGCCGAGCCCGACGGGGCGGCGGAATGCAACGAGAAGATGGCATCCTACAAGCTGGACCTCACCAAGGGCGAGGCGGACTGGCACACACCGATGGGCAACAACGAAGAGGAGATGATCGAGATGGCCGACGGCGCCGAAGCGCTTCTCGGCACCTCAATCCGCTCCAGCCCTATCACCCGCAAGATCATGGAGGCGAGTCCCAACCTCCGCATCGTCGCCAAGTGCACGGTCGGCACGGATGACGTCGATGTGGAGGCAGCGACAGAGCTGGGTATCCTGGTCACTCACGCGCCGACCGAATCCAACTGCTACGGCGTGGCGGAAGGCACGGTCGCGATGATCCTGACCGCCGTCAAGAAGCTGAGCCAGCGCGACGCGCAGGTGAAGTCGGGACAGTGGCGCGACCCCGGCCTGATGGGCAGCTATCTCGGCCGGCGCACCACCGACGACTATCCCGGCATGACGCTCGGCATCATCGGGCTGGGACGCATCGGTGCGCGTGTGGCGCAGCTGTTCGCGCCGTGGCGCATGCGCATCATTGCCTGCGATCCCTATATCGACGACGAACGTTTCATCCGGAAGGGCTGCGAGAAGGTCGATCTCGACACGCTGCTGGCGGAATCGGACATCGTGTCCGTGCATTGCACCAACAACAAGGAAACCACCAACCTGATGAATGCGGAACGGTTCGCGAAGATGAAGCCGACAGCGATCTTCGTGAACACGTCGCGCGGCGCGAATGTCGACGAAAACGCGCTGGCCGACGCGCTCAAGAACGACACCATCGCCTATGCGATGATCGATGCCTTCAAGGACGAGCCGCTGCTGGCGGATTCGCCGCTCCGGGACGTGCCGGACAAGATCATGATGTCGCCGCACATGGTATCAAGTAACCAGGCCAGCGGACTCGGGCCGGGCTACAAATGGGCGACCGACGCGGTCATCCAGGCGCTCGGCGGACAGGTGCCGAACAACGTGTTCAACCCGGAAGTCATCGAACGCTGGAAGGAACGGTTCGAGGGGCGATCGGTTTTGACCGTCAACACCGCGCCGCCGGATCACCCCGGTTACGGCCCGCCTGATCCGTAAGGGAGGGGGCCCGCGGACGCAGTCGACGTTGCGCGGGCGCATATACAGACCGGCGGAGACCGAAAACGCCGGCGGATCGATCCAGTGCGCCAAATGGGGGAGGACATGGATTTACAGTTTCTATCATGGGCGATATTGCTCGGGGCGTTGTCAGCCTTATCATTACCGCTTGGCTCCGCCCTGGGGCTCGTCTGGCAACCCAATAACAGGATCGTCGGAGGCCTGACCGCATTCGGAAGCGGCGCGCTCATTGCCGCTCTGGCGATCGAGCTGGTCGCGCCGACGACGATGGATATCGTTCAAGCCGGGAGCGCCGCCGCGAAGGCCGAAGCGTCGCATCATCTGGTTACGCTGCTGACAGGAGCGGTTGTCGGCGGTCTCCTCTTCGTCATTCTGGACGCCATCGTCAATTCGCAGGGCGGTTTCCTGCGAAAAACCTCAGCAACAATTGAGTATTTCACCAACCGCAAATCGGCCCGCAGAAGACAGATACTGGAACACCTGTCGGGCAGTGAACTGATCCGGCATCTGCCCCTTTCGACCGTCGAAGAGATGGTCAACAAGGTAAACGAGAAGGAGTATTCGAAAGGCGAACAGCTATTCGAAGAAGGCTCCGAAGGCGATGAGATCTTCTTCATAGAAACCGGAACGGTCGCGGTCTCCCGCGGAGCCGAGACCATAGCCGACCTCGCTTCGGGCGACGTGCTGGGGGAAATTGCACTTGTCACGGGGGCGCCCAGAACGGCAACCGCCGTCGCGAAAAACGACGCGACCGTGCTGACTTTTCCGAAGGAAGATTTCGACCGCTGGCGGTCGCAGTCCAGCGATTTCGACGAAGCGGCGGTTCGCCTGTCCGCGAGCCGACTTCAGGAACTGGCGGACAGGGACGATATCGACATCGATGAAGAACAGTGGGTTAACGACGCCATGGCCGCCGTTTCCGAAACCTTCGTCATGCCCACGGATGAACAGTTACAGGAAGCCAGTGAGGAACATGGCGGCGCGCCGATCGCGATCTGGCTGGGCATCCTGCTCGATGGCATACCGGAAAGTTTCGTCATCGGGTCGGCGCTCGTGGTGTCCGTCTCGGTCGCTGTTTCCCAGGTCGGCGCCGAGGCGGTCACGCTTGGTTCAATCATTCCCTATACACTGATCGCCGGCCTGTTTCTGGCGAACTTCCCGGAGGCGATGAGCAGCTCCATCGGGATGAAAAAGCAGGGCTGGTCCAACATGCGCGTCTTCCTGATGTGGTTCAGCCTGACGGTTATGACCTCTATCGGCGCAGGCTTCGGATACTGGCTCGGCGGCAGCATCGATCACGGTCTTGTGGTCTTTATCGAAGGCCTTGCCGCGGGCGCCATGCTGACGATGATTGCTGCCGCGATGATCCCCGAGGCCGTGCATCTGGGCGGAAGTCACATAACGGGACTATCGACCCTGTCGGGCTTCCTGGCCGCCATCGCCTTCAAGCTGGTCGAATAGGCCCGCCGATCGCGAACGCCGAATACAAAAGGGCGGGTTTCAAACCCGCCCTTTTCAATTCTCCAGTCCCAGCTTCCTGATCCCTATTTCTTCTTGGCCAGCCTGATCAGGAAGAACACCAGCCAGATGGGCAGGACGACCACCGCGCCGAGCAGGATGTATTCCGCCGCCCAGCGCAGGAAGCTCAGCAGCACTTCGTAGATCTCGACGACCGTCCCGCCCAGATTCTCGACCAGCGCCCGCGGGCTGATATCGAAGAAATGGAGTGCAATGCCCACCAGCAGCGAGATGATGGCGAGCTTGACGATGGTAGAGACGACGCTTTTGTCCATCCGGCTTCTCCGTCAACAGGGTCGGGCGAATGTCACGAACCGCCGTTCTGCAGGCCTTCAATTTTCTTGTCGGTATTGTACTGGCTGAGTGCGTAGACCGCCCAGATCGCCGCCGGAATCCAGCCGATCAACGAGAGCTGCAGGATCAGACAGATAACGCCCTGAACCGGCTTTCCGATAAAAAAGAATGACAGCCACGGCAGGAGAATGGCGATAAGCAGACGCATGACAGGTTCATTTTGCGACGCCGCTTCGAAGAGCGGCTCCATAAGTATCCGGTATGTATAGGCGAAATCGCCGATTCTGTCATCCGCCCGGCTGTCTTCTCTAATCTCTTGCGATGCCCGCCCCGTCGGGTTAGCAACAGGCATGAGCAAGAATTCGAAAGCGCTGGTTCTGTTTTCCGGCGGACAGGACAGCGCAACCTGCCTCGCCTGGGCTCTCGACCGGTTCGACTCGGTGGAAACGGTCGGGTTCGATTACGGCCAGCGCCACGCGGTGGAACTCGATTGCCGCCCCCGTCTGATTGACGCGATTCGAAGCGCCTACCCCGCCTGGTCGAAACGGCTCGGCGAGGACCATCTGCTGGACCTGAAGGTCCTTGGCGATATCAGCGACACGGCGCTGACCGGCGAGCAGGAGATCGCCTTCGCAGAGGGCGGACTTCCCAACACATACGTACCGGGGCGCAACCTGCTGTTCCTGACGCTTGCCGCTGCGCTGGGGGCCCGCCGCGGAACGGGCGATCTGGTCGCGGGCGTGGGCGAGGTCGATTATTCGGGCTATCCCGACTGCCGGTCGGAAGCGATCGACGCGATGGAGACGACGCTCAACGCCGGGATGGAGGGCGACTTCACGATCCACTCGCCACTGATGCAGCTCGACAAGACGGCGATCTGGCGGCTTGCGGAATGTCTGGGCGGGCCAGCGCTGGTCGATATCGTCGTCAATGAAAGCCACAGCTGCTATCGCGGCGTACGCGACACGCTGCACCCGTGGGGATATGGCTGCGGAGACTGCCCCGCCTGCGCGCTGCGTGAGGCCGGTTACAACGGCTATATCGAAACTTCGGAAACCGTCGATGGATGGTGATCGCCTTCGGCGCGAAGGCTATCTCTTCCTCGCCGGATTCGCGCTCTGCATCCCCGCCGCCAACTGGCTGATCGGCAATGCCGGGACCGAGTGCATACCGGACGGCCCGTGTCTGATTCCGGTCTGGCCCGGTCTGACCGCCCCCAGCGGCGTGCTGATGATCGGGCTGGCGCTGGTGCTGCGCGACCTGGTTCAGCGCCGGCTCGGCGCGAAGTTCGTGCTGGGAGCGATCATCGCCGGCGCTGCGCTGTCGGCGTTTCTCGCCCCGCCGGCGCTCGTCGTCGCCTCGGGAGCGGCGTTCCTGCTTTCCGAGCTCGCCGATTTCGCGGTCTACACGCCGCTACAGCGCCGCAGGCTGGTCCTTGCGGTATTCCTCAGCGGGCTGGTCGGGCTCGTCATCGACAGCGCCGTGTTTCTCTACCTCGCCTTCGGCAGCCTCGATTATCTCGCCGGCCAGATCGTCGGCAAGGCGTGGATGGTCGTCTTCAGCCTGCCGCTGATCGCATGGCTCCGCGCGAGGGACGAACGGCTGGGAATAGAAGCGGTATAGAATTCGCCTGTTCCGAATACCCACCTCCCCCGTCCCCTCCCCCCATGGGGAGGAGAGGATTAGGGGGAGGAGAAGATTAGGGTGAGGAGGGGAACAAACTTCAAACGCTCTTCAGATGGGCGTCGCGGCGCTGGAACAGCCCTTCGTCGGCATAGCCCATCGTCTCCGGCTGGCCGCGGCCGAGCATGACCTGGAACCAGACGGGCTGCAGGCTGGTGTTGTCGTAGCCATGAATTACGCCGGGCGGACAGGCGATGCATTCCCACTTGCCAAGACGCGTGGTGAGGCGCCTCCCGTCTTCGTCCTCGACAAACACGTCAAGCAGACCGTCGAGCACGAAGAAAGTCTCTTCGACCTCATGCGTGTGGGGGGCGTTGCCCTGCCCGGGTTCGACATACATGATCGATAGCGTGTGCGCCCGCGCCGGAATGGCGTTGGGATCGCCATGCTTGCCCGATCCGCCCGCGCCGATAAAACGGTGCTGGGCGCGCTTCCACCCCTCGATCTTGGCGTCTTCGAACGCCTCCCAGTCAGGCACGCGGTCGCTGAACCGGGCGACATAGCGGTCCATAATATCTTCGAGACTGGCATCTTCCAGTTCGGGCGGTCTGGGGTGGCGAGCAGCGCTCATGATAGGTCCTCCTTGTAGCAACGGGGCGTAGTAACGGGGCATTAGCGATCGTGAAGACCGAACCACGCGGGAGCCGCCACGTCAACGGACTCCGCTCAGGACCGAACGTCGACCGTCACGCCGTTTTCGAAAATAACCTGCGAGGAGAAAATTTCGTCGGGCATGGGGAAGGTTTCGTCGGAATCGCTGCAATGGTGCGGCCAGTCGCATCCGAAGAACCAGTGCTGCTGCGCACCGCCGCGGTACTTGTTGACATGGGCGGGACGTCCCCATGCGGCGATAACTTGATCCATCGTCATGTTGACGCGAGCGCGCTGGCCCGCGATATCTACAGCGACGTTTGTGGGCGTGTCGGGATGGGCCGCGAGAAAATTCCTGCTGCGTTCAGCGGCGAGGTCCCGGTTGGTACGAAGATCACCCGCGCAACCCGCGAGCGATGTAATCAGTGCGGCGGCTATGCAGCCCCCCCGAACGGTCTTCAGAAAATCGGATCCATTCATATCCGTCAGCCTTCTACACCGCCGGAAAACCCGGAGAAGTGTCATGCAAACAGATATGGGGTGTGGAAATTCCCGTTAAAGAGCCGGGGTTGAAAACTCCGGTCAGAGGTTCTCGAACACCGGTTCGCCCTCGATGGTGCAGCGCCGCAGCATCCGGTTTTCGTTTTCGGGGAACCATGTCCGGGCGTGAATCGAGCCGAGATTGTCCCACATGACGAAATCGCCGAGGCGCCATTCGTGCTCGTAGACGAAGTCGCGCTTCTCATTGTGCTCGTACAGAAAGTCGAGCATTTCCTCGCTTTCCTCATGGCTCACGCCCTCAATACGCTGGGT
Source organism: Rhodospirillales bacterium (assembly GCA_038120295.1). GTDB lineage: Bacteria > Pseudomonadota > Alphaproteobacteria > MPNO01 > UBA2964 > JAYOEY01. The sequence goes on along the minus strand of JAYOLL010000020.1, from coordinate 8,449 downwards.
CATCAGCCGGTCGACGAACAGCGCCTTCCGACCGCTTAGCGGATGAGTGATGCAAACGGGATGAAACCAGTGAGGCGACGCCGCAATCGTTTCATCCGACAGCGCAACGCGCTTGCGGCGTTCGTACTGGTGGATATGCAGCGCCTTCCTGCCGCGCAGCTTTTCTTTCCACTCCTCCGGCAGGGCTTCGTAGGACGCCACCGTATTGGAGAACAGCGTGTTTCCGCCTTCCGACGGCAGTTCGACGCCATACAGAAAAGTGTATTTGTAGGGGCGTTCGGTATAGCCGGAATCGATGTGGTACCACATGTCGCCGTCACCGAACGATCCGACCGGTTTGCCGTCAATCATCATGTTGCTGACCAGCATGACGTGGTTGCCGGTCTGCAGAACGCCCCGGGTACGGGACGCAAGCGCCTCAGGCGGCTTTTTGCGTTCGCCGAGCGGTCCGAACCGACCGGCGAAGCGGAGCTGGTCTTCTTCCGTCAGGTCCTGATCGCGGAAAACGAGCACGACATTGTCGTTCCAGACTTCCTGCAAATCGTGAACGGTCTGTTCGGGAAGCGTCTGGCGCAGATCAAGGCCGACGATCTCTGCCCCGCAGGCAGGAGACAGCTTACGGACTTCGAAACCAACCGGCTTATCCATGACGGAACCTCTTATTCCTTTTTCTGCAGGTGAGTTTACCAGCACCGTACGGGTCGAACCAGCCCGTCAGATGTAACCCGCTAAATGTAACCCCCTAGATGTAACCGAGGTCGCTCAGCCCTTTCCAGGCAAGCCGGAGTGCGAGCGCGGTCAGCAGCACCTTGAACACCAGCCGGAACATTTTCTCGGGAATACGGTCGAGCCCCTTGCTGCCGACCCAGTTGGCGCAAAACGCCATCGCGATCATCGAGAGAATCAGCGGCAGGTAATCCGCCACGGCGACGCCGAGCGCGAGGAACGCCGTCAGCTTGCACAGGTGAACGAAGAACATCATCGACGCAAAGGTCGAGACGTGATTGCGCCGGTCGGGTGAGGACGCCGCCACGAAGGGGGAAAGCATCGTCCCGGTGGCGCTGACGAACATGCCGAGGAAGGTCGCGACGAAACCAAGCACACCGAAGCGGAGCCGGTCGGCCCCGGCGCTGGCGAATTGCGGCATCCAGGTAAACAGCAGGATGAACCCGCCGATCGCCGCCTGGAGCCAGCCTTCCGACAAGACGACGAATAGCTGCGCGCCGACTGTCGCGCCGAGAATGGCGCCGAGAATAAAAGGCGGCAGCGCGCCCCTCATCACCCACTTCCACATCAGGAACGCGCGCGTGCAGCTTACCCCGAGCTGAGCCACCGTATGAACCGGGATCAGCACCACCGGCGGAAAGAAAAGCGACAGGATGCCGAGCATCAGCAGCCCGCCGATGGTGCCGGTCAGAGCGCCGATCAGGGTGGTGAAGAACGAGGCAACCGAGAGGCCGACAAACAGGTATATGTCTACGTCCGGGACGCCGAGAAAGGATGGATCGGAAATCATCTGAGTGCGGAGAGGGTGTATACCCCGGATGCAGGCACGTCCAGCCGTGGACGCTAGGCTTTGAGGGGATTAGTTTGTCGCCATGACTGAAAATACTGCTGACAATATCAATAATTTCGACATCAATAATTTCGACCTGGAAACGACGGTTCTGGTCGTCGGCGCCGGGCCGGTCGGGCTGGCCCTGGCGGGCGATCTGGGCTGGCGCGGCATCTACTGCACCATCGTCGAACAGACCGACGGCACGATCATCCAGCCGAGGCAGGATCTGGTCGGCATCCGCACCATGGAGTTCTGCCGTCGCTGGGGCATCGTCCACGACGTCGAGGCCTCGCCCTACCCGCGCGACTACCCGCAGGACAATATCTACGTCGCCGGCAGCCTGGTGAACGGGTGGGAGATCGGACGCTACGAAAACCCGACGATGGCCGGCGAAATCCCACCGCCGCAGAGCCCGCAGCATCGCGAACGCTGCCCGCAGAACATGTTCGACCCGGTGCTGAAGAAATTCGCACAGAGCCAGGAGGCGGTGGAGATCCGATACCGTCACCGGTTCGTCTCGTTCGAACAGGACGAAGACGGCGTCACAACCACCGTCGAGGATATCGAAGCCGGCAAGAACATCCGCATCCGTTCCCGGTACCTGGTTGGCTGCGACGGGGCGAGCAGCCCCGTACGGACCGCGCTGGGGATCGAGATGGAGGGCAATCCGGCCCTCACCTACACCACCAATGTCATCTTCCGGCGCGAGGGGTTCGAGGCGCTGCACGACAAGGAGCCGGGCTACCGATTCATCTTTATCAAGCCGGAAGGAACCTGGGCGACGCTGGTGGCTATCAACGGGCGCGATCAGTGGCGGTTCTCGGTGGTGCGCGCCAGCGACAGTTTTCGCGAACTGACCGAGGACGAAATTCATGGCCATATCAGGGAAGCGATCGGTATCGATTTCGATTACGAGATCGTCTCCGTTCTTCCCTGGACGCGGCGTCAGCTGGTCGCAAAAAAATTGCGCGAGGGGCGCGTCTTTATAGCAGGCGACGCGGCGCACATGATGTCACCGACAGGCGGTTTCGGCATGAATACCGGCGTCGGCGATGTCGTCGACCTGTCCTGGAAGATCGACGCAACGGTCAAGGGCTGGGGCGGGCCGAACCTGCTGGACAGCTACGATACCGAACGCAGACCAATAGCGGTGCGCAACGTTACCGAAGCCAGCGGCAATCTGGGCCGCATGCTGTCAGCGGACGACACGCCGGAACTGCTCGACGATACGCCGGAAGGGGCTGCAGTACGCGACCGGGTCGGCGCCCATATCGCCGATGCGATGAAGCGCGAGTGGGAATCGCTTGGCGTCCACCTGGGCTATCGATATGCCGGGTCGCCGGTCTGCGTTGCCGACGGCACGCCGGAACCGCCCGATGAGGCGAGCGAGTATATCCAGACAACATGGCCGGGTTCGCGAGCGCCGCATATATGGCTGGCGGACGACCGATCGACGCTCGATTTTTACGGCAAGGGCTTTGTTCTGGTCTGTTTCGATGCCGATGCCATCGCTCCTGCCCGGCTTGAAGGTGCGGCGACTGACGCCGGACTGCCGCTGGAGATCGTCCAGCTGAACAATGAAGAGGCGGCGGAGGCCTATGAACGGAAACTCGTGCTGGTGCGCCCCGACGGGCATGTCTGCTGGCGCGGCGATGCGCTGCCGGACGATTGCGCCGCCATAATCGATACGGTGCGCGGCGCGTAAGGGAGGATGGACAGGATGAACGAAGCAGCGGAACTCGCGGCCACGGCCGATCTGGACACGCTCTACGGCAGGCTGGATACGCGCAGCATCACGGCGGGCTGGAACAAGAAGACCCCGTCGCTCTATCCCGAACCGAAAAAAAACTACGTGCCGTTCCAGTGGCGCTGGCGCGACGGAAAGGCGGCGCTGGACGCGGCGGGACGGCTGATCAGTACCGAGCTCGCCGAGCGCCGCAACCTGATCCTGCGCAACCCGTCGGACCCGGGCGAATACGCCACCGTGCCGACCCTGATCGCCGCCTACCAGATGATCCTGCCGGGCGAGAAGGCGCGCTCGCACCGCCACACGCCGAACGCGCTGCGCTTCGTCCTCGAAGGCGAAGGATCCTACACCATTGTCGACGGGCAGCGGCTCGACATGCACCCCAACGACGTGCTGCTGACACCCAACTGGGCGTGGCACGGCCATTCGAGCGAAGCGGACGGCGCATGCTACTGGATGGACTGTCTCGACGTGCCGGTCGTGCAGTTCATGGAACCGATGTTCTACGAACAGCACCCGGAGGTGTACGAGCCGATCCGCGAAACGCCGCTGCAATCCGAATTCATCTTCAAGTGGGACGACGTGCAGAAACAGCTCGACGCCACCGCCCCGGACCCGGAAGGCCGCTACGGTCGGCGGATCGAACTCGGCAGCCCGGCGATGGTCACGACCGGGCTTCATATGAACCGGATCGAAGGCGGAACGACCACGCGCCGGACCCGCACCACGGCGAACCAGATTATCTGCATCGCCGAGGGAACCGGCACGACGACCATCGACGGCGAAACGTTCGACTGGGAACGCGGCGACATGCTGTCGATCCCGGGCTGGCGCCCGTTCGAGCACGATATCGACACAGACGCGACCCTTTTCGAGATGAGCGACGAACCGCTGGCGCGCGCACTCGGCTGGCTGAGAATGGGAGACTGATCCGATGGCTTTGACATTTGCGTGTTTCGGCTATGACCGCACCGAGGCGCTCCGCACCGGCGCGGTGCAGGTGGAAGGGTTCGACGTCGAGTATCTCGATCTCTATCCGCGCGAAATCTTCGACCGGATGGGCGCAACGGCGGAATTCGATGCCTGCGAGTTCTCCTTCACCGAATACGCCATGCATTACGCGCGCGGCAATTCGCCCTTCGTCGCCATTCCGGTCTTTCCCAGCCGCGCCTTCCGCCATTCCTTCATTTTCAAGAACCGGAACGCCGGGATCGAAACCCCGAAAGATCTCGAAGGCAAGCGCGTCGGCGCGCCGATCTACACCATGACGGCGGCGCTGTGGCAGCGCGGCATGCTGTCGGACGAGTACGGCGTCGACTGGACCAAAATCCACTGGGTGCAGGGGCAGATCGATTCCGCCGGCGCGCACGGACAGCCGGCGATCCCCGAACTGCTGACGCCGGTCGACATCGAGAACGCGCCGTCCGACAAGTCGCTCGGCGACATGCTGGTCGACGGCACGCTCGACGCCACGATCGGCACCCGCAACCCGGACACCAAGGACCACCCGGACGTGGTGCGGCTGTTCCCCGACCACCGCGCGGCCGAGCGCGACTATTTCGAGCGCACCGGCATCTTCCCGATCATGCACCTGGTCGCCATCCGCCGCGACGTGCACGAGGCCAATCCCGGCTTCGCCCAGGCGCTCTATACGGCGCTCTGCAAGGCGAAACAGGAAACACTGACAAAACTGCGCTATCTGGGCGCCAACCTGAGCATGGTCCCGTTCTTCGCCGCCGATATGGAAGAAATCGCGGATATTTTCGGCGGCGACCCCTACCCCTACGGCATCGAGCCCAACCGCAAAACGATGGAAACCATGCTCCGCTACATGGCGGAGCAGGATTACATCCCCGAGGCGATTCCGGTGGATGATCTGTTCGTGGACGTAAAGGACTGACACCGATGGAGGCGAAAAACCTCCTCATAATCATGTCGGACGAGCAGAACCGGGACATGCTCGGCGCGTACGGGCACGGCATCGTCAAGACGCCCAATATCGATGCGCTGGCGGCGCGGGGCACGCGCTTTACCGCCGCCTATACCTGCTGTCCGATCTGCGTGCCGGCGCGGGCGGCGTTCCAGACCGGGCGCTTTCCGCACGAAACGCGCTACTGGGACAACGCCATCGCCTATGACGGGCGGGTGCGGGGCTGGGGCCACCGGCTGCAGGACGAAGGTATCCGGGTCGAATCCATCGGCAAGCTGCATTACCGGGCAGAGACCGATCCGCTGGGTTTCGACGAGAAACATATCGGCATGTATATCAAGGACGGGATCGGCTCGATCATCGGCTCGGTGCGCGACCCGCTGCCACCGCTCAGGCCTTAAACATGCGGTCGCCAGTGCCAGAAACTCTAATCACAAATGGCACTGAACTTGGGGGCTAGACAGGGGAGGCATGGCGCGGAACCATTTCAGACGATGTTACGATAGTCAGTGTAATGAAAATTGACGCCTGATGTAACTCGCGTTAATTATGGCTGATAACGGATTTTTGCAGTGGTGGGTGGTGTCAACGAGGTCTGCAATCGCTGGGCCAAAGACTAAACGGGATCGTGGCGATAAGTCAGAACCAATATGTCGCGAAATCCCTCACGCTTCGAATCCAGTCGCGAGATCGGCGTAACGCCATGCTGTACTCTAATATCATCGAGAAAAACGGTATCGAGCGCATTCGTCAGGGTAAACTCATTGAGTGCCCCACTTTGATTGTCAAAAATTCTGGTCACGCCGCTTGAGACATTTTGGCGATTGATTAGCATGACGCACACCCAGTCGACGCCATCTCGGTGCATGCCTTCAGGTGTCGGCAGGCCAGATTCTTCCTGTCCGGCCTCAATTCGAAATTGGTGCACTTCAGCGTGCCACGGCGATGAACGCGTCGCGCTTGGCGATATGATATCGAACAATCTTCCGCAATCTCCCAAGAGTTTCTGCATGAAGTCGTGATTAGCGACTTCTTCCAAGATAGGTGCAAAATGGCGTTGGATCCCACCATTCAAAATATTGTAGTCGCGACTCTGATAATGCGGTTGATGGGGTTTGCGTCTGATTAAGTAATCGGAAACGTGGAACGCAGCGAAGCGTCGGCGTCGATATCTGCCACCGTCGGCCATATAGAGGTCGAGCCCGAGATCATTCCAACTTGATGCGAATACGCGCCAATTCGCGTGCTCACCACAATTTTTAATGAGGTCTTGAAATTCTTCTCCTGATCGAAATGCGAAACCGTTAGTTTTGATCTCCTCTTCGATTTGCGAGAATTCAGCGGGCAAGTAGTCTCGAGTTTTCATACAAGCGGGCAGCCAAGAAGAGCGTTATAAAGAGATGAAAGAGCCTTCGCTCCTACGTGGTTTATCTTATGAACGACTGTTTGGCCGAGATGGCGGCGACCGCCACCAAAAATTGGAAGAGGATAATTATGTTACGCTTGCAGTCACCAATTGGATCACACGGAAGTAGGCTAGGCAAAACGGACCAATTTGAAGAATATCTGATTGGGTTTGTTGCAGTATAACGGCTGTTACACGTGTTGCTCGCTATCCGGTATGTCTTCTAATAAATGGAGCATGAGTTCTGGAACTATATCTGGATCTTTTTGGAGATTAGATAGAATTTCTTCGACGGTCCTTGTGTCTTCCAGTCCTGACCACATTGCCAATTTTTTTGCACTTGGGCTCGTATAAGCCATTTCCCAGTTTGTGAACGTACGATTTTCAACGGTCGACCCACGTATCACCTTGATATCTTGGTGCCGAGTATCTTCAGAAATCTTTTTCATCAGATCTTTTACTGTATCTTCTTCGCCCTCCAGGACCTGTAGAAACATTCCATCCACAAAAACTAACAGGCCCGTTACGCTTGATAATTTATTTTTCATCCGTGCTTGACGCAGGATCCCAATCAAATGGGACAGCATCATTTTGTTTGCAGCTTTGGATGAATAAACCAACTGATACAGCACGATTGTGACCCTATGAGATGAGTTTCCGCTTAGCCCGCATTTTCCAACGTTTGGGACCTTTGATGGATGCTCCCACACAACTAACGTTAACATGGATCGACATTTTGCGCAATCCTGACCGTCCCCCCAGTGACTGGTCCAGTTTGAATGTCAGTGCATCATTCGCTTTTCCTCCATGACCTTGCCCCGAACGTTGGACCGGCCTGAGGCCGAACTTCCCGTTCGTCAGACCATCGGGCGGCTGGGTTACCCGATGGACTTTATGAACTCCACCGGGGTCTTGTTCCCGATGGCGCTGTGCGGTCGTTCCTCGTTATATTCTCTCAGATAAGCCTCGCATTTAGAACGCGCATCGTCCAGCGACAGGAACCAGTTCTGGTCGATGCATTCGGCCCGAACCTTGCCGTTAAACGATTCAACGAAGGCGTTGTCGGTCGGTTTGCCGGGCCGGGAGAAGTCCAGCATCACGCCATTGCTCCAGGCCCAGAGGTCGAGATCCTTCGAGATGAACTCCGGACCGTTATCGACACGAATGCTCTTCGGCATTCCGTGGATAGCCGTCACTCGGTTCAAGGTATCCACGAAGTCCGAGCCTCGATAACGCTGCCGAACATCAATCGCCGGCGACAATTTCGAGAAGGCATCGACAATCGCCAGGATGCGGATCTTTGAGCCGTCGAACAGCTGGTCCGAGAGGAGGTCCATGGCCCAGACCTGATTCGGCGCCTTGCGGTCTTCGCGCAGCTTCGCCGCAACCTTCCGCTTCGAACGTTTGTTGCGGATCTGCAGGCCTTCCTCGATATACAGCCGATAGACGCGCTTGTGGTTGACCTGCCAGCCCTCCCGTTCCAGCAACACATGAATGCGCCGGTAACCGTATCGAACACGGGTCTCGGCGATCTCGCGAATGCGCTTCCTCAGACCGGCCTGCGATGGACGACGGGATTTATAGTGATAGGTCGAACGACCGAACATCAGCACGCTGCAGGCGCGACGAATACTCACCTGCCAGACACCACGAAGATCATCGACTAGCTCCCGTCCCTTCGCAGGCCTCAGAGCTTTCGGCGGATAACATCCTGCAGCATGTCCTTGTCCAGTGACAGGTCTGCCACCATCCGCTTCAGACGCGCATTTTCTTCCTCGAGCTGCTTCAGCCGCCTGACCTCCGACGGCA
>JAYOLL010000019.1:0-72099 GCA_038120295.1 Rhodospirillales bacterium | reverse complement strand
CACTTAAAGAAGAGGACCATTCAAAAGAAACGGTGGCCGAAGAAGAAACGGCCACCGCTTAATTTTTTCGAGTGCCGACGTGTTTGAGCCTAGCAAGCAGCACGTTCGGCGGAACCGCCAACCAGAGGGGGCGGCAAGGACCGCAAAGCCTATGGTGTTAACAGACTAAGCAAAGCCCAGCCGGTTGACGCGGCGCTAGCCACGGTGCCCGGCTGGCACCTTCTTAGCATGAATTTTTCGAACGCTTCAAGAAAGGTGCTGTTATGCCAAAAAAGCAATCTTCGAGCAAAGTTTCTACACTCGCCGCGAAGGTCTTGGCGGGTCAGAAACCCACCACGTTGCAAGCCAAAACGCTTGCGGCCTCTGTCCTGTCCCAAGACGAAAAAAAGGGGCAGGGCCCCAGGAAAAAATAACACCAAGATAAATTATATCTTGGCTCACTAACTCAGCGGTGTGCAGGATTTTCGTTTTTTCGTCAGAACCAAATCCTGCGCATCGCTTTTTCTTGAAAAGACTCAAGCTCGATTAGGATTATATTTCTATTAAGGGTTATTTGTCAAGGAAACCCGCTCACCGGTAGTGTCTCAGTTTGAAATCTGCGTGGATTGACACCCTGTCGAAATCCCTCCCCCGATCGTATATGCTTAATGGCAAGCAATAGGAGGCTAAAAATGCGCCCCCAAGAGATCAACGATTTCATCACCTCAAAACGGCCTGCGGCGGTTTGTAACAGGTGCATCGCGAACGGCCTGAATTTGTCAAACAAGGGCGCGCACCCCGCCCAAGTCACGGCGGCGCTCGCCACTACCAACGACTTTGTTCAAGAGCGGGGTAACTGTTCAATTTGCCATAACGAACGGAAGGTGATCCGGCGTACCTAAAGGCCCCAAAGGCGAAAAGCGCTTCGCCGACGCAATCGGAAACGCCATCCACGTGATAAATATCACAGAATGACCAGGGACTTGAGGCGGCAAATTATGGCACTTCGTTTGCGGGGACTGTTCGATAACGAGTGGCGGATTATCGGTTCTGCCATCGGTACAATTCGACGTCGGGACATTCGCGAAGAGTTAGCGGCGGACGTTCGGAAATTGATTGAACAGAAATATGGCCAACTCAACGGCAAGCCCCACCCTTACGATTGGAAGGAATGGGATCGCCACTGTGGTCTCGATAATTCAAACTGAGACACTACCCGCTCTCCACACCACGCGCCACACCCTCCCTACACGACAAATTTACGCCTCCGCCCGCGATACAGGCCGTGCGAATCCCCATATGCTAGAGGCAACGCAACCGTAACGAGGCGCGCCGCCCATGGGGCCTGCCGATACTGACGCTGAGATTTCCACCGGCCCGGTCCACGGGCTGCTGGCCGATGCCGCCGCGCGGTTCCCCGACCGGCCGGCGATTCATTGCATGGGGCGGGGGATGAGCTATGCCGAGCTGGCCGATACGGTGGCGCGCGCCGCCGCCGGGCTGCGGCGGCTCGGCGTCGGCCCGGGGGTGAAGGTCGGGCTGTGCCTGCCCAACCTGCCCTACGCCGTCATCTGCTATTACGCGATCCTGCGCGCCGGCGGCACGGTGGTGAATTACAACCCGCTCTATGTCGAGCGCGAGCTGGAACACCAGATCGGCGAGTCGGAAACCGAGATCATGGTGACGCTCGATGTGAAGCAGATCTACCCGAAGGTCGCGGCGCAGCTGGGCCGCACATGCCTGAAGCGCATCATCGTCTGTTCGATGGAAGACGCGCTGCCCACGTTCCAGGGGCTGATGTTTTCGCTGTTCCAGCGGAGCAAGCTCGCCTCCATTCCGGACGACGAGGCGCATGTGCGCTACGCGGAGCTGATTAGCGGAGAGGACACCGACCCGCCTGCATCGGTCGACCCGGCGAACGATATCGCCGTGCTGCAATATACCGGCGGCACCACCGGCGTGCCCAAGGGGGCGATGCTGACCCATGCGAACCTGACCGCCAATGCCAGCCAGATCCGCGCCTGGTGCGGCCAGCTTTCCGACGGGGACGAGCGGGTGCTGGGCGTGTTGCCGCTGTTTCATGTGTTCGGCATGACATCGGTGATGAATCTCGGCATCGCGACCGGGGCGGAGCTGATCCTGATGCCGCGCTTCAACGCGAAGGCGGTTCTCAAATCCATCGAGCGCCAGAAGGTGACGCTCTTCATGGGCGTGCCGACCATCTTTCACGCGCTCAACGACGCGCCTGAATTCGCCGATTACGATCTGTCGTCGCTGAAATACTGCATCTCGGGCGGGGCGCCCTTGCCGGCCGACGTCAAATCGCGGTTCGAGGACGCGGCGGGCTGCGCGCTGGTCGAAGGGTACGGGCTGACCGAATGTTCGCCGGTGGCGAGCTGCAACCCGTTCGACGGCTCGCACCGGGAAAACTCCGCCGGCCACGCGATCCCCGGTACGAGCATCGAAATCCGCGAGGTCGAGGCGCCGCACGCGCTGCTGCCGCAGGGCGAGAAGGGCGAGGTGTGCATCGCCGGCCCCCAGGTCATGACTGGCTACTGGCGGAATCGGGAGGCCACCGATAAATCGCTGATCGACGGGCGGTTCCATACCGGCGACATCGGCTATCTCGACGCGGACGGATACCTGTTCCTGGTCGACCGGCTGAAGGACGTAATCCTGTGCGGTGGCTACAATGTCTATCCGCGGGTGATCGAGGATGCGATCCAGGCCCACGACGCCGTGCATCAGGTGACCGTGATCGGCGTGCCGGACGAATATCGCGGCGAAGCGCCCAAGGCATTCGTGGTGCTGAACAGGGGAGCGACTCTGTCGGCGGACGAGCTGCTGGTGCATCTGAAGGGATATCTCTCGCCCATCGAGATGCCGGACCATATAGAATTTCGCGACGAGCTGCCGGTGACGACCATCGGCAAGCTGTCGAAGAAAGAGCTGGCGGCGGAAGAGGAAGCACGTCGCAACGGCGACGGAAAGGAAGCGACCGAATGACCCAGACCGTGATCGCGGGCTATGCGCGCTCGCCCTTTGCCTTCGCCGGGCGCGGCGCGCTGGCGAAAATCCGCCCCGACGACCTGGCGGCGCAGACAATCGCCGCGCTGATGCAGCGCACCGGGGCGAACCCCGACGACATCGAGGATCTGATCCTCGGCTGCGCCTTCCCCGAGGGCGAGCAGGGTTTCAACATGGCGCGGCTCGTTACCTTCATCGCCGGGCTGCCGCAATCGGTCGCGGGGGCGACGGTCAACCGGTTCTGCGGGTCGTCGATGTACGCGATCCACATGGCGGCGGGGGCCATCGCCATCGGTGCGGGCGAGGTGTTCGTCTGCGCGGGCGTCGAATCGATGACGCGCATCCCGATGGGCGGTTTCAACCCGATGCCCAACCCGGATCTCTACGCGCGCTATTCGGAAGCCTATATTTCGATGGGGGAGACCGCCGAGAACCTGGCCAGGAAATTCGAGATCGGGCGCGAGGCGCAGGACGCGTTCGCCGTTGAAAGCCAGCGCAAGGCGGCGGCAGCACAGGCGGAAGGTCGGCTGGACGAGGAAATCGTGCCGATAACCGGCAAGGATGGAACGGTCGGGAAAGACGGCTGCCTGCGGCCCGACACGACCGCCGAAGCGCTCGCCGGACTGAAACCCGCCTTCGACGAAAACGGCACCGTTACCGCCGGCACGGCCTCGCCGCTGACCGACGGGGCGGCGGCGACGCTGGTGTGCAGCGCGGAGTATGCCAAAGCGAACGGGCTGGAGCCGCTCGCCATCGTGCGCGCCGTTTCGGTCGCCGGCTGCGCGCCGGAGATCATGGGAATCGGGCCGGTAGCCGCGACACGGAAGGCGCTGGACCGCGCCGGCATCCCGCTCGACGAGATCGAGGTGATCGAGCTCAACGAGGCCTTCGCCTCGCAATCCATCGCCTGCATCCGGGAGCTCGGGCTGGATGAGGAAAAAATCAATCTCGACGGCGGGGCCATCGCGCTCGGCCATCCGCTCGGCGCGACCGGAGCCCGCATCACCGGCAAGGCGGCGCAGCTGCTGAAACGCACCGGCGGGCGTTACGCGCTGGCGACACAATGCATCGGCGGCGGACAGGGCATCGCCACCATTCTGGAAGCAGCCTCTTGAGCGAGATCCGGAAAATCGCAGTGATCGGCGCCGGGGTGATGGGGGCCGGCATCGCCGCCCATGCCGCCAACGCGGGCGCGGACGTCGTGCTTCTGGATATCGTGCCGCCCGATTCTGGGAACGGGGCGGAGAACCGGAACGCCATCGCCGAGGGCGCCATCGCGCGGATGCTGAAGGCCGATCCCGCCCCCTTCATGCACCCGTCCTTCGCGAAACGCATAACGCCCGGCAATATCGAGGACGATCTGCAGGAACTCGCCGATTGCGACTGGATCGTCGAGGCGGTGATCGAGCGTGCCGACATCAAGCAGGATCTGTACCGGAAGCTCGATGCGGTGCGGAAGCAGGGCTCGGTGGTTTCCTCCAACACCTCCACCTTGCCGCTTGCGGTCCTGACCGAGGGCATGGGGGCGGCGTTCGCTCGGGACTTCATGATCACCCATTTCTTCAACCCGCCGCGCTATATGCGACTGCTGGAAATCGTCTCCGGGCCGGAGACGCGGCCTGACGCCGTCGCCGCGATCCGCAATTTCGCCGATGTCGGGATGGGCAAGAGTGTGGTCGACTGCCACGACACGCCGGGCTTCATCGCCAACCGGATCGGCACTTTCTGGCTGCAATGCGCGGTAACGGAAGCGATGGATCGCGGCGTCACGGTGGAGGAAGCCGACGCGGCGATGGGACGGCCTGCCGGGATTCCTTCGACCGGCGTGTTCGGGCTGATCGACATGGTCGGGCTCGATTTGATGCCGCATGTGCTGAACGGACTCGCCGGCGCACTGCCGGAAGCGGATGCGTTTCACGCGATATATCGCAAGCCCGCGCTGATCGAAAAAATGATCGCGGACGGCTACACGGGGCGAAAGGGCAAGGGCGGATTCTATCGCCTCAACACGGAGACCGGCGAACGCATCAAGGAAGCGCTGGACCTCAAGACAGGCGAGTACGCGCCGGTGAAACGGCCGAAACCCGCGGGCGTGAAAGCCGGCGAGAAGAACGGTCTGCGCGCGATGCTCGAACATGCCGAGCCTGTCGGTGCTTACGCCTGGCATGTCTGGTCGCGGACGCTTGCCTACGCCGCGGGGCTCGTGCCGGAAATCGCCGACGACATCGCCGCGATCGATGAGGCGATACGGCTCGGCTACAACTGGCGCTGGGGACCGTTCGAGCTGATCGACCGGCTGGGCCCTGCCTGGTTCGCGGAAAGGCTGAAAGCCGACGGGCTCGAAGTGCCGCATCTGCTGCATGCCGTGGGCAACGACAAATTCTATCGGGAGGAGGCCGGAAGGCTTCGGTATTTCGCGGCGGACGGATCCCGCCGCGACGTGCCGCGCCCCGACGGCGCGATCCTTCTGTCGGACATCAAACGGCGTTCGCAACCCGTCGCAAAGAACGGCGCGGCCAGCCTGTGGGATATCGGCGACGGGGTGCTGTGCCTCGAATTCCACAGCAAGATGAATGCGCTCAGGCTCGGCGCGCTGTCGATGATCCGCAATGCCGTGTCGACCATCCCCGGCGGATACAAAGGTCTCGTGATCCATAACGAGGCGCGGAACTTCTCGGTCGGCGCCAATATCGGCCTGTTGCTGCCGCTTGCTTTCCTGCGCGCCGGGTTCCTTGTCCGCTGGCTGGTCGGCAGGGGACAGGGCGCATACAAGGCTCTCAAATTCGCGCCCTTCCCGGTGGTCGGCGCGCCGTCGGGCATGGCGCTCGGCGGCGGATGCGAAGTGCTGCTGCATTGCGATGCCATTCAGGCCCACGCGGAAACCTATACCGGCCTCGTCGAGCCGGGCGTCGGGCTTGTGCCCGGCTGGGGCGGCTGCAAGGAACTGCTGACCCGAAGGTGGCTGGACAAGAAACGCGCGGGCGGACCGATGCCGCCGATCGTCAAATCGTTCGAGACGATCAGCGTCGCCACGGTTGCGAGATCGGCGTTCGAAGCGCGCGACCATGCCTTTCTGCGCGACTGCGACGGCATCACCATGAACCGCGACCGGCTGCTGGCGGACGCGAAGGCAAAGGTATTGGAGCTTGCCGAAAACTATGCGCCCCCCGAACCGGCGGAACTTTCCCTGCCCGGCCCGACGGCGCATGCCGCCCTGTCGATGGCGGTCGAGGGTTTCGCGAAGCGCGGGCTCGCCACGCCGCACGATGTTACCGTGGCCAGCGCTCTTGCGACCGTCCTCAGCGGGGGCGATACGGATGTGACAGAGACGCTTTCCGAAGACGATCTGCTGGCGCTGGAAAAACGCGAATTTTCTCGCCTTGCCTGCACGGCGCCGACAATCGCCCGCATCCGCCATATGCTCTCGACCGGCAAACCGCTTCGCAATTGAGGGCGGGGAACTGAGAATGCTCGACTACGTCAGGCGTCGAATCAGCGAAGCCCTCGCGGATTATCTCGAAAAAGCGGGCAGGCCCTATACGCCGTTTTCTGTCACGCCGATCCGCCGGCTGGAGCGCATCATGCTGCCCGGCGACATTTTGCTGGTCGAAGGCGACAGCCGCATCGCCACGGCCATCAAGTACCTGACGCAATCCACCTGGTCGCACGCCGCGCTCTATGTCGGCGACGCGCTGGGCCCGCCCGACAACCCGCGCGACGGCGGCATGCTGGTCGAGGCGGATCTGAAGAAGGGCGTTATCGCCGTGCCGCTCGGCACCTACCGAAGTTACAACACGCGCATCTGCCGCCCGGTCGGGCTGACAGACGACGAGCGCAGGGCGGTGGCCGATTTCATGATTTCGAAGATCGGGCTCGACTACGACCTCAAGAACATTTTCGATCTCGCCCGCTATCTGATGCCGACCCCGCCGGTGCCGACCCGCTGGCGGCGACAGATGCTGGCGCTCGGCAGCGGCGACCCGACCCGGGCGATCTGTTCTTCGCTGATCGCGCAGGCCTATCAGGAAATCAGATATCCGATCCTGCCCAATATCCGCGAAACGTCGGACGCCCGGTCGAGGGAAATCCTGCATATCCGCCATCACAGCCTTTATGCGCCGCGCGATTTCGACCTGTCGCCCTACTTCCAGGTGATAAAACCGACATTAGAAGGCGGGTTCGATCACCGCGAACTGACCTGGTACGAAGATACGATCGAAGAAGAGGAAACCAGCCCATGACTCCATCCTTCGTATGCGCCTTTCCCATTCTCGGCGCCGTTGCCGCTGTCGGGCTGCTCTATACCGGGCGGGGCTATTACGCCTGGACCGTATTTGCGGCGTCCGGACTCGCCGCCTGGGCGGTTTCCGGAGACGGAGGCTCGACGGCATTCTGGGTCGCTACGGGCGCATTCGGGATCGCCGGGATTCTGCTTGGGGAAGGATCCCTTCGCCGTTCTTACGTTGCCGCCCCGCTGATGCGCTGGGTCGGCGGCATCCTGCCGCAGGTGGGCGAGACGGAGCGCACCGCACTTGAGGCCGGCACTGTCTGGTGGGACGGGGAGCTGTTTTCCGGCGAGCCCGACTGGAAGAAACTGCTCGACTTTCCCGCTCCGAAACTGACCGGCGAGGAACAGGCTTTCCTCGACGGGCCGGTCGAAGAGGTCTGCGGCATGATCGACGACTGGCGGATAAACCAGGACCGCGCGATCCCCGAAGACGTCTGGGCCTATCTCCGCGCCAACAGGTTTTTCGGCATGATCATCCCGAAAGCGTATGGCGGTCTGGGCTTCTCCGCGCTGGCGCATTCAGCGGTGGTGACGAAGCTGGCGAGCCGCAGCGGCACGGTGGCGGTCACCGTCATGGTCCCGAACTCGCTCGGGCCGGGCGAGCTATTGATCCATTACGGCACCGATGCGCAAAAGGCGCATTACCTGCCACGGCTGGCGAGCGGCGAAGAGCTTCCCTGTTTCGCCCTGACCGAGCCGACCGCCGGCAGCGATGCGGCGTCGACCACCAGCATCGGCGTCATATGCCGGGGCGATTGGCAGGGCGAGGAGGTGCTCGGCGTCCGGATCAACTGGACCAAGCGCTATATCACGCTCGCCCCGGTCGCGACCGTCGTCGGGCTCGCCTTCCGTATGACGGACCCGGACGGGTTGCTGGGCGGGGAACAGGATCTGGGCATCGCCTGCGCGCTGATCCCTCGCGATACAGCGGGCATTGAGATCGGCAACCGGCACGACCCGATGGGCGTGCCGTTCCAGAACGGGCCGATCTTCGGGCGCGACGTGTTCGTTCCGCTGGATGCGATCATCGGCGAGCGCGAGGGCATCGGCCAGGGCTGGCGGATGCTGATGGAGGCGCTGGCGGCAGGCCGCTCGATCTCCCTGCCGTCCCTGTCGGTCGGCGCGTCGGAGCTCGCGGTCCGCGCCATCGGCGCTTACGGCACGGTGCGCGAACAGTTCCGCCTGCCGATCGGTCGGTTCGAAGGCGTGGGCGAGGTCCTGGCCCGGATAGGCGGCACAACCTACCTGATGAACGCCGCCCGAACGCTGACCTGCGCGGCGGTGGATGCCGGCGAAAAGCCGGCCGTGCTGACCGGGATCGTCAAGGCGTACCTGACGGAGGCCATGCGCCGAGCTGTTAACGACGCGATGGATATCCAGGCCGGCGCCGCGATCTGCCGCGGGCCGCGCAACATTCTGGGCCGTGCCTACGCCGCCATTCCGGTCGCCATCACGGTGGAAGGCGCCAACATCCTGACCCGTTCGATGATCGTGTACGGTCAGGGCGCGATCCGCTCGCACCCGTTCGTGCTGGACGAGATCGAATCGGTCGGCGCGCAGGACCTCGACAGGTTCGACGGCGCGTTCTTCGGTCACGTCAATTTCGCATGCCGAAACCTGGCGCGCGCCGCTGTCGACAGTATCACTTTCGGGCTGCTCGTGCGCCCGCCCGTGACCGGGCCGACCGCATCCCTGTTCCGCGAACTGACCCGCTACAGCACGATGTTCGCTGCCGTTTCCGACCTCGCGCTGCTGGTATATGGCGGCAGCCTCAAGCGGCGCGAAGCTGTGAGCGGACGGCTGGCCGATGCGCTGTCCTGGCTCTATCTCGGCTCCGCCACGCTCAAACGCTTCCACGATGAGGGCAGCAACAGGCGGGACGAAAACGCGATGCGCTGGGCGATGGCGCATGCGCTACGCGAAATCGACGAGGCGCTTCGGGGCGTGATCGACAATTTGCCGGGCCGCGTCCTGCAAGTTCTCGTCCGTGTTCTTGTGTTCGGCTGGCGAGCGCGCCAGCGCGGTCCGTCGGACCGACTCAGTGCCTTGGTCTCCAGCGGACTGCTTGAAGACGGCGACCTGCGCCGGGCCCTGACCGGCGATATCTACGTGCCGCGCGACGGCGAGCCGGGGCTGGGCGATCTGGAAGCGACATTGAAGAAGGTCATGGCGGCAAGGCCCATTGAGGACAAGGTTCGGAATGCCCAGCGAAACGGGAAAATTTCGGGCGGAAGCAAGCAGGAACTTGCCACCGCCGCGCTGGAAGCGAGCGTGATTTCCGACAACGAGCACGCCGTTCTTGCCGCCGCCAACGAGGCGGCTCTCGCCGTCATCCAGGTGGACGCGTTCGAGCCGGAGGATTACGTGACGCTGCGCTGACGGTCAGCGGGACAGCGCTCGCGCGAACGCCAGCGTTTCTTCCGCCAGCCGCGCTTCTTCGTCACCTGTCTTCATCAACGTAGCGGTCGTGAAGGCCTTCACCCCTTCGCGCTCTACGTCGGCAAGCAGGCTCGAATCCACGTCGTCGATCACCAGCCCGTCGATCCGCTCGCCGTAATAGCGGGCGATCCCCACAGGTGAGACCGGCAGGCCGCGCTGCGCCATCATGTCGGCGGCAGGGCCCTTCACCGCCGCACCGCCGATAATGGGAGAGACGGCGACCATCGGCACCTTGCGTTCGGCCAGCGCCTTGCCGATGGCGGGCACGGCGGCAATCGGGTCGATCGAAACGAACGGGTTGGACGGGCACAGCACGATCGCTTCCAGGTCGTCGCGCGCCAGCGCGGCGGCGATGGGCGGCGACGGGCGGGCGGATACCGCCCCCTCGAACTGCACGCCGCGAACGGGCGGCTCGCAGCGCAGCCGGACGAACCAGTGCTGGAACGGCAGAAGTCCATCGTCGGTCTCGATCACCGTCGAAACCGGGTCGTCGCTCATCGGCGCAATGACGTGGTCGATCCCGAGTGACCGGTACAGACCTGCCGTCGCCTCGGTTAGCGACTCGCCGGACTGAAGCCGCTGGGTGCGGACGGTATGGATGGCCAGGTCCCGGTCGCCGAGATTGAACCAGTCCTCACCGCCGAGCCGCGTCAGCGTTTCCATGAACTGCCAGCTCTCGTCGCGCTGGCCCCAACCGCGCTCCGTGTCGTTGAGTCCCGCGAGCTTGTACATGACCGAGTCGAGATCGGGCGAAATATGCAGACCGAGATGGCGGAAATCGTCCGCCGTGTTGACGGCAACAATCAGATCGGACGGATCGAGTACCCGCGCCAGACCGTGAGCGAGCTTCGCACCGCCAACGCCTCCCGCGAGTGCCAGAATCATGACAGCCCTCTCACCGGAACAGGTCCTGCTCGCGCGGGCGGATCAAATCGCCGGCATCGCCGTCGCCGGTATCCACGCCGGTGACCGACTGGGCCAGTCCGCGGATCAGGACGACCGGGCGCCCTTCGTTGGCCTGCCCCATCACCAGCGAAGCCGTCGCGGCGAGCTCGTCGGCGAGACCCACCTGGCTCGCCTGAAGCGGTCTACCGAACAGGTCGGGCGTACCGTTGAGATCGTTAAGCGCAGGAAGTCCGGCAGATCCCAGTGCGATGCCGACCGTGCCGTTCCGCCAGGCGCGCCCGACGCTGTCATTGATCACCACCGCGACGTCCGCGCCGGTGTTTTTTCCGATGGCGTCGCGCAGCCCGGCGGCGCTGCGGTCGGGATCCTCCGGCAGGAGCAGGACACGGGTACCCGCCGCGGTCGGCTCAACATTGGACGCATCGATCCCGGCATTGGCCATTACGATCCCGATCCTGTGGGCGACCACCAGCACCCCCTTGCGGTGACGCACGATTTCTGTCGATTCGGACAGGATCAGCTCGACCAGACGCGGGTCCTTGTCAGTGATCCCGGCCACCTCAATCGCGCGATCAGACGGCTCAACGTCCTCCAGAACGCGGTAGCGGCCCTCGGCCTTCGACACGATTTTCTGGGCGACGACCAGCACGTCGCCGTCCCGCAGCACTTCGCCTGCCTGTTTCAGCGCATCGAGAATTAGCGCGGCCAGATCGTCGCCGGGCGCCACCAGCGGCAGGCCGCCGGGCGCGATAACCGAAAGCCGCGCGCTATCAGCCGTCATTCGTCCTCTTGCGGCGTGCCGGTGATCCGAATGCCCGAGCCGGGAATTTTGTGATGACGGTTGATCGAAATCAGCACCGACGTCATCGCCTCCGCCGCCGCCGCATTGGCGAGCGGACCGGCGTGCCAGCCCGTCATGCCAGCGTCGGCGGCGAGTTGAATGACCGTTTCGCGCGCCGCCCGCTTGTCGCCGCACACCAGCACGTCGCACTCGATGTCGTGGTCGAGATCGGCAAGATGCTGGGCGGCGATATTCTGGAACGCCGCGACGACGATGGCGTCCTCGCCGAGAATCCGCTGGGTGGTCAGGACCGCCGAGCCGCCTTCGGGCAGTTGCACCGTGCCGACGCGCGGCGGCACGAGCGGCGCGGTCACATCGATCACCAGCTTTCCGGCGACGGCGTCCTTCAGCGGCGCGATCATTTCCGTCTGCGCCTGAAACGGAACGGCGAGGACGACGATATCGGCGGTTTGCGCTGCGGCGACATTGTCCATACCGCGAACCGCACCCGGTTCAGACATGCCACGGACCAGCCGGCGTTCAAGCTCGGCGGCGTCGAGCCGGTCGGAAATCTCGGGCGCCGCATCGGCGGCCCTGGCAGCAAGTTCGGCAGCGGCCTCCTCCGCCCGGGTTGCATCGCGCGATCCGACAATGATGTCGTGGCCGGCGACGGCCCAGCGCAAGGCGAGACCGTAACCCTGCTTGCCTGTGCCGCCGATCACGGCGACGGTGTATTTTTCGAAGGCCATCGAACGTTACTCCGCTGCGGCAACGGCGTGGGTTTGCGGCGCCGGCGCGTAAAGTGTGGTGCGCTGCTGGACCGGTCGGCCCGCGGCTTCTGCCAGCATCCGCATCCGGGCTCCGGAAAATTCCTGACCGAATCCCGCCCCGGCTGCGCTGGATATACTCTCGTTCATCAGCGTGCCGCCGAGATCGTTGACGCCGGCGCGCAGGCAGGCGGCGAGTCCTTTCGGCCCCATCTTGACCCAGCTGGCCTGGATATTGGCTATCGATCCGTGCAGCGCGATCCGCGCCACGGCATGCATCAGGATGGCCTCGCGCCAGTCCGGCCCCTTGCGAGCACGGCCCTGCCGGTAGAGCGGGGCTTCCATATGGACGAAAGGCAGCGGCACGAATTCGGTGATACCGCCGGTGCGGTCCTGCAGGTCGCGCAGGTGCAGAAGGTGCCGCGCCCAGTGAACCGGCGCTTCTACCGCGCCGAACATGATGGTCGAGGTGGTCCGGAGCCCGAGCCCATGGGCGGTCTCGAGCACCGAGAGCCATTCGGCGGTCGGTAGCTTGTCCGGGCACAGGATTGCCCGCATCTCGTCATCGAGAATTTCCGCCGCCGTGCCGGGCAGCGACCCGAGGCCGGCATCGACCAGGCGTTCGAGAAAGGACGAAACGGACAGACCAAGCGTCCGTGCGCCGTGGCTGACTTCCAGCGGAGAGAAGGCATGAACATGAATGCCCGGCGCTGCGGCGCGGACCGTGCGGCAGATATCGAGATAGGTGTCGCCGGTGAATTCCGGATGGATGCCGCCCTGGAGACAGATTTCGGTCGCGCCGCGGCTGGCGGCTTCAGCCGTGCGGCTTGCGATTTCGTCGAGATCGAGATTGTAGGCCGGCCCGCGAAGGGCGGTGCGCCCCCGGCCTTTGGAGAAGGCGCAGAAGGTGCAGCGGTACTGGCAGATATTGGTGTAGTTGATGTTGCGGTTCACCGCATAGGTCACCGTGTCGCCGACCGCCTCGCGTCGCAGCCGGTCTGCTGTATCGCAAACGAGGTCGAAATCGGCGTCACGGGCCGAGAAAAGGCGGACAATGTCGGATTCTTCGAGGCGTGCGCCCCCGGACGCCCGGTGGAGTATTGCGACGATGTCCTCGGACGGGCGCGTTCTATACGCCATGGTTTCGGGTGGCTCGCCGGGCACTCCGGGCGTCCAGTCATCCGTCCTTGCAAACCCGTCGGCGACCGTCCGGTGGCGCATGGCGGTCGCCATTTCCGGCGCGAGCCATTTATCGGGATCGATGGCCCAGCCGGGATAGATCGCGAGCCGTTCGACGAGCGTCCTGTCCTTTCCGGCGGTGTGCCGGGCAAGCATCTCGATTTCCGGCCACGGCGCTTCGGGATTCACGTGATCTACTGTAACGGGCGAAATGCCGCCCCAGTCATTAATCCCGGCATCGATGAGTTGCGGGTACTCTTCCGGGCTGAGATTGGGGGGGGCCTGAATATTGGCTTCAGGCCCAAGGATCATCCGCGCCATGGCGACGGTCCAGAGCAGGTCGTCGAGTTCGGCATCGTCCGCCCCCGCCATGCGCGTATCAGGCTTGGCGCGGAAATTCTGGATGATGGTTTCCTGGACATGGCCGAACGCGTCATGCGCATCGCGGATCTCGAACAGCGCATCAAGCCGTTCCTCGCGCGTCTCGCCAATGCCGATCAGAATGCCCGTGGTGAAGGGCACATGCGCTTCGCCGGCGGCGCGAAGCGTGGCGAGCCTGACAGTCGGATCCTTGTCGGGAGAACCGAAATGGGGTCCCCCCTTTTGGCACAGGCGCAGCGAAACCGATTCCAGCATCATCCCCATCGAGACGGTGACGGGCCGGAGCGTTTCGATCTCGTTTCGCGTCATCGCACCGGGATTGGCGTGCGGCAACAGGCCGGTTTCCTCGAACACCAGACGGCACATGGCCGCGAGATAGTCGATCGTCGACCCGTAACCCAGTTCGGACAGCGCGTCGCGCGCCGAGGGGTAGCGGGCTTCCGGCCGGTCGCCCAGGGTGAACAGCGCTTCCTTGCAGCCGGCGGCGGCGCCGGCGTGGGCGATTTCAAGAATTTCATCGGGAGACAGGTAGGCGGACGGCACCTGCGATGGCGATTTTGCGAAGGTGCAATAGGCGCAGACATCGCGGCACAGGCGCGTTAGCGGGATGAAAACCTTGCGGGAATAGGAGATACGGTCCCGATGGCCCTGATCGCGCAGTTTTCCAGCCGCGTGAATCAGATCGTTCAAGGGCAGGTTCGCGGCTGTCCGGGCCTGTTCGGGCGTGATCGGAGAGCTGGTCTGCACGAGGTCTACGGACGGAAGGGGCAAAGGTTGGGTCCGACGGTTGATGGACGGATATTCTTGCCTGACAATACCGCTGAATTCGAGCCTCGCAAAGAAGCGGGGACAAGCGGGAGACAGAATTTATGCAGGCAGATCGATGAGTGTCCGGACAGTTGCCGTACTGGGCGCCGGCCACGGAGGGTGCGCCGCCGCGGCCGATCTCGGCGCGCGCGGGTATTCGGTTCGGTTGCACGGCAGGCGAGAGGAATCGCTTGTGCCGCTCAGGGAACAGGGCGGCATTCGGGCGAAGGGCATTCAGGACGGCCTTTTCCCGATCGACCTGTTGACCACCGATGTTGCGGAAGCAGTTGAAGGCGCGGACCTGGTCATGCTGGCCGTGCCGTCGGTGGCCCATCGATATTACGCCGAGGCTTTGGCGCCCATTATGCATCCCGGTATACCGATATTCGTAAACCCCGGTCATACCGGCGGCGGGCTGCATTTCGTCCATGAGCTGCGGCAGGCGGGCTATACGGACGAAATCAGAACCGGAGAGACGGTGACGCTGACCTATATCTGCCGCAAGACGGGCCCGGCAGAGGTCGATATCTTCTCCTACACGAAAAGGCTGAAATTCAGCGGTTTTCCGGGAAAATACGCCGATGAGATGTTCGCGCTCATCGAACCGCTGTACCCCGAAATCGTTCAGGTCTCGTCGGTGCTGGAGACCGGACTGACCAATATCAATGCTGTTTTCCACGTACCCGGCATGGTGATGAATGCCGGCTGGATCGAGGACACCGGTGGCGACTTTCTGTTCTACCGCGAGGGTATTACGCCGGCGGTAGGACGCGTCACAAAGGCGGTGGACGACGAAAGGCTGGCGGTGGCGAAGGCGCTCGGCGTGCCGTCGGCGAGCTTCCTGGAAAATTTCCATCAGGCGGGCCTGACAACGAAAGAGGCGATGGATTCCGGCGATATTTCCCGCGCCTGCGTCGAGTCGGAGCCGAACAAGGCGATCAAAAGCCCGCCTTCGCTCGATCATCGCTACATGCACGAAGATGTCGGGTACGGGCTGGTGCCGTTCGCGGCATTCGGCGATCTTGCCGGGGTGGATACGCCGACCATCGACGGGCTGGTCCATGTATCGTCTTCCATGATGGGGCTCGATTTCGCACGCGACGGCCTCACGCTGGAACGGATGGGGCTTGAAGGCATAGCCGCAAAAGATCTCGCCAGATTCGTGGAGCAGGGCGCATGACCGGGCAGAAAGTGAAGAAAATAGCCATTTTCGGCGCTGGCGGCGGCGGCACATCGGCAGCGGCGCATCTGACGACTCTCGGATTCGAGATCAGGCTTTACAGTCAGGACGAGTCCGCGCTCGCGCCCCTGCAGGAAATCGGCGGCATCAATTACGACGCGCCGTTCGGCAAGGGATTCGCCCCTGTTCCCGTCATCACGTCCGACGCGGCGGAGGCGATGGACGGGGCGGAGCTGGTGATGGTGGTCAGCCCGGCGCATTTGCACGAAAAATGGATTCGGGCGGCTGCCGCGCATCTGACCGAAGACCAGACGCTTTTCGTCTCTCCCGGCCACACGCTGATGCTGATCCCGCACGTGCTGCGGGATTGCGGCATTGAGAACCCGGTCTATTGCGAGACAGCGACGCTGCCCTATCTGTGCCGCCGCACGGGCCCGGTCGACTGCCGTATCAGCCGTGTGTCGGATTTCATGGTGTTCGGCGGTTTTCCGGGCAGGGAAACGAATCGGCTGCATGAGATCGTCTCCACTGTCTACCCGGCGGTCACCGCCTTTTCCAACGTGCTGGAAACGGTCTTTCCCTACGGCAACGCGATCCATCACCCGCCAGCGTTCTTCGCCAACGCGGGAAGGGTCGAAGCGACCGGCGGCGATTTCCGCCATTACTATGACGGCATCACCCCGTCGGTCGGGCGGCTGATCGACACGGTGGATGCAGAACGCCTGAAAGTCGCGGACGCGCTGAGCGCGAAGACCATGCCGTTCGTCGAGCTGTTCTGGACCATGGGCTATACAACGGATGCCGCGCGCGATACCGGCATCGCCTACGAGGCGTTCCACCAGTCGGAGCCCGACAAGTGGATTCCCGCCCCGCCGCAGCTCGAACACCGCTATTTTCTCGAAGACGTCCCGTTCGGCCACGTGATCTATTCCGAGCTCGGCCGCCTGGCCGGCGTGCCGACGCCCACGATCGACCATATTATCCACCTCGCCTCCGTCGCGCTCGGCAAGGACCTCAGGGCCGACGCGCTGACACTCGACCGGATGGGGCTCGGTGGGGTGAGCAAGGAAGAATTTCTGAACCTGCTGGAATACGGGTTTGGATAAGACTGTTCGTACAGAAGCGGTCCGACCGCAATCAAAGGAGTCGAAAATGACTATCAGACTGTTACTGACCCTGGCCCTTTTCATGGCCGGCACGTCGGCCTGGGCGGCGGGTTCGGACCCGGTCGCAGCGCCGGCGAAGCCACCCGGCGAATATGAATTCGGCGTCAAGGCCGTCAAGTCGGGCGACTACCGGAAAGCCCTGGGGCATCTGGAGAAGGCGCTGGCAGAAGACATGCAGGACCCCGATACGCTGAACTATATGGGGTACAGCTATCGCAAGCTGAAACAGTTCGACAAGGCGCTTGAGACTTACCAGAAAGCGCTGGCGATCAAGCCCGACCATCGCGGCGCCAACGAATATATCGGAGAGCTTTATCTCGAAACCGGCCAGCTGGAAAAAGCGAAGGAACGGCTCAAGGTCCTCGATTCAGCCTGCTTCTTCGGGTGCGAGGAATACACTACGTTAAAGAAAGCGATCGCAGCTTACGAACAGAAGCAGAAGTAGCGAGACGAAAATCGGGCCGCCAGCATTGGTCCGTCGGCGCCGGAAAGCTCTCGGCGGTTCCGCCATGAAGAGGCGGAACCGCTGAGAGACGAAGACAAGCGCTCAATCCTGTTTTCTTTTTTGCAGCAATCGGTTAGCTTTTTCGCCGCAGGGCAGCGCTATGCGCATCCGCCCCAGGGGGAGCAAAACCAGTCGCGAAGGACAGGGCGATGAACAGAATATTCCGGATTTTCATGATCCTCGGCGTTGCCGTGGCGATTACAGGACCGAATGCCGCGGTCGCGGAGTTGAGCAAAACCGATACAAAGGTCTGCAAGGACTGGTACGAGGGCATTCGGGAGAAGGGCCGCGAAGCCTGTTTCTATGTCGCCCGCGACGTGGAATGGACCTGGGCGACCTTCCGGCTCCCGGAGAAATGAGACAACTGGGACAAGTTCGCCGCGTCGGGCAGCAAATCATCGTCGAATTACGGCGCCTGCAATTTTCTCTGTCCGCAAGGGGCGTCCCGCCCGCCGCAGCCTGTCAACTGCCCGGCGATCAAGCCCTGAACGTCCCTGAACGTCAAAGATTTTAAACCGAAGAATTCCGCCCGGCGCTATTCCGGGCGGAATTTTTTTGCGCGTTCCTTTGCCGCTTCGATCTGGTCTTTGCTCAGCGCGTCTTCCAGATTTTCCAGAAGAAACTTCGTCTTGTCGGGCTCTTCCGCAGCGGCCAGCGTAAGCCAGAAATAGGCCTGCTCCCGGTCGCGCGGAACGCCCTCGCCACGCGCAAGCATCCGGCCCAGGAAGATCTGTCCCATGGCTTCGCCTTCGCGACTGGCTTCCCTGAAATATGTAGCCGCGCGCTCCAGGTCCCGTTCCACCCCGTCGCCGCGATAGTAGAGTCGACCGATATCGTACTTGGCGCGACTCGATCCGGCCTTGGCGGCAGCGGCGAAATATTCCGCCGCCTTCGCCGCGTCCCGGCGGACGCCTTCGCCGAAATAATAGATGTAGCCTAGATTGCGCATCGCTCTGCCGTAACCCATGGCCGCCGATTTTTCGAACAGGGAAATGGCTTTCTTGATGTCGCGCTCGACGCCCTTGCCGTCGAGATACATTGTGCCGAAATTGCGCATCGCCTTGGCGTTTCCGCCTTCGACCGCGCGGGCATACCATTTTACCGCCATCGACGGCGATTTGCCGACGACTTTGCCCGCGGCATAGAACGCGCCGACGATGCGCTGCGCATCGGCATGCCCCAGCTCGCCCGCCTTTTCGAACCATTCGAACGCCGTGCGCGCGTCTTCCGGAACGCCAAAGCCGCCTTCATAAATTCGGCCCATCCAGTATTGCGCCTCCGGCTTACCGGACTGCGCATCCGGCAGGAAGGCGTTTAGCGCCTTGCCGTAGTCGCCTGCCTCGAATGCCGCCTTGCCGGTCGCAACATCGGCGGATGCGGATGCTCCGGCCCACAGCACCGTCGACAGGACCAGAAAGAGAATACGAAGGCGATTTCGGAATCCGGTGGATCTGCAAAATTTCATGTTCGGGCTCGCTGCAACTGGTTGTCGGGCCATTCGGGACGCAAGCGGCATTATAAATTTCAGCCGGCTCGTTTAAAGCGCGAATTCCCTCACCCCCTGCGGCGGTCGGAATCGAACTCCTCCAGGCGCTAATCGGCTGCCCCCTCTTCCTGCGTCACTTTTCCTTTTCATTGGTCATAAACCATGCGGGCAGGACCGCGCACAGGAAGAACAGGCCGACCAGCAGGAAACCGTCCCGGAACGCAAACATCGTCGCCTGGTCGTGCAGCGTCTTGCCGAGCTCGTACAGCGCACCCGGGCGCAGCAGCGCCTCCGGCAGGCCGGCACGGGAAAGCGCCTCGAACATCTGGCGCAGGAAATCGGCGGTCGCCGCGTTGCCCGATGTCTGGGTCGAGACGAATGACTGGGCATAGAGCATGGTCTGCGATTCCACAGTGGTCGCCAGCAGGGTAATGCCGAATGCTGCGCCAAGCTGGCGAAAATAACTCATCACGCCGGCGCCCGGCCCGACGAGATCCTGGGGCAGCGCGCGCAGCCCCCCTGCGGTCAGCGCCGGGAACACGAAACCCAGCGCGACCCGCCCGATGATCAACCACCATACGAAGGTCCAGAACGGCGTGTTGAGATCTGCGCTCGCCATCAGGAAACAGGAGACGGCGGTCAGGAACATGCCGATCATGATGGGCCAGCGCGGCGCGACCCAGTCGCTGACGCGGCCCGCGAACGGAAAGATCGCCGCGAGCAGAAGGCTGGCCGGCATCAGCAGCAGTCCGGATTTCGTGGGCGTGTAGTGCTGAACGATCTGGACGAAAAGCGGCACGATATACCAGACGCCCCAGTTCCCCGCGCCCCAGACGAAGGTCACGATGCAGCAGAAGACGTATCGTACATAACGGAACAGGCGCAGATTCAGCATCGGGTGGGGAGTAATGAATTCCCACGCCACAAACGCGCAGAGCGCGACAATGGCGACGCCGAAATAGGACAGGATTCTATCCGACCCCCACCCTTCTCTCGGACCCTCCGCCATGCCGGTCAGCAGGCAGCCGAGAAACACGATCATCAGGACGAGCCCGGTCCAGTCGAACTTCGCCGCCTTGCCGGCGGCCTCGCGCGTCGGCATGAAGAACATTGCCATCACAGTCGCCGCACCGCAGAACGGCAGCACCATGTGGAACACCGCACGCCAGCTGTAGGTATCGACCAGAATGCCGCCAACGGTCGGGCCTAGCGCCGGCGCCATGACGATGCCGAGCCCGAAAATCCCCATCGCGCGTCCGCGCTCCTCCGGCGGGAAAATTTCGTAAATGACCTGCAGCGCCAGCGGCTGGATCAGACCGGCCCCGATTCCCTGCAGCAGCCGGGCGAAGACCAGCATCCCGAAGGTCGGCGCGGTAGCGCCGAGGACCGATCCAGCGACGAAAACAGCCATCGCGATCATGTAGGTTGCGCGTCGACCGAATGTCGCGATCGTCCAGGCGTTGAGCAGCATGCTGATCGTCATCGTCACCATGAAGCCGGTCGACAGCCACTGCGCCTTGTCCTGGCCGACGCCGAAGGCCCCCATGATCTGGGGAATCGCGACATTGATGATGGTGGACGAAAAGATCAGCGCGATGTTGCCGGTCATCGCGGTGAAGATGACGAACCAGCGGTAATGAGGCCCGTATCGGGCGCTCAGGGCGTCAATGGCGTTCGATGCCAATATTGACCTCTACCATCATGCCGGGACGCAGCAGGTCGCTGATCTCGTCCAGCTCCACCCGGATGGTCAGGCGCTGCACGATCTTGGTGAAATTGCCGCTGGGGTTGGGGGTCGGCAGCAGCGCGAACTCGCTAGTCGCCGCATTGCCGATGCGGGTGATCGTCCCGGTGAACAATCGGTCGGGATAGGCGTCGACCGAGACCTTGGCGGTCGAGCCGAGTTTCAGATGCCGGATTTCGGTTTCTTTTACGTTGGCATCGACCCAGATTTTTTTCGGGTCGTGAACCATCAGCAGGCGCTGACCGACCGATACGTACTCACTCGGGTTGATGAAAACGGTATCGATGACGCCGTCGATCGGGCTTCGAATGGTCCGGTCGGCCAGATCGATCGCGAGACGGTCCCGCTGGGTGCGGATTTCATCCACCTGGTGGGCCAGCGCCGCGATTTCGCTATCGAGCACCTGGAGCTGCTGTCGGTCGGCGGCGGCGCCGGACAGCCCCGCCCTCGCCGTCGAAACATCGGCGCGCGCCTGCTGAAAGGCCTGCTCGGCGACGCGGAAAGTCGCGCGTCTTTCATCGAGTCGCTGTCGCGACACCACCTTGCGCTCGTGTAGCGAGCGGGCGCGCTGATACTCGGTGCGGGCCAGGTCGAGATCGAGTTTGCGCCCGGCAAGCGCGGCGGATGCGGCCTCGATACGCGATTTATGCATGCTGTACTGGCTGTCGGTCCTGAGATCGACCAGCTTGCGCTGTTCCGCCAGGCGGTTGCGATCCGCATCGATCGACCGCATGCGCGCTTCCAGCTCGGCCAGGCGCAGCTTCGCCTCCCGATCGTCGATCCGCACTAGCGTATCGCCCTTCGTCACCTTCTGGCCGGTCACGGCCGTGACGCCCGTTACGAGGCCGGCGACCCGGCTGCTGATCGAAATGACATCGGCGCCGATTCGCGCGTCGTCGATATAGACATGGGTGTAGCGGTCATAGACCCAGTCGCCCAGAAAGGCGAGGCCGACCAGCGCCGCAATCAGACCTGCGAACAGACGCACAGACCGACCGAGCCGCCCGCGCGCTTTCGGCGGCGGCGAATAGCTGGCTGTTTCCGGCTCCTTTGGCGCCTTTGCGTCCAAGACAGTCTCCTGACGGCGTCTACCCTTCAATGGGCACCGCTCGAACTCCTATTGTCACGCTATTGAGGGCCCCCGTCGAGGGGGCGTCGCCTCGAGCATGTTCCGCCTGCGCCGCCTATCCCAGAGTCTCCGAAAAGATATCGCGGTATTCGTCCAGCGACGGCTTCACCGGCGCGGTAGCATTAAAATGGATGTCAATGGCATGGCCTGCCAGCACGCCCAGGTCGCGGTTCGGGTAGCCCATTTCGCGCACCGAGTTCGACAGGCCGAGGCGGGCGTTCATCTCCGCGATGCCATCGGCAAGGTCAGCGCCCGCTGGAAGCGCCAACGCGTCTCGCACCGCGTCGAGCCTCTCTGTCAGCGCCGCATCGCCCCGCCGCCGATAGAACCGCATTACCGGCGGCATGCCCGCCGCGATCAAAGCGCCGTGATGCAGCGGGCTGTCGGCGAACACATGGCCCAGCACATGCACCGGTCCGAGACCCATATAGATCGCCATCCCGCCTTCAAGCGCCGCCATCAGCATGTGCCAGCGCGCGTCGCGATCTGAGCCGTCAGCGGCGGCCCGGTCGAGCCAGGCGGCCGCCCGCGAAATCCCGTCGAGCGCGATGGCCTGCGCAGGCAGGTTGTCGTTGACCGACAGAAATCCTTCGAGACAGTGGCCGATCGCATCCATCCCGGTCCCCGCGGTGAGTGCCGGCGGCAGGGACAGCGTCAGCTCCGGGTCGCAGATCGCCAGGTCGGGCCGCACATGCGGGCTTCGGATGCCGAGCTGATGCTCTCCCGGCGCTGGGTGAATGCCGCCGCCGAGAGTGATCTCGGCGCCGGTGCCCGCGGTCGTCGGGATGGTGATATAGGGCGCGACGTCGGCAGTGATCTTCGACGGATCCTTGAGGTATTCGACAACGGGTTCCGGATGGGTTGCCGCAACCCGCAACGCCTTGCCGGAATCGAGCACCGAGCCGCCGCCCAGCGCAATGATCCCGTCGCACCCGTTCTCGCGGTAGACGGCCAGCGCGCCTTCGATGCCGGCGACAGTAGGGTTCGACGGGATGCCGTCATAGACAAAGAACGTGTTTCTGCCGGCGAGCGCGTCCCTTACCCTGTCGACCACGCCGTGTTCCTCGAGGCCCGTATCCGTGATGATCAGGGGCCGCGTCACGCCGCGAGCGGAAAGCTCGTCGGGCAACAGGCGCACGGCGCCGAAATCGAACTGTACGTTGGGAAAACCGGGCAACAGGGTCATGACAAGGGCTCCGTTATCGTCTGCACAGCCACAGGGCGGTCTCGAAAGCGGTCTCGGGCGACGCGTTTATCCTACCCGGCTTTGGCCGCCCGGTAACGGGCGACGAAATCGGGCGAAAGCTTCGCAAGCCGGTCCAGATCGACCCGGCCGCTGCGCTGGATGTAGCTCCATGCCATATCCCACGGTTCGAGAGTCATATGGGCGCCGAAATCCTCGTACCAGCGAGCGCTTGTGTCGGCGGCGGCGACCAGCGCATCGACGGCGGGGCGGCGCCTCTCCTCGAAGTCGGCGAGCGCCGACGGAATATCGCCGGGCGCCGCGGCCAGCGCGGTATCCAGCGCAATCGCGTCTTCCATGGCGATCCGGGTCCCCGAACCGATCGAGAAATGTGCGGTGCGCTGCGCATCGCCGATCAGCACAATGTTTCCGGTCGACCAGCGCGCGTTGGAGATTTTCCTGAAACGACGCCATACGGATTTGTTGGAGATCAGCCGCCCGCCGGCCAGCGTGTCAGCGAAAAGCCCTTCGCAGTAGGCGCGCGTCTCCGCTTCGTTCATTCTTTCGAAACCGGCCTTCTTCCAGGTCGCCGCATCTGTTTCGACGATGAAAGTGCTCCTGTCCGGGGCATAACGGTAGTGGTGCGCGTTGAACGCACCGTCACTGTTGCGACGGAATGTCTGCGTCAGCGTCTCGAACGCCCGGTCGGTGCCGTACCAGACGAACCTGTTGGTCAGGTCCTCTTCCTGCGTATCGAAGATGGCGGGATCGCGAAGAGCCGAATTCGCCCCGTCGGCGGCGACAATCAGGTCCGCGTCCGCAAGCTCTCTTGCCGAGCCCAGGGTCCGGCCGAACTCCAGCGAGACGCCAACCGACCGCGCCCGGTCCTGCAGAAGACGCATCAGCTCCAGCCGGCCGATGGCCGAGAATCCGATCCCGTCGAGCCGGATTACCGTGCCCTCGATGTCGAGATGCATGTCGGTCCAGCTTTCCATATGCGGCGCGATCGCATCGCAGGTATCGGGATCGTCGGCCCGCAGAAACTCCACTGCGCGGTCGGAAAATACGACGCCGAATCCGAATGACGCGTCGGCAGCGTTCTGCTCATAGACCCGAACGTCGAAATCGGGGCGCCTGCGCCGGATGAGATATGAAAGATAAAGGCCCGCCGGCCCGGCGCCGACGATGGCGATACGCATGATTCAGCCTGTCCCGAGGCAGCGGATTTGTCGCAAGAGGTCGGGCGAAAGTTATCGTTCGCTCAGGGCGACGTCCAGCGACTGGTAAATTGGGCGTAACAGATAGCGCAGCACCGTGCGCTGTCCGGTATTGATGTCGATCTCGCTAACCATGCCCGGCAGAATCCGGTTCTTCGCCGGGTCGGGACCGACATGCTTCTTGCTCAGAGTCACCTCGGCCTTGTAGTAGACCTCGCTTTCGCGGTCCTTGAAAGTCGAGGCGGAGATCTTCGAGACGGTTCCTTCGATCGACCCGAACCTGGCGAAATCGAACGTCGTGATCTTTACGGTCGCCTTCTGGCCAACGGAAATATGGCCGATATCGACCGGCGAAATACGCGCTTCGACGACCAGCTCTTCGTCGATGGGGACGATTTCTGTGACAAGCCCGCCCGGCGTCACAACGCCGCCAACCGTGTTGGTCGCGAGTCCCTTGACGATCCCGTGTACCGGCGCGCGAATGTCGAGGCGCTCGACCCGGTCATGCAACCGTCGGATGGATTCGCGCACGCCGGCAAGATCTCCGGCGACCCGGCCGCTTTCCTCAAGCGCTTCGTTGCGACGTTGCGACCGCAGCTGCAAGATCTTGTTCTCGGCCTCTTCTATCGCGTTGCCGGCGCTGGCGATCCGCCCCTGTACTTCCTCCATTTCGCCGACCGCGGTCTGATACTGTTCAAGCGTCTGCAGATAGACCAGCTTGGACACCAGCCCCTTGGCGGCGAGCTTCTGTCGCAGATTCTTTTGCGCACCGAGAATCCGAATGCGATCGTTCAGCTTGCGGAGCTGGCTGTTGAGAACGGACAGCTCCGAGTCGCGCTGGCGCGCCTGAGACTGCAGCACGCTCGCTTCCTGAAGAAACGCATCGTTCTGCTGTTTAAGAATGGCCCGCTCGCCATCGGCCAGCGCGGCGTAGCGGGGCGGCAGGTTCGAAAAATCGGGCGTCCTCCCTTCGGCAAACGCGAGCAGCCGCTTGTGTCGGATTTCGAGGGACGCCGCGCGCACCTGTGCTTCCTCCAGCTGCGGCAGCGACACGTTCGTCATCGGCGAAGGGGACGGGTTCGACACCGTGTCGGGCGGTGTCGGCGGGGGCTGGACGGATACGATCCAGCTGCAGAACGCCGACCTGTCGGATGTCGGCGATGGCTGGAAAGTCAGCCTGACCACGGGCAGCGTTCAGTCCGACGACGGCGACATGATGACGCTGTCAGACGACGCGGCCGGCACGATCACGCTCGAAGACGGCACGCAGATCGCCTTCGAGGGGATCGAGCGGATCGAATATTAGAGTTGAGGTGACTGGCCCGCGGCGTTGCCGCCCGTAACCTGAAACCTGCTTAGGCCGACGTATCGACCGCGTGGCCTTCGCTTTCGCCGGCCTCGGGCGCAGCCTTGGCAACACCGACACGCGCCGGGCGCAGCAACCGGTCGTGGATCAGGAACCCGTCCTCGACCACCTGGACCACGGTGCCGGGGTCTGCCTCGGCGGTCGGCACCTCGAACAGCGCCTCGTGCTTTTCGTGATCGAACTTCTCACCCATCGGCGAAATGCGGACGATGCCGTGGCGCTCCAGCACTGACAGCAGCTCGCGTCCGGTCATCTCCACCCCTTCGAGGAAGGATTTGACCTCTCCATCATCGCCGCGAAGCGAATCGGGGATCGCCGCCATCGCGCGATGCAGATTGTCGCTGACCGACAGCATGTCGCGGGCGAAATTGGCGGCGGCGTACTTGCCGGCATCCTCGCGCTCGCGCTTCGCACGCCGAATGGTGTTCTCGTTCTCGGCCAGCGCGCGCAGCAGCTTGTCCTTCAGGTCGGCGACCTGCGCCTCGAGCGACATGCCGTCGCCGCTTTCAGGGGGCGCTTCCGCAGTCTCCGGAGCACCCTCCTCCTGTTCCGGCGCATCGGTTGCTGTGTCCGCTTCGGGCGTTTCCACTTCCGTTTCGGAGTCAGGCGTCGCTTCTTCGGTGTTTTTGTTTTCCGTCATTTATTCCGTTTCCCGGATTTCAGGTTTAACAGGTTGGATCAGCCGATGATCTTTTCAACCACTTTTGCGGTGTAATCCACGATCGGCACAATCCGCGCATAGTTGATCCTGGCGGGACCGATCACCCCGATCGCCCCGACGATATCGCCGTTGGAGGCCGCGAAAGGCGCGGTCACCATGGCGCAGCCGGTCATATCGAACAGGCTGTTCTCCGCTCCGATAAAGATCTGCACGCCGTCGGCGCCGCGCGTCAGATCGATCAGCTTCGACATCACCTCGCGCGTATCCAGCGCCTCGAACAGATTGCGTACGGTTTCCAGATCGGAAATCGCCGAGACATCGTCAAGCAGCCGCGCGTGGCCCTTGACGATCAGCGAGCCCTGGTCGACGCTGCCGGACCAGACGGCGAGCCCGTCCTCCACCAGCCTGGCTGTCAGGGCATCGAGCTGCGCCTTGTGCTGCGCGATCTCGCGCGAGATGACGGACTTGGCCTCTTCCAGCGTACGGCCCGCGAGCCGGGCATTGAGGTAATTAGCGGCCTGCACCAGCGTCGAGGGCGGCGTCCCGAGCGGCACGTCGAAAACGCGGTTCTCGATAAAACCGTCATCGCCGACCGTAACCACCAGCGCCCGGCCGTCGCCGAGATTGACGAATTCGATATGTTTGAGCGGCCGGTCGGTCGTCGGCGACACGACGAGCCCGGCGCATTGCGAAAGGCCGGACAGCATCGAAGTCGCCTCTTCCAGCGTGTCCTTGACGCCGCGACCGGCGGCCTTGCACTGGGCCTCGATGCCAGCGCGCTCACCCTCGCTCAGCGCGCCGACCTCCATGATGCCGTCGACAAACAGCCGGAGCCCGAGATCGGTCGGCAAACGGCCGGCGGAGGTATGCGGCGCATAAAGCAGCCCCATATCCTCAAGATCGGCCATCACATTACGGACCGAGGCGGGCGACAGCGGCTCGACCAGCCGGCGCGACAGCGTACGCGAGCCGACCGGTTCGCCGGTCGTCAGGTAAGACGAGACGATCTCGCTGAAAATCGTGCGCGAGCGCTGATTCAGCTCGCTGATTGTGCCTTCAGGTGCGGGTTTCATCGTTCCATTCCGATGCGCCACCCAATGTAGGTACGGGTCATATCGACGTCAATAAATTGGGGTCCTGGACGCGCATTGTGTCGAAGGTTAGCTTGCGCTACGTCGCACCCTGAAATCATCAGCCCCTCTACAGGAGTATCAAAATGTCCAACCGTCCTTCAGGACGTAACCCCGACCAGATGCGCGCCGTAACGCTCGAACCCGGATTCAGCCCCTATGCCGAAGGATCCTGCATGGCGAAGTTCGGCAACACCCACGTGCTGTGCACTGCGTCCGTCGAGGAATCGGTTCCGCCTTTCCTGCGCAACTCCGGCACCGGCTGGGTCACCGCCGAATACGGTATGCTGCCGCGCTCCACCCATACGCGGACGAGACGCGAGGCGGCGACCGGCAAGCAGGGCGGCCGAACCCAGGAAATCCAGCGGCTGATCGGCCGGTCGCTTCGGGCCGTCACGGACCTGTCCGGGTTCGGCGAACGGCAGGTCCGAATCGATTGCGACGTCATCCAGGCCGATGGCGGCACCCGCACGGCGTCGATCACCGGGAGCTGGGTCGCGCTGCATCTGGCCTTCGCGAAGCTGGTCGCGGAGAAGAAGATCGACAAGGTGCCGCTGATCGGCACGGTCGCAGCGATCTCCTGCGGGATCTATGAGGGAACGCCGGTGCTCGATCTCGATTACGCCGAGGATTCGTCGGCCCAGGCCGACGCCAATTTCGTCCTGACAGGCGACGGCGGCGTGGTGGAAGTGCAGGGGACGGCGGAGACCGAACCGTTCAGCCGCGCGCTGCTCGACCGGCTGCTCGACCTTGCCGAAGCAGGCTGCGCCGACCTCGCCTTGTTGCAGAAACAGGCGGCGGGACTCTGAGTCGCATGCCTCACCGCTGCTTCACCGAACCCCGCCTTGTCATCGCCAGCCATAACGCCGGCAAGGTGCGCGAGATCGGCGATCTGCTGAAGCCGTATAAGGTTGAGGTCGTTTCCGCCGGCGCGCTCGGACTCGACGAGCCGGAGGAGACCGGCGCGACCTTCAGGGAGAACGCGGAGCTTAAGGCGCGTGCCGCGGCGGGCGCGTCAGGGCTGCCGGCGCTGGCCGACGATTCCGGGCTGGCGGTGGTGGCGCTCGGCGGCGACCCGGGCATCTATTCGGCGCGCTGGGCCGGACCGGGGAAAGATTTCACGGTCGCCATGCAGAAGGTCGAGGACGCGCTCGCCGGCAAGGAAGACCGCAGCGCGGCCTTTATCTGCGCGCTGTCGATCTGCTGGCCGGATGGCGGGATCGAAACATTCGAAGGCCGCGTCGACGGCGCGCTGGTCTGGCCGCCGCGTGGCGACAAAGGCTTCGGCTACGACCCGATCTTTGTCCCGGCTACTGTTTCGGGGTGCGGGGACCTGACCTTCGGCGAGATGGAACCCAACGCCAAGCACGCCATCAGCCACCGCGCCGACGCCTTTGCGAAACTGACCGCTGCCTGTTTCGATGGCGCCCGTTCCGATGGTGGCTGAGACCGGGAAGACCCCGGAAAGCCTTTCGATTTACGTCCACTGGCCGTTCTGCCTGTCGCGCTGCCCCTATTGCGATTTCAACGCCCATGTGCGGGAGACCATCGACCAGACGCGCTGGCGCGACGCGTATCTGAGAGAAATCCGGCATATTGCGGAATTGCTGCCGGGCCGTGAAATCGTCAGCATTTTCTTTGGCGGCGGCACGCCATCGCTGATGGAACCGGCCACAACCGCCGCCATTCTCGACGCCATCGGCGATCGCTGGTCGCTTGCCCCCGACATCGAGATCACGCTTGAAGCCAACCCGACCTCGGTCGAGACCGCGCGGCTCAAGGACCTTCGCATCGCCGGCATAACCCGCGTGTCGCTGGGCGTTCAGGCGCTCGACGAGACATCGTTGCGTTTTCTCGGGCGGGGTCATGACGTCGCGCAGGCGAAAGACGCCGTCAGCCTCGCGGCGCGGACTTTCGACCGATATTCGTTCGACCTGATCTACGCGCGGCCGGGCCAGACGGTCGGGGCCTGGCGCGCGGAACTGGCGGAAGCCTTCGCCATGGCAGGCGATCACCTGTCGCTATACCAACTGACGGTCGAGCGCGGCACGCCGTTCTTCGCCGCAGAGCGCGCCGGAGATTTCGCATTGCCGGAGGAGGAGCTTGCCGCCGCCCTGTTTGACGTGACGCAGGAGCTTTGCGTCGAAGCGGGTCTGCCCGCGTACGAAATCTCGAACCATGCCCGGCCGGGCGGCGAGTGCCGCCACAACATCGTCTACTGGACCGGCGGCGATTACGCGGGTGTGGGGCCGGGTGCCCATGGTCGCTTGAAGCTTGACGGCGCGACCCGTGCAACTGAGCAGATCCCGGGGCCCGAAAACTGGATCGACGCCGTCGAGCGGCACGGTCACGGTACGCGTCGCGACGACGCGCTGAGGCCTGATGAGCGCGTGGAGGAGCTGTTCATGACGGGACTTCGGCTCACGGCAGGAATTGGACGGGGAGATTTCGCCGCGCGCGCCGGGCTGGAAATCGAGGACGCGCTCGAGCCGCGCCGGCTGCGACGCCTGATCGAGGGCGGGTTTATGGAGCTGGACGAGGCAGGTCTGCGAACCACCGCCGATGGGCGGCTGCGGCTTAACGCGGTGCTGGCGGCGCTTCTGGGGTAGAAACGGCAGAGCTGCCGGCCGCGCCCGCGCTGTCGATCGTCGGCAGGGCCTCCGCGCCTGTTCCCTGAACCGAAGGATCCGCAGGCGATTCAACCGCGCCATCGACCGAGGGGGCGTCAGTTACTGCAAAACTGGTGGGTGCCGGTGCAATCACGCGAACGGCGTCGGGCTGGACTTCCATGACCGCGAAACGGTGTTCGACCCGCCCGCTTGGAGCGAACCGGAAAAGGCCCGTCGAGCCTGCGAAACCATGAGCAACGGTCAGCCGGTCAGCCGTAAAGGCGGGGGCCTCTCCTTCGGCCAGCACAGCGGCGAGCGCCGTCGCATCGTAGGCAAGCGACGCCAGCGGGTGCGGCGGCTTGCCGTAGATCTTGCCGAAGCGTTCTGCGAAGGCAGCCAGAACTTCGGGGTCGGGCGCGGCGAACCACGCGCCGGCGAGCGCCGCCTCGCGGCGCAGCTCCAGCGCGGACCAGTCATGAATGCCCAGCACACGCACCTTCCGCGTATCGATTTTGTAATAAGGCAGCAAAGGTGCGACGGCGTTGAGGGCCGCGCCGGTTTCCAGCAGCAGCACCGCGTCGAACGCAACATCGCCCAGCGTTTCCCGCTTCTCCAGCGCTTTCAGCTCCCGCAGGGACTTTGCGTCTCCCGCTGCCTGCAACGCCTGACGCCGCGCTATGAGGGCTCCCCGCCTGGCATCGTAATCGCCGAGTCGCTTGATCGACGCCGTCATGGCTTCGGTGGTCGGCGCATAGCGTGCGATGCGCACCAGTTCGCCGCCGGCGCGCGCGACGGCCTGCTGGTAATCGGCGACCACCCGGTCACCGAACTCGCCTTCGGGAATCAGGGCTGCGAAGCGGATCACGCCCCGAGACGCCGCATGGGCCACGACCCGCTCGACGCGCTGCTCCGGCAGCAGCCCGATGACATAGGAATCCGGCCCTGCGGCGGTGCGATCGTTGGTGAAGGCGATCTGCGCCACCGATCTCGCCTGGGTCACGGGGACGGTCGCCCGCGCCACCGCCGCGAAAACGGGACCAAGAATGAATTGCGCGCCTGAATCGAGCGCCGCCTCGGCAGCCGCGCGCGCGCCTTCGGGCGTGCCCATCGTGTCTCGCGGCACGAGTTCGAATTTCTTTCCCGCCACCTCGAACAAGGCGAGCTGCGCCGCTTCCAGCAGCGAATTGCCGAGCTCTGCCGCGTCGCCCGACAGCGGCAGGAGCAGACCGACGGGGACGCGCTCGACAATTCCTTCGGGCGGGGTCAGCACCACGCCGGGCGCAGGGATCGTAGGCTCCTGAACGGGCGGGACGGTTTCGGCGGGCGGCAGGGAAGCGATTTCAGGCGGCTTCGCAGAAGATTTTCCGGCAGGGGTTTGCGATGCCGGCGCTTGCGTGACAGTGGGGCGGTTCTTAACGTTGGGCGACTCGCAGCCTGCGAGGCCCAGCAAAAGGACCGCCGAGGATGCCGCAAGGATCGGCCGAGGAGAAAAAACCCGACGAAAAACTGTCCAGCTCATTGGATGGTCATATCGCCGCTGCGGCTGCAAGTAAACTGGAGACCGCGCCCGTCCCCGCCGGGCTGCATCTCGTCGCGACGCCGATCGGCAATCTTGCCGACATGACGCTTCGCGCCATCGCAACGCTCGCCCGCGCGGACGTCATCGCCTGCGAGGACACGCGGGTTTCGGGCAAGCTGAAATCGGCCTTTAACCTCGACACGCCGCTGACTCCCTATCACGAACATAATGCGGACCGGGCAGGTCCGATGCTGATTGAACGCCTCAAAGGCGGCGGGATTGTGGCGCTGGTGTCCGATGCCGGCACGCCGCTGCTCTCCGACCCGGGATACCGGCTGGTACAGGCCGCGCTGGCGGAGGGCGTCCCCGTGATTCCCGCTCCCGGCCCGTCGGCGGCGCTCGCCGCTTTGACCGCATCCGGCCTGCCGACAGACAGGTTCCTGTTTGCCGGCTTCCTGCCATCGAGGGAAAAAGCACGGCGCGAGGCGCTGGCGGCGCTGGCCGCCATTCCGGCGACGCTGGTGTTTTACGAAAGCCCCAACCGGCTCGGTGCCTGCCTGCGCGATATGGCGGATATTCTGGGGCCGCGGGAGGCCGCAATCGCGCGCGAGCTGACCAAGCGGTACGAGGAATTCCGGCGAGGGACGCTGGAGGCGCTGGCCGAGGCGGCCGATGGCGAAGAGTTTCGCGGCGAAATCGCTCTGGTGATCGGCCCGCCGGCGGAGGCTCCACCGCCCGGCGACGCGGACATCGACGTAATGCTTCGGGTTGCTCTGGACCGGCTCGGCGTTCGCGACGCGGCCACGGAAGTAGCCGCCGCGACCGGACTTCCGCGCAAGACGCTTTACTCCCGCGCGCTGGAACTCCGCGACGAGGCCGATGAAGGCTGAACGCCAGCGGCGCGAGCGCATCGGCCGAAACGCCGAGCGCGCCGCGATCTGGCTCCTGCGGCTCAAGGGGTATCGTATTCTGGCCCGGCGATTTCGCACGCCTTCGGGCGAAATCGATGTCGTCGCCCGTCGCGGCCGGCTGGTGGCGTTCGTCGAGGTCAAGGCGCGC
This sequence comes from Rhodospirillales bacterium, assembly GCA_038120295.1. GTDB lineage: Bacteria > Pseudomonadota > Alphaproteobacteria > MPNO01 > UBA2964 > JAYOEY01. The sequence continues at coordinate 39,591 of JAYOLL010000019.1, read as the reverse complement.
GGATCGGAAGAAGAGGCGCTTTCCGCCATCACGGCGCGACAGCGACAGCGCATACAGCGCGCCGCCCTGGCCTTTTTGCAACAGCACGCCGAACACCGGGACTGCGACCTGCGATTCGATCTGGTCACGGCGACGCCCGGCGCGCTGCCGCACCATCATCCGGATGCTTGGCGTGAGTCGTAAGGCGCGGCAAAATACGGATCCATGAGGACGCGATGAAACCGATTGGCCGAATTCTGACTGCGGTGCTGCTGGCCGCCTGCGCGGGTGGCGGCCTCTCGGGCTGCGCAAGTGTCGTAATCGGGGCGGGCGCAACCGCCGCCACCGCCGCGATGGAAGAACGCGGCCTGCAGCAGGCGGCGGTCGACACCCGCATCAAGGTGACAATCAACAGTCTCTGGCTCGATCACAGCGAAAAGATGCTGGCCACGTTCAGCACCAATGTCTCCGAAGGACGCGTTCTGGTCACCGGCGTTACAGACGATGCAAAGCTGCGCGACGAAGCCATTCGCCTGGGATGGCGGGCGAAGGGCGTGCGGGAGATCATCAACGAGACCCGCGTGGTCAAGGGCGACGGCGGCGACAATCTGGCGCGCGACGGCTGGATTTCCGGACAGCTGCGCGGGCGGCTGACGCTGGACCAGAACGTGTTTGCCATCAACTACGCGATCGAAACAGTCGCCGGCACGGTCTATCTTCTGGGCATCGCGCAGAACGCCGCAGAACGCGACCGGGTGCGGGATCACGCGCGCGCAATCCGGTATGTTCGACGCGTCGTCAGCCATGTGATCCTGAAGGACGATCCACAGCGGCCGGTCAATCGGGACAAGGGTCGGAAACAGGACCCGAAAGCGGCGAATTGACCGACCCTGCCATCCCTGCCGCTCTCTATGAAGAAACGCTGCGCGCCGTGGGCGGCATGGCGGACGAGGATATCGACCTGGCCGACACCGCGCTGGCGATCGCGGCGCTCGACCGGGAAGACGCGGACCTTACCCCGTATCGCATGATGCTGGGCGATATCGCGGCAGCGGTATCCCGGAAGATTCCCGTGTCGGAGCGGCACGATCTCGACCGCCGGGCAGGCGCGCTGGGCGATGTTCTTGCCGGCGAGTACGCGTTCGCGGGCGATGCCGATACCTACGATGACCCGAGGAACGCAGATCTTATTGCGGTGATGGACCGGCGCAAAGGCCTGCCGGTCGCGCTCGCCTTACTCTATTTGGACGTCGCCCGCCGTCTGGGCTGGAACGCAATCGGGATCAATTTTCCCGGTCATTTTCTGATCCGGCTCGAACAGGGGGCGGGGCGCGTTATCCTCGATCCTTTCCATGGCGGTATGCAGCGGTCGGCGGCCGATCTGCGCGGCCTGCTGAAACAGATGGCGGGCATCGACGCGGAAATGCAGCCCGAGCACTACGCGCCAATAGGCAATCGCGCGACGCTGATCAGGCTGCTCAACAACATCAAGGTGCGCGCCATCGCCGATGGCGATGCGGTGCGCGGGGGAGAGATCATCGACCGTATGCTGCTGATCGCGCCGGACGAGACCGGCCTGCTGCTCGAAGCCGGCGCCTGCCGCGCGCGCACCGGCGAACTGCGCCGGGCGGCCAGCGCGCTTGAGGCGTTCCTCGCCACCGGACCGGGAGACGCGCAACGCGCCGAGGCCGACGCCCTCTTGCGCCAGGTGCGCCAGCGGCTTAACTAAAATATGCGCGGCTCCGGCCCGCTCCCCCTCCCGACCACCCAGTGCGAGTATCCTGTGGGTGGTCGGGAGGGGGAGCGGGCTGGCTATGGCCGGCGAACGAAAAGAGAGCCACCAATATGAGCCTTGCCGTCGCCATTCAGATGGACCCGATCGAAAGCATCAATATCGATGCCGATTCCAGCTTCATGCTGGCGATGGAGGCGCAGGCGCGCGGCCATGCGCTGTTCCATTATCTGCCGTCGGAGCTGTCGTTCCGCGACGGGCGGGTCTACGCCCATGCAAGGCCTCTGGAAGTTCGCCGGGAAAAGGGCAACCATTTTACGATGGGCACAGGCGAGTCGGTCGATCTGTCGGGGGTCGACGTCGTCCTTATGCGGCAGGACCCACCGTTCGACATGGCCTATATCACCGCCACGCACCTGCTTGAGCATATCCACCCCGACACGCTGGTGGTGAACGACCCGATCCATGTACGCAACGCGCCGGAGAAACTGTTCGTCACCCATTTCGACGGGGTGCTGCCGCCCACCCTGATCACCTCCGACCGGCGCGAGATCGAGGAATTCCGGCGCGAGCACAAGGACATCATCGTCAAGCCGCTGTTCGGTAACGGCGGCGCCGACGTGTTCCACATTACGCCCGACGACGAGAATCTCGGCGCGCTGCTGGAAATGTTCACCCAGAAATATCGCGAGCCGATCATCATCCAGCGCTACCTGCCGGAAGTGCGGCAGGGCGACAAGCGGATCATCCTTGTCGACGGCGTCCCGGCGGGCGGCGTGTCGCGCATTCCGGCGCAGGGCGACGCGCGCGCCAATTTCCACGCCGGGGGTTCCGCGCTCAAGACCGAGCTGACCACCCGCGAAAGCGAGATCTGCGAAGCCATCGGTCCGGCGCTGGCCGAGCGCGGGCTGATCTTCGTCGGTATCGACGTGATCGGCGACTACCTGACCGAGATCAACGTCACCAGCCCGACCGGCATCCAGGAAATCAACGCGCTCGACGGCATCCATATCGAGAAACTTCTCTGGGACGCGATCGAGACCCGCTTCAACTCACGCCACGACCGCAGGCCGATGTAGGGGAGGCAGAATGAGTACAATTTCAGATGATTACAATATAGCGCGCCCGTTAAATTCACCAATTCATTATCGTCGCCATGGAAGATGCGATCCAGCCCGGCCCAGTAGCAGGCAGTCTCGCACATCGGGCAGGGCGCGCCGCCACTGGTATAGATCACCGCGCCGGAGAGGTCCCGCGTTCCCAGCCTGCGGCAGGCATCCTGGATCGCTCTTACTTCGCCGTGGGCGGTGGGGTCATGGTCGGCGTGGATACGGTTGGCGCCTTCGCCGACGATGCTGCCGTCCTTCACAATAACAGCGCCGAACCGGTTGCCGTGTCCACCGGCAGCTGTCCGGTCCGCCAGCGCAAGCGCCCGCGCCATGAACTCGCGTGGGCGCATCGCCTCAGCCATCGGGGATCAGCTTTCCCGGCTGTAAAGCCCGTCGGGCGGCACCGAGCCGCCTTCCAGCATCGGGCCGAGCGGCTTGTCGCCGAGAATGTGTATGTGGAGATGCATCACTTCCTGGTGGGCGTTGCGGCCGTGATTGGCGAGCGTGCGATAGCCGGATTCATGGACGCCGAGGATGCGGGCCGTCTCGCCCACCGCGCGCCAGAACCCGGCGATCTCCGCCTCGCTGGCCTCGGCGGTGAAATCGTCCATCGAGACATACGGCCCCTTGGGGATCACCAGCACATGCACCGGCGCCTGCGGGTTGATGTCGTGAAACGCCAGCGCGTGATCGGTTTCGTGTACCTTGCTGCAGGGAATTTCGCCGCGCAGGATTTTTGCGAAGATATTGTCTGTATCGTAGCTGGCCATATTTTTCTCCGTTGCTGCCCCGGCCCACTCCCCCACCCGGCCACGCTTTTATATTCCGGCGGACGCCGAGCCGCCACACCAACCCTCAACGCCCGCCGGGGTGGCCGGCGGCGGCGGGCAAATCAAAGACCTGTGGTCGGGTGGGGGAGTGGGCCTCGAAATTTTGAACGGGCGATACCGCGCTTCAGGAGCGCGGTTTATTTACGACTCGCTTTTTCCTCGATCCCCGAGGTGCCTTCGCGCCGCGCAAGCTCGGCCCAGACATCGTCAGGCGCGACGCCGCTCGCCGCCCACAGCACCATCAGGTGATAGAGCAGGTCTGCGCTCTCATGGATCGTCTGACGGGCATCTCCGGTCGCCGCGGCAAGCGCCGTCTCGACCGCTTCCTCACCGAGTTTCTTCGCCGCGTCCTGCGGCCCGCCCGCCAGCAGTTTCGCGGTGTAGGAGGTCGCCGCGTCTTCGCCGCGCCGCGATTCGATAACGGCGAAGAGTCGCTTGAGAACCTCGATATCGGCTTTGGGCTCTTTCATGGTGCGATCCTACCCCGCAACCGGCCGGACCGCGACCCCTGCGGCTTCCATATGCGCCTTGGCCTCTGCGATGGTGTAGGTGCCGAAATGGAAAATAGAGGCGGCGAGCACGGCGGTCGCATGCCCGTCGCGAATACCTTCGACCATATGGTCCAGCGTCCCGACGCCGCCCGAGGCGATCACCGGGATACGGATCGAATCCGCGATGGCGCGGGTCAGCGCGACATCGAAACCGGATTTCGTCCCGTCGCGGTCCATCGAAGTCAGCAGGATTTCGCCGGCGCCGAGCGACTCCATACGACCGGCCCACTCGACCGCGTCGAGACCGGTCGGATTGCGCCCGCCATGGGTGAAGATCTCCCACTTGCCGGGTGCTGTCTGCTTGGCATCGATGGCCACCACGATACATTGCGAGCCGAATTTCTCAGCCGCCTCGTGAACGAAGTCGGGACGCGAAACCGCAGCCGTGTTGATCGAAACCTTGTCCGCGCCGGCCAGCAGCAACTTGCGGATATCCTCAACCGCGCGCACGCCGCCGCCGACGGTGAGCGGCATGAAGCACTGTTCCGCCGTGCGGTTGACCACATCGAACAGCGTGTCGCGATTCTCGTGGCTCGCCGTAATATCGAGAAAGCAGAGTTCGTCGGCGCCCGCCTCGTCATAGAGCCGCGCCTGTTCGACCGGATCCCCGGCGTCGATCAAATCGACGAAATTAACGCCCTTTACGGTACGCCCGTCCTTGACGTCGAGACAGGGGATGACGCGCATCTTGAGCATGTCAGTCCCCGTCGCCGTCCGCTTCGCCGGAAAGGATGGCCAGCGCATCCACCGGATCGATGCGCCCGTCATAGAGCGCGCGACCGCAGATCACGCCCTCGATCCCGGCATGCTCGTAGGATTTCAGCTCGCGCAGATCGTCGAGCGAAGACACGCCGCCCGATGCGATTACCGGCGTAGTCAGAGCAAAGGCAAGATCGACGGTCGCCTCCACATTCACGCCCCCCATCGCGCCGTCGCGGTCGATATCGGTATAGAGGATCGCGCCTGCGCCGCTGTCCTCGAAACGGAGCGCAAGATCGAGCGCACGCACCCCGGAATCTTTCGTCCAGCCCTCGACCGAGACGTTTCCGTCGCGCGAATCGATAGCAACCACCACCTTGCCGGGATGATCGCGGCAGACGGCGAAGGCGAAATCCGGGTCGGACAGCGCAGCGGTGCCAAGCACCACGCGGCTTACACCCGCGTCGATCCAGTGGTCGAAAATCTTCCGGTCGCGGATGCCCCCGCCAAGCTGAATGGGGATGTCGATCGCTTCGATCGTCCGCACCACCGCATCTGCGTTGACGGGATGTCCCTCGAAAGCGCCGTTGAGATCGACCATATGCAGCCACTGGCAGCCGGCGGTCTGGAATTCCCGGGCCTGCGAGGCCGGATCGGCGTTAAAGATGGTGGCGCGCGCCATATCGCCGCGCACAAGACGTACGCAGACGCCGTCCTTAAGATCGATGGCGGGGAACAGGATCATGATTCTTCTTCTTTCCGGCTGGCGGCGGACCGTTTCGCGGTCGCCTTTCGGGCGCTGCGGGCCAGCGCCTTGGTATAATAATAACCGGCGATCGTCTTGCCGTTGACGACCGCATAATGGGGGTTGGTCCCCCAGCGCTCATACCCCATCGATTCGTAGAGCTGGATCGCCGCTTCCTGGGTTTCGCGCAGGTCGAGATTAATAAAACGCATCCGGTGACGCCGGGCCGAGCGTTCGCACGCTGCCGTCAGGCCACGCGCCATGCCCATCCCGCGCGCCCAGGGCGCTACGAAATTTCCGGTGATTGTCGCAATTTTCGCCTGCGCTTCGTTGTTTTTCGGCGGCAGGACGAGCTGCGCCTGACCGGCAATGCGCCCGTCGAGCCGTCCGACCATCAGGAGCCGTTCCGGGACCAGCAGTACGCCGCGCCAGTAGCGTTCCAGCACGGCGCGCGGCGGCGGCTTGAGCCAGCCGAATCCGCCGCCGTCGAGGATCGCCGTTTCGGCCGCATCGCACAGATCGGCAATATCGCCGTCCGACAGCTCGTTGGCCTGTTCGATTTCGATATTCGCCATGGGCGCCCCGATACAACCCTTGCCGTCAGGGCTTCCAGCGCAGGAAGTTCTCGAGCAGCCGCAGGCCCGTCTCCTGGCTTTTTTCAGGGTGGAACTGCGTGCCGATCATGTTGTCGCGCCCGATGATGGCGGGTACCGCGCCGCCATACTCGACGGTCGCCAGCCAGTCGGAATCCGCGCCGCCGCGATAGGCGTAGCTGTGAACGAAATAGGCATGCTGCCCTGTATCGACGCCTGCCAGAACCGGATGACCAGAGGCCGTCACGTTCAGCTCGTTCCATCCCATATGGGGAATCTTGAGGTTCACGTCGTCGGTTTCAAGAGGCGCGATCTCGCCGTCGAACCAGCCGAGACCGTAATGCGTACCATGCTCGATCCCGCGTGCCGCCATCAGCTGCATGCCGACGCAGATGCCGAGAAACGGTCGACCGACCTCAATGACTGCCTCCTCGAGCGCCTCTCGCATTCCATCAAGCGCGGTCAGCCCCGCCATGCAGTCGCCGAACGCGCCGACACCCGGCAGCACGATATGGCTGGCGTTCTTCAGCGCATCGGCATCGCCGGTTACCGCGACCGTGCCCGCAGGGCCGCCGAGCGCCCGAGCGGCGCGCTCCAGCGCCTTTGCCGCGCTACGCAGATTGCCGGAGCCGTAATCGATGACGACGATGCTCATGGATCGGAACCGAACAACCGTTTCCGCCGCTAAAGCAGGGAGGCTGCCTGGGCGTCGCCCCAGCGGCGAAAGGCGGCATCCCGACCCCTGGCGGCGACAATGTCGGTAAGCCGGTATCCCAGCCGTGCGAGTCGCCCGCGCATCCAGTCATTGCCCGAGACACCGACGAACAAGGCAAGACCGAGATTGGCTGCAATGCGAGTCATCGGGTCGGCTCCAGCCGCTGTCAGGCCCGCCTCGATCGCCACACTCGCCGCGAACAGTGCGAGCGCGACAAGCCACAGCCGGTGCCACAGCGCCCAGAAAAAGCCAAGGAAGAACGCCGGCCAGCAGAACCCTTCGCGGACCAGGGCCGGTTCACCGCCCGGCAGCAACCCGCCCGGCGGCGTGTGTGCGGTATAGATCTTCATCAGCCGCTGCTGCCCAGCACGCCCTTTGTCGACGGAATGGCATCTGCCGCTCGCGGATCGATGGCGGTCGCGATCCTCAGCGCGCGGGCCAGCGCCTTGAAGCAGGATTCGACGATATGGTGATTGTTCTCGCCATAAAGCGTCTCGACATGCAGCGTGATGCCGGCGGCCTGCGCGAATGCCTGAAACCATTCCTTGAACAGCTCGGTATCCATGTCGCCGAGTTTCGGTTTGGAGAAATCGACCCGCCAGATCAGATAGGGTCGTGCGGAAATATCGAGCGCGACACGCGTCAGCGTCTCGTCCATAGGCGCATAGGCCGAACCGTAGCGCGTGATTCCCCGCCGCTCGCCGAGCGCCTCGGCAACCGCCTGACCGATGGCGATACCGGTATCCTCGGTCGTGTGGTGAAAATCGATGTGCAGATCGCCCTTCGCCCGAACGTGCAGGTCGATCAGGCTATGGCGCGACAGCTGCTCAAGCATGTGGTCCAGAAACCCGATGCCGGTGGCGACGTCATAGACGCCCGTCCCGTCGAGATTGACGCGGACGTCGATGTCGGTTTCCTTGGTCTTGCGGCTGACGGTCGCTTCACGCATCGACGCCCTCCATCTGCTTGAAATTACAGGCATACTGCGCCCGGTTGCGGCGCCGTTTTAGCAGGTGCGGGGCGGGTCCGCCAGCCCCTTGGATTCGTCGGGGAAATCTGCCTATAACGTGCGCTCGCCGGAGCACCCGCGGCAGTGGATACTTACCCAGTGGATAATTTCAGGGAAACATTATGGACGATCGAATCCTGGAAGACGGCGACGCGGTATACCAGCTCGGCGATCCCCCCAATTCGATCTTTGCGGTGATCGAGGGCTGCATTCTGATCACCGCGGCGGGCGCGGATGGCAAGCCCGTGGGACAGGTTCTGGGCCCGGGCTCGATCTACGATTTTTCTCTCGCGCTGGGAGCCGGTGCAAAGCCGCCGCGTATCAAGGCGCTGGGCACAACGAAAATACGCATGTACAGCAGGGCGGAAGCGCAAATCTCCGCAACCGACGGCGCGGGCGAGTTCAGCGGTCTTCTGGCGAGAATTCTGGGGACCGGCGGCACAGAGGCTGCGCCCGCTGCGGCGGCAGTCGCTCCAGTCGTTCCCGCTCCCGAAACCGATGTCGCGGACGCGCCGGCCGAAGGGGAGAGCCCGGTCGAAATCGTCGATGATGAAATCGAAGAAGGCGAAGATTACAGCGATGAGCCGGTGCTCGTCCGGCTTATCATCGACGACCCCGAAATCGCTGACAGCGTCGAGTATGCGGAATACGACCTCTACGCTTTTCCCTTTATCGTCGGGCGCGTCGATGGCGAGGGGCTACACGGCAATATCGACCTTTCGATCCCGGACAGCTCCCCGTTTCAGCTCTCGCGCCGCCACTTCATGCTCGAAAGGAAAGACGACATTTTTCAGGTCGTGGACTGCAACAGCTATCACGGCATCATCGTCAACGGAGACAAGCTCGGCGGCGGTTCGACCTCGTTCCGCAAGACGTTGCCGCCGGGAGAAAACGAGATCGTTGCAGGAACCGAGGATTCGTCCTTTCGCTTCATTTGCGTGGTCGGCACCGAAGACAACCCGATTGTCGACCCTTGACCCCGGACGGCGCGACGCCACATGGTGTGACATGACTAGCGAAAATCACTCTTCAGACCCAACCGGCTGGCACGGCACCACAATCCTGTCAGTACGGAAGAACGGAAAGGTCGTCATTGCCGGCGACGGGCAGGTCAGCCTCGGCAATACGGTCATCAAGGCGAACGCGCGGAAGGTCAGGCCGCTGGGCGACGGATCGGTCATCGCCGGTTTCGCCGGGGCGACCGCCGACGCTTTCACCCTGTTCGAACGGCTGGAGGGAAAACTGGAGCAGCATCCCGGGCAGCTCACCCGCGCCTGCGTCGAGCTGGCCAAGGACTGGCGCACCGACCGCTATTTGCGGCGTCTCGAGGCGATGATGGCGGTAGCGGACCGCGAAGTATCGCTGGTGCTGACCGGCACGGGCGACGTTCTGGAACCCGACCAGGGGCTGATCGGCATCGGATCCGGCGGGTCATACGCGCTGGCCGCCGGCCGCGCGCTGATCGATATCGAGGGCATGGACGCCGAGGCGATCGCGCGCAAGGCGATGGGGATTGCGGCCGATATCTGCGTATTCACCAACACAAACCTGACCATCGAGAGTCTCTGACCATGGCGACACAATCGGTGCCGATCACCGCAGGAAAAGACCAGGGGAGCGCAACTGTGGGCTTCAGCCCGCGCGAGATCGTTTCCGAACTCGACCGGTTCATCGTCGGCCAGAAAGACGCGAAGCGCGCTGTCGCCATTGCGCTGCGCAATCGATGGCGGCGGCAGCAGCTCGATGACGATCTGCGCGAAGAGGTCCTGCCCAAGAACATCCTGATGATCGGCCCGACCGGCGTCGGCAAGACCGAGATTGCGCGCCGTCTGGCGCGGCTGGCCCAGGCGCCCTTCATCAAGGTCGAAGCCACAAAGTTTACCGAGGTCGGCTATGTCGGGCGCGACGTGGAGCAGATCGTGCGCGACCTGATGGAGGTGGCGCTTTCCGAAACCCGCGAACGCATGCGTAAGGACGTCGTGGCCCGCGCCAAGCTGGCGGCGGAAGAGCGCGTGATCGATGCGCTGGTGGGCGAGAACGCGAGCGAAGACACGCGGTCGAAATTCCGCAAGCTGCTGCGCGAGGGCGCGCTTGACGACCGCGAGGTCGATATCGAGGTTCAGGATGCGGGCGGCGGGCTTCCAACTTTTGACATACCCGGAATGCCGGGCGCGCAGATGGGCATGCTCAATCTGAATGACATGCTGGGCAAGGCGTTCGGCGAACGCACCACCTCACGCAAGATGACGGTGGCGGACACGCACGACATCCTGGTCGCGGAAGAGAGCGACAAGCTTCTTGACGAGGACAAGGTGATGCGCGAGGCGACGCGCTCGGTCGAGGAAAACGGCATCGTGTTCCTCGACGAGGTCGACAAGATCTGCGCCGCCTCGGAACGTCACGGCGCCGATGTCAGCCGCGAGGGCGTGCAGCGCGATCTTCTGCCGCTGATCGAGGGAACCACCGTCGCCACCAAACACGGACCGGTTAAAACCGACCATATCCTGTTCATCGCCTCGGGCGCGTTCCACCTCGCAAAACCGTCCGACCTGCTGCCGGAGCTGCAGGGCCGCCTGCCGATCCGGGTCGAGCTCAAGGCGCTCGATGTCGACGACCTCAAGGCTATTCTCACCGAGCCGGAAGCAAGCCTGATCCGCCAGTATATCGCGCTGATGAAGACCGAGGATCTGACGCTCGAATTCACGCCGGAGGCGATCGAGGAAATCGCCGCTGTCGCCGCGGAGGTTAACCGTTCGGTCGAGAATATCGGTGCACGCCGGCTGCAGACCGTGCTGGAAAAGCTGCTCGACGAGATCAGCTTCACGGCAACCGACCGGGCCGGTGAGACCGTGGTGATCGACGTCGAAGACGTCCGCGGCACGGTGACCGATCTAGCCAAGAACGCCGACCTGTCGAAATTTATTCTCTGAAAGGAGCCTCAAAATGAAAGGCTACGCCACCGCCAATTCGCCCTATGCCCGCAAGGTGCGGATCGCCGCAATCGAAACCGGCCAGCCTGACCTGATCGACTGGCAGTTCATGACACGTGAGGAACGCGCCGAGCTGATGCCGCCGATCAACCCGCTGGGCAAGGTGCCGGCGGTGGTGATGGACGACGGAACCGCCTTGTACGATTCGCCGGTGATCGTCGAGCTGATCGACTCGCTTCATTCGGGACCGAAGCTGATCCCGGAATCGGGACCTGAGCGCTGGAAGGCGCTGCGTCTCGCCGCGCTTGGCGACGGCATGGGCGAAGCCATCATCGCGGTGTCGCTCGAAGTGCAGAAGCCGGAACCGTCCCAGGCGCTCATCGACCGGCAGGGCGGCAAGGCGCGAAACGCAATGGCCGCGCTTGACAAGGAATGCGCCAGTTTCAACGACCCGCCGAAAATCGGCGAGATCGCGGTGTGCTGCGCCATGGGCTACATGGAACTGCGCGGTGTCCTCGCCGGCTGGCGCGACGACTGCCCGGCGCTCGCCGCCTGGTACGACACTATCAACCAGCGCCCGGCTTTCGCCGCAACCGCGCCGGAAGGCGAGAAAGCCCCCTAACGGCGATTGCGCCTCAGCAGCACATAGACCGCCCCGCCGCCGCCTTCGCGCGGCGCAGCTTCTGCATAAGCCAGCACCGAAGGGCGCAGGGCGGGCGCATTGAGCCAGCCAGGGAGCGCGCGGCGCAGGACGCCGCCGCCCGCGGCGACGCTGCCCTTGCCAGTAATCACAATGACGCAGCGCTTACCCGACGATTGCGCCTGGGGAATGAAACGGGACAGCGCGCGATGCGCCTCATCCTGCGTCATGCCGTGCAGATCGAGCCTTGCCTGGGGTCGGAGCTGACCGCGCTTCAACCGGTCGAGCGTGCGCGTGTCGACATCGCCCGATTTTCCGGCTGAAAGCGGCGCAAGACTACGAGGCGCGTCGACCGGCGGTGCGACGTGGGGCCGGGCGGGCTGCTTGGACGGCTGAACGGGCGGTTCGGGCGGCGCAGGCCTGTCGTCTTTCTTCAGCGCCTCGACATCGCGCATGGCGGCTTCGAACAGGTCGACATCCGACGTCCCGGGCGGCCGGTCGGGTTTCTTCGGCTTCTTACTCATCGACCAGCAGAATATGCAGACGTTTCGGCCCGTGCACCCCGATCTGCGGCGTTTTTTCGATATCGGCGGTGCGCGACGGACCGGTAATGAAGGTCGCCGCGCGCGGCATCGCTCCGCCGTCGCCCCGCAGCCTGGAGAGCGCGGCCTCGTAGCCGCCGACGATATCGCCGGCCGGCAGAACGGCGATATGGGTTTCGCACAAAACATGCGCCGCGTTGGCCGTGCGGGAACCGGACGACACCAGCAGGGAGCCTGTTTCCGCCGCGCCGGCAATTGCGGCTGTGACCGAGACCCTGTCCTCGGGACCCGGGACGCCCGTCCGGACTTCGAGTCTCGGTGCGGAGCGCCAGGGCAGGCTGATCAGTGCAGGCTCCGGCGCGAGAACGACCCTGTCGCCCAGACGCTCTTTCGACAGATAAGCGGAAATCGCCGCCGGGATGCCGGCGGCGACCGCGGACCCGACCGATGCGCCGGCAAACCGCGCCATCTCAACAAACCGGTCGCGCAGAGCAATCGCGTCGCCGGTCGCGCGGGCCGGGAGAACGGGATCGGACGCAGACGCAGACGCCCGTCGGTTCGCCGCGCCGACGCGCAATGCCGCCAGTATGTCGTCACGGGCACTCACCTTTTTGGCTCCCGTCCGGACGCATGCCATTTTTCGACGAAGCTGCCGCCTTCCGGCACGGGAAAATCGCGCGCGCCCGTCCAGCCGGAAACGAACGGCAAGGATCGGATCGCGCCACGGTGAGCGCCCAGCAGCCTCAACATCGCTAGACCGAGCCGCAGGCCCGGCCTGTAAAGCGCGGGACGCCTGGCGGCCCAGGACCAGAAGCGCGTGAGCCGTCGTCCCGCAACCGCGATATCGGGGCGGCGAAACGAGTCCTCCCGCAGCCGACGCATCAAAGCGGGCAGCGGGATCCGCACCGGGCACACATCTTCGCACTGGCCGCAAAAGGACGACGCCTGCGGCAAATGCGGCGCGCGCTCCAGCCCGCCGAGCGCCGGCGTCAGCACCGCGCCGATCGGGCCGGCATAGACGGCATCGTAGGCATGGCCGCCGATCGCTCCGTAGACCGGACACAGGCTCTGGCACGCGCCGCAACGGATGCAGCGCAGCGCGTCGGCGTAGGGCCCGGCGAGCATTTTCGACCGGCCGTTATCGACCAGCACGACATGGAATGCGCGCGGCCCGTCCGCCTCATCCGTTCGGGCGGGACCCGAGACCAGCGTGGTGTAAGAGGTGATTTCCTGGGCCGTGGCCGAGCGCGCCAGCACCCGCACGACGGCCATCGCATCGGAAAGCGTCGGCAAGACCTTTTCGATCCCGACCACCGCGATATGCGTTTTCGGCAGGGTGTGAACCAGATCGGCGTTGCCTTCGTTGGTCACTAGCAGGATCGAGCCCGTCTCGGCGATCAGCGCGTTGGCCCCGGTGATTCCGACATCCGCATCGAGGAACCGGCGGCGCAGAGTCGCGCGCGCTTCTGCCAGCAGCGCATCGGCATTCGACAGGTCGCGTCCAGAGTCGCGGTCGCTGTGCGACTTGCGAAACGTATCGCCGATCTGCCCCGCATTGAGATGGATCGCGGGCATCACGATATGGCTCGGGGTCTCGCGACGAAGCTGCAGGATATATTCGCCGAGATCGGTTTCGACCGGTTCGATCCCGGCGTCGACCAGTGCATCGTTGAGGGCGATCTCCTCGCTCAGCATCGATTTGGATTTCACCGCCGTCTTCGCATCCGCCTCTCGGCACAGGCGGGTGACCGTCGCCCGCGCCTCTTCGGCATCGCGGCACCAGTGCACCGTCCCGCCGGTCGCGATGACATTCCGCTCGAACTGTTCGAGAAGCCCGTCCATGTCCGCGAGCGCATAATTGCGAACCGTCATGGCCCGGTCGCGCAGCGCTTCGAACTCCGGCATCCGCGACAGCATGGCGCCGCGGTCGCGACGGAATTCGCCCTGCAGCTTGTCGAGCGCTGCGCCCAGCACGGGATCGGCAAGCGCTGCCGCGGCCCGTTCCGGAAAACCCCGCGCGGCGGAATTCATTCGCCTTCTCCGATGGCGGGCCGATCCGCCATACCGGCAAGAACCTCCGCAACGTGACGGGACCGAAGGGCGATGCCGCGGCGGCGCGCCCGGCCCGCAATCGCCATCAGGCAACCGAGATCTCCGGCCAGTACCGTCTGCGCGCCGGTCGCCGCGATGGCATCGATCTTTTTGTCCGTCATGGCAGCGGCGATATCCGTGTACTTGACGCAGAACGTACCGCCGAACCCACAGCAGACATCGGCCGTATCGTGTTCGCGAAGCGTCAGCCCGTCCACTTTTGCCAGCAGCGTCCTCGGCTGGCCGGCGATGCCGAGCTCGCGCAGACCGGAACAGGAATCGTGGTATGTGGCAACGCCGTCATGATGCACGCCTGTCGATTTGACGCCGCAAATGTCGGTGAGAAACGACACGAGCTCCCAGCTCTTTGCCGCCAGCGCATCGGCCCGGCCCTTCCAGACGGGATCGTCGGCCAGCAGCGCGGGGTAGTGAATGCGCAGCATGGCCGCGCAGGATCCGGATGGCGCGACCGTGTAATCGAACGCCCCGAAAGTATCCACAACCTGTCGCGCGATGGCCGCGGCATCGGCGCGGTCGCCCGCGTTCCAGGCAGGCTGGCCGCAACAGGTCTGGGCTTTCGGCACCGACACGATGCACCCGGCGTCCTGCAGAAGTTTCGCCGCCGCAAACCCGACCGACGGCCGCATCGCATCGACCAGGCAGGTCGCAAACAGACCGACGCGGGGAACGTCGCCGTTGTCCGGTTCCTGTGTTCCATCCATGACGGAAAACGCTAGTCCACCAGCTCGAACATCACCAGCAATGTCCGCTGCAGAATGTTGAAATTATCGTCTGACATCATGTAGACGAATGTCCTGCCGCCGGGCCCGCGATAGGCGGCCAGGCCCTCGAAATTTTCTGCCAGGGGGGCGCTAACGAATTCCGCCAGCGGGCGCGCTTCAAGCGTTGCGCCGGGTTTTATGTCCGCCGCCTTCAGCGTCGCCAGCCTCGCCGCGAAACCGCCGAGCCAGGTAAAGCGGCGCTCCAGCAGAAGCACATCGCCGTTGGGCAGGAGCGTCGCTCCGGTCGGTCGATACAGCCGATGCCGCCGATAGGTGAATTCCCGCCACGTTCCGTCGGGCCGGTCATTGTTCCTGACCCAGCCCAGCAGATCGCCCGCCCCGAGCGGGAACCCTTCTGCCAACGCGACAAGTTTTCCGTCAGCCAGCCGAACGATCGCCTCGATCCCCTGGTTGGGGTGGGCGCGCGACAGGATGGGGGGCGCTGGAATTTCCCTGGGCCGGTAGAAAAGCGGGTTATCCCTGCCGCGATAGAGCCAGGGCCGGTGACGCTGTTCGAACGAAACGAGGAGCCCGTCCGGCAGGATATCGACGGATTCGGCATCCCGGTCGTGATTCGGCAACAACAGCGAACCGTCCGGACCTCTCAACCGCCCTATCGCCGCACTTTCCAGTCCCCGAAAATTTCCGCGCCCATCAAGGAGCGGGCGCGCCCGCATCCAGAGCCCCGCATCGGACACCATCGTCAGAACGTCTCCGTCAGCCGAAATTGCCAGCCCGGAAAAGCCGCCGAACTTCTTTTCGGCAGCGGTCAACGCGAAACCGCCTCGCCAGATGAGTCGCCCGACCCGGTTGCGGTGCGGGTCTTCCTCATCCATTGAAATAGCCTCCATGGAGAAGGAGAACGGTCTGGCCTCTGCGCCGACAGCGGGAAAAAGCAGGGGCAAGCCGCCTAGGGCCGCAAGAGCCACCACCCGCCGGAACCGCCCTATCATGATGTTTTCAGGAAACCGCGCGGCAACAGCAAAAAATATCGGCCCGCACGATTCATTCTTCCTGCGCGCGCGGCGGCATCCGGCCCTGCGCCGAAAAATATGTCTCCGCGCACGGCGCCCTTGATCGCGCCGCCCGTATCCTGCGCGACCATCAAGCGGCGAACCGGCCTGCTGTCGTCCAGCGCATCGCGTGTCTCCAGCCACACGGGCGCGCCGAATGGCACCAGTCGGCGGTCAATGGCGAGCGACCGGCCCGGCGTCAACGGCACCCCTTCCGCGCCGACCGGACCCGGCCCCGACAGAACCCGGAAGAACACGTATCGGGCATTGCTGTTGAGAACCGAGGCGGTTTCCGCAGGATTTTGCGCCAGCCAGGCCCTGATCGTCTGCATCGACACTTCTTCGCGGTCGAGCGCGCCGCGACGGATGAGGACGCCCCCGATCGAGGTATAGGGATGGCCGTTGTGACCGTCGAACCCGAGGCGCAGCACACTTCCGTCGGGAAGGCGGATTCGTCCCGAACCCTGTATATGCAGAAAGAACGCATCGACCGGGTCCGCCACCCAGGCGACGGGTTTCGCGCGTGCGCCAAGCGCGCCGGCTTCGATGGCCTCCCGATCCGGCAATCGCTTTGTTTCCGGCCGGGCGAGAAGCGGCGTCATGTAGCGGCCACCTGGCGTCAGCGACCCTTCTATTTCGGGCTCGTAGTAGCCTGTGAAAAGTCCTTCGTCTCCATCGTTGCCGGCCATACGGTAGGGCGAGAACCATTCTTCGAAAAAGGCCCGCGCCGCGCTGTCGTTTTGCGGAAGGTATCGCTGAAGCGCCCGGCAGGGGGGAATGAACGCACCGGCCCTCAGGTCGGGAACCGATCCCGACGATGGCGCGTCGGGTCTGTGGCGCAGCCAGCGTTTACAGCTTCTGTCCAGAGCCGTCAGCGCGCCCGCCTGGTTGCCAGCCGCCCATCCCGGCAGCTGGTCGAACGATACGGGCGAGAGTGAGAGCCGGTCGGGCCCGGGCGCCGGGTCGGGGCGCGGCGCGCAGGCAGCAAGCGCAGCAGACAAAAATGCAGGGAGCAGGACCCGGCGCAGCGTCTTAATTGGGGCTGCGGGTTTCGACCAGCGTCCAGTTCGGATCGCGGGCGCGGGTATTTCTGGCGAAGGTCCACAAATCCGTTACGGTAGCGACATGGTTCGGATCGCCGTCGATTACGGCCCCATCGCTGTTCCTGGTGACGTTGATCTGTTCGGACACGAACTTGATGACCAGAAACGCCATCCTTCCGTCGAGACGCGCCTCGATTATATTGCTCGACTTGATGCCGATGACGGTGGTCTCGAGCGTGTCCCCGGCGTCTTCGCGCTGCTTGATGGCGGAAGCGAAATTGTCGAAGACCTCGTCGTTAAGCAGATTTCTCAGTGTCCCGGTATCGCCGTTGGCGAATCCCTGAACCACCATTTCAAAGGCGCTTTCCGCACCCGCGCGAAACTGCGCGGCATCGAAATCGGGATCGGCGATGCGGATCTGGGTCAGCCCCGCCGACACCGGATCGTCGCTATCCTGTTCCTCGAAGGATGCTTCCGCTGACGTGTCGGGATTGTCGCGGTCACCCCTGTCGGGAAGTTCGATGACATTATCGTCAGACGTGCGGTCTTTTTCCTGGCGGCCCAGAGGATCGTTGGGCGGGCGGCGTTCATGCCCGGTACGACGGCCCAGAACGCTGCGAAGGCGAAACACGAGAAATGCAGCCAGAGCCGCGAAAAGGATAATGTCGAGCGCCTGGAAACCTTCACCCATTATACCAACCATTCGTCGGTCGTTGTTTCATCGGTCGTAAACAGGAGCGGTGCGTCATTCGCTCGACACGGGCGCTCCACCGCACTACATCCCTGTAAGGTGCCGCGAAGTACGCCGAACCGTGAATCGTACATCTGACGGACGTCCATTACCAGAAACTAGGGTTTCAGGACCTAAATCGCAAGCATGCCACTTCTAATTCTTGGCCTTTTCATTGCTGTTCCGATTATCGAGATCGCGGTTTTTATCGAGATTGGCGGAGAAATCGGGCTGTGGAACACCATCGCGGTTGTGATCCTGACGGCCATGGTCGGCACCTGGCTCCTGCGGAATCAGGGCATCCGGACACTCGACCGGGCCAGACAAAGCCTTGAACAACAGGTTTTCCCGGTCGCCGAACTGTTTGACGGCATGTGCCTTCTGGTCGCGGGGGCTCTGCTGCTCACGCCGGGCTTTGTCACCGACGCAGTCGGATTTCTGCTGTTTGCACCGCCGGTGCGGGGCCTTCTCAGGGCGTGGGCCTGGTCGGTTTTACAAAAACGCGGGGACACACGGGTCTGGGTGATGGATGAAGACGGGCGATCGGGCACGGCCACGGGGCCCGGCGGCACAATCGACGGCGATTTTCGTGAAATCGACCCCGACGACAACGGCTCCGACCAGAACAGGGACGGCAGCGGAACTCCGCCGCGCCTGACCTGATCGCCGACGCCTCTGCGTTTCCCCCACAGCCGTTGTAACCGCCGATCATCCGTGATAGCGACAGCGCACCATCACGCTGGAGTATCACATGGCCGAAACACCGACCCCCGAAAACACCGCCGCCAACCCCGAACTGGAATCGGTAGAAGCGCCTGAAATCGGCATAGAGGCGCAGTATATCAAGGATCTGTCGTTCGAAAGCCCGCTTGGCCCAGATGCGCAGGCCGCTATCGAGCAGAACCCGTCCGTGGCGGTAGAAGTAAGCACCAGCGCCCGGCCGCTCGGCCCAAGCCGCTATGAGGTGGCGCTGGTTATTCGGGGCGAAGCGAAGGGCGGCGACAAAACGGTCTTCATCATCGAGCTGACATACGGGGCGACGATCACGCTTTCCAACGTACCGGAAGACGCTGTCGCGCCAATCCTGCTGATTGAGGGCGCCCGGCTGATTTTCCCGTTCGCGCGTAATGTCGTCGCCGAAGTCACGCGGGACGGCGGTTTCCCGCCGCTGTTCATCAACCCAATCGATTTCGTGCAGCTCTACCGCGACCAGCACATGAACGAAGCCGACGGCAACGGCGCAGCCAACGGCGGCAAAGTCTGAAATCGGGGATAGTCAGCGATCCCAGAGGGGGTCGTTGATCTTTTCCAGAAATTCCCGGTGCCGGGCAAGCTCTTCTTCGCTCGGCGCGTGCGGTCGCGGCGGCCGGGCTTCGCGCTGAACCCGTGTTCCGCCTTCCTGACGGCTCTGCCTCGCAGCAGCCATATCGAGCACCAGCCCGGGCTGCCGTCCGCCGATCAGTTCCAGATAAACCTCGGCAAGAAGCTCCGCATCGAGCAGGGCACCGTGGAAGGTGCGCGCCGAATTGTCGATGGAGAAACGGCGGCACAGCGCATCGAGGCTGGCCGGAGCGCCGGGAAACTTTTCCCGCGCCATGGAGACCGTATCGATCGATTGCGACATCGGCAGGGCTTCGCGCCCCATCCGCATCAGTTCGGCATTGATGAACGCCATGTCGAACGAGGCGTTGTGAATCACCATCGGGGAATCGCCGACGAAATCGAGAAACGCATCCCCGATTTCCTCGAAGGGCGGCTTGTCGGAAAGGAACTCGTCGCTTAGCCCGTGAACGTCCTGGGCCGCGCTTGGCATGGGAATATCGGGTTTGATGTACTGATGGTAATTGCGGCCGGTTGAAATATGATTGGTCAGTTCAAGACAGCCGATCTCGACGATCCTGTGTCCTTCCTTCGGGGACAGGCCGGTGGTTTCGGTATCGAGAACGATTTCGCGCATTTCAATTTCGACAGACGGTTTACCGGCTCGGCGGGCGGCGTGGACGCAGGACGGCGCCGGGCCATTTCCTGCCGCGCCGACCTTCGATCAGTCTGACGATTTGACGGAGTCTATTCAAGGTTCGCCGCTTGCCGAGACCGGTCGAAACGACGAAATCCGCCCGGCGGCGTTTCTCCGCGTCCGGCATCTGGCGGGCCAGGGTGGCCTCGAGCCTGTCGCGCGTCATGCCCGGCCGGGACAGCACGCGCTGTTCCTGTATGAAGCGCGGCGCGGAGACCACCACGACATAATCGCACCATTGGTCGCTGCCGCCCTCGAACAGCAGCGGCACGTCGAGAACCGCAATCGGGGCACGACGTTTAGACGCCTGTCTGAGAAAACGGCGCTGCGTATCGTAAACAAGAGGGTGAATAATCCCTTCCAGCCTCTTCAGGGCTTCCGGGTCGCCGAAGACACGTTTGCCGAGGGCCGCGCGGTCCACCGCTCCGTCGCGGACCACCCCGTCGAACATCTTTCCCACCGGCGCCACGGCTGCGCCGTCTTTTGCCAGCAGATCGTGAACGATGGCGTCCGAGTCGCAGATGGGTATGCCCATACCGCGCAGCATCTTCGCGGCCGTCGATTTGCCCATGGCGATCGAGCCAGTAAGTCCCAGGATTATCATAGGAGGATCATGGGTAGATCATTGGGACGATTTTTAGGAAACGACCGGCGCTACTTGCCGCGCCCGGCGAGCACGAAGTCGCGCAGCTCCTGCGTTACTTCGGGGAAATGACCGAAAAACGCATCGAAGCCCAGCTTTCCCTGATGCAGCAGCATCCCGAGACCGTCCACAACTACGTGGCCGCGCGCCTCGGCGGCGGTCAGCAGATCGGTCATCAGCGGCGAATAGACGATATCGGTGACCACCGCTCCCTTCGGCAGCGCATCTAGCGAGATTTCCAGGGGCGGCTGGCCGGACATGCCGAGCGACGTCGTATTGACGAGGAGCGCTGCGCCATCGAGCGCTTCGGATCGCTTGTCCCAGTCTATGACCTCTATGTTGGGACCGAACTCGTCCGCCAGCCCCTGGGCACGGGACCTGGTGCGGTTGGCGAGGCGGATCGACGGGACTCCGGCATCGACAAGCGCCACGATTACCGCCCGCGCCGCGCCACCCGAGCCGAACATGACCGCTGGTCCTGCCGCAGGATTCCAGCCGGGCGCTCCCGCCTTCAGGTTTTCGATAAACCCATAGCCGTCGGCGTTGCGGCCTTCGAGCGAGCCGTCCTCATGCACGACCACGACGCTCGCCGCCCCGATCCGGGAGGCAAGATCGTCGACCTTGTCAAAAACCTTCATCGACGTTTCCTTATGCGGAATCGTCAGGTTGACGCCGGAAAATCCGAGCTTGGGCAGGGCACGCAGCGCCTGTTCGATGGAATCGGGCTGGACCGGCAGCGGAATATAGGCGCCGTCGAGCCCGTAATGCTGCAGCCAGAAACCATGCAGCCGCGGCGAGAGTGAGTGCCCGACGGGCCAGCCCATGACACCCGCGACGCGGGCTTTGGCGGATACGATCATATTTTCAGTGCTCCAGTACGCCTCGGTCGCGAAGATACTCCAGAAGTGGCAACAGGGGCAGACCGAGAATGGTAAAATGCGATCCGTCGATACGAGCGAAAAGCTGTGCGCCCAGCCCTTCGATCCGGTAAGCGCCGGGTCCTTCGAGCGCGATATCGCCGACCTGGTCCAGATAGTTTCCGGCGAAGCTGTCGGTAAAATCGCGCATTCGAAGATGAGCCGCATCGGCGGCCTGCCAGATCCTGACACCGTCGCGCAGGATGCAGGCGGCGCTGATCAGACTGTGATCGCGTCCCCTCAGCCGGCATAGCTGATCGAATGCCGCGTCCCGGTTTTCCGGCTTGCTCATGATGTCGTTGTCGAGCACCAGAACCTGATCGGACCCGATAACCAGCGCTTCGGGAAATTCTGCGGAGATGCGGCGCGCCTTTTGTTCCGCCAATGCGGTCGCGATTTCGGCAGGCGACGCCCTGTCGGTTCCCATCGCACGCTTGATTTTGTCCTCGTCGATATTTGCGGGTACCGTTTCGAAGACAATCCCCGCCGCCTCCAGCATTGCCCGTCTGGTTCGGCTGGCCGACGCCAGAACGATTTTTTCCGTCGATGAAGCTTTTTCTGATCCGGTCATGCCATGCGATTAACAGGGATTATCCCTGTACGTAAACCTGTTCGAAAATCCAACTGGATGTCGTCCCGTATCTGGGGATAAGTCGCCGTTCTGGGGAAAAACATAAAAACATGCGTTCGGTTCGTAAATCGTACCGAACCTTATCCCCGCCTGAAGTTCTCTACCGTCAGATCGGCCCTTATTTCGATACACTATATTCCCAGGTTATACATAGAGACGCTCACAGGCAGCGCAGCAGAAATCGGTAACGAATCCGTCGTGAATCCCGGCAACCCAAAATTTCATACCGTGAATTCCATTTCTGTCCACATTGGCTTTGGGATACAGGGGTTACCGAAATATTAACAATCCCCGTCATTCAGCCCCCCAACAACTACAACAAAATATTTATATAAAGAGAATTGTTAGGTAGTAAGGCACACGCCGGAAGATCCCGGCAGAACGGGGGATCCCATTTCACCAAGAATAATCGATGCGCTGAATCGAAGACCGGTTGACCGCCCGCCCGTCTGGCTGATGCGGCAGGCCGGAAGGTATTTGCCGGAATATCGGGAGCTCAGGAAGAAAGCCGGCAGTTTTCTCGATCTTTGCTACACGCCCGATTTTGCCGTCGAAGTAACATTGCAGCCTCTGCGCCGTTTTCCACTCGATGCCGCGATCATCTTTTCCGATATTCTGGTGATTCCTCACGCGATGGGTCAGGAAGTCGGTTTCGTTGAAGGCAAGGGACCGGTTCTGTCTCCGATCAGATCCGAGGAAGAGCTGGACGCCTTGTCTTCGGATGGTTTCACGGAACATATGGACCCCGTCTATCGGGCGCTTCGCGGCGTTCGTGAGGAACTTGCCGACGATGTCGCGCTGATCGGGTTCGCCGGTGCGCCCTGGACAATCGCCACCTACATGATCGAAGGCGGCAGCAGTCGGGATTACCCGAACGCCAAGAAATGGGCGATCACCCAGCCGGAAAGTTTCGGCAGGCTGATTTCCATTCTCGAAAACAGGATCGCCGATCATCTGATTGCCCAGATCGAGGCGGGCGCGCAGCTGGTACAGATCTTCGATAGCTGGGCGGGCGCGCTGCCGGCGCGGTTCCTGACGCGTTACAGCGTGAGCCCGATTGCGCGGATTGCATCGCGGGTGAAAGCAGCGGCGCCGGATGTGCCGATCATAGCCTTTCCGCGTCTTTCCGGTCCGGCCTATCGTGAATTCGCCGCACTGGATTCGATAGACGGGATCAGTATGGACCAGTCGATTTCGCCCGACTGGATCAGGCAGGAGATTCAGCCGCTTAAAACCGTCCAGGGTAATCTCGATCCGGCCTTTCTGGTCGCAGGGGACGATGGAATGGAACGCGCGGCACGGGATATTCTGGCTTCTCTGGGGAAAGGTCCTTTTATTTTCAATCTGGGTCACGGTGTGGTGCCTCAGACTCCGCCGGAACATGTCGCGCGGCTCTGTGAAATTGTCTCTGAATTCGGCGCTGCATCATGAAAACTGCCGTAATTCTCTACAATCTGGGTGGGCCCGATGGTCCGGATGCGGTCAAGCCATTCCTGTTCAACCTGTTCAACGACCCGGCGATCATGCGCCAGCCTTCTCCCGTTCGCTGGCTTCTGGCGAAGCTGATTTCTTCGCGGCGGGCGCCTGTGGCGCGGGCGATCTACGCGGAAATCGGCGGCGGATCGCCGATCCTGCCGGAAACGCAGAAGCAGGCGGATGCGCTTCAGGCAAGGCTCGGGAATGACGAATATCGCGTCTTCGTCGCCATGCGCTACTGGCACCCGTTCGCTGAGGAATGCGCGAGCGATGTTGCATCCTGGGGCGCGGATAAAGTCGTTTTGCTGCCGCTCTATCCGCAATTTTCCACGACGACGACGGGATCTTTTCTGACGGTCTGGAAGAAGGCGGCCGCTGAAGCCGGTATCGATGCGCCGACATCGTCTGTCTGCTGCTATCCCGATGAGTCCGGTTTCATCGAAGCAGTCGCTGGCCTGACAGCGCCAGCGATTGAGAAAGCGATAAGTTCGGGGCCGGTCCGGGTTCTTTTTTCCGCGCACGGGATTCCTAAAAAATTCGTGTCGGACGGGGATCCATACCAGTCTCACGTGGAGAAAGCCGTTTCGGCGATCGTCCGAAAACTGGCGATCCCCGATCTGGATTATCTGATTTGCTATCAGAGCAGGGTCGGGCCGGTCGAATGGCTGAAACCTTATACGGACGGGGCGATTATCGACGCGGCAAAGGATGGCAAGGCGATCGTTGTCGTGCCTGTAGCCTTTGTGTCGGAGCATTCGGAAACGCTGGTCGAGCTCGATATCGAATATGGAAAACTCGCCGCGGATCACAAGGCAAAAGCCTATGTACGCGTTCCGACAGTCAGCGCTCAGGAGGCCTATATCGATGGGCTTGCGCGGCTGGTCCGTGAAGTTGAAGGTTTGTCCGGGATTCGGCCCCATGGCGGGACCAGGATTTGCGTATCCGAATCCATCGACTGTCCCTGCGGTAACGGTCCTGAGGGGTAAGGTTCGATGGAAGACTGGCTTGCCTCCGCCTATCCCTGGATCAAATCGCTCCACATCATCTCAGTGATGGCGTGGATGGCGGGAATGCTCTATCTGCCCCGCCTTTTTGTCTATCACGTCGATGCTGAGCCGGGGTCGGTGCAGTCAGAAACCTTCAAGATCATGGAACGCCGACTGCTCCGCGCAATCATCAACCCGGCGATGATCGCGAGTTTTCTGTTCGGCGGGATGCTTCTGGCGACGCCCGGTATCGTCGACTGGGGCGCCTGGTGGGTATGGGCGAAAATTTTCTGCTTTCTGGCGATGTCGGGCGTTCACGGAATCTTTTCCCGCTGGCGTAAGGATTTCGAGGCCGATCGTAATACGCGACCGGCGAAAACCTTTCGCGTTGCCAATGAGATACCGACGCTCCTGATGATCGCGATTGTCATTCTGGTGGTGGTGAAACCTGGGCAGTGAATGGGTGTTCGAATTCGTTCTTGGCAAAAGGACAATTCATCGCCATCTCTCCATTTGACTTTGAACCCGGAATCCTTTAGTTAACCGCGCGTATCTCAAAGCTTGCCTTGCGAGCGATTCCCACATCACATCCGTTACCTTCCTGGGTTGCCCATTAGAGCGTCAGACCGGTTCCACGCCGATTTTTGTCCCTGATGATGAGCTGTTTACCCGTTTTCCCAGTTCCGTTCGGTTTAATTGAAATCCGGAAAAACAATGAATCTTCAAGAACTTAAACAGAAAACACCCGCCGATCTGCTGGCCTATGCGGAGGAGCTCGAAATCGAAAACGCTTCCAGCATGCGCAAGCAGGAGATCATGTTCGCGATCCTCAAGCAGCTGGCTGAGAACGACGTCGCGATCTTCGGCGATGGTGTAATAGAAATTCTGCAGGACGGGTTTGGTTTTCTGCGTGCGCCGGAAGCCAACTACCTGCCGGGCCCGGACGACATCTATGTCTCTCCCAGCCAGATTCGGCGTTTTTCGCTGCGCACAGGGGATACGGTTGAAGGTGAAATTCGCGCTCCCAAGGACGGCGAACGTTATTTCGCGCTTTTGAAGGTGAACAAGATCAATTTCGACGATCCGGACAAGGTCCGTCACCGCATCCGGTTCGACAATCTGACGCCGCTTTACCCCGATGAGAAATTCGTCCTCGACGGCGATAATCCGAAAAACAAGGACTTCACCACCCGGATCGTCGATCTGACCGCGCCCATCGGCAAGGGGCAGCGCGCGCTGATCGTGGCGCCGCCGCGCACCGGCAAGACCATGATGCTCCAGTCGATCGCCCACGCGATCACCGAAAACAACAAGGGCGTCTATCTGATTGTCCTGCTGATCGATGAACGGCCCGAGGAAGTCACCGACATGCAGCGGTCGGTCGATGGCGAGGTCATCAGCTCTACCTTCGACGAACCGGCCACGCGCCATGTGCAGGTCGCCGACATGGTGATCGAAAAGGCCAAGCGTCTGGTCGAACACGGGCGCGATGTGGTGATCCTGCTGGATTCGATCACGCGCCTCGCGCGCGCCTACAACACGGTGGTCCCGAGTTCCGGCAAGGTGCTGACGGGCGGTGTCGATTCCAATGCGCTGCAGCGGCCAAAGCGGTTCTTTGGCGCGGCGCGCAATGTCGAAGAGGGCGGTTCGCTGTCCATCATCGCTACCGCGCTGATCGATACCGGCTCACGCATGGACGAGGTGATCTTCGAGGAATTCAAGGGCACCGGCAATTCGGAAATCGTGCTCGACCGCAAGCTGGCTGACAAGCGCACCTTCCCGTCAATGGATATCGCCAAGTCCGGCACGCGGAAGGAAGAGCTGCTGGTCGGCAAGGCGGACCTGTCGAAGATGTGGGTCCTGCGCCGCATCCTCAACCCGATGGGCACGACGGATGCGATGGAGTTCCTGCTCGACAAGATGAAGACGACGAAAAACAACGCCGACTTCTTCGAGAGCATGAACCAGTAGGGGGGAACGGTTCTCCTGCTTCCGCTCCTTACGGAATCAGTACCGTCGAGCCTGTCGTCTTGCGGCTTTCGAGATCGCGGTGCGCCTTCGCGGCGTCCTTCAGCGCATAGGTCTGGTTGACCTCGATCTTGACCGCGCCCGACTTCACGACCTGGAACAGCTCGCGCGACAGCCTGGTCAGCTCGTCGGTCGTCCTTATGTAATGGTTGAGCATCGGCCGCGTCATGATCAGCGAGCCCTTCTGCATCAGCGTCAGGGGCGCAACCGGCGGTACCGGGCCGGACGCGTTGCCGAACGTAATCCACATACCGGTCGGGCTGATGCAGTCGAGCGAGCCGGGGAAGGTATCCTTGCCGACGCCGTCATAGACCACCGGCACGCCCGCGCCTTTCGTGATCCGCTTTACGCGGTCGACGAAATCCTGCTTCGAATAGTCGATCACGTGATCGCAGCCATGCGCGCGGACCAGGTTTCCCTTGGCGCGCGACGACACCGTGCCGATGACGGTCGCGCCGAGATGCTTGGCCCACTGCACCAGGATCAGACCGACGCCCCCGGCGGCGGCATGGATCAGGACGGTGTCGCCCTTGGCCGGCCGGTAAATGCGGCGCAGAAGCATCGCCGCCGTCATGCCCTTGAGCATCATCGACGCCGCGTGCTCGTCGGAAATCCCCGCCGGAATTTTCATCACGCGTTCGGCGGGGAACAGCCGCATCTCGGCATAGGAACCCATCGGCTCCGACGCGTAGGTCACCCGGTCGCCCGGCTTCACGTTGGTCACGCCGCGCCCGACGGACTCCACGATTCCCGCGCCTTCGACCCCCGGGGTGAATGGCGTCGGCAGCGGGTACAGCCCCTTGCGATGATAGGTGTCGATGAAGTTGAGCCCGACCGCGGTGTTGCGGATGCGGACCTCGCCCTTCTTCGGGTTCGGCACCTCGACCTCCTGCCATTTCATGCAGGAGGGCGGGCCGGGCTTGTGGACGCGGATGGCTTTGGTCATGTGAGTCTTCCTTCGGAAGGGGGCGGGCGTTTAGCCGCCACACCAACCCTAAACGCCCGCCCCAGGTTCAGGACAGGGCGGATTTGAAAAATTCGGCCGTGCGGCCGTTGGCGAGGGTCGCGGCGGCTTCGTTGTAGTTGCCGCCACTGAGGCGGACAAAGGCATGATCGACGCCTGCGTAGCTATGCAGCGTGATGTTGCCGTTGCCGGCGAACGCTTCGGCGATCTTCGCCTGCGATTCCGGCGGGCAGAATCCATCGAGTTCCGCTATATGGAACATAGCCGGTTTGCCGATATGTTCGGCATAGGGCAGGTAGTCGTCGATCTGCACCGGGTAGTAGCCGACTGAAGCATCCGTGTCCGATGAACATGCCATCGAGTATGTCAGGCTGCCGCCGAGACAGTAGCCGACGCAGCCCACCTTGCCGGTGCATCCGTCCATCCCGCGGATATGGGACATCGTCGCCTGCAGGTCCGCCTGGCCCTTTTCGAAATCGGGCAGGAAGGCATTCATGAGTTCGAACGCCCGGTCCCATTCCGCCTGTGTCTGGTCGGTCAACTGGACCCCCGGCTCGATCCGCCAGAACAGGTCGGGGCAGATGGCGATATAGCCGTCGGCAGCGTAGGCATCGCACAGATCGCGCATGACCGTGTTGACGCCGAAGATCTCCTGGATGACGACAAGGCCCGGTCCGCTGCCGCTTGCCGGCGTCGCCATGTAGGCGCCGAATTCCCCGTCAGGCCCGTTGATCTGGATGTCTGGCATGAATCTCTTCTCCCAAGTCTTATGAAACGCGGCGCACCATAGCGCGATGAAATTTCCCTGTCATGAAAAGGGCGTTGGCGTCTCGTTGAATGAAAGCGATCGTTGCGGCGGGTTGCTTTCGTGTGCGAGCAGGAACTGTTTGGTCGCGATGCCGCCCGTGCCGCTATAGCCGCCGATATTTCCGCTGGCGGCGGTGACGCGGTGGCAGGGGACAATCAGGGGGATCGGGTTGGCGCCGCAGGCGCGGCCCACTGCGCGCGGGGCCGATGAAAGCGCCTTCGCCAGTTCGCCGTAGGTTCGGGTCTTCCCGTACGGGATCGCCATCATGGCCTGCCAGACGCGGCGCTGGAAATCGCTTCCTGCCGGGGCGAGCGGCAGATCGAATTCGGTGCGTGCGCCGTCGAAATACTCCAGGATCTGGTCACGTGCCTGCAGCAGAAGTCCCGGCTTCCCCAATGCGGTTTCAACCGCGTTTCCGGTTCGCTGATTCGAGTTCCAGGTGAGCGCGGTTATGCGCCCCTCCTGTTCCGTCAGGGTGAGCTCTCCAAGCGGCGATGCGAAGGAAAGCGTCGGCATCATCCGGCGTCGCGAAGGGCCGTTTGCAGGGACGCAGGGTCGGTGTGCGGCAATGAACAGGTGACGCCGATACAGACATAGGCAGTCGCTTTACCGTCTGTTTGCCCCTTGCCCAGGGCGGGGTGGTTTTCCGGCAATGCGGCGTCCGGCGCGACGACCGAAAGAACGCGGTTGGGGGTGTCCGCCTTGAAGACGGCGTCCAGCAGCGCATCGGTATCCGCGTCTCCGCGCTTTCCGACAATCACGATCTGCTGTGCGCACTGCATCAGCTCGGCCGCATTCATCAGCGACGTGAACGGAAAGAAATTCCGTTCGAGCGCGCCGGAGAATGCCGCGACCGTCTTGTCGGCCCGGTCGCGATAGCGTGTTTCGCCGGTAAGGAACCAGAGCCGAGCCAGGTTTTGCGCCATCACCGCGTTGCCCGCGGGGGTCGCGTTATCCTCCGCGGATTTGGTGCGGACGATCAGGGCCTCGGCGTCGTCGGCGGTGAAGAAATAGCCGCTGCCGTCTTCGTCCCAATAGTGCGCGTCCAGAACGTCAGCCCATTCCTTCGCCCGGTCGAGGCAGAACCCGTCGCCTGTTACTTCATGGAGAGCAAGGGCGGCGCGGATCATGCCGGCATAATCGTCCAGCGTGGCCGCATGGTTGAGCTTGCCGCTGCGCCAGGCGTGGAAAAGCCGGCCGTCCTTCTGCATGGTGTTCGCGACAAAATCGAACGCAAGCCGGGCCGCGTCTATCCAGGCCGGTTCGCCGAAAGTCGCGCCGGCTCCCGCCATCGCCGCGATCATCAACCCGTTCCAGTCGGCCAGTACCTTGTCGTCCCATCCGGGCCGAATTCGATCGTCGCGCAGGGCAAGGAGTTTTGCGCGGCATATTGCGAGGCGCTGCTCCTCTTCCATAGAAAACTCGCGCGGCGGGTCGGTGCGGTTGAGGATCGTCTTGCCTTCCCAGTTGCCGGCCGTCGAGACGTCATAGGCCTCGCCGAACAGGGGGGCGTCGTCACCCAGCGCATTGGCGATCTCCGCCGCCGACCAGACGTAGAATTTTCCTTCCTCGCCCTCGCTGTCGGCGTCGAGCGTGGCGGCGAATCCTCCCCCGTCGGCGATCATTTCGCGCAGGGTCCAGCCGATTGTTTCGCGCAGTCGTGTCTCGAACAGATTGTTGCCGGTTCGGCACCACGCAAAGCGCAGAAGATCGATCAGCTGTGCGTTGTCGTAGAGCATTTTTTCAAAATGTGGCGCGAGCCAGATTGCGTCGGTCGAGTAGCGTGCAAATCCGCCGCCGAGATGATCGTAAATCCCGCCCTGGCACATGCGGTCGAGCGTGTGGGAAACGATCTGTCCCAGCCCGTCATGACCGCATCGAATATATGTGCGCCACAAAAGTTCGAGGATTGTCGGGTTGGGAAATTTCGGTGCGGTGCCGATGCCGCCATTGACCCGGTCGAACTCCTCGGCGAGGCGCAGCGCGGCGCGCTCCGCCATCTCGAGCGCGACGCCGTCGCCGGATTCCGAAACCGCCATTGCCGCAAGCGCGTCTCTCAGCGCCGTGACGTTCTTGCCGATATCCTCCTGCCTGTCGGTCCAGTAGCCGTGGATGGTGTTCAGCACGTCGGGAAATCCAGGCCGGCCATAGCGTGAATCCGGCGGGAAATACGTCCCGCCCCAGAACGGCTCGCCGTCCGGGGTGAGGAACATGGTGAGCGGCCAGCCGCCCTGCTGCCCCATATGCTGCAGGGCGCGCTGATAGATGGCGTCGAGATCGGGCCGTTCTTCCCGGTCGACCTTGATATTGACGAACAGCTTGTTCATCAGCGAAGCGGTTTCTTCGCTCTCGAAGCTTTCATGCGCCATCACATGGCACCAGTGGCAGGCGGCGTAGCCGACCGACAGCAGGATTGGCCTGTCCGCCGCCTTGGCTTCAGCCAGTGCGTCAGGCCCCCAGGGCCGCCAGTCGACCGGGTTGTCGGCGTGCTGGAGAAGGTACGGGCTGGTTTCGTCGGCAAGGGCGTTGGGCATGATGTCTCCGGGACTTTGTTCGGTGGCAAGGTATGAAATGGGAAAGAGGGACGCAAAGGCTGATATAGGGCGGCGGTTCTGATTTGATGAGCCCGGATATGAAATCCGTTGGCGATGCGGGTTCTCCTGTTCTGTGTGTTTTCGGGTCTTCGTTGCGCTGGAGTTTCGGTTTAGGCTTTCCTCCGGTCAGGAAACAGAAGGGAGATCAGGGTAATGCCGAAACGTGTGCTGCAGCCCGGAGGGGTTAACGCCAAGGGGAGCTATAGCCCGGGCTGGGAAGTTTCGAACGGGCGGTTGATTCATGTCGCCGGTCAGATTCCGTGGGACGAGAACAACCAGACAGTCTGCAAGGGAGATGCCGCCGGGCAGACGCGGCAGGTGTTCGCCAACATCGGCAAGGTTCTGGCCGAGGCAGGGGCGACGCTCGACGATGTCATCAAGATCACCGTGTTCGTCGCTGATATCCGCTATCGTGATGCGGTCAACCAGGTCCGGTCGGAAACGTTCAAGGAGCCCTACCCGGCCAGTACTCAGGTTGCCGTGGCGGCGCTGGTCGATCCGGAATGGATGGTGGAGATCGAGGCGGTTGCTTTCGTAGGTGATTGATTTATTTAAATAAAATACGATATTGTCGGGGCAATATCATAAGAAAACGGCCCCTCGATGGAGGGGCCGTTCCCGTTTCAGGTCCCGGTCAGGAGATCAGGAGCTTTTCTTCTTGGTATAGAGACGCTTCTTGATCTGCTCGACCACGTCAGGCGTCGCCGCGGCGAAGCCTTCCTTGATGTAGCCGCGAATCTGGTCGGCAGAAACCGGCGAGTGCTCGACCCGGCGGGCGAGAACCCGTTTCTTGAATTCCGGATCGGCCATCATCGCGACGAAGGACTTCTCGAGGATCGAGACGACATTCTTCGGCGCGCCCGGCGGGACGTAGAACGCCTGGCCGACATTCAGGTTGGTGTTCAGCACGGTGAACATCTTGTGCTCCATCGTGCCGGGTTTGAGAAGATCGCCGAGATGCGGGACGCCCTTGACGAATTCTGAATCCGACTTGGGTCCGTACATGATGACCGGAATGATCTTCTTCTGCGGCAGCCAGGTCGGACGGACGCCGGTGAAACCGGACAGGAAGTTGTTCCGGCCCTGCGTTTCGCCCTTTTCGATCGACAGGTTCATGGCCCCGCCGCCCTTGTAGCCGAGAATGATCTTCATCTTGGCGCCGAGGGTGGCGTTGACCAGACGCGGGAAGATCGAGCCCGAAGACGCGAAGCCGCTGCTGGCGATGGTGGTTTCCTTGTCGATAATCTGCTGCAGCTTGGTGATGCCCGCTGTGTGCCAGTAGAAGATGCCGGCGGCGCGGGCTGCCGGGGCGCCTAGCCACTCGAACTTGCGCGCATCGTAATGGACCTTGCGGACCAGCGGTGTTGTGACAATGCCAGGCGCGGCCATGGCGATCATTTCGCCGCCCTTGGGCGCGGCGTTGGCCATATAGTTTGCCGATTTTGCGCCGCCAGCGCCCGGCATGTTCTGGATCAGCACATCGGGCTTGCCCGGAATGTAATTGCCGATATTGCGCTGAACGAGCTGGCAATAGACGTGATAGGTGCCGCCGGAACCGGACGGGACCTGAACGGTGATGGTCTTTCCTTTAAAATAATCCATCGCCGTGGCTGGCATGCTGAAGGCCGCAAGGGCGGCGACAGCGGTTGCTGTGGCTGTAAGTGATTTAAACACGATTTTTCTCCCTGTTGTGGTCGACGCTCGTGCGTCTTGCTTGATCGGCGATAGCCGTAATTCTGCTACCGAAAAAAAGGCTATCACCCAGGAATTTGATCGTCGACAAAAATGACGAAAATTTGACCGCGTTTTTTTGATGGGCTGCGACGTCGGATCCGGACAGGTCAGGAATTTTCCTGTTGAGTCCCGGCCGCGCGTTCGATTGCGGCTTCCCTTTTCCATATATAGAGGCCGGCCGTGATGATGACGATCGCGCCGGCGGTTGCCTGGAGGGAAGGAATGTCTTTCCAGAAAAAATATCCGAGCGCGGCAGCCCAGACGAGGGAGAGGTAGCGCAGCGGGGCGACGATCGCGCCCGAGGCAAGCGTGAAGGCGGCGATGTTCAGCCGGTAGGCAAGGGCGATCAGGATCGCGGTGATTCCGATCATGCCCCAGACAGCGGGTGTGGTGGGGCTCAGCCCTGTTACTGGCAGGGTGGCCATGCCGCCTGTCATTGAAACGATCATCGTCCAGAAAAGGATGGAGGGGCCGGTATCTGCCTGACCCAGCTGTCGGGAGATGATATCGCGCAGGGCCGAGGCGAGGGCGGCGCCAAGGGGGGCCAGGGCCCACCATCCTACGTTCTCGAAGCCGGGTCCGACGATGAGAATGGCGCCGCCGAATCCTGCGAATGCCGCTCCCCAGCGGCGCCACCCTACCGGTTCCTTCAGAAAGACCGCCGACAGCACGGTTACCATGATGGGGGAAGAGAAAATGATCGCGAGGGCGTCTGCGAGCGGCATGACGCTGAAGGACAGGATGACGAGGGCGCTGGTGGCCAGGCCGAAAAAGCCGCGCAAAAAGGTCTGAAGCGGCGCGGTGCTTTTCAGGGTCGAAAGAGGGTCGCCTTCGATCCGTACGAGAAGGAGGACGATCGGGATGGAAAGAAGGCCGCGCCAGGCGATGATTTCGCCGACATGAAGCCAGTCGAGAAGGAGTTTGCTGACCGCGTCATGGGTTGTCAGGACCATGGTGCCGATGGTCATACAGACGATGCCCTTGATGGCGGATTGCGGCTTTGTTGTTGGCGCTGCTGGCATCTTTGTCGGCTGGGTTATTTTTCTCTGGTTTGTATCACAATTGTTACGATTGGTGCTGCGTGTGTGTTTTTTGGGAGATTTCCTGTTTTTTGATCGCGCTTTTCGTATTGCGGGATTGCATCGTGTCAGGCAAGAAGCCTCATGGACCACAGGGATACGATATTTGCGCCGGCGACGGGCCAGGGGTTGTCTGGTGTTGCGATAATCCGGGTTTCGGGTCCAGGGGCATCTTTGGCGTTGCAGGCGATTTGCGGCTTGTCGAGTTTGGAGCCAAGACGGTCCATACGGTGCCGTATGGTGGATCCGGAAACCGGAGACCTTCTCGATAAAGGTCTTGCTCTCTGGTTCCCTGGGCCGAACAGCTTCACAGGGGAAGATGTGGCGGAACTCCATATTCATGGCGGTCGGGCGACGCTTGGCGCTGTGTGTTCGGCGCTGGGCGGATTGCGAGATCCGGTCAGTCGCGGGTTTCGGTTTGCAGATCCCGGGGAGTTTTCCCGGCGGGCGCTTGAGAACGGCAAAATGGACCTGTCCGAGATCGAGGCATTGTCCGATCTGGTGCAGGCTGAAACAGAAGCGCAGCGGCGTCAGGCCCTGCGGCAGATGGAAGGTGCTCTGGGGGATCGTATTGAAGAGATCCGGGTTGGTCTGTTGAACACCCTTGCCCGGCTGGAAGCGGCCATCGATTTTCCCGATGAAGACCTGCCGGATGATCTCTTTGCCGAAATAGATCGCAATATATTGGAGGTGAAGGGCACTGTAGCACAATATATTGCGGGTTCAGAGCGTGGAGAAAGGATAAGGGAAGGGTTGCGTGTAGCGATCGTCGGGGCGCCCAATGTCGGGAAATCGAGCCTGCTCAACGCGCTGGCGGGACGCGATGCGGCGATTGTCTCGGAGAGGGCGGGTACGACGCGGGATGTGGTCGAGGTCAGGCTGGATCTCGGCGGGTTTGCCGTCACCGTTGCCGATACTGCCGGGTTGAGGGAGTCGGAAGACTCGATTGAGCGGGAAGGGGTGAGGCGTGCGGAAGTCGTGGCGCGGAGCGCGGATCTCAGGCTCGTTGTGTACGACGGTTCGACAGGGTTGAATGGGGCGGCGCGCGCTTTCCTGGGGGCTGACAGTATAACGGTATGTAACAAGATCGATCTTGGGTGCGAGGGGGTTCCAGGGGAAGACGCTGTGTTTGTGTCGGCGCGGACCGGGCAGAATGTCGATGCGTTGATCGGGGTGCTTACGGCACGGGTTTCCGAATTGCTGGGGGGCGCGGGGGGTGTTCCGTTGACGCGGGAACGGCATCGGATTGCTCTTCAGTTGTGTCTGGAAGGGCTGGATCGGGCGGGTGCTACGGATTCTGTGGATTTGAAGGCAGAGGATTTGCGTTTGGCGGTGTCGGCGTTGGGTCGGATTACCGGGCGCGTGGACGTAGAAGACGTTCTGGACGTGATTTTTTCCGAGTTCTGCATCGGAAAGTGAAATCACCGGGGGCGGTGTTTCACGTGAAACATTTTGACAGGCGGCACGGGTCCGCCTAATTGAGGGCCGGAGAGGATCGGGCGATGGACTCCTTTGACGTCATAGTTATCGGCGGAGGGCATGCCGGCTGCGAGGCGGCGGCGGCTTCGGCGCGTGTCGGGGCCAGTACCCTGCTCCTGACACACCGGATCGAGACAATCGGCGAGATGTCCTGCAATCCCGCGATCGGCGGGCTGGCGAAGGGTCATCTCGTCCGGGAAATCGATGCGCTTGACGGGATAATGGCGCGGGCGATCGATCGTGCCGGGATCCAGTTCAGAATGCTCAACCGGTCCAAAGGCCCCGCGGTTCAGGGGCCGCGTGCGCAGGCCGACCGAAAGCTTTATCGGGAAGCGATCCAGAATCTTCTGAACGAGCAGGAAAATCTTACGATAATAGGAGAGGCGGTTGAGGATCTGCTCCTCGATTCCGATGGGGCGGTTTCGGGAGTTGTCACAGCGTCGGGAACCCGCATCGGGGCGGGCCGTGTCGTGCTGACGACCGGGACGTTTTTGCGGGGCATGATTCATGTCGGGGAGCGGACCTGGCCGGCGGGGCGTGTTGGAGATGAGCCGAGCGTCGGGCTGGCGCGGTCGCTGGAAAGGATCGGATTTCCTCTGGGGCGGCTTAAGACCGGAACCCCGCCGCGGCTTGACGGTCGGACCATCGGCTGGGAGGTGCTTGAACGTCAGCGGGGCGATGACCCTCCCGTGCCGTTTTCCTTTTTGACGAAGCGGATTGAGACACCGCAGATCGATTGTTATATCACCGAAACGACAGAGGAATCGCACCGGATTATCAGGGACAACCTGGACAGGGCGCCAATCTATTCGGGGCAGATAGAGGGGACCGGCCCGCGCTATTGCCCGTCTATTGAGGACAAGGTCGTACGATTTGCCGATCGGTCGCGTCATCAGATTTTTCTGGAGCCGGAAGGGCTGGACGACGATACGGTTTATCCCAACGGCATTTCGACCAGCCTTCCGGAGGAGGTTCAGCTCGAAATGCTGAAGACCATTCCCGGGCTGGAGCGGGCGCGGATGATCCGGCCGGGTTACGCCATCGAGTACGATTTCGTCGATCCTCGGGCGCTTGGACCGACGCTCGAAACGCGACAGGTGCCGGGGCTCTATCTTGCGGGTCAGATTAACGGCACCACAGGATATGAGGAGGCCGGAGCCCAGGGGCTTGTCGCGGGACTTAATGCAGCGCTTTCTGCGAGCGGCGGTGAGGCCTTCGAGGTTGATCGCGCTGACGGGTATATCGGTGTAATGGTCGATGACCTGGTGACGCGTGGTACCGCCGAACCCTATCGGATGTTCACATCCCGGGCGGAGTATCGCCTCCTTCTTCGGGCAGATAACGCGGATCAGCGGTTGACGCCCCTTGGCATGCGGATCGGTTGCGTTTCCACTGAGCGTTCGAGCGTGTTCGAGGTCAAACGAAAGGCGCTGGAGGAGGGGCGGGATCTGGTCGCTTCGCTGACGGCGAGCCCGTCCGCGCTTGCCAGGGCAGGTTTTTCGGTGGCTCAGGACGGGGTGCCGCGCCGCGCCGATCAGGTGCTTGCGCAGAAAGGTCTGTCCGTCGCCGATCTGGTGTCCATGTGGCCTGAGTTGGCCGCTCTGTCCGCGGAAACTGCGGAGCAGATCGAGATCGAGGCGCGCTATGCCGGTTATCTCGAGCGGCAGAAAGCCGATATCGAGACTCTGCGCCGCGATGAGGCGCTTCGATTGCCGGCCGGTCTGGATTACACCGCCGTCGGCGGGCTGTCGAACGAGGTTCGCGAAAAGCTCGATCGCGCACGGCCCGCGAGTCTGGGTGCGGCATCGCGGATTCCCGGTGTTACGCCGGCGGCGATTACAGCGCTGCTGCGGCATGTGCGACCACGCCGTCGCGGGGCCGATGCAGCGTGAGGCCCCTTTCGCCTGAAGAACTGGCCGAACAGCACGATGTTTCACGTGAAACACTGGGCCGTCTGAAAATCTATGTCGACCTGCTCGCCCGCTGGCAAACCCGCATAAATCTTGTCGGTCCCGATACGATGGGGGATGTCTGGCGGCGTCACATTCTGGATTCCGTCCAGGTTGCCCGGCTTGTGCCGCCCCCGGCCGAAACGATTGCGGACCTCGGTAGCGGCGCCGGTCTGCCCGGCTTGGTGATGGCCATTCTTCTTGAAAAACCAGTCCACCTGATCGAATCCGTTGGCAAGAAAGCAAGCTTTCTGCAGGAGGCCGCGCGGGCGACCGGCGCACCGGCTACCGTTCATAAAAGGCGCATTGAAGCGGTTCAGCCATTCATGGCCGACGTCGTGACTGCGCGGGCGCTGGCGCCTCTGGAACGGCTGCTCGGCTATGCCCACCGCTTTGCGACCGATAACACGATTTTTCTTTTTCCCAAGGGCGCCCGGGCCGAGGAAGAATTGACCGAGGCTCAAAAAAACTGGACAATGCAGGTGATGCGCCATCCCAGCGTGACTTTCGGCGACGGCGTTATCCTTGAAATTCGGGATCTGCACTCACTTGAATCGGGGGACTGACGCGTGGCGGAAGTACCGGCAACAGCTGATATCCCGGCTGATATCCCGGAAGAATCAGTGGCTTCCAAGGCTGCAAGGATCATTGCCGTCGCAAACCAGAAGGGCGGCGTCGGCAAAACAACAACCGCGATCAACCTGTCTACGGCCCTGGCAGCTGCCGGCAAGCGTGTGTTGCTTTTCGACCTCGATCCCCAGGGCAATGCTTCGACCGGTATCGGTATCGACAGGGACGCGGTGGCAAGCGGCAGCTACGAGGTGCTGATCGACGGCGCGCCGTTGAACGACGCTATAGTAGGCACAGCGGTGCCGGGGCTGGACCTGATCGCCGCCTCGCAGGATCTGGCGGGCGCCGAGCTTGAGCTCGTGGAGCTGGAGCGACGCGAATTCCGGTTACGCGATGCTTTCGCGGCGCTGTCGCCCAATCCTGAAACGGATTCGGGAAATTTACCGCAATACGATTATGTCCTGATCGATTGTCCGCCCGCGCTCGGGCTCCTGACGCTTAATGCTTTCACCGCAGCAAACAGCGTCCTCGTGCCCCTCCAGTGCGAATATCTCGCACTCGAAGGGTTGAGCGCCCTCGTGCGGACGATCGACCGGATTCAGCGCGCCTTCAATCCTGGCCTGGCCATCGAAGGCATCCTGCTTACCATGTACGATTCCCGAAACCGGTTAAGCACCCTCGTTGCTGAAGATGTCCGCGAATATTTCGGCAACGTCGTTTACCAGGCGGTCATTCCACGCAATGTCCGGGTGTCCGAAGCGCCTTCGCACGGAAAACCGGTTCTGCTTTACGACTACCGGTGTCCGGGATCGCAGGCCTATATCCGCCTCGCGCGGGAAATCCTCCACCCAAAGAAAATGGAGAAAGGTAAATCAAATGAGTGACGATCCTGCCACGCCCGCCGGAAACGCATCTCAAACGGCGTCGCGGCCCGTCGCCCGAAAGCTCGGACGCGGATTATCGGCCCTCCTGGGCGACGACACGGTCGAATCTCCCAAACCCGAAAACCAGCCAACACGCGCTGCCCAACGCGACGGACTCGTAAAGCTCCCCATCGAGTACATAAGCCCAAGCCCGCTTCAGCCGCGCAGGCGGTTCGCCGAAGAAGACCTGGATTCCCTCATCGAGTCCGTAAAACAACGCGGCATCCTCCAGCCTATTCTCGTCCGCCCCGCAGCGGGTGAGGAAAACCGGTATGAAATCGTCGCCGGCGAACGCCGCTGGCGCGCGGCCCAGTTCGCGAAACTCCATGAAGTCCCGGTGCTCATCCAGGACCTCAACGATGTCGGTGTCCTCGAAGTCGCTATCGTAGAAAATGTCCAGCGCGCCGACCTAAACCCCGTGGAAGAGGCGGAGGGATACCGGCGCCTGATCGACGAATTCGGCCACACCCAGGAAACCCTTTCCGAGGTCGTCGGAAAAAGCCGTTCGCACATCGCCAACACATTGCGCCTCATGACCTTGCCCGACTCAGTACGGCAGCATCTGGCCGAGGGTCGTCTCACGGCTGGACATGCGCGCGCCCTCATCGGCCTTTCCGCCGCCGCAAAAATCGCCGACCGTATAGTCAAAAAGGGCCTGAGCGTTCGTCAGGCCGAGCAGCTCGCAAAACAGGAGCGAATTCCGTCCGCCGACCGCGCTTCGGCAAAGCCAAAACCCAAGGACCCCGACACCATTGCTCTGGAACGCATGCTCAGCGATGTCCTCGGACTTAAGGTCAATATTGCGTTCGGAAAAAACGGCGGCAGCGTCAGTATCGATTACCGCACCCTCGAACAGCTCGATGAAATCATCCGCCGGCTCGGCGCACCTGCCCGCCAATGGGAAGAATAGGAATTCCACAAAAATGGACCGCAACATTCGGTCTGCGCGCCCCGAAATAAGGAGTAAGCCCCCAACATGTCCTTATCCTTATCCACTCGATCGACGCCTTTAGACCTACGTCCCGCTTTCATCGCGTTCATTGTCTGGACCGCTCTCCCC
>JAYOLL010000018.1:11698-73606 GCA_038120295.1 Rhodospirillales bacterium | reverse complement strand
GCTTTAAGCGGCGCCCTTTTTTTCTGATTGAAAGTGGCGACCCCAACGGGATTCGAACCCGTGTTGCCGGCGTGAAAGGCCGGTGTCCTAGGCCTCTAGACGATGGGGTCGTAATGGGCCGAACGGCGAGGCATGTTGGTAATGCGGGCGGGGCCTAAAATCAAGTGCTAAGGGAGCGATTTGGCACTCGCCTATAAAAATCGTCATTCCCGGGCTTGTCCCGGCAATCTCCGGCCCATCGGCACAAGATGCCCGGGTCAAGGCCCGGGCATTACGAAAATCCAGTATCAATGCAGCGCCGAACCGCCGTCGACGACGAGGCTCTGGCCGGTCATGAAGTCGCTTTCGGGCGAAGCGAGGAAAAGGCAGGCGCCTACGAGGTCTTCCGGCGTCTCGACGCGTTTTAGTGCCCGGGTGCCGATGGTGCCTTCCATGGTCGATCCCTTGTCGGTCTGGCGTTTCAGCACGTTTTCGCTCGCCGTCGATCCGGGCGCCAGCGCGTTGACGCAGATATTGTCGTCACCGAGCTCGCGCGCAAGCGAACGCGTGATGCCGACCACCGCCGCCTTGGACGCATCGTAATGCAGGAAATGGGTCGACCCCTTGAAAGCGCGCCCTGACGAGATATTGACGATCTTGCCGTAGCCGTTCTTGCGCATCTCCTGGACCGCAGCCCGGGCGGCGAGCCAGGTGCCGCGCACGTTGACGGCCATTACGCGGTCCCACTCGTCGATCGGAATGTCGTCGAAATTGTTGCGTTCCACCTGGGTGAAGATTGCAGCGTTGTTGATCAGGATATCGAGCCGGCCGAACGCCTCGACGGTCTTTCTCACCGCCGCCGTAATCGAGGCTTCGTCGGACACATCGGCCGGCGCATCGATCGCCTCGCCGCCCGCCTGCTTGATGATATCGACCACGGTCTGGCCGGAATCGAGGTCCGTGATCGCAACCTTCGCGCCTTCCGCCGCGAGTCCCTTGGCGAATGCCGCCCCGATCCCCTGCGCCGCGCCGGTTACCAGCGCCACCTTGCCGTCAAGCCGTCCCATGGTGTTCTCCATCGTTTATACTGGCTGGAGGAAGTTTACAGCGCGCATTATCGCCTACCAAGGGTGTCACATGACACCCTTTTGCACGTCATGCCCGGGCTTCCAACCGGGCATCTCAGACCAACCTTGCATAGCTGTCAGGAGATCACCGGGTCGAGCCCGGTGATGACGAGCCATAAAAGGTAGTGCGTATCTACTCCTTCGGCTCAACCGAGAGCGGCTGGGCGGCTTCTGACAGGCCGTCCCAGGACAGGTCGCCGGTCTTTTCGCCCGAACCGGCGCCGGGCGTGCCCTCGCCGAGCGTACGGACCTCGGTGTTCATCTTGACGTCGCTGCGGCGGCGCTGGGCGATGATCTCGCCGGTCTGCCAGTAATCGCCCTTAACGGCGCGGCGCGCCATGGTTTCGAGATCCTCGTTCCACTCGCCCATGTCATACCCGTACCACGGGCGCTGCGGCTTGAGCTTCGGCATGCCGAGCTCGTACCAGATCTCCGCCGCCTTCTCCATATACTGCTTCTTGGGTAGCGACACCGGCGGGTAGGTTTCCTTGAGCGTGGCGTCGACCAGCACCGCGGAATCATTGGAATCCTCAAGGCTACGCGGACCGTGGCCTTCGTCCTTGTTCTTGAGGATCTCAACATCCCTGTGCGGCTTGCAACGGTACGACATCGCCCAGAAAACCGCGTTGGTGTCGTCGGGATCGATATCCTCGTTGACCGCGATCACCCATTTGCCCTCGGCGCGCCGGAGCGAGGCGATGCCGTAGAGCGTGCGCCAGATCTCGGTGCGCGGCATATCGCGGTCCACTACGGCGATGATCAGCTTGTGCAGGCTGGTGAGCGGCTCGTGCGTGCAGACATGCTTGATGCCCTTGATGCCGAGATGGTCGCGCAGATGCTCGATCTGGGCGGCCTCGTAGGCCGGACGCTTGATGGCGGACGATTCCGACGGCGTCACCTGGCTGACCCAGGAAACCATGATGGCATCCTTGCGGCGGGTCACTGCGGTGACATCCATGAAACCGTTATATTCCTGCAGGTTCACATGGCCGTGGCTCTCGCCGAACGGCGCTTCGGGCTCCAGCAGCTCGGTCGAGATATAGCCCTCGATCACGATTTCCGCCTCCGCCGGGACCAGAAGATCGACGGTCTTGGCCTTCACCACGTTGAGCGGCTTGCCGCACAGCCCGCCGGACACCTGGAATTCATCGTACTTCTCCGGCACTTTCTGCACGGCGGTGAAGGACACGATGGGCGGCGCGCCCACGACGATGGCGCAGGGCATCGGCTCGCCACGCTTGCGATACTCTTCCCAGTGCATGTAGCCGCCAGTGCGGAGTTCGATCGAAGGGTTGAACCCGACCCGGTTCGGCGCTTTCACCATCGCACGATAATTGCCCATGTTCTGGATGCCGGTTTCCGGATCCTTGGTGATGAAGTGCGACGCCGCGAAATAAGGCGCATTGTCCCAGCCAGGCGACGAAATCGGCACCGGTATCTGGTCGACGCCGTTGCCGTTCAGAAGGTCCTCGCCCTCGTAAACCAGGTCGTGGCACGGCGCCTCGTCAAACTCGACGATATTGGGGTCGATGGGATTGTTGAGCGCCCGGATCCAGGTTTCCTTGATCTCGTCCAGCTCGCAACGCATGCCGAGCTTGTAGACCGCGCTGTTGGCCGCGAGGCCGCCCACCAGCACCGGAATATCGTACTTGCGGCCCTTGGCGTCCGTGACGTTGGAAAAAAGCCACGCCTTCCGGTCCGGCTCCTCCATGCCGCCCCGGTACTGCCAGCGCACCAGCGGATGCATTTCGGTATCCTTGTTGATCTCCCGATCGACCTCGAACAGCAGGTCCGCCTTGCGCAGCTCCTCGATATGTTCATGCAGATCGACATAGCCGCGATCGTCCGCGGTCTGTTCCCGGATGCTTTTTGCCATTTTGAGTGTCCCCGTTGCGCTGTGCGCGTCAGAATTGCGCGCTTTCTGATCTTGCACACAGCTTATTTTTCGGGTCCCAGGGAGTCAATACGGTACCGTATGGTTTTGCAGCCACGCGAAAGGTTTTGAGATGCCTTTTTAAACGATATATCAATCACTTAATTAACTTTATTGAGATCCCAGTTGTAGGAATGACCGGCCGTCGCTGTGAGCTGCCTTATCCGGTTTGCAAGATCGGCACGCGCATAGCGGACGAGATGTTTCAGGACCCCCGCTTCGCCACCGAAATCCTCCGCAAACCAGACGTAAATACTTGAAACATGCAGCACCCCATCGACTAGCCTCGCGCCACGCGGATGATTGACGTAGGCGCGAGCGGCCGCTTCAAGCTTTTCCTCTGTGTTCGATGGGGTAAACGCCTTCTCCGGCAGGTCCGGGCAGCCCAGCGACGCACAGTTGACTGCGTAATGAATACGCGGGTCCTTCCAGATCGGTCGCAGTATGCGGTGTTCAATATCGTTCAGGCTGACCTCACGCCCCTCGATGGTCAGGAGTTTCTTGCCCCACGGGCCGTCCGCAAACAGGCCCGGCGAGATGTCGATATCGAGAATGCTCTTCGGGATACCCGCGTCCAGCACGACCTTGACCGTCAGGGAATTGTAGA
This sequence comes from Rhodospirillales bacterium, assembly GCA_038120295.1. Lineage (GTDB taxonomy): Bacteria > Pseudomonadota > Alphaproteobacteria > MPNO01 > UBA2964 > JAYOEY01. The sequence goes on along the minus strand of JAYOLL010000018.1, from coordinate 69,960 downwards.
GATTGACCCAGTAAGCGAACTGTTCCGCACGGTTGAGCAGGCTGACGCGGGTATTCGCCAGTCCTGCAACATATGAATCGAGCGCCTTGCGGTCGGCATCGCTGAATTTACCGTAGTCAACCAGCGCGATACCGTCCTCGCCAACGCTGCGATAGCGCGCAAGCAACCGGTCCCAGGCGCTGTGGTCGACCTTTTGCGTCGATGCTGCATCATGCGCCTGCCAGTCGGCCCAGAGATCAGGTTTCGGTGCAAACAGCGCTTCCAGGGAAAAACCAGCCAGCAGGAACAGGCAAATTCCCGCGATTCCGGTTCTTCTCATCGTTTTTCTGCACATCTCGATCCTCCTGGCTTTTCGTCGCAACTCCGAGATGGGTAAAAACGGAACGGTCGGAAAGTAAACCTTCCGTGAGCCCCAAAAATTCAGAACCCCAACACGTTGCCGACACCCGACAGGACGCCACGAACAAGAGGCTGGTACGCGCCGGGAATGACGGGCGGCTGCAGCGCCCCCGCCCCTGCCTCATCCTCCGGCGGCGTTCCGCTCTTCATCCGGGCGACCTCTCCATACAGCCGCCGTGTTTCGGCCAGTGCGCCGATATTGTAATCGACAGACCGCTCTCCTGCGGCAGACCCGTTTTCCGCATTTCCGGCAATCAGAGCGTTGATTTTCTCATCAGTCAGCCCGGCCTTGAGAAGGCGGGCCCGGTGCGCTGCATGGCGGCGACGGAGCCAGATCTCAAGCTCCCGATAGGGAGCGTTTTCGGGCCGGGTCTCGCGAAAGGCGCTCAGAGCCCCCAGCGCCCCGCGCGAACGCGGAGATGAACCTTCCCTGTAAAGCTCTTCTCTGTCCGCCCAGTAGGACGCGTAATCCGCTTCGAATCTAGCCTTTTCCGGTCGGTCGGGTGCGTTACCGGCGCACCCCAGCAGGGCCAGAAGACAGACCAGCGCTCCCAGGTGCCGGAAACCGGCCATCGGCGTCCTATTTCGTCTCGTCGACGTCTCGGACTTCGGTGTTCATCGGCACATCGGAACGGCGGCGCTGGGCGATGCGCTTGCCGTATTCCCAGTATTCCGACTTGACGGCCATGTCGGCGGCCTCGTCGAACTGGTCCTCCCACTCGCCCAGCGAATAGCCGAACCAGGGTTCCTGCGGCTTCAGCGGCGGCAGGTCGAGCTCTTCCCAGATTTCCTTGGCGTTTTCCATGAATTCGCGCTTGGGCAGGGAAATCGGCGGGAAGTTCTCCTTGAGCGTGGCATCGTAGAGAACCGAGCCGTCCTCGCCATTATTGCGCTTCGACCGCGGCCCGTGCCCCTGGTCGCGGTGCGGCAGCACCTGCATGTCGAGGATCGGATTGCAGCGATACGCCATCGCCCAGAGCAGCGCATCGGCGTTCTGCGGGTCGATATCGTCATTGACGGCGATCACGAACTTGCCGCCGGCGCGCAACAGGGTCGCCGCGCCGTAGAGCGCGCGCCAGACCTCGGTTGTCGGCATGTCGCGTTCGCATACCACGGCGACGACCTTGCGTATGTTGGTGAGCGGCTCATGCAGCGCAACCCGCTTGACACCCTTTACGCCGAGCGCATCGCGCAGATGGTTGAGGAAGATGGTCTCGTACGCGACCTGCTTGATGCAGGAGCTTTCCGACGGCGTGACCTGCGAGATAATCGAGGTCAGCACCGCGTCCGAGCGCCGCGTGATGCAGGTAACGTCCATATAGGCGTTGAATTCCTGCAGGTTCACATGGCCATGGCTCTCGCCGAACGGGGCCTCCGGTTCCAGCAGTTCGGTATCGATCAGACCTTCGATCACGATTTCGGCCTCGGCGGGCACCATCAGGTCCACGGTACGGGCCTTAACGGCGTTGATCGGGGCATTCACCAGGCCGCCGGCGACCCACAGCTCTTCCATCGTCTCGGGCAGCTTCTGCGCGGCGGTGAAGGTCACCGCGGGCGGCGCGCCCAGCACGACGGCGGCGGGCAGTTTCTCGCCGCGCTTCTTCATCTTTTCCCAGTGGATATAGATGCCGGGGCGCAGCTCCAGCGACGGGTTCATCCCCATCCGTTTGGGCGATTTCACCTGGGCGCGATAATTCCCCATGTTCTGGAGCCCGGTATCGGGATCGCGCGTAACGTACTGGGTCAGCGTGGCGACCGGCCCGACATCCCAGCCCGGCGTCGAAATCGGCACCGGCAGCGCATCGAGCGCATTCCAGTCCACATCGAGGTCCTTGCCTTCGATGATGACCTCGTGGCACGGCGCCTCGTCCGACGAAACCTCTTTGGGCTTGACCGGGTTCGCGATGGCATCCCGCCATTGCTGTTCAACCTTCTCGACAGGGCATCCCATGCCGATCGCGTAAATCCGGCGGTTAGCGGCGAGAACGCCGACCGCGACAGGGATATCGAACTTGTGGCCCTTGGAGTCGACGACGTTGGTAAACAGGAAGGCCTTGCGGTCCTTTTCCTCGATCCCGCCGCGAAACTGCCAGCGCACCAGCGGGTGAAGCTCGGTATCCTTGTTGATCTCCCGGTCGACCCTGACCAGCAGGCCTTCCTTCTCCAGCGTATCGAGATGATCGTGCAGATCGGGGTAGTTCCGCGCAAGCGTACGCCCGGAGTCAGACTTTACCTTGGTCGCCACGGTTCAATGCCTCTTCTATGATGGATTTCGCGACAGCTATAGCGCAGCCGACAGGCCGCGCCAAGGGAGGGCAGCCCTACAGATCAATGCGCGGTGATCCCGCCATCGATCAGCAAAGTCTGGCCGGTCACGAAATCGCTTTCGGCGGAGGATAGGAAAAGCACCGCGCCGACCAGGTCCTCGGGAAATTCCTCGCGCTTGAGCGACCGGTTGGCGAGCTGCGCCGCCTTGCCGCTGCCCATCCAGTTGGTGCGCTTGACTACGTTCTCGCTCAGCGTGGATCCCGGAGCGATGCAGTTGACGCAGATATTGTCGTCGCCCAACTCGCGGCACAGCGAGCGCGTAATGCCGATGATCGCGCCCTTGGTCGAATCGTAATGCAGGAAGAACGGCACTCCCTGGAAAAACCGGCTAGTCGAAATATTGACGATCTTGCCGTATCCGTTCTTTCGCATCTCCGGCACGGCCGCCTTGCAGCACAGCCAGGTGCCCTTCACGTTCACGTCGTGCATCAGGTCCCACTCTTCGACCGGGATTTCGGTAAAGGGCTTGCGCTCGACGGCGGTAAAGATGGCAGCGTTGTTGACCAGGACATCGACGCGGCCGAACGCCTCGACCGCCTTTGCCACCATTGCCTCGGTCGCCGCCTCGCTGGAAACATCGGTCGGCACGTCGATGGCCTCCCCACCCGCCCCGCGAATTTCCTCGGCCACAGCCTCTCCCGAATCCCGGTCGGCGATGACAATTTTCGCACCTTCCGCCGCCAGCGCCCGCGCATAGGTCGCGCCCAGCCCCTGTGCAGCGCCCGTCACGATCGCAACCCGGCCTTCAACCCTGCCCATACCCAATTTCCTCTTTCGTTACTCCGCCGCGCTTGCGGCTACCTGTGTATTGAGTCCGGTCCTGAACAGCCGTCCCAGTGCCGGAATGTCGTCATCGATGCCCGCCGTCCGGAGCGCGCACCACAAAGCCACCTGATTACTGGTCAGCACCGGCCGATCGAGCCGTTCTTCCAGCTTTTCAATAACATAGGTTGCGTGGATGTTGGCGCAGCTCACGAAATAGGCGTCGACCGAGTCGTCCTGCATTTCGGCGACGCAATCGAACCAGTATTCCGGCGGCGTCACGCAATAGACATCGCTTCTCGGCAGGCCCATCCCCTTGCTGGCAGCGATATCTAGCCCGGCTTCCCGCATATAGGCTTCCTTTTCGGCATGATGATCCGCGGGCGATTCCGAAATGAAAACGATGCGGTTGGCATCGACCGCCGCCAGCGCCGCCATCAGCGACGACGCGGTGGAAATGGCGGGGCGTCCGGTCGCCTGCGCCATCGCCTGGATGATTTCCTTTTCAGGATCGACGCCGCCGCTCATCGATGTGCCGGTGCATTGCAGCACGATCACGTCGACCTTCGAATCCGCCAGGAGTTCCGCCACCTCTACGATACGGGGTTGAAGCACCTCCAGAGGCGCCTTGTGGCGATTGGTCATGCCGATCCGGTTGAAATGCGGCACAACGCCGTCCGGGCAGAAATGCTGCACCTGCGGCTCGACCATCCGGTTGGAGGACGGAATGATAAACCCAAGCCGTGCGCGCGGCGGAACCGGTTCGTAATCGGTGTAGGAAACCATTTCCCGGTTCCTACCAGAATTCCGCCCCGCCATCGACGACGATGGTGTTGCCGGACATGAAATCGCTCGCACCCGATGCAAGATATAGGCAGGTGCCAACCAGATCCTCGGGCCCTTCGGCACGCTTGAGCGCGCGCGTCTGCGGAGTCTTTTCGCGCCGGGCACGCTGTGCATCGTCAGCCAGCGCCAGGCTGATCTCCGTATCGACTGCCCCCGGAGCGATAGCATTGACGCGAATGCCGGCATCGCCCCATTCCCGGGCAAGCGACCGTGTCATCGATATGATCGCGCCTTTCGACGCGTCGTAATGCAACATACCGACACCGCCCTTGAAGGCCCGTCCCGAGGTCATGTTGATGATCTTGCCGTAGCCGTTCGCCTGCATCGCCGGAATGGCGGCCTTTGCGGACAGCCAGACACCCCGGATATTGACCGACATGACCCGGTCCCAGGTCTCGGTATCGATTTCGAGCGCATTCTGTCGTTCCAGATGCACCCAGAGGCCTGCATTGGCGACAAGAATGTCGAGCTTGCCGTACGCGCCGACCGTCTCCGCCACCATGTTCTCGCAGGACGCTTCGTCGGTGACATCCGTCGGCACTGCCATCGCTTCGCCGCCGGCCTGCCTGATAATGCCAAGAACGTCGTCCGCCGAATCGATATCGGCGATCACGATCTTCGCCCCTTCCGCCGCCATGCCCTTTGCGAAGGCAGCGCCGATGCTGCGCGCGCCGCCGGTGACAATGGCTACCCTGCCGTCGAGCCTTCCCATCACATCACCACATCACGCCGCCGCCATCGACGACGACGGTCTGGCCGGTCATGAAGTCGCTGGCGGGGGATGCAAGGAAGACGCAAAGTCCGACCAGGTCCTCCGGCTGTCCGGTACGCTTGATGGCTCTGTTCTGAGCGCTCTTTTCGCGCCGGGCGCGGTCGGCGTCTGTTTCAATGGCGCGGCCCGTTTCGGTATCCGTCGGGCCCGGCGCGATGGCGTTGATGCAGATCCCGTCATCGCCAAACTCCGCCGCCATCGAATGCGTGATGCCGAGCACCGCCGCCTTGGAGGCGCCGTAATGGGCGATGGTCGGGGCGCCCTTGATCGATACCGAGGACGCAATATTGACGATCTTGCCGTAGCCCTGTTTCTGCATTTCGGGGATCGCCGCCTTGGCCGACAGCCAGACGCCCTTGACGTTGACGGCCTGCACCCGATCCCAGTCCTCGACGGTGATCTCGGTCGCCTTCTGACGCCCCAGATGGGTATAGAGCCCTGCATTGGCGACGAGGATATCGACCTTGCCGAACGCCTTCACGGTTTCCGCCACCATGTCGAAATTGGATTGCTCATCGGCGACATCGGTCTCGACGAATATCGCCTCGCCGCCCGACTGTTCAATCACGCCGACGACGCCCGATCCGTCCACTACGTCTGCCACTACGATCTTCGCACCTTCCTGCGCAAGACGCTTGCAATAGGCCGCGCCGATCCCCTGCGCGCCTCCCGTGACGATCGCCACCCTGCCGTCGAGAACACCCATTTCCGTCCCTCTCGGTATATGGGCGACCGGATACCCCGGCCGCCCTTACCCTGTTGCTACTTCTTTTTCTTTTTGCCGGTGCCCATGACCTTGCGCGCCCGCGCGATCGTCTCCTGCGATGCATCAAGCGTCAGAAGGGCGAGTTTCTTCGCTTCCTCGCCTTTCATCGGGTCCCATTCGAGACCGCCCTTCTTCATTTCCTCGACGTAGGCCGGGTCGTTCGCCGCTTTCCAGAAGCCTTCGCGAAGAGCCGCGAGCTGCGCTTTCGGCACGCCTGGCGGGGTTACGTAGATTCGGCCGAGCGTCGAACCTGCGCCGAAGAATTCAAGGAACTTCTTGTCCTTGTCGCTCTTCACAAGGTCGATCATGCGCGGCACGTCGGGGAACGCCTTGTTTCGGCGCAGGCCGGACTGCGCGAGAAATACCAGCTGCTTGCCTTCAAGCCAGTGCTTCTTGCAGCACAGCAGGCTCTCCACCGAGGCGAAACGACCGGCTACCTCGCCCTTTTCCATCGCCAGGTGGACCGGTCCCAGCCCCTTGTAACCCGTAATGACCTTGAACTTGGTGCCCAGCAACTGGTTCATGATGGTGGGCTCGATAAAAGTCGCAGACCCCTTGCCGGTCGAGCCAAGAACCGCCTCCATCTTGCGGGCGTCGTCGACGGAGCGAACCTTGGTATGGTCTTTCATCAGCGCCAGCACGGAATCGACAGGCCCGGTGCTGATGATCCAGCCGAATTCGGCCGACTTGTACTTCACGCCCTTGCGCTTGATCGCCTCGTTAATCGCAATGGTCTTCAGCAGGTTCCCAACCGTCAGCCCGTCCTTCGATCCGACATTGTAGAGGTGATTGGCGCCGCGGATGCCGCCTGCCCCCGCATAAAACTTCACAATGACGTTGGGATTGCCGGCGATATGCTTGGTCAGATACCGCTGGATCAGGCGGACATGCTGGTTGTAGGACCCTTTCGCGCTGGCGGCGATCGCCATCTCGATATTCTTGCCTTTGTAGAAATCGGCGGCCTCGTCTGCGAGGACTGACGCCCCCGGCAAGGCGACGGCGAGCGCCCCGGTCAGTAATGCTAGCTTGCGTAACGACATGACAACCTCCCTCAAGGTTTTTGACTGCTGGCTCATTCCAGCAGGTGGCTGAATTTTTCCCGCGCCAGATCCAGCAGTTCCTGCCGCGGCTTTGTCGATTGCGGAAAATGCTCCCGCCAGTGAAACGGCTTGGTGGCATCGATAATCAATCGCGAATTGGTCACGTTACCCTTGGCCTTGTCGTCCGGATGCAGGCGTGGATCCGCGTTCGAAGTCCAGGCGGATTTGATAATATCCATCTCGGTCGCCGGATCGCAGCACATCAGCGCCGCCCAGATCAGCTCTTCAAGGTTCGTGACGTCGATATCCTCGTCCGTCACCACCACCCATTTGCCCGCATAGGCGCCGGCATGACACTGGCTCGCGATGTGGCCGGTCTGGGTCGCGTGGCCCGGATAGCGCTGGGTAATCGAAACTCCCGTCAACATGCGCGACCCGCCGACCTCGTGACACCACACGTCCTTCACATCGGGCACGCCGGCGGCGATGATGTTTCGCTTCATCAGCGCGGACCGCGTGATTGCGCGAAATCTCGAAAACTCGTCCGGAAGGTGCTGGGGAGGAAAGCCCAGAATCACCGGATTGTTGCGGTAATAAATAGCCTTCACGTCGCAACGCGGCCGCACCCTGCCCTTCTCGGTATAGCTGCCGCACCAGTCGCCGAACGGACCTTCGGGCACCATCTCGCTCGGGTGAACCCAGCCCTCGAGCACGATCTCGGCGTTCGCCGGAAACGGCAGGCCGGTCACCTTGCCGCGCACCAGCTCGACCGGCTTGCCGCGCAGGCCGCCAAGAACGTCGAACTCGGAAACGCCCGGCGGCACTTCATAACCGCCCAGCAGAAACGCCATCGGATCGCCGCCCACAACCATGATGGCTGGCAGTTTCTCGCCCCTTGCCGCCGCTTTCTCGAAATGGATGCGCCCGTGCTTTCCGGGAGCCGTGTTGAAGGCGACCGTCTTGTCGTCGATCACCATGACCCGGTAGGTCCCGAGATTGTACCAGCCCGTGTCGGGGTCCTGGGTGACGTTGTAGGAACCGGTACCGAGATAGCGCCCGCCATCGTCCTCGTGCCAGATGGGCGACGGAAAAGCCGTCACGTCGACATCGTCGTCCATCATGATGTTTTCGAATACCGGCCCGTCATCGACATAGACGGGCGGTATCAGCGCGTCGGGTTCGTGCGAGTATTTTTCAGCCCAGGCCTCCGACAGCTGGACCTTGTCCATGTCCGTCGGAAAACCGAGCGACATGTTCTTGCGCTTGCCGCCGAAGAAATTCGACAGCACACGGAAGCCCTTCCGGCACCCCGGAATCTCGTCGAACAGCAGCGCCGGCGTCCCGTCGCGATATTTGACCAGTGTGGTCGCGAGTCCGATATCCTGCTCCCAGCTGGCGCCCGTGACATGCTTGAGTTCGCCGAGCCGTTCCGCCTCAGCCAGCCACTCGCGCAAATCCTCGTAGGGAAACCGGTGCTGGATATTGTGGGCCGGCGTGATCGTCCCCGATGCCGTATCCGCCATGGAAGTCAGGCCCGCTCGCCGAGCTCGATGGAATAGCCATCGGGGTCGCGGATGAAGGCAATCACCGGGCCGTTCGGGCCGGTGTGCTTGAGCGGCCCGGGCGGGCGCGGCACTTCCATGCCGAAGGCCTCGACCTTCTCGCAGATGCCATAGATATCCGGAACGCCGATGGCGATGTGGCCGTAGCCGGTGCCGACCTCGTAACCGTCGTCCTGGCCCCAGTTATAGGTCAGCTCAATCGCCGGATCGGTACTCTCGTCCCCGTAACCGATGAAAACGACAGTATATTTCCCGCCTTCGTTGTCGCTGCGGCGGAATACTTTCATCCCCATCACATTGGTGTAGAAATCGACCGACCGGTCGAGGTCCTTTACCCGCAGCATCGTATGGCGGATACGCGGCTTGGTCGCCTTAACGACCGGCGGACGCGCGGTCGGAGCAGGTGCGTCATTCATATCGGAAACTCTCCCCTTTTTCGAAATTTTCAGAACGGTATGTCGCCGGACACGGTCGTCCGGTGCATGTGTCGTATCTGGCCTTCCGGAATACCGCGGCAGGCCAGATGAGCGAGGCAGCGATTATCCCACAGCAGAAGGTCTCCCAGCCGCCATTTGTGGTGATAGACGAACTCCGGCTTCGCCATGTGATCGAACAGCTCGTCGAGCAGTTCCTGCGCTTCTTCCTCGGGCAGGCCTTCGATCCCGATGGTGAAACGCGGTGAGACGAACAGCGCCTTGCGGCCCGTCACCGGATGCGTACGCACCACCGGATGGAGGGCATCATCGGGGCTGACCTTCGCATAACGCTCCACCGCTCCCTTTTTCGCATGGTCGGGCACGTGAACGCGCGGGTTACGGGTCCGGTTGAAAGTGTGACGCGCCTTGAGCCCGTCTATCCGCTTCTTCGTCTCTTCCGGCAGGGTCTCGTAGGCCGTGTACTGGTTGGCCCATTCGGTGTCTCCGCCCTCCGGCGGAACCTCCAGCGCGTAAAGCAGTGAACCCAGGCTCGGTTTATCCATATAGCTCAGGTCCGAATGCCAGTAATCGCCGGCGTTCTCGACCCCGATATATTCTCCGTTCGCCTTGCGGTTCGACAGGACGAGAACTTCGGGATGATCTTCAAGAAGGAATTTCTTGGAAATATGTATCTCGTGCGGACCGAAATGGGCGCTGAAAGCGATATGCTGCTCCGGCGTCAGCGTCTGATCGCGAAACACGATGACCTGGTGTTCGTAAAACGCGTCCAGAATAGCCTCGATTTCTCCCGCCGAGACTTTTGTAACGTTGATACCCGTGATTTCAGCGCCGAGCGCATCGGACAACCGGTTGATCTGCATGAAAACCTCCCGCGAAAGCCGCATGGAATGGCCGTTTTCCGGCTTTTCCGAGAGTCTACGCCCGGACCTTCCGGGCGTCAATCGAGCGCCCTACTCGATCCTGCAGGCCTCATCGAAATCAAGCCGAGGATCGCGCGGCGGCAGGCCGGACGGATCGCCATAGCCGACATTGCAGATGAAATTGGAACGCCAGCCCGTACCGGAAAAAAATTCCTCGTCCACCATGTCGTTTTTGAACCCCGACATCGGCCCGACATCAAGCCCAACGGCGCGCAACGCCAGCATCAGGCACGCGCCCTGCAGTGCCCCGTTGCGGAACGCTGTTTCCTCGATTAGCCCGTCCTGCCCCATGAACCATTTCTCGGCCCCCGGCACGCGATAGAGCTTCGGCAGGTTCTCGTAGAATTCCAGATCGTGCGCCACGATGGCAACCACCGGTGCGATCACGGTCTTGTCGCGGTTTGTCGAGGACAAGGCCGGCGCGAGCCTTTCCTTTGCTTCCGCCGACCGTAGAAACAGCACCCGCATCGGCTGACAGTTGGCGCTGGTCGGCGTCATCTTGGCCAGATCGTATGCCTGTTGCAGCAGACCGTCCGGCACCTCCCTATCGAGGAACGCATCGAATGTCCGGCCTTCGTTAAACAGCGTATCGAGCGCTGCCTGGTCAATTGGATTTCCCATGGCGATCAGTACGGTACGTCGCCGGCAACCGACGTCCGGTGCATATGCCGGATCTCGTCGTAGCCGCGCGTGTTGATATGGACAGTGCAGCGATTGTCCCACAGGACCAGGTCGCCGACCTTCCAGGAATGGCGAAAGATGAACTCACGCTTCGCCATGTGATCGAACAGCTCGTCTAGCAGCTCCTGACCTTCGTCCGGCTCCAGCCCGTCGACACCAAGAGTAAAGCGTGGCGAAACATAGAGCGCCTTGCGACCCGTCTCGGGGTGGGTGCGCACGATCGGATGAAGCGCATCGTCCGGCGCGCGAGTACCGTACCTTTCCTCTGCGTCCTTATGGACCTCGGGAACGGCGACGCGAGGGTTGCGGATACGGTTCCAGCTATGGATGCCGCGAAGATCCGCGATCTTCTCCTTGGTCGCTTCGGGCAGCGTTTCATAGGCGGCGTAGGTGTCGGCCCATTCGGTGTCGCCCCCGACACTCGGAATTTCAAGCGCATACAGCAGCGATGCCTTGGTCGGGTGCGAGTTGCAGGACAGGTCGGAATGCCAGTAATCAGCAGCGGACACCGCTCCGATGTAGCGACCATCCACCTGCTTGTTGGACACCATCATGATCTCCGGATGGCCTTCGAGCAGGTGATCCACCGCGATATGGACCTCCAGTTCGCCGAACCTTTTGGAGAATTCGATATGTTCCTCGGGCGTCAGGTCCTGATCGTGAAACACGAGCACCTCGTACTTCAGCCACGCGTCATAAATTTCCTGAAACTCCTCGTCGGTCACCGATATCAGGTCGACACCGAGAACCTCTGCGCCAAGCGCATCGGACAATCGTTTTACTTCCACCGCAAGCCTCCCTGCCTATGGATTACTGTAGGAGTCTAAGCACGCTAAAAGGCGAGCGCAATCCGCCGCGCGTTGGCGGGGCGAACCGCTTCCGCTAGGGTGCCCCCCTTCATTCGGAGGAATGTCATGGCGGACGCAGGCCGCAAGCTGGGACCAGAACATTTCGAACGTGTCGACGAGAGCGAGGACTCGCTGTTCTACTCGCAGGAACGTCTCGTCCGACATATCGACGACGAGGCCTGCAACGCGCTGACGGTCTGGTACATGAACAACCTTCCGGCGGGCGGCGATATCCTCGACCTGATGTCATCCTGGGTGTCGCATCTACCGCCGGATATACAGTACGGACGAATCGCGGGGCTTGGCATGAACGCTGTTGAGCTGGAGGCCAATCCGCGTCTGACGGAAAGCGTCGTTCACGATCTCACGGTCGATCCGGTCCTCCCTTACGAAGACGGCTCGTTCGACGCCTGTCTCATCGCCGTCTCGGTTCAGTATCTGACGAAACCGCTCGAGGTCTTCGCCGATATTGCCCGCGTCCTCAAACCCGGCGGCATATGCGCGGTGTCTTTTTCGAACCGGATGTTTCCGACCAAGGCGATCGCGCTATGGCGCTCGATGGACGATCATGGCCACGCGCAGATCGTCGGGTGCTATTTCGTCGAGGCGGGCTGGTTCGAACAGCCAGAATTCTCGGACCTGTCTCCGTGCCCCGGCCAGACAGACCCGCTCTATCTCGTTACAGCGAGAAAAAAGTCGTCGCCCTAGACCGTCGGCCCGTCCAGCACCATCGTCCGATGCATGTGCCGAATGCCCGGCGGCTTGATCCCGCCGCGACCGATATGGATCAGGCAGGGATTGTCCCAGATCGTCAGGTCGCCCTTCCGCCATTTGTGGCGATAGCGAAACTCCTGCCGAATCTGGTGTTCGAACAGTTCGTCCAGCAGCGGCTGGGCATCGCTGTCTTCCATGCCGTCTATCCCGACAACAAAACGCGGCGACACGTATAGCGCCTTGCGGCCAGTGTCTGGATGCCGCCGGACGACTGGATGAACGGCGTCGGGGACAGGTACCCCGTAGACTTCATCCGCCTGGTCCTCGAACTGAGCATCGACTCGGGCGCGAGGGTTTCGACGACGGTCGAAAACATGGATGCCCTTCAGCCCGTCGATCCGCTCCTTCATCCCGTCGGACAGTGCATCATAAGCGGCGTACATGTTCGACCATTCTGTATCGCCCCCCTCCTCCGCTGTCTCCATCGCGTAGAGGAAAGTGGTACGGCACGGAAACCGCGAAAACGAAAGATCGGAATGCCAGAAATCTCCGGCGTTGATGACGCCGACCGGGTCGCCATCGACAAGACGATTGGAAAGAACCGCGACCTCCGGGAATCCGTCGAGGGTAAACGGTCGATCGGGGCGGGTTTCCAGCTCGCCGAAGCGCCAGGAAAAGGCGATATGATCCTCCGGCGGAAGGCTTTGATCGCGGAAAACGAGGAGCTGATATCGGAGAAAGGCCTCCCTTACCTCAGAGAAGGCATCGTCGGTGAGATTTCTGACATCGAAACCGACGATTTCCGCTCCAAGGGCGCTGGAAAGTGGTCTTACATCCATTATCCTTACGCCTCCTGCTTTGCCGCATTAGTCATCAGCTTTTCGGCCTTGCGCCGACGATGCCGGCGGATAAAGCGAAGCGACCAAGTATATCCCATCCAGCCCCCGAAGATCGACCAGGGGATACAACCGATCAGCATCGGCACACCCCACCCCTTGAACAGCAGAACGGTATAGAACCATGCGCTTTCCCAGAATGTTGCATGCGTCTGATCCTGGATCGCGTTCGCCCAGGCGGCGGCGAAATCTCCGTAGCCCGACAAATCGTCGAACTTGCCCAGCATCAGCTGTCCGGTGATGAAGAACAGGTAGTAGGCCGGCACGAGCGTTATGACATTGGTCGTCCATGTCCAGGCAAGCGAGACAATCAGACTGAAATCCCACTTGAAGAAGCGCCTGGCGATCACCCAGGTAATCAGACAGAAAATCATCTGGGCGCCGACGCTTGGCGTGAGCCCCCACATCAGCCCGATCATCACGCCGCGAGCAGTATGTTCCGGCGGATGCGGGCTGCGCTTAATCGGGATGACGAGCCTGTACCGGCACAAACGCTTGAACCGGTCCAGCCACGGACGCGCCTGACGCCTTTCGACAGATCTGGAAGAGGCTGGTTCCGGCATTTCGTCAGGCAATTCGGTCAGGTCGTTGAGTCGTCAGACAGATATTATACAGGGCCGAATGTTACTGCGAGACAGATTTCGATCGGTTCAGTTAGTCATTCCCCGCGGGCTTCCGCCGCGTCATCGATAAAAATCTGTGCGTTTCGCGCGCCCTGCCATTCGTCGAGCCGCAAACTTCCCGCAACGTGTAATGGCGCCCCTTTTGCATTCAGCAGCGCCTCTCCCAACGGTGTATCGGCCGCCCTGAAAGCGATCCCTTTCAGACGACCGGTCCCGTCCGCGCCCGTCAACACGCAGCGGACATGCGCTGTGCCGACGATTCCGCTATTGACGACGCGCGCCTGCGGAATCGCGAATCTCGGGCGTGCATTACCGGCGCCGAACGGCCCGGCACGCTCCAACGTCTCAATCAGTTCCGGCGATGCGGCAACCGGATTAACCAGAGCATCGATTCCCAAGCTCGCCGTGAGTGCCTCGCCATCGAGTTGACGCTCTATATGTCCGGCCAGATAGTCCCGCAAATCGTCTAGCCTGTCCTGCTCCACCGTGAATCCCGCCGCCATTGCATGACCGCCGCCGTTCAACAGGATCCCGGCCTGCTGCGCTGCGATAACCGCCGGCCCGAGCAAAACGCCCTGAACCGAACGGCCCGAACCTTTTCCAACGCCGTCTTTCAGCGCAACGACGCAGCAGGGACGGTTGAACCGTTCGCGCAACCGCCCCGCAACGATCCCGATGACTCCCGGATGCCAGCCCTCGCCAGCCACCAGGATCAGCGGCCGGTTGCCCGATGCCTGCCGTTCGGCCTGTTCCAGCGCGGCCTCCTGCACCGCCTGTTCAATTTCCTGACGCTCTCGATTGAACTCGTTGAGACGTCCGGCGATCTCCGCGGCCTCAGCCGTATCTCCTGTCGTCAGCAGCCGGACGCCAAGCCCTGAATCGCCGACCCTTCCGCCGGCATTAACACGTGGCCCCAGAACGAAACCGGCATGATACGCCTCGAGCTTCCGGTCCACCCTGGCGACGTCTGCAAGAGCGGCTATTCCAGGATTGCCACGCTGCGCCATGACCCTGAGGCCCTGCGTCACGAGGGCGCGATTGACGCCAGTGAGCGGCACAACGTCGCAGATCGTCCCAAGCGCTACGAGATCGAGAAGCTTAAGAAGATCGGGTTCGGGATGTCCTTCGTCGTACCAGTATGCATCCCGCAGAGCGCGATTGACCGCTACGATCAGCAGGAAACAGACTCCCACCGCGGCAAGGTTGCCACAGGGCGAGGTCTCGTCAGCCCGATTAGGGTTTACGACGATACATCCGGCGGGAAGACGCGCCTCCGCCACATGATGATCGACGACAACAATATCGAGTCCCTGATCGACCGCCGCCTCCAGCGGCTCGTAGGCTGTGGTCCCGCAATCCACGGTAATGACGAGCGAACATCCTTCCCCCTTGAGGTTTTGCAACGCAGGCAAATTAGGCCCATACCCCTCAGCCTGACGGTCGGGGATATAAACCGGCGCCTGCCGGCCGAGCGCGGAAAGGAACCGCACCAGCAATGCCGAAGAAGTCGCACCGTCGACATCGTAATCTCCGAGAATGCCGATTGTTTCTCCGGCATTGATAGCCTGCACGATCCGTGCAACCGCACGATCCATATCGATGAGATGCGCAGGATCCGGCAACAACGCGCGCAGGGTCGGGTTGAGAAACAGCTCTGCTTCGTCGATGCCTACGCCGCGCGCCGCCAGAACGCGACCGACGATTTCCGGTAGGTCGAATTGCTGCGCAAGCGCAAGGGCGCCGCGCTCATCTGTCAGACGCGAACGCCAGCGCTTGCCCGTAACGGATCGCTCAACGCCCAGAAAAGCGGCGGCATCCGTCATCCAGCCTACTTCGCGCCGGGATCGAAGCCGGTCTTGATTGTGAAATTATGAACGGCTTCGATGTAGCGGACAGTACCGGTGCTCGACCGCATGACCATCGAATGCGTTCGAGCACCGCCCGAGAAGCGGCGCACGCCGCGCACCATGGATCCATTCGTGACCCCGGTCGCCGCAAACATCACATCGCCGTGCGCAAGATCGAGCATGTCGTACTTCCGGTCGAAATCCTCAATGCCCCACTTGGTCGCTCGCGCCCGCTCATCGTCGTTGCGGAAAAGAAGACGGCCCTGCATCTGTCCGCCAATGCAACGGAGCGCCGATGCAGCCAGTACGCCTTCGGGCGAACCGCCCGATCCAAGATAGATATCCACACCGCTGTCCGGCTGAGACGTCGCGATGACGCCGCTCACGTCGCCGTCCATGATTAGCATGATCCGGGCGCCGGATTCGCGAACCTTCGCGATCAGCTCTTCGTGACGCGGACGGTCAAGAATACAGACAACGAGGTCTTCCACCGCAACGTTCTTTGCCTTCGCAAGATTTTTCAGATTCGTTGCAGGCGTTTCGTCGAGATCTACAACTCCCTCAGGCAATCCGCCGCCGACAGCGATCTTGTCCATGTAGACGTCGGGTGCGTTCAGGAAACCTCCGTCTTCGGCCATGGCGATGACGGCGAGCGCATTGGACAGGCCCTTCGCTGTAATCGTCGTTCCTTCAAGAGGGTCCAGAGCGATATCGATCTTGGGCCCCTTCCCCGTACCGACCTTCTCGCCGATATAGAGCATCGGCGCTTCGTCACGCTCGCCCTCCCCGATTACCACGGTACCGGTTATATCCAGACTGTTCAGGGCGTTGCGCATGGCATCCACAGCAACCGCATCCGCTTTCTTTTCATCCCCCCGGCCCATAAGACGGGATGCGGCCAGCGCCGCAGCTTCCGTAACCCGTACGGCCTCGAGCGCGAGATTACGATCCATTTCCGTGGACGCTTCGGCTTCCGCCATCTGACTTTTCCTCCTGAGTTTCTGACGTACGTTCTAGTCGTCGAATGTTTCAATTCTGATGACGTGAGGGGGCTCGGTCACAGTGTCGAGCGCGGCGAACCTCTCAATCGCTCTCATCATGGAAGCTTCCTCTACATCATGCGTGGTCATAACCACCGGAACGGCCTCGCCAGGAGCGCGCGTCCGCTGCAGGATCTGTTCCATCGAAACAGCTTCATCCCGCAGGATCGCCGCAACATCGGCAAACACGCCCGGTCGGTCGACCACCATGAGGCGAATGTAATAGGAGCCGACATGACGGTCCATGGGAACCGAGTCTTCCTCGCGAAGTTCCGCCGCTGGCAGGTTGAAGACCGGGAGCGAACCGCCGCGCGCGATGTCGACGATATCGGCGACAACCGCCGACGCCGTCGGCCCTGCGCCGGCCCCGGGCCCTTCATAAACCGTCTGCCCGACGAAATCGCCGTTGACCACGACGGCGTTTGTAACGCCCTCGACATGGGCGACCGGCGACTGCAGACGCACCATGCAGGGATGGACGCGCTTTTCGATCCCGCCCTCCTGGCGGCGTGCAATGCCCAGCAGCTTAATCCGGTATCCAAGAGTTTCCGCCAATTCAATATCCAGCGCGGTTACCTGGCGAATACCTTCGGTATGAACATTGTCGAAATCGATCCTGCTACCGAACGCTACGGACGCAAGGATCGAGAGTTTGTGCGCGGCATCGACGCCGTCGACATCGAAACTCGGATCGGATTCGGCATAACCAAGGCGCTGGGCATCGGCGAGTACGTCATCGAATTCACGTCCCGTCTGACGCATTTCGGTCAGGATGAAGTTGCAGGTGCCGTTTAGAATCCCAAAAAGCCCCGCAACCGAGTTTCCGGCGAGACCTTCCCTCAATGCCTTGATGATCGGGATTCCCCCCGCCACCGCGGCTTCATAGCCAATCGTCACACCTGCCGCTTCGGCCGCTTCCGCCAGCGCAGTCCCATGATGCGCGATCAGCGCCTTGTTCGCCGTCACCACAGATCGTCGATGGGCGATCGAGGCCTCACACACGGCCTTCGCCGGTCCGTCCTCGCCGCCGATCAACTCGACCACGAGATCGATATCCGCCGCCGATGCCATTGCTACGGGATCGTCGAACCATTGCAATCCATCCAGCGAAACGCCGCGGTCGCGGTTGCGATCGCGCGCCGACACCGCAGAAACGACAACCCGCCTCCCGACCCGCTGTGACAGGATTTCGCTGTTCTGTTCGATCAGCCGAAGAACTCCGGCCCCGACAGTGCCGAGACCGGCAACGGCAATCCGGAATGCTCCGCTCAAGAAACTACGGCCTTTTTCTCGACCCGTTCCATTACGCCGCCGACATCGGACATGAAGCGCTTTACGTTTCGGCCCGCCTGCTGAATCCGCTGCTGATTCTCGACAAGAGCGATACGGACATAGCCCTCTCCGTACTCACCAAAACCGATACCGGGAGAAACTGCGATTTGCGCCTCCTCCAGAAGCAACTTCGAGAATTCGAGCGACCCCATTTCGCGGAAAGGTTCCGGTATCGGCGCCCAGGCGAACATCGTGGCGCTGGGAGACGGGATTTCCCATCCCGCGCGACCGAAGCTCTCAACCAGGACGTCCCGGCGGCGTCGATAAAGCGTCCGAACGTCGTCGACAACATCCTGCGGTCCGTTGAGAGCCGCCGTCGCCGCAACCTGGATCGGCGTAAAGGCGCCGTAATCGAGATAGGACTTGATCCGCGCAAGAGCTGCGATCAGCTGCTTGTTCCCTGTCGCAAAACCCATACGCCAGCCCGGCATCGAATAGGTCTTGCTCAGCGATGTAAACTCCACCGCAATGTCGCGCGCGCCTGGAATCTGCAAAATCGATGGCGGCGGCTCATCGTCGAAAAATATCTCTGCATAAGCGAGATCCGACAGGATCAGGATGTTGTGTTCGCGGCAGAACGCAACGACCTTTTCATAGAAATCCAGCCCCACCACCTGGGCCGTCGGATTTGAAGGGAAATTCAGCACCAGCGCGAGCGGAGGCGGAACAGAATGTTTCACCGCGCGTTCGAGTTCTGTCATGAGGTCGATATTTGGCCCCACGGGCATGTGCCGAAGCCCACCCCCGGCAATAATGAACCCGTAGGCGTGGATCGGATAGCTCGGGTTCGGAACAAGTACAATATCGCCGGGGCTGGTAATGGCCATGGCGAGGTTGGCGAATCCCTCTTTCGAACCGAGCGTCACGATCGTCTCCGTATCCGGATCGATCTCCACCCCGAACCGGCGAGCGTAATAGGCGGCATTTGCACGCCGCAAACCCGGAATCCCCCGCGAAACGGAATAACGGTGCGTACGTGGGTTCCGGACAGCTTCCACGAGCTTGTCGACGACATGCTGCGGCGTCGGCTGGTCCGGATTTCCCATGCCGAAATCGATGACGTCTTCGCCGGCCGCGCGGGCGCGCGCCTTCATCTCATTCACTTCCGCGAAGACGTAGGGCGGCAAGCGCTTAATTCTGTGAAATTCCTGATCCATGAGTGACGCTTTCAAGGTCGGGCGGAAGAACCCGCCCGATTCATTACTTTCAAATTCGAACGCGGGCCAGCAAATCCGCTCTAGTTGGCCAGAATGATCTCGACTCGCCTGTTCCCGGCTTCTCCTGCCGGCATAACCTCGAAAAAGACCGGCTGAGAATCGGAGACAGCGCTGACTTCAATCGCCTGACGGTCCACGCCCTGCCTGATCAAGGCGCGTGCCACCGCCTGCGCCCGATCATAGGACACCCTGAAATTGGCGATTTGATGGCTCAGCGGATCGAGATTTCTCGTTCGGCTGCTCGCATGACCGACAACAACCACGCGCGCGCCGCTGCGTTTTACCACTCCCGCCGCGCGCCGTATCTCCTCCAGCGCTTTCGCCGATACCTGCGAGGATCCCGAACCGAAGTACACCGTGGCCATCGGCGCGGCAGGTACCGCGGCGGGCCCTGGCGCCGGCGCGGAAACAGCTGTGTTGCCGACACCCGCTGGAAACCGCGTCGAAAACCGGCTCGCATTCACAAACCGGTCCGGCTGCGAGTTTATCCCTGACGTCAATGCCTGTTGCACCGGCCTCAACGCTGGCGGCACCGGCCTCAACGCTGGCGGCGCCGGCTGGGCGCTGGCAAGCTGCTGCGGCATCGGTTGCGGCGCGGGCCCCGGATTGGCGATCGCCGGCGGCGGCGGCGGAGCCGCAGGAACCGAAGCAATCGGTTGAGATTGGACCGGTGCCGGCGGTGCGGCGGCAACGCGCGGCGCTGGCGGCGTTGCCGGCACGGCTACTGTCGCCGTTTGCGGAGCCGGGTTCGCTGCGGCCGGCGCCCTCGTCACGGTTTCCGCCTGCAACCGGATTTGCTCATCCGTATAGCGGGCGGAATCGCGATCGGCCGCCAGCGAGCCCGCCATGGCTTTTCGATCCGCCTCGGACGGGGCTGCTGGACGTTGCGGCACCGAGGCCAGTTTAGGATAGGACTGACCTGACGCTGAAGCAGGCTGCGATGCGCTTGCGGCCTTACGCTGGCTGTCGGTGTCATCACCTGCGACCCAGTCGCGGGTTCCCCGGTACCATTCAACAGGGTTCGCCCAGTCGGGCGTCCACGAACAGCCGCTCAAGGCCATCGTGCCGGCCAGAACGAGATAAACCGGCGCCCGGCGCAGTCCAGCCCGATTTTCCTTATTCCCAACCTTAAACATTTTTACGCTCCTGTGATCGCAAACCTGCGGCGTTACCGTACAGACAAACCGACCGAACCAGAAAATTCTATGCCTCGCGATGATACGGGATCGACCCTTTATCTTTCAACCGACCTGACCCGACCTCCGCCCCCTGTCCTGCAGGGTTTAATTTAACCCCGTATCTTCCCCCAACCCCAGCATGAGGTTGAGATTCTGGACTGCCTGACCCGACGCCCCCTTGCCGAGATTGTCAAGTTGCGCCACGAGCAGCGCCTGGCCCCGCCCGCCGTTTCCAAAAACGAACAGACGCAGTCGATTCGTATCGTTCAGTTCTTCCGGGTCCAGCAAGCCCTCTCTCGCTTTGGTCTCCTCTTCATTTGCCAGCGAAACGAAGCGGCGTCCTTCATACCATTCACCCAGAATCGACCGGATGTCGGCAAGCGTTGGCGAACCCGGCAAGCAGC
Source organism: Rhodospirillales bacterium (assembly GCA_038120295.1). Lineage (GTDB taxonomy): Bacteria > Pseudomonadota > Alphaproteobacteria > MPNO01 > UBA2964 > JAYOEY01. Next base: position 49,348 of record JAYOLL010000018.1, on the reverse strand, counting down.
GCAGTTCGAGGGGCAACTGCACGATCATCCCCTGACGAAACCGCCCGACGCTCGGCGTGAATAGCGGCCGGTAATCGAGCCGTGCATGACGGGCAATCTCTGGTACGTGCTTGTGTTCGAGCCCCAGACCATAAGCGAAATACGCGCTGCTGATCGCGCCTTCGCAATCCGGGTCTTCCATTTTCGCAATCAGCGACTTTCCTCCACCCGAATAGCCGGATACCGCATTGATCGCCACCGGATGGTCCGAAGACAGAATGCCCGCCGAAACCAGGGGCCGGATGAGACCTATCGCCCCGGTCGGGTAGCAGCCCGGGTTTGATACACGCAACGCCGCAGCGACGGTTGCCTCGTGCCCACGGTCCAGTTCCGGAAATCCGTAGGTCCAGCCTTCGGCGACCCGGTAGGCGGTCGAAGCATCGATCACCCGCGTATCCGGGTTGTCAATCAGGTCGACCGCCTCGCGCGCGGCATCGTCGGGCAGACAAAGGATCGCGATATCGGCCCCGTTAAGCGCATCGCGCCGGGCGTCCTTATCCTTGCGCCTCTCATCGGGAAGATGGATGAGTTCCAGTTCCGCTCTGCCTTCCAGCCGTTCCCTGATCTGAAGACCGGTCGTACCTTCTTCACCGTCGATAAAAATTCTGTGGGCCATATTCCAACCCCTGTTTACATACTTCCCGTGTCCACCGGTCGAATTCTCGCCGGTCGAACAAAAAGGGCGCCCCGTGGGACGCCCTTTTCAGATACCGAATTCGGCAATCCCTATCGTTTCGAGAACTGGAAGGAACGTCGCGCCTTGGGCTTGCCGTATTTCTTCCGTTCCACCGTCCGCGAATCGCGGGTCAGGAACCCGCCCTTCTTCAGCACGGAGCGAAGATCGGGATCCTGCAGCGTCAGAGCTTTCGAAATACCGTGACGCACCGCCCCGGCCTGCCCCGAGAGGCCACCGCCCTTAACCGTGCAGACGATGTCATACTCGGTCTTCCGTTCAACCGCATCGAGCGGCTGCCGAATGATCATCTGGAGGGTCGGGCGTGCGAAATACGCGTCGCCGGCGCGACCGTTAACCTGGATCTGTCCCGTGCCGGGCTTGACCCAGACACGCGCAACAGCGTCCTTGCGCTTGCCGGTCGCGTAGGAACGGCCGAACTCGTCGACCTTCTTTTCATAAACCGGGCCGGTCTCGATCTCGGTCGGCGGGACCGCCGCATCGGCGGCCTGTTCGGGCATTACATCTGCCAGCGTTGCGCCGGGTACATCAGCCATAATCAGGCGCTCCTCGTGTTCTTGGGATTCATGGAAGCGAGGTCGAGGACCTCGGGCGCCTGGGCTTCATGCGGATGCTCCGACCCGGCATAAATCTTGAGCTTGCGGAACTGTTTCCGGCCAAGCGGTCCCTTCGGCAGCATGCGCTGAACCGCCTTTTCAATGACCCGTTCGGGGTGCGCCGATTCCAGCACATCGCCAGCGATCCGGCTCTTGATACCGCCGGGATAACCCGTGTGACGGTAATAGACCTTGTCGGTCCGCTTGCGACCGGTGAGCTGCACCTTCTCGCAGTTCACGACCACGATGTTGTCCCCGCAATCGATATGCGGGGTAAAGGTCGGCTTGTGCTTGCCACGAAGCATCTTCGCCACGATGGTGGCGAGCCGACCGAGAACGACGCCTTCAGCATCGATCACGTACCATTTTGCATCGACCTCACTCGGCCGTGCGGAATAGGTCGTCATGGGCCTTATCCGTATCCTGGGTTGGTATTCGATGTCGTCACGATGCCGGGAAGCCCCGACCCGCGAAGTGGGCGGAGTATGCCACCGGATATCTTCAAGTCAATAGAAAAAAACGCTTTCTAACAAAGACTTATAATCACGGTATTATATTACCCGATATCGCAACCGGCAGGACGCTTGTTGCCCAAACAAGGCGAAACGCATAGGCTCTCTGCAACAAAAATTGGACCCAGCCATGACGACGTCAGAAATACCGGTCATAGACATCGCTGCCTTCTTTAACGGGGCCCCCGCAACCCAAAAATCGATCGCGTCCCGCATCGATTCTGCCTGTCGCGATACCGGCTTCTTCGCCATCACCGGGCACGGTGCGGACGAAAAGGTTATGTCCGCCACCCGCGCCATGGCGGAAGCATTCTTCGCCATGCCCGCGGAAGAGAAACTCAAGGTCGAGCGACCGCCCCAAAAGGTCAGCCGGGGCTATAACCGGTTCATGGACCGCTCCCTGTCCTACTCCCTCGGCAAGGAAGCCCCACCCGACCTGCAGGAGGCCTTTGCCTTCGGCCCGGAAGAATTCACCGGCGAGGACTGGATTCCGGGCGATGCAAGAACGGCGATGCTGGCCCCCAATCGGTGGCCCGACCGCCCCAATGGATTTCGGGAAACCATGCTGGCGTACGATGCGGAAATGCGCGCACTCGGGGAACGGATGCTGGACATCGTTGCTTTTGTCCTCGATCTCGACCGCTCCTACTTCGAGGACAAGTTCGATCACCAGTCGAGTGTGGCCAGGATGGTCCATTATCCGGCGCAAACCGACCGACGCCCGGAGGAAGGTCAGCTCCGCGCAGGCGAACATACCGATTACGGAATGATCACCTTTCTCCGCGGCGACGCTGTACCGGGCGGCACCCAGGTGCTGACCCGTTCGGGAGACTGGATCGACGTTGTCTGTCCGCCCGGCGGGATCGTCTGCAATATCGGCGACGCGCTGGCGCGTTGGACCAATGACCGCTGGGCCTCTACCCTGCACCGCGTCGGCAATCCGCAGTATGCCGGTGTCGACCGGATATCTCTGGTCTATTTCCACAGTCCCAATCACGATGCCCTGATCGAATGCGTTCCGAGCTGCGCGGGGCCGGACGGCGCGAAATATCCGCCGGTGACCTTCGCGGATCATTATCTCGGCAAGGTCATGAAAGCGGCGCATGCGCGTCTCAACGCCGATGTCGGCGACGCCGATGCGAATGCCGATGCAGGACAAGCGTCCGCATGACGGCATTCGACTACCCGGACAGCGTGATCGAAAAAATTCTGAAGGAAAGCAGTAGCATCGCCCTGGTGGGCGCGAGCCCCCGCCCCGAGCGCGCATCGCATCGGGTGATGAAGTTCCTGCAATCGCGCGGCCACAAGGTATACCCGGTCAACCCCGCGGCAGCCGGCGAAACGATCAACGACGAAACGGTGCTGGCCTCACTCGACGACCTGCCTGCGTCAGTCGACATGGTCGATATATTTCGCCGCTCCAGTGAGGCAGGCGCGGTCGTAGACGACGCCATCCGGATCGGTGCGAGGACTGTCTGGTTGCAACTGGATGTCATCGACGAGGCGGCTGCCGCCCGCGCGGAGGGAGCCGGACTGACCGTCATCATGGATCGATGCCCGGTGATCGAATATCGCCGGCTGGGACTCTGAAAGGAAACGCCAATGATCACGATATACGGGATCAGGAACTGCGATACCTGCCGCAAGGCAATCAAATGGCTCAAGGATGAGGGGCTCGAACACCGGTTTCATGATTTCCGCGCCGATGGTCTCGAGCGAGAAACCGTCGCTGCGTGGGTCCGTGAAATCGGCTGGGAAACCCTGCTCAACCGGCGTGGTACGACATGGCGCAAACTGCCCGAGGCGGACCGCGGCTCCGTCGATGCCGGGTCAGCCGTCGGGCTGATGGCTGAAAACCCGACCCTCATCAAACGGCCGGTCTTCGATCTCGGAAAATCGCGCACCGTTGGATTTACCAACGACGTCAGGGACGCCGTTCGGGCCGCCAGCTAGAGTTTATTTGAAACCTCGATCAGGTTTCCGTCCGGATCGCGGAAATAGACCGACAGAATTTTTCCTGTCGCACCGTTGCGTTCGACAGGCCCCATCTCGATCTCTACATCATTCGCAGCCAGATGCGCCCGCAATTCATCGAGAGGCGTATCGACCAGAAAACAGAGATCGCCGGAACCCGGCGTTGGGTTTTTCGCCCTGGGGCTGGCGTCCGTGCCGGCATCATGCAGATTGATCTTCTGATCGCCGAATGACAGCGCAACCCTTCCTTCTCCGAAAGGAACACGCTTCATCCCGAGAACGGTTTCATAGAACCGGCAAGTCGCCTCAATATCCGAAACCGTTAGCACCAGGTGGTCCAGCGACCGGATCACAGGCAGCATCCCCTACTCCGCCGCGCCGGGCGCAGGCGCAACCGCCCGCTGCGCAATCGCGCGTTCGCCGGGCAGGAACAGGGCAACGGCAAGGATCAGGCACGAGCAACAGGCCATCGCCAGAAAATACCAGTAGAAGCTGCCCGTGGTGTCGTGGATCCAGCCAACCATCGGGACCGCGAGCGAGCTGATCCCCAGCCCCATCACGAACTTGCCGCCATAGGCCAGCCCGTGTCGGTCGGGCGGACAAAAGCGCGCCACCAGGCAGTTCTCGGCCGGAAGCGCGGATGTCATGAAAAGCTGGATCATGACCGCCGCTACGATGAGCGGCATTCCGTAGAGCCACGCCGCTGAAATCAGAACCGGCAGGAGCAGGCACTGCATCGCGATATAGACGTTCTTGATCGCGAACCGGTCCGCCAGATAGCCGCCGATAAGCTGGCCGCTCGCGCCGATCAGCAACGCCACGGAAATCAGCGACGATCTCTCGCTCAGGCTTTCGATGGCTACGCGCTGTTCGAATACCTTGGGGAGCCCTACGAGAAACGCCTGAGCTATGAAGCCGGCAAACAGGATGGTGACGCCAAGGAGCCCAAGCGCCCGCATCGCGGTTGCCCGGTCGATGGAAAACGTTTCGCCTGACCTGCCGCCCTCGCCGCCTCTCTGTCCGTCAGGAGCAGTCATTGTCAGGAAGGCAACACCGGTCGCCAGGCAGATCGCGCCGGGTACGAAGAACGCCATACGCCATCCGAAACTGTCGGTGAGCGCGCCCGCGATCACCGCCGCCAGAGCAACGCCCGAGGTCCCGAATACGCCGTTCAGCCCCAGAGCCCTGCCGCGGTTGGTCGCATGGCGAACCACGAAACTGGTGCCGACAGGATGATAGATCGATGCGAAAAGCCCCATGAAGGTCAGGCCGATCCCGATCGCCAGGGGGGAATTCGCGAAACCTGTCAGAACGGTTGCACTGCCCGTCCCGAAATAGAACACGGCCATCATACCGCGCGTGCTCCAGCGGTCGCCAAGCCAGCCCGCCGGGAGCGCCGCCAGGCCGAACAGGACATAGCCTGGCAGCAACAGCTCCAGCAGCTCCCCGTAGGTCCAGTCGAACACATCGTCCAGGACAAGCACCACCGTGGGGTAAAGCAGCATAATGACGTGCGTGTAGAAATGCGCAGTAGCCGAGAACCCGAGCGCGGCGGTGGGCCTGATCGAATCCGGCTTACCTGACGTCATAGCGCTTCTTCCGTCTGTTCCGAAATCCAGGTCAGAAAAGCCGGATTTCCCCCATCTATGGCAAGAGAGACAATACACGGACATTCGTAACTATGCAGTTCCCGCACCCGGTCGCCTAGCCGGTCGACCAGCGCTGCAGTCGTTTTTGCGATCAGAACGATTTCGTCATCATGCTGTATTGCGTCCTGCCAGCGATAGACCGACTGCATTCCGGGAAGGATATTGACGCAGGCAGCGAGGCGTTCCGACACCAGAGCATCCGCGATGCGCCGCGCTTCCCCGACCGCGCCCGCGGTCATGTAAACGAGGCGAAAACTGTCTGACATACCGATTCGAAAATTATTGCACGCCGGACTCCGGCAGGTTAGTAGACCTCTTAGCACAGATTAAGCGCGCCTCCGAAGAATGTTCCTGGGGGGGAATTTCTTCGGGTCCAGGCGGAACCGCAATTCGTCCATAAAGGGGGGGTGACGATGCCGGCTGATGCTGTCATGCGCGAAGCGCCGCAGGTGCGTGCGCTCGCAACACCGACTGCCATCCAGAAGAAATGGCTGCGCCGCGGGCTCGAGCAGCCTGGCGGCAAGCTGCCGCTGTTCGATGAGGACGGCCAGCGCGTATCGTCCCAGATGGTTCGTAGCTGTATCGACAAGGGCTGGGCCGAGCCCTGGTTCAACAACCCGCTTAAGCCCGACTGGCAGGTATGCAAACTGACCCATCTGGGACGTGTCGTCGCCGACGAGGTCGGGGCGCCCGACTCCTGCTGAGTTTTCTACTCCGGCACGGCCGCCTTCCGACCGATCCAGCCAAGCCACAGGTTGAGCGCCAGCATTGCTCCGCCGACGAGATAGAACGCAATATCGAGTCCGGCCCATTCGACGATGGCGCCCATAATCACCGGCGTCACGACATTGACCGCCTGATGGCAGGTCATCCGGAGCCCCATCGCCTTTCCCTGTTGCGTATGCCCGACGGACCTCGCGATCAGAGACACGATGATCACCACGCTTATGGCAAGCGCAAGACCGCGGATGCCTGATGCAGCAAACAGCGAGGTCAGATCGGTCAGCATCGGAATGACCGCAATCGACAGGATCGACAACACGGATGTCAGCACCATCATCCCGTACTCGCCGAAACGCCTCACCAGCCAGCCGGTAAGGAATGCAAAGACGCCGAGTACCCCGTTCATCGCGATCAGGTAGCCGATGAATTCGCCCGACAGGCCGATCCCGTCGAGATAGACGGCATAGAACGCGTTCTGCATCGCCTGCCCGCCCTGCCTGACCGCGCTGATCGCGAGAAGAACTGCTATCATCGGGAGGGTGAACAGTCGTAGCGCTTCGATGTAATCTGACAGCCGGGGAACAGCCGCCTTCAGGATGGTCCCTGACGGTTCGGTCGGCGGCGGAACCGCGGACGCAGGGACCGCCCAGACCGACAGGAGCGTTCCAAGCGACCAGAGCGCCATCACCACGAAACCGCCGACAAAACCGAATTCAACGAGTGCCAGGCCGGCAAGCGGCGGACCCAGCCAGGTGCCGACACGCGTTGCAACGACCAACCGGCCGGTATAGGTCGGATTGCCGTGCAGGACCTGCCCGGTCAGCGTCTGCGCCCCGACCCAGCCGAGCTGATCCGCCAGACCGCTGACAAGCTGTATGGCGAGAACAGCCGGAACATAGGGCGCGACCGGATAAATCAGCGGGACCGCAGCCGAGATCGCTGCAAAGAACATCATCACGCGCCGCGTCCCGATGCGGTCCATCATTGCCCCGCCATGGATCGAGAACAGCAGCGGCCCGACATAGCGGGCGCCGATGACGATGCCGATCTCTAACGGCGACGCCTTGAGCGACACCAGCCAGAGAGGCAAAAGGACGGGGATAAGATCGGTCAGGCTGTTGCTGAACAGCGCCGCGCTATAGACCGGAATCTGATGGCGCAGGGGAACGACGGCGTCCCGCGACGGCGCGCCGGAACTGTCGGACTCTTCGGTCAAATGTCAGACAGGAATTTCGCCGCGGACCGTGGTCCGCTGCATGGTTCTGATCTGCAAATCCGGGACTCCGCCGCAAGCCAGATGAATGGTGCAGCGATTGTCCCACAGGACCAGTTCTCCCCTCCTCCAGCGATGCCGGTAGATGTTGTCCGCGCGTTCGCAGTGATCGAATAGTTCGAGCAACAGGGATTCGCTGGCGTCGGGCTCCATCCCTTCGATGCGGATGGTGAAGCGGCGATTGACGAACAACGCCCTGCGTCCGGTCGCCGGATGGGTACGAACGACCGGATGCACGACATCTGGCGTCCTCGCCTTGATCTCGTCGGATTTTTTCTCCCAGATTGATCCGCGTTTTTCTTCTTCGCTCATACCCGGCGGCGGACCCAGCCGTGGATTGTCGTTCTGATCGAACTGGTGGATCGCCGTGAGGCCTTGCACACGGGATTTCAGCCCTTCCGGAAGCTGGTCGTACGCCCGGTACATGTTCGCCCATTCCGTATCACCGCCTGTTTCGGGCACATCGATGGCGTAGAGCAGCGATCCGAGGCTCGGTTCCTTCATGTAGGAAAGATCTGAATGCCATACCGAGCCGCCGTCCCGAAGACTGACATAGTTTCCCGCCTCGTCCCTGCGGTTTGTCAGCAACAGAAGCTCCGGATAATCCCTGAGCACGTACTTGCCGCTGGGATGAACTTCGAGCGGCCCGAAATGACGGCTGAACTCGATATGCTGTTCGTTCGTCAGATCCTGATCTTCGAAAACCAGCAACTGCCTGTCGTACCAGGCCGCTTTCAGCGCCTGGACATCGTCATGGGCAACCGGTTGGGAAAGGTCGAGTCCGCGAACGCGCGCGCCCATCGATCCGACGATATTCTCAATCGTGTAGCTCATCCCTGCGCTCCCCTCTGTCCATGGAGTTGGGGAATGATAAAGTCCGGAATGATGAAATGTCACGACCCGCGTGACGATCGTTAGATTGAAGGAGATTGCCTTTTGAAAAAAGTTGCCCTGATCGGCTACGGCGCGATCGCACGCATCATGTGCCGAAAACTGGAAGAACACGATAAATCGTCAGCCGTTTCGATCGCCGGCGTCCTGGTAAGAAAATCTCGCGTCGAGGAAACGAAGAATGCGGTGGGGCCGGATGTGGCCGTCGTTACCTCCATCGATGCCCTTCTCGAACTGTCCCCCGATATCGTTGTCGAATGCGCGGGCCAGGGTTCCATTGCGGAATTCGCTGAAACCGTGCTCTCTGCCGGTTTCGACCTGATGGTCATATCTACCGGTGCGCTCGCCGACGACGCCCTGAGGAACAGGCTGTCGCGCGCCGCGGAACGCGCTGGAAGCCGTATGGTACTTCCCTCAGGCGCCATCGCCGGCATCGACGGGCTCAACGCGCTGCGGATCGGCGGCCTGCATTCCGTTCGTTATACGTCAACAAAACCACCGGCCGCCTGGGCAGGGACTCCCGCGGAAGAAAAATACGATCTCGACGCCATCACGGAGCCGACGGTGCTGTATACCGGTCCGGCAAACGAGGCCGCGAGGCTCTATCCCAAAAACGCCAACCTAGCGGCTACCGTTGCGCTTGCGGGACTCGGCATGGAAAAAACCGAGATCAGGCTTGTCGCCGATCCCGCAGCGGCTCCTCACAATATCGGGCGCATCGACGCCGAAGGCGAGTTCGGCAAGCTAACCGTCGAATGCCGGGGTTTGCCTGCTCCGGACAATCCGAAGACATCGGCGAGTACCGCTCTGTCGCTGACCCACGCAATCCTGAAGGACACGCTGCGGATCGTTATCTGATCAAAAAAAGAGCGGCCTTTCACAGACCGCTCTTTTTCTAAAGCCGAAATGGTCGGAGCGACTGGATTCGAACCAGCGACCCCCACACCCCCAGTGTGGTGCGCTACCAGACTGCGCCACGCTCCGTCATTTCCGGGCGACGCAATTTACGCATGGCGCCGGTTCAACGCAATGCTCGCGTATCACGCCAGCCATTTTGCTTTCAGGACTTGTCGGCGAGTTCGCGTAATGCCTTCAACTCACCCATGATTTCTTCAAGCGCCGATCTTTGAGCTCTTGTCAGGACACCGTCACGCGAATTCGCCGACCTGTCTGCAGCGGCGGCATCCTTGAGGATGTCGCTTTTGGCGCCACCTTCGCGAAGTAATTTCTGTACGCCCTTGATCGTGTATCCGTCATCGTAAAGAAGACCGCGGATTTTTCGCAGGAGAGAAATGTCCTCCGGACGGTAATAGCGGCGCCCACCCCCGCGCTTGAGAGGACGAACCTGGGAGAACTTCGTCTCCCAGAAACGCAGGACGTGCGACGGCACGTCCAGTTCCGACGCAACTTCGCTGATTGTCCTGAATGCTGCAGCCGACTTGCCGTTGCGCCGGGAATATGTCTCGGGGGCGTTCCCCTCCGTCATAACGATCCGCTACTGTCTCCGCCGACCGGCCCGGTAGAAGGCTGTGCTTCCCCCGGCCCCGATGTCTCCGGTGGATTGAGAGTACTGTTTATCCGGGATTTCAGAACATTGGATGCACGGAACACCAGCACACGGCGCGGTTTGATCGGCACCTCTTCTCCGGTCTTGGGGTTACGCCCCTTGCGTTCGCCCTTTTGGCGGACTGAAAAACTGCCGAAGGATGAAATCTTGACGGATTCTCCCCGCACCAGAGTTTCGGAGATTTCACGCAATACGTTTTCGACGAGTTCGGCTGACTCGTTGCGCGACAGCCCAACCTCCTGATAGACGGCTTCGCTCAGTTGCGCGCGCGTTACTGTCGATCCAGCCATGCTTCCCCCCAAGTTTCGCCGAAACGGTATCGAAAGCCGATATATCCGTCAATATCAATAAGATACGACAGGACGTTACAAGGAAAAAATTAACAGGGGCCGTTACCAGCGGACAATGCAGGCTCCCCAGGTGAATCCGCCGCCCATGGCTTCCATGGCGACGATATGTCCGGGCTGAATACGACCGTCCCCTACCGCCTCACCGAGCGCAAGCGGAATGGACGCCGCGGACGTGTTGGCGTGTCGGTCCACCGTCACAACGACCCTGGATGGCGATAGCTTCAGTTTCCTCGCGGTACTGTCCAGAATTCTCCGGTTGGCCTGGTGCGGGACGAGCCAGTCCACCTGCTCCGACGTCAGACCGGTTTCCTCCAGGACTTCCTCCAGAACCGAAGCCATATTGGTAACGGCATGTTTGAAGACCTCGGGTCCCTGCATACGAAGATGGCCGACGGTGCCCGTCGATGAGGGACCTCCATCCACATAGAGAAGATCGCGATGGCTTCCGTCCGAGTGGAGTCTCGACGCGAGGATACCCCGGTCCTGCGCAGATCCGTCCCCCTCTGCCGCAGAAAGCACGACGGCGCCGGCACCGTCGCCGAACAGAACGCAGGTGGTGCGGTCATTCCAGTCGAGAATTCTGGAAAAAGTCTCCGCCCCGATGACAAGGATATTCCGTGCCTGGCCCACTCGAATGAAATTGTCTGCGACGTTCAACGCATAAACGAAACCGCTGCACACGGCCTGAATATCGAACGCAGCGCCGCCACGCATGCCGATCGCCTGCTGAACCCGGGTCGCAGTAGCCGGAAATGTGTCGTCGGGCGTCGCCGTCGCCAGAACGACAAGGTCGATCTCTGACCCTTCGATACCGGCCGATGACAGCGCCTGTTCAGCGGCCGCTATCGCCAGATCCGACGTTTTTTCTCCCTCAGCCGCAATACGACGTTCGCGGATGCCGGTTCGCTGCTGGATCCATTCATCCGACGTATCGACCCTGCTCGCCATATCCAGGTTGGTCACCACCTGTTCCGGGAGGTATGTTCCGCATCCGGTTATGACCGATCGCGTTACCATCAGATCGTGGCCTGGCTCTTGGGAATCTGCTGTTCTCCGTAGTCGGCAAGTTCGCGAATGATGAAATCGTTGATGTCGTTGGCGACCATGTCGACAGCGACGCCGATGGCGTTCGCAAAACCAAAAGCATCGGTCCCGCCATGGCTTTTTACGACGATGCCGTTAAGTCCAATAAACGTCGCGCCATTATAACGCCGAGGATCGATACGGGCACGCATCTTCCGGAAAGCCCGGGACGACAGCATATAAGCAAGCCTGCTGAGCCAGGAACTCCGGAAGGTCTGGCGTAAATACTCGGAATACAGGCGCACCGTTCCTTCGACCGCCTTCAGCACGATATTGCCGGTAAACCCGTCAACGACAAAAACGTCAACGGTCCCGGCGCCTATATCGTCGCCCTCGACAAACCCGTGAAATTTGAACGGCAGTTTGGTCTCCCGGAACAAGGCCGCAGCCTGACGTACCGTATCGCGTCCCTTAGCCTCCTCAGCCCCGACATTGAGAAGACCGACCGTGGGCTGCTCGATACCGAAAACGGTTCGCGCAAAAGCAGCTCCCAGCATCCCGAACTGAACGAGATTGTCCGCATTGCATTCGACATTGGCGCCGAGATCCAGCATGGCGCTCTCGCCCACGCGTGTCGGACAGGGAGCAACAATAGCGGGTCGGTCGATGCCGGGCAGCATCTTCAACGTCACCTTCGCCATAGCCATTAGAGCGCCGGTATTGCCTGCCGATACAACGCCCGCCGCCTCACCTTCGGACACGGCGTTGATAGCGAGTTGCATGCTGGAATTCCGACCATGCCGCAAGGCGACTGCCGGTCGTTCCTCACTGCTTACGAATTCAGATGTGTGCCTTACGGTCACTGCTTCCGCGAGCCGCGGATGCTGAGCCAGCAAAGGTTCTATACGACCTTCGTCTCCGAACAGCAGGAAATGGATATCGGGAAAACGCTCGCGAGCCTGAGCGGCGCCTTCGATCACGATTTCGGGAGCGTGATCGCCCCCCATCGCGTCCAGTGCAATCGTAACAGGCGCGCCCAATCGATTATCCGTCGTTGCCGAAAATGGAGGCGATTAGCGAGACGCACCAGGCACGTCAGACGCCTGCGGCTTCGGAGACCTCTCGCTCGCGGTAATAGCCGCACGACGAACATACATGATGCGGACGCTTGAGTTCTCCGCAATTGGGACATTCCGCGCGCGTAGCCGGGCTCAACGCATCGTGGGAACGGCGCATGTTACGGCGCGACTTTGAAGTTTTCTTCTTGGGTACAGCCATTTCGAAATCTCGGATTCTAGCGGGAGCCGGACGGCTCTTCCGTCAAGCGGCAGGTTGTTTAACGAAATTAGCGCTGATGGGCAAGAGTAACAATGCTGTAATAGGGCTAAATCAAGAACGTTTTCTTATTTATTCTCTTTCAGAGTCGCCAGAACCGAAAAAGGGTTCGGTCGATCCAGCGATTCCCTGTCCGTGTCGGACATGTCCGAAAGTTCTACGCCGTCCGCCCTCGGATAGGGTTCAAGCGCGAGGGAGAGCTCTTCCGCTGCAATCTCACCGAGATCGAGCGTATCCCCCTCGAAAGGCTCAGACAAATCATCGTATAAGGTTTCCTCTTCAATATATTGTTTTTTATCGATAAAAATAATTTCTATATCGCTTCTAACCTCGTTCTCCACCGGCTCCAGCGTCACGACGCATTGCTGTATGACGCGGGCATCAACCCAGACGCTCAAATGCCAGGATTCAGCGCCTCGCCGACGTGCGAGAGAAAGCCTCGCCGTAAATCTTTCGATCGCGATCACCCCGAACCTGACAGCGAGCGCCTCGCGTTCGTCCGCGTTGGCTTCCAGATCGTAGGTCCGTGTCCTTTCATCCTGCTCCGACGGGTGCACGACGAAGCTGAATTCAGGCGTTCCCTCCTCCCTATCGTACGACATCGGCGCTCTCCGGATCCGCCGGCGCAGGAAAACTGACTTCTCCTCGCTCGAAGCCGTTCACGTCCTGGCTCTCCAAAGCAACGGCGAGGGAAAAAAGGTAGGCTGCAAGCGCCGCCGCCTGCTCGGATCTCTGGTCCTCAGGCAACCTGAACACATTCCGTGCCAGGGCGGGCTCTATCTTCTCCGGTCCTCCGCCGACAAGCGCCGCATCGTACGCCGCAATCCGTCCATAGAAGGCCTGCGCCATTTCCTTTACACGCCGCCCCACACTAAGATCGCCGACGCCCATTTCCCGAAGCGTCCGGTCCATGTTGACGAACATCGTGTCGAACAGCTTCTGCGCCATAGGCCGCGCTGCCTTCTCGCCAGTCCTCAGCCGCCGCAAAATGACGTACACATGAAGGGCAATCATCTCGAACCGACCGTCCAGCGTATCCGGAACACCGTAACGTTCGTAGAGAACCGGCTGACGCGCCGCCGTGACCGCGCTTGCATACAGCTTTTCCGCGGCGTCTTCGGCCTTGTCCCGGCCAAAAATTTTCTGAAACATCTTGTCTTCAGGCCTCAACCGGCATGGATAGAAGTCCGCATCTCCGCGAGCAGCGTATAAGGACTATTGACTCGATGCGACCAATTTGGCCTAGTCGCCACTAGGAATTCTTCAGGGACAATCTGCTCGGAAATGAACGATCACGTCAATATTTTCCGGTATGTTCGCGGGCGCGCGATACTGGCTGGCGCAATTCTGGGCTTACTCACGGGCTGCGAGGAAACCGTTCATCTGCGCGGCAATATTCCCGACCCTGAAGTCGTCAAAAGCATCAAGCCGGGGGCACACCGGAAGGCCGATATCACTCGCCTTCTCGGCTCGCCTTCGACCATCGCCACTTTCGAGAAGGAAATCTGGTACTACATCGGAGGCAAGGTAAAAACCGTCTCCTTTTTCGAACCCGAACTTCTGGAACGCAAGGTTCTGACGGTCCATTTCGATCCCCGTGGCGTCGTAACCGGGATTAACGATAAAGACGCCTCGAAAAACCTCGAGCTGTCGCTGGTCGAACGGGAGACGCCGACCAAGGGCAAGGAACTGACCATCATTCAGCAGCTCATCGGCAATGTCGGACGATTCGGCACCCCGCAGAGCTTCGAATGACAGTCGGCCCCACAACCTAAAAAAAACGCCCCGGCCTAAGACCGGGGCGTTTTCTCTTGGACTTTGGCTCGATCAGGCGACGATCGCCAGAAGCAGGATCGCAACGATATTGACGATCTTGATCATGGGATTGACCGCCGGGCCCGCCGTATCCTTGTACGGATCGCCGACAGTGTCGCCGGTAATGGCCGCATGATGCGCATCTGATCCTTTGCCGCCGAAATTACCGTCTTCGATATATTTCTTGGCATTGTCCCAGGCGCCGCCGCCGGATGTCATCGAGATCGCAACGAACAGGCCGGTGACAATCGTACCCAGAAGCAGAGCCCCCAGCGTCGTCAGCGCCTGTGCCTGTCCAGCCACCCAGTAGATGACGAAATAGACAACGATAGGCGCCAGTACAGGCAACATCGAAGGAATGATCATCTCCTTGATTGCCGCCTTGGTCAGAAGATCGACCGCCTTGCCGTATTCCGGCTTTGCAGTACCTTCCATGATGCCGGGAATCTCTCTGAACTGACGGCGAACCTCCACCACGACAGCCCCGGCTGCGCGGCCAACCGCCTGCATGCCCATGGCGCCGAACAGGTACGGAAGCAGTCCGCCGAGGAAAAGGCCAACCACAACGAACGGATCCTGGAGTTCAAACTTCACCTGAGAGGAGAGTTCCGGGAAGTAATGCTTGAGATCCGCCGTATAGGCCGCAAACAGCACTAGAGCCGCGAGCCCGGCAGAACCGATCGCATACCCCTTGGTGACCGCCTTGGTGGTATTGCCGACGGCGTCCAGAGTGTCGGTGTAGTTACGAACTTCCTCAGGCAGTTCCGCCATTTCGGCGATTCCGCCAGCATTGTCCGTCACCGGACCGAACGCATCGAGAGCAACAATCACACCGGCCAGCGCCAGCATCGTCGTTGCGGCCAGAGCGATCCCGTACATGCCGGCAGAGAAGTGAGCCGCGACAATACCGGCGCAGATGACCAGCACCGGAAGAGCCGTCGCTTCCATCGAGATCGCGAGCCCCTGGATCACGTTGGTGCCGTGGCCCGTTTCGGAAGCCTTGGCGACCATCTGGACAGGGCGATGTTCCGTCCCGGTGTAATATTCGGTGATCCACACCAGCAACGCCGTCACGACGAGACCGATCAGAGCGCAGTACAGCAGGTGTCGAGACGACACGCCTTCGGCAACCTCCGCCGTGAACGAGCCGAACAGCCACCAGATACCGGCGGCGATCAGGACCGCGGAAACAAGTCCTGAAACGATGAATCCTTTGTACAGGGCACCCATTACATTGTTGCTCGCGCCAAGCTTCACGAAGAAGAAACCGACGATTGATCCGAGAATGCAAACCGCGCCGATCAGCAGCGGAAGATCGATCAGCAGTGCCTGCGATGCTCCGGTATAGAAGATCGCCGCAAGCAGCATGGTCGCCACCATGGTCACCGCGTAGGTCTCGAACAGGTCCGCCGCCATACCGGCGCAGTCACCGACATTATCGCCGACGTTGTCAGCGATAACCGCGGCATTGCGGGGGTCGTCTTCGGGAATACCCGCTTCGATCTTGCCGACCAGGTCGGCCCCGACATCCGCACCTTTTGTAAAGATGCCGCCGCCGAGACGAGCGAAAATCGAAATCAGGGAAGCGCCGAACCCGAGCGCCACGAGCGCTTCGAGAATATGGCGCATTCCCGCCGCTTCCGACGGGTCGAATACGCCGCGCAGGAAGTAATAGTAACCGGCCACGCCAAGCAGCCCAAGACCGGCCACCAGAATGCCGGTGACAGCCCCTGACCGGAAGGCAACATCAAGCGCCGGCTGCAATCCTCCGGTACGCGCCGCATCGGCAGTGCGGACATTGCCCCGCACCGAAACATTCATGCCGATATATCCGGTGATTCCGGACAGGATCGCCCCGATAAAATAACCGATTGCGACATACCAGTTGAGCGCAAAACCCAAAAGGATGCCGATCACCACGCCCACGATGGCGATCGTCGTATATTGCCGGTTGAGATAGGCGTTTGCGCCTTCCTGAATCGCCTGGGCGATCTCCGCCATGCGCTCGTTGCCGGCGCTCGCGCTCAACACGGAGCGAATGGCAAAGACGCCATAAAGAACCGCGATCAGCCCGCAAGCGATCACGAGCCAGTTAACTGCTGCCATCGAATTTGGTCCTTATTCTGTTCCGAAAGCTTCCTGAATGCCGGACCGTGTCAAAATCCCACAAAACGGCGATTATCCTTACCGTCAGTGGGATTAAAGGTCCGTAAGCCGCGCGGAACATGCCAGACCAGCGCAATTATGGCAACACCCGCGCCGAATCGAGGTTTCGGGCCAAAAAATGGCGAAATATCAGCGAACGCTCTGCTTGAAAGCCTGCTGAATCAGAAGATCGCGCACCAGCTCTTCGCCATAGAGTTTCTTCAGGATTCGGAGCAGACGAGACCGGAATATCTCGATATCGGGGATCGGTGCGCCGGTACGGCGAAACGTAACGATACTTAGCAGAGCCCGGTAGAACTCGTTTCTGATCCGGGGGATGCGGTGCCGAACCTTGTCCCTGTCGTCCTCATCAAACAGTTCAAGGGACAGGACCAGGGTAAAATGTTCTTCGATCTCGCCCTTGTAGAGTACCGGCAGGGTAAACGGTTTTAATTTGAAAAACCGCGCAGAAGACAGACGCGGCAACGGCTTTCCGGATTCCTGGACGTCCTTGCCGTCTTCGCCGGATGTCGCGGCGGAAGACGAAAAAGCGGGTGTCAGCGCCAGAAACATCGCCAGAAGAAGGAACGGAAGATATCTCACGAAGTAGTGCACCGTATCGCCTGCCGGAGACTGCCAGCAGCACATTAAACCGGAACTTGGCAAACAGACGGTAAACGAAAGTCGTGAACGGCGGGGTTTCAGAAATGCCGCCAGCCGCCGGCAGCGACTTCAATTTCGGCGCCGTCAGCGGAAACGACGCGAACGCCATCACCCGACACGATATTTCCTATCCTTGCTACCCGTACCGCACTAAGCCTTGCCGCCTTCTCGATCAACGGCGCCGACGCCGTGGGCGCGGTGAAAAGCAGCTCGTAATCGTCGCCACCGGAAAGGATTCGAATCGCACAGGATTCAACGCCTTTTTCTTCCTTCCCTAGAAACTCCCTTACATCGTCGGATAGCGGAATATCGTAAAAACTGAGTTCTGCGCCTGTCCCTGAAGCAGCGCATATATGGCCCAGATCGGCGACAAGCCCGTCAGAGATATCGGTCATGGCAGAAACCAGCCCGACCAGTCGCGGTCCCAGCGCCGATCGCGGCACCGGCAGCCGGTAGCGGTCCAGCAGAAAAGGATACTCCTCCGAAACCTTCCGCACTCCGTAATTCTCAATCAAGTGGAGCGCATTTGCCGCATCGCCGATGGTCCCGGTTACCCAGACATCGTCGTTTGTTCCGGCCCCCGAGCGACGCACCGCCCTGCCCTGTTCCACCTCGCCCATAGCCGTAACGGAAAGCGTAACCGGACCGGGTGTCGACGTCGTGTCACCGCCTGCCAGGGATATCCCGAATTCTTTCTGATCGTCGGCCAGCCCGGCCGCGAACTGCGAGACCCAGACTTCGTCTACGGAATTGTTCAGGCTCACCGACAGAAAATAGCAGAGAGGCCTGGCCCCGGCGGCTGCGAGATCGGACAGGTTCGCTCTCAGGACCTTGCGCGCGATCGTATCCGGAGGATCATCCGACAGGAAATGGACGCCTTCCACCATGGCATCCACCGTGGTGGCCAGTTCGCAACCGGATGACGGCCTTACGACCGCAAGGTCGTCCTTGAGGCCGGCCGCTCCCGGAAAACCCGCAGCCAAAGGCGCAAAATAGCGAGCAATGAGGTCGAATTCACCCGGTCGCATCCCCAGCCGCGCTGCCGCGCGCCTCTAGCTCACCCGGTCGCAGGTCGCGCGCGAGCCTGTCCAGCACGCCGTTCGCGAACGCCGGCTCTCCTTCCGAAAAAAACCTGTGCGCCAAACGCACATACTCGGAGATCACGACCGCAGCGGGCGTTTCGTACCGCGTCATCAGCTCGTAAGCCGCCGATCTCAGCAAACAGCGAAGAACAACCTCAAGACGATCGCCGTCCCAGCTACTCGGCAACGCGTTTTCGATCTTGCGGTCGGTTTCATCGAGGCGCGCCGAAGCGCCTTTGACCAGCTCCGCGAATAGCGCCTCATTCAGCTTTCCGCCTTCGCCGGCCTCATTGTCCGTATCCATCAGCCGATGGCGCAGGAATTCGTCGATAACGACGGAAGGCGGCGTGCCGGTCATTGCAGACTGGTACAGGGCCTGAATGGCTGCGAGCCGTGCCCTGCTGTGACGGGATGTTCCCCGGGACCGCGACTTCGACGGGGTTCGGGGGTCCCGTGTAGGTGTCATCGCGGAAAGAGCCGGAAGTGAGTCTTGTGTTCAATCATCTTGAGACACGCCCGCGCGGCATGTCCGCCACGATCCTGTTCAGACCGTTTCGCGCGCGCCATCGCCTGATCGCGATTCTCGACAGTCAGGATGCCGTAGCCGAGGGCGAGCGAATATTCCACCGCCAGATCCTGGAGCGCCCGCGCGCTCTCGCCACATACATAATCATAGTGCGAAGTCTGCCCGCGAATTACGCAGCCAAGCGCAATATAACCGTCAAACCGGCGTTGCGCGGGGTACAGATTCATCGAGCGGATGGCGAATTTGATCGCTGCGGGAATTTCAAAGGCGCCGGGCACCTCGAATCTCTCAAATGTCGCGCCGGCGTCATTCAGTTCGGTCATGACGCTCTGAATCAGTTCTTCCGCGATTTCCTCGTAATAACGGGATTCGACAATCATTATGTGGGGCGCATCAGCCATTTTACGGTCCTTTGATCAGGCTAGTAGTCGAGGCTCGGGATCGGCACGCGCTCGACGATCGACAGGCCATAACCGTCGATACCCTTGATCGTGCCTTCCCTGGTGTTGGTAAGCAGCCGAATGCGGGTAATGCCAAGATCGCGCAGGATCTGTGCACCGATACCGTAGTTGCGCAGTACCTGGGGCTTGCGTTCCTTGTCGTCCGGCTTATCGGCAGGCGCTTGCCCAGCCGCAAGTCCCTTTCGCATTGCAATCTGGGTCGAGAAACGGGTGTTCCACGAATCCCGGATGAGCACGACCGCGCCCCGCCCTTCCTCGGCGACCATACGCAGCGACTGTTCCAGTTCGCCGCGCCGTTCATCGCCGGTGTCGTGCAGCACGTCGTCGAGAATATTCAGGGCATGCATCCGGACGAGAACCGGATCACCGCCGGAGAGGTCACCCTTTACGACCGCGACGTGTTCGAGGCCATTCATCTGACTCTCGTAAATGAATACCTGAAAATCACCGCCATGATTTCTTGTCAAGGTCGTCTCGACCGTCCGGTTGACGACGCTGTCATTGCGCAGTCGGTAGGCGATGAGATCCGCGATCGTCCCCAGTTTCAGATTATGAGTCTCACAGAAGCCGACGAGGTCCGGCAAACGCGCCATGGTCCCGTCGTCCTTCATGATCTCGCAGATCACGCCAGCCGGGTTCTTCCCGGCAAGGCGCGCCAGATCGACCGCCGCTTCCGTGTGACCGGCCCGCACCAGCACGCCGCCATCCTTTGCGACGAGAGGAAAAACATGGCCCGGCGTCACCAGAGCCTCGGCGCCCTTCGAGGGGTCGA
The DNA here is from genome assembly GCA_038120295.1 of Rhodospirillales bacterium. Taxonomy (GTDB): domain Bacteria; phylum Pseudomonadota; class Alphaproteobacteria; order MPNO01; family UBA2964; genus JAYOEY01. The sequence goes on along the minus strand of JAYOLL010000018.1, from coordinate 29,258 downwards.
TGGCAACCTTGATGGTTTCCGCCCTGTCGCCGGCGGAAATGCCAGTCGTCACGTTCTCGCGCGCTTCGATGGAAACGGTAAAGGCGGTTCCCAGTGGCGCCTTGTTGTCCTGCACCATCATGGAAAGACCGAGTTCCCTGACCCGGTCCGCAGTCATCGAAAGGCAGACCAACCCGCGACCATGGGTCGCCATGAAGTTGATGGCGTCGGCATCCGCCGCCTCCGCCGCTATGACGAGATCGCCCTCATTCTCCCGGTCCTCATCGTCGACCAGCACGACCATGCGCCCGGCGGTGATATCCGCGATGATTTCTTCCGGTTTCGACAGGGCAGACTGAAGGCTGCCCTTGGTCGCCGCGTTGTCCGTGCCATCCATTGTTCCGGGTCCCTGATATTCCTGAAAATTAATCCCGACCGACCAGACGACCGACATAGCGCGCCAGCGTGTCGATCTCCAGATTGATCCGGGCGCCCACTGCCTTCTCGCCGAAGGTCGTGTGCGCCTTGGTGTGATTGATGATGTTTACGCCGAAACGATTTCCGCCGACTTCATTGACGGTCAAAGAAACCCCGTCAAGCGCTATCGAGCCTTTTTCGGCAATATAGGGCATCAGCTCGTCAGGCGCCTCGAATACGAACCGTGTGCTGTCGCCTTCGTCCTTCGTCTCCGCGATGCTTGCGATGCCGTCGACATGGCCGGACACGATATGACCGCCCAGCTCGTCACCGACCCGCAGCGCTCTTTCCAGATTGACCTTCGAACCGACTTGCCAGTCGCCAACTGTCGTCCGGGAAAGCGTTTCCGCCGACGCCTCGATAGCGAACCAGCCATCGCCTTTTTCGACCACTGTCAGACAGGGCCCTGAACAGGCGATCGACGCCCCGAGCTCGATATCGTGGGTATCGTAGCTGGTGTCGATCTCTATCCGCGTGTCGCCACGCTGCTCGATTGCGCGTATTGCGCCGATATCCGTGATGATTCCGGTAAACATTCTTTCCTACCCTGCCAGACTATAACGCTCTATCACGTCTTCGCCCATGGGTTCGACTGAAATTCGCCGGGCGAACGGCGCATCGTCGACCCGGTCCACGCCAAGCGCCGCAATGGCGGGCAGACCGTCGCCTCCCATAACCGTGGCCGCCCTGAACCAGACCATCTCATCCACAAGCCGGAGACGAAGAAACGATGCCGCGACAACGCCGCCCCCTTCGATCAGCAACCGCGTAATGCCTTCTTCGGCCAGGGTTGCAAGAACCGCTCGCGGATCGGGGTGGCCGTTTTCGTCGGATTCCACGTCAAAAACAGAAAGGCCGCAATCCCGATAGGCGGCCGCGCGCTGCCTGGCGGCTGCCGTTGAGGGCGAAAGTGCGAACAGCCAGGTCGGCACGGCATTCGCCTCCCTGACCAGGCGGTTTGTTAGCGGCAGTCTCATCCTGCCGTCGACAACGACCCGAACAGGAGACCTGTCCAGCAACCCCGGAAGCCTGCAGGTAAGGCTCGGATCGTCCTCCGCAGCGGTGTTTGAGCCAACCAGAATGGCGTCGTACTTCGCCCGCAGAAGATGTCCGGCGCGGCGGGCGGCTTCACCCGTTATCCACTGACTGTGACCCGTCCTTGCGGCAATTCGCCCGTCTATCGTTGTCGCGGCTTTCAGACAGACATGAGGCCGCTGCAAACGCTGACGCTTCAGAAATCCCGCATTGAGCGCCTCGGCCTCCGCCTCGCACAGCCCGAAATGAACCTCGATACCGGCATCTTCCAGCTTCCGAAATCCGCCTCCATCGACCCTGGGATCGGGATCGCGCAAGGCCACGACGCATCTGTCGATACCGGCGTCGATCAACGCGTCGGCGCAGGGCGGGGTCTCGCCGAAATGGGCGCAGGGTTCGAGCGTCACATAGGCGGTTGCGCCGCGTGCTGCATCGCCCGCGCGCCGCAGCGCTTCCGTTTCGGCGTGCGGCCTTCCGCCGGGCTGAGTCCAGCCACGGCCGACAACATCGCCATCCCTGACGATGACGCACCCCACGGCAGGGTTGGGCCACACCCGGCCGAGCCCCCGCGCAGCCAGCGCGAGCGCCGACCGCATATGCCGCAGATCTTCGTCAGTCGCTGACGTCTTCTTCTTCGAGCGTTCCGACAAAATCGCCGAAATCGCTCGCCTCCCTGAAATTTCGGTAAACCGACGCGTAGCGGACATAAGCAACCTGATCGAGGCTGGCGAGCGCCGCCATAACCATCTCTCCGACAGCCTTGGAGGAGACCTCGCTTTCGCCGCTGCTTTCCAGACGCCGCACGATACTGTTGATCACCCTTTCGACCCGTTCCGGATCGACGTTGCGTTTCCGCAACGCGATGTTCATCGAACGAGCCAGCTTGTCCCGGTCGAGAGGTTCGCGCTTGCCTCCATGCTTGACGACAGTAAGTTCGCGCAACTGGACCCGTTCGAACGTCGTGAACCGCATACCGCAGGCTGTGCAGGCCCTTCGCCTGCGGATGGCCGCTCCTTCCTCGGTCGGACGAGAATCTTTAACCTGGGTGTCGTCAGCACCGCAAAACGGGCATTTCATTAGGCCTCTCCCTCCCCTGTCAGTATCCCGTCAAAGCCCGGGATAGACCGGAAATTTCGCACACAGTTCGCCGATACGGTCTCGGACCTTCGCTTCGACCGACGAATTATCGCCATTGCCGGCAGCGAGTCCGTCCAGCACCTCGACGATCATATCGCCGACCTGAGCGAACTCATCCGCCCCAAACCCCCTTGTGGTGCTTGCGGGCGTCCCCAGCCGAATGCCGGAGGTGATCGTCGGTTTTTCCGGATCGAACGGAATGCCGTTCTTGTTGCAGGTAATGCCTGCCGCTTCGAGACTGGCTTCCGCCTCCTTGCCCGTCAGTCCTTTGGGCCGCAGGTCGACCAGCATCAGATGCGTATCGGTTCCACCCGACACGATATCCAGCCCCTGACGGGCCAGGGTCTGCGCCAGTGTCCGCGCGTTTTCGACGACCCGTGCCGAATATTCGCGAAATTCCGGTCGCAGCGCCTCGCCGAATGCAACCGCTTTCGCGGCAATCACATGCATCAGCGGGCCGCCCTGGGTTCCCGGAAAGATCGAGGAATTGATCTTCTTCCCGATCTCTTCATCGTTAGACAGGATCATGCCGCCGCGAGGCCCTCGTAGAGTCTTGTGCGTCGTCGTCGTGACGACATGCGCATACGGCAGCGGGCTCGGATGGGCGCCGCCGGCCACCAGCCCTGCAAAATGCGCCATGTCGACCATCAGATAGGCGCCGACTTCGTCTGCAATCGCGCGGAATCTCTCGAAATCGATGATACGCGGATAGGCGGAGCCGCCAGCCACGATGACCTTCGGCTTATGCTCGCGCGCCAGGGTTTCAACCTCGTCATAGTCGATCCTGTGATCGTCCCGACGAACCCCGTACTGCACCGCATTCAGCCATTTTCCCGAGAAATTTGGACGCGCTCCATGTGTCAGGTGCCCACCCGCGGCAAGCGACATGCCGAGGATCGTATCGCCCGGCTGGCAAAGGGCCACATACACCCCGAGATTGGCCTGCGCGCCGGCATGAGGCTGGACGTTCACATAGGAACAGTCGAACAGCTTCTTTGCGCGTTCCCGTGCCAGGTCCTCCGCCACATCGACGAATTCGCAGCCGCCGTAATACCGGCGACCGGGATATCCCTCCGCATATTTGTTGGTCAGAACCGAACCGGTCGCTTCGAGCACCGCCTTGGAAACGACGTTTTCGGACGCGATGAGTTCCACCTGCCCCTGCAGGCGCCCCAGTTCCCCATTCAGGGATTCATAAAGTTCGGGATCTCGCTCCGAAAGAGATTCTGTAAAGAAACCTTCCGAGACGCCGGACGGGGATACGTTCCCGCTCATGGTCATCATTTCTCCTGAATTTGGGTTATTTGAGTTTGTCGATGCGCCGCTGGTGTCGACCACCCTCGAACGCAGTCTCCAGAAAGAGTTCAAGGCATTTTATCGCCGTCTGCTCGTCAATTAGCCGACCGCCCAGAACAAGGATGTTCGCATTGTTGTGCTGCCGCGAAAGCCTGGCCGTCTCCTCGTCATGACACAGCGCCGCCCTGATGCCGGAATGCCTGTTTGCAGCGATGGACATGCCTATTCCGCTACCGCAAACGAGAATGCCGCAACGGGCGCTGCCATCCGAGACCGCGCCCGCCACCCGATCCGCATATTCGGGATAATCGACCGATTCTTCGCTGTCTGTGCCGAAATCAAGCACCTCGTATCCACCGGCCTCAAGCCTGTCCTTGAGGGCAGCCTTCACGGGAAAGCCGCCATGATCGGCGCCGATAGCGACGGTTTCGGTAACCATAACAAGCCATTCCAGACAGAAGGTGAATCCTGCGCGGAACCTACCATATATGGGATTGAAAGCGCCAGCCTACGCTATCCGTCGGGACAGTTCGACAGACCGAAACGCGTTGTCGCGCGAAATGCGGCCATTTTCTTGCACCTGTCTACAGATCCCAAATATCGTGGGAAGCTAAACCAGTTGCTTCTGCACCCATGACAGCATTCACCCAGTAAAACACCCTGCCTTTGTTATTGACAACATTCTTTGCCCATGCGAATAGCGCCGTTCAATTTAAGTTTCTTTTTCCTTGGAAGTAGAAATGGCAGAAAATACACCGGCTACCGTTCCCCAGTCCGATCTCCTGCGAATGGCCGTCGATATCGTTGCGGCCTATGTAAGCAACAATTCGGTTCCATCGGCTCAGGTACCGGACGTCATCAATACCGTATACGGCTCGTTGACCGCCCTGAACGGCGAAATGCCCGCGGAGGACGGAGAACAGCCGAAACCTGCTGTCAGTATCCGACGATCGATTACGCCTGAATATCTCGTCTGCCTTGAGGACGGTAAACAGCTCAAGATGCTGAAACGTCATTTGCGCGCAGCGTACGGGATGACCCCGGACGAATACCGCGCCAAATGGGGACTTCCAACGGATTATCCGATGGTCGCGCCGAACTACGCCAAGAAGCGGTCGGCGTTCGCGAAGAAGATCGGGCTCGGTCGCAAGAAAGGGGAAGGCGCCCCGCGCGACGATGGCTGACCGGCCTCGGACAGCGGCTATTTGAAATAGTCGTACTTACCGTTCTTCCACTCATACAGAACGTAGCCGGGCGCCGTGACATCGCCCTTCTCATCAAAGCCGATCGGGCCAAGCACCGTCTCGAACTTGCCCTTCCTCAGTTCGGCGATAACCTTTCCTGTATCCACGCTGTTCGCCTTGCGAACCGAATCCGCCCAGGCCTGTACGGCGCCATATGAATAGAGCGTGTAGCCTTCCGGTTCGTATCCGGCGTCGCGGAATCTCTTGACCAGCGGCTGAGCGATCGGGTTCTTGCGCGGGTCGGGGCTGAACGTCATCAGAGTGCCTTCACCAGCGGCCCCCGTGATCTGCCAGTATTCCTGCGTGACGAGCGCATCGCCGGAAACCAGCACTGTATTCATCCCCTGCTGGCGCATCTGCCGGACCATCAGACCGGCCTCGGTGTGATAGCCGCCGACATAAAGCACATCGATTCCCGCGGCCTTCAGCTTTGTAATCAGCGCCGTATAATCCTTCTCGCCCGCCGTGTAGGCCTCATACATCGCCGGCTGGACACCGTTCTTTTCCAGGGTCTTCCGCGTTTCGTCGGCGAGCCCCTTGCCATAGGCGGTCTTGTCGTGGATCACCGCGATCTTCCTGTCGCGGAAACGTTGCGCCAGAAAATTGCCGGCAATCAGCCCCTGCTGATCGTCGCGGCCGCAGGTCCGAAACACGTTCGCCAGGCCTCGCTCCGTAAGACGCGGATTGGTCGATGCGGGCGAAATCTGGACCATGTCTTCTTCCGAATAGACGTTCGATGCGGGGATCGAGGAACCGGAGCAGAAATGTCCGGCGACGAACTTCACGCCCTTGGACGCCAGCTGGTTTGCAACCGCCACCGCCTGTTTGGGGTCGCAAGCATCGTCGCCGACTTCCAGCCGCAGTTTCTGGCCCAGCAGACCGCCTTCGCGATTGATATCGGCGACAGCCATCTCCACGCCTTTTCGCATCTGTTCGCCAAAGGACGCGTACTGGCCTGTCATCGGCCCTGCAACGGCGACAGCTATTTCGCTGGGAGCCTGCTCTTTTCCGAGAAAGTACCAGACCGCACCCCCGATAACGATCAGCGCGGCTATTGCAGTCAGGACCGATTTATTCATCGCAAGCTCCGATAGTCGTTGTACCGGCGGATTTCACCGCCACCGGTTTCCTGTTTCGATCATTCCATTAAACCGATCCATGGCGCGACTCGTCAAAACATCGCTTCCCCCTGACCGTCCGACCTGTTCCGCCAGGTCACAGGGCTGCTACGCACATAAAGCCAGGGATACTGCTCGATCATCCGGCGTGTTCTGGTGACCCGATAGGCTATGAGCGCACAAGCGACGATAACCGCCGTATCGGTCAGATAGGCGGCAAACGACAACAGTTCGCCCTCGAAAAGCGCGAAAACCAGAAACCGGTCGAACACACCAAGAAGAATTCCGTATCCAGCAACCTGCCAGACAGATCGCCAGGACGCCGCCAGCGCCTGCCCTGCCAGCACACCTGCTCCCCCCATAAGAAGAAACGTGAAAATGACGAATACCCAAGGATCCCCGATCATCGGGCATTCTCCACGACCGCGTGGCCGCCTTCGAGATAGGCTGCGCGCACCCTGTCGTCGGCAAGCAGCTCTTCACCGGCGCCGGTCATGTCGATTCTACCGTTGACCATGACATATCCGCGATGCGCCAGACGGAGCGCGTGATAGGCATTCTGTTCGACCAGAAAAACAGTTACGCCTTCTTCACGATTCAGCCGCTCGATCGCCTCGAAAATCTGCCGCACGATCATCGGCGCAAGACCGAGCGACGGCTCATCCAGTAAGAGGAGTCGAGGCCCACTCATCAAAGCGCGCGCGATGGCGAGCATCTGCTGTTCTCCGCCGGACAGGGTACCGCCGCGCTGGTTTCGCCTTTCCGCCAGAAGCGGAAACATGCCGAACATTCTTTCCAGAGTCTCCGGCAGATTGTCTCCCCCGCCCGCAACTGCCCCCATCTGAAGATTCTCGAGCACAGTCATTCTCGGAAAGATGCGGCGCCCTTCCGGCGCATGGGCTATCCCCATTCGCGCAATTTCATGCGGCGGACGGCCGGTAATGTCCGCACCGCAGAAGGTCACGTTCCCCGCCGAGGGGGCTGGAAGTCCGCAGACTGCCATCAGCAGGGTCGTTTTTCCCGCCCCGTTCGCGCCGATCAGCGCTACGGTTTCTCCCTCGTCGATATGGAGCGAGACTCCGTTCAGCGCCTGAATGCGCCCGTAATGAGCATCGACGCCCTGAATATCCAGAAGATGCGTCATGCCGCGCCTTCTTCCTCGCCAAGATAGGCCCGGATGACGGCGGGATCGCTGGAGACCGCGGCGGGTGTGCCTTCGGCGATCTTACAGCCGTGATCGAGCACCAGTATCCGGTCTGAAATCGACATGACGACGCTCATATCGTGTTCGATCAGAAGGATGCCGACGCCATCCTGGTCGCGAATCGTCAGCAACAGATCGCAAAGCTCTGACGATTCCCGCGGGTTGAGCCCTGCGGCAGGCTCGTCGAGACACAGGAGCACCGGCTCGGTGCACATGGCGCGCGCAATCTCGAGACGGCGCTGGTCGCCGTAAGACAGATTTCCCGCCTCCCAATCGGCGTGTTTTTCGAGTCCGACTCGCCTTAGCCAGCCGACGGCGCGGGCAATGGCCTCTTCCTCGGCGGCCCTGTAGGACGCAAGCCCAAGCAGACCGAAGACGGAAAATCCGGACGCTCTCATCAGCCGCCGATGCTGGGCAACGAGGAGATTTTCAAGAACGGTCATCTGGGGAAACAGCCGGATGTTCTGAAAGGTCCGGGCAATGCCCGCATCGCCGGCAATCCGAAATCCGTCTATTCGTTCCAGAAGATGACGGTGAGCGTCCCTCGTAACGCACAGCCTGCCGACGGACGGGCGATAAAATCCTGTCAGGCAGTTGAAGACGGTCGTCTTGCCCGCCCCGTTGGGACCGATGATCGCGGTGATCGCCCGGTTCTCCGCCTCAAACGACAGATCGTCAACCGCGACCAGCCCGCCGAACCGCATGGTCAGATGTTCGACTGTCAGAAGTGCGCTCACGAACCGTCCCCGTCGGGATGAAGCCGCACGGTCGGAGCGCGTTGCGCGAGAAGGCCGCGCGGACGCCAGGCCATAATCAGGACCATCAGCGCCCCGAAAGCGAGCATCCGGTATTCCTGCAACTCGCGAAACCATTCCGGCAGGCCGATCAGCAGGATCGCGGCTATGGCAACGCCAAGCTGGTTGCCCATCCCGCCCAGAACAACGACGGCAAGAATGATTGCGGACTCGATGAAGGTGAAACTTTCTGGACTGATAAAGCCCTGCCGAGCAGCGAATACGCAGCCGGCAAAGCCTCCGAAGATCGCTCCAAGCGCAAAGGCTGACAGCTTGATATTGGTTGGATTCAAGCCCAGGGACCGGCAGGCGATCTCATCTTCCCGGAGAGCCTCCCACGCGCGCCCGACCGGTAGCCGGCGAATACGCCGGATGAAGAGATTGGTGAGCAACGCCAGCGCCAGCACAATATAGAACAAGAAAATTACGCGATCGGCCGATGCGTAGGAGAGATTGAAAAATTCATGGAATGATCCCGTTCCTTCCGGCGGGCGCCGACTGAAGGAAAGCCCGAAAAAATCCGGCCTTGGAATACCTGAAATGCCGTCCGGCCCATTCGTTACCGGCACCCAGTTGATCAGGATCACCCGGATCATTTCCCCGAACCCGAGCGTCACGATGGCCAGATAATCGCCCCGCAGCCGGAGGACGGGGAACCCGAGCACGATCCCGAAAAAGGCAGCAAGCAACCCGGCGAGCGGCAATGCGGTCCAGAACGTGAAATCGAAATGCTGCGCCAGCAATGCGAAGGAATAGGCGCCGACGGCGTAAAACGCGACATAGCCCAGGTCGAGCAGTCCGGCGAGACCGACGACGATATTAAGCCCCCACCCGAGCATGACGTAGATCAGGACCAGAGTCGCGAGGTCGAGAAGCCGGCGGTCGACAAACGGCAACCACGGCAAAACGACAGCAAATACAATCAGTCCGCCACCGACCCAGACACCCCAGTTCGGCGTGTTTTGAGCCCTGATCATGACCGATTGCCACGCTGCCGTGCCCTGCGGCGACGCTTTCAGCGCGCCTGTCACGAGCAGCAGCCCACCGCCCATGGCCAGCGCAGTCAACAAATCGCCTGGAAAAAGGCCGAAAACCGCCGCCGCCGTCACAGCGCCCCCGACGCAGGCCGCCTCGAGCGGACGTCCTTCCCGCGCCCGGATCATCCCGAGCCGGCCCAGAAAAACGAGAACAACGGCCAGCCCGATTTCAGGGAGGCGGGTGTCGACAGCCAGAGCGCCGCCAAGCGGAGTCGTAAAAACGCCGATCATCGGCAACATGACGGCTGCCGCCAGAAGCGACGTCATTCCCGCCTCACGCAAGGCGCCGGCAAACGATCCGCGGTCGCTGGCTCGAAGCGGGACGCCCATACGCCCCCTTACACTTTCTCGATTTCAGGCCGCCCCAGCAGGCCTGTCGGCCGGAAGATCAGGACAAGAACCAGGATCGAATAGGCCGCGACATCCTTGTATTCGATGGTGAAGTAGCCGGACCAGAAGGATTCGATCAGCCCGATCAGAAGCCCACCGAGCATCGCGCCCGGAATCGAACCGATGCCGCCCAGGACCGCCGCCGTGAACGCCTTGATGCCGGCCAGAAACCCGACATAGAAATCAATAACGCCGTAATAGAGCGTAACCATCATACCGGCGACCGCAGCCAGTGACGCTCCCAGGACAAAGGTAATGGAGATCGTCCGGTCGACATCGATGCCAAGCAGCGATGCCATCGTGCGATCCTGTTCACAAGCGCGCTGGGCCCGGCCAAGCGACGTCCGCGCAATCACCAGCCAGAACACAGCCATGGTCGCAACGGTTGCCAGAACGATCATGATCTGCATGTAGCTGAGCGTTACCGTGAACCCCTCGCCTTCGTAGAGGCTGAACCGGCCGGTTACCACGGGCTGGATGCTCTTGACCCTCGCCCCCTGGCTGAGCTGTACGAAATTCTGCAGGAAAATCGACATCCCGATGGCGGAGATCAGGGCTGCCAGGCGCTGCGAACCGCGCAGAGGCCGATAGGCAATGCGCTCCAGAGTCCAGCCATAAACGGCAGTCAGCAAAATCGAAACCAGCAGAACCACCAGGATCGCCAGCACCACGGATGCGCCGCCGACAGGCGCAAGAATGATAAAGGCGATCAGAGAGATAAACGCGCCGATCATGAAAATTTCGCCATGGGCGAAATTGATCATGCCGATGATTCCGTAAACCATCGTGTAACCGATTGCGATGAGGCCGTAGATCGCGCCCAGCGTCACGCCGTTGATCAGTTGTTGTAGAAAATACTCCATGCGCGCTCTGGGATCCTGGTCGCCTGGCCCCGTGACCAGCCTCTGTCAGGCGTCCCTGCCCTCCCTGCGCTTGCGCATGTCATACATAAGTTTGTTGACCGCATTCCTTTTCAGGGTCTCTTCGCCCATGGAGGGGGACCCTACGATCGAGGCTTCAATCCCGGTTTTGGGATCGACAGCCGACACCTTGACGGCATTTCCGACCCGGAACATTTCAATCAGGATGTCGTCATCCGGGCGTCTGGGTGGACTTGCCATTTTGTCGATCACCGATGCTGGCAGAACAACTCATTTTATCAGATAAGCAGGGAATCGACCTAGCGGAGCTCTGAGCGCTCGAAATTGGCGCATAACCGGTCGAGTTCTTCGAACACCAGATTGTCGCCCGTGATACCGCAATTACCGCCGCAACCTTCTTCCGACGATTTCCGCAAATGACAGCAATCCCCGCATACGCCGAAATTTCGGGCACCTTGCCGTAAGCACAAATCGTTCAGCATCGAACGCAGAGCGGATACGACCATTTCGCGGTCCTGTCCTCCAATGGAATCTGCTGCGTTTACGAACTGATCCAGCGGGTCCTTTCCCAGCATTGCGACGCCGGCTTCGGTCAGCACGAGTGTCACCTTGCGGTGGTCGCAATTATCCCGCACGCGCGTGACATATCCTTTGCTTTCCAGGGATATCAGCGTCTGCGACACAGTCCCTTTTGTCGCTCCGACATATTCCGCAAGCGCGGAAGGAGACGCGGAATATCTGTTCGCACGGTCGATATAGCGCAAGGCTTCCCATTGCGCCGGGTTGAGCCCGTGTGAAAACTGGGCCGCGTGAGCAATCCGGCTCATCCGGTTCAAAAGAACAGCGATTTCGTGCGTCTCTGTCATCGTGCCGTAACCTAGGTTGCCGACAATTCCATGACCAGTGGTAACCGAGAAAATTCCCTTAAGGCCAGAGGGAAATGAAAGAGGGGTTGAAATTTGGTATCGATACGATAATATATCGACTCGATATGAATAGGGGGCACCCAATGAACAAGGCCTCAACCGCACTCCACGACCCCGCTGAAAGACGCTATATCGCCGCAGCAATGCGGGCTCCGATGCTGGAACGGGAATATGAAGTCGAACTCGGCAAAAGGTGGCGCGACAGGGAAGACGAATCCGCTCTCGATGAACTCGTCGAAAGCCATGTCCGCCTCGCCGTAAAGATCGCCTCCGGTTTCAAAGGATACGGGCTTCCGCTAAATGACCTCATTCAGGAAGGAACCGTCGGTCTTATACAGGCAGCGCGCAGGTTCGACCCTGACCGTGAAGTCCGCTTTTCGACCTACGCATCTTGGTGGATCCTGGCGGCCGTCCAGGAGTTTATCATCAGGAATTCTTCGATTGTCCGGATAGGCACCACCCCGGCCCAGAAAAGCCTGTTCTTCAACCTGCGTCGTCTGAGAGCCAAAATCGCCGCAGACCTCGTCGGCCCGATGAGCGACGACGAACGCAGAATAATAGCCGGGGAGTTGAACGTGCCTCTGCCCGCGGTGGAGCGTATGGAAGCCCATTTCTCGGCCCCGGACCGGTCGCTTAACGCCTTCATTGGCGAAGAAGAAAGAGGAGATGCGTTGCAGGACCTCCTGCCGGACGAACGCCCCACCCCCGAGGAAACCGTCACCGAAAACCACGACAGAGCGTTTCGAAACCGCTGGCTCCACAAGGCGATCGAGAACCTCACAGGTCGGGAGCAGGAAATTATCCGAAAACGGTTTCTGGGCGAAAAAAAGTCAACGCTCGCAGAAATCGGCGAACAGTTCGGCGTTACGAAGGAACGAATCCGTCAGATCGAGAGCCGTGCGCTCAAGAAGCTGAAAGCATCGCTGAAAGAAGGAACAACCGCCCCTGAGCTGTTCGGCAACGCCTGACGCGACTACACCGATAAGGAATCAGGCAGCCGATCCTGCAATATCGGTGCTCGGCCTCGGGCCGTAGGCAAGGTCGTGCGCCCAGAAACGTTCGAGACGCTGAAGATTTACATTAACCGTTTCGATCGACTCCTCGTCAATCGGACCGTTTGAAAGCTGTTCGACATGCCGGTCGTACAGGGCGGTTACCGTATCGCAGATGGTTTTGCCCTTTTCGGATACGCGTACCCGGACCGTACGGCGGTCATGGGTCGACCTCTCCTGCATCAGGTACCCGTTTTCGACCATCTTTTTAATGTTATAGCTCACGTTGGAGCCCTGGTAATACCCCCTGTAGGTGAGTTCTCCGACGGTCAGTTCCTCTTCGCCGATGTGAGAGAGAATCAGACTCTGCACGTTGTTGATGTCTTCAATGCCGAGCCGGTCCAGTTCGGCCTTGACCACTTCCATAAACTGACGATGGAGCCGTTCGATGAGAAGGATGGTATCGAGATAAGCCTGTTTCACGTCCCCTAGCCTCGGTTGGATTCGCATTCCAGTGTGAACCGTAGGGGGACAGACTGAATATTTAGTTAAAATCCAATCGATTTTACTTTTCGTTCCCGCGAACCAGCGCCACGATCTCGGCGGGCGTCACCGGCGAATGAGCGAGGCTCGCGCCAAATGGCGCCAGGGCATCCTCGATGGCGGCGATGATCGCCGACGTCGCCGGCACCAGGCCGCACTCCCCTACCCCCTTTACGCCTAGCGGGTTAAGCGGACTAGGCGATTCCATATGGGACAGGTCGAACGCCGGCATTTCCGGCGCCGTAATCATCAGATACTCGGCGAAATTCGTTGTGATCGGCTGGGCATTCTCATCGAACCCCATCCATTCATAAAGCGCATTGCCAATGCCGTGCGCCGCCCCGCCCACCACCTGGCCATCGACGATCATCGGATTGATCTGGACGCCCGCATCGTGCCGGATGACATAGTTCAGGAAGGCGACATGGCCGGTCTCGATATCGACCTCGACCTCGACGACCTGCGTACCGTTACAGAATGTCAGGTCGTCGATGATGAAGTTTCCGGTGGCTTCCATGCCCGGCTCGATTCCGCCAGGCAGCGAATAGCCGGGCGTCCCGCCTGTCGCACTGGCCAGTTCTCCCAGCCCGACCTTCAAGTCAGGCACGCCTTTGACCCGAACGGCACCGCCGACAATTTCAAGGTCTTCGGGAGACGCTTCCAGCATATTTGCCGCCAGCATCAAAAGTTTCTCCCGGACTTCTGTCGCCGCGATCAGCGCCGACGATCCTGCAGTCACCGTCTGGCGACTTGCCGAACCGCCAATGCCGATGGCAACGCCTTCGGTATCGCCCGTGACCACCTCGACCTGTCCGATATCGCCGCCGAGTTCGCTCGCGACGATTTGCGAAAGCATGGTCCTCGTACTCTGCCCCATCGCCGCCGCGCCGGTGTAAACGAGTATCTGGCCCGATGTGCCAATCCTGACCGTCACGGACTCGAATGGCCCTCGTCCTGTGCCTTTTACATAATTAGCAATACCGATCCCGATATAACGGCCTTCTTCCCGCGCACGCGCCTGCCTTTCCCGAAACCCGGCATAGCCGGCGCGCCGCAATGCTTCTTCCATGCAGCCCGGGTAATCGCCGGAATCCAGAACAACAGGCGCGTCGCCGCGCGATTTCAACGGGCGCTCGTACGGCATCTTTTCCGATGGGACGAGGTTTCTGCGGCGAATTTCCGCACGATCGATTCCGAGTTCTCGCGCCGCCCGGTCGAGCATCCGCTCCATCACGAAAATGCCTTGCGGGTGGCCCGCCCCGCGGACCGGCGTCGACGGCACCTTGTTGGTCAGCGCCAGTTTCACATCCAGCCGATAGGCCGGGATCTCATAGGGCAGCGTCACTACCAGCGCCGAGTTATAGGCGAGATTGATCCCCCGGGCGGTATAGGCGCCGTGATCGTGGATCATCGATCCGCGCAACCCCAGAACACGCCCGTCATCGTCGACCGCGATTTCGACGTTCCAGTACTGATCGCGCTCCTGCGTCGAGGCGATAAAATGCTCGCGCCGATCCTCGGCCCAACGCACGGGCCGTCCGGTTAATATGGACGCGAGCGCGGTGGAAATGTCTTCCTGATAGAAGACGACCTTTGGCCCGAAACCGCCGCCGACATCCGGCGTCATGACCCGGATCCTGGTTTCGTCCCAACCGAGCAGATCGACCAGAACCGCACGTGCGGAATGCGCCGCCTGGGTCGATGAATGAAGCGTCAGCTGCTCCCTGACATCGTCATATACGGCAACGCAGCCTCTTCCCTCGATTGAATGACTGCCCCCCCGATGCTGCCAGAAGGACTCCGAATAAACATGAGGGGCAGAGGCGAAGACGCTATCGACGTCGCCATACCCCATATCGAACGCAGCGAGTTCGTTATGCGGCGCATCGCGATGAACGAGGTCCGCCCCAGGCTTAAGAGACTCGCGGCAATCGGCAATCGCAGGCAGCAGGTCATAGTCGACGTCAACCAGCGCAGCCGCGTCCTCGGCGATGTAACGACTCTCGGCAACGACGATCGCGACCGGCTCGCCGACATGCACGACCTCGCCGTCCGCCAGCACCGGCCGGTCGCGTTCCTGCCGATAGGACGGGCTCGGGAGTCCGACGGCCATACGCTCCATCGCGAGACAGGGCCCAAAATCGTCCAGCGTGTAGATTGCGACCACGCCATCGATCGCGCGCGCCGCCGAACTCTCGATGGATCGTATTAACGCATGCGCATGGGGACTGCGGACAAAGGCCGCGTGGGCGGCGCCGGGCAGCCGGATATCGTCGGCAAAGCGACCGCGCCCGGTAATCAGGGCCGGATCTTCAAGACGCGTAACACGCTCTCCAAAGGATTTATGACCGTCACTGCCGGACGCCGCCGGCACAGGTTCAGCCGCCATTCGCCTCGCGCAGACGCTGAGCCGCATCGAGCGCCGCGGCGACGATTCCCTGATATCCCGTGCAACGGCACAGGTTGCCGCTGATCGCGATGCGGACCTCTTCTTCGGTCGGGTCCGGATTGTCGCGCAGGAATTCGAGCAGCGTCGTCAGCATTCCCGGTGTACAGAATCCGCACTGGAGCCCATGATTGTCCCGGAAGGCTTCCTGCAGCGGATGCAGTTCGTCTTCCGACGGCGCGATGCCTTCGATGGTCGTGATCTCGTGGCCGTTGGCCTGAACCGCCAGCATCAGGCAGGACCGAGCGCTCTGCCCGTCGAACAGGATCGTGCAGGCGCCGCAGACCCCGTGTTCGCACCCGAGATGCGTACCGGTCAGGCCGAGCTGCTGGCGCATAAAATCAGCCAGCGTGAACCGGACCTCGACCTCTTCGGTATAGGCCTTGCCGTTGATGGTAACCGTTATTTCTCTTGTTTCCGCCATCGAACTCTCCTCACGCAGCGCCGGTTGCCCGGGCATATGCCTTAACCAGCGCTCGCCGGCTCATGACTGTCGCCAGATGCTGACGATACTCCGCCGACGCATAGACATCGCCTATGGCGTCAATCGACCGGCAAGCCTCGCACAGTTCGCGGAACCGGTCTTCGGACCCGTCACCGCCGACGAGTCCCTGTTCGATCTCCGTCATACGAACTGGCGCGGTGGCAACGCCGCCTACCGTTACGGAGGCACGGGTTATCTTGCCGTCCCCCCCTGTTTCGAGGAGCGCGCAGGCCGAGCTCATCGCGAAGTCGCCGTGCCGTCGGGCGAATTCCTCGAACCCGTAGCCGTGCCCTGCCGGCCACAGCGGTAATTTCACACCCGTGACGAGTTCGTCCATTTCAATCGATGGCGTCATATAGCCGGCGGGAAACTCCGAAAACGGGATATCGCGCTCGCCCTTCGGCCCCTGTACCGTAATAACCGCATCGTGCGCCGCACAGATCAGGGGCAGTTCCGCCGCCGGGTCGAGATGCGAAAGCGAACCACCGATAGTGCCCCGGTTGCGCGTCTGACGATGCCCGACCTGCAAGAGGGCTTCGTGCACCACCGGGCAACGATTCCGGACGACGTCCGAGAATTCCAGCTCTCGCTGGCGCGTCATGGCGCCAATTTCAAGCGTATCGCCAGCTTCGCGGATATAGCTCAACCCATCGATGCGGTTGAGGTCGATGACATGATCCGGCAGCACATACCGCATGTTGAGCATCGGCATGAGCGACTGTCCGCCCGCCAGGATCTTTGCGTTTTCAAGCGATCCGATTAACGCTACGGCAGCTTCGACGCTGTCAGGGTCGTGATATGAAAAGGGGGGCGGCTTCATCTAATGCCTCCGGGCTGGTCCCGCGCTATCTGGCGGGGGCTGTTTGACTTGTCGATGCAGACGTAATTACCGCAGCGCCCGAGATGGCGCAATGGCGACAGGGAGCATTCTTTCGGCTTATCGAACGGCCTTCTCCTCTCCAAAGAGCAAACGATCCTTTTTCCTCTCGAGCGCCGCAGAGAGATTGTCGAGTCCGCCTTCTTCGAGCAACCGGTTGAACTCGTTCCTTTTGACCTTCACCTCGCTGATCCCGCCCGCAATGATAACGTCGATAACCCACCAGCGCCCTTTGATCTTAGCTGTAGCGAAGGTCACCAGGGTCGGTTCGCCGTCGGAGTCGATGATGTTGGAGTCAACCAGAACGATTTTTCCCCCGGTTTCCCTGACCTTGACGGTCTTGTAGGTCTCGCCATTATAGCTATCGAACAAAGCGGCAAGCAGCGCAGAATGCATTTCCGCGAACGCCTTTATCGCCCTTTCCTTTTGCGTCTTTGAGCCTTCTCGCCAGTACGGCCCAGATGCCGTCGCCGTCATCAACGGTATGTGCGCATCTCTTTCAAGCACCGGCAGGATCAGTTCGTAACGACCGTCAACACCAAGTTCCTTCGCATGTTTAAGAACTTCGAATATCCCGTTCTGCAGCCGGTCGACTATTCCCCTCGCGCTTCTGTCGTCCCCCGCCGCCTCTGCAGAGTTAACACAGGCGAAGACGACCAGCACACCGGCGATCAACATGCGCAACATCGATTCCTCCCGA
>JAYOLL010000018.1:5918-11598 GCA_038120295.1 Rhodospirillales bacterium | reverse complement strand
TGGAGCATAACGAGGCCAATTTCATGCATCAACACGTTCTCCCGGGAATGCTTGGCATCAAGCCTCAGAAAGGTTTCCTGAAGGGGCCTGTGCCAGATTTAGTTGTGATCCGTTCAAGCTCCTTCTAGGCCACGTGTATGGTATCGGAACGCGTTACGCTAAAGGATGTCGCCGAGAGAGTCGGCGTACCCCCCTCCACGGTATCGAGAGTGCTCAATCCCGCTACACGGGCGATGGTATCGCCGGAGGTGGTGGAAAAGGTCACGAAAACCGCGCGGGAACTGGGTTACCGTCCCAATCCTCTTGCCCGTAGCCTGAAAACCCGGAGTTCAGGCATTGTAGGCATCTTCGTGCCCGATCTGGCCAACCCGATGTTTCCGGAGATTGTTCGCGGCGCCGAATCCATCCTTGTCGAAGCCGGCTATACGCCTGTGCTCGCCAATACCAGAAACGACCGCGACCGAAAGCTGATGCTGGTCGATCACCTCAGACAGCGCCAGATTGACGGAATCATTATCATTACGGCGCTCAGGAACGACCCTGTTATCGAAACCTGCCGGGAGAACGGAATCCCTGTGGTCGTTTCCGACCGGGGAATTGGGGAATCCGACCTTCCCGGTCTCGTAATCGACGACGATCATGGCATGCGAGCCATGGTGTCCCATCTGCGAGCACTGGGACATCGGGAACTGGCCCTGATTTCAGGTCCACAGCACCTTTCGACATCGGCCAGCCGTCATCGCGCGGCAGTCGGGGCATTGTCGGAACAAGGAATCGAACTGCTTCCCGACCGTAACGCCTGCTGCGCCGATTTCAGCATCGAAGCGGGACGAAAGGCCTGCCGGTTTCTGATCGAAAATGCCGGAAACATAACAGGCACTCTGACCACGAACGATCAGTATGCGATCGGAGCCATCGCAGAGCTGTATGCAATGGGCCGGTCGTGCCCAAAGGATATGTCGATTACCGGCTATAACGGCATTCGCCACACGCAGTGGCTAAGGCCGCCGATTACAACGATCGAGTTGCCGAAGCGGGAAATGGGCATGAAAATGGCTAAAATCATGCTCGACAGGCTGACTGACCCGAAAAAGGAGATCGAACGCGCGATCATCCAGCCGACGCTTGTCGTGCGGCACTCCACAGCGCGCGTCTTCTGACGGGACAGGACGGCTATGAATTCACCTCGGGGACGTGTGACGCTGAAGGATATCGCAACGCTGGTCGGCGTTCATACGTCGACCGTGTCGCGGGTCCTGAATCCCAATCGACGCACAATGGTCTCCGACGAGATCGCGGAACGGATCGTCGCCGTTGCAGAGGAGCTGGGTTACCGCCCGAACCCCCTCGCCTATGGCCTGAAGACGAACAGAACCGGCAGTATCGGCGTCGTCGTACCCGACATCGTCAATCCGATCTTCCCGGAAACCGTCCAGGGCATCGAAGACATTCTGATCGATGCCGGTTACATGCCGTTTCTGTCCAATTCCGAGCACAAGGCGGAACGGGAACTCCGGATTGTCGAAAACATGCGGGATCAGCACGTCGATGGGCTCATCGTGGCATCGGGATCGCCCCATGTCGCGATCCTCATGGCCTGTAAGGAAGACGGAATTCCTCTGGTCCTTATCCACCGAACGTGGGACGACCCGGAGATTTCCGCCGTTTCCTATGACGACTCCCTCGGCGCCCGGCTCATGATCGATCACCTGATATCGCTCGGGCACCGGGACATCGCCTATATCGCGGGGCCACTCGATTCCGCCAGCGGTCGAGACCGCTATTTCGGCACCAAGGACGCTGCACAGGCGCATGACATTGTCATTGACGAACGTCTGTTCGCCTTCGCCGATTCGAATACCGAGGAAGAAGGCGCGCGCTGCTGCCGCGAACTTATTCTCAACGGCAAATCGTTCAGCGCCCTGGTAACCGCTCACGATTCGCTGGCGGCGGGCTGTATAGGCGTCCTCGCGGAACATGGCCTGTCAGTACCCGAGGACGTTTCCCTGACAGGCTATAGCGACACGCTTTACGCGGCGATGATGACGCCGTCGCTCACATCGATAAGGGTTCCGTATTACGAAGGCGGCGCCGAAGCGGCGCGGCTGCTGATCGACCGGCTTCAGAACCCCGACGCACCCGTGAGGCGCATTCGTATCAGCCCGGAACTCATCGTCCGAGAATCAACCGCCCGGAGGTTCGCGGGCTAACCATCGCCCCCTGAAAGGGTTCAGCACACCAGAAAGAATTAATCCAGCAAGTAAATCAATAATTTGTTCCTGTTTTTTAATTTTTTCGTTAAATTACGGTTTCTTGACAGTTCGACCGTGCGATTCTATACCAACCCTATTGAACGGCGAGCGCAAGGACCGGTCCGAAAGCCCTTTTCCCGCTGTTCTCCCGTAACGATTCCGGATACCCCCGAAGCAGTTTAAAGGAACGAAGAATGGCCGAAGGTAGCAGGGAAACAACGACCGCCGATGCCGGTCTTGGACATAATCAGCCAGAAGTCGTCTGGGATCGCTGGGTCAAGAAGCGGACTTTCGTCCGGGCGCTGGAAGGCACCTACGGTGAGATGCAGCAGGGCCTGTACGAAAAAGAGCGCGTCTACAGCGTGCATGACTTCAAATGGAACGGCGGTCCCCAGTTCTACGACAAACCGATGGTCAACCCGCAGCGGATGGAGATCGCCCAGTCGATCGAGACTCATCTCGGTTCTTTCGCCCCAGGCGGGTACGGCCAGAAACACGGCCATATGAACAGCGCCGTTTTCTACATTCTCCGCGGCGAAGGATATGACGTGCATGACGGGGAGCGCATCGATTCAGAAGCCGGCGACGTCATGATCGTCGAAAACGGCTGCGTTCATCAGCATTTCAACACCAGCAAGGACGAGGAATACATCGTGCTCGTTATGAAGGCGAAGCCGCTGTTCCTGTTCATGCACATGGTCTTCCAGAAGAACGTGAAGATGCCGCCGTCGGACATCGCGCCGGGGCAGGAAGACTATATGCCGCCGAGCGACTACTAAACGCTTCGGGAAATCCGTATTTCAAGTTAACCCGTCACGCTACGCGCGTCGGCAAGTCAGGGAGAAAATTCGTTGGACGAACGCGATATCATCGCCCAGGGCGACAATGTCTGCAGCTTCTACCAGGAAAATCTGGCAGAGACTGCGGCCTATGTTGAAGAGTACTACAGCAAGCGGCTGAAGGTCGTGAAGGCCAAGGACATGCCGTTCGAGAATTCGCCGCACGGCCTTCTCAAACACTTGATCCATGAGAAAATGAACACGGTTGAGAACTGCGTAGACATCTACATGCAGTTCCTGCCCCCCGGCATGGCGTCAGGCAAGCACCGTCACCTTGCCGAGGAAGTCTTTTTTGTGGCCGAGGGCGAAGGGTACGATCTGCACTGGGACGTCAATTTCGCCGTCGACGTGAAATTTTCCTGGTCGTGGGAAGAAGAACCCAAAAAGTTCGAATGGAAGAAAGGCGATTTCGTCTATATCCCGCCCTACGTCGAGCACAAGCACTTCAATAAAAGCGACGACAATCCCGCCCGCATTATCGTCATCCACAACCGCATCCTGAAAGCCATGGGTGCCGCCTGGTACGAGCAGCTCGAACCGTATGACGGCTACGATGCGAACGAGGATCCGATCGCCCTGCTCGAAAAGCACGGATTCCGCTGATCCCGACCGGTTCGCAGAGATTTTGAAAGAGGCGCCGGTTTCCGACAGGATTCCGGCGTTTTCTTTTTGCAAAAACGGGAAGCAGAAATGACACTCATTCTTTCCAACGACGACGTCGCCAGCGTCCTGACCATTACCGACTGCATGGATGTCCTTGAGGACGCCTATCGTGATCTTCATGCGGGCACTGCTGTCACGAGGCGCCGCTCGGATTCATTGACCCTGACCGAACGCGAAGACGCGATTTACGGTTTCAAGACAATGGACGGCGTCATTCCGAACCAGGGCGTTGCCGCCGTACGGCTGAATTCGGATATCGTCACCTGGCCGCGGGTCGATGGAAACCTGCGACGGGTAAAGGTTCCGGCGGCGCCCAACGACCGATGGGTCGGTCTGGTGCTGCTGTTCAGCACTGTAAACGGCGAACCGCTCGCCATCATGCCGGACGGCGTGGTGCAGCGAACGCGGGTCGGCGCCACCAACGGTCTGGGCGTCAAGTACATGGCGCGGGAGAATGCGAAATCGATCGGCATTCTCGGCTCCGGCTGGCAGGCGGTTACGCAGTTGCAGGCCGCCTGCGCCGTCCGCGACATCGAGGAAATCAAGGTCTTCAGCCCGAACCAGGGCAACCGCGTCGCCTTTGCCCAGGAGATGAACGACCTGCTCGACTGCGAGGTCGCGCCTGTCGGGTCCGTCGAACATTGCGTCACCGACGTCGATATCGTCATGTGCGCCTCCAACAGCATCGAGGCGATCTTCTTCGAACGATGGATCCGGACCGGGCTGCATGTCAGTTCGATCAAGATGCCGGAAATCGAGGAACCGGCGCTCAGGAAGGCCGACCGCGTCGGTCTCAACTATGGCCAGCGTCAGCCGGATACCGTGCGCGGCGCCGGCGTCAACCCGCCCGACCGCCGGACCGGAACCGGCTGGGCCGTCCATGAAAAGTTCGATTTCGAGTCCTGCCCCAAGCTGCCGGAAATGATCGCGGGCGAGGCAATCGGCCGCACAAACGACGACGAGATCACATGCTTTGTCAATGACATGGGACTCGGCCTACAGTTCGCTGCCGCGGCAGGCGTGGCCTACCGCAAGGCGAAGGAAAAGGGACTGGGCAACGAACTGCCAACCGACTGGTTTACCGAGGACGTCCATCCCTGACCGACATGCCGACGATATTTGTTGGTCTTTGAGGACACGCTGCAAGCAATTACAATCCGGGTCTGTCGGACCTCGACAGACTGAAATGGCGAAAGGAATAGAAATGCGCCCATATACAAGACTTGCCGGCATGGCTGTTGCCGGCATTGTTGCTACCTCGACCGCTCCGGCCAGCGCCGACGCGGTCTCCGAATTCTACAGCGGTCGGTCTTTCGAGATCCATGTCGGCTTCGCCGCCGGCGGCGGATACGATACCTATGCACGTCTGTTGTCGCGCTATATCGGCGACCACATTCCGGGTAAGCCTACCGTCATCGTAAAAAACCGGACCGGCAGCGCTACGATCAAGCTGTCCAATATCCTTTACAATAAGGGGCCGATGGACGGCAGCGTCATGGGCATGGTTGCGCGCGGCATTCCCACGCACGAAATGCTTGGCGGCAAGGGAGCGAAATTCGACCCCACCAAGTTCCATTGGGTGGGCAGCATGAATAACGAAGTCAGCGCCTGCATGATCCACAAGAGGTCGGGCGTCGCGAACTTCGCCAACTCGCTGGAGAAGCAGGTCGTCGTCGGCGGTCAGGGGGCAAGCTCCGATGCCGATCAGTTCGCCAACTTCATCACCAACCTTATGGGTGCGAAATTCAAGCTGATCACTGGCTATCCAGGCACTGCTGTCACGGTCCTCGCGCTGGACAGGGGCGAAGTCGACGGTATCTGCGGCTGGTCATGGACCAGCGTCAAGAAGATGAGGGGCAAGGACCTGAAGGAAGGCACTATTTATCCGATCCTTCAGATGGCCCTCAAGAAGCATCCGGAACTGCC